>NZ_LT627734.1:0-1200000 GCF_900100865.1 Candidatus Aquiluna sp. UB-MaderosW2red
CTGGTTCTGGTTCTGGTTCTGGTTCTGGTTCTGGTTCTGGTTCTGGTTCTGGTTCTGGTTCTGGTTCTGGTTCTGGTTCTGGTTCTGGTTCTGGTTCTGGTTCTGGTTCTGGTTCTGGTTCTGGTGAGACCCAAGGGACTATTGTGAATCTCCCCGGGATAATCCAAGGCCCCTCTTCTCCAGTTGTGGCCGTGAGATTTGACTCGATTCCAGCCAAAGTCACAGTTACCGCCAGAAGCGCTGGCTCAGACGCAAGCCCAAAGATTGAGCTAGTTCAGGCAAAGGCATTCGATGCTCGCGATTTGGGAGCGTCCGAGCTTCCCAGATATCACGCCTTTGAATACTTCACACTGACTGGTGTCCTGACTAACGCAGCAGGGCAGGTTATTCCCGGTGGGACGGTGCAAATCAGCGCGCCAGGACTTCTCTTTTCCACAGGAGCGCCAAGCGAGTCATTGAGACAAAACTTCGCAGTGGGCTCGATCACTGTAACTAGCTCAGACACCGGCGAGTACTCAGTCCAGGTCCGTTCAAATTTTGCTGGCGAGCAAATTGTAGTCATAAGAAGTGGATCTAAGACGACAGCCAAAGTGCTGACATTCGACGATGCCCAAGAAGGGACCGGAACCCAACTCGTTATTGAGGCGCCTCAAATAGCCAAGGATTCTAGTTTCGTAGTTGCAATTCAATTAAAAGATGTCTTTGGCAACAGAGTCCAGACCTCTGCCACTGGGACATTTTCATTGAGTTACTCCGGCCCGGGGACACCGTCATCGATTCCATTGAATTTAGATGCCGCTGGTTTTGCTAGCTTCAGGGTTGACATTGGTGAAAACGACCATGGCACTGGAACAATCACTGCGAGCTTCGATGGTGATTCCGACCCGAGAACTTTGGAAAACAACATTGTTGAAAAGCGCCTCGTTTATGTCGGGGACCTGTCCCTATCTGGCGCCGGCTCGTCTTCTGACGTCGGTGACCCATTCTCATCTGGCGCCGATGACTCAACCTCATCTCTGAGGAAAGTCACCGTCGGATCATTCAAGGGTTTCGTTGTTGTCTACACACTCGGCTATGAAGGACACCGTCTTAGCGCCAAGATTGGCAAAGACTGGGTAATCGTTCCATCTATCCCGGCAGTCACTCACAACCTCTTTCGCTGGGCAGAGAAGGTCGGCTTCGGGGTGGACTGCGCCGTGCGCATATTCGTAGACAAGGTTCTAATTCAAACGGTTTATCTCACCACTAAGTAGTCGTGAGTTTCCCGCCTGGCTGCGGATGAGCTGTTTATTTTCCTCGCTGAACTCGAGTAAGGCCCAGAAAATCAGACAAATCCATTTGGAAAGCTTTACAATTTTTACAAATGGTAGGAATTATTGAAGTAGCGCAGCGGGCTGGCGTCTCCACAGCCACGGTGTCCAGGGCACTTAACGGCAAAGCCCACGTTTCAGCCCGAGCTCGTGAAAAGGTCCTCAAGGCCGCGCAGGAGCTTGGCTACGTGGCATCATCCTCGGCTTACAGCCTCGCCACCGGAAGATCCAAGAACATTGGGGTGGTGATGCCGTTTATTGACCGCTGGTATTTTTCCAACCTGTTGGAAAATGCGGTCAATGCCTTGGTGGCCAGAGGCTATGACGTGACTCTCTATAACCTCTCCGGAGGAGAAACTCACCGTCGAAGAATCTTTGAAGACCTCGTGCTAAGAAAGCGAGTTGATGGCGTCTTGACCGTGGCGGTAAAGCTTTCACCCCAAGAGCTCAGCCGACTAAGCGAGATAAACAAGCCGATCATTGGAATTGGTGGCCCAATTCCAGGGGCTCGATCCTTAGCGATAGACGACGAGGGCGCAGGACGATTGGCAACTCAACACTTGATTTCCCTCGGCCATACCGAGATCGGGATGATCTCGGGAACACCTGCTACTGAGATGGATTTTCACCAGCCGTACTTGCGTAAGACTGGATATCACGAGGCTTTGCTGGATGCCAATTTAGACTTCCATCCGCAGTGGATGGCGGAGGCTGACTTCACGGTTCCCGGCGGGTATCACGCTGCCAAGCAAATGCTTGGTGATCCAAGAAACGCTCCAACTGCGATCTTCTGCGCCTCGGACGAGATGGGCTTTGGGGCAATTCAAGCAGCCAGAGACTTGGGTTATCGTGTTCCCCAAGATATATCCGTAATTGGCATGGATGGGCACCCGCTTGGAGAGTTTTATGGCCTGTCCACTATTGAACAAAGACCCAGTGCTCAAGGAGTCAAGGGGGCAAACATGATCGTGGACATCATTGAATCTGAGGACCCGAAACAACTCCTGAATTTTGAGCAAGTGAATCAGTGGCCCATAGAGCTTTTGGTTCGCTCCTCAACTGCCAAGCGTTCTAGTTAGACTTTGGGCATGGCTGATTCAACATTCGACATCGTATCCAAAGTAGATAAGCAAGAAGCGGATAACGCTCTGAACCAAACCTCCAAAGAAGTCGAGCAACGCTACGATTTCAAGGGAACTGGTGCTGAGATTTCCAACAGCGGCGAAAAGATCATGATCAAAGCCAACTCCCCAGAGCGGGCCAAGGCTGTTTTAGATGTCTTTGAAACCAAGCTAATCAAGCGCGGCATCTCTTTGAAGTCCCTTGATGTTGGAGAACCCTACGCCTCGGGCAAGGAATACCGCATGGAGATGAGCCTCAAAAGCGGCATCGACCAAGAACAAGCCAAAAAGATCTCAAAGATTATCCGAGACGAAGGCCCCAAGGGCGTGAAGCCAATCATTCAAGGAGACGAACTTAGAGTCAGCTCTAAATCTAGGGATGACCTGCAGGACACCATGGCGCTGTTGAAGTCTTCGAAACTGGATATCGACGTCCAGTTCACCAACTTTCGCTAGCCCATGGCCAGATAGCCAGTTCCGGAGCCAACCACCGAAAATAGTCTCGCATCCCCCAAGTAACCGGCCTGGCCCTTACGCAGAGTCAGGCTTTCATCCTGAGATGTTGAAATATTAAGTTCACCCGAGACGCAGACCACAATCGCAGAGCCATTTAGTTGGATATCCACCAGGAGATTCGACGAACTAGGCTCAACCCGATAAACATTGAAATCTGGAATTTCCACCCCGAACCGATGAAGCCCCTGAGCCAATTTTTGCTGAGAAACACGCGGCTCAATTAGGCTCTGAAAATCTAAAATTTGCATTAGCTCCCGAACATCAACTGGCTTTTGGGTCAAGCCGCCGCGCAACACGTTGTCACTGGCGGCCATCACCTCCACCCCCATGCCTTCAAGATATGCGTGGATGTTGCCAGCGGGTAAAAAGATTGCCTCGCCAGGTCTAAGGGCAACAAGATTCATCAGGACCGAAACTAAGATTCCGGCATCAGATGGGTGCTGGTGAAACAAGTCCTCAATCAACCGAGCTCTCTTGCGGCCCAACACGGTGCAGTTGGCAACAAGCTGCAATACCGCCGAAGCTGGGGCATCGTAGATCCAACGCATAGCGGCTTCAATGCCGGCAGCCTCAAAGGCTCCCCATAGCCCTGCCAGCGGAGTTGATGCAGCTGCTAGCAGCCTCAGATCCGCTTCTATCTCGGGAAGCGGTCGAAAGCCACACAGCGCCCGAAACTCGGTTATCGCAATCAAAAGCTCGGGCTTATGGTTGGCATCGGAATAAGACTTGTGGTTATTAGCAAACTGCATCCTGGCTCGATCCCTAGCTGGGTGCGCCTGAATTGAAAGTGGTTGGGCCGCAGCCAAAAACTTCACAAGGTATGGGAGCTCACCGACCCGGTCTAAAAGCGAACCATTAGCCGAGTCCGACACCATGGTCAAAGAACTCTTATGAGTGCCGAACCACACTTCGGCTATCGGATGATCTGGGGTTTCAATACCCAAAAGATCAGAAAGTAGTTCACTTGCGCCCCAGGCGTATGCCATGGGCTCGTTTTTAATTCTCAACAAAGTCAAACTAGGCCCTACCTTCCTCATCCACGATGATCACCGAAATGGGTCCGGTAGGCGGAGCTGCATCCGCCAACTCGCTGCGCCTAGCCTGCTTGGCGAATGTTGCGGCAATAAACCCGGCGCCAATTGCCAAAGTAATTGGGAAAAAGAATGCCAGCGGGAGACCCACGCCTTGAGCCAAGGCGCCCATCAAAGTCTTGGCCAACACCGTGACAGAGGAACTGAAAAGGCTAATGCTCGAGAGCGCCCAGGAGGTGGAGACCCCGGGGATGTGCCCGGCCGCGGAAGAAAACACCGGAGCCAAGGAAGATAGGCCCAACCCGGCTATCAGCCAGAGCGCTCCACTTACCGCGAGACCCAGATACTGATTGATGGCGGCCAGAGGAGCCGCAACCAAGGCCGTCACAGCAAAAGCTCCGGCCGCAATGAATGCTCCTCTAGAGGCAATTAGATTTGGGGGAAAACGCTTTGCCCAGCGGGTCAGTGAGAGTCTCCCGATGATCATGCCCGACATAAAGGTTGCGAAGGGGATTGAACGCAGCGCCAAATCGAGATTCAAAATATCTCTAGCAAACACGGCGGCCCAGTCAATAATTACAACCTCGGGAAAGACTCCAAAAAACATACCGAGGGCCAGCAGGGCCAACTGGGGCGGAAACTGGTAGAACTTGCGCTTAACCACCAGCGCCTTTTCTTCGATGTGGCCATCTTCTTGGCCATTCAAAAGCCAGCGATAGCAGAACTCAAACACCACCAGAGTGATGATTGCTACCGCTACTAAAAAGACTTCCAGACTCAGAAATACTGTCGAAAGACCACCGGAGATTGCTGCCGCCACGGCGCCAACCGCCCAGCCCGCGTGGAAGCGACCCATCACATTAATCTTTATTTGCTTCTGAATCAAAACCGCGTGGGAGTTAACAGCCACGCCCACCAAAGACATGAAGAAGTTGAACCCCATGTTTATAAAAAACCAAATTGCCGGCTCTGTGGAAAGGCCCAACAAGACCAACATCACCATTCCGCCATAGATGCCCCAACGGATAATCATCCTCGAACTAAAGCGCATAATCAGACGCGAGGCAAAAAACAAAGGGGCGATTGATCCGATAATTCCGAACCCAATGATTGTTCCCCACTCGGCGAATGAAACGCCCAGACGGTCGATGTACTCCGGAACCCAGGCCACCGAGGAAAGCGCTGCGTGACCCATGAAGATGAAGGTCGCCAGCATCGCAATCTGTGATTTACGTAGCCTTGCTGCGGTAAGTTTTGCCATCCCTAGCTCTCTGAAATATCTAGCATTTCTGAGCGATCAAATAGCTTGATGCGCTCTCGGCCCTGATTCTCACCAAGGGATCTTTCAGTCGAATCTATCTTGAGCCAACCCGGCCAGCCCACAAACCTAACAGCTTTTTTGTTTAGAGTCTCAATAATCTGGGATTCCCCCGGCCTAGAGGGTTTTAGCCACATCGGCTTATCGTCAATAACGTGACCAATGGTCTCGATTGCATCGGCCTTGGTGTGGCCAATGAGCCCTACCGGCCCGCGCTTGATCCAGCCGGTGCAATAGATTCCCGGGATCTGCAAGCCGGCGTCATCTAATACTCGACCACCATCGTTTGGAATGATGCCTTTTTTCTCATCGAAAGGTAATTCCGCGAGCGGCGACCCGTAATAACCGACCGCCCTGTAAAGGGCTTGAATTGGGAAAGTTTCGAACTCCCCGGTTGGCACAACGTTGCCCGTGCCGTCCAGCTTGGTGCGCTCTATCTCAAGTCCCGAAACCCGGCCCTGCGAATCCAGAACCCTGGTCGGAGAGGAGAAAAAGTGCAGGTGCAACCTGCGCTTTTGGGGATCTTGTTTATTTTCCTTGAGGCCTTCGAGGGTCTTAACCATGACGCGAACTTGATTGCTCGATTCGATCGCGGTCATCGAACCTTGGTCATACTGGAAGTCATCTTCATAAACAATTGCCTCGACACCCTCTAGGTGCAGTGCCTCGCGAAGCTCAAGTGGCGAGAACTTAACCTGGGCTGGGCCCCTCCTGCCGAAAACATGCACGTCGGTGACTGGCGATTTCTTGAGATTCTCATAAACATGGCTAGGAATATCGGTTGCCAAGAGATCCTCGGGACGCTTGATTAGCATCCGTGCAACGTCTAGGGCGACATTGCCGTTACCGATTACAGCTATCTGGCTGGCATCTAGCGGCCAATCCAGTGGGAAATCCGGGTGAGCGTCGTACCAGTTCACAAAATCGGCGGCACCGTAACTACCGGCAAGATCTACCCCGGGAACATTAAGTGCGGCATCCTTGATGGCTCCGGTGGCAAAAATAACAGCGTGGTAATGATCCTTAAGCTCATCCAAGCTAATGTCCACCCCGTAGGTCACATTGCCAAAGAATTGGATATCCCCGCGGTCCAAGACCTCGTAAAGCGCTTTGATAATTCCCTTAATTCTCGGGTGATCCGGAGCAACTCCGTAGCGCACTAACCCGTAGGGAGCTGGCAATGAATCAAAAAGATCAATAGAAACTTCAAAGTCTTTCTCGGACTTTAAAATCAGATCGGATGCGTAAATACCGGCGGGTCCTGACCCGATTACGGCAAGGCGAAGCTTTGACAAAATGTTTTCCTAACCTATCCCTGGCGCTCAACAACAGCGGCCGCGAATGCCTCGAGGGCAGACTTGACCGAACCAGCTGGTAATCCTGAAATCGCAGCTACCGCCTGATCGGCCCAGCGCTGAGTCTCCGTTTGAGCTTCGTCCATCACAACATGTGCTCGCAATTTCTCTAACACTTCCGGCAGGTTTTGCGCGGAGAGACCAGATTTGATCAGTTGAAGCAACTCAACTGATTCTTTGTCTTTGTGGTTCTCCAATAAAAATACTGGCAGCGTTGGGACACCGGCCAAAAGATCGGTTCCCGAGACCTTGCCGGATTGCTCCGTGGTGGACTGGATATCGATAATGTCATCTACCAGCTGAAAGGCAACACCGATACGTTCACCAAAAGCCTGCAGCGGTTGCTGGTAGCTCGCATCGGCTCCCGAGAGAAGTGCACCGAGTCTGGCGGATAGCGCAATAAGGGAGCCGGTTTTATCTCGCAACACGTCTAGATAATGAGCCAGCGGATCTTGGCCCTCTCGGGGCCCAATAGTCTCGTTCAGCTGACCCAGCACCAACTGCTCAAAGACTTGGGCCTGCATGGTGAGGGCCTCTTGGCCAAGCGATGCAACAATGTTTGAAGCCCTGGCGAATAATAGGTCTCCGGTAAGAATGGCGACGTTATTGCCCCAAACCAAATGCGCGGTGTCGACCCCACGCCTAGTGGAAGCCTGGTCCATCACGTCATCGTGATAGAGAGTCGCCAGGTGAGTAACTTCCATGACAACGGCTGCGTCCACAACCTCAGGAGCATCCGGGTCGCCAAGCTGAGCCGTTAGAAGAACCAAACCCGGGCGCATTCTTTTGCCGCCGGCCTTGGCTAGATGAGAGGACATCTCAGTCACCAGGGCATCCGCCGAGGTGGTGGCCGCGATGATGCGAGCCTCGACTTCGACCATGCGTGCTTCGAGATCTTTTAGCAGCTTGCGATCAGAAACCAGCCGCAGTTGTTTTGGAAGTGAATTGCCCATCAGCTCTTCAACCCCTGGTGCATGCAAACTATGCCTAGAGTCAGGTTTTTATAAGTTACTTCTTTGAATCCAACAGCCTCGATGTCCTTTTTGAGCACCGCCTGCTTCGGCCAAGCCGCAATCGAATCGGCTAAATAGTTATAAGCCTCTGGGGTTTTAGAAAAAACTCGAGAAAAAATCGGCAACACCTTCGCCAAATAAAATCTATAAAAAGGCCCAAGAATGCCCGGCACGTAGGAGAACTCACAAACCACCAACTTGCCACCCGGTTTTAGAACTCGATAAAACTCACCGAGAGCAACCTTGTGGTTCTCCACATTTCGAAGCCCGAAAGATATCGTCACCGCATCAAACTCTTTATCCGCAAAGGGCAATTTCATGGCATCCGCAAAAACGAATTCAAGTTCTGGGAACCGCTTTTTACCCTCGGCTTGCATGCCCTTTGAGAAATCAGCCGCCACGACTCGGACACCCGGCTTGAGAAAAGCCATCGAAGAGGTCCCGGTTCCAGCGGCGATGTCCAAAACAGCTTGGCCGCTTTGAGCATTCACAGCATCCGCTACGGCCTTGCGCCAGAGACGGGCTTGCCCAAAAGAAAGTAGGTCGTTTGTTTTGTCGTAACTCACCGCTACATCGTCAAACATCGCAGCTACTTCTGCGGGTTTTTTGTTTAGGTCTGCCTTGCTCACTAGGCAAGTCTAATCGGGGAGCCCCCGTTGTTTTTCCTTGTTTACCAAGGTGTAGACCACCAATCCAATCGAGCCAAATCCCAGCGTTAGGACCAGCGGGGTGATTGCATTGGCAAACTCGTCTGCAGGGGTGCGGTGAGTGATAACGATGTCTTCCATCAAGATCGGATCGGAAACTGTGGAATTGCCCTGTTGTTCATAGACGGTTGGGGGAATCACCTGCTCGTTGTGTTCTGACCCCTCGGCCAAGGGTGCGGATATCGCAAAGCCGAGTAACAGCGTTGCAATAATCCGCGTGATCAATTTGAGCTCCTGATTTAGAATTATTTCAGGATAGGTTGAAATGCCCAAGGATGCGACATGGTTAGTAATGTCTCAGCAAATCCAGAGCAAAAAGGACAAGAAATGCGATTGAAGGTGAAAACCACCGCGCTTAAGCACGCCCCAGTGCTTGAACTCGCCGGCAAATCGGTGTTTCTAAGAAGCGGCTCGCAGCTAATTGGCGAGGGTGTGGCCCACGTAATCTCTGCGACTGGGGAACACAGAATCCAAGAGCTTTCCAGTGCCTGGAAGGCCCTTTGCGAAGCCGCTCAAATAGATGATGAGGTGAAACTTGCCGGCAGCGGGTTAGTGGCCTTCACCTCGATCACTTTTTCGCCACTCAGCCAACGCCCAAGTGTTCTCATTATCCCTAGACGCCTAACCGTAATTAGAGAGGGAATCGCCTTTCAAACCCTTGTTGAGACTGACTCACCCGAACTTTCAACCGCGCTCTTTGCCCCCGAGGGCAAATTAGTAGAAGGAAGCCAGTCAAGCAGCGGTTTTCTGAAATCGGTCGAACTTGCAGTTGAGCAAATTTCGGACAGCGATTTAGCCAAGGTGGTGTTGAGCCGGGATTTAGTAATGCCCATCTCTGGCTCCCCCGATTTATCAAAAGCCCTCAATAGACTTTCAGCCCGATATCCACACTGCTGGACCTATGCAGTCGGTGAGGTGTTTGGGGCCTCCCCCGAATTATTACTCAGAGCCGAATCGGGTGAGGTTTCAGCTCGAGTGCTGGCTGGCACCGCAGCTCGCGGCACCGACCCTGATGTTGATCGCGCGATAGCCGAAGGCCTAGCTCACTCGATTAAAAACAAGCAGGAGCACGCCTTCGCAGTTGATTCACTGCTCGAAAAACTGGATCCATTTTGCGAGCAAATCACCAGGGACAACGAGCCGTTTTCTTTAGCGTTGCCGGACCTCTGGCACCTTGCCACCGATGTGACTGGCAAGCTCAGGGAGAAGACCTCACTACTGGACATCGTGGCTCAGCTTCACCCAACCGCCGCAGTTGCAGGCACACCAAGAAAACTTGCTCAAGACCTGATCGCAGAATTAGAACCTTTCGATCGCGGTGGTTATGCGGGACCGGTGGGCTGGCTGGCATCGGATGGAAGTGGCGAACTAGCAATTGCGCTACGCGGTGGAATTATTGAAGAAAACCAGATCAGGGCAATCGCCGGTTGCGGGATTGTTGCTGGGTCTGACCCACAAGCAGAGCTAGAGGAAACCGAGCTCAAGTTTCGCGCCGTGAGATACGCTTTCGATTCTTAGAGCGAAACCTCGATCAGCACAAACCCACCCAGTGAAAGCAATGGCTTCAGGTCTTGGGCCTTTGAAATCTTGAAGTATTGCCAGCCGTAGGCGGCGGCGAGCGCCCCAAGGTCGACCCGCTGCGGGGTGCGAAAGAGCAAGTCGAATTGATCTAGGTCAATCAGATTCGCCATTTCGAGTTTTCCAAATATCTCACCGCCGTTATCGTTTCCGATAATAAGTTGCAGATCAAGGTTTTTAAAACCCGAAAGATTCAGGCCGCCAACATCGTGCAACAGGGCCAGATCACCCAAAAGCACTCGGGTCTTAAACCCCGCCTGAGCTAAGCCCAAACCAGTCGAGATCGTGCCGTCAATACCGGACAGTCCTCGATTAGAAAAAGCCTTGATCTCCTTCGCAGTCACCGCCTTATCCGCTTGGCGAATCAACTCCGAGGCGGCAAATAGCAGCTGCTCGTCCTTTTGGGTTTCATCCCAAAGCGTCTTTGCAATCTCGGCCCTGGTTCCGGTTGCAGGAATGTCGGCTTGGCTAAAAGACTCCAGCCAGTCGGCTGATGCTTCGCCCTTGGGCACCGCCGAATCGGAGAAACCCAAGGCGTTGAGGCCGGCATTGAAGTGTCCGTGGGATTTATCTTTCACCACCCACACTTCGGTGTTTTTGATCAGTCGCATAATTGGCCTGGAAAGAGTGGGCTTGCCAAAAACAATTACCTTATTTATGCGGTCAAATAACTCAGTGCCCAAAAGGTCCTGGTAGTTGACAATCATGTTTTCGCCGAACCGAGCCCTCGAAGACGGTTCCGCAAAAAGAGGCAGCTTCGCAGCTTCGGCAAACTCCTGTGCCCTTGCCCCGGCCCCGGCTCCTGCAATCACAACGCAGCCGTCACCCACCGATATCTCTGAGACGTTATCGTGCCGCTTTTGGACTGGGAGTGCTCTTCTTGCAATCCCCCTGAGGACACCAACAGCGGTCGGCTCAGCTCCTGAAAGCGGCTCATCGTATTGCAAATTGAGTTGAACTGGCCCCGCTATTGCGGCCTCGTGGCTGGCGCCCAGGCTCGCTGCCACTAGCTCACGCATTAGCTCCGACACGTTCGGAACATGGTGCTTGGTTGGCGCGGGGATATCGATGCAGGCTCTCACCGCGTCGGCAAAAATCCCCACCTGATTGGTTGTTTGATTTGCCCCTGTGCCACGCAGCCTCGAAGGGCGATCAGCGGTTAGCAAGATCAGCGGCACACCGCTGTGGTGTGCTTCAAGCACTGCGGGGTGGAGATTCGCTACGGCGGTTCCACTTGTCACTATCAAAACAGATGGGGTGCCGGTAGCGAGCGCCCTACCAAGTGCCACAAATCCCATCGAACGCTCGTCCAAAACCACTGTCAAGCTAATTTCATGGGCCTGAGCCAACTGTCCGGCGGCAATGGCTAGAGACTGACTTCTGGCCCCGGGGGCTAGGTAAAAGTTAGTAACTCCCCCCGCTACCAGTTCAGCTAGAACGCTTGCTGAAAGCTCCTGAGAAAAGCTTTGGGTCACTTAGGGTCATTGTCGTCATTGCGCTTTTTCAAAAAGCGATTGATGTCTCTTAAAAAGTTTGGGTCATCGTCCGGGGCAATGGTCTTGCCCTTGCCCTTTGGGCCTCCGGTATCTTTGCCCAAGGGTCTTCCAACCATCAGGTACAAGAGCCCTCCGAAGAATGGAACAGCCACGCACAGAATAATCCAGGCCCACTTGGGCAGGGCCCTTACTTCGTTCTTCTCGGCGCTAATCGCGAACACGGTCGTGAAGACCATCCAGATCACCAAAAATGCAAGTGTTATTAATGCCAGTCTTGTCATACTCTCAACCCTAGTTCAGCCTCTCGCTCTACACTAAATGTGTGATTAACCCTTGGTTCAGCTACACCCTCATCCGACTCGGACTATTCGTCGCCTTTTTTTGGGGTTTTGTAGCCCTTGGTTTCAACACATATGTAGCAGCAATTATTGCAGCCGGGGTCTCTTTTGCGATTTCTCTTTTGTTCTTGGATAAGCAGCGAAATGCCATGAGTCAGGCGGTCTCAAAGAAGCTAGCCCGCAACCCAAAGGGTAGCTACGACGATGCCGAGAGCGATCTAGAGAATGACATCGTCGATTCAGATACTAAGGCTGACGAAAAAGATACCAAAGGCGATAAGTAGTCCATAACCAAAACCGGCAAAGCTAGTGAGCTTCAAAACGGTTATCAGCTCTTTTGGAGTTTTCGCAGTTAGCAGAATGAAAGTTGCCGGAATCACCAGCGCCTGATTGAAAAGTGCAAAAATCGTCGCCGGGTAGAAGCTAATTAAAAGCAGGTTCACCAAAACCGGAAACCAAATCATGGCCACGAAAATACGCTTAGAAGTCTTTTCACCCAGCCTGACGGCAAGAGTCACCTTGCCAGATTTTTTATCGGTTTCGATATCGCGAATGTTATTTACCAGCAAAACTGCCGTGGCATAAAGACCGGATGCGACTCCGAGCATGACTGCCAGCGGGTCAATAAATCCGGTTTGAACAAAATTAGTTCCGATGGTTGCAACCAAACCAAAGAACACAAAAACCACTACTTCGCCCAGCCCGGCATAGCCGTAGGGGGACTTGCCCCCGGTGTAATACCAGGCCGCCAGAATTGCTAATAGCCCGATGAAAACCAAGAAGTACTGCCCCGAAATAATGATTATTGCCAGACCCGCGAGTGCCGCAATTCCAAAGAAGATGAACGCCGCATTTCGCACAGCAACCGGCCTTGCACTCTTTGAAGCCGTGATGCGCTTGGGTCCGACTCGATTATCGTCGGTTCCACGAATGCCATCTGAGTAATCATTCGCGTAGTTCACGCCAATCTGCAGAGCTAGGGCAACCACCAGAGCCAAAATTGTCAAGCCCAAATCAAACCGATCCACTGTGGAGGCGGTGGCGCTACCCAGCAATACCGGGGCAATGGCTAGCGGCAAGGTGCGCACTCGGGCGCCGGTGATCCAAATCTTTATCTGTGACATCGGCTAAATGCTAGTTCGCTAAAAGCGATTGAATCGCCAAATGGTCTGGTTTTCCAGAAATAAGCCTGGGTAAAGATTCCAGGCGAACTACCTTCGAAGGCTTAGCGGCCTTGGAGAATTCGGTCTCCAAAAAAGATAAATCTAATTCTTTGAACCCCACATAAACAATGCCAACCGACTGCCCCCATAAGGTGTTTAAGGGCTCGGCGGATATTTCAGTGACTCCGGGTTCGGCTAATAAGCGCTGTTCGATTGAATCAAGCGAGACCTTCAGCCCACCAGAAATAATTACCCGATCCGCTCGCCCCAAAACCTCAAGTCGACCAGCTTCGAAACTCCCCAAATCACTCGTCAGGAACTTATCCCCAAGGTTATTCGCCAGCATGTCACCCGCGACTGCTATCAGGCCCTTTTCAATAGAGATCTCTACGCCCTGTAGTGGCAGCTGATCGTAAACGCAGCCCCCGGCAGTCTCGGCCATCCCGTAACTCACAACCACGTTCACACCCAGCTCCTTGAATTCCGCAACCTCTTTGAGGTTCGGCGCCTGACCCCCCACCAGAAGCGCGCTAAAGCCTCTGAGCGTCCTCAACGCATACTCATCCAACTTGGCGTGGGTAAGAAGTTTGGAGAGCTGAACTGGCACCAGTGAGCTGTATCTACGCTCATGATTTAGCTGTCCAGCATGAAGGATAAAAGCCTCGGAGGTGAAGGGCACCCTTGTGTTCATCATGACGGGCTGGGTCTCGGCAATAATCGAGCGAATCAGGATGTTGCTTCCGGCCACAAAATTGATTGGCAACGCCAGAAGCCACTGACCGTGACCTCCAAGTCGCTCTGCCGATGCGTTGGCGCTCGCCAGCAGGGCCTTTTTCGAAAGTTCGATTCGCTTTGGGACACCGGTTGATCCCGAGCTTTCAACAATCAACGCGGCGCCATCTTCAACCTGATCTGGCAAGCCCTGAAGCTCTGGCATCACACCATTGGTCTCAGGAGCCGTTATAAAAACTGCACACTTATCAGCCAAAACATCAATCATCAGATTCAGCGCAGCGAACGTATCGTTCGCTGCCACAAGACGCAACGGCTTCATTAGAAATGCCAGGGGTAATCTGACCAGTCTGGTTTGCGCTTTTCTAAAAAGGCGTTCTTGCCTTCCTGGGCCTCATCGGTGCCATAGGCCAAGCGAGTTGCTTCGCCGGCAAACAGTTGCTGACCAACCAAGCCGTCATCAACAGCGTTAAAGGCATACTTCAGCATGCGAATTGCAGTGGGTGACTTACCTAGAATCTCCTTAGCCCACTCAATACCGGTCGTCTCTAAATCTTTATGCGGCACCACGGCGTTGACTACACCCATCTCCAACGCGCGTTGCGCATCGTATTCACGGCCCAAAAAGAAGATCTCTCGGGCGAATTTCTGACCCGTTTGCCTTGCCAAATAGGCCGATCCATAACCGGCATCAAAGGAACCGACATCGGCATCGGTTTGCTTGAATTTACCGTGCTCCTTGGATGCGATTGAAAGATCGCAAACCACATTCAAGGAGTGCCCGCCGCCAGCCGCCCAACCAGAAACTAGAGCTATCACGACTTTAGGCATAAACCTAATCAGCCGCTGCACCTCGAGGATATGCAAGCGACCCGAGGACTGATCCCCATATTCATAACCGTCCTTGCCGCGAACCCGCTGGTCTCCCCCCGAGCAAAAAGCCCAACCGCCATCCTTTGCGCTAGGACCATTTCCAGTCAGTAGCACAACGCCGACATCGGATTGCATGCGCGCGTGGTCAAGAGCCCTGTATAGCTCATCTACCGTTTGCGGGCGAAAAGCATTTCTAACCTCGGGGCGAGAAAAACCAATTCGAACCAAACCGAGTGATTCGTGTCGGTGATAGCTGATATCGATCAGCTGCTCGAAACCTGGGACCACTACCCAGCTGGGGGCATCAAAAATCTCAGAAACCTCAAAAGACATACCCATAGACTAATCGGATGCCGCAAGACCTGATAACGGATATAGCCGTTGTGAGAATTCCAATGCTGACCACTTTCAGAGGCTTGGCCTTTAGGGAAATGTTGATCTTCAGAGGATCTGAGCGCTTCTCGGAATTCTCCCCATTTTTAGAATATGAAGATCAAGAGTCAGCTATTTGGCTAAAGAGCTCCTTGAGCTGGGCCAATGACCCTTTACCAAAAGCCATCAGATCAAAGATTCCAATTAATGCAACTCTCCCGGCAGTATCCGCCGATCAAGTCGAGAGGGTTTTGCAGGGCTTCGGAGATTTTGAATCGGTAAAAATAAAGGTCGCAGAAACGGGTCAGGATTTCTCCCAAGATTTAGAAAGAATCCACAAGGTTCGCGAGCTCTACCCAACTGCCAAATTCCGAATAGATGCCAATGGGGGCTACTCAGTTGCCCAAGCCCTCGAACTAGCAAAGCTGATGGCGGGCTCGAACCTCGAATACCTCGAACAACCGGTAGCCACAATTCCAGAAATGGTCGAGCTTCATGACCTCATAGCTAAAGCCGATCTTGAGGTAAAGATTGCGGCAGATGAGTCAATTCGAAAGGCCCAAGATCCACTAGAGGTAGCCAGACTTGGGGCATGTGACATAGCTGTCATCAAGGTGGCTCCTATGGGTGGTGTAGAAAAGGCGCTAGAAATTGCCAATAAATCCGGCTTGGAGATTGTGGTGAGCTCCGCACTGGAATCCTCCATCGGAATTGCGCAAGGCTTGGCACTGGCCGCATCAATCCCAACCCTCAATTACCCTTGCGGGCTTGGGACGCTAAACCTAATGGCTGGGGACATTGTGAAGAATCCACTTAGAACCCAAAACGGATTCCTCGAATTCGATGTCCCCGAGATCGATTCAGAAATGCTCGAAAAATACCGAGCACCAAAGGATCGCGAAGAGTTTTGGATTAAACGCCTAGAGCGCTGTTTAGAGCTTCTATAGACCCGAGTAAACGTGAAGACCCTTGAAGAAAAGGTTCACGATTGTGAAGTTGAAGATTACGGCGAAAAACGCAATCAACCCGAGCCAGGCGGCCCGCTTGCCATTCCAGCCACGAGTCGCCATGGCGTGCAAATAACCGGCGTAGAGGGTCCAGATAATGAATGTCCAAACCTCTTTGGTGTCCCAGCCCCAGTAGCGGTGCCAGGCTCGCTCTGCCCAAATTGCGCCAGCAATCAAAGTGAAGCTCCACTGAACAAACCCGACCACATTAAACCGATACGCCAAACGCTCCAGAACCTCAAGCGATGGGAATCGATCCATCAGGTTTTTAGCGCGATTAGAGGCCTTGACCAAATAGGCGATGTGAAGCCCGGCGGCGACCGTGAAAAAGCCGGTGGCCAATACCGCAACGACTACGTGAATAACCAACCAGTAGCTTTGCAGTGCCGGCATCAGGGTTTTCACTTCCACATAGAAAAGCGAAACCGCTGCGAAAAGGATTACCAATATAAAGCCAGAGATGAAAGTTGCGATGAACCTTAAATCCTTGATTTTCATGGCACTGAGGTAAACCACCAGAATTAGAAACGCGGTTGAAATTGCGAATTCATACATATTCGCCCAGGGCACGCGGCCTGCGGCAACGCCGCGCAAAACGACTCCGATACCGAGCACAACGGTTCCAAAAATCAGGACTACAAACCCAGTTCTTTCCAACTTGCTAACCGGGACAACACCCTCGACTTTAGATAGCTGAGCCAGCTGAAAGGAGAAGAGCAGGAGCGCGACCGCGATAAAAGCCATCGCGGAGGAAACCAAAAGCAGCGAGACCTGAGATAGCGGCTCGTTTAGAACAATCACTGGCGTCATTTTTAGGCAATCTCTTTTTCTAGTCGTTTCTTGATTTCCATGGTGGCTTGCTCAAGTCTTTGGTCATCGCCTTTGGCAAGTGCTGCCATTTCGATGACTCCGTCTTGATTCACGCGCACCCAGACTCTCCTGCGTGGCCATAAGAGCGAAAGGGTCAGCGAGCCCAGCGCCAAAAGTGAGAATAACAACACCCACAGTCCGCCCGGGTTATACGCAAAATCAATCGATGCAAATCGCAATAACCCATCAAAGCTCACTGAACCCAAACCACCGGGAAGGTCCTTGGATTCCCCAACGGTCAGCATGATTGGGTCATTTGGTCCTTCTCGACTGGCCAAAGTCTCAAGGCTCGAAGTGTCAAGCGCGTAGACGTTTCGTGGAATTCCAGAATCTAGCCCAAGGTCGCCCTTATAAACATTCATCGTAAGAAGCGGGGAGAGTGGGTCAGGATAAATTGAGGTGTATGCACCGTTATCCAACTCTCCGGCGGTCGGGTAGAAAAAAGCAATGATGCCGATTTGGTCAGGGTTGGCATCGGGAGCCTTAATCACTCCGAGCGAGGTCATATTTGAATCCTGCGGCAAGAAAATTACCGGCCCAGAATAAGCAACGTCGCCATTGCCGTCTCTGACCGTAATCACCGGGGCAAAACCATTACCGGTCAAAAAGACATTCACCCCGGGAGCGGCTAATGGGTAATTCACTCGTATCTCGTCAGTGCTTGTTTCCTCACCCACGGTGGTGGTAGCCGTGGCAATGAAGTCAATCGGCTGGCCGATGTTCGCTACGTTATTCAGGTCGTAGAGCACATTGAAGTCATCGAGCGTGAGCGAGAAGGGCTTGAGTTCGGATTCATCAAATAAAGGCCCTGGAGAAAAGCTGTCGTAGCTGGCTAGGTTATTAACAAAGGTTTCACCTTCCACCAAAACCCGCTGGCCGTTGAAACTCAACCCGCCACCAACACCTACTGCGATCAAGACCCCAACCAGGCTGAAGTGAAAAACCAAGTTACCGGTCTCCTTGAGATAACCCTTTTCACTCGAAACACTGTTGCCCTGAACCTGGGTCTTATAGCGCATAGACTTCAGCACTTTTTGGGCTTTTTGAATCGCAAGTTCGGGATTGCCGGCAAGCTCATAATGAATTGTCATGCGCTTGAGATTGGTCGGGGTTTTTACTGGCTTGGCACGCATGGCGTCAAAGTGCACCTTGGTTCGTGGCACAACACAGCCCACCAAAGAGACAAACAGCAGGATGTAGATAGCCGAAAACCAAGCCGATGTATAGACATCGAAAAGCTGAAGACCATCCAGGACCCGAGCGAACTCTGGTTCTCGATCAAAGAACTCTTTCACGCCATTGGGGTCGGCGCTTCTTTGTGGATAGACCGAACCGGGAACCGCTGCGACCGCCAAAAGTAGTAGTAAAAATAGCGCATTGCGCATGCTGATTAGCTGCCGCCAAAACCACCTGGGCCAAAACGATAACTTAGAGAATAAGCTGGAAGCCACTTGTCACCCCCAGAAACCAGGTCATGAGCTGACTCCACAAACCAGTAGCAATCAAGACTCCAATCACAATCAATAGGCCACCGCCGAAAAGATTCAGTGCCCTTAGGTGCCGTTTTAGAAAATCAACCGACTTGGTGGCCCAGCCAAAGCCAGCAGCTATCAAAATAAAGGGTATCCCCATCCCAAGTGAGTAAATTGTGGCCAAGATTGCTCCCCTTGCTGGGTCCCCCGAATCAGAAGCCATCACCAGCACTGCAGCTAGGGTCGGTCCGATGCAAGGCGTCCATCCGAGCGCGAAAACTACTCCCAGAAGCGGCGCTCCCCAAAGCCCCGTCTTTGGGGATATTGGAAGTTTGAAGGTGCGCTGCATGAAGCCGAATCTTCCGATCATCACCAGGCCCAGAATTATCACTAACAATCCCAAAAGGGCCTGCACCCAAGGATTTCTGGTGATGAATAATAGGCCGGCTGTTCCCGCCACAACTCCAAGAGAAACAAACACGGTGGTGAAACCAAGCACAAATAAAGTAGCTCCAAGCATCACCCTGGATTTAGGGGCAGCATTACCTGCCACGTAACCCAGATAGCCAGGCACCAGAGGTAAGACGCAGGGGCTCAAAAAGCTAATCACACCGGCTAGAAGCGCCAATGGCATCGCAAGAAGCATCGACCCGGAAAGAATGACCTCGCCTGGGCTCACTCTGCCACCGCAGTTTTTATCAGTGTGCGCAAGATCGAAGCCTCGATTTTGCCCAAAATTCTTGCGGTTACCTTGCCTTGTTTATCAATCACCAACGTGGTTGGCACAGCCTGCGGGCTAACTATCCCCGAAAACGCCAGCGAGACCGATCCGGTTTGGGCATCCATCAGTGAGGGAAAGGTGATGCCGAAGTTGCGATCGAAAGCCAATGCGGTTGCAGCAGTGTCCCTAACATTCACCCCGATGAACTGAACCCCCTCATCCTTGAACTCTTCGCTTAGTGCAGCCAGATCCGGTGCCTCCGCTCTGCAGGGCGCGCAAGCCGAATACCACCAATTCATCACAATTACTTGACCAGCAAAGGCAGCCGAATCAAGCTGACCACCCGACTCGGTAACACCCGAAAAAGGTTCAAACCCGGGCCTTGAACCGAGGGAATATTCGGTAACCGTGCCGTCTCCCGCGATGTAGTTCTTATTGTCTCCGGAGCGAAATTGCTCGGCCAAAGGGTCTTGGGTGCAGCCCATTAGGCTGAGCGCCAGAGAGCCGACCAGCATAACCACCAGCCCAATAGACAGGGCTCTTGCGGTTTCACGCTTCATACCGCACCGCCATCAATTGCGTCCTTTTCGATGGAACTGGCGAACTCAACACCTGGTTCCCGGTAGTCAACCTCAACCAATTTGTCATCCCTAAATTCAAAAGAAGTGATCGAAGAAAGCGAGCAGCGCCTTGATCTTGGATCGTGGGGCAGAGCCAAGCCTTGAGTAGAACGGTAAAGCATCCAGATGGGAAGTTGATGGGAAACAATCACAACATCGCCCGGCAAATCGGTCGAACCATTCTCTAAAACAGAATCCAGCATGCGTGCCGAAATATCCACAAACGGCTCACCCCAGCTGGGCTTAGAAGGGTTGAGAAGTTTCAGGGCAAGGCTGGGGCGCTTGAGTACTGCCCTGGCGCCGATCTTGAGACCCCGAAATTCATTCCAAGGCTCAATCACACGCTCATCGAGAACTGGATCCAAGCCAAAAGCCTCAGCAATCGGCATTGCTGATTGCTGAGCTCGCAATAAAGGCGAGGCGATTAATTTTCTAACGGAGCGCCCGGATGCCACCAGCGAATCGGCTGCCGCTTGGGCCATTTGTTCGCCAAGTTCGCTTAGTCCAAAGCCATCAATTCGCTCGTAAAGCACGCCTTCGGGATTAAAAACTTCGCCGTGGCGCACTAGATGGAGTCGAGAAGCGGGCATACCAAAAAGTTTACCCTCGCTAAACTTGGGTAAATACCGCAATCTCTAAGGAATCCGATGCAAAACCGCTCACTCATTTCTCAACTGCAGACCCTCGAAGACGGTCCGGTCAAAATTGGTGGCTGGGTGGAGACCCTCAGGGATCAAAAGCGGATTCAGTTCATCATCATCCGCGATGAATCGGGCAGTGTTCAGGTCACCTACCCGAGACCACAAGATGAGGATGCTCTGGCGGACTTAGTATCCTCACTTGCCAGCGGCTCTTTTGTCGAGATTGAAGGCAACCTCAAGCACGATGAGCGTGTGAAGCTCGGTGGCATTGAGATTCTTTTGACCGATCTAACTCTTGTCTCCCAATCACTACCTGATAGCCCAATCGCCGAGGACACCTCAATAGATAAGCGCCTGGACTGGAGATTCTTGGACATGCGGCGCCCAGAGCTAAACCTGATGCTGCGAATCCAGACCACCCTCGAGCAAACCTGGCGTGAAATTTGGCTAGAAAACGACTTCATTGAGATTCACTCCCCCAAGCTGATGGGCTCTCCTTCGGAATCTCATGCTGAGCTATTCAAGCTCGAGTACTTTGACACCCACGCATACCTAGCGCAGAGCCCGCAGTTTTATAAGCAGATGGCTATGAGCGCAGGCCTTGGCAAGATATTCGAGATTGGCTCAGTCTTCCGAGCTGACCCATCCTTCACCTCAAGGCACGCCACCGAGTTTGTCTCAGTGGACATGGAGATGAGCTGGATCGATAGCCATCAGGATGTCATGGCGTTCCAGGAGCAGCTTTTGTCACGCGCAATCGCAAAGGTGAAAGAAAAGTTTGGTGCAGAAATCGAAAAGCTTTACGGCATCGACATAAAGGTGCCGACCATTCCTTTCCCAAGAATCCCGTTAGCCGAGGCACACCAGATTGTTGAGAAGCGTGGCTATAAAGTTCCTCGCCAAGATGGCGATTTAGACCCTGAGGGCGAGCGCCAGATTGCCGCCCATGTCGCAGAAGAACTGGGCCACGAGTTTGTCTTTTTGACCGACTACCCGAAGAATATTCGCCCTTTTTATCACATGCGCCACGAGGACGACGACAGTCTTACAAAGAGTTATGACCTAGTTTTCAAGGGCACTGAGATCACTACCGGTGCCCAGCGTGAGCACCGGGTTGAGGTTTTGGAAAAGCAGATTCTTGAGAAGGGTTTGGAGCTTGAAAGCCTTGGTTTTTACCTAGACTTCTTCCGCTACGGCGCCCCGGCCCACGGTGGTTTCGGTATGGGGCTCACAAGGGTTGTAATGCTGCTGCTGGATCTGCCGAACATTCGCGAAGCCAGCTTCTTATTCCGCGGACCAAACCGCTTGACTCCTTAGTGCTACTAAGTTCCAGCGCCAAAGAGGACCATAGCTAAAGCTATACCGCCCGCCCACAACAAAGTCGCAACGCTTATGACAATCGAAGTCTTGAGGGGCTTTACGCCCGCTGCCACCGAAATAGCTGCTGCAAACTGAGTTCCAATAACAACCGGGCCCAGGGCGGCCATGCCGTAGATGCCCCATTTATCAAAGGATTGCTGCGCCTTTATGAAGCGCTTCGATTCTCCCTGCTTGCCCGCCTTTACTCGACGCGCCAGCATCCAGGCTCTAATCCTGTCACCTAGAAATGCGAATAGAAAGATTGTTAGAGCGTTCCCAAGCACTGCAAACAAAACCGTAAGCGTAGGATTCAGGCCGATCAAAATACCTATCGGGACCACAACAATTGCTTCGAACCAAGGAATCGCTCCCGCTATGAATACACCGAGAAAACCCAGCTGCTCTATATCAATAAACATTCGGCCCTTCTGGTGGATTGAATTCCAAGGGTAGCAAACTACTGAACCCAGTTCGCCAAGCTAGGCCCCGGGACATTCTCAAAGTGCTTAGTGTTATTGGTTACCAACGCAGCCCCGATGCCAATGGCGTGCTCGGCAATCAATATATCTAGGTAGCCATTGGCAAACCCCGTTGCCCTGAGTGACTGCTTGGCCTCAGCTGCTGCCACAGCTTCAAGTTGATTGAACCGCTAAATTTCGGTGGCAACTAAAAGCCCCCAGGCTGATCTTCGAACTTAGTCTGAGTGATCCCGATTTCAGCTGAATTCTCGTCTTTTTCAAGACTTACTTCCCGCCTTTGCAAAAGCCATCCGGCTGGAATGCGAACCTCCATTAAAAAAGGTTCAGCGCCAATCACATTCCTCACTCCGTCAGCTATAGCTATTTAGAGAGACGGGAGAAATGTGAAGCCGTTGGTTGACTAAATCAGTTCTTTCAAAATCAGTTCATAAACCCGGTCGGCATCTAATCGCCACATCCCAGCCGCCCTGCCGTTTAGCAACAGCACCGGAATCTCCTCGGCGTATTTATCCCGCAAATTTTCATCTTGATCGATGTCTAGGTCTTCGACAACGTATTCCACGCCCGGATGCTCGTGGGCAAAACGAGCTATGACCTGTGCGAGGACGTTTTGGGCGTCTTCGCATAAGTGGCAGCCCTGGCGGCCGATTAGCACTAAATGAATTGGAACAATCATGGCTCAAGCCTAGGTCCCCCATCTTGGGTCATAGACTAGGGCGGTGTCGGAGAATGAGCAGAAAAAACCCAAGCTGGAAGCAGCGTTTTTCGACGTTGACAACACCCTGGTGCGAGGCTCAACACCAATCATTTTTGGAAAGCGAGCCTTTAGGGGCGGCGCAATCAAACGTCGCGATATCTGGAGCTTTGCTTTCGAGCAAATGATGTTCATTCGCAGGGGCGAGAAAAACAACACCCTTTCTAGTTTTAAAGATCGCGCCTTGGCTCTGACCAAGGGTCACCCAATTAAAGAGTTGATGGACCTAATCGACGAGGTCTACATCAAAGACATCAAACCAAGACTCTGGCCAGAGACTGTCCAAGCTGCTTTGGAACACCTAGCCCAGGGAAGAGAGGTTTGGCTTCTAACCGCAGCCCCGGTAGAGATAGCCGAGGCGATTGTCAAAGACCTGGGCCTCACCGGGGCCTTGGGAACAATAGTTGGCCATAAAGACGGCCTACTCACCGGGGAGCTCGTCGGTGAGCCGCTCCACGGCCAAGCCAAGCGCAAAGCCGCAGAGAAGCTAGCCAAAGAGCGGGGCATCAGCCTCAAGGGCTCCTACGCCTATTCCGACAGCGTGAACGACCTGCCTTTATTATCCCTAGTTGGCCATGCGGTTGCAGTGAACCCGGATTCCACCCTCAAGCGTCACGCAGAGGCGGCAGGCTGGGAAATCATGCGTTTTAAAAAACGTGACCTCAAAGGGTAGTTAAAGCAAAACCCCGCCGAGGGCGGGGTTTTGAAAAGTCTTACTTCTTGTTGCGACGCTGGTGGCGAGTCTTACGAAGTTGCTTGCGGTGCTTCTTCTTTGACATACGCTTGCGGCGCTTCTTGATAACTGAACCCACGAAAACCTCACAAAACTTTTTGGAATGCCCAAGCGGGCAATTTCTAGAGTCTACTGCTTACGCCCAAGGCGCTCAACCTCTGCATCAATATCGGCATCGGATTGGCTTATTCCCCAACTTGCCATAGGCCTCTAGTCCCATGAAAACTGCGCCGATGCCCATGCCAAAAATAACCCAGATCGGCCAAAAATAACTGCCTGGGCTAGTCAAAAACCAAATGGTGGCGGTGAGGGCAACTACCGCTAAGTAGACCCTGAGGTAGACCCGAAATTCTTGTTTGTTTTTGAGCTGCTTTTTAGCATACGCCCTGAGTTCAGAATCTAGCTGGGCCACTATTTTCTTGAGACCTTCTGCTTTACCTCCTGGGCAAAGTGCGTCGCTTCGGACTTAACTTCTTCGACAACCTCTTCGACCTTTTGGCGGGCAAGCTTCTCGAAGTCCTTCACGGACTTTTCGGTTTCGACCCGGGCTTCGGCTAGCTTGCGGCCGAGTCGATGACCGAGGTCTTTCGGATCAATGTCTATCTCGAGCTCTTCTACTCTTTGACGAAGCGCCTCGGTGAGAAAACTGGAGCGCTCGGTTATCCAGTGGCCTAGCTTTTCGCCAGCGCTCGAAAGGTTGTGTGCCAGGTCGTCTTCTGCTTGGTCGGAGTCAAAACCTAGCGATAGAAAGTTGATCATCCAATCTTCGATTGCCTCCAGTGGTTCTGGGGTGACCGAATAAAAGCGCTTCTGACCCTCCTCGCGAGCCGACACTAAGCCGACCTCGCGAAGTGTCTTTAGGTGCTTGGAGACCGTCGGCTGACCGATTCCGGTTCGTTCCACAAGTTCGGTGACCGTAAGTTCTCCGGTGCCGCCAACAAGGTGAGAACCCAAAAGTGTTTCAAGTAACTGCCTGCGAGTTGGATCCGCAACTGCCTCAAAGATATCTGCCATGTTTCTAACCCTACCCCTTCGCTATTTCTTCTGCTCTTCTAACTGCAGCCGCTAAACCGGCTGAGAAAATGCCCTTCAGATCAGCACCATCGAAGGTCTCAATGATTCTTTCGGTGGTTCCTTTCGGGCTGGTTACTTTCCGCCTTAGCTCAGCGGGTTCTTCGCCTGAAGTCTTTAGAAGTTCCAGCGAACCCCAGAACGTGTTCCTCACAAGAGTCTTGGCATCACTTTGGGAAAAGCCCTGCTCAATAGCTATTTTTTCCCACTGCTCAATAATGTAAAACACCCAACCCGGGCCGGAGCCGGAAATGGCACTGAGTGGGTTGATCATCTTTTCTTCGACAAGAATTGTTTCCCCGACCTTTGAAAACAACTCCATGGCCGCATCAATCGCGGCCTGTGACGCGGTCGAGGCGGCCGCCACCGCCGTGACGCCCATACCGACTAATGCTGGAGTGTTTGGCATGGAACGAATCAAATTCGGATTTTCCGGCACACCTTTGGCCATGGTCTCGAGGGTTATGCCACCCGCCATGGAGATGATGACGGCATTTTTACCAATCTCACCCTGAATTTCTTCGAGCACCTGGGAAATCAAATACGGCTTCACGCCCAAAATAATTAGGTCGGCATCCCCGGCCATCAGCTGATTAGCTTCCTCTACCGTTTCAGTGGCCATAGCGCTGATGCCCATGTCTCTAAACTTTTTCGCGCTCGCCTCGGATCTAGTGGTGGCAGAGACCAGCACTTTGGAATGGCCGCTAGCCAGCAAGCCCTCTAGTACCGCCGAGCCCATAGACCCGGTTCCTAAAAAACAAACTCTTAGTTTTTCCACGATCTCAAGCTTAGGTGCCGAATAGGTAGGGGGCGGCTATCGGGTAGCCGATGAACACCACAACGTTCATTAGAGTGTGGGCGATTATCAAGGGGGCCACCCTGCCGGTTTTATAAAACACCCACCCGAATAACAGCCCCATCAAAAAATTACCCAAGAATCCAGAGAACCCCTGATAAAGGTGATAAGTGCCCCGAATCAAGCTTGAGGCGATAATCAGCACCGCCATGGAATACCTGGGGTTTATCAATTTGAGCTTCCCAATGAAAAACCCCAACATGATGATTTCTTCTTGCAGCCCCGCTCGAAGCGCAGCCAGCACCAAAACTGGAATGCTCCACCAGTTATCAGCCAGGGCGGATGGGATAATTTGAGAAGTTAAGCCAAATTCCAATGCGAGCCAATAAAGCCCGATTCCGGGAATCCCGATTCCAGCCGCAATCAAAGCCGCAATCCCAAAATCCTTCGGCCTGGGAATTGCACCAATGTTGATTTGATCGAGTCTCAGAAAATAAAGCGCCAGCAAAACCGGCACCAAAGACAGGGTGATCGAAGCGATCTGACTCACCAGATCTAACCAGGGGTTCTGCGCCAGTGGCTGGTTAATGGTTGTGACACTCCCGGCCAACCCGACAGATGAGTTCAGCTTTCTCAAGAGACTCAGCACTGAATAGATGGCGCTCGCGCCTAGTGACACGAAAAGCACCAGAAGCAGTTCGTGCTTATGGTTTCTCAGATTCAAAGGGCTATCCACGCTCTAGTTCTCCACATTCTTGCTGAGTCAAAGTTTAGGTGTTGGTGCAAGGGGGTAGTTTTATCAGATGGCCAAAATAAAGTCCGAATTCCGCTGCAGCGAATGTGGCTGGACCACCTATAAGTGGGTGGGTCAGTGTGGCGAATGCCAGGGCTGGGACACTCTCACAGAGTCGACCAGCGCGCCCAAAGAGGTAAAAGCAGCGCGAATCTCCAATAACCAAATCGCAAGACCGATCACTCAGATTCCAGAAGACGCTCAGGGTCACCGGCCGACCGGAGTTTCAGAATTTGATCGGGTGCTTGGTGGCGGCCTTGTTGCAGGAGCCACCATCCTGCTCTCCGGAGAACCCGGGGTTGGTAAAAGCACGCTACTACTTGAAGTGGCCGCTCGCTTGGCAAAAACAGGATCCAAGGTGCTCTATGTCTCAGCCGAAGAATCTGCCGGTCAAGTCAGACTTAGAGCCCAGCGCACCAACGCCCTGGTTGACACTCTGTATTTAGCGAGCGAGACAGACCTTTCGGCGGTATTGGGTCAATTTGCAGCGGTGCAGCCTGATTTGGTGATCGTGGATTCGGTTCAAACCGTTTCCTCTGCAGAAATAGATGGGGCAGCCGGAATGCCCGCCCAGGTAAGGGAGGTCGCCTCCAATTTGATTCGGCTTGCCAAGGCAAACTCCGTCCCGCTGATGCTCGTAGGTCACGTAACAAAAGACGGTTCGATTGCGGGCCCGAGAGTCCTCGAGCACCTAGTTGATGTGGTGTGCCACTTCGAAGGGGATCGTCAAACCTCACTGAGGTTCATCAGGACCCTGAAGAACCGATTCGGTCCAACCGACGAGGTTGGCTGTTTTGAAATGACAAGTGAGGGCATTTCCGAGGTTCCGGACCCGAGCCAACTATTCGTCTCTGGCTCGCAGAATTTAGTTTCAGGCAGTTGCATAACGGTCACCGTGGAGGGAAGAAGATCCCTAATTGCCGAAATCCAGGCTCTTGTGGTGAAGACCAACTCCCCGCAGCCAAGAAGAGTCACCAACGGCGTCGACTCCTCGAGGGTCGCCATGCTATTAGCGGTGCTGGAACGACGTGCGGGAATCTCGCTTATGGATAAAGATGTTTACGTGTCTACCGTTGGCGGGATGAAGATTACCGAACCGGCTGCAGACCTCGCAATCGCCATCGCGCTCGCCTCGGCGGTTACGGACAAGCCGGTTCCCCATGGCACCGCCGCCTTCGGAGAAATCAGCCTTTCGGGGGAGATTCGTGGGGTGACAAACGGTAAGCAGCGTGCCAACGAAGCGTCTCGGCTTGGGCACAAAACCATCATTGACTCTTCTTCCAGTCAACTCAAAGCAGCGATCAGACTAGCCATTGGCTAATTCAAGATAAATTGCTGGCTGTTCTGGGAGATAACTCCATTGACCTCGGCTTTTATGAAAAAGGATGCACCCCCGGTTGGCACCGCTGGTTGCCCCTCTCCACAGCCTTCGCTAGAGGATCGAACCTTGAGCCAAACTGAGGGTTCCGATTTCAAAGGCTGATTGGCCTTGAGGGTGACTGTCGAGTCAATCAGACCGGTCCGGTTGCAATCCCTCGAGCTCCAGTAGGTTTCTTCTCCCGAAGTAATTGTGAAGAAGGTAACCCTGGCCCCAACGTTAAAAAGACAATCCGCAATACCGGTGTTGGTCGCAGAGTACCAAAGGGCTGGATTTGCCGAAGCCGCATAGGAGTTCCGTTCTTCACCGGCTTCAGTTCCAATAAAAGCCTCTATCAAAACTACCCCGGGAGCGCACTCCACCAGTTCCAAAATTGGCTCAGCATCCTTTGTCACAGATTCACTGGGCTGAGCCACTGGGTCGCCAGATCCAGCAAAAAGGCCGGAAACACCCCAAATCAGTGCCACAACCAGCGCAAAAACAATTAGGGCCAGTGTGCGCCTGCGGGCAAAGATTTGTTTATCAGTCAAGCTCATACTGTAAATCTAGTTACAGGTGCCGAAGCATTCGTGAGTTTCCAAGCGTGTTCTGCTTAACTCTTGCCAAATCCAGAAACTCTGCGACTCCATCATCATGCGAGCGCACCAGCTCTGCATAAGTTTCTGGATCAACCGGGATATTAGAAATTTCGATAAAGCCGTGCTTCTGAAAAAACTCGGTTTCAAAGGTCAGGCAGAAAACCCTGCTGACTCCAAGTGTCTTGGCTCGCTCTATGAGTTCATTTAGCATCGCGGCCCCGATCCCACGTCGCATGGAATTTTCCAACACAGCTAATGTGCGAACCTCAGCTAAGTCCTCCCACATAACGTGCAGCGCCCCAAAGCCGACCACTTGGGAATCAACTTCCGCCACCACAAACTCTTGAATTGACTCATAGATTTCGACCAGCTCTTTGCCCAAAAGTACGCGCGAGTCAATCAGGGGCTGGGCTATTTGAGTGATACTTATCACGTCGGAGGTGCGGGCGGGTCTGATCGAAAGCATCGAATAAGTATGGGGCAATTAGTCGCTCAGAGCGAATAGCACTTCATTTCGGCGTTTGAAAAAAGGAGTCCACGGGCCATCGTAGCGAGCAAAGATTGGCTCGGCTTTTGTCTTCAGGTTTTGCTTCTCCAGCAGCTCTTTGAGCTTTTTCGCCTTTGTTCTGAAACCCGCATCGCTGGGAGCTCCGCTAAAAGTGATAGCGGCATACCTTGCACCCGGATGTTCGGTTATTTTAAGGTTCTCGGTTTTGGGTGTTGGCATGTCCTTGAGAGACATGTCGCTGGGCATTACGAAGGAGACCTCAAAGCCGCCATCAACCTCGACATTAGTCACTGGCGAGGTCATGGCAATGTTCTTGGACTCGAGATTTCCGCCAAAAATAAACCCAGCCAATTTCCCAAAGGCCGAATACCCGGCCGATACAACGCCACCTGATTCAAAAGTCGAAACCGTGATGAATGGGGCGTAGTCACGGATTTCAAATCCGTGACTAGCCTCAACGACCTCGTATTTCTGAATCTCAGTCAAGCTCTAAATCACTACCTCTGGCTCATTTGAGGTAACCACGAAGCTAAATTCACCCTCGAGGAAATCAACCAGAATGTCCTGAGAACGCTGGATGTCTCCGGTGAGGATGCGCTCAGAGATAGCATCTTCGATTTCTCGTTGCACAACCCTTCTTAGTGGCCGTGCCCCAAAGGCTGGCTCGTAACCAATCTCAATTAGACGCTCCTTCGCCGAGGTGGTCAAGATCAATTTGAGTTCACGGTCATCCAGGCGAAGCTGCAAGCGCTTCACGAACAGATCAACGATCTGCATCAATTCCGAACGCGATAGTTGAGGGAACACGATTACTTCGTCGACTCGGTTGAGAAACTCGGGCCTGAAGTTCTTCTTCAGTTCCTCAAGGACTCGGGCCTTCATCTGGTCGTAGTCGTTGTTGGAGTCGCCCTCAAGGGTGAAACCAAGTGTTCCTCGAGTGATCTCTCGAGTACCTAGGTTGGTAGTCATGATGATGATGGTGTTTTTAAAGTCCACCACGCGTCCCTGACCATCGGTTAGGCGACCCTCTTCTAGAATCTGCAACAGCGAGTTGAAGATGTCTGGGTGGGCCTTCTCGATCTCATCGAAAAGCACCACCGAGAAAGGCTTGCGGCGAATCTTCTCGGTTAGTTGACCACCCTCGTCGTAACCAACAAAGCCTGGAGGGGCTCCGAATAGTCTCGAAACGGTGTGCTTCTCGCTGTACTCGGACATGTCGAGTGCTACCAGGGCATCCTCGTCATCGAACAGGAACTCGGCCAGTGCTTTTGCCAATTCGGTCTTACCAACACCGGTTGGGCCAGCGAAGATAAATGAGCCCGAAGGTCGCTTTGGGTCCTTGAGTCCCGCGCGTTGACGGCGAATGGTCTTAGCCAAAGCGCCGATTGCGATGTCCTGCCCAACAACGCGCTGGTGCAGTTCCTGCTCCATGAAAATCAGCTTCGCGCCTTCTTCTTCAGATAAGCGGAAAACTGGTATTCCGGTGGCTTGAGCAAGCACTTCAGCAATCAAGCCCTCGTCAACAATGCCCGGGGTGTCAATCCTGCCCTCGCGGAACTCTTTTTCCATTCGCGCTTTTTCGGCGATGAGCTTCTTTTCCTCATCGCGCTTGGAGGCTGCTAATTCGAAATCCTGATCGGCGATTGCCTGCTCTTTGGCCTTTTTTACAGTTGCGACCTTCTCTTCCATCTCCTTTAGTTCAGGAGGTGCTGAGAGGAAGCTGAGGCGCATGCGAGCGCCGGCCTCGTCGATTAGGTCGATTGCCTTATCTGGCAAAAAGCGATCCGAAACATAGCGATCTGACATTCCAACGGCCGCGATGATTGCACCATCGGTAATGGAAACCTTGTGGTGGGCTTCGTAGCGATCGCGCAATCCCTTCAAGATGTTGATTGCCATCGCAGGAGTTGGCTCTTCGACCTGAACTGACTGGAAACGACGAACCAAAGCGGCATCTTTTTCAAAGTGCTTTCGGTATTCGTCCAAAGTGGTTGCACCAATAGTCTGCAGCTCACCACGGGCCAACATCGGCTTCAAGATAGAAGCTGCATCTATTGCACCCTCTGCAGCACCGGCACCCACAAGGGTGTGAATCTCATCTATGAAAGTAATGATGTCTCCGCGAGTGCGAATCTCCTTGGTGACCTTCTTGAGTCGTTCCTCAAAATCACCACGATAGCGCGACCCTGCAATCAGTGAACCCATGTCTAGGGTGTAGACCTGCTTACCCCTAAGCGTCTCTGGCACATTGCCCGCGACGATAGCCTGAGCCAAACCTTCAACCACAGCGGTCTTTCCTACGCCGGGCTCACCAATCAAGATGGGGTTGTTTTTGGTGCGCCTAGAAAGAATCTGCATGACGCGCTCAATCTCGCGCTCTCTACCAACCACCGGGTCCAACTTGCCATCAGCTGCCGCGTGAGTCAGGTTGCGACCGTACTGGTCCAAAATCTGCGAGCCCTTTGGCTGTGGGGCAGATTCGCCACCCACTGAAACTGCCTCTTTGCCCTGGTAGCCACTCAATAGCTGGATAACCTGCTGGCGCACCTTATTGGTATCGGCGCCTAATTTAGTCAAGACTTGGGCGGCAACACCCTCGCCTTCACGAATCAGACCCAGCAGTAGGTGCTCGGTTCCGATGTAGCTGTGGCCGAGCTGAAGTGCTTCGCGCAGCGAGAGCTCTAGGACCTTTTTGGCTCGCGGAGTGAAAGGAATGTGACCACTTGGGGCCTGCTGGCCCTGACCGATAATCTCTTGAACCTGCTCGCGGACCTGCTCTAGGTTGATGCCAAGGGCCTCGAGCGCCTTTGCGGCAACTCCCTCACCCTCGTGAATCAGCCCGAGCAGAATGTGCTCGGTTCCGATGTAGTTGTGGTTCAGTAGCTTTGCCTCTTCCTGGGCAAGCACTACAACACGACGAGCCTTGTCAGTAAATTTCTCGAACAAGTTTGCACCTCCAAAATTCTTATAGTGGAAATGCTAAGTCCGACCGAGAGCGAAATCTAGGGCTGTTCGCCCAAGGCGTTAGCGCGCTTTGCGCGCTCTTCGGCTTCAATTTCGTTATAGCTATCCCGCTCACCCTTATCGGCCCTCAGAATTGAGCGCATCATTAGCCAAAACAGGACTCCCATAAAAGCGGGCGGGATAAGCGAGACGGTTACGTCGATTAGCACTTCTAAAAATGACATGTTGCCTTCCCTATTTCACCAGCGGGAACAAAATGGTGTCCCTTATTCCAAGCCCGGTTAGTGTCATCAACAACCGGTCAATGCCTAGCCCCATTCCGCCCGATGGCGGCATACCGAATTCCAGTGCTTTGAGAAACTCCTCATCGAGCTTCATTGCCTCAGGGTCGCCGGTGGCCCCGAGCTCCATTTGCGCGATAAACCTCTCGCGCTGAACTACCGGGTCAACCAACTCGGAGTAGCCGGTGGCCTGCTCGTAGCCTCGAATATAAAGATCCCACTTTTCAACCACGCCCGCTTTGCTTCTGTGACCCCGAGTCAATGGGGAAGTATCAACTGGAAAGTCGATGACGAAAGTCGGATTCTCAAGGCCGGGCTTCACAAAGTGCTCCCAAAGCTCCTCGACATACTTGCCGTGCAGCGGGTGCTCGATTTCAATGTCAGCCGCCTTGGCAAGCGCCTTTAGCTCCGCTATCGGAGTAGAAGGTGTAATAACCACTCCAGCGGCTACTGAGAGCGACTCGAACATCGAGATTCTCGGCCACTGGCCGCTGAGGTCGCTGATCGAGCCATCCTCCAGCTCCACTTTGTGGGTGCCAAAAACATCCATCGCCGCGTTTTGAATTAACTCTTGAGTCAAATCCGCCATGGTGTTGTAATCCCCATATGCTTCATAGCTTTCGAGCATCGCAAACTCTGGCGAGTGGGTTCGGTCGGCACCCTCATTTCGAAAGTTTCGGTTGATCTCAAAAACCCGCTCTAGGCCTCCAACTACAGCACGCTTCAAAAACAGCTCTGGGGCAATCCTTAGAAATAGCTCGGTGTCAAAAGCATTCGAGTGAGTCTTGAATGGCCGGGCCGATGCGCCACCGTGCATGGTCTGAAGCATGGGGGTCTCAACCTCCATAAAAGCCCGATTCGCGAAGGTGAGGCGTAAGGACTGCATCACCTCTGAGCGAATCTTCACCACCTCACGAGCCCTCTCACGCACAATCAAATCTATGTAGCGGTGCCTGGAGCGAAACTCCTCGCCCAGGTCATTATGCAAATTCGGCAGCGGCCTGATGGTCTTGGTGGCCATCAGCCATTGACTTGCTAGGACAGAAAGTTCGCCACGCTTTGAGGTGATTACCTCACCCTGAACAAAAACGTGATCTCCTAAATCAACCAACTCTTTCCAGAGATCCAATTGCTCTTGCCCGATCCGATCGAGGCTAATCATCGCCTGAATCCGCTCACCGGTACCCGACTGCAATGTCGCAAAACAAAGCTTTCCAGTGTTGCGCAAAAACATGATTCGACCCGCAAGCCCGACTTGGTCCCCGGTCGAGATATCGGCCTCCAAGTTTGGATAGTGAGCCTTTATTGCCTCTATGGTGTTAGTTATCGGGAGCGTAACCGGGTAAGCGCTGGAGATCTCATTGAGCCTTAAACGCTTTGCCAAACGAATCGCAATCTGCTCGGGCAGGTCATCAACCTCTGGCTCTAAATCGCTCATTCGGTCCCGTCAATCAGTAGGTTGTCAATCAGTCGAATCTCCCCAACCCGCACCGAGATTATCAATCTGGTTGGAGTTGGCAAAGTGCTAGGGACCGGTGTAAAACTCTGCGGGTCTACTAGCTCTAGGTACTCAAGTTTAGCCGCAGGGTCCAGCTTGGCTTTCGCCGCATCCGTAATTTTAGCCGCAGAGGGTCCAGCTCTGGAGCCTGCAAGAAGTGCCGGGTAGATAGTTTTAGCCACTTCCAGCTGGTCCTTGGATAGCCTTCGGTTTCGACTGGAAAGTGCCAACCCATCAGCATCTCGCACCGTGTCGCACACCACCAACTTTATTGGGGATCGCTCCCCTGAAACTATTTGATCGCGCAGCAGCTTCGCCACCAGAGCCACCTGCTGAGCGTCTTTCTCACCGAAAAAGACCTGATCCGGGGTGACCATATCGAATAGTCGAGAAACTACCGTGAGCATCCCATCAAAGTGCCCCGGGCGAATGGTTCCCTCAAAAGCCTGACCAATCGGCCCAGCGATGAGCTTTTTTATCTCAACATCCTTGGGGTAGACATCATTGACCCCCGGTGCGAATAAAACATCAGCTCCCTGGTCGGTAACCAGCCGCGCGTCTACCGAGATGGTCCTCGGGTAATCCTCGAATCCCTCCCCCTCACCAAATTGCAGGGGGTTTACAAACGCCGAAACCACCACGAAGTCGCAGGTCTCCTCGGCCTTTTTCACCAGGGCCATATGCCCCTGGTGAAGGGCGCCCATGGTCGGCACGAAGCCGATCTTTTTACCCAGTGAGCGCGCTTGAGCTACCGCTTGGGTCAGATCCCTACCGTTTTGAATAAGTTGCATTAGAGAAAATCCTTCGGATCGATTCTTAGCGCCCCTTGTGCCAAGGCTTGCTCGACTGCAGCGCGAACAACTGGAGCAATTAGTCTGGCGGGATTTTCCATCCCGGCTGCTTCGAGGATACCGATTGCCTGGCCCACCACAAGGGAGGAGAACCCGCTCGCCACACCAAAGGCCTCGGCATAGGCAGCGCGTTGGTCATTTGAAACCACTATCGGCTCGGCTCCAAGTTCAATTGCCAACGCCTGAGCTATCGGCAGCAAGACCTCGGGAGCCGAAACTGCGACCGAAGTGTTTTTCAAAACCTGCAGGTCCATTGTGGTGCCGGTGAAGTGCATCACCGGATGCAAGGCAATGGGCACCGCACCCTGAATGGCGGCCGACCCAAGCAAGCCGATTCCCGCAAGTGGCGACAGGTGCACCACCAACTTTTTGGGACCAAATAACCCGAAGCCCGCGATACCATCACAAACTAATTCGATATCACTATTGGGTACCGCAAGCAAAACCAGGTCGGAGTCCTCGGCAACCGCGAGCATCGAAGCGATTGGCACATCTGGCAACAGCGTCTCGATGCGTTCAATCGCTATGGGTGACTCGACCCAGGCTCCTACTATTTCGTGGCCAGCTGCTGCCCAAGCCTTGGCTAGTACCGGCCCGGCCGGCTCGTCGCCAATGATGCCTATTTTCAATCTTCAACCTCATCGTCATTATTCTTTGGTGCACGACAATTAAACTCTGCCAGGTAGCCGGCGAGCAACATTATTAGCGATCCTGCCAGCCCAATAATCGCGGGTGTCACCAATTGCGAGGGCGCATTAGAGAAGGTGAAAAGCCAGATCAAGCCTCCCAGGTGCCAGCCTAAAAAACCCGCCGCGGTCAGGATGATTGCCCTGGCTAAAACCAAAACTCTGACCGCATAAAAAGGGTTCGGTCTTTCTACCGGCTTCGTCTGGGCCTTTTCCAGGGCCTTACGGTAACGAAATATCGGTAGCGATAAAAAGTAAATAGCTACCCCAATAAAGGGCAGTGTCACTAAAAGAGTATTCGGACTTACTGGATAGCCAAACCCCAAGGCCTCGGACAACTCACTAGCACTAAAGCCAAGTGCGGCACCAACTACCCCCCAGGCCAAAATGGTCAAAATCTTCATGCGAAAATCCAGACTTGGTCTTTGAGCGAGTTTGCTAAATCCAAAACCTTGCCGTGCCCCGAAAGGCTCGCTTCAGAATCAATCTGTGCCCAGGGCACCAATACAAAGGCTCGCTCAAAGGCTCTCGGGTGAGGTATTGAGAGCGATTCGGTCGCAATCAATTCTTCGCCAAAGGTAATGATGTCGATGTCGATTGTTCTGGAGGCCCAGCGCTCTTGACGGACGCGCCCTAAACCCAACTCAACCTGGTTGCAAAACGCCAAGAGCTGCTGAGGATCCAAAGTGGTTGACACCTCGATAACAGCATTGAGGTAATCGGGTTTGGTTTTATCAATTCCATCGAGAGTGAGAGCGTTTGAAGCGTAGAAGCTCGAAACTTTATTGACTCTTAGATCGGGGTTTTCCCCCAGGGTCGAGATCGCACTAAGAAGATTCTTGTGGATATCTCCAAGGTTTCCACCGAGCGCGAGAATCGCCCTAGTCAACACCACGGTCACCTGACACCGAAACCGAAACATCCTGAAACTCATGGTCAATCGGTGCCATTGGCTTGTGCACGGTAATCCCGGCCCGAGTTATTTTGGGGCTGTGGGCCAAAACCGCGGCCAACAACTGATATGCCAGGGTTTCTAATAGCTGATAAGTGTTGCTGGTGGCGGTGATCACCAACAGGTCCGCGATAGCCGCGTAGGAAACCGTCGAGGTTAACTCATCTTCAGATTGTGCCTCGATGAGGTAATTGCAATCAATCAAAAACTCTTGCCCGTAGGCAGTCTCGTGGGGCAAAACCCCGTGATAAGCATGCACTCTAAGGCCCACAAGGTTGATTGTGTAAATCACTTTTGAACCTCCGAGTTTCTCAGCGCCTCTACAACTTTGATTGCATCCATGGTGGTCTCAACATTATGAACCCTAACTCCCCAGAGCTTTCGTTGCAGCAATAGCGCCGTCAGCACGGCCGTGGCCACGTCGCGGCGGGGATTCGACACCGCGGCCGGATCAGTCTCATCAAGCGCATTGGCCAGAAACCTTTTTCTTGAGGCCCCCACCAAGATAGGCAAGTCCAGCGCCTCAAGCTCATCGAGTCTTGAAACCAGCTCCCAGTTCTGCTTTATGTCCTTGGCAAAACCGAGCCCGGGGTCAACGATGATGCGCTCCCGAGAGATGCCAGCGGCCACCGCGATGGCGACCTGCTCCGCAAGCTCTGACACAACCTCTTTTGCGATGTTTTGATACTGACCCATTTGATCCATCACGCTTGAGTTGCCGCGCCAGTGGCTCAGGACATACCTCGCATCGCTTTTGGCTACGGCTCTAAACATTTCGGGGTCGGCCAACCCGCCGGAGACATCGTTGATGAAATCGGCACCAGCGGCGATTGCCAACTTGGCAGTTTCAGAGTTCATGGTGTCAACCGAAATCAAAATATTAAGTTTTTCCTTAAATAATCTAAGCACCGGCAAAATGCGCTGCTGCTCTATGTCCGGGGAAATTCGAATGGCTCCGGGTCTAGTTGATTCGCCCCCGATATCGAGAATCTGAGCGCCCTGGCTCATGAGTAATCTCGCCTGTGCCAGAGCATAATCCGCGTCGAGAAATTCACCACCATCGCTAAAGGAATCGGGGGTGATATTAATCACGCCCATCACCAGGGGCCGGGCGAAGGTCTTCATGATTATTTGTTTATCAGACCCATGACCTCGGCACGATATACCGGGTCAGCAAACACTCCAAGCGAACTCATAGTGATTGTGTTCACCGCAGGCTGTCTTGCTCCCCGCGACGCGACGCACTGGTGCCTGGCCTCAACCACAACAATTACACCCTGGGCATTCAAGCCATCAGAGATTGCTTGGGTTATTTGGTTTGTTAAGTGTTCTTGCAGTTGCGGCCTAGCGGCCAAAATCTCAACCACATTGGCCAGTCGCCCCAGGCCGGCAAGTTTGCCGTTTGGAAGATAAGCAACATGCGCCACGCCGGTGAAGGGCAAAAGATGATGTTCACAAATTGAGACCAACTCGATGTCCTTAAGAATTACCGTCTCATTCTTTTCAGTCTCAAATAGCTCGCCAAAAGCGCTCAGCGGATCTTTGCCAATCCCCTTGAAAAAAGCCTCGTAGCTCTGGGCTACTTTTTCGGGGGTTGACCTAAGTGCTTCGCGATCGGGGTCTTCACCAATAGCAATAAGTAACTCTCTAACCGCAGCGCGGATTCGATCACTTTGCATCTAGCGGAGTCTCTTCGGTTGGCTTTTCTGGCTTTGGCTTTTCAGGGTGCACCTCGAGCTGAATGGCTTTGCGCTTGGGCACTGAAATTGGGCCCTTGGCAGTTACTGAACGTTTTGTTGATGACCGCCAAACGGTGCGTTCCGGTAGCTTTTTAACCGTCTTGAAGATCTTCATAATTTCTTCTTGGTTCAGGGTCTCCTGCTCCAAAAGTGACTTGGCAAGCTTGTCCAAAACGGCCCTATTGAGTGTGATGGCTTGATGCGCTTCATTCAAAGCGTTTTCCAAAATGGCCCGCACCTCGTTATCTACCTGCTGTGCCATCTCGTTCGAATACGCGTGCTGGGTCGCGAGCTCGCGACCCAAAAAGGGTTCTGAGTTGCCACTGCCCAAAGTAATCGCGCCAATTTTGGAACTCATGCCGTATTTGGTCACCATGGTTCGGGCAATATTTGTAGCCTTCTCAAAGTCATTTGACGCTCCGGTAGTCGGATCCTTGAAGACGATTTCCTCTGCGATGCGGCCACCCATTGCCCAAGCAATCTGATCTAGGAGCTGATTGCGGGTGATTGAGTAGCGATCCTCCATCGGCATCACCATGGTGTAACCCAAAGCTCGGCCTCTTGGCAAAATCGTGATCTTGGTAACCGGATCGGAGTGGTTTAGGGCGCCCGCCACTAAACCGTGACCGGCCTCGTGATAGGCGGTGATGAGGCGCTCTTTATCCTGCATCAGGGTGGACTTCTTTTGAGGTCCTCCGATTACTCGGTCGATGGCCTCGTCTATGACCTCGTCGTTGATCTCGGTGCGGTTCAATCGGGCAGCCAAAAGAGCTGACTCGTTTAGCACGTTGGCCAAATCGGCACCCGTGAACCCGGGAGTCCTTCTAGCAATCACTTCTAGATTCACATCATCCGCCAAGGGCTTGTTCTTGGAGTGCACCTTCAGAATCTGCTCGCGACCCTTTAGGTCCGGGGCGCTAACCCCAACCTGGCGGTCAAAGCGGCCGGGTCTCAAAAGGGCGGGATCCAAAACGTCTGGCCGGTTGGTTGCAGCAATCAAAATCACATTGGTATTGGTGTCAAAGCCATCCATCTCAACCAAGAGCTGGTTCAAAGTCTGCTCGCGCTCATCGTTGCCGCCCCCGATGCCGGTGCCGCGGTGACGTCCAACAGCATCAATCTCATCAACAAAGATAATTGCCGGTGATGCTTGCTTAGCCTGCTCGAATAGGTCCCTCACCCTTGAGGCGCCGACACCGACAAACATCTCGACAAAATCAGAGCCAGAGATTGAGAAGAATGGCACGCCGGCTTCGCCGGCTACCGCTTTGGCTACGAGGGTTTTACCGGTTCCCGGTGGGCCGTATAACAAAACTCCCTTGGGAATCTTGGCGCCCATGGCTTGGAATTTTTCCGGGTCTTTTAGAAAATCCTTAATCTCAACAAGCTCTTCCATGGCCTCGTCAATCCCTGCAACATCGGCGAAGGTGACATTCGAGGTCTCTTTAGTGACCATCTTGGCTTTTGATTTACCGAAGTTCATAACCCCGCGGCCGCCACCCGACATGGTGCTCATCAAGAACCAGAAGAGCGCCAAAATGATAATGAATGGTAAGAGCGAACCCAATAGGGCCAGCGGCCAAGGGGTTGATGGAACCTCATCGGTCCAGCCATCACTAATTGGGGCAGCTGCAACAATCTCGGCAACCGCCGAGGCGCGACCCGAGACAAAGTAGAACTGAATCTGATTTCCATATTCGGCATTAGTCGAAGTTAGGACCACATCAACCCTTTGGTTGCCATCCAAGATGGTGACCGATTTGGCCTGACCCGAAGAAATCAGATCTAGACCGACCTCGGTGTCAACCTTGGTGAAACGATCGGCGGTGGCCAATGAGGTGCCGATGAAAACTACCGTCAAGGCAAGTGCGACCCATATCCAGGGTCCGCGTAGAAACTTTTTAACCTTCATGGGTGGCTTCGCCGCCCCTTTCAATTTGGATTAACTGTAAACAGAAGGCGCCAGCACTCCAACGCCATCTAGTGATCGATACTGCTCGTTGTAGTCGAGCCCATAGCCCACCACAAATTCGTTTGGAATATCAAACCCCACCCATCTGACATCAATCTTCACCTTGGCGGCCTCGGGCTTGCGCAAAAGAGCGACTATCTCTACAGACTTTGCCTCACGAGCTGCAAGATTGGCTGTGAGCCAAGAAAGTGTTAGCCCAGAGTCAATTATGTCTTCGACTATCAAAACATGGCGGTCTTTAATATCGGTATCAAGGTCTTTGAGAATTCGAACCACCCCTGAAGACACGGTGCCAGAGCCGTAGGAGGAAACCGCCATCCAGTCTTGGCTGCTCGGAATCTGCATGGCCCTTGATAGATCGGCCATGAATGGCACAGCCCCCTTCAAGATTCCCAGTAGCAGCACGTTCTTGTCTTGATAGAACTCATCGATGTGGATCGCAAGCTCTTGGATTCGGGTTTGGATTTGCTCCTTGGAGGCCAAAACTTTGGTGATGTCTTTATGGGCGAGGTGCACTTTAGGCTCCTGGGTTCAATGGCTTGCCGGGTAGCAAAACTAGCTGATTATTTACCCGCTCTACTGTAATGCCAGAAAGACTCAGCGGTTTCTGTCCGTGCCAGTTTGTAACCAACGCATCCATTTCAAGCACTTGCGAACGAGACAGGCTCTTCGCTCCGTTGGCTAAAGCAATCAAGTGGAGCGTCTTGCGCCTTAGCCCAATCTGAGCTTTTGCTAGCAACTCGATCGCATAACCCCCATCAGTCATTACCTGCAGCATCAGCTGATTGGCCTGGTTGAGTAAATAGTCCTCCGACTCCTGCACCAAAAGCGCGGTCCTGGAAAGCGATTCTGCAATACCCGGGGCAAGCTCAACCTCAAGCTCCGCTAAAATTCTGCGAGCTTTGACCCGCGTGAAATCCTCATCCAAATTCTGCGGGTCATCCCAAATCTCTAGGCCCTGATCGAGCACACTTTGTCGAAGCAGACTGCGGGTCAAACCCAGAAGCGGCCGAATCAGTTTCCGCTCCTCATCAATCTCGCGCATCCCAGAGATTGCACTTAGCCCAGAGCCTCTAACTAAACCGAGCAACACCGTCTCGGCCTGATCCCCCTGGTTATGGCCCAAAAAAATGTAACTGGCATAAAGCTGCACTCGAATATTTTCTAATTCTCGATACCGAGCATTTCTTGCAGCCGCCTCTAAGCCCGCTCCAGCTTGGGTAACCGAGACTCTCGAGACCAGAACCGGCTCTAGGCCAAGGGCTTTGCACACTTGCTTAGTATTTTGGGCCACCACATCAGAGTTCTGCTGCAGACCGTGATCGATTATTGCTGCAGCTACGTTAAGTTTTAGTTTGTTCGCCTCGAATATGGTGGCACTGGCCAGCGCCAGAGAGTCACCACCACCAGAAACCGCAACTAAAATAGTGTCGCCAGCGACAAGATTAAGTTTCGAAAGAGTCTCACGAACAGCGCGCCTGACATCGGCTATTGCCGGGGTCAGGCGAGGTCTAAGTTCCATTGGGTCCCAAATTCGATAATCTGTTGCCCATAAGCCTATTGAGGAGTTGCATTGAGTTACGACGTAGTGATTGAGATACCGCGCGGTTCAAGAAATAAATACGAAATTGACCACGAGACCGGCAGAGTGTTTTTAGACCGAGTGTTGTTCACTGGCTTTGTTTATCCAACCGATTACGGCTATTTCGAAAACACTCTCGGTGGCGATGGCGACCCTCTAGATGCCTTGGTTCTGCTCGAATACCCCCTCTACCCGGGGGTTGGTGTCAAGGTTCGAGCAGTTGGCATGCTGGTGATGGAAGACGATGGTGGAGTGGATGAAAAAGTCCTCTGTGTTCCCGCCAAAGATCCACGCTGGTCTCACATCAAAGACCTAGGCGACGTTCCCGCTCAAACTAAAAACGAGATTGAGCACTTTTTTACTCACTACAAAGACCTAGAGCCAAATAAGTGGGTCAAGATTCAAGGCTGGGAAGAGCTAAAGGCGACTCAAAAGGTCATCGACGCGGCCTACGCAAGCTATACGCACTAGCTCCAACCCAGCCAGAGTGCGGGCAAACTCCAATTACCGTTGAACTTTTCTAGCCGCCGATGATCTGCGATTTCCGGAAATGACTAAGTCTCTTTCAAAATCGTTTGCGACATTATTTTGGCTGGTGCTGGGCATGCAATTTTTAGCGGAGGCGACTGAGACCACCATGGATTTGGGGGCCCGGCTTTTTTCATGATCTGGGGCCTCGCAGTCTCGTCGCAGGCATGCTCCTTGGGCTGCCACTTTTTCTATCACTGCGGCTGAATCCTAAAGATCCACCAAGGCAATTAATAATGGCCAACCAAAAATTCTCAGATAACTAGAGTCGCCTCAAGGAGCGAAAAAGCCACTTTCGATGCAGCTGACATGCGCCCGGCTCAAAAGCTTCATATCCCCGGTGTCTAGATGAATTTGATGTGAGCTCACTTAATGCTGCAGCCTGAAGGGTTCAATAGTTTCCAATTGTTTCCTTCTGTGTTGTTTTGTTACCCGCCAACTTGTGGCCCAGTGCCAGCCTTCATAGCCTTCAGGTGACTCATCAACTTTCCAATAATCGAAAGACGAAATAAATGACCACCTTCAAGAACTCTTCCAAGCTGCTAGGCCTCTTGGTCATTTCCCTCACCACACTTTCGGGCTGTGCCGCCACTTCAAACACCAGCGCACCAAATAGCTCGAGCGTTGCGGAGGTCGCAAGCGAGTATGAGCCGGGAGTCACCACCACAATCACTAATCAAGGCTTGGTTTCTCGGGATTGGCTCGAGGCCAATGCAACGGACCCCGATCTCGTAATTTTGCATATTGCTGCTGAGGAGGGGGTCTATGAAAGAGGCCACATTCCTTCGGCACGGAAGCTCGATTGGGCCACTGGACTCACCGGTGGTGCTGATCGAGGAATAGTCGGAAGGGCCAGTTTCGAAACTGTTGGCCGCGATTTGGGTATCAACCAGAATTCCAAGATTGTGGTCTATGGGGAGACCCACCAGCTCTATGCCACCTGGGCGGTTTGGGTCTTTAAGATTTATGGATTCAATAACGTCAGGCTTTTAGATGGCGGTCTCGCGAACTGGGAGGCAACCGGAGGGGAGCTTTCATTGCAGGTTCCAACTTTTAGTTCAGGGGACTTTTCACCTGGTGAGCCCAATTTGAACCTGAGGGCCTTTATCGAAGAGGTAGTTGTTGCGGCGAAGACCGGGGACTCTGACAACACCCTGATTGTTGACAATCGGTCACTCGAGTCTTACCTGGGCGAGGTTGAGTCCGGTGCCACTTTCGATGGTCACGTTCCTAGTGCTGAGAGCCTGTTCAGTTTCAGCCTCTTCACCGAAGAAAATACCTACCTTGATGCCGCCAACATAGCCGAAACCTATGAGGCGATAGGCGTCACCTCAGACAAAGAAATCATTCTGTATTGCGGAACCGGGCTGCTGGCTAGCGCTTCCTGGTTTGCATTGACCCAGGTTCTCGGGTTTGAGAACGTGAAGAATTACGACGGTTCATGGACCGAATATGGCAACGCCGAAAACGTCCCAATTGAATCGGCTGGGGCCTAATGGCGACCCAGCAGGCTGAACTGGCCAGTCCCGAAAGGACTGGGCCAGTTTGGACCAAAGCCGATAGCGTTCGATCACTAGTTGCCCTTGGGCTGATTGGCTTTTTAGTCTGGCTGGCCACCTGGTTAGCCGCTAGTGAAGACTTTGGTTCCCAGGCCTCGATCTCATTGGTTCTAGGGGCTGCACTGGGAATTGCGTTTGAACGTGGTCGCTTTTGTTTCTTCTGTATCTGGCGTGACGCAATAGATAGAAATTACAACTCTGGGCTGCTTGCTATCTATACCGCAATCGGGGTCGGAGCAATCGGTTACACCGTGCTTTTCGGAATCTTTCAGGCTGATCCCGCCAGGGGGCTTCCAACTGGAGCCCACATTGGTCCGGTGAGCATCGCCTTGGTAGTTGCAGCATTCGTGTTTGGACTAGGCATGGCGCTTTCTGGTGCTTGTATCTCTGGCCACATATATCGCTTGGCCGAAGGGTCGCTGCGCGCGATTGTTGCCTTATTGGGCACCGTAATCGGATTCTTCCTCGCCTATCAAAGCTGGAACCCGCTTTATAACCTCACTATCAGTGCCGCACCCACTATTTGGTTGCCCAGCTATCTTGGCTACGGTGGGGCACTGCTTTTGACTCTTTTAGTGCTTGGGATTCTGATTTACCTAGCGCTAAAACGGGCAGACCCCAAAGAAAATAAGGCAATTGCCCAAGCCTCTGCAACCCCAACTCAGCTCCGGGATAACCTTTTGAAAAAACGCTGGACACCCTGGGCCACTGGATCGATAGTGGGCTTGGTGGGAGTCGCGGCATATCTGCAAGTGGAACCGCTTGGCACTACTAGGCAAATCAACTCCTGGAGTCAAAATCTCGCATCCAATCTGAACATCCGCCCTGAGACATTGGAAGGAATGGATACTTTTGCCGGCTGTATTGCGGTGGTGGGTGAAATAATCACTAATAATGGCTGGCTAATTTTAGGTCTGTTTATCGCGGCACTCGCGGCGGCGATAGCGAGTAATAGATTCGGCTTCGAATCAATCACGATTGCCAACTCAGGGACGGCCCTACTGGGCGGAGTTATGCTCGGCTGGGGATCTTTCACCGCGCTCGGGTGCACGGTGGGAGTCCTTCTTACCGGCACTCAAAGTTTCGCCATATCCGGTTGGATCTTTCTGGTCTTCGCCTTTTTAGGAACCTTCCTCGGAGTCAAACTCAAACTGAATAGGATCTAATCTCGTGTTGAGAAAAAACATTAGTCGATTGATTGCGATGAGCACGCTGGCACTATTACTTGCAGGCTGTGCTGCAACCCTGCCGGGCAAAGATAGCGGCCAGCTTCCCGAGTTTTCAGCTCAGACTATTTCAGGGGAAAATTACTCGAGCGTTGAATTGGCAGATCGGGGGGCACTGATTTGGTTCTGGACTCCCTGGTGCGCGATTTGTGCCCAGGAGTCAGCAGACATTGTCGCCCTCACAGAGGCCAATCCAGATTTATTGGTTATTGGGATTGCCGGGTATGGATCTTCCGAAGAAATGGCAGCTTTCACCCAACGCACGAACACCGCGTACTTGACCCATCTGAACGATGAAACTGGCGCTCTCTGGTCTGCATTCCAGGTTCCCATTCAACCTTCCCTAGTGGCGGTAAATCGCCAAGGCGAATTACGCCTAAACATTGGACCCACCTCGGCAGGGGATTTGCAAGCGCTAGCTGACTGGGTCAAGTAGTTGCTCGAAATCAATCTCGCACTGGCTTTGACGGCAGGAATTCTTGCCACCTTCAACCCGTGCGGTTTTGCTTTATTACCGGCCTATCTGACCTCGATGATCCTTATCAAGGAGGAGCCCGGCGCAACCGCCACCGCCCCGTATTTTCGGGCCGTGAGGTTTGCTGTTGCTTTTTCCCTCGGGCTGCTTGTGATCTTCGCCGCCATTGGACTGCTGGTTTTCCCAATTTCCTACGCTATTCAGGAATGCCTGCCTTTTGTTACCGGGCTTATGGGGCTCGTGCTGATTGTTCTTGGAGTCCTATTACTTTGGGGCAAAAGTCCCATTATGGCTAAATTTCTAAATCCGAACATCGCTCCTGGCAGGTCATTCGTAACTCAATTTGGATATGGAGTTACCTATGCTTTGGCTTCGCTCTCCTGCACCATAGGGCCATTTTTGGCAATCACTACTGGGGCAGTCCAGCAACAAAACTTGATCCAACTTCTCGCCGTTTTCACTAGCTACTCGCTGGGGATGGCTGCGACTGTCTTTGTTTTAGCGACCATAACCGCTGCTGCCAAGCAAACAGTGCTCAAAAAAATCCGACAGGCTTATCCAATAATTGAAAAGGGCACCGCCTTGCTCTTGGTTGTCGTCGGAAGCTACTTCTTGCTCTACGCCTGGTATGAATTGCAGCTCTACCAAGGATTTAACTTTGAGAATCCGATCATCGAAGCGGTGACTAGGCTGCAGGGCCAGGTGGCGAGTTTTGCAGGAACCACCGGCCCATGGCCATTCCTTGTTATCGCTCTAGCTATTTTGCTGACAGTCACTTTTCTGAAACGCCGAAAGCATAAAACGCCTCTTGACTAATCAAATATTGGGTTGTGAGCTCTAACTAAATGTTTGTGATCCATTAGACAGCTTGGCAAATAAGACAAGCGAAGGATTATTACAATGAAAATTCAAGTGCTACACATCGCTGACTGCCCAAATTGGGAATCAGTAGGTCCGGTTTTAAAGGAGTTGATCCAGGAGCTAGGACTCACCAATCTGACCCCGACCTTCACTCTCATACGCACCCCGGAGGAGGCTGCCAAATATCGATTTGCCGGTTCGCCCACCATTCTGATCGACGGTAATGATGTTGTCCCGGGAGCGGAACCGACCATCGACTTGGCCTGCCGTGTTTACCATGACGGGTCGCGGATGGTTGGGTCGCCTACCAAAGCATCACTCCGCGAGGCCTTGCTCAGCGGCCTTGGTAATGCAGATATCCAGTCGATTAAGACCCCTGTGCACAAAACCAATCTGCCCAGGACTCTTTCGTCAATAGGGTCAGGGCTGGCTCTTTGGAAACGAAAAATTCCGCTTTGGGCCAGCTTGAACTGTGCGAACTTGGTGCGTGCACGAGCACCGGCCCAACAATTGGCCCGAAGTTTGCCACTCACCATGTGCTCCCAAAAACCCCACAGACAGCTGTCCAACTAGATTGCCGTTTCTTATTGTCAGACTTCGGTGCTACATTCAAAAATCCGGCCCCTAAATGGTTAGTGGGCCAGATAGAAAAATTTTCAAATACCGCTAACCTTTGGGACAAATCGCCGGAACTAGACCGGGGGCGGTAATGAGTACATTTACCAATTTGAAGGCTTTATTCGTTAATTGCACTCTAAAGCTCTCGCCAGAGCTTTCTCATACTCAAGGCTTGATAGACCTCAGCGCCAGGGTGATGGAATCTCAAGGTGTCCAGGTTGAGACACTTAGGCTCGTGGACCACACGGTTCCCGCCGGTGTATTTCCCGATATGACAAAGTACGGCCACGAAAAAGACGACTGGTTGGAATTATGGCCGAAGTTCCTTGAGGCTGATATTTTGGTGGTCGCAGGCCCAATTTGGCTTGGTGAAAACTCTTCTGCGATGCGAGTGTTGATTGAGCGGCTCTATGCGATGAGCGGGGAGATAAACGAAAAAGGCCAGTACCGCTATTACGGCAAAGTTGCTGGGACCCTGCTCTCAGGTAACGAAGACGGTCTGAAGCACTCAGCAATGAGCAACCTTTACGCTCTGCAGCACGTTGGTTACACAATCCCTCCCCAGGCAGATGCCGGCTGGATTGGGGGGATTGGGCCCGGTCCGAGCTATATGGACAAGGATTCCGGTGGCCCAGAAAATGAATTTGCCAACCGCAACACCACGTTCATGAGCTGGAACTTAATGCACCTAGCTCAGCTACTCAAGTCAAACGATTCTTACCCAAGACTTGGCAATTCTCGGGTCGATTGGGATAACGGGATTCGCCCGGGGTTTGCGCTCTAATGCGACCCGTGGACTTTGCGTTCCAGGGTTCAAAAAGCACTTTATCGGGAAGAATTTCTCACCCCGATAGTCAGTTGAGTGCGGTTGCGGTTTTTGCCCACTGCTTCACCTGCTCAAAAGAGATACCGGCTGTCAAAAGAATCACTTCACGGCTCAGTCACCATGGGATTGCGGTGATGAGCTTCGACTTCACGGGCCTGGGTCACTCGCACGGAAATTTTGCTGACACAAACTTTTCGACAAATGTGCTGGATTTAAAATTAGCCATCGAGCATCTGAAATCCATCGGCATGGCGCCGACCCTACTGATTGGACATTCCCTAGGCGGAGCTGCCGTGCTTCAGGTCGCTAGCGAGCTTTTTGAAATTCAAGCTGTAGTGACAATCGGGGCTCCATCAAACCCGAAACATCTCGAAAAACTGCTGGCGGGACATATCGCAGAAATTGCGGGTGAAGGAGAGGCGAAGGTCAGCCTCGCAAATCGCGAATTTGTCATAAAAGAGCAGTTTCTAAAAGACATTCAAGACTCGGAAATTTTGACCTGCGTTCGAAAAATGAAGGCGGCGCTGTTGATTCTGCATGCCCCATTGGATAACACCGTCGGGATTGAAAATGCTGAGGAGATCTTCCGAGCCGCACAGCACCCCAAGAGTTTTGTGTCACTCGATGACGCAGACCACCTTTTGAAAAAAGTCAGGGACAGCGAATATGTAGCCGACATTATTTCAAGCTGGTCCTCTAGATACCTAAACCTGCGCACTCCTAAAACTTCTCCCAATTCGGGCGACGGACCTGTGCTTGTCTCAGAGGTGGCAGCGGATAAGTTTCAGCAAGACATATTATTTGGTCAAAAGCACACTTTGTTAGCTGATTATCCCACTGATTTTGGTGGGCTGGACACCGGGCCGACCCCCTATCAGCTGATCGCCGCAGCGCTTGGTGCCTGCACCTCCATCACGATTCGGATCTATGCAAAGCGCAATAAGATTCCGCTAGTTTGCGTGAGCGTAGAAGTCACTCAAGATAAAAGACATGCGGAGGTTGACCCGGAAGGTATACCTACCTACTCTCACTTTTTAAGAAAAATAAGGCTCACCGGCCCGCTGACTTCCGAACAGCGAGAGTCTCTGATCGCAATCGCAAATAAGTGCCCTATTCAAGGGACTCTTGAAGCCATTTCACAGATCGAAACTATCGATGTCAGCTTGGAAGCCAGACCCCCGATGTCATAGCTGAGCACTCAGTTTCCGAATTACCTAAGCGGTAGGCCGGCCAGCGTAAGGAACGATTTCACCGTAGCGAACTGGAACAATGCGAACTGTTCTCGCCGGGTTAGGAGATTCCAGCATCATCCCATCGCCCAAGTAGATAGCTACGTGATACTTATCTCCCGAAAACGAACTCGACTGGGTCCACCAAATCAAATCGCCACGTTGAATCTGCTGGAATGGCACTAACTTTTCCTGGCTGGCAAGAACGTTAAATTGCGCAGTTGCCGAGTGCCAGCCGATATACACGCCAGTTGAGGCGTAGCTCTTCATTGTGATACCCGAGCAGTCCCAAACATTTGGCCCGGCCCCGCCAAGAACGTAGCGCTCTCCGAGCTGCTCAGAAGCAAAAGCGATTGCCGCTTCCACCTTCGCAAAATCTGGATCTCCAACGCTGTAAAGCTCCGGGGCGCTCGGAGCTGCCTTCACAAGGTTCTGTCTGCGCTCAGCCTCTAGACCTTCGCGCCGTTGGCGTTCTAAATCCGAGGCGGTATCGGTCAAAGAGGCCAATTGATTCATCATGCTGGCTCGCTCGCGCTCAGACTGATTTACCTTGGAGATTACCGCGTTTGCGGCGTCCTGAGCTTCTTGATAAAGCTTCTTGGCCCCCGCTTCTCGGTCCTGCAGTTCTGTTCTAGCGGCCGATAACTCATTGGCCAACTCTTTGGCTTGAGCTTGCTTATCAAGAGCTGCCTGGTAGATGGAGTCGGTTCGCTGGGCAATGATGCGCTGTGTGCCGAGCTGGTATAAAAGTTGCTCAGAGCTATCCGGGTTGAAAAAGAGTTCGAGAGAGGTATTTCCGCTGGTGCCCTGGCGATACATTCGAGCCACAATCTGGCCTAGCTGTTCTTGGGCCAGTGTTGCCTCATCTGCAGCCTCAGTAACCTTTTGCTCCAGGTCGGTTACCTTTGAAGACATGTCGTTCACTAACTTAGTGGCCTGGTTGAACTGCTCGTTTTTTACCAGTGCTACTTTTTCCAGAGCGTCCGCTTCTGATTGCAGTTCATCAAGAATTCCCTCAATGCGGGTGACCATCTGTTTTTTGGTTTGAACATTGGCCTTGGCGGTGGCCACTTCGGCGGCGGTGGGGTAGTCGGGAACTCCGTAGGCGGGGGATAGAGCGATGGTGCTGATCAGGACGCCAAGGCCGGCCAATGAGACCAGAACCTTATTTACCGAAGACAACCGCGCACCTACTTTCCTCACCAAATCCTACACAAAGTCTCAAGTATTACCTGAGAGTCAGGTTTGTGTTGCACAACATGCCAAAAATCCAGTAGTGTTTGCATCGGTGCTTCTGGAGTTGCCAGCTTCCGGCCCCATCGTTTAGTGGCCTAGGACGCCGCCCTTTCACGGCGGTAGCACGGGTTCGAATCCCGTTGGGGTCACTTGGTGATGCTAGTTGTACCGTTCTGGCCCTGTAGCGCAGTTGGTTAGCGCGCCGCCCTGTCACGGCGGAGGTCGCGGGTTCAAGTCCCGTCAGGGTCGCTTCGCATTATTTATATTGCGAATGGGGATCACTCTCCAGGCTCTGTAGCTCAGTAGGTAGAGCGAACGACTGAAAATCGTTAGGTCACCGGATCGACGCCGGTCGGAGCCACAGATTGGAAGGCGGATAGTGACCATAATCTTTGGTTTACTATCCGCCTTTTCCTATGGCTATGCGGATTTCGTAGGGGCACTCGCCGCAAAAAAAGTACGTGCCCTGACCGTAACCGTCTTCTCCTTCAGTGTTGGTCTCGCAATCGCGCTCATTGCCTCACTTTTTGTCGGCTCTGATTTCTCCTCAGAAACCCTGCGGCTAGGAGTGATGGCGGGAATTTGTTCTGCCATCGCCATCAGTTGTCTTTATCAAGCGCTGGCTCTCGGGCCGATATCAATAGTCAGCCCATTCACCGCCGTCTTGAGCGCGCTTGTGCCGGTGATAGTCGATGTTTCGTTGGGTCAAAAGCTAAGCGCCTTTGCGGGATTGGCGATAGCGCTGATTCTGATCGCAGTCGTATTAGTGGCTTTCGTGCCGGGGTCTAAGGTTCGATTGCCCTCGCTTCGGGCGACCCTCTATTCGGTTGCCGCCGGGCTGAGCTTCTCTGGGATATTTTTGATTCTGGATGCCACAGCTAAGGATTCCGGGCTCGGTCCTTTGGTGGTGATGCGAAGCGTGGGTGTAATTTTGCTGTTCTGCGCCCTGGTGGCAGTTTGGCTTAGAAACAGAAAAAAACCGTTTATTGAGACTGAAATCAAAAATCTCAAGCTAATAGGACTAATCTTTCTAGCTGGAACTGGTGACGTGATTGGAAACATTGCTTTTTTGGTGGCAACCCGGCAGGGAGCGCTCGCCATCGCGGCAGTGTTGACATCGTTATATCCGGTTGGAACTATTTTGCTGGCGCGAATCGTTTTAAAAGAACGAATTGCGCTTTCGCAAGCGGTTGGTATTGGAATCGCCCTGGGGGCATGCGTCCTTCTGGCTGTTGGCTAAAACTAAAAAGAAATCAGGTCACAAATGGCAAACCCTAAAAACCGCTGGATCGGTCTTGTTTTTATATCCCTTGCAATCTCACTGGTAATCATCGATGGCACCATCGTCAACACCATTTTCCCCGCTCTGATAAATGACCTTGGACTAAGTTCGACAGAGGTGCAGTGGGTCCAAGAAAGCTACGTTTTGGTCTTTGCCTCCCTGCTACTGGTTTGGGGGTCGGTTGCCGATCGGGTTGGTCGCAAACGACTATTGATGATCGGTATCGTGATTTTCATCGCTTCGTCGGTTTGGGCGGGTCTCACAGATTCAGCTTCGGCCCTGATTTTGGCCCGAGTCATTCAAGGTATCGGCGGCGCCATGGTGCTGCCGACCACTCTTTCATTGGTGAACGCGACATTCCAAGGCAAAGAGCGAGGCATCGCGTTTGCTGTTTGGGGGGCCACAATCGGCGGCATGGTGGCGGTTGGGCCAGTTCTGGGTGGCTGGCTGGCCACCGACTTCAGTTGGCGTTGGGCTTTTATGATCAATCTGCCACTTGGCGTTCTGATTCTCGTCGGGCTTTTGATATTTGTTCAAGAATCTAAGTCTCCTCAACGATCGGGCGGAATCGACCTTGTTGGAGCGGCCATCTCTGTTGTGATGTTCTCAACGTTGGTTTTTGGTCTTATCGAAGGCCGGGTCTATGGCTGGTGGGAAGTGAAGCAGAACAGCCAGTTCCAAATCGGCTCATTCACTTGGCAGGAGACTGGTCTATCGCCGGTGCCAGTCGCACTCGCAATCTTCTTGGTAACCGCAGTGATATTCGTATTCTGGGAACGTCACCGCGAAAAGCAACAAAAGAACGTGCTGCTTGATTTGGCACTGTTTAAAATCGGTTCGTTTAGAAACGGCTCGATTGCCGCATTGATTATTTCGATGGGTGAATTTGGAATTCTATTCGCAATCCCACTGTGGCTTCAGAATGTGCTCGGGCTAAGCCCAGTGTCTGCCGGTCTTGTGCTTCTTTGGCTTGCCGGTGGTGCCTTTGCGGCCAGCGGTGTCGGTGGAGCTCTATCGGGCAAGCTGCCTGCGGCGAGAGCAGTTCAGCTGGGAGTGCTACTCGAGCTAATTGGTGTTGCGGGCATCGCGATCTTCGCATCGGCCGAGACTGGCTGGGGCGTCCTTGCACCGTTCTTGTTCGTCTACGGATTGGGTATTGGTCTCGCAACCGCGCAGCTCACCGGGGTAATCATGGTGGATGTGCCAATGCAGAACATGGGTCAAGCCTCCGGATCACAGTCCACCGTAAGGCAGGTTGGTTCCGCCTTGGGTATCGCAGTGCTTGGCACCCTACTGTTCACCGGAACTCAAGCCTCGCTGGAGAACCGACTAGCTGATATTGACATTTCACAATCTCAAAGCACTTCAGTTGTTGAAAAAGTGGTTGATTCTGCCGGTTCTGCAATCCCGAGCCTCGAGGAAGGTCTCTTAGCGCAGCAGGTTTCAGCGGAGCTGGCGGCTCAGGTTACTAAGGCTGCCGGTGATGCTTTCACCGATGGTGCCAAGTGGGCAGCCTGGGCGGCAGCTGGGTTCTTATTCTTGGGCTTTGCTTCAACGTTTAATTTGGGTTCGCGATCAGAGAGAAAGCCACTCGCTAAAAAGCGAACACCACCCAACCCACCGGCCTAAGAATCTGGAATCAGTTTGATCGTTTGTCGAAATAGCTAGCTTGGTTCCAAAGTATTCTTAGAGGATGTCATTCAAGGTGCGCATGCTCGGCTACCTCTTTTTGGGTGGTGCGCTTGGTTCGATGGCCAGATATGTAATCTTTGAGGCAATGGAAGCGAGCTTTAGCTTCGCTCAAGCAGAAATATTTGCACTGGCATTTGTGAACCTCACCGGTTCTTGGTTTTTAGGATTGAGTGCTCGGTATCCGGGACTCCAGGCGCCTTGGTGCAGAAATCTTTGGGGCTTGGGTTTTTCTGGAGGGTTCACCACGATGAGTGGAATCACTCTTTTTATCGACAACCAGGGGCTGAACTGGCAGATTGCCCTGATGCTCTTTGCGGGGCTGTTGAGCTACGGCATCGGCTTTAGGCAGGGTCAATGGTTTTCAAGAAGACAGGCTAGAGCTTGAACATAAACTTCTTTACTGTTCTCCTGGTCGGCTTGGCTGGCGGTTTGGGGAGCGTGTTGCGGGTCCAGCTGACAAAGTGGGGTGGGGCCTTGCCATTTGGCGTGATCCTCACCAACACTCTTGCAGCCACTTTATTGGGTTGGCTCTTGAGCCTTCCAAGCATCCCACTTGAAACCTTTACCGCTTTATCAATGGGGCTGGCTGGGGGGTTGTCTACCTTTTCAGCGGTCTCAAAGGCGGCCTTTATTTTCTACCATCGCGGGCGACTAACTCAGGCGCTTTTGACTTTATTGACAAATCTTCTTATTCCACTGACCGCACTGATAGTTGTTGCTAGATTCGCCTGATAGCATTAGCGCCAAGATTGATTGCCCCGAGAGCGTTAGCACTTGGACCAGAAGAGAAAAAGGGGGTCCGCCATGGGGCGTGGCCGTCAAAAAGCTAAGAACACAAAAGTCGCACGCGATTTGAAGTACTTCAGCCCATCCACCGATTACTCTGCGCTCGAAGCTGAACTGAGCCATAAATCCTCCGATGCCAATGTTGAATACATCGATAAGTGGGCGGATCTTTATGATGACGAAGCTGAAGAAGTAGAAAAAGACGAAGTAGAAAAAGACAAGGTCGCACACGAGGACGACTAGGTTTTTTGTGCAAAACAGAATCACGTTTAGCGCTTTTTCCAGCTGACCAAAATCAGCCTATGAAGCCCGATTGTTGTCTGTCGAAATCCAGCTACACGGTAAACCCAGCGCAGCTTTTCTACCCGCCAAAATATGTAGATAGATGCTCTAGTGAGTCAAAAACCTAACGGCTTCGTAGGCAATCATGCGGGTGAAGCTAAACCCCCGAGAAGAGTGGCTTGACTCAAAAGGGGTGAAAAGAAGCTAGGGACTTGGTGGCTATCGGAATCTCTATTTACCAAGCAGTGGCCCCAACCACCACGCCAATTAATAAATCCAAATTGATGCGGTCATACCGATAGTCCTCGGTCATGGAGAATGACTCACCATCCTCAGTAGCGATTCTCACCGTAATTTCTTTTTGGGCGATGTAATCCCTGGCGGCCTGAGCGGTCATGCCAACCACCTGGCAGGCGACCAACTTGGTGGCAACATGCTGCTCAGACTCTTGGTCGGGATTCGGGTCTTCAAAACAAAGCGGGTTTGGTTCGGCACGAACCACACCCACCTCGGCGCTATTTGCCCCGCCAATCACTCCCAACACAAAAGCTATCGAGGCTAATAACAGGCCGAGAATTGCAACTACCGCCGTGGACTTATTTTTCATAATTACCTACCAAGCGAACCGCGCCGCCCTTTACGCCCTTGGCTTCTGAGGTGTAGCCCGGAAGCTCCGCATCGCTAGGGGTTGGCTCGATTACCCCAAGCTCCCAAGTGTGAATACCTAAGTTAGCAATCGCACTTGAAATTTCCTGAGCGAAATCTTTGCGCACCACCACGGCAAATCCTAAACCTAGGTTCCAGGTCTCTTCAAGCTGAGTGAGCTCATAACCACCCCACTGAGCCAATACTCGAAACACGCTCTCTGGGTTCCAGCTGGCCCTATCGACATCGAGCGAAACCGTATCGGGTAGGACCCGAGAGAGGTTTGCGGCAATGCCGCCGCCGGTGATGTGGCTCATGGTCGAGATCTGGTTGTCAAATCTCGGGTCAGCCAGAATCTTGTTTAGAACTCCGGTGTAGAGCCTTGTTGGCTCCAAGAGCTTCTCACCCAAGGTGGTAGCAAACTCATCGATATGATCGGCGTAGCTAAATTTTTTATCCGCAACAATCTTGCGCACTAAAGAATATCCATTTGAGTGCAGGCCGCTTGATTCAAGACCCAGCACCACATCGCCGACCTGAACCCTTGCGGCTCCAAGGAGTTTAGATTTTTCAACAACCCCAACCGCAGCTCCCGCGACATCGTATTCATCGGGCTCTAAAAGCCCTGGGTGCTCGGCTGTTTCGCCACCAATGAGTGCCACGTCAACCGCTTGGCAAGCTTCAGCAATACCGCGAACTATGTCTGCGATTCTTTGTGGCACAAGTTTTCCGGTTGCGATGTAATCAGTCATAAATAAGCTGCGAGCGCCGATAACCACAATGTCATCTACCACCATGCCGACCAAATCCTGCCCAATGGTGTCGTGCTTATCGATGGCTTGCGCGATAGCCACCTTGGTGCCGACCCCATCGGTTGAACTAGCAAGAATTGGGTGGTCAAAATCTTTCAGGAACTTGGCATCGATCATGCCGGCAAAGCCCCCAAATCCCCCAAGCACCAGATCGTTGTGAGTGGCGGAAACGGCTTTTTTCATGAGCTCTACGGCTTTATCCCCAGCCTGAGTGTCAACCCCGGAATCCGCGTAGGGGTTAGTCATCTACGTGCACGTGCTTTTCCTCGTGGATGGTTGCTACCCCACGCTCCAAAAGATTCTTGCCCATTCGATCTGCTGCTGGAAGCTCAATCGGGTAGTTGCCGGTGAAGCACGCGGTGCACATGTTGCTTTCCTTTTGGTTGGTTGCAGCAACCATGCCGTCTTTTGAAAGATAGCCAAGTGAATCGGCCCCTAAAGATTGCCTCACCTCTTCAACCCCGATACCTGCGGCGATTAGCTCTGCCCTTGAAGCAAAGTCGATGCCATAGAAACAGGGCCAGGTGATTGGCGGGCTTGAGATGCGAACGTGGACCTCGGCGGCACCGGCCTCTTTGAGCATCTTCACGAGTGCCCGCTGGGTATTGCCACGAACAATCGAGTCATCCACCACGATCAAACGTTTTCCCGCAATTACCTCGCGAAGCGGGTTGAGCTTGAGCCTGATGCCGAGTTGCCGAATGGTTTGTGAGGGCTGAATGAATGTTCTGCCCACATATGCGTTTTTAACTAGGCCGTGACCAAATGGAATGCCGGATTGTTCGCTAAAGCCAATTGCTGCCGGAGTGCCAGACTCCGGGGTTGGAATGACCAGATCCGCCTCGACCGGATACTCCTTAGCCAGGGTTCTACCCATCTCAACCCTTGCCTCATAAACCACTCGTCCTGCAATCGAAGTGTCAGGCCGAGCCAAATAAACATATTCAAAAATACAACCGGCTCTTTTGGGAGTCGCAAAACTGGTTGAGCGAAGGCCATTTTCATCAATGGCGATTAGCTCGCCAGGCTCGATCTCGCGAACATAAGAAGCGCCGACAATATCAAGTGCCGCGGACTCCGAGGCAACCACCCAGCCGCGCTCCAGTCGGCCCAGAACCAGTGGCCTGACCCCCTGGGGGTCTCTGGCTGCATACAGTGTGCCCTCATCCATAAACACCAAGCAGTAGGCGCCCTTAACAAGCGGCAGCAGCTCGAGAGCTGTCGCCTCCAAAGAGGAGTCGGGGTTGCCGGTCAAAAGCGCCGAGAGCACCGCAGTGTCGGTGGTGTTTCCACCGCGCAGTTCCGACTCGTGATTCGGATAACGCTTCTCTAATAATTCAATCAATTCAGCAGTGTTGGTCAGATTCCCGTTGTGACCAAGTGCGACGGTGCCGTAAGCGGTTCTACCTAAAGTTGGCTGGGCGTTTCTCCAGGCCGATGCTCCCGTTGTGGAGTAGCGAGTGTGTCCCACCGCGATGTGACCCTTGAGAGACTCGAGGGTGGCTTCATTGAACACCTGCGAAACCAGGCCCATGTCTTTATAAACCATGATTTTTTCGCCAGTTGATGTTGCGATGCCGGCAGATTCCTGACCGCGGTGCTGAAGTGCGTAAAGACCGAAATACGTCAGCTTGGAAACTTCTTCACCGGGGGCCCAAACTCCAAAGACTCCGCAGGCATCCTGCGGGCCTTTCTCGCCGGGCATCAAATCATGGTTGAGTCTGCCGTCCCCGCCCACTACTCGGTTACCTTATTCGCGAGGGCTCGCTTGGCTCTGCGAGAAGTTGTGAGGTCAAAAATAATAGAGAAGGCCACGCCTAAGCCCAGACCCAGACTGCCAAGTGCGAGCAGTAAAAGACCAAAAATATTCGCGCTTGAACGATTCGCTTCTGGAATTAGCAGAAACAACACAACTGCAAATGCGGCGCCAATCGCAGCTCCCGTGAGGGCCATTGGCAAAACCTTTGGTGCACGGCGTATCTCAACCTCTTCGGGCTTTTGATTTTCTGATTCGGTCACACGTGTATTAAAGCGTAGAAAGTTGGTATTGACCAACTTCGATTGCTGAGCTCACTTGTCTCATAGATAAACATAAGCATTTAGGAATCTGACGCCCATTGCACCAAAGTTTGGCCCAGCTTGACAGCGTTATTAGATTCAAGCCCAGATACCTTGAAGGGCTTCATTCCTAGACACACAGTGGGTTGCGACTTGAGGCTCTTATAAAAAAGCTCAGCTCACCGCAAGATTGAATCGGGATCTATTCGAAAAGCCTTATTTTCAATCCCAGGATTAAAAAAACTTAGCGCCCCCAATTCTGGAGGCGCTAAGTTCTCTTAGAAATTGCCTAGCGACTAGTTGACACCTGCATCATCAGCAGTTTCGGTGCCAGGAGCTTCTGTGGCTTCGTTAGCGTCATCGGCAGTTTCGGTGCCAGGAGCCTCGTTGGCTTCGTTAGCGTCATCGGCAGTTTCGGTGCCAGGAGCTTCTGTGGCCTCGTTAGCGTCATCGGCAGTTTCGGTGCCAGGAGCTTCTGTGGGGGTCGCTGCTGCAGGAGCTACGACAGATACTGGTGCCACCTCGACCTGAGATGCAGCGTTGGCACCACCAGCGACCGTAACTAGAGCGACGGTGCCCAAAATTGCGGCGGCGATAGTTGTGGATAGGACCTTCTTGTTCTTTTCCATGATTCCTCTTTCTCGAACCGAGTTCTTCTGAACTGGTTACACAAAGATGCGCCTGAATGCTGAAGCGAAACTGAAGTGGGCCAATGCTGCAGAATATCTTCAGGGAGTCTTCAGTAATCTGTTAGAAAGTGAACATATGAGTCAAGCACCTTCCCGAGCAAGAATTCTTCTAGTTGAAGATGAGGTCGACTTAGCCACAGAAATTCATACCGCGCTCACCCATGAAAAATATCTCGTCAAGACGCTCCACGATGGGCAACAGGCGATGGATTTCATCACACAATTTCGACCCGACCTGGTGCTTCTTGACATAATGCTTCCTTCGCTAGACGGGCTCAAAATTGCAGAGGGAACGATCAAGAAATTCGGGATCCCGGTGATATTTATGACAGCGAGGGATAGCGCCTTGGATCGCATTTCAGGGTTGCAAATTGGTGCCGACGACTACATCTCTAAACCTTTTCTGCTGGCTGAGCTCCTGCTGAGAATTAAAGCGGTGCTGCGAAGAGTCGGTTTAGCAGAAGCGCCCCTCGAAATTTCCTCTCTGGTAATCAACCCCAACGAACAATCAGTGACGGTCTCAGGTAATGAGCTGGAACTAACTGCCACCGAATACCGACTGTTGGTCGAACTGGTTCGGTCAAAAGGAAAAGTGCTGTCGAAAACCTTCCTATTGGCTCAGGTCTGGGGTTATGACGCGTTCGACCCCAATCTGGTGGAAGTGCACCTCAGTTCATTGAGAAGAAAACTCGCCAAACTTGGGCTCACAGATCTAATTCAGACTCGGCGTGGCCTTGGTTATTTGGTCAAGGCGTGAAAACTAAGTCTCTTACTAGGCGAGTGTCGCTCACCGCCTTCGCCGCGGTAATAACGATTGGCCTGGTGCTGATAACCATCCTGGCACTCTCGATTGGCCCAGCCAGCCAGCGGGCTCTGGTGGAGCAAATGAAGACCCAAGCCGAAACCGCTCTAAACCTTGACGGCCAACTTAGCGTCGAACAAATAGCTGAGACGATAGCCAGGCCTGGAACGGCCGTGACGATAACTGAGAATGAGGTCCACGAAAGCGCAGAGGCGCTCTTTGTTTCTGTTGATAGCGAGACCGATGTGGCCACGGTCGAAGTCTTCCTCCCAAAATCAGAGGCAAGCCTGGTGCTCACTGCATCCAATCAACAGGCCAGTAGCGTTTCGATGCTGGTGCTTGGTATCGGGCTGCCTTCGATCGTGGTTTTAGCCCTATTAATCTGGCTCGTGCTTGGATTTGCGATGCGTCGGGCGATGCGTCCGCTTGGCGAAATGACCGCTTTGGCTGTGGATATTGCCAGTGGTCAACGAGGTGTGAGGTTGGAAATATCTGAGCCTGAGAATGATCTTGGGGTAACCGGAATAGCTTTGAACAAGATGTTGGACAATCTTGAAGGAGCCCTAAATATGGCCGAGGATGCCCGTCAATCGATTCGCCAAATGTCCTTGGATGTTGCTCACGAACTAAAAACACCATTGGCGACGATTGTTTCAAGCGCTGAGAATTCGATGCGCAGCGCCAGCGAAGAAAATCAAAAACAACTTGTGACTGTCATTCGAGAGGCAAGGCGAGCCGGGAGAATTATTGGCACCCTCACCCAGCTTCAGGCAATTGAAGAAGGCGGGCGGGCGGAAACCTTCCCCGTCACCTTCGACATCTCAAGACTCCTACGGGAGCTCGCCTCAGATTTACCCGAAGTGGAGTTAGAGCTGGGGAAAAAGGAAATCATGGCCTTTGCTGACGAACACCAGGTCGGTCAGATTCTTCGAAACCTTTTGGAGAACGCACTAATCCACAAAACAAAGAGGGTTGTTTTGGAGCTAACCGGGTCAGCAGAAACCGTAACGGTTCGCGTTTCAGATGATGGCCCAGGAGTCATTGAAGCTGATAGAACTCGGATCTTCGATCGGTTCGTAAGGTTGGACTACTCTCGGTCTCGAAATAAAGGCGGGTCTGGATTAGGGCTGGCAATTTCAAAGGCTTTGGCCCATGCAAATGGTGCCGAGTTGTGGTGCGAGGAATCGGACCTCGGTGGCGCTCGCTTTGTGCTGAAACTTAATGCGAGGCCCTAGTCAAATACCGCCGCCACCTCTAGAGCCATCACCCCTGAAAGTGATATTCGACCAGCCTGCAGCTCTTGGGGGAAATTCGTTTCTTTCAGACACAACGCTATAAAGACCTCGGGGCCCATTTCCACGACGTTCGGCGGCGTGCCGCGGCGGTGCTCTTGACCCTGGATGCATTGAATGGCGCCATAGGGCGGAACCCGCAACTCCACGCTGCCACCGCGGTGACGATCTTCGATTCTCTGAAGCAAAAACCTAACCGCTGTTGGCAGCTGGTTTGCTAGGTCGGCAATTGCAGCATTGCCCGCTTCTGGTGGAATGCGCCTAGTACCCATGCCGTAATTATCCACCTAACAAATCCGGCGCCGGTTCCCAACAAATCCCGAGAAGCCTGAAAAGCCAAGACTGAAGCTTGCCGAGCTATTTACACGCGCTCTTCTTATTAGTGTTTTTATACGTAGAAAACTACTAATTTAAGGGGGTGGAATAAATAGAAGGATTTTGGAAAACAGGGTCTCGGTTACAGATTTATCAAAAAACCCCTCTGCGACGCTCAGAAAGACCCAAGCGGGTGCCACTCAATTCGTGGTGAAAAACAATCAAGTTGTCTCAGTACTGATGAGCATCGAGCTCTATAAGGCCATCGAAGAACTATCGGATGTTCGGCACACAAAACTGGACGAATCGGACTGGGCCTCGATAATTGACTACGCCGAAACTGTAATTGCCGCAAGGCGTGCAGAGCTTGTTGATTCAAGTTATTGGGTCACGTTGGAAAACCAGTCGAGTGACTCAGGCGAGGCCTAAAAGACTAAACTCACATAAATGAAAATCCTCCTCCTTGGCTCAGGAGCTAGAGAGCACGCCATCATCAAGGCGCTTATCAGAACTGGCAGTGAGGCCGGAAGCATTATTTGTGCTCCAGGCAACGATTTGATTGCTTTAGAGGTGGAGATCAAGGCGGGGATTGACCCAAATAACACCTTCGAAGTGGCCTCCCTCGCCCTTGAGGAAGCAGTGGATTTAGTTGTAATTGGCCCGGAGGCACCCCTGGTATTAGGGGTTGCCGATGCCCTTAGGTCCCAGGGCATCGCGGTCTTTGGACCCGATCAGGCGGCGGCTGCACTTGAGGGCAGCAAAAACTTTGCTAAAGAAATCATGGCCCAGGCCGATATCCCAACCGGAATGGCCAATAAGTGCAGCACTCTGGAAGAGGTCGCCGCGGCACTGGATGACTTTGGCGCGCCGTATGTTGTGAAGGCCGACGGGTTAGCTGCGGGCAAGGGAGTTATTGTCACACAGGATAGGGAGCTGGCTCTCGAGCACGCAGCCAAATTCATCCACGATGGCATTTTGGTTGAAGAGTTTTTGGATGGCCAAGAGGTGAGCCTGTTCTTTTTGTCTGATGGCAAAACAGTGATGCCGCTATCTCCAGCCCAGGACTATAAACGAGCGTTTGATAATGATGAAGGACCGAACACCGGAGGCATGGGGGCATACTCTCCCGTCCCCTGGCTTCCCGAAGGCTTCGTCGAAGAGATAACGAAAAGAGTGGCGGAGCCCACAATTATCGAAATGGCCAAAAGGGGCACCCCGTTTGTGGGATTGCTTTACTGTGGGCTAATTCTCACCGAACGCGGCACCAAGGTTATTGAATTCAATGCAAGATTTGGTGACCCAGAGACTCAGGTCGTATTGCGCAGATTGCAAACCAACCTGGCCGATCTTTTAATGCGAGCCGCCACTGGCAAATTAGACGTCGGCCCGGTTGCCGAGTTTTCAGATTATTGCGCGGTGACGGTGGTGCTGGCGTCGGAAGGGTATCCCAATTCAGTTGCCGAAGTTCGTGAGGTCACAGGGATTGCCCAAGCGGAAGCAATTGATGATGTTGAGGTCTGCAAGGCTGGCCCAATCGGCCGAGTGCTCTCGGTGGTGGGATATGCACAAGGCTTCCAAGAGGCTCGCACGCTGGCCTATGAGGGCATGGCGAGAATCCATTTAGCAGGCGGTCACTTCCGGAACGACATAGGTCTGAAGGTGAGTCACTAATTGGAGATTCCCGGCTTTAGACATATATATTCAGGCAAGGTTAGGGAACTATACGAGCCAATAAACCCAGATTTTTCGCACTTGGTTTTGATTATTGCAACCGACCGAGTCAGCGCATTCGACCACATTTTGGAGCCAGAAATTCCTGGCAAAGGAGAAAACCTAACCGCCCTCACAAACTTCTGGTTCGATTATTTAGAAGATAAAAATCACCGCTCGAGTGAGCTCGAGGTGCCCGAGTATCTGGCGGGCCGCGGCATGATCGCTAAGCGCCTGCAGATGTATCCGATTGAGTGCGTGGTGCGCGGCTACCTATCGGGTTCCGGTTGGTTGGAATACCAAGAATCAGGAGGGGTTTGTGGCATTGAGCTACCCGCGGGCCTGCAGTTTGGCGACCGGCTCCCGCACCCAATCTTCACCCCCGCCTTCAAGGCAGCCCAGGGCGATCACGATGAGAATATATCGTTTGAGAAAACCATTGAGCTGGTAGGTGCCGCGATTGCAGAGCAGCTAAGAGACGCCAGCATCTCGATATTTATCAAAGCCAGCCAAAAAGCGGCACGCGCCGGGATAATTTTGGCCGATACCAAGTTTGAGTTTGGAAATGACCCGAAGACCAACTTATTGACCCTGGGAGATGAGGTGCTTACCCCCGACTCATCAAGATACTGGTCCAAGGAGCTCTTTGATCAGGGCATTAGAAACCAGAGCTTCGATAAGCAAATCATTAGAAACTGGCTGTCGGCGAATTGGGATAAATCCGGCACTCCACCGGCATTACCAAGTGAGATTGTGCAAGAAACTGCCAGTCAGTATGAGCTTCTCAAAAAATTAATAACCTCAGTTTCCTAATGCCTTGCTAGGTTAGAGACATCTAGGCGCAGTGTGGTGCCGCATAATTTACTCGGCAATCAAAGGCCCCTATGAAGAATCTTAAAACTCAGTTCGCTCTGCTATTTAAAGCAACCGATCCCAGGTACCGGCCAAGGCCCAGTGTTAAAGAGGCCCTTAGAAACCCAAAGATCTTGCTCAGGGAGGTGCTCGCAGGGCTCGTCGTGGCCCTTGCCTTGATACCAGAGGCAATCTCATTCAGCATCTTGGCTGGGGTTGACCCAAGGGTGGGGCTCTTCTCTTCGTTTGTAATGGCAATCACAACTTCAATTTTGGGTGGCCGGCCGGCTATGATTTCGGCTGCCACTGGAGCGGTTGCGCTGGTGATTGCCCCGGTGGCAAGAGATTACGGCCTAGATTATTTTTTGGCCACCGTAGTTCTGGCCGGTATTTTTCAGTTATTACTCGCGGCAATGGGTGCGGCAAAGCTCATGCGCTTTATCCCGCGCAGCGTGATGATCGGCTTTGTTAATTCGCTAGCCATTTTGATTTTCTTGGCGCAATTACCGCACCTTTTAGGGGTTCCGCTAGCGGTCTATTTCTTGGTCGCACTTGGAATCTTGGTGATGGTGTTCATGCCAAAACTGACCAGGGTGATTCCAGCTCCCCTGGTGGCCATTGTTTTGGTCACGGCCATCGTGCTTCTGACTGCGATTCAGGTTCCGAGAGTGGGCGATGAGGGAGAGCTACCCCAGACCCTCCCTGAATTACTGATTCCAGATGTGCCAATAAACCTGGAAACCTTCAACATCATCGCCCCGTATGCCCTGGCCATGGCCTTGGTTGGGCTACTGGAGTCGCTGATGACCGCAAAGTTGGTTGATGAAATAACCGATACCCACTCGCACAAGACCAGGGAGTCATTTGCTCAAGGAGTAGGAAACGTACTTTCGGGCATCTTTGGGGGAATGGGTGGCTGCGCAATGATTGGCCAGACCATGATTAACGTCAAGGCCTCCGGCGCCCGAACCAGAATCTCGACTTTCCTAGCGGGTGTGTTTTTACTCTTGCTGGTGGTGGGGCTCGGCGACTTAGTTGCCCAGGTTCCAATGGCGGCACTTGTTGCCGTGATGGTGATGGTTTCGGTCGGAACCTTCAATTGGCACAGCATTTTGCCTAAGACTCTGGCGAGAATGCCAAAGTCGGAGACTGCGGTCATGCTGGCCACCGTCGCGGTTGTGGTTTATAGCCACAACCTAGCTATTGGCGTAATAGTGGGTGTGGTGTTTGCAATGGTTGCCTTTGCCAGAAGGGTTGCCCACTTCGCCAGTGTCACAAGAACCGTTGGCGGCTCGGGGCAAACTGCTGCAGCTTTATACACCGTAGAAGGCGAGCTATTTTTCGCATCAAGCAATGATTTGACCACGATGTTTGAATATTCCGAGGACCCCAAGAACATTGTGATTGATGTCACCAACTCCCACTTCTGGGATGCTTCAACGATTGCGGCTATTGATTCGATAACAGAAAAGTACGAAGGCTTGGGCAAGAGCGTCTACATCAGAGGCATGAACGAAGCCAGCAAAAAACTCCACACACGACTTGCAGGAACGTTCATGAACGAATAGTGTCAGGGACTTTGGTTAGGCTTTTTACATGCTAACTACACCGCTATATGCAAAGCACCAATCCCTTGGAGCAAGCTTCACCGATTTCGGTGGCTGGAGTATGCCAATCCGATACGGATCTGACCTGGATGAGCACCACGCGGTGCGAAACTCGGCAGGTCTTTTTGACATCAGCCACATGGGCGAACTCCGTGTAATAGGCGATGCCGCAAGCTTTCTCGATTACGCACTCACGGGGAAGCTCTCCGAACTAAAAAATGGCAAAGCTAAATACACCTTTATTACCGATGGTCAAGGCAATGTGATCGACGATCTAATCGTTTATCGAATGGCCGATGAGGATTTCCTCATAGTCGCAAATGCCTCAAACCGGCATGCGGTGCTTTTGGCGCTGATGGATCGCGCCGAGAATTTTGATGTCGATATTAGAGACGAATCTGAGGACTGGGCGCTGCTAGCGATACAGGGTCCAAAGGCGGCATATATTTTGCAAGCACTCACCGCCACAGATCTAAGCGCCATCAAGTACTACTCGATCGATAAGGCCAAACTCGCAAACCACGAAGTGCTTTTGGCCCGAACCGGATACACCGGCGAGGACGGCTTTGAGGTCTTTATAAAAAGCGAGGCGGCAGAAGCGCTTTGGGATCTACTAATGAGTCAAGGTGGGCAAGAGTTATGTGCTTGCGGGCTGGCCTGCAGAGACACGCTGCGCCTCGAAGCAGGTATGCCGCTTTATGGTCACGAGCTCAACATTGAGACCAACCCCTACCAAGCCGGATTGGGCAGGGCTGTGCGGTTGGATAAAGAAGACTTCCTAGGTCGGGGGGCACTGTTTATTGCATCCACTCAAACCCCCAAAACCAAGCTTTATGGCCTCAAGGGTCAGGGTAAAAGAGCAGCTCGGGCCGATTACCAGTTATACCTTCCCGAGGGCACTGAACCGATTGGAATTGTTACCTCGGGGGCCCTGTCACCCACTCTTGGATATCCAATTGCTATGGCTTTTCTAGATGGGCAATTAAATCTTGAAATTGGTAGCAAAATAGAGGCAGATGTGCGCGGCACACGGGTGGGCTACGAAGTTGTTGAGCTACCTTTTTATAAGCGCGGAAAGTAGATAAGAATTGGGAAATCCGACACACCTCAGTTACACCAAAGAGCACGAGTGGGTTCTGGTCGAAGGCGATGTGGCAACCATCGGCATTACTAAATATGCCGCAGATGCCCTCGGTGAGATTGTTTATGTAGACCTTCCGAAACTCGGCTCTAGCACAACCCATATGAAAATTTGTGGCGAAATCGAATCCACCAAATCTGTTGGAGAGCTCTACGCCCCGATGGATGGCGAAGTGGTTGGTGCCAATACTGCACTTTCGAATGCTCCCGATTTGGTTAATAGCGACCCTTATGGCGAGGGTTGGTTGGTGAAGATAAAATTCACGGCCCTACCTGAGCTAATGACCGCGAGTGACTACGACGCATTGGTTGGAGACTAAGTGACTCAGCAGCATCACCAATTCCAGTTTCGCCACATCGGTCCAAATGCGTCAGAGCAGCAAGAAATGCTCGATTATCTGGGCATGGCTTCACTCGCGGAGCTAATGGAGAAGGCCCTGCCCGAAGCGATTCACTATCGCGGTGCAAGTTTGCTACCGGAGGCCATAAGTGAGGACGATGCTTTAGGCCGTCTGCACGAAATTGCCAGCAAAAACCGCATCACACAGAGTTTTATGGGCTTGGGTTATTACGGCACCAGAACCCCCGGGGTGATTAAGCGCAACGTCTTAGAGAACCCGAGTTGGTACACCGCCTACACCCCCTACCAGCCAGAAATTAGTCAGGGTCGACTAGAGGCGCTAATCAACTATCAAACCATGGTCACCGAACTCACCGGCATGAAGACCTCGAACGCTTCGATGCTTGATGAGTCAACCGCAGTGGTTGAGGCCATGATGATTGCAAAGCGCTCAGCGGCCTCGGAATCCAACGTGTTTTTTGCAGACTCAGATCTTTTCCCTCAAACCAAGGCGCTTTTGGAGCACCGTGCTGAACCACTTGGCATCGTAATTCGCTACTTTGATGCGGCCAATAACCAAGAGCTCGATGAAGAGTGCTTTGGGGCGGTTGTGCAGTATCCGGGAGCCTCTGGTCGAATCGTTGAATTTGAAAACCTCTTTGCCAAAGTCCACGAATTTGGCGGGCTGGCAATCGCCACCGCCGACCTAATGGCGCTGACCCTGATTACTCCCCCGGGAGAAAAGGGTGCCGATGTGGTTTGCGGAACCACCCAGAGATTCGGAATTCCAATGGGCTTCGGAGGGCCGCACGCCGGCTACCTGGCGGTTCGCGAGAAACTAGAGCGCACCATGCCCGGTCGCCTAGTCGGGGTATCGGTGGATGCTGAAGGAGCCCCGGCATACCGCCTAACCTTGCAAACTAGAGAACAACACATCAGGCGCGAAAAGGCCACTTCAAACATTTGCACGGCGCAAGTCCTGCTGGCCGTAATGGCTGGCATGTATGCGGTTTATCACGGCCCAAAAAACCTAAAAGCAATCGCGCTTGAAATTCACCATAAAACCAGCGCCCTGGCCAAGGTCCTAGTAGAAGTCGGGCTTGAGCTTGAACACAGCCATTTCTTCGACACGATTCGAGTTCTCACCCCAAATGCCAACGAGTTCTATGAGGCCGCCAGACAAAAAGATTTGACCATGCTCTTGGTTGATGATGAGATCCTGGGCATTTCGGTAGACGAATCAACTTCTTGGCATCACCTAGCCGAACTCGCCGCCGCATTTGGTGCTCGCGCTCCAAGGGGAGAAGATGCCACCGACCAGCTAAAGAGCCACCGTCAGTCGGCCTATCTCGAGCACCCAGTATTCAACACTCACCATTCTGAAACCGGCATGATGCGCTACCTCAAGCGCTTAGCCGACTTCGACTACGCACTTGATCGCGGAATGATTCCGCTTGGCTCCTGCACCATGAAGCTCAACTCGGTCACCGAGATGGAAGCAGTTACCTGGCCAGAATTCGCCAACCTTCACCCGTTTGCTCCGGCCGAAGACACCCAAGGCTACATGGAACTCATCACCGAGCTCTCGAGCTGGCTCAGCGACATCACCGGCTACGAGGCAGTGTCACTTCAGCCAAACGCTGGAAGTCAGGGTGAGCTTGCCGGCCTACTGGCAATCCGCGGCTACCACCGCTCACGTGGTGATTTCCAAAGAAGCATCTGCCTAATTCCTTCCAGCGCCCACGGCACCAATGCCGCGAGCGCCGTATTGGCTGGAATGGACGTTGTGGTTGTGCAGTGTGATGAAGACGGCAACGTGGACTTTCATGACCTCACAAGAAACATTGCCGAGGCTGGCGACAGACTCGCAGCGCTAATGATCACCTACCCATCAACCCACGGCGTTTACGAAGAGGCAGTAGTTGAGATCTGCGATTTGGTTCACTCCGCAGGGGGCCAGGTCTACATCGACGGCGCTAATACCAACGCGGTGGTCGGCTATGCGAAGTTTGGCGATTTTGGTGGAGATGTTTCGCACCTAAATCTCCACAAAACCTTCTGCATCCCGCACGGCGGTGGTGGACCCGGTGTTGGTCCGGTAGTTGCAAGAAGTCACCTGCAAGAATTCCTTCCCGGCCATTCAATGGCCCAAGCCGAATTACCGAAATACGGCCCGGTCTCTGGTGCTCCCTTTGGTTCTGCAAGCATCCTCCCGATCTCCTGGGCCTATGTCCAGATGATGGGGAATGAGGGACTGATGAATGCAACCGCGGTCGCCGTTCTGAGCGCAAACTATGTGGCAAAGAAGCTGGCCGACGCCTTCCCGCTCTTATACACCGGCAAGAACGGCCTCATCGCCCACGAAGCCATCATTGACATTCGCCCGCTTCAGAATGAGGCCGGGGTTGGTAATGATGATGTTGCAAAGAGACTGATTGATTACGGCTTCCACGCACCAACCATGAGCTTCCCAGTTTCTGGAACCCTAATGATTGAGCCAACCGAGTCCGAACCGAAGCAGGAGATTGATCGTTTTATCGATGCCATGCTCGCGATTAGGGCCGAGGCTCAAAAGGTCCAGGATGGCGATTGGCCAAAGGACAACAACCCCTTGGTAAATGCCCCACACACCGCTAGTCAAATGGCTGGTGAATGGGATCACCCATACACAAGACAAGAGGCTGTTTACCCTGCAGGTGCCGAACCCAAGGGCAAGTATTGGCCGCCGGTCCGAAGAATTGATGGGGCATTCGGGGATAGAAACCTCACCTGCACCTGCCCACCGATTGAGAGCTTCATAACCACTCCCAGCCGTATCTCTAGTAGCTAAAGCCAATGTCCGCCCAACTGAGCTCAAAAACATAAATTTCGGTTTTGAGTTGAGTAATTTGACCAGATTGAGGCCCCAATGACCATGAAGACTGTAAACCCTGCCACCGAAGAAACAGAGTTCGAGGTTGATCTGCACACACCTCAAGAGGTTGAGGCCCGCTTGAAATTGGCCCAAGAGGCTCACGAAACACTTCGTGCCATGAGCTTCTCCGAGCGTGCGGTTTTGATGATGGCGGCTGCAGACATAATCGAAGCTGAGGTTGAAGCAACCGCAATCATCCTGACTCGTGAAATGGGTAAGCCCATATCTCAATCCAGGGGTGAGGTCTTGAAGTGTGCGAAAAACATGCGCTTCTATGCTGCGAAATCTGAAGAATTTTTGGCGCCCCAGAAATTAGCAGATCCTTCCCAAGTCGGAGCAAGTTCAGCCATGGGAATTTGGCAGCCACTGGGAGTCGTGTTGGCCGTAATGCCCTGGAACTTTCCGCTCTGGCAAGTGATCAGGTTTGCTGCTCCCGCCCTAATGGCGGGTAACTCGGGGGTTTTGAAGCACGCTTCTAACGTGCCCCAAACTGCCCTTTACCTAGATGACCTGTTCACCCGCGCCGGTTTTCCAAAGGGTGCTTTTTCAACCCTAATGATTTCGGCTTCTTCGGTTGCCGCAGTAATTGATGACTGGAGAATTAGAGCCGTAACCCTCACCGGGTCAGAGCCTGCGGGACGCGCGGTTGCGGCCCAAGCCGGCGGTCAAATAAAGCCATCGGTTATGGAACTTGGGGGCTCGGACGCTTTTATTGTGACATCGAATGCGGACGTGGAAGCGGCTGCTGCCATCGCCGTGACGGCTCGAATCAATAACAATGGGCAGTCTTGCGTAGCCGGAAAACGCTTTTTAGTATTTGCAGATGTTTACGACCAGTTTCTCGAGAGTTTTGTGGCGAAGATGAAGGCCCTAAAGATGGGCGACCCCCTTGATGAAACCACTCAGCTTGGACCCCTTGCTACCAAAAATGGCAAGAGAGACATCATCGAGCTAGTGGAGGACGCCAAGTCCAAGGGTGCCAGGATATTGTGCGGAGGTGAGACTCCCGAGGGTCCCGGTTACTTCTACCCCGCAACAGTTATTGATCAGCTCACCGATGACATGAAGTTGGTCATGGAAGAGGCTTTTGGTCCAGTGGCAAGCGTTTATCGAGTCGCAAATAAAGAGGAGGCAATCAAGATTGCCAACCAAACCACCTTTGGACTCTCCTCTGCAATCTGGAGCCAGGATGCTTCAGAGCAGGATTACTTTATTGAGCACCTTGCAGCTGGAGCGGTATTTGTGAACGGAATGACCGTCTCGTACCCCGAATTAGCTTTTGGTGGTATCAAGGATTCAGGCTTTGGGCGAGAGTTATCGGATGCCGGGATAAAGGAGTTCTGCAACCTGAAGACGGTTTGGAAGGCTTAGCTAAAGCATGGGCTGTTTGGGCCTTTTTGCATTATCAAAATGCACCTGGTCGCGGCACCAAGTGACTTTTAATTATTTTCGCGGCCATTTCCAAGGTCAGGGCATCCGTGGCTAGGCCAATTGTCATGTCGAAGGCTTCGTCGCTCGTCATATCGTGCAGGTAGCCATTAGCTGCGATAAAAGAGACAAACAGCAACCAGCCAGTTCTCTTGTTCCCGTCCATCAATGGACGATTTTTTATGAGTGAGTGCATCATGGCGGCGGCCTTGGTGGACAGGTCCGGATAGGCGTCTTCTCCAAATAAAGAGGTCTTTGGCCTTGCCAAAGCAGAATCTAAAAGGCCGATATCTTTGACTCGAAAGCCTAGAAACGCGATTTGTTCTAGTGCGTCCTCAAGATCGAGGTAGACGGTCACGCGTCAGCAAGCCTCTCCATTAGGTCTTTATCGTGAGTCATTACATATTTGCGAGCAAATTCAAGATCACGCTTTTTCCTAGAGTGATTCTCGGCCATTAGCATGGCCTCGATAAGCGCTTTCTGCTTGGAAAGGTTTAGCTGTTTCGCCAACCTCTCTAGGATTATCTCTTCGTCCGGGGTTAGTCGTATTGTCATGGCCATGAGGGTAATGGTATCAAGATGACACCACTTCGCAAATATCACATCTGTGGATAACTTTAGGATTTGGATTGCTGTGGAGAACTCTATGAGTTAGCAAAAGCCTGGCGGCTCAAAACGTCTTACCAAAGCACTTCAGCGTTGCGGCTTCAAGAGCTCCTCGGCGTCTGTTAGCTCTTGACTCAGATCACGGTCCGGTCCACTTCCTGGCACCTTTTCACGAAGTATCTGAATTAATGCTCCGGTTACTGGGGCTGGCCGAAGCGGTGCCCTGAGCTCTACCGCCCTGGCGGCCGCTACCAACTCGATTGCAAAAATGCGCCTGAGGTTATCGATTGCCTTGCGCAGTTTTCTAGCGGCATGCCAACCCATTGAAACGTGGTCCTCTTGCATTGCAGAGGATGGAATTGAGTCAACGCTCGCTGGAACTGCCAGCCTCTTATTCTCCGAGACCATGGCCGCCTGGGTGTATTGGGCAATCATGAGCCCGGAATCCACGCCGGCATCTTGAGCCAAAAAGTGCGGCAATCCACGGTTTCTTGAAACATCCAAGAACCTATCGGTTCTTCGTTCAGAAATGGAACCGAGGTCGGCAATCGCGATCGCTAGAAAGTCCAGCACATAACCCACTGGGGCTCCGTGGAAGTTACCGTTTGAGGTGATTTCTCCGGAAGCCAGGACTACCGGATTATCGATGATTGCCCTGATCTCGCGCTCGGCGACTAGGCGTGCGTGGCTGATGGTGTCTCTAACCGCCCCGGAGACCTGGGGGGCGCAGCGTAGTGAGTAGGAGTCCTGCACGACCCCATCGCCATGGCGATGGGAGGCTACGATCTCACTGCCTTGCAGTGCTGCATACATATTTGCAGCACTAACTGCTTGGCCAGGGTGTGGCCGAAGTGGCTCGTGTAGTTCGGGCCTCAGGGTCTGATCGGTGCCGAGCTGCCCCTCAACACTCATTGCAGCAATAACATCGCCCTGGTCGAGCAAAAGGTCTAAGTCACTCAGTGCCAAAGCCAACATCCCCAGCATGCCGTCGGTGCCATTGATCAATGCAAGGCCTTCTTTTTCTTTGAGCTCAACCGGATCAATGCCGGCAGTTCGCAATAGTTCAAGCACCGGGCGCTCTAGGCCATCTGGCCCAAAAGCTCTTCCTTCACCCATTAGCACCATGGCGCAGTGGGCCAGTGGCGCCAAGTCTCCCGAACACCCTAAAGAGCCATACTCCAAAACCCTTGGAGTGATCCCCGCGTTCAATAAAGCGGCATAGTTCTGGGCAATGATTGGCCGCACCCCGGTTTGACCAGAGCACATTGTTTTGAGCCTGAGGAACATCAGCGCTCGGACGACCTCAACTTCAATGGGATCGCCCATGCCGGCGGCATGAGAACGAATCAATGACTTCTGCAGCTGAGAGCGGTCATTTGGTGAAATATGCTTTTGAGCTAAAGCACCGAACCCAGTTGATATCCCATAAACCGGGGTTTCGGAAGCGGCTAGGTTTTCGATGTGCGCCCTGGTTTTGGCCATGGCATCCAGCGACTCTTGGCTAATCTCTACTTTCGCCAAGTTTCGAGCCACTGCCACGGTCTCTTCGAGAGTGGGTGGCCTAAGCGAGAGAACTACCTGATTCATTTATTTCCTTTCAAAAACTTTTTTACCAGCAACAAATGTTTGAGTCACAAGCTGGACTCCCGGGCGATAGGCAAAATAGAAGTGGTTCGGGGCATCGAGCACGGCAAAATCAGCCCGGTTGCCCTCAGTTATATTGCCCAGAGTGTCATCCCTAAGAGCATTCGCACCGCCTATTGTGGCGGCATAAAAAGCCTGGTCCACGCTCAAGCCCATCTCTCTAACTGCAACCGCTATGCAAAAACCCATCGATGTGGTGAAACTCGATCCCGGGTTGCAATCGGTAGCAATCGCTATCCGAGCCCCGGCATTCAGCAAGCGCCCTGCGTTTGGATACGCAGACCTAGTAGAAAACTCGGCGCCGGGCAGAAAGGTCGCAACCGTATTGCCCCCCGCCAAAAGGTCAACGTCGTGATCGCTTAAATGAGTGCAATGATCAGCTGAAGCGCAGTCCAACTCGATAGCCAAATCAATCGCCCCAATGTTGCGAATCTGGTTGGCGTGGATTCTTGGTTTGAGGCCCCTGGCAATTCCAGCCAATAACACCCGACGGCTTTGCTCAAGATCAAAGGCACCTTCATCGCAAAAAACATCAATCCACTTTGCCAAGGGTGCAGCCGCCTCTAACATCTCACCGGTCACCAAATCAACATAACTATCGGGGTTTGCCCCTAGAGGAACCAAGTGAGCGCCCAAAAAAGTTGTGTCCTCGGTGAATTCGCGAGCCACCTCCAGCGAGATCCGCTCGGTTTCAACATCGAGACCGTAGCCGCTTTTTGCCTCAAAATGCGTTATTCCACCGGCGAATAGTTCGCTCTGGAGTCTTTGCAGGTTGGCTCGAAGTTCGTTTTTGGATGCCGCACGAGTAGCCGTCACGGTCGAGTTGATGCCGCCGGCCTGATAGGTTTCTCCCGCCATTCGCGCGGCGAACTCGAGTTCTCTCGAGCCTGCAAAAACAGGATGAGCGTGAGAATCAACAAAGCCGGGTATTACACAACCGCCTTCAACATCAAGCCGAGCATCGCAAGCCGGAGCCTTTGACTCCTCACCGACCCAAATAATTTTGTCACCCTCAACTGCGAAGGCATGCTTTTTCTTTTGGTGGACAACTCCCCACATCGAGTCATTGATGATCAATGACCCGATGTTGCCCACAAGATAAGCCACTATTACTCGGTATCTAGCATTGGAACGTGAACGTGCTTTTGTCTTGCAACATCTTTTGCCAGATCGTATCCAGCATCAGCGTGTCTAATGACACCCATGCCGGGGTCATTGGTTAGCACTCGCGCGAGTTTCTGAGCTGCCAACTCGGTTCCGTCAGCCACTGAAACCTGGCCGGCGTGAATCGATCTACCCATGCCAACCCCGCCGCCATGGTGAATCGAAACCCAGGAGGCGCCGGAGGCGGTGTTCAGCATCGCGTTGAGAAGCGGCCAGTCTGCAATTGCATCGGAACCATCCAGCATCGATTCGGTCTCTCTATATGGCGATGCCACCGAACCGCAGTCCAAGTGATCTCTACCGATAACTATCGGTGCCGAAACCTCGCCCTTTCGAACCAACTCGTTGAAAGCGAGGCCAGCCTTATCGCGCTCCCCATATCCCAACCAGCAGATTCTCGCCGGCAAGCCTTGAAAGGCGACTCGGTCTTGCGCGAGATTAATCCAACGTCTCAGGTGCTTATTTTCTGGAAATAGTTCGAGCACTGCTTGGTCGGTGCGATAAATGTCTTTCGGATCTCCCGAAAGTGCTACCCACCTGAAAGGCCCCTTGCCCTCACAAAATAATGGCCGAATATAAGCCGGTATGAAGCCGGGGAACTTAAAGGCGTTTGAATACCCACCCTGTCGGGCTTCGTCTCTGATCGAGTTTCCATAATCAAAAACCTCGGCTCCCATTTCCATAAAGCCAACCATCGCCTCAACGTGCTTGGCCATAGAGGCCTGCGCTCTTTTGGTGAAGTCTTCTGGGTTAGATTCCGCATACTCTCGGGCCTGATCGAGCTCAACACCTTCGGGGATGTAATACATCGGATCGTGGGCCGAGGTTTGATCAGTCACGATATCAAAAGGAACTTCTCTTTTTAGTAGCTCGGGGAACACTGTTGCAGCATTGCCGACAAGACCAACTGAGATGGCTTTATTTTGAGCTTTATACCTCACGACTCGCTCGATGGCATCATCGATATTGTCTGCAATCTCATCCAGGTAGCGAGTCTCGATGCGACGACGGAGCCTGGACTCATCAATATCCACTATCAAACAGGTACCCTCATTCATCGTGACAGCAAGCGGTTGGGCACCACCCATGCCACCGCAGCCGCCGGTGAGGGTCAGCGTGCCTTTTAGGGTTCCACCAAACTTCTTTTCCGCAACTTGAGCAAAAGTCTCATAGGTGCCCTGCAGAATTCCCTGGGTGCCGATGTATATCCAGGAACCCGCGGTCATCTGCCCATACATTGTTAGGCCAAGCTGCTCGAGTCTTCTAAATTCCGGCCAAGTGGCCCAGTCCCCCACAAGATTTGAGTTGGCGATTAGCACTCTCGGGGCCCACTCATGGGTCTGAAAGACACCGACCGGCTTGCCGGATTGAACCAGCATCGTCTCGTCGTTTTTTAGATTTGTGAGGGTCTTAACGATGGCGTCAAAGCTCTCCCAATTTCTGGCAGCCTTACCGTTGCCGCCATAAACAATTAGCTGGTCTGGGTGTTCGGCAACCGCCGGGTCCAAATTATTATGCAGCATTCGAATCGCTGCTTCTTGCTGCCAGCCTTGGGCGGTGAGGTTACTGCCGGTTGCGGCGTGGAGGATGCGCGTCCTTGCGTTCATAATCAAATTTCACTTGAAAATACCCTCAGAAACAATCGCAATTTAGCCTCAAGTGTCTGAAATCTCAGACATAATCTAGGCATGACTAGAGTGCCTGCGGCCGCAAGAACACTCGCGCTCCTGCAGACCCTTGCCCAAATTGGCCAGCCCGCTTCAGCCGACCGCTTAGCAAAACGATTAAACATCCCACGTTCCTCTTGTTACCAGCTTCTGGAGGTGTTGGAAGAAGCGGGATTTGCAATCCACTATGAAAAAGAAAAGCGCTGGGGCCTAGGGCTTTCCGCTTGGGAATTAGGCAGCGCTTATCGCCGCCACGAGCCGCTAGAAAGGCTGGCAAGACCGGCACTTAGAGAACTGGTCGCCAGCTATCAGCCCAAAACCGCAGTGGTTGGGCACCTGGGGGTGCTGGATGGTTCAGATGTGCTTTATCTATTAGAGGAGCGCCCAGCAAAATCTCTCAAGCTAGTAACAGATATTGGAGTCAGGCTGCCGGCACACCTAACCGCCTCCGGTAGATCAATGCTTGCCTTTTTGGAAACCAAACAACTCAATGCATCCTTTTCTAATAAACAACTGGCCACAAGAACACAACTCGGTCCGAAGAATATCAAAGAGCTCCTGGGGGCCCTTGAAGTTGAGCGCAATCAGGGCTTTGCCTTAGAAGTTGATGAGGTGAGCTTGGGTTACGCCTCGGTTGGTGTGGCGATCAGAGACGGTCTCGGTCACCCCATTGCTGGCATCGCCCTTACGCTTCAGTCAATTGAACTCGGAAAGCTAGAGTTAGCTGAAATAGCAAAGCGGCTATCTGGTGCGGCAGCAGAAACATCGAGAAAGTTTGGTCATCATGGCTGAGGACATCAAATGGCAAAGAGCTAGCTCACTGATTTCAACTGCAGCCTCGCCAATCGGTTTACTAGATATCCCGGCTCATAAAACCTCAATCAGTCCAACCAACGCTCACCTCACCCCAACTGCAATTAGAGAAGCGCTCAAGAGATACTCCACCTTTAGCTATTCGACTGGAACCGATTTAGCCACCATCTCGATTCAAGATTTGGGTCGGATTCAGGACCCGGATCAAAACGAGCAAATCACAATTGAAACTATTCGGTCTCAAAACAAGGAGCTGCTGATTGCACTGGGCGGAGATAACTCCATAACTTTTGCCGCAGCGCTTGGAGTTTTCGGGACTGATTTACCAAGTGCCACGCTCATCACTTTGGATGCCCACCACGATCTAAGAGATGGCCTCTCAAACGGCAGCCCAGTGAGAAGGCTCATCGAGGCCGGGCTTAATCCCAAAAATATTATTCAAATTGGCATAAATGACTTTTCTAATTCCAACGAATATGCCCAACTAGCCAAGGATCTTGGCATCCGAGTCATCTCGCGCACCAGCTTGGCCCAGATGGGCATCGAACAAGCCTGCGAACTAGCCCTAGCGAACGCCAAGGGCCCAATATTTATAGATGTCGATGTCGATGTTTGCGATTTGAGCGTTGCCCCTGGCTGCCCAGCAGCAGCCCCGGGGGGAATTAGCGCCCTCGAACTTCGCCAAGCGGTTCGCACTCTTTTAAAAAGCTCTAAAGTTCGCGGGATGGACATCACCGAAATCGATGCATCACGGGACACCGAGGACCAAAGAACAATCCGCTTAGGGGCGCTTGTAGTTTTGGAGGCGTTAGCAGGCTACCTAAATCGTGGCGTCCTTGATCCAGGCAAAATCTAGACTCAACAGGCGGCGGTCAGCGGTATAAAAATTCATGCCCTCCGAGCCGGCCTGCGAAATAAGCAGTCGATCAATTGAATCCGTGTTTAGAAGGGTCCCAAACCGCTTGGCCTGCATTGAATGCGAACCGTAGAGCGGAAGTTCGCTGAGCCCAAAAGACTCAATGACTTTTATTAGATCTTCTGGAAGCTGGTAGCCCAGCTTTCGTTCTACTTGAGAAAGTTCAAAGATGCTCAGTGGCGAAAAAAATGCCTGCCCAATTCGGTCAAACCTTCTGGCAAGGTCTTTACCAATATTTTTTGGCTGAAACAAGAACCATGCCAGCACGTGCGTATCGAGAAGCATCAGAGTTCAATCTGGTCCAGGTTTTGCTGCCAGGCGTCAAATTCATCGCCCATGTCAAAAAACTCTGGAGTGAGCTCAGGCCAGTTTTTTGCTTCAGTTGCCAACGCTCCAAGTTCAAGTCTGGGCTTTTCCAGGCCCTTAATCTCTGCGATGGGTATTCCGTGTCTTGTGATCACTATCTGATTTCCCTCCAATGCCTCATCAAGTAATTTTGATAACTCGGTTTTAGCCTGATATACGCTCACTAGCTTTCTCATTCTGCAATTATAAATAAGTTTGACTAGTTTGACTATAAATACTCTGTGATCAGAAGTGTGCCAAATTTGACTGTGTGCTTTAGGAGATGACGGATCCGGATCACTCCTTATTCTTAGTTGCTGGCGACAACGACGAAAATCAGGCCTTACCCCCAAGCTTTTCGAGACACTGGTTTTCAACAGATGTCTAAAGTGGTAAGAATTCCAAAACTGTCAAGCCCTAGCATCACTTCATGTCTCGCCTCAACAATTGGCCCAAGCACCCGAATAAGGACCTCGAAAAACTCATGAGGGAATTAGATCTGGCTAATTGGATTGTCGTCAAGAGAAAAAAATACTATCGGGCGGAATGCCCATGCGGGCAGCACGCCAAGATGATTCACATGACCCCTTCCAGCGCTTATTATGTAAATCAGTTGAGGCAATTTTTGAGGAACCGCACCTGCTATGAGAATGGAGGCTCAAGATGAGCGTTCGAGTGAGTTTAGATTTTCTTGCTCCAGCTGACCTGGATCTCGAGACTGCATTTGACCAGCTATCCGACCTGCTGGAGGAATTTGATGGCAAAGAACTTCTGGACCTGGATGCTGGACTTTCCAGGGACATGCGCCTAATTCATATTTCGGCAGAATCTTCTGGTGCCGATTTCGGTTCCACCGACCTAAGAATTAGAGCGGCGTTGGTGCTTCTCATTTCCGAGGTTTCTCCAAAGTTCGAACTTGTTAAGACATCCTCATTTTTGGCAGTGGCCTGAGCGTCCCTAGTCAAGCTTCGAAATAGATGCGGGCCAGCAATCGCCTAAACTAATGATTTAGCGCAGTGCTGCGACAAAACCCATCCATCCCGAAACTGGTTAGACCAGCAAACCGAAGGGGAACAGTGCCAAAGATAATCGTTGAGATCATGCCCAAGCAGGATATTTTAGACCCTCAGGGAAAAGCAGTCTCTAACGCACTGCACCGAGCCGGAAATAAGAGCATCTCAAACGTTCGCATCGGCAAACGAATCGAACTTCACTTCGAAAACGAAATAACAGACGCGGACCTAGAAAACGCTAAGGAGTTAGCCCAAAGCTTTCTGTCCAACGATGTGATTGAAGACGTTGTGAACGTCTTCAAAGAGGTTTAACCCTTATGAAAATTGGCGTAATCACATACCCGGGAACCCTCGATGACCGCGATGCCCAAAGAGCCATTCGGCTAGCGGGCGGAACGCCGGTTCCGCTCTGGCATGCCGATAGCGATCTAAAAAAAGTTGACGCTGTTGTGTTGCCAGGTGGGTTTAGCTACGGAGACTATTTACGCTGTGGCGCTATCGCCGCCCAAGCTCCCGCAACCCAGGAAGTAGTAAAACTGGCAGCCCAGGGGCTGCCAGTGCTTGGCATTTGCAACGGCTTCCAGGTGCTAGTCGAGGCGCACTTATTGCCCGGCGGGCTAATCAGAAACGAGAAGCAGCACTTTATCTGCCGCGACCAAAAGCTGCGCGTTGAGAATAACCAAACCGCGTGGACCAACCTTTTTGAAAAGGACCAAGAAATCACCATTCCCTTGAAAAACGGTGAGGGTGGCTACATCGCATCTGAAGAGACCCTCAAGATGCTCGAAGCCGAGAACCGAGTGGTCTTCCGCTACCTAGACCTAAACCCGAATGGTTCTATGAATGACATTGCCGGGCTCACAAATGAGCGTGGCAATGTTTTGGGCCTCATGCCCCACCCCGAGCACGCGGTGGAGCCCGGCTTTGGACCCGACACTGAGATTGCAATGCGCTCCGGAACAGATGGCCTAAAGTTTTTTGAAAGTGTTTTGAAGGCATTGGTGAACGCATAATGACGACCGAGATTTCGAAAAAACCCATAAACGTAGACACCGTTACCCAAGCCTCTCAAGAGCCAGAGAAGTCCCAACCCTGGGCTGAGCTAGGCCTCAAACAAGACGAGTATCTGGAAATCAAAAACATTTTGGGCAGACGCCCAACCTCATCCGAGCTAGCAATGTATTCGGTGATGTGGTCTGAGCACTGCAGCTATAAGTCCTCCAAGATCTACCTCCGTCAATTTGGCGAGAAGGTCACCCCTGAGATGAAAAAACACCTCATGGTGGGCATGGGTGAGAACGCCGGTGTGGTGGATATCGGTGAGGGCCTAGCCGTCACCTTCAAGGTTGAGAGCCACAACCACCCAAGCTATATCGAACCCTTTCAAGGCGCTGCCACCGGGGTCGGTGGCATCGTTAGGGACATTCTGACTATGGGGGCCAGGCCCATTGCAGTAATGGATCAGCTTCGCTTTGGAGCTCCAGAACATCCCGACACCGCCAGAGTGGTTCACGGGGTAGTTGACGGCATCAGCTTCTATGGCAACTGCCTAGGTCTTCCTAACATCGGTGGCGAAACAGTCTTTGACAGCGTCTATCAGGGCAACCCCCTAGTAAATGCCCTATCAATCGGTTCGATGAAGCACGAAGACATCAAGCTTGCCAAAGCATCAAACCCCGGCGACCTAGTAATTCTTTTCGGAGCCAGAACCGGCGCCGATGGAATCGGCGGGGTTTCCGTCCTAGCCTCAGAGACTTTTGATGCCTCGGGTCCAACCAAACGCCCAGCGGTTCAGGTCGGCGACCCATTTGCCGAGAAGGTTTTGATTGAGTGCTGCTTAGAGCTCTTTCACGCTGGCGTAGTTGCCGGTATTCAAGATCTAGGTGGTGCAGGTATTTCTTGCGCGACATCGGAGCTTGCATCAAACGGCGGCAAGGGCATGCGAGTGCAATTGCAGAACGTGCTTCTAAGAGATGAATCGCTCACCCCCGAAGAGATTCTGATGTCGGAGTCTCAAGAGCGCATGTGTGCGATTGTGCCGGTAGACAAGCTCGAGTCTTTCGAAAAGATTGTAAATAAGTGGGAAGTTGAATACTCGGTTCTTGGAGATGTAATCGACGAGGACCGTCTCTATATCAACTGGGGCGATCAAGAGATCGTGAACGTGCCACCAAGGACTGTGGCTCACGATGGCCCGGTCTATGAGCGCCCAGTTTCATACCCAAGCTACCAAGACGCGCTAAATGCCAACTCCTCAAAGAGCCTCAAGCGAGCCGAGACCCCAGCCGAGCTCGCAGAGCAATTGCTCAAGCTAATCTCCAGCCCGAACCAAGCCGATAAGTCTTGGATCACGGCGCAATACGACCACTACGTGATGGGTAACACGGCCCTAGCAATGCCGGATGATTCCGGCATGGTTCGAGTTTCTGAGACCACCGGTTTGGGTGTCGCGCTAGCTACCGATGCCAATGGCAAGTACTGCTTCCTAAACCCCTACGAAGGCGCACGCCAGGCACTGGCCGAGGCCTATCGAAACGTTGCGGTTACCGGAGCGGTTCCAAGGGCGGTCACAAACTGTTTGAACTTCGGAAGCCCTGAAAACCCAGAGGTGATGTGGCAATTCAAAGAGGCCACGGCGGGGTTAGCTGATGCATGTCTAGAACTTGGCATCCCAGTCACCGGCGGAAACGTTAGCTTCTATAACCAATCTGGCGATCAAGCCATCTACCCAACCCCGGTGGTTGGAGTCCTCGGTGTCATCGACAACGTGGCAAGAAGAATCCCTTCCGGTTGGCAAGACGATGGCAACAACATCTATTTGCTTGGCACAAGCTACGACGAACTAGACGGTTCGGCTTGGGCCAAGGACCTCTATGACCACCTAGGTGGTCAACCACCAAAGGTTGACCTCAAAAAAGAGAAACAACTCGGAGACCTCCTGCATGGCGCAGCCATGCAGGGCATCATCGAATCCGCCCACGATGTCTCCGAAGGAGGCCTCGGTATTGCAGTTATCGAGTCGGCGCTCAGGTTTAATGTTGGAGCCAGGGTTTGGTTCACCGAGGTTATGGAGCGCGACAACATTGATGCCACCGCCGTCTTATTCTCAGAGTCTCAGGCCAGAGTCATTGTGACTGTTGGCCGCGAGGATGACGTGAAGTTCCAGGCGCTTTGTGAAGCAAGGGGTGTTCCTTGCCTAAGAATCGGCGTAACAGACAAATCTTCAGATTCAATCGAAATCAAAGACTTAGCCATCTTCTCACTCAATGAGGTTCGTGAGGCTTGGAGAAAGACTTTGCCTGAGTTATTCGGATAAGTATTTCCGGAGTCCTGGAGTTCTTCCTTATGAAATCAGCTAATCGGCGGTCAATGTCGTTAGCGACCATGATGACCAAGTCAAAGTCGTCTTGAAGATTTCTGTGCAGAATTCTATGTTGATGGGCAATTCTGTTCCTAAGAGCCTTGATTCGGGCCAGCCTGTCTCCTAAAGCGGAAATGCTTCTTCCATTAACGCCCAAAAATATGCCTCGAAGATCTAAATTTAGCCTCAAGAAACGTTTTCCTAGCAAAGCAGTCCAAAAGCCCAAGGTGAGTTCTGCCAAGACATCCTCATGAGTTACCCGTGGCTTGTCGCGAACTACTTGAAGCTTTGCGGACTTTATCTTTTCCAATAGGTGGGCGCCTCCAAGATTCCTAATCTCACCAGATGGGTCATCCAGCCATGAGCCGCAGAAGCCCTGATTTGCCAGTCTTTCAACTAAGGCTGAGTCCAAGAGGTTCCTCAGGGCAAGCTCAACATGCGAAACGTCTTCGAGGATAGAAGCGCCAAGCTCCTGGTTCCACTTAGAAATCTTCCAGAGTGGTTCTTTCGGCGCGACCAATTGCAATGCTTGGCTCCGCGAGACACCCAGCCAAGTTTCAAGCAGCTGATTTTCCAACGATTGACTTGAATCATCCATTGCATTACTCTTTCTTCATAGCTCCGGAACAGGTCCCTGTAACACGAAAGTGTCGATCAAACCCCCGGGGTTCTTCACTTTAAGGTCTGCTCTTAAGAAGCAGAAGCCCCGATTGTCATCCTGTGGAGAACCAGCGAAGTCGAGGCTCTCGCAATTCAGGAAACAGACTCGGATAGGGGCTCTTTACTGGCAGCCCGAGTTCTTGGGTCTAGACACTCTTGACGGCTCCAGCTTTATCGCATTAGGCTCACTTCCATAACCCCGGAACAGGTCCCTATAACACGAAAGTGTCGATCAAACCCCTGGGGTTCTTACCTTTTTGACCCGAGACACGGATTTCTAAGCCAAATTCCCAACCAACTGAATCATGGGTCTAGATTGCACAGTTTTTACAAAACCCAATTCTTTCGAATCCCACTCTTCCTCGCCTAAGTTATTCACATTCACCCGCTTGCCAATTAGTGTTGAGGCTTCGCGCGCGATTTCGAATGCCAAAGACCGAACAAAGCTCCCTATGAGCAAAACATCCACATCACCCGGATCGGCCCCTGACTCCCCCATGTATCTAGCGGCCCAGGATCCATAAATGAAAGCGGCCTTCAGCCCCTCGACTAAATCGAATTTGCCCCTAAGCACTTCAAGGGCCCCGAAGGAATAGAGCACTATTTCTGAAAGCGGGGCATAAAGAGGGTGTTCGATATTGACCTTCACCAACCTAAGATTCCCAGTCGCCCTCACCAAAACGATTCCTGCATCTTGCAATCGACGAACATCTCTCAACGCGGTCGGAAGTGACGTGCCAACTCTTTTAGCTAGGTCACTTACGCTGAGCTCACGCCAAGGATGGGCAAACAACGCTTGAAGGCAATATCAGGGATTATTTGTATCTCACTGGTGATACGTTTATTCCATGAAATCAGTCTCTGCCATTAAAGCACTGTCGGAAGTCACCGCCTGGCAGTGGGGGTTGGTGACCGTTTCGCAAGCTCAGATTCTCGGGGTTTCAAGACTCAACCTTTCGAGGCTAAGCGCAGCTGGACTTCTAAAAAGAATCCGGCAGGGCGTCTACTTGGATTGCTCGGCTCCGGATTCATGGCTCACTCCCCTCAGGGCCCAATGGCTCAGCTTCAAGCCAGACACTTTGGCATTTCAAAGGCTAGAGGCAATCCACACAGAATTAGTAGTCGGGTCCAGAAGCGCATGTTGGGTTTGGGGGGTTGGGGATTTTGATGAGCGTCCCTACACTTTTTATTCAACCAGCCGGGTCAAGCGCGACATCGATGGCGTCAAAACAATCACGATGAAGCTTGAACCGATGGACATCACAATCGTTGAGGGACTCCCGGTCACAACCCAGACCCGCACAATCATCGATCTAATGCGCGAGGGTTTTGACCTCGGTGGGGTGGGCCAGGTGATCAACGAATTTGGCTACGAACATATCAACTTCGAGCGCCTGAGAACCAACGCTCAGAGCCTGAAGATGCACTACGGTCTCAAAAAAAAGGGATTTATAGATCAAATTGAGGACTTCCAGGCACAAGCGAGAACTGTTCGATTGCAGAGTCTCGGTCTTATAGACATCAACTAGGATCTGGGGCCACTGGGCGGAACTCGCATGCCTGTGGAAAACCAAACACTGAATTCTCAATTCATAGCTAAATTTCAAAATGCATGATTTGAGAAGGATTTATTTATGGCATCCAACTACTCGACCCCGGCCGCCCTCAAGCAATCCTTCGATGCCAGGCTTAGAAACTCAAACATAACGGCCAGCCAACTTGTTGGAGCCTGGCATTTATTGACTCTGGACCGGTTTTTATGTCGAATATTCTTCGAACCTGAGTCTCCCTATCTACTCAAGGGTGGCTTTGGGATGCTTGCTCGCACAGCAAACGCGCGCTTCACTAAGGACCTAGACCTAAGTTTGAAAATTTCTGACTTCGAAAAAGTGATCTCTGAGATCACAGAGCTCGCTAGGAGGGACTTGAGGGATTATTTTCGCTTTGAATATAGGTCTCACAGCTCCCTTGCCGCAACGGATTCCCAGCCTGACAGGGAGGCAAGACGAATATTTTTTGATGTCAGCTTTGGCGGCAGGCCGGAACAGGCAATCAAGATTGACTTGTCAGTTGATCAAGTTTTGCCAAGGGAGATAAAAAGAACCCCTCCGGCCGGCAGGGTCTTATTGCCCGGCCTGGAGGTATGTGACTATTTGCTATACCCCCTCGAGAATCAAATCGCAGATAAAGTCTGTGCTTCATTGGCCACCTATCGAGGTGTCAGTTCTTCAAGAATTAAGGACTTTGTCGACTTGGTTATTATTTTGGAAAACTTTCAAATTACCAGGGGCAGGATGTGGTCAGAGATCAAGGCGGAAGCCCAAATCAGGTCGATAGAACTGGGGATTCAATATGTTCCCCCAGGCCATTGGCAAGCGACCTATGCCAAGGCGTCCAATTCTTCAAAGATGTCTTCGGAGCATCGAGACTGGGACTCAGCTCTAGATGCTGTCAGCCGCTTTGTCGATTTCGCCAATGACACCAAAATGACAGCCATCTGGGATCCTGCCCAAAGTCGTTGGGTTTAGAGGTCTAGCTTCGAAGTCAAACGTTTATTAAACCCACCGGTACTTGGCATTTAGGATTCCTGACCAGTCCAGGTGAGTCTGGCCCTCAGGCACTTATCTAGGCAGCCCTCTGTTAGCGTGAAAAGGGAACAACACAACCAGATCGAGAAGGAGAAGCCATGAAAGCCATTCAATATCGAGAAGTAGGAAAAGGCCCCGAGCTAGTAGAGATCGAAAAACCCGAACCCAAAGCCGGCCAAATTCGCCTGAAGGTAACCGCAGCTGGGCTCTGCCACTCCGACTGGTTCCTGATGAATCTACCAAAAGAGCAATATGCCTATGGCTTACCACTAACCCTGGGCCACGAAGGTGTCGGTGTTATCGACAAACTTGGCGAAGGTGTCGAAGGGGTTGATCTCGGTGACCCATATGCGATTTACGGCCCATGGGGCTGTGGCCTTTGCCACACCTGCGCCCAGGGTCAAGAGAACTACTGCCCTCACGCAGCAGAACTTGGCATTACCCCTCCGGGTCTTGGTGCCCCGGGGGCTATGGCGGAGTTTGTCATCGTTGACGATAAGCGTCACCTAGTTCCACTAGGGGATCTTGACCCAGTACAAACTGTCTCACTAACCGATGCCGGACTCACCCCGTATCACGCCATCACAGCAGCCATGCATAAACTCACCCCCGGCTCAACAGCAGTAGTAATCGGTGTGGGTGGGCTAGGCCATGTTGGTGTGCAGATATTGCGTGCACTAACTCAGGCCACCATCATCGCACTGGACATCACCGAGGATAAGCTCGCCCTGGCCCGTGAAGTCGGAGCCCACCACACGATCATCTCCTCAGATGGTGCAGTTGAGAAGGTGCGAGAACTAACAAATGGGCTAGGGGCTGAAGCAGTCTTTGACTTTGTCGGAGCAGACCCAACCACCGATATGGCAAGGCAGATGGTAGCCACCAACGGCTTTATCCACATCGTAGGAATCGGTGGCGGAACCCTAGCAACCGGCTTTTTCTCAACCCCATTTGGAGCCAATGTCCGATCCCCCTACTGGGGCTCTCGCAGCGAGCTCATGGAAGTTCTAGAACTAGCCAAAGCAGGCTCACTATCGGTCCATGTTGAGAAATTCAGCATTGAACAAGCAGTCGATGCTTACCAAAAGCTCCATAAGGGCGAGATCCGTGGCCGAGCAGTAATCGCCTTCTAAGAAATCAGCAAAACAAAACCTCCCCTTAGGGTCATCGATACCTAGGGGAGGTTTTGTTTTTAGGCAATTTTTCTCGAAAGTGCTTCAAGCCCCAATAGGCCAGGTCCGGATTCCCTACCCGTTCCTACCCATATAGAAAGACTCAGGAGCTTCCCCGACAATCTCGAACCCAAGATGATGGTAGACCGAGATGGCATTGGTGTTTTCTCTGCTGACGTCCAAATGGACGCCGACCTGCGCTGCTTCAACAAACTTATCGATTAGGTGTCTGGCCAGACCACCACCTTGAGCCCTGGGCAAAAAATCAATGTGGAAGTGCGCGGGGTATTTTCTAACTACTTCGGCTGGTGCAGTCGAGGGGTTGTGCAAAAGATCAATCAGCTTGCCATTCCAGTCGCTGCGGCCAGTAAGTGGGTACTGTTCTCGAAGAGCGGGCCACCAATTAGCTTCGCACCAATGCCAAAAATCCAAGCTATTGTTCGTCCCCATAAAGTATCCCGCCACCCCTTGTTCATCAACAACCATTGAGGCTAATTCTGGATGACGAACTAGATAAGGCCCCACGTAAACATGGCCTAGCAGGTCGGGATTGATGCCTAAACTGGGCACAACTCCGACCGGTTCTGAGGTTTCCAAGCAGACCGCATAGGCACCCGGCAGGTGTGAAAAATTGAAGTCTACGATTTGTACCACAGGCAACATAGTAGAGCGCTCAACAAATTGGTTACCTAGGTGGAGCACAAATTTTACAAAAGTGGTTCACTCTAATAAATATCTGCATGCCGCTAATTAATCTATCAAAAAGCTCAAGGCATTACATTTGCGGGGCTCAGCGACCAAAAAGTGGTCTACATTGTGATGCCTAATTGTTACCAAGTGGTCTACTTTTCACCTTGACTAAGTGGCCACAAGTCGGCTGTACTCCTGCAATGGACACAATTACTCGCTCGCTTCCTCGCAATCGCAGTGCGGTGAGAACTCAGCTGCAAGGGTTGATATCGCAAATGCGCGTAGGTGACAGGCTGCCGAGCGAGCGAGAACTCAGTGAGCAATGGAACATTGCCCGCATGACAGTTCGACGAGCTCTCGATGAACTTTTTAAAGAGGGGGCAATCGAAAGACGGCACGGGTCTGGCACCTTCGTTGCGCCAAGGCCCTTTGTTCGCGCCCTCGGCCTAACCTCGTTTTCCGAAGACATGAGAGAGCGCGGCCTGGTTCCAGGAAGCAAATTACTCTCTTTTTCAACCGGAGTCGCCGATTCCAAGATAGCGAAGCGTCTGCAGGTTCCAATCGGCACTCAGGTTTATAAGTTCACTCGACTGAGGCTGGCAAGTGGTGAGCCATTAGCTTTAGAAACAGTCTGGGTAAAGCAAGAACTCGTACCAGGGCTCAGTGAATACGACTTGGGGGGCTCGCTCTACAAAGCTCTCGCCGATAAATACCGCATCGCAGTTGGTGCGGCCACGGTGACTATCGGGCCGATCGTTCCTGAGCCAAAAGTACAGAGCCTGCTAGGAATTGGCAGCACCCAGGGTTGCCTATTGGTTGAGATGGTCTCCTCTGATGTCAGGGGCGGGGTCATCATGTACGCACGCTGCACCTACCGTGGCGACAAATATCAGCTAACTGCCGAGGTGTCCGGGGCTGCCTTTGCCAGGGAATCTTTGCGCAGGCCTCCCGCATGAGTGGGCTTGTGCTGGCCGTGGATGGTGGCCAATCCGGCATCCGAATGCGATTGAGTGATTCAAAAAAAGTGATAGAAACCCAGGGTGCGAGCAGGCTAGAGGGTGATGTCATGACCCGAGTTCACGACCTTGTGGTTAAAGCGATGAGTCAGGAACTCACCAAAGACCTCGACACCGTGGTTTTGGGCCTGAGTACCTCTCCCACTGCTGGCGAGGATTCAGTGAGACTCGCAAGAAAACTTGGCGAATCACTCGGCGCCAGACGTGTCCTAGTAACCGATGACGGGGTCACGCATCACGCATCACACTTTGAGGGCTTGCCAGGAATTGTCCTGGCTATTGGCACGGGCGTTGCGTGTGTTGGGGTCGGTAATAAGCAAGACGCCATTGTCTCGGTAAGTGGCTACGGCTACCTGCTAGGCGATGACGGTGGGGCTTTTTCGATTGGCAGACACGCGTTAAGAGTCGTGCTGGATGCACGCTTCAAAGATTCCAAGAGTTCTATTTCTCAGCTTGCACAAGATCACTTTGGCCCCTTGGTTGATCTTGCCGCCGAAGTTCATTCACGCCCAAGAGCAGTCAATGAAATCGCCCATTTTGCCCTGGAGGTCCTAAGGCTTGCGGATAGTGACGAGCAGGCCCGGCAAATCATTGACCACGCTTCTGGTGAGCTTGCCCAAAGCGTGCAGCGCGGCATAGTGGCTGCTCATCTAGCGCCAGAGAGCGCGGAACTGGTTTGGTCTGGGAGATTATTTGCCCACTCGCCTCTTGCGTGCGAGTCACTGGAGCGTGCCCTCATCGAACTAATTCCCGAGCTGAAAATTCGCCAAGAAGAAAGCAACCCTCTGCAAGGGGGTGTCTGGCTCGGACAGACGGCAGATTTTGGTCCATATAAAAACTCGATTCAGACCTGGGGTGCCTAGGTGGAAAGGAAAAAAGTGAGCGACACAAACATTGGGGAGGCGAGTATCGCCAAGGAATACCTGCGTGGTCTGCAAGATGCCCTCGGCAGGCTGCTGATTGAGCAGGATTCATCGATTCAACTCGGTGCCACTTTAATTGCCAGCACAGTAGCTTCAGGGGGAACAATCCACGCCTTTGGAACCGGACACTCCCACATGCTTGCTGAAGAGCTGTTCTATCGAGCCGGCGGTCTGGTAGCGGTGAACCCGATAATTTTTGATGGCCTCTTGATGCACCACGATCCACTTTTGAGTACCCGGCTCGAAAGGCTCCCGGGTCTAGCAAAAGCACTTTTAGACAGTCACGACCTAAAAGGTAACGACGTGGCAATCATCGCCTCCAACTCTGGTGCAAACGCTGCCGTTTGCGAAATGGCAGAGGCAATGCAGGCTGCGGGTGTGCCGGTAATTGCAATCACAAGCCTCGACCACGCTACATCTAAGGATGCTCGCACCAGTGATCGACTTCGGCTTCACGAAATTGCTCAGGTGGTTATTGATAACGGTGGCGTACTCGGCGACGCCTCTGTGCATATCAAAGGCTTTGACAAAAAAGTCGCACCCACATCAACCGTCATTGGTGCTGCAATTATCAATGCCATGGTCGCGCAGAGTGTGGCCAACTTAGTTTCCGAAGGATTCCACCCCGCTGTCTACACCAGCAGTAATACCGAAGGTGGGGATGCTCAAAACGCTGAGTACCGCCACACTAACGGCCAAGGGGTTGTGTGATGCGCTCAGTCCAAAAAAATTATCTCTCCGAAGAAGCCTTCGCCATTCGGGGAGTAATCGAGGGATTTTACGGACCCCCTTGGTCCCATAAAGAGCGACTTGATTTTTTGAACTTTATGGCGCAGCACAACATGAATATGTTTATTTTCTCCCCCAAAGATGAGCCCCTTTTGCGCTATGAGTGGGCAAAGCTTCCCAGTGAGTCTTGGACCAAGCGCGTGCAAGAACTTAGAACTCGCTCCGAGGAACTAGGAATTAGGTTTGCAGTAGCCGTCTCACCTGGACTTTCAATTCGATACTCGAATGAAGATGATCGTGCTAAATTGATGGGCAAATTGCACTTCCTAGCCAACATGGGTGTGCGCGATTTTGGCCTGTTTTTGGATGACATTCCGTCCGCGCTCCAATGGCCTGAGGACCAAAAGACCTACAGCTCACTCGCTCAAGCACATCGCTCACTAGTACTTGCCGTGCACGAGTCGCTGAGTGCAATCGAGGAATTCTCCCTAATGGTCTGCCCTGAAACCTACTGGGGATCGGGGAAGGAGCAGTATCTTGCGGAGCTGAGTCAGGGTCTTCCCTCAGAAATTAATATCATGTGGACCGGAAAGTCGATCTGCTCGGCCACGTTAGAAGCGGCTGACGCACTAACTTTCGCCGAAACCACCGGTCGGCCACCGCTTTACTGGGACAACTACCCCGTGAATGATGTTGCGATGTCTCATGAACTACACCTTGGGCCTTACGAGCGCCGAGAGCCTGCACTTCACAACACGAGCCGTGGCATCCTGGTGAACGCAATGCAGATGGCAGAGGCATCCAAGATTGCGATTGCCACTGCTGGTGATTTTCTTGCTGATCCCTATGGTTACGAGTCTGAGGAAAGCTGGGTTCGGGCAATTGACAAAATCACTAGCAATCCAAAAGACGCAGAGGCATTCCGTGCTTTCGCCAGCAACTCCAGGTCTTCATGTCTCTCGCTTAGCGATGCTCGGGAAGTTGACCAAGCACTTGCAGCACTCGAATTCTCAAATGTCTCCGGTGTCATAGAGCCTGGCATTGAGGCAATAACCGCACTCGCAAACAAGTTTGAGGACTCCTCAGCTCATTTATTATCGGAGAATTTTGGCAATCAGGCCTTGATCGACCAGTGCCGTCCTTGGTTGGACGCTTTCAGAATTGGCGCAGAGATGCTGCGTCATTTGGCCAAGTTGGCGCAAGCGCGTCAGCTGGATTCGGTTCAAGCATCGGAGCTTGAACCGAACATTACCCGGTTGCGCGCCACGGGCAAAAGGGTTTTCGGCGACTCTCTAGACATGTTCGTTGAGCATCTCATGAGCGAGTCGCTGGCCAGTGCAAAAACCCCACTACAGAATGAGGAGCGATAGGAATGATAAAGATCAAAAGCACTGCAGTGGTTGCCTTAGCGGCAGCGTCTGCCCTAGTTCTCGGAGCATGTGCATCGAGTTCTGACACAACCGGAGATAACGAAGCCGGTACGAATACCGAAAGCGTTACAGCAGGCACATTGCGCTTGGCAATGGGCTCCCCTGGGGAGGCTCAGATTGCTGTTTGGGACCAGGTTGCGGCTCAGTTCGAGATAGCAAACCCTGGTATCAATGTAGAAATTAACTATGTCGATGATGACCTCTACCAGACCATTGGTTTGCCAAACCTGCTTTCGGGTCGTGATGCGCCAGACATTTACTTTGAATGGGCTGGTAGCAGACTTGCCGAAAGGTATGAGGGCGGCTATGCAGCAGACCTAACCTCCTACATGACCGATGGGGTGCTCTCAGGAATCTGGGAAGATTCCGCCTTCTCCTCAGGTGAGATCGACGGCAAGCTCTTGCTAGCCCCTCACAAAGCTGATGTCACCAACGTGCTTTGGTACAACGTCGACATGTTCAATGAGCTTGGCATTACCCCTCCAGAAACTTGGAGCGATCTAATGGAGACCTGCAAGGTAGTTTCTGTCGCAGGCTACACCCCAATTGCTTCGGGCAATAAGGACTTCTGGGCCGCAGGTAACTGGCTTGGGCACCTGACCTCTCGAGTCGTTGGTGAAGATGTCTATGATTCGGCATTGGCGCAGCGCACCTCTTTCAACACACCTGAGTGGGTAGAAGCCTTTGGCTACATCAAAGAGCTTGCCGATAATGGGTGCGTAAATGAAAGCGCGAACGCCATTGCAGACAACGAGGGTGCTCAACTGTTCTTCCAAGGTGAAGCGGCTATGCACCCAATTGGTTCATGGTTGGTTAGCTGGGCAATCGATGAAGCACCGGATCTCAACTTCGACTACGTGAACCTACCCGCAATGCCCAATGGCGCCGGCGATCAAGGCAGCGTTATTGGAGTTGTGACGGGATACGTAATCAACGAAAAGAGCCCAATGAAAGACAAGGCTGCTGAGTTCTTAGCACTAGCAAATAATGCTGAATTCGTGGCTAAGTTCATCGATGCCGAAGCCGTGCCATTGGCGATCTCAGCTGCAAACGCGGAGCTCGACGACAGAACAGCAAGGTTGAACACCATGCTGGCGTCTTCTGACACAATCGTTGGACCGCCAGACACTGACTACGACCTCAAGGTTGCCGACTTCTTCTACCGCGCCGTTGCTGCTGTGATGGGTGGAGTCAGTACTCCCGAGGAGGCAGCAGCTGAACTGGCTGCAGCAATCGAATAATAAGTTGAACTGCAGAGTGGGCTTGCATCAGCCAAGCACACTCTGCACCATCCGAAGGTGAACACATGAAACCGCAGAAACCCTGGGTTCCATTTCTTTTTGTCGCGCCTGCTTTGACATTTTTTGTCTTCGCGGTGTTGGTGCCGATGATTGCGACTGCTGGGTTTAGCTTCACGGATTGGAATGGTTTCGGTGAGTTCAACTTCGTAGGGTTTGCCAACTACATTGAATTAGCCTCCGATAATATTTTTGCAAAATCTTTCACAAACGTTTTTTTATATATCCTGGCTACCTTGGTTCTTGAGGTACTGGTGGGCCTCTTTCTAGCCGGCCTAATCAGCGTTCAAAGATCAGGTTCATTATGGTTCCGCGTTGCTCTCTTCGCCCCGGTAATGCTTCCCATGGTCGTAGTGGCCGTGTTGTGGTCTTTTATCTACAACCCCGACTTTGGATTAGTCAATAGTGTTTTGAGCGCTGCTGGCCTAGAAGATTTCACCCGCATCTGGCTGGGTGACCCAGATACAGCGTTATGGGCAATCAGCCTGGTTTCGGGTTGGGTTTTTTCAGGTTTCTTTATGGTCATTTTTTACTCCGCCTTACAGCAGGTCCCCACAGAACTTTCTGAGGCTGCCAGAATCGATGGCGCCGGCGAGTGGAGAATCTTTTGGAGCGTCAAGATTCCATTCATCCGCAATGCGATCGAAGTAGGAGTGCTGCTTTGCATCACCGGAGCCTTTCAGGGGTTCGATTTATTCTTCGTGCTCACCAATGGCGGCCCCTTTAATGCCACCGAGATTCCAACCACTCTTTTGGTTCGCACCGTGTTTAGAAACGCAGATGTTGGCTACGGATCGGCTATGGCGGTCGTTTTGACGCTGGTGATTCTGATCGTTGGATGGATGTTTTTGAGAATTCGAAAGTGGAACGACCAGAAGGAGCTGCGCACATGACAGTGACAACGGAAACGACTACGACTCAATTACAGCGTCGCCCCAAAGTGGCATTGCGCAACAGGGTTCCTCAGCTAATAGGAACGCTGGGTTTAACCCTAATCGCAATCATCTACGCCTTCCCGCTTGTATGGATGACGGTGTCGGGGCTCAAAACCAATCAGCAGATTTTCCGAGAGCCTTTTGCTCTGCCCGAAACCTGGGACTTTTCGATTTGGATCGAAGCCTGGCAGGTTGGAAACATCGGGCAATATGCCCTTAACAGCACCATCACAACCAGTGTCACGGTTCTAGTCATTCTTCTGGCCGGCTCTGCCGCCGCGTTTGCTTTTGCCCGTTATCAGTTTCGCGGCAGAGGAATGCTTATGGGTCTGCTCTCACTCGGCCTGCTGCTGCCATTGCAGTCCTATTTCATAGCGCAAAGCAGCATGTTTAATGCTCTTTATATAACCAACACCAGGTGGGCACTGATAATCCCCTATATCGCCATGGGCCTTCCATTGGCAACCTACCTACTAACCGTCTACCTCAAGGCTCTGCCCGACGAGCTTTTTGAAGCAGCGCGGATGGAGGGAGCAAACGATTTCACCATCTACCGCTTGATTGCCATGCCGCTTCTAAAGCCGGGTCTTGCGACGGTAGGGATCTTTTCAGCGCTCGCATCCTGGAACGAGTTTTTGTTGGCGCTTTTATATATCCAAGACGACGCGCTGAAAACCATACCCACCGGTCTGCTGGCGTTTTCAAGTCGATACGTTACTGATTACGGCCTCTTATTCGCCGCCCTCACAATCATCACCTTGCCCATGATCGCCATCTACATAGCGTTCAACAAACAAATCGTGGAAGGCCTAACTGCAGGCAGTCTCAAGTAATTAATTAGGTAGTTGACGCCGCACCGGGCCGTCCATCACTTCACAGCGCGTGTGCCTCGAAGCGCCCTTGCCAAGTACCCCGACAGAATAAGCGCCAAAACCGGATACAACATCGCATAGGTCAAAGTGACCTGATCAGAGAGCACCCCAACCACAGTGGGCCCGACAAAATAAGCCCCAATTGAAATAACCCCAACTCGGGCAATGCCGACCGAAGGCGCCACCCCTGGCAAATTGGCAGCGCCCAATATAAACGCCGGAAACATCGGGCCAATCGCTAGCCCTGCAAAAAAGAACCCGGTGTTCACCAAAATGATGGCCAATAGCGGGAAGGGTCCTGATAACCAGATACCCAACAGCATCAAAATCCCCCAGCTAGTTCCCCCAACAACACCCAAGAACCTAACGACCTTATAGGGGCCAAACTTCTCGAGCCAGCGGTCACCCAAGAACCTAGAGATGATCATTGCTAACGCGAAGGTGGCAAAAGCCGAAGCGTAATAACCAACCGAAACGTTCATCTCGTCCCTGAGCAGCAAGGCACCCCAGTCGGCCGCAGAACCCTCGGCGATAAAGGTTCCAGTGGCACCAATACCCAGTATCCAAAGCGGCAATGATGCCTTGCCAAACCAAGCCACCGAGCTAGTAGTGACCGAAGAACCATCGCCTCGGTGTTCATCTAACTCGGGCGGCAACAACCTGATTGAAATTACCGAAAATGCCACCAGCCCAATACTTGCCACCCAGATCAAGTTGGCTGCGGGTGACATTACAAAACTAAGACCGGCTCCAAGCAATGTGGCAACAAGTGTCCCCACGCTCCACATGCCGTGAAAAGAAGCTATGTAGCGCTTGGCTAAGTGCTTTTCAATTGCCACCGCCTGCGCATTACCCCCAACATCTAATGCGGCATACCCAAACCCCATCACAAAAAGCCCGATCACCAAAACCAGCGGTGAGCTACTCAAGCCCATCAGAATCACACCAAGTGGCACAATCACCTGAGCCAAATACATCAGCGGCCTTGAACCAAAACGGTGTATTAGCCGGCCAGAGAGCTGGGCTCCAAACACTGCCCCAACTGAGCTGGCAATAAGCACCAATCCAAACTGGGTATCAGATAACCCATTAGCCATCTTTATCTCAGGAATCCTAGGTATCCATGCCATAGACACCACGCCCATAACAAAGAACATCAACCAGAGCGCATTGCGCGCTTTGGTTGCCTGGATTGTGATCACAGACAAGAGATTAGCTGTTGACAATGCCGAAGTTGACCCTGATACCCAAAGCCTGAGCATAAGCAAGTATCGAATCAACAGTCGGCGTGTAAGTAGCCTTCTCAAACTGAGCAACGGCAGGCTGGGGTTTTCTCAGCCTTTCCCATAAAACCCGCTGAGTCAGTTCAAGACAGTGAGGTAACTGCAAATAAGGATATATTTTCAGGGCCTCGAATTGATTCTTTGAAAGCAAAAATCTTATGTGCGGGCATTGCCCCTTGGTCGAAGAACGTATTCCTTGGTAACTGCATCCGTGAGGTACTCCATGTAAAAATCAGGATGTTCGCCGGTGAACTTTTTTAGGTCAAATTCCTGCTTAGAGTCTTGGTACCTCTTCCAGCTACAAACGCCTTCAATGGCTTCATTCACTCCGCATGCAACTTTCATTTGCGCGGTTGCATACTTCAGATCCCAATCCGCAAGGGCCTTAAGCTGCGTCACTAACATTGTCGGCTCCGAAATCTTGTATGCGTCTGAGGTTCCGCCGATGGCAGACATGAGACTTTGAATTTCGGTAATAGCTAACTCGAATTCCGCGCCGAGACCTTCCGAGGCCTCAACCTTTTTGTTGGAAAGGAACCTGCTGTACCAAAATGGCTCCAACTCCAAGTACTTCGAATAGACCTCAGGGTGCTTGTCAGCAAAGGCGGCCTCATCGAATTTTGGTTTGTAGGTTCGATTTTGGACTGTGCCGACGTCCTCCCCTTCGCGGACCGCCTCTTTTAGCTTCTCGTTTATGTCAGATTCAATCTTCTTACAAAATGCCATCTTCGCCGTTGCGTCCGCGAGCCTCGTTGCAATTTCCAAATCGGAATCAGTCGCCTTTACAGTCTCCCCGTTGGAAGCACTTTTTTGAAAATTATCGGCCTGGACGAAAACGAATGCCAGCTTTTCAGCGTCAATTGCTAGGGCTCGCGTATCCGAAATGACTTGCAGGAGTTGTTTGTCCGACTCAAAGGAGAACCACTCACCACCAACTCGATTAGAGGCATACCTGCGATGCAACTGAGCTTCCACAAGCGACACAGCATCGGTGGCAACAATGTGACCTTCAGGGATTAATAACCTTCTGGGGTTCCCTGTTTGATGTTCACTTAGTCTTGTGGCGCTTACCCGAGGAGACTTGACTAACCCAATTTTTACAAATGGACTTAACTGCTCCCCTTCAGACACCTCACGCACAAAATATATTTCTCCGGCTTCATAACTCATGGTTTCCCCTCAATAAGCCCTAATTTAGTTCCATTCTTAGATTACTAGCGCAAAGTCGGACTTAAGATATCGAACAGAGCTACCAGAGCGTGCCATCAAAAGTGCGATTGCACTCGGCTGAGAAACAACTAGTACGGCCTTGAATTTACTCACCAGGCTTTGCACGAAGGGAGCCAAGCCACCATCACCGCTGGCAATAACTACTCCATCAAAACGACTCTCTAGATCATCCTCGAGCATGGCCTTAGCCAACAAGATATCGGCCCCATCATGACCCTCTTTGCAACCGTGCCAAGCATTGGGCCAACCAAAAACTGCCGATTGCACGTTGTTTTTAGAACTCACTGTGACATAAAACAGATCACTGGGGCCAGGCTTAACTAACTCAAAGTACTCGCTTCTTACCTGCTGGACCTGTTGAAGAGTCGGGTTGCTGTTCATGCAAAGGTTCTCGATGTCAATCAGGTGGATAGTGCGGTTTCTTCTCAGACTAGCCTTTGACTTTTTATTCATGTTCCCCTCCATCTCTAGTTGTTAGATGAATCTTGCACTGGGGGTCTGACGTTTTATCTATGCAGCAATCGAACCAACGAGCTCGGGGTGCAAGGCAGGATCTAAAGGTCACACCCTCCTGCGATACTTTCCCCATGCATAAAAATGGGGATTTATGGTTCTTCAATACTCGCGATCTGATGCGAGCGGCCACTTGCGAACACTGCACCACCCTCTCGGTATTCCACGCACTCCAAGTGCCCGAGGTTGAGCTAAGGCTCGCTCCCGAAATCAAAAAACAAAAAGAGCGGCGCGCTAAAGGGGAAGATAAATCACTGCCCCAAAAATACGGCGATGCCTTTGAGCTCAAGCTCACCGAAGAGCTAACAACTTCACTGCCTCAAGGTGCAGTTGCTAGACCCGAGAAGGATGGCGACGTAGCTCAGACCCTGGAGCTCATGCACCAAGGAGTGCCGATCATCTACCAGGGCGGGCTTGAACATAGAGCACCCCACTCAGTGTTCAAAGGCAAGCCGGACTTCTTGGTCAAACAAGGCTGGCTCTTGGAGTTTGTTGATGGCCTACTCACCGCAAGACTTCAACAAGAAATACCTGGCCCGCCTAAATACATAGTTTGGGATGCCAAATACTCCTCTCACCCAAAACCCGAATACGCTCTCCAAGTTGCCATTTATGTGGAAGCCCTTGATGCCCAAGGACTAAAAGCTCCAAACTCTCGGCACGGCCTGATTCTTGGCAACCGCACCATGATGAGCTTTCAAGAAGGCGAAATAGTCCCCGCCACCAGAATCGCAAGACAAGAATTGGAGCAGGCAATAGCCAGAGTCTCTGGCTCCGCAAAAGATTCTCAATTAGAGAGCTTCACCTGGCACTGCGCCTCAAACCGCGACTGCGAGATCTGCGAATACCCAGAACTGTGTAAAGACGATCGCGAAGCAACAAAAGACCTTCTCTTAGTTGCAGGGCTAGGCAAAAACCTCAGGGCCAAACTGAATGCCGCAGGCATTCAGAACCTCAGTGAACTAGCTCGAAGCCCGCTTGAGAAGGTGCCCGATGTGACAAAGGCGACCTTTTCAAAGATGCAAAAACAAGCCGCTCTGCAACTTTTGAGCATGGAAACAAATCAACCTGAGCATGAACTTCTAGAAGACCCACTTCTGCAATTCCTCCCAAGGCCAAGTGCCGGTGATGTCTTTTTCGACATGGAGGGCTTCCCTTATTTCCCTGATGGCGGCCTCGAATACCTATTTGGCAACTGGACCAGAGACTCAGGTTTCACAGACTTTTGGGCGGTGGACAGGGCTGAAGAAAAACAAGCATTCATACAGTTCATGACCTGGCTGATGGACCGCATGGACAAACATCCCGATGCTCATATCTTTCACTACGCCTCCTATGAGAAAACGGCACTTCTAAAACTTGCTAATCGCCACGGAGTGATGGGGCCAGAGGTTAGAAGGCTCGAGCAAGATAAAAGACTGGTTGACCTTTACCCAATAGTCACCAAGAGCCTAAGAATCGGCGAACCTAAATACTCAATCAAAAACCTTGAGCGCCACTACGGCTTCAAAAGAGAATCAGAAGTTACCAATGCCAGCGCCAGCATCGATGAGTACGCCCAGTGGCGCGATTTAGTTGCTGGCTCAATAGACCTGACCCTTGGCGACCAAGAGCAAGAGGACCTCGGCCTAAGGGCCCAGAATCTCTACCACGCATTGCACGACTACAACAAAGAAGACGTAATCTCCACAATGGAGCTCTACGATTGGCTCCTCACAATGCCAGGAGCCGCCAGCCGCTTCGGAGAAGACGGCAAGTTCCAAGAGGACGACTCCGAGGAAAACCCAAGCGCTTCGGCCTTAGAGCTCCAAGAGCTCGAAGCCAAAACCGCTCGATTCTTTCTGCCGCTAAAAAATTGGCCATGGGGAGAATCGATCGAATTAGACATCAAAGCGAAGGTCTGGGAAACCCTTGCCCACTCAATACTTTTCTACCGACGCGAAGACGTAATGTTTTGGGCAGACCTACAGATTCGCATGAACCAAGACGAAGAGGCCTTCGAAAAGGACCGCGAAGCACTTCTAATATCCGATGTGACCCAGATAAATCGGAGCGAAAAGCTAAATAAAAAGGGCAACCTAGTTCACGTTGTCAGCTACCAGGCCAATTACCCAAAAGAGTCGATCTACAACCCTTCACCCGGTGATGAAATAATCATCAGGTTCCCAATTGGTGCAGGGCTTCAAAACAGAAACTTTGGCAAAGTGACCGAAGTAGCCCAGGGGCTAATCACCTTTTCCAGAGACACCCAAGACCCGGATGATTTGTTCTATCAACCAGATGCCCTAATTAAGTTTCAAAGGTTCCTAGCCAAATCCAAACAGGATGAGCTCAATAACCTAGCGGAGCGAATAACAGAGGTTTGGGGTTCCCCGAGTAACCCAGCACCCACTAAAAACTCCGCAATGGATCTACTCCTAAGACGCCGGCCTCGCCTAATAGGCGATGGCCAGTTAGCGCAGGCTGACCCGAGCAACTATCTCCCCGCACTAATTGAGAGCGTGGGGAAAATGGACAACACCGTCTTAGCGGTGCAGGGTCCTCCAGGAAGTGGCAAGACCTACCTGGCATCTCACCTTATTGCTCACCTACTAGCAGCTGGGAAATCAGTAGCGGTTGGATCCAACTCACACGCCGTGGTCGAGAACGTTCTAAAAGCGGCAATGGAAGCGGGGGTCAACCCAGCCCAAATATTCAAAGCCAAAAAGACCAAAGACACCGCAGAGTACCCCTGGGTAACGGCCTCAAGTGCCGGAACCATCGGCAAAAAGATTGCCAGGGCAAACCATGCCGTACTTGTCGGCGGCACCGCATTTGCCCTGAGCAATAAAGAGGTACGCAGCAACCACTTTGACTATTTGATCATCGACGAGGCAGCCCAGTTCTCGCTGGTGGATGCATTGGCCGTCTCCGGGATTGCCGACAACATGATTCTTTTTGGTGACCCTCAACAGCTTCCACAGGTGGTTCAAGCCACCCACCCCGGTGGCTTGGAGAACTCGGCCCTGGGCCACTACATGGGTGATTACGAAATTCTCCCTAAAGGCATGGGTTACTTTGTCGAAGTAACCAGAAGACTGCACCCAAACATTAATGCCCCAGTCTCCTGGCTCTCATATGAAAACAAACTGAGATCTCACCCCGACACCAATAAGCACATCATTCAGGGCATAGCCCCTGGTCTCTATAAAGCCCCAATCAACCACACCGGCAACTCAACCTTTAGCCCTCAAGAAGTGACCAAGGTCATAGAACTGGTTGAGAAACACATCAACGAGGTTGGCGCAGAAGAGATTCTGATTGTCGCTCCATTCAACGCCCAGGTGAACGCGATTCGCAAAGCCCTGGATAAAGCCAACCACCAAGAAGTTGCCGTTGGCACGGTAGATAAGTTCCAAGGCCAAGAAGGCCTGGTTGTGATCTACAGCTTCACATCAAGCTCATCCCAAGACGCCCCAAGAGGCCTTGGATTCTTATTGGATCGCAACAGAATGAACGTTGCAATCAGTAGAGCCAAGAGCGTCTGCTACTTGGTCTACTCAACCAACCTGCCCAAAGCAGTCTTCAGCTCATTAGAGGATGTGAAGGGTATTAGTAGGTTGGCTGGGCTGTTGGGGATGGCGAAAGAGCTGGACTGAAGGCTAGATCGGGACTTATTATTCTGATGAAAACTGAGCAGAAGTGAACCTCGCCATAGCGAGCGCCACTGCTTCAAAGTTCAGTCCAGGAATACCATCAGATAAAAAGGCGTCTTCTACCAAGGTGTATCAAAGTACCCACCGCAGGCGGCCTTCGGCTGACTGGAGGATGTGAAGTCGGTTAGCATGCTGGAGAGGCGTAAGGGTGGGGGCCTCCGGTAGGAAATCTCTGCGCTGCCCAAGCGCTACTTAGGTCGGGGATGCAAAAGAGTTGACGGTAATCATATTCCTGGGGCTGGTCCCGAGTCTTGGCAAACTGAAGTGCACGCACGCAAAGCAATCGCGTTGGCACAAATGGGCGCATTGCCACCCCAGAAACAGCACTCCAGGAGCGAAAGTGTAATTAGCTCAAGATGAATAGAATCCTAAAATTGATCCCCGCCGATTGACCTCTCGATTTCATCGGCGGCATTAGCTGCAAGCCTCAAGCCGAATGCAATCTCCGACTCGTCTACATCAGCGATTGGCACGACGTGAATAAGTGCATAGAAGCCGGCCAGCGTCGACAACCCTAGAATAGTGCCTTCTGCTAATTTCAAAGCAATGCCTGGAGTTAGATCACTCTCACGAGCAAATGGACCGGCGATCATGATTAGCTCGTCTGTGATGGAGACCCAAAGCCTGTGACGCCTTCCGCCCTCGATGTCGAATTCGAACTCATACAGCGTTTCGCTCTTTTGCTCAAACTTGTAGTGTCTCGAAACAAAATTCAGTACTTCCATCCTTGTTGCCATGGATCCTCCGATCGATTGAATGTGGCAAAAATCTTTCTAAGACTATGGCACTTAGAAGTCCAACAACACTGCTTATTATTGAAGTTACTAAAGTCTCCAAGTAAATTTGGAAACTGAATCCGAGTTATGGCCTTTGCCCTGGGAAAACGGTCAGGCACGTGCACATCAACATCGAGGCCTAGAACTTACCCTTCCAGGGAGAACCCAAGTGGCATCAGCGATCCCGCTTCTGGATTACGGCAGAAGAATTTGAGCTCAACGTACCCGTATACCCAAGTTTGAATCTGCCACCAACTAGCACTAATAAGGCGTACTCGGATTCAATCGGAAACCTTTAACCTCTAGGTCTTCCACAGTACGAGCAAAATTGCCCCGCGAATCCCTCGAATTTCGTCCCGCAATTTGAGCAATACCGAGGAGCAACTGAAGATGTTTCACTCGCTGGCTGGCTGGATTCTTCACTTATATTCGCGTCAAATCCGGATCCCCCTTTTTGACCTGTTGCAGAGTCGTAGCCGCCAGACTCAGCGCACTTGACTCGATACTTGCCTGCAAGGACTTCGTCGTCTTGCACCACAAAAATTTCAGCCAGGTAGTAACACGCTTCGCTTTCCGCATGCACGTCCCCACTTTGGAGCACGAGTTCGAACTTCTCTTTTGCATCGTCAAGTCTGCCTTGAAGAAATAAGGAAATGCCCCAGTTGGACAGCGCGTTGATTGACTCTCTTCCCATCTTCATTAGGTACGCGCCTTCAAGGATGCTCTCAGCCAATTGCCAGTTCTGTTCCCTAATGAGCCAGCGAAAAACTAGCGAATTTACGCAAGCTGGCACCATAGGCCCGGCACCATCGTAAGAAACCCATTCGAATAAACGTCGTGCAGTGTCTAGGTCTCCTGCCGAGTCAGCACTGCTTGCCAACTGAGCTTGAGTGTTGGTCTCATGCATCAAGAATCCTATTCGCGTGGTTGGCACCCACCGAGAAAAGCCTCCTAGTCCCTCATTTGGCGAACCAGGAAAGCTCAGCCCCACGGCCGAAAGCAGGAGAGTGTCAAAGTCGGACTGGGATCCAGAGCTATTTGCATTTAGATAGCCATCTTCAAGTATTGAGCTGATCTTTACCAGGCCAGTTGACATTGTCTTCAAGTTTTTCAGAAGTGATAATTTGTTTGTTGTGCTGAAACTCCAACCAAAGTGAATGACGTTTGGCATAAACGTTGACGTAACTAGTAACTCTGCTCCAGTATCTTGAAATACGCCTCGAGCTTCCTCGTACCTTGCGTTGACGATAAAAGGTCTCGGTCTGTCTTCCGTGAGGACCGCTTCGAACGCAGACTGCCTAGGAAAAGAAAGAAAGCTCGAAGGAAATGGGGTTTCTGCCAAGTAAAAGAGACTCTTGGCCAGGACTGGTATGTATATTTCTGTCGACCATTGGCCGAAACTTAAAGCCCCTTGGTCTATTTCGGACTGGGGTATCTCAACGCCATCAAATGTCCCGGAGTCATTCTGCAGCCAGTTCTGAGTCAAGTGTTCAAATGGCCTTGTGGCGACTAGTGCTGGTGTGAACCAAACGCAAGTTTCCCTACCATTGCCATCAACATAAACACGGAACTTTTGATGCACAGGCATCCCGAAGAAGTTTGTCCACTCAGCAACTCCTTCTATGCGGGATTCCGGAATCTCAATCGACTCCAAAGGGCTGATTGGAAAACGTGTTTCGTAGAACCAAGAGACCCCCGCCTCCTGAAGCACATCAATCAGAGCAGTTCCGACTTGGGTCTGATCAATGTCCGTCTGGGCCCCAAGGTTACTGAAGTTGATGGTCATTCCCGGCAGAACCTTGGGCTCTTCAGCGGCAAAATAGTAAGGAGCAAAAGTTTCAAGGTGCGGTTCCGAGTAGGCAAGAGCCTCAGGTGACAAAGTTGCACTTATTGGAACTGGACTGTATTCAGCGAACCACGAATCCGCTAACCGGCCAACAATTCTTTTGGACACGTTTTGCCAGGTCAGGCTTCCTTCTGCAAATCCATCCGGAATCTGCGGCTCATTCCTTTCGCCAAAACCACCGCCAAAAGAAGGCATCCCCTTTGGACCTCTATTCGAAAAAAAAGACACTTTCAAATCCCCCTAGATGTCAACGTGCTTTCACCCGCAACAGTCAGCTCCTAACGCTTAGAGAAGCGACTTGGACATTCGTTGAAGCGTCCCTCTGGGCCTGATTCAATGACTTAGACCAGGGCTAAAGATGAACGCACGGGCCTGACCGTCCTTGGACTTAGCATCGTGACGATGATTATAACCAGTGCCAAGAGGTTCTACTAGCTATGTTCTGCGCCCATCCCTCCAGCGCAAGTATTCGCGGGCAGCCGCGGTACTGAAATTCAAATCTTGGAGGGTTCACCAATCTTCAAAGCCAACTGAATTCGGATCTCTAGTGCTGAAGCGCTCCGCCCGCATGCGAAACTCAGCGATAAGTCCAGACCCTAAGTCATCGCCCAGCACTGACCGTCATTTGGGGCTGTTCACCCGAAACAAGACATTCCCCTCATTGGGGAAAAGCCCGGCCTCTAAGAACTGCTCTTGGGCCCAGTGGATATCTTTGCCTGCCATGTACTGAGTTGCCACCGAGACCTGGAAGGTCCTTATGTCTTCTCCTATTTGGTGAGACTCAGGAGACCCCATTAGGTAAAGGTGTGGTCGGTCATTACCTGCGAGTCTGGATTTTCTGGAAGTAAAAACTACTGACACGTATTCCCCAGGAGTGAAGTTTTTTGCCTCCTGTGTCATGGCTTCAACAACTGGCTGCCAAATGGTTCCGGCAAGCTCTGGTTCAAAGTCCTTGGTCATTTATCGGACTCGGGAACGATGATGTTTAAAGTCTCAGCCATTTTTTCCAACATTAGATTCTTCACCTTTTCAAGCTTGTCTAACTCGGGCTGATTCTCACCCCAGTCCTTGGAATCAATCTCATCGAGCACAGCCTTGGCTTCCTGGTGGCGACCCATGAGAAATAGCGCTTCTGCCAAACTGGCTTTTGAGGACCTAATCAGCGACCTGTTTTCGATCACCGCTGCCCGCTCGATAACGTCCCGGAAGATTTCGGCAGCGGCTTCGTGTAGCTTCAGGCCCATGAACTTCTCGGCGGTCAAAAGATCCACGTAACAAACATTATGTAATTCACCAGCATGCTCAAAATAGGCCCGAATTCGATCAGTCCTTCGGCTGAGTTCGTCTACTTGATCGTCATCGTCTAATCGATGCAGGGCGGTAATTAACTCAAGCTCTGCAAGAGCTGCCCCAGAAAACTCCTTGGCCTCTTTGAGCTTTCTAATCGCAAACTTCAAGGGCTTTCTAGCCTTGGCGTTATTACCAGCCAGCACGTGGGTCCAACCCAATCTGTAGTTCATGTGCACAATTCGCTCTTCCACCTCCATGAATTCGAAAGTAGCTAGCGCATCCTTGATGTGAGCCAAAGCTTGTTCGTAATCACCAAGCTCAATCAGAGCCGAAGCCATCCGATCTTTAGCCCTGGCGGCGCCAAAGGCGTCGCCAGCAGATTGGAAAATGTTGTAGGCCCGAAGAAAGCTTGCCAGCGAACTGGTTTTCATGCCTTTTACCCCGTAGAGCTCGCCCTGGCTCAGAGAATTAATACCGGCTGAATAAAACTCCTCGAGCTCCGCAAAAGTATCAATCGCAAGTCCATAGATCTCGATTGCTTCGTCTGGGCGCTCAAGTGCGGCGAGGGTGTCCCCCAAAGGTCCCGCAGAAAACGCGATGACTCTCGAGTCGTTAATTTCTGTGCCGATTGCTAATGAGCGCTCTAGGGCTTCCAAAGCATCTACATACTCCTTGAGAGAATAAAGGCAGTACCCAAAGCTGTAGTTGGCTTTACCCGCCTCGGCATTTCGATCTTGCTGAATATAAAGATCGTATGAGGAACCAAATAGATTCTTGGCTAGAGCCCAGTCCTCAGCCTTGAGCTTTCTATCACCAAGCTCCATAAGGGAGTCAGCTCTATCAAAGAGATCATCGGATCTTGATCGATCCCAGAGCTCTTCGTCAGACAGGTCCTCATAAACGCTCATCGAACCCTCTTTTCCAAAAGGGTTCGAGGATTCACCTTCGCAGAAATCTTCTTGATTTCGAGGTAACGCTCAATGGGATTAGTTGTGGTGCGCTGCATCGGCTTATAGAACTGCTGACGCCCGGCTTTAGTGCTATTCATTTGCCCCTCTTTTCTTCCCCTAAACCAAAAGATTAAGCCCGGGCTCTGACATTTTTGGTTTGGTTTTCAAAGTGGAATCGCTTGGATTCCGCATCCTGACATAGAGACTCGGATTACCCCGAAGCTGGGGCCATCCGAGTGGCCACTACTGGCTGGCGCTACTGAGCCCATCAATCAGCTGTGCGATGGCGAGCGCCGTTTTCTCAAAGCTTGGTCCAGGGACACCAGCAATCAAAAAGGTGTCTCTTCTTAGCTCCAACATGATCGACTGCACCCTGGGCTCTTTGCCATAAAACACAAGCGGCACATAAGTACCAACAAAAGGAGTGTTTATGTCAATGTCCCCTAAACCAGACAGCTCTCCGGTGGCGAGGGCAACAAGAGCTTCTGGGGTGTGAAAGTCATCAACCCCGAGACAAACTGCCGGTCTTGCTGATTCTTTATAGAGCTCATAATCCGATGCCACAACAGGATATGAATGCAGGTCAATAATCACAACATGGCCCAATGCTTCCAGGCGCTCGGCAACGAGCGCTTGGAAGGCCAATGAATACGGCTTGAAGTAGGTGTCGATAACCTCCTGAGATTCAGATTCGGGGATATCACGCAAAGGCTTCTGGTCACTGGTCTTTGAGTAAACAACCCCCATGCCAACCTGGTTCATAACCTCGGTGTCATCTGGGAATCGCTCAGGATCAAACACCAACCTAGAGAGCGTGTTCTCAAAGATCCAAGGAGTCACCTTGGCTTTTTGAGAAGCGAGTCTTGCCAACTGATCGGTTAGCCCATCGGTCATTAGGTCCAACTCCTGCTGCAGCTCTTGGGCCGAGAGCAGCAACTGCTGGGCTATGTGATCGGGGATGTGAGTGCTTGCGTGTGGGACGTGAATGATCACGGGAGATAGTGAGTCTCCGGGTATTAGGTTCCAGTTCATTGGGTCTTGCCTCTTTCATTACCAGTGGGCCATCTGGCCCATCTACTTTTGTCAATTTCTTGACCTACTCATTTCCCTTTGCACCTTCGCCGATGGTCGGCAGGTTGCACGCTGAAGGCGGGAAGCCTTTTTATTCAGCCATCTTCTAAAGCCCCTTGGGACTTGAGTGGATTTTTATTTAGTTATTAATGAAATCTTGGTGGCTTAGAAGGACTAAGTCAAGAACATTATTTTGTGTGCTGGGTGAGGCCCTTGTCTCAGCAATCTTCGATGAAACTGAAAGTTGAACCAAGGAAAATTGCAACCTGAAAGAGTGGGAAGGCTCGATTGTACCGAATCCTGATGGTCCCCAGGGGGTCCTGATAAAACTTACTTTCAGATCTGAAGTTTCCTAAAATTCATCTTGGAAGCCGAGTTGAGCCTCGAGATCGTCTGCCTCAACCGCAAGCTTTAAAAAGGCATTCCTTATTTCACTCTCGTCGATGTCTTCGACGAAAACGTTGTGCTTCAGGCTGTAAGCCCCTCCTGCGGTAACGATACCGAACATAGATGTGTTAGCGGATAAAACCCCGTCTGCATCGATCCTATTCGCCCAAACCACTGGGGCAGTCAATTGAAGTGCGTTGCCTTGAACGCCTGCATAAACCTTATGAGTTCTACCTCTGGTTGTCTCGATCTCCATAGAGAAAAATCGGTTACCCTCATCTGTTACTGCGTACTTATTAAATATAAAATCATAAACCTCTTGCTCGGTTGCCACAGAAAACCCCCTTCATCAAGCTCTACATCTACCAAACGACAGACTTAATCAGATCCTAGCAAGGTCCAGAAAAGTAGCGTCTTTGGCTCGTGTCCCCAAAGTAGCGCTAAATGATGGTCTTGAGGAATGTGCGCCTAGTCAAGTCTCTGACACCTAAAGAGTCGGCGATGCTTTTCGCACCCTTAAATGGGACCAATGGTTTCTCGATTAAAGCGAAAATAACAAGACCAGAATGGAATGTGCCTCTAAGCCTCTTCGGAATCCCCTCGGATGCTTTTGGCCTTAGTATCCCACCACTCGTGTTCAGTGGCATAGGAGGCCATGTTTGAAATGACATCCGCAATGGTTTCCTCTACGTCAAATTCATCCTCACACCATAACTCAGCAATGAGAATCGCCCATTCGTTGTCGGTCAGATGTTTTCGAAATTCGATCTCAATAGCCTCTCTTGGATATCCAGCCGCTATGCCGAGAGTCTTGGCGGTTTCGATGAGGTCATCATCACCAATTTCCTCAAGTTCGTGCCAGCGCAGCATCTTTATCGACCATTGGTCAAAAGCTTCCAACAAGTGGGCTTCCACGCGAGTAAAGCAATCAAGCAATGCCTCTCGGAGTTTTGGTCTTGAAATTAAAGTGCTATTGGTTGCAGTCAGACCAGGGTGGAAAAACCCGTGTCGGATTGTGGTGAGGAGAGGGACGAGATTTTGATGGTCACCATCATAAAAACGCTGAACCGAGCCCCGTAACTGAGGGCTAGTTGCCAAGGATATGAGTTTTTCTCGGAAGTGCTTCCATGACGGCTCCGACGCCAGCGATTTCGACAGATCGCCATCATTCACAATCACTGTTCCCTTTCCGGAGAGTCGCTCCCAAGCTTCGAGCGCCGCGATCAGCAGTGAGATTTTAAGCATTACGTAGTAAGAGTCTGTGCTCTCTTTGCCACCCTCAAAGGTGGCTGTAGAAAGGTTTTGAGCCAGTTTTAGCTTGACCCCAAAGTTAGACACAAGCTGTCTAAGAATGGAATTCTCAGGGATCGCTGGGAAGACGCGACCAAAACTCAGAGTTTCGCTCACTTCGGAGGGTCCCGCCAAGAAATCCGCATCTAAATTGTTTTCTTCAAGAAATTGGTTTGTTTGGTGCGTAGTTGTTTTATTTGCTGGCGTACCCAGAAGTCCCGGGCCGAGCTGATAACCACCGGCTAGCACGCAGCGCTCTTGGAAGCTCTTCGAGAGCTCAAGGTTTCCTCGGCCCTTTTCTATGAGGCTCATGAAAAAACTGGCTTCTCTATCCGAAAACTTGTCTTCGCGCGCGAGGGCAGACGTGAATGCTTTGGAACTTGAATCAAGCTCACCCAAAATGTAGTAGGCCACCCCGAGGTTGGAAAGCGCATTAGTTGACTGATTTAGCATTCTTTGGTCGACAGCCTGGTGGGCGAAGTATTCAATCTCTCGGATTAACTCGGGGTTTTGAGACAGCTCAGGAATCAAGAACCTGTATATGTAAGTGTTTATCCCATGCACCAAAAATGGTCCGGCACCGTCTCTAACTAGCTGGACTAGCTTTTCACGCGCACCTACATCATTCTCGACATTTAAAAACTCCCCCACCTCAACGAGAAGCTGTCTGGTCTGATCCATGAGGCCACCCACCTGAGTAACCGGAATCCATTGAGGTGCTGCCACGCGACTGCTCCTTGATGCCCCCTCTACAAGTTTGGCGCACGGATTCCCGAGCGCATCGTCCCAAGGGGCGGTAAAGTTCGGATCCCGGAAATTGACATAACCGTCTTCGACAGTTGTTGCCGCTGCGGTGCAGCCGTTGACAAGCAAAGGGAGGATCTGGCTCAAAAATGGAAGTGAATCTTGCGTCAGTTTCCAACCAAACTGGACAACCTGAGGAAATATGGTGCTCTCAAAAACGTTTGAACTGCCTGCACCTTGAGAACCATTTATTCTTGAAAAACCGCTTGCCTCTGCATGGTTCTTTATGGTGAAAAACGGCACCGGTCTGGCTTCATGTGGGATTTGCGGAAACGCCAAGTCCCTGCTCAAAGTCATAAGCTGACTGCCGGGCAATGGCGTCTCGCACATGAACGCAAGCTGCTTCATGAATACTGGCAGCTGGAGTTTGGTTGAAAGCTGACCCAGACTAAAGCCCCCTGCTTTTGTATCCAGGTTGATGGTCGAGATCTTGCCGTCTTCGTCCTCAACCTCAAAATAATCCACCCCATCGATTGGGACTGTGGTGGCCAAAAGATCCACAAACCAGTAGGCGGTTTCTTGACCCTCTTTATTGATGTGAACCTCAAGCGATTGATAAAACGGTGTCCCTGCAGCTGTCACCCACTGACCCTGAAGGCGGTGTTTGTTGTCTACCTCAATCTGACTCTCGTGAGAGGCTGCCCAGGTTGTTTTGTAGCTGGCCTTCAATTCCTCCGACTCCAGTGCCCGAAGGAACTCTTTGCCAATGGCAGTTTCTGGAATACTTTGAATGTCCCCCTGCTCGGCCTCGTCAATCTCAAATTTCGAAACCATCTTCAGATCTTGAGCTGCCACATGAGAAAGGCGGCCTGCAACGTCACCCATGGCTGAGAGGCGATGCTGGTGCACTTCTGATGCTGGCTTTGGGACAAAAAGCTCAAACCACGCATCAGCATTCGCATCAACAAGCACTAGGTTCTGTCGATACCACGTCGAATTTTCTGCACTGGGCTCTTGCTCATCCGATGTTATTGTCTCTCCTTGTTTGGATGCTGTGTCTAAGGTTCGGCTCACTGGCTCAACTTGGATGCTGTGATTAGATTCGACGGATGAGGCGGAGCCTTGGGTAAGTTCTTCCTTCTTGAGAAAATGGCGCGTACCAAGAATTTCAAACTCGCGCTTTCCAGCCTGTGAAACAATCATTTCAAGCAACAATTTGGAAGCCTCGGGGTTCGCAATTATCTGGCTGTAATTCAACACATTGTGGTAAGTCATGGCAACTCCCATCTTGCCAATTCCCATTGCACCCAATTCAGCAGCCAAGTTTTCAACTTGGTCCATCTCGCAAACGGGAGCATCGATAAAAAGAGACTTCGCTGTAAACGTCAAGTAGAGAGGTCGCGAATAGACATGGCCGTCAATTGAAACATCGAGGTATCCGAATAGACGATCCGAGGACGCTGGATTGAACTCAGTCTCAATGTCAATCCAGCTAAGGAGAAGCTTTTTTGATTCTTCCCTCGCAAATGATTCGTCTTCCAAAATGCCCCCAAGTTGGTTGTGTTCCGCAATTTTAATTCTATACGCCCTCGCGATTGACTGGATGAACTTAGTCCCTGTGTTTTCTCAAAAGCTGCGAGCCCGCTATCAGCATTCCAAATGACTAGGTGAGTTGGGGGCTGTGTGAGTTAAGCCTGGCAGGGTAGTTAGGCTGGCTTTGGGTTTACTCGATAGCTATTCATTTGAACCCCCAATTTCGATTGAAGCTAGACGGCAGAAGAGGGGGCTGACATTTTTGGTTTGACCCAGGCTGAACTGAGATCATCTCTCTGAACCCCCTTCATCCGATTTGAGTGAAAGCGCATCAAGCAGGTCCGGAATTGCAGCCGTTTTTGGCTCAAAGCCTTGAGCAGGTCTACCAGCGGTCAAGAAGGTTTCTCTTCTTATTTCCAACATGGCTGACTGCACGCGTTGATCTTTTCCATAGAAGGCAAGTGGGGCATAGGTGCACACAAACAGTGTGTTGATGCCTACCTCTCCAAGCGCAGAAAAAGCATTTCTTGCCAAATCAACCAAATTGTCTGAGGTGCGAAAATTATCAACCCCCAGACAATGCGCTGGTCTGGCTGATTCCTTCTAAGGCTCGTAATCAGTTGGCGCAACTGGGTATGAGTGCAAATCAATTATCATCGCCTGACCCATCCAGGCTGGTAGGCCGGTCGAATGGTTACTTGAGCGGAGGCTGAGGCAGTGGTCGGCTCTTGACGAAAATCGACGCGGGCCAAGAGCGCGCCTTGGCCATTTGCCTAGAAATTGCCAGGTGCCATCTGAAAAACTCATTGTTCGAATATTTATGATCAATTCTTGAGCTTGCACAAACCTTACAGACTTTCCAGTTTGAAGGACTGTCAGATATACCCAAGGGTGAATACGTGAAGTATGCGTCACACAGCGAGCAAATTTCTCTATCCATGCCTTTTACTATGACAGGAGCTTTAGGTGACTATTTAAAGTTATCCAAGGGTTTGTGATGGGGCCGCGATGTTGACTACTGTCGGGAGGACAGCAAGTCGCAATGCGCAGTCACTTTTTAGGAGTGGGGCTGACATTCCGAATAAAAGCATTTCGGGGGCTTGAGCCCTGCGCCAAAATAACTTGTATTGCTGCTCCCATTCATCTCTACTGCGAAAAACTGACTGGCGATCTCGCAGCTCCAGGGCTGCGAAAGGGTCTTGACAAATTAGAAAAGCCACTGGTTCTCTGCTTGTTTTGCGTGTGATAATGAAGCCCAGACTAAGTAAAGGGGCGGAATGAAGTTTTTGGTTATGAGTGCTGATATCTATGAGGTTGAGGCCGAAGACATTGACAAGGCGTGCGACAAAGTCGCAGAGTTCCTGAGCGGCGAGAAGCACGATGATGTTGTATTCGTTGAGTACTACGTTTCTGAAGCACCCTAGGACTCCTAAACTTTGAATCGGCAGGAGGGGCCAATGGAGCAGCTCCTACTGGTCAATTCGAAAGAAGATTTTCTGCACATTTAGGCGGCGCCCAAAGGGGGTTGCAGTTAGAAGATGTCTTCTCATCTATTCTCGTTTTTTTCAGGGGCAGGATTCCTCGACCTTGATTTTGAATCCAAAGGCTTCATTGTGGCAGCTAAACGAAATCTACGAACCCTTCGCAAATGCATACGAAAGATCACGGCAAGCTATGCAAATCTCTCCACAGCCTTTTGGACTTGATGTTGGCTCAATCGAAACCAATTCGAGACTAAAAGACTTTCCAAGCTAAAGGGTCAGATTCAAGATGTGAGAAGAACTGGCGAATTATCTGGGTTCATCGGAGGGCCTTCCTGCCCAGATTTCTCCGTTGCTGGCAAAAATGCAGGAAGTGAGGATGAGACTGGGAGGCTGTCTAAGTCTTATCTTGACCTGACGATTTGAGCCAGGCCAGACTTCTTCCTCTTTGAGAACGTGAAGGGCTTGTGGCGAACTTCAAGCCATCGAGCCTTTTACGAGGAATTAAAGTCTGAACTTCGGGGTTCAATTCACCTGGTTCATAACTTCGGTGTCATCTGGGAATCGTTCCGGGTCAAAAACCAAACGAGAAAGCTTGTTCTCAAAGATCCAAGGCTTCGCCCTGGCTCTTTGAGAAGCGAGTCTTGCCAACTGATCGGTTAGCCCATCGGTCATCAGATCTAACTCTTGCTGCAGCTCATTGGCTGAGAGCAGCAACTGCTGGGCTATGTGATCGGGGATATTGGTGCTTGCGTGAGGAACGTGAATGATCACTGGAGACAAAGAGTCTCCAGTGACTATGCTCCAGTTCATTGGGTCTTGCCTCTTTCATTACCAGTGGGCCTTCTGGCCCATCTACTTTTGTCAATTTCTTGACCTACTCATTTTCCTTTGCACCTTCGCCGATGGTCGGCAGGTTGCACGCTGAAGGCGGGAAGCCTTTTTGTTCAGCCATTTTCTTGAACCCCTAGGGGTTCGAGTTGGCTAGAGTCTGCCAACTCTCAAAGCGTGACCCCGTTGGGGTTACAACGCTCCATAAGCAGGTCAGACTCAATCCGTTGTTGGGCCTTCGGGACGATCATCTGATTTACCCAAAGATTCAGTGATTTCGGATTCCATTTCCTCATCCCGGCCCCACGTGAACTCAGATGCGACACTGAAAAAATGGAAACCGCTCCAACCCTGAAGCTCCCAATCGTTGTCATTCTCAATCTCAGATACAGAAATATCTTGATCTTGGAGCCACTTTTGAACAAGGGGATACTCCCATGCAAATCCGTCATCGGAATCCCAATCAGTGTTTCCACCTTCACCAGCCGAATTGATATCCGTGTCAAAGCTCCAGAGCTCGTATGGACCTTCCAGGTAAGGGAGCAATTCGTCAGGGGAGCAATGATCCCAGTACTCCCCCTCGTTCGGTGGATTGTGAGAACCACGCACAGCCCGCAGCACTTGACCCGGGGCAGCTTCTGTCCACAGTGCCTTTTCGGACATTGTGATGAATTCGACCAACCCAGTTAATCTCGACGTGTAAAAAACAATTGTGGCCATCTTTATCCCCCATGTCCCGTATTTCCCCCGAGAAGACTATCGCCAGTCTCAGACTTTTAATTATATGCCTGTGGATCCAGGCACTAGGCCGCCGCTAGCTGCGGAGAACGGGGCCGTTTGCAATGCAATGAGACTTGGCTCCCTGGTAAAGCTTCGTCGCTTCCAGTGCGGCAATAATCCATGGAGTCAGATCGGCCAACGCGCTTACATGATCGAGCCATGGTTGAATCTCGAAATTGGCCCTGTTGACTTTTGTCACAGCGATTCGATTTGAAGATCTGTATTTGATTACCCCAGAAAGAATCGGACGAGCAAGGAAATTCCCCTTCTCAATAGCCTCAAAGTCTGTCCTATGATGAGAGAAGACAGCTGATCAGACATTAGCGACAGCGCCTGAGTTCAGCCGTTATCCGACAGTTTGGGGGCAACATGTCTTATTGGTGGGTAAACCAAAAACAGACTCACCGGCAAGAGATTGCCGGTGGCTTTATGTGGTCACCAAAGAAGAATGCAGATGGTGGCAAGAACCCCTATTACGACTTTATGACCCAAATTCAGCCAGGTGACATTGTTTTTTCATTTGCCAATGCCGACATAATCGCAATCGGTGTTGCAACATCGATTGCCTACACAGCCAATAAGCCAACAGACTTTGGTAATGCTGGAGCAACCTGGTCCCAGGATGGCTGGGCGGTGGATGTTGATTTTCAAAGAGCAGAAAGCCCAATCACTCCGAAGCTCCACATGAATCTAATTGCCCCACTACTTCCCGAGAAGTACTCGCCGATTCGGGCCAATGGAAACGGCAATCAGGTCTACCTGACTTCAATCTCAGCTGAACTTGGTTCGCTCTTGCTTGGCCTACTGGGTTCCCCAGAACTGAATTCTGAAGTTACAAACCTTGAAGATTTGGCATTCGACGAGCAAGAGCAACTCATAATCCAAGACAGCATGCTGGATCAAACAATGAAGGCCTCTTTAGTTCTTGCAAGACGAGGTCAAGGAAAGTTCAGAAAGCGAGTTGAGTTCTTCGAAGGAAGCTGCCGAGTGACTGGGGTCACTTCATCAAAACTTCTAATCGCCAGCCATATTAAACCCTGGGCAACCTCTTCAAACGAAGAAAGGCTTAATGGGCACAACGGCCTATTCCTCTCCCCTCACATAGACAAACTTTTTGACTCAGGACTGATGTCCTTTGAAGACAGCGGGGAAATGCTCTTCTCTGACACTTTAGATGTCGATGTACTAACCCGCTGGAAGATTGACCCAACTAAGAAGGTAAAGAAGTTCGGTCAGGACCAGGCTTACTTCCTGGAGCATCACAGGGAATCAGTGTTTCAGCAGAGCTGAAAACGAAGGGAATTACCATGCCTCACAAGAATGACACTTAGCTAACCGGTGCTGCCGGAGAGCACCTGGTCCTTTCCAGACTGCTCTCTCGCGGTGCTTTAGCTGCACAAGCACCCAGAGGCGCTCGAAGGGCCGAACATATTCGTTATCTTTCTTGACGATCGCGGACCATGCTTTCTGCAGGTCAAATCAAGAGCAGGCCGGGGGAGTTCTCGGTTGGCATATGCAAGAAAAACACGAAAGCAGACGGAATCAGATTTGTTTTTTGTTTTGTAGATTTTGAACCAGATCAGCCGAGAGCTTTTGTTATGCCCGCCTCGATTGCCGCTGAAGCAATAAGGCTGGACCATTCAACATGGCGTGCAACTCCAGGGAAAAGCGGCCAGGCCCACAACGAGACCAAATTTCCGAAGACTGAGGAACGACTCTCTAGGAAAACCAGAGAACTGGCTGGATGAGTATCTTGAGAGATGGGGGCTTATAGACGCCGCTGGCGGAGTCCGACTGATCTCATAACATTCTGTTCCTTAGTTATCTGTCAGTCGATATGCTTCCCTTGGTTTTGCATTTCCAGCGCAGTATTTCAATTAGAGAGCCCTTGCCTTGCAGTTCAACCACGTGCTGTCCAGTCTTAGCATTGAACGGAATCAAGTTTCATCTTTGAGGAATCCCTTTGGGCTGTTACGAATTTTTCTCTCGTCCCGGCTTTTAGAAATACAGCTCCATTGGCGGCTATCTTGGAAGATATTTCTCCAAAGATTTTAGCGGCACCGTCTAAATTTGAAGAAAGCGATAGGGATGAGCAATAGTCAACAGTGATAAAGGTTCACTCACGGGGATCTAGCCAGGGAGATTCACCTCTAAACTCTCGGACCCTTTGCTACCCTTGAAGTCTTAGCCGGAGTGCCTTTACGGCCGACATTAATTCAGCAACCCTCGCCCGGTCCACCTCGTTCTTGAACGCCCCATCTTTTTTGAAAAATGTACCTACCACAGCAGCATCAGCGACACTCAACTGCTCAGCGGCGTTATCCGCCCGCATCCCGGTATTCACGATTACTGGCACATTCGCCGCCGCGTTCTTAACTTTTATGAGCACTTGACTGTCGGTTGATGAGCCGGCTGTCAGACCGGAAACACACAAAGCGTCGGGCAGAGTTGCAAATACAGTAGTCTTCGTCACTTGTTCGATGTCTCTGTGCGCCAGATAGGTAGCAGATTCTGGAACAATATTGAATAACAGCTTGACATCTCCTGCTCCAATCCGTGATCGGTGACGGGCTGCTTGCCCAACATTGGTGTTCCACAGACCAAAATCGCTGGCATAAACTCCCGTGAAGATTTCTCGAACAAATTTTGCTCCTGAAGCTGCAGCGAGGTCAATTGATGCCACCCCGTCCCACAGAACGTTCACTCCAAAGGGAACTTGGATCTCCCTCGATAGCTGCCCAATCACATTCGCCATTGCTATGGCAGTGATGGGTTCCGTCTTGGTCAAATACGGAAGGCTGAACTCGTTTGAAAACATCACGCCATCGACCCCGCCAGACTGAAGGGCCTCAAGCTCTCGGGCCGCTCGTGAAATCACTGCAGCCATGCCGGCTGTTTGATCAAATCCTGGATCTCCAGGAAGCGCCGAAAGATGAAGCATCGCAATAACAGGTTTTTTGACACTGAACATGTCGTCTAGCCAGGTGTTCATGGGCTGCTCCTTCGGGGTTTTGGACCGCATGTTTCACACGATACGTTAAATAGTCTCATAGATAATGCCGATTTACGTAATCTTTACACAAATGTAATGCATTTTGTGTGATTTTTTCAAATAATTCGGCTAGTTTGTTCACATGGATGTTAAAGAGCGCAGAAAATTTATCGCCGAGCAAGTCGCAACTCTTGGTGAAGTGGAGTTTGCCCAACTTGCTGAAATTTGTGACGTCTCGGAAATGACCATTCGCCGAGATATTGAGACGTTGGAACAAGCAGGAGCCCTTCGGCGAGTGGTGGGAGGAGCCATTGCCGTCGGCGGAACAGCGCAAGAGCCCCCGTTCCAATCCCGTGCTTCTATTGCGGCGAAAGAAAAAGAACATATCGCCCGTGCCGTCGTGGACTTGCTTTCTTCCGGGGAGACGGTCATCTTAGATAGTGGGAGCACTGTGCTGAGCGTAGCGCGGGAAATTCGTCGTCGAGCAATCACCTTGACCGTCATTACACCCAGCGTCCTTGTCGCACTTGAGCTGTCCGATTGTGATGCGATCGATGTCCACCTTCTCGGCGGCTTGCTTCGACCAGGCGAACTAAGCCTCATTGGTCCCGACACCGTCGAGCAACTAAATCAATTCAATTGCGACACTGCGGTGCTTGGGGTTGCTGGTGTAGATCTTGCAGGGGGCATCTCGGACTATCACCGTGACGAAGCGTATGTGAAAAAAGCCGCGATACGTGCTGCTCGAAGGACGATTGTCGCAGCTGATCACTCGAAACTTGGCCGCTCGTCGTTGATCAAAATCGCGGGACTCGAGGAGATCTCGGTGATCGTGACCGATGGAAGCCTCCTGCACCCCACTCTTGTAGAGGCTCAGGCACGCGGAGTCTCGGTCACCGCAGTGCAGCCGAAAGAAGAAGTATCGCCATGACACAGTTCACAATCGGAATCGACATTGGAACCACAGGAACCAAGTCCATACTTTTTGAGGCGGGCAAGGGGGTCGTGGCCACGGCAAATGCCGACACCACGTTGCACTCACCACAGGCTGGGTGGGCTGAGGCCGATACTGCTCAATGGCTTAGCAACGTCTACTCCAGCGTCCGCGAACTACTGGAGACAACCGGATGCGACCCTCGGCAGGTTCTTGGCATATCCACCACTGGGATGGTTCCTGCGGTCGTGCTTATAGATGAGACCGGTTCCCCGCTTTCTCGTGCAGTGCTCCAAAACGATGCCCGAGCAATTGTTGAAATAGCAGCCGTGGCAGCAGAGTTGCAGAGCCTGGATGTTGTGGAGGAAACCGGATCACCGCTTAGCCAGCAGTCGCTTGCTCCGACACTTCGTTGGTTTCAGCAGCACGAGCCAGACATTTGGTCCCGGACCAAAAAAGTCCTCGGCAGTTACGACTGGGTCCTGATGGCACTCGGTGCAGAGGTCCACGTGGAAAGAAACTGGGCGCTCGAATCCGGGCTCTTCCACATAGATGGCCGTATTCACGAGGACATACTCGCCGCCGCACGGATCCAGCCTTCGTTGTTGCCACCGGTGGTGTCCGCCGGAGAAGTGGTAGGAGCTTTGAGCGAGGAAAGTGCTGAGGCGATGGGACTTTTGCCGGGAACCCCGCTCATCGTGGGTGGAGCAGATCACGTCCTATCGGCCTATAGCGCGGGGGTATCTCAAGAGGGTGACTGGCTCGTGAAGTTGGGTGGGGCGGGAGACATTCTCGTCGCCACTAATAAGCCTCTGGTCGACAAGCGCCTTTACCTCGATGCCCACCCTATTGAGGGCACGTGGCTCCCCAACGGGTGCATGGCGACCAGCGGTAGCTTGCTCCGCTGGTTTCAAGAACTTACCCAGATTGAGGATTTAGCTCGGATGGACGATGAAGCTGAGGCCTGCCTGCCCGCGGAGGTTTTATGTTTGCCGTACTTTTTGGGGGAAAAGAGTCCCCTACATGACCCGGATTTGCGAGGTGTGTTCTTTGGAATGCACCTGGGCACGACTCGAGCGGAGATGTATCGATCGGTGCTAGAGGCGATTGCTTTTGGCTTCCGCCACCACGTCGAGGTGCTCAAGGAACGTGGCATTCGATTTGACCGAGCGATGGTCACCAACGGTGGAAGTAAGTCAACGCTCTGGAAGCAGATCCACGCCGACATTTTAGGCGTTGAAATGCATCCAGTCATCGATCACCCCGGGGCATCCCTTGGGGCAGCAGTGATTGCTGGTGTGGGAGTAGGAGTGCTTGACTCACTCGCATCCATTAGAAATTACGTACGCCTCGGAGACGCTATCCATCCGAACTTGAACAAAACCGCCATCTACAACGTGGCCTATGCGCAGTGGCGAGAGCTTGCCACTGTCACCACACCCGTTGCACATCAGTTATCAGAAAGGACGAGGCGATGACAAAGACAGTAGTAGTAACCGGAGGAGGGTCCGGTATCGGGCGCGCAATTTGCCAAGAACTCGCGGCTCTTGATTGGCGAGTTATTGTCACCGACATCCGACTCGACGCGGCTGATGAAACCAAGCTGCTGCTAGCCGGGGATGGGCATGAAGCCCATGGTTTTGACGTGACAGATCACACTGCCGCACACCTGCTGGCCACTGACATATCATCGCGCCATGGGCTAGACGCCTGGGTGAATAATGCCGGGGTGTCTCGAATGCGTCGTTTTGTGGACATCACTGAATCTGAGTACGACATCACGCTATCCGTCAACCTCAAAGGGGTCTTCGTCTGCGGCCAAGCCGCTGCCAAGGCCATGATCCAGCAAGGCCGTGGTGGGAAAATCGTGAACACCGCATCGATGGCCGGCAAACAGGGTGGGGTCCCTTTTCTCACCGACTACGTAGCCTCCAAGTTCGGTGTGATTGGGCTTACTCAGGCAATGGCGTTTGAACTATCGGAACACCGAATTAACGTCAATTCAGTCTGCCCAGGGTTTGTTGCTACTCCCATGCAAGACCGAGAACTGGCATGGGAAGCGGAACTCAAAGGCAGCACCGTGGAGGAGGTACGCGCCTCATGGATAGCCGACACCCCCCTTGGTCGATTGCAAGAACCAGGCGATGTCGCCAATGTGGTTGGTTTCCTCATTAGCAACAAGTCAGATTTCCTCACCGGTGAATCCATTTCCGCAAATGGAGGCGCATACATGGATTGATCCCCGAGAGGGAACCCGCCCGCAAAAGTGGAGTGGGAATCGCAACGAGAATATGGAGAGATGATGTCTGGAATGACTTTATCAAGGAAGATAAGGTTCCTGGTTTTACTGGGGGCCGCAACATTCACACTGGCCGCCTGTGCGACACCTTCTGAGCAAGCAACTACTGGAGGAACTCCGGAAACCGAACAGACAGAAGAGGCTGTCTCTGAGGTTTCAGTTCCGGCATACCTTGCCTCAGCGGGTGAGATTAAGTACTGCGCAACGCTTGACAACCCACCTCGCGGATCCCTTGACGAGGGCTCACGACCGGTTGGATTCGAAGTGGAGCTCGGTAAAGAGATGGCCGCACTGATGGGCCTCCGGGTCGAATGGGTGCAGCTGAAGTTTGACGGCATCATTGCCGCCTTACAGGCAAACCAGTGTGATGTTATTGTTCAGGAGCTCTTCATCCGTGAGGCGCGGCTTGAGATAATCGACATGATTCCCTTCTCGAACACCGGACAGCGACTCGTTATGGTCCCAGGTACTGCAGTTCCGGGAGACACACTCGCAGGTCTCGGTGGGGTCACTATTGCCGTTCCTAATGGAACAAGCATCGCGGGCCTGATCGAAGAAGCTAATGCGGCACTCGCAGCCGAGGGAAGTGAGCTGATTAATGTGCAGGTACTACCCACGACAACCGATACGTTCGCAGCTCTCGATGCCGGGACAGTCGACGTTGTGGCAACTACCACCACGGCTGCTGCTTACTACGTCGGACTTAACCCCGACAAATTCGAGTTCCTTGGAGCTGCATTCGGTCTGATACAGACTGGTTTTGGCATCAATAAGGATAACCCTGAGCTAACTGCAGCTATCGAAGAGGCCTTCAACATTCTTGTTGAAAACGGAACCTACGACAGGCTGATTGCCGAGTTCAACTTGGAAGGGTCAGAGCTGTAAATGTCCTTCGATTGGTCATTCTTTATTGAGAAGCTATTTTTCCCCAACGAATTTTATCTTTGGGGTCTGTTTAGAACCCTCACGATCGCAGTGCTTGCTCAATTGATGGGCATTGCGATCGGGCTGGTGGTGGGTTACGGACGACTGTCTCGATTTTCAGTAGTCCGGGCACTTAGCGGTTTTTACGTTTGGTTCATGCGTGGAATTCCCGTTTTAGTGTTACTCGTTCTTCTTTTTTCTGGATTGGCCGCAGCTGGATTCACAAGATTCCAAGATATCGAATTTGGTTTCCTAAACATTCCAGCCAATTATCAGGCTGCCGTAGTAGGCCTCGGAATCCATTCCGGGGCCTACATGGCAGAGATAATCAGAAACGGAATCCAGTCTGTCCTGCCGGGGCAAATCGAAGCGGCTAAGGCTTTAGGTTTCACCCCGGGTCAAATTGCTCGACGGGTTGTGATTGCTCAAGCCACACGCGTAATCGTTCCACCGACGGGAAATGAGTTCAATGGCCTCATCAAGACCACATCTTTGGTCAGCGTGATTGGTGTGCAAGAGATTTTCCTCATTAGTCAGAGCGTGGCGTCCACAACCTTCAAAGTGTTCGAAATGATGATTGTCGTCTCCATCTCTTACATCGTGCTGACGGGGCTCTGGACGGTGATTCAAGGTGTGCTCGAGATAAAGATCCGCGCCTTTCAGTCGGATACTCCAGCTTTCACATGGCGAGCCTCCATCAAACAGTACCTTCACCACACAACAAATGATCGCCTGCTCACTCAAGAGGGCCGTCAGTCCACCGAGTTGGGTCGACGATGAAGCCTGCGCCATTCATTCTCCGCTATGAGGCCCTTAAGGGGCTAAGCGACATCCCCGTCGACTCGGCCCAAATGACTAACTTCAGCTCGCACAAAGAGGGGGCGGGAAGGTAAATGTCTTTCGATTGGACTTTCTTTTTTGACAAACTGTTCTTCCCAGAAGAGGAATACCTTTGGGGGCTTTTTCGAACGATGACAATCGCAATCTTCGCCATGCTTCTTGGCACTGCTATAGGTTTCATCGTGGGCTTCGGTAGACTCTCCAAAATTGCGATCATCAGGTCCCTGGCTGGCCTATACGTCTGGATCATCCGGGGGATACCGCCTCTGGTTATCCTGGTGCTGATATTTGTGGGCGCAGCAGCAGCAGGCCTCCCCCGCTTCGAGGAATTTTCGCTAGGCTCACTGGACGTCGCTGGTAACTATCAAGCTGCCGTAATCGGTCTGGCTATCCATACCGGGGCATACATGGCAGAGATCATCAGAAACGGGATTCAATCTGTCCTTCCCGGACAGATTGAGGCCGCTAAGGCATTAGGGATGAGCCCAAGTGAAATTGCCCGTCGGATAGTGGTACCCCAGGCGACAAGGGTAATTATTCCACCAGCAGGAAATGAGTTCAACGTTCTCATCAAGCTGACATCACTGGTAAGTGTTATTGGAGTGCAGGAGATATTCCTAATTTCTCAGAGTGTCGCCTCAAACACCTTCCGAGTATTCGAAATGATGATTATTGTATCCATTTCCTACCTGGTCCTCACAGGCTTTTGGTCAGTAGTTCAAGGCGTCGTTGAGATCAAAATCCGCGCCTTCGAAGCTCCGATACCCGCATACACCTGGAGGCAAGCAATCTCGCACTTTTTCAAAAAACCTGGCATCCCCGACCGGAAAGTGGTGACAACTCGTGCCTAGCAAACCCATAATCCAAGCCCAAAATATCCAGAAATGGTACGGCGACCTCCATGTCTTGAAAGGGGTCAACCTAGAAGTTAGTGAGGGCGAGGTCCTTTGCATCATTGGCCCGAGCGGTTCAGGTAAATCAACCTTCCTGCGTTGCATTAATCAGCTGGAGGAATATCAGGAAGGCTCGTTATTCGTGGGCGGCGAACTGATTGGCTTTCGGGATGTTTCCGGGAAAAGGGTCGCCCTCAAGGAATCGGACAAGACCCGTCAACGGCGAAAGTTGGGGATGGTCTTCCAGGGGTTCAACCTTTTTTGGCATAAGACTGTGATGGAGAACATGATTGAGGCTCCGATGCTCGTTCTGGGTGAACCCGAGGAAAAAGCCCGCCAAACTGCAACATCGCTATTGGCACGCGTGGGACTCTCGGGCAAGGAGAACGTGTTCCCTGGGAAACTTTCCGGAGGTCAGCAACAACGTGCTGCTATCGCACGAGCCTTAGCGATGAGTCCCGAGGTAATGCTTTTTGATGAGCCAACGAGTGCAATCGATCCTGAGACGACCGGTGAGGTACTCGAAGTGATGACCGAGCTAGCTAAATCAGGTATGACCATGATTGTCGTTACTCATGAGATGGGGTTTGCAAAGAGAGTTGGCGATCGTGCAGTCATGATGGAAGACGGTTTGGTGAAATATGAGGCGCCAACATCGGAGTTTTTTGATCGATCCCGAAACGCGCGGCTCGACGCCTTTCTTGCGAGCATGGAGTAAATTTTGACCAAAACAGGCGCAATCGCAACCCCACATTACCTAGCTTCCGCCGCCGGGCAGAAAGTCCTGGACGCCGGCGGGTCGGCTGTCGATGCGACAATCGCAGCAGCAGCGGTTTTAGCAGTTGTGTACCCGCACATGACAGGCCTCGGGGGTGACTCATGGTCAATGCTGCGCACTGCCAGCGGGGAAACTCTGGCTGTGAATGGAACAGGCATGCACCCACGCGGTATCGACATTGCCGAAATTCTTTCGCACAACGGCGAGGCAATGCCGCTATTCGGAGCTCCTTCCTCGCCTGTACCCGGCGCAGTAAAAGCGTGGTCCGCAATGCACGATCTGGCAGGAAAATTGGAATGGTCAGTTCTAATGGAGGACGCGATTTCACTCGCCGAAAATGGAGTTCAAGTTTCTCCGGCCCTCGCTCGAGACCTGAATCAGCTGTGGCCAGAAATCAGTCGGGACCGGGGGATTAGCGACACATTCTCGTCAACTCATTCCGGGCCCAAGCAGGCTGGTGATGCACTTATTCAGGGAGCTCTGGCGTCGTCGCTGATCTCCATAGCCACGGAAGGTCCCAACGCTTTTTATTCAGGCAGCCTTGCAACCAGTCTCATCAAAGGGATGAGGGCTCTTGGGTCCGCAGTCACCGATGAAGATTTTGCCCTTCAAGAATCTGAGACGCTTTCAGCCCTCAGCGTCGATTATCGCGGACACCGAATCTCAACCGCTCCACCGAACTCTCAAGGATTTACTCTCGTCCAGATGCTCAATGTTTTGGAAAGGAGTGGCTTGGATATAGATGACCCAGTCTCCTTTGGCGAAGTGGCAACATTATTTTCACTTGGAAATTCCGAGCGGGATAACCACCTAGCGGATCCCCGCTTTACTCAGATTGCACTGGACTACTTACTTTCGGATGATTATGCAGCGGACTTACTTCGGCGCTCCCGCGACGGCCACTTGGAGAAAATACAGCCTCAACCTCTGGCATCTGGTGACACTATTGGCATTGCCGCGATCGACTCAACGGGCCTCGCTGTGTCAAGTCTGCACAGCATATTTTACGCGTTTGGGGCACGTGTAATGGACCCTGGCACGGGGATCATCCTTCAAAATCGCTCCTCATCTTTCTCACTCAAATCTGAGCACCCCGCTTTCCTCCGGCCCGGAAGTCGACCCCCCAGTACACTCCTCCCGGTGTTGGTCGACCATCCGGATGGACGCCTGTCTGCTGTAGCAACAATGGGTGGGCGCTCGCAAGCTCAGGTGCAAGCACAACTCATTAATCGACTAACAAAGAACCAATCCCCCGGAGATGTTGTTGCCCAGCACCGTTTTGTTGTTGGCGCTTTCGGCCCCCGCCTCGAAGACTCAGTGGTGACTGAAAAAAAACTTGGGGACGAGGAGTGTTTAGACGCTCGAAGACGAGGATTTCTTGTCATCGAGTCGGAGGGCTTCGACGACCGTTGCGGCCACGCCCAAATCGTTCAGTTCGGGCCCGACGGCTTTGCTCTGGGCACAGACCCGCGCGCTGATGGGCAGAGAGTAGATTAATGAGCATTGAAATCATCGTCGTCATAGCGTTGGCGGGCCTCTTCGCAGGCGCACTAAACGCAGCAGCCGGGGGTGGCACACTGATCACGTTCCCGGTCCTTGTGTGGCTTGGTATCCCGCCCATAACGGCCAACATTTGCTCTTCTGTTGGCCTCCTTACCGGTTACCTTGGGGGTGGCCTTGCCTATCGACGGGAACTAAGCGCACAGAAACGGCGCATCGGCACATTCACCGCAGTGAGTATCGCCGGCGGTGTCTTGGGTGCAGTGCTTTTACTCACTACTTCAGAGACAATGTTTGATGGACTTGTGCCATTCCTCGTTCTCGGGGCAGCAGCTCTCCTCGGGTTCCAGCCGCTATTGAGTAAAAAGCTTGCACAGCGCCAAAGAAAGTTGGTTGTCCCTGTGGCGCGGCCCAAGTCCAACGCTGGAGTGTCTCTGTGGGCCCAAATTGGCGTGATGGTAGCCGCGGTCTATGGCTCCTATTTTGGAGGAGGCCTCGGCGTGATGCTGCTTGCCGTGCTGGCGCTAACGATTAGTGATGATTTGCAGAAACTAAATGGGCTAAAGACTCTACTGTCGCTATTCATCAATTTCATCGGCGTAATGGTATTCATCTCAACCGCTAGCGTCGACTGGGCCATCGTTGCCATCCTCGCGCCAGCAGCACTTATTGGAGGAACGTTGGGCGGCTCGATTGCACGGAAGCTTCCCCCAGCCGCCCTTCGGACCTCGGTGGTCGTTTTCGCCACTGTCTCAGGGCTGACGCTTCTTTTTTAGTAAACTTGCAAGTTGGATCTCGAATTATGAACACCCGCACTTCTCTGAACTGAACCCCAGCGCAAGGGTTTCCCGTTTCTTCTAGCGTAACTCAACAGTCGGACGGACCTAAGGATCGATGGGGGCTAAAAACAAATGGTGGAGGTGGGGCTTCGCAGCAATCTGGATGACACATGCCCCGATGTCCTGAAAGTAGTGGTGGCCTTTCGCAAGACCCTAAAAGTGAGCCAATGCCCTGAATGACTGTCAATAAGTTTGAAGTTTAGATAAAGAAATCCAAGAAGTCGAGAGGTCTTCATGGGTGTCAATGCGACTGAAGGTTTCTTACGCCTGGACATGGTTTCCATCCTATTCAAGACATCTCTCCCGCATGATGCGGGAGATAGTTCCCACGCCAATCCAAGTAACCCTCAACAGCGTAGGCTCGACAAATCCTTGATGTTCACAACATAGTTCCCCGCAAGATTGGGCACCTGGAAATCAAATGCCTTCGTTATCTGTTGTTCAACAGCGTCTTAGTTCTGATGAGATGGCCCGGAAATTCAGCGTCTCTAAGCGCTGGGTCAATAAATTGCTAGTCGAATTCCGATCCGGCGGGTTGGCGGCGATCAGTCTTTTGAGCAAGCGCCCTTTGACCACTCCAAATAAAAACCCCACAATCACTTGAGGATCGAATCCTAAGACTCCGCCTCGAGCTCACAGCGGAATCACTGTCATAGTTCTAACGACTAGGACTCATGCACGCGTTATGAATCCTGCAACCGGAGAACAATCTGAGCGAGAACCTGATCGAGCCAAACGGAGGTTACTGGCAAAACCGACTGATCCCACGCAATTTGTGATTTCGTGGGTTCAGTCGGGAACGATGTCCCGACTCATGACATTAGTGCGCCTGAAGGGACTCGCCCCCAACCTTCTGATCCGTAGTTATGTTGCAATACCCATATATGCGGGGGTAAAAGCAATTTACACCAGTATTTTATTAGCCAAGCCGCCCTTTGAAGACATACCCAATTCCGTCCGTTTCCGTCCGTTTCCGTCCGTTGAACGGAATCTAAACGGAATCTAAACGGAAGCGACGGGGAAGAATTACCCGCCCAGCTGGTTTGTGACCTCAAGAGTGAGTTGTTCGAGAAGTTCTACTGATTCCTCTAAGAGATCCGAGAAAAAAGCAACAGTTGTCCGTTCTTCCAGGAGGCTCTCCTTAAATCGCTTGCCTGAGTCGCCTCCAGCGTGAGCGGTGTGTTTGCTTCTCAACTTATATATTTTTCTTAGTAACTGCGCCGCCTGATCGGACGCTAGGTGTCCAAGCGTTGTCGCGAATCGCTCAAACTTTGCAATTCCTTTTTCGTCGTCAATCTTGTCCAAGCCAGCCCCGAGCTGTCTTTCATTCAAGTGATCGACCAGGAGTTTCGCAAGGATAAGCACTTGATTTTCGAACTCTACTTGGGTCTCGTTTAGAGGAACTCTAAGCCTCTTCAAAAGAAACTGGTCGTCACCCGTAGGCGTCCTGAATAATGGCCAGCCCCAGCGTTTCTCCCAGGCTGCATTCGTGCGAAGGTACGCGGCCTTGAACCTCTCGGTTGGACTTGATGTTTCGACCCACTCCCCTAAAACGGAAGATTGGAAGTGCTCAAGGCTCATACTTCTCTCGGAAGGCACGATGTTGCAAGCGCGCCAATGGTGTCTTTCAGATTCAGGAAGGTCTCGCCCTAAGTCTCCAAGTGCCACAACTACCTGATCAGGGCGATGATAATCAATTCGCAATCCCCATAATCCAGCGCATTTCAAATAACTACTGCTGACGCTGAATGTAGACGGCGATTCAAAATACTTCATTAAGACATCAGCCTTAAAAAACACTGACGTCATGTAATTTGGTGCACCTTCGTTCGAACCGAAGTAATCGGCTAGGACAGAAGGATTGCAAGTTGAAGAAAGCGGGTTTCCAACTTCGTCCTCACCAACAATAAACTCTTGAAATGTTTCGCCCGATTCCCATGGCCAAAGCCCGCTAACTTCGCGCAGAAGCGGTGGGATGACGCGTTTCATAAGGAGTCTAGAGAAAGCTGTATTCTCAGACGTTCCTAGTTTGCCGACAGCTAAGTGAACTGCTTCGACATCCGAGACCTCGTCGTACCCCAATTTCCTTAACGTCGTAACGTCGGTTTGGTTAGTCACTTTGCATATCGTGTCTGCGAACAACAAGAGATCAAGTTGTCTTGCGGCCTGATACCTCCTGAGAATTGACGTCCGAATCTTGATTTGATCACCGCTGTACTCAACCGCCAGTTCTCGGGTTCCATCTGGTTTGATCTCGAAGAAATTTTGGTTCTGTGGGTCCTCCCAAAGCTCCATGACAAGAATGAATGTCTGATTCACTAGGTATTTTCCTGGTGCGAGGTCATTGAAATCCTGAAAAATAAGTATTGGCTCAAAGCTGGCCCCAAGTGGGTCGGCTTCAAAGACAGTCTGGATTTTTCCATTATTGAAACTCTGAGAAAACCCAGGCATACCATCAGTCTTAGTCACGTCCCAACCAGTTTGCGAGAGCACTTGATTGCGCACTTTTGGGTTTGAAAATGCAGCGTAGTATCCTCCTGAGTTGCCATCACCGTCATTCCAACTTGACGAAACCAGAGTCCAAACGCCCGTGCCATTAGCACGAAAGGTTGCGATTTGAGTCGCCTGATCAAGGCGCGCGACACTTGTGTTATTCATCACAAGTTCCATGCCTCGGGCGCGGACACCTCATAGTTGTCAATTCCAATCGCCTTGAAATGTTGTCTGGCCGAAGCAATCTTCGCTGCCTCTGTTGGACGCAGCTTAAGCTCATCCAGGGTCGATTTAGTCTCGCGAATCATGTAGAGACGATCCTCGCCGTCAACCTGCTTGATAATTGCCCAGTCAGGGTTGTAATCACCTACAGGGGTCGGGATCTTGAACTTCGCTGGCAACTTCATGAAGAACTTGACATCCTGACGGCTATCCAGCTTCTCTGCAAACTGACGCTCAACCTCTGAATCGAAGACTACATAGTCGAAGTCAGACTTCTCTGAATTCTTCACCTTGTACATTTGGTCTAGGAAACGGTCTTTCTCCTCTTCACCATCTTTTTGCAACTCTCTAAGCTCGTATAACGAACCAGTGATTCTTTCGTATTGGATGCCGTCTACAACCAGCTTTGCCAGTTCCGCTTGAATTACTCTCTTTGCCATTGAAATGAAGTCGTTTGGATTACCTGTGAACTCGGAAAGCCTCTCGCTGCGCACTAGTATTTCTACGATTGACCAGCGTGTTAGGGATGTGGTGTTTTGAAGTTCAGAAACGATGTCGGGTAGTTCGTAGGATCCATGGATAACAGCTGAGCGTGAGCTTAGCTCCTCACCCTTGGCGCCGCCTCGAACGACTTTGATGCCTGCCTTAGTGACTTCTACTCGCAGCGGCGGTATCTGAGGCGCAGCTTGGATCGACTTGACTATTGAATCAATGAGGTTCTCTCGATTGATTGAAACGCGATAAGTGGATCTACGGCTAATTGACTCCCAAAAAGTCTCGAACTCTGGGCTCAAGTAGACTGCCTTATTCAATACTCTGTTGTGTCGCTGACTTTTGGGTTTTACAAACTTTTCAAGGGACGAATTTCGCATGAGTTCAACAACTTGCGCGTCGTAGCGATCTAGCTCTCCAGGCAGTTCGAGGCTGAAACCTATTGAGGTTGGAATGAACTTTGAGGTGACCTGCCCATCCGCCAGAAAACCAGCAGAAGTGAGGTGGTCAAAAATTATTTGAGACTTAGCAAAACCAAGATTCACTTCTGTGTAGATTCCGTCATCGGTAATCGTGGGAATCTTCGCAAACTCATTAACCCGCACCTTTCCAATTTGAATACCGTTCGCCTTGTACTCATTTTGGAGCGACTTTGCAAAAGCTTGGTAAGACTCGTTTGCAATAACTGTAAGAGACGCAATGCCCCTGTCCGATACACGTTCGTAGCCCTGTTCCGTTTGCATAACTGGGAGTCTTAGTCCACGACCAATAGTTTGGCGCCTTTCAACTTCAGCGCCCATTTCTCTCAATGTGCAGATTTGAAAAACGTTTGGGTTATCCCAACCCTCGCGCAAAGCGGAGTGGCTGAAAATAAAACGCACTGGCTCATTCTGATCAAGCAAACGTTGCTTGTCTTTCATGATCAACTCGTACGCGTCGTCATCGGCCTTGGTTGAACCAGTGGTGTCCTGGGCTACGTTGGTTTTACCCCTTTTGACCTGCGAAAAGTACGCCTTACGCATTTGGCTTGGATGAGCGGTGAATAATTCACTCCACTTCGTATTCTTTGCTGTTTCTTCTAGGAACAGCTCATCAAACCATTCAGCAAAATCACCATTAGCATCCAGATTTGTGGCACCATCGCCCATGTAGTTGGCAACTTTGTCCACGAAGAAAAGACTCAAGACTTTGATGCCTTTTGCTCGAAGCTGTTGCTCCTTGCGCAAATGCTCGCGAATCGTTTCACGGATCATTTCTCTATAGATCGCGATGTTAGCGCCACCAATGGATTCACCTTCTGAGAGCATGCCATGGAGGTTAAGCTCGATAAATGCTGGGTCAGTGGCTGAGCCAATATTCATTCCCGAAACCCAAATACCTTCATAGGCTGAGTTGTCGGTTAATCGGCGGTCCGATAACTCCTGATTCTGCCGAACATTCACCTTTTTACGCAGATGGTTTCCGCTCGAATCTCGGCAAGAAAGTTCAAGACGGGCACTCCATGTTGGTTCCCGCTTTACCGAAACGAGCTTTACGTATGGGGCTGCATCTGCACCTTGTTGCTGAACATCAGAAACGACAATCTGCTTCACAAGGCCGAGCTCGTGTGCGTCCACAGGGTCTAGACGGTAGACAAGATTGCGAGTGACTTTATGCGTTGCTGAATAGCGAAGCGTGAAAGCTGGATTAAGCTCGCCGATCGAAGTCTGACTGAGCAAAGACTCCATGTTCTGCGGCTCATCCATTATCACGATAGGGCGCGTCGCCTTCAAGTAATCAACGGGCCTCAAACCATTGAGCTTGTCACGAGTCTGATGCATCACGCGATTATTTGCATCACCACGTATCGAATCAATTGTCATGATCAGGATCTGAATACTTGTTGAAGTAGCAAAACCTTGAACTTCTTCGGGGTTCTTGCCGCTATAGACCTGCCACTCAAAAGGTGTGGCTGGGTAGATTGACCTGAAGTGTTCCTTCATTAGCCGAATACTTGTTGCAACACCTTCACGAATGGCAACGCTTGGAACAAGAATCACAAATTTCGAGAAGTTGTAATTTTTCGCAAGTTCAAAAATTGTTCTCAGGTAGACATAGGTCTTTCCCGTGCCAGTCTCCATTTCGACGTCAAAATCGAGTGAATCGCCCACTAATTTACTCTCCACCTCAAGTCCGTTTATGTCCTGAATGTTTTGGAGGTTTTCAATGATTAGGTCTCGATCTAGAAGCAAATTGTTACCGATTGCACCCACCTCAAAGGTTCTAGCGAAATCTAGAAGTGCGGCGGCATCGGCACCTGGAATAACTCCAGAAAGTGCTGTTATCAGCCTTTCTGCAGATTTCGGCTGCCCCTCAAAAAGCTTCACAACGGACGATATCGCCGCTAACTGAAACTCTTGCGAAGCATCAAAACGAAAATTCGAACTGCTCACTAGACTGTCCAAAGTTCAATGCTGCTGCTCTTACAAAGTTGTGTGAGATTGGTTTTAAGCTCATCGTCTCCTTGGAAAGCATCTTCTAAAATTATGAATTTCAACGGTTCGGTTCGCAGAACTTCGCGCAATTCAATTAGCGAGGGCCTCACGTGTTCATTTAAATAGGCGAGAACGATGCCATTGCCAATCGACCTAAGTTCGAGCCCACTAATGGACACCGTCTCGAACACCTCTGAAAGCGAATACCCCTGCTTGAGCAGTACCTCAATCAGTAAAGCGTCGTAATTGGCATTGTCCTCTGCGCTACCCCGAAGGCTGAACAGGTGCTGTTCTAACGTTGTGCGGTCAAACTCAGTGCTCGCTTGCCACTTGGAGAAGTTTGACCCAACTAGTCGATACGACCTGAATCCAAAATCACTGCCAGCGGATGCCAATTCAGAACCCAGCTGCGCACCAGCGCGCTCAAGTCGCTTCCTTGTCAACTGGGCAATGTTTGTAAAGCCAGCCGCCAATCCCTGTCGGCCTGTTTCGCTTGATTCATCTAGTGGCTCAGGTAGCTGAACAAGGATGAAGTTTCGTGAAGAGCCGTTTTGTCGGCTGACATCGAACACAGCGTGACCGCTTGTGCCAGAACCCGCAAAAAAGTCAAGGACAAGATCTCCAGGAACAGTGAACCAATTAATTAGATCAGAGATCATCGCGATCGGCTTTGGGGTGTCAAAATAATGTCCACCCATCAGTTTGTCTAGTTTGGTTGTTTGCTCACTTACCATTCCATATCGGGGGAGAATTGTCGGAGGTGTAACTACACCTCGTTCCTTTTTACATTTCAGTTTTCCAGCGCTGTTGAAATAGAATTCAACGACTTTCTGGCCCTTACTATCAAACGTTTCTTGACCAGAAAACCAGCTTTTCATTTGATTCTTTTGCGTCCACCCAGCACTCAGAGTAACCGCTTCGGTGGTTTTACCACCTAGAGCACGAAGTGCTCCCTCCACGACAGTTACTTTTTCAGAATCGCCAAAAGTTCCAGACAAAGAAAAACCATCTGGAGCATCGAATCGGACACCTGCGGGAAATTGAAAGTCACTCGCAGGGTTCGCCTTTGATACTTTCTTGAGAGCACCTGCTTCAATAAACCCCTCGCCTCCAGCAATGCCTTCCAAGTCCTGTGCTGAACGCGCAAAAACTAGAACATATTCGTGGTATCTCTTGAATATTCCTTGCTGTTGAGAGTGTTGCTTGTCCCAGATGAGTTGGGCCAGGAAATTATCTTCACCAAAGATTTCGAGCATCATGCGCTTAAGATTTTCCACTTCATGGTCATCTATCGAAACGCACATGACTCCGTCAGGCGCAAGTAGATTCCTAGCCAATTTCAGACGGGGATACATCATTGTGAGCCAATTTGAGTGGTATCTACCTTCGGTTTCTGTGTTACTAGAAGTCTTCTTACCTTCTTCATCAACCTGCTTGGTCCAGTCAAGGTAGTTATCCAGTCCCTCACTGAAGTTATCTGGGTAAACAAAATCTTTGCCCGTGTTGTACGGGGGATCGATGTATATCAACTTGATTCTGCCGTGGTAATGCTTTTGCAGAATTTTTACAACTTCTAGATTGTCACCTTCAATAAATACGTTCTTAGTGTTCTGCCATTCAACAGACTGGGCAGGCTCTGGCATGAGCGTTGCAGTGGTCGGTAGTTGAGCCAAATGCAATGCACGCTGTTTCCCTGGCCAAAAGAGGCCGAATCTCTCAGATCCATCAGCGGCGTCTCGTGATAGAAGCTCTTTCAATCGCGCTAGGTCGATTTTGCCGTCAGCTATGGCCTCTGGCACTAGTTCTGCAAGTTGAGAGGCAAGTTCGGTCTGGAAATTAGGCGTCGATGAAGGGGTCTCAAAAATGTCTTCGTTCACTTGGATTGTCTCCTCATCAGTCGCTTGCCGTTAGGCGACGATCTTCCAGTTAATTGTAAAAATGTGCTCGGTTTGCTGGACGCCCTTGAGCGCCTGCTCTATCAGTTCTAGGTATTTATCCGCTTCTTCACGAAGTTGCTTCTTGAGCTCTCTAAATTCATCATCTGCGTCTTCGGCTTTTTGCTCCCAGCGGCGAGCATCTTTTTTTAGCCCTAGCTGCGCCATAGGGTCGTCGGAGTTGTTCGCTGTCTTGCGGGCTTCCTTCTCCTTGGCCTTGAACTCTCTGATCTTGCCCTCGTGCTCGGCTTTTCGATCCTGTTGATTGCGATACAGCAGCTCTTCCTGCTGGTCGTAATATCGAGAATTTCTAGCTTGAACTTCACGTTCTAAGTGCTGTCTGTTAGCTGCTAGGTGGCTTTCGAGTGGGCTTAGGTTTGGCGACTCATTCAAATCTGATTGTTCGACGCAGGTTAGCTCAAGAATGTCGGAGACATACTCAGAATCTAACCACTCTCCAGTTGAAGTCATAGCTCCAGCGAGGAAATAAGACTCTGTGATTTGCTCATCACGGGCCTTCATTGAATAGGTAACCAGATCCACGCTGAGCGTCCCCGTTGCGCCTGCGAGCGCCTTGACTGCTGTGCTAGCGCGAGCCGACTTTGAAATAGAGAAGGTCAGCTCGGCAGTGAGTGTTTCCGAGGCGATGGCAGTGTCGAGCACATGCTGAGCGAGTGGGCTTGAGTACCTGTATTGGTGAGCGTTGTCGAGTGGCTGACTCTTAAAGAAATAGCGACCTGGTTCCGCATCTTTCACAGGAGACTCGTTTAGTACGAAATGACGTCCATCACCCTCAAACGTTGCGACATGTTCTAGTTCGTGTTTAGTCACGTCTAATAGAAGACGCTCAAACTTGTTCAGCACATCTCCAGATTGGGAGTCATAAGCCTTTAGACGGTCTTGAACATGTGGATCGAGGCTGTCGAATACCTTCGCCTTGGCGCTAGCCATTTCTTTCGATATGTCTGTTGCAAAAAGGGTTTCAAGTTGATGGAAAGCCGAATCAATTTCGGCATCGGTTCGGCTTGAGTTCAGAATTTCACTGATTTTCTTTTCAAAGTCAAAGCCGTCTTCGATGGCACCCAGAACTTCGTCCGATGCCCCAAAAACACTTGAGAACAATTTGAATTTATCTGACAGTAGCTCAAGAATTCGCTGCTCTGCAATGTTTCCCTTATTTGAGAAGTTAGCAACAACTACGTCAAACTTTTGACCGTATCGGTGAATACGCCCGATTCTCTGCTCCACCCTCTGTGGGTTCCAGGGCAGGTCATAGTTCACGAGCATCGAACAGAATTGCAGGTTGATCCCTTCGGCAGCCGCTTCGGTAGCGATCATGATCTTGCCCTCATCGCGGAAGTAATCAACGAGAGCCTTGCGTCTGTCTGCCGAACCAATGCCAGTGACTAGGTCGCTGCCCTTGTTCTTCTCAAGCCATGCTTTGTAGATAGCTCTTTGCTCGGGCGCATCGTTCGAACCATTGAAAAGAACGATTCCGTCGCCCTTGCCATCCGCCCGAAGTGAACGAGCAATGTACTCCTGAGTCTTGGTGGAGTCGGTAAAAATAATCGCTTTCTCGGGTGCACCTAACTCACTCAAACGATCAAAACCCTTATCCAGCGCCTCGGAAAGCTTCACTGCTTTCTGGTTTACCGTGATCGATTTTGCTAGTGCTGCGTACTCTCGAAGTTCTGCCACCTCAGCGAGCATCATGCGCGTGCGCTCAGAATTTGAGGATGCCGATTCCTGACTACCAAGACCAAGCTCAATTACTTCTGCTTCTTCAAGCTCTTCGTCGGTCAGGTCTTCAGGCTCGAAGTCTGCAGTGATTATTCTGCCCGAATTTGATCTAGTTACCCCCTCTAGAGCTTCTGCTTCCAAGCGATTCGAAATTCTCTCCAAAGTGCTGGATACGGCATACGTCGAAGATCCAAGCCGCTTGCGAATGATTAGGGCAGCTAGGTGGCGTTGACTCCCACTAAACGCAAATAACTCGTCTCTCTGAAGGTACTCATTCACTAGGTGATAGAGCCTGCGCTCCTCTTCACTGGGGGTGAATTCAACGGTGAGAGGGTTTCGCTTAGTGAAGTGAATATACTTTGCAGCATCTTTTCGCAAGGTTCGCTTTGCGATGGTGGCGACACGATCAGCTAAGTCGTCTCCATTTCCTAAGCTTCCACCCTTGATGTATCGCTCGCGGAAAGCATCAAGTGAGTAGAAGTAGCTAGGGTCGAAGACTGAAACCAGGCCGTAGAGTTCCTCAAGTTTGTTCTGCAGGGGGGTTGCAGTCAAAAGCACGCACTTGTGAGCTCCAGCGAATATGTGACTCATGGCCTCAGCGGTTTTTCCTTTGCCTGTCCAGTGGTTTCTCAGGCGGTGAGCCTCGTCGGCAATGATCAAATCCCAACTCCGAAGCAAGGTTGATTCGTATCGCTGGGCGAACTCGTAGGAACAGATCAGGACCTCTGCCTGTCCTACCGACCCAGTCGCCAAGAGGGCCTCTTTGTTCTTGGTGTCCAGGACATTGGATGGAATCATGAACTTTTCAAATAGTTCCTGTTTCCACTGCTGGCGCAAGCTAGACGGGGTGACTATAAGAATCGAACGCTTGCGCTCTGACCAGTACTGGGTGATAACAATGCCAGCCTCGATTGTTTTGCCGAGGCCAACCTCGTCCGCCATGATTACGCCGCGTAAAAATGGTGTTTGCAGAGCAAAGAGCGCTGCATCGATCTGGTGGGGTTTCGGCTCAACCTGTGCGTCAAAAAGTAAGCCTGCTAGTTTTCCCACATGATCATTGGCGTAGCTTCGCCTGAGCTCATGGGCAAAATACTTCGCCTGATAGTCAGTCAAGTGCGACACTGACCCCCCCCTAGCCCCTGTTTGAAAGACGAAAAACTGTTCCTACAGTCTAACCGCGCGGTATTTGACCATCAGTGTCTTCGCTCCCATTCATGAAATAGCCACTGTCACTATCCGAGCTCTCACACATAGTTAGATCTTCCCCGCTCAGGTAAGCAGGAAGCCAAGATCCCCTGGCGTTGCCAGTTGGCCCATTGGTCTTGACATAGAGCAGGTTTGACTCCGGGCAGTACTGAATGTCTCCGTCTATTGCCATTAGGCACTCCAGTTGCAGGGCTACTGCATCGTGGTAGTAGAGAACCTCAGCTTGTGCCCTTGTGGTTACCCGCAAGGAGTATGGGGAAATCAGATCAACCTTTGCCTGATAACGCTTTTTATCTCTCATCACATTGCACTGAACATAGTGGGTCTTGTGGCCAGGTTTATATAGTCCGCAATTCTTTGGGTCATATCTGGTGTTCTCGCTAATCATGATGCCTCCTGGTGTTGGGGGCTTTAGCCCCACGATTTGCCCCAGCTATTGCTGGGGCCACATCTTCTACTGGAGCACCCTGGTCGTGAGATCCGGGTTGCTAGGCAGCTAGCCAGTTACTTAGCGCTGCCATTCTTGATGCCTTATTAGGTTAGGACAGGGGGCTGACATTTAGCGTTCCACCTTCGCCTTTTTTTGAAGTTCTGCAACGAGACTTGGCGGCATAAGTCAGGGTTTGTTTGTGGGGATTTATTGAGGTTCAGGGCTTCTCACCGCACTCATCCCGCGTGTCTGCTCACTCTAAAAATCTAGTCGTACGGCTTGACTATAAAAACCTAGTAAATGCTTTTGACTATGAAACCTTAGTCAGATACTCTATTCCTGACACTGAATTGGGAGGGTTATGGGAACGCTACGCGGAACCGCAAGAGATGCTGAGGGGCTTGGGTTGCTGTTGCAGCAGGGGCGCCTTGCAGCAGGGCTAACCCAGCGACAACTGGCTGACCAACTGAATGTCAGCCAGTCCTATATCTGGTCACTTGAGAGTGGCAAAGACGTGAAAGTTCTAGAGCGAATCTTTGCCGTCATGAGGGCCACTGGTGTGACTATGAGTCTTGAGGTTCCTGATGGCCAGCCTCAACGTTGAGCTTCATGGTGAACTCGTTGGTCGCCTGATTGGGCAGAGCAAGCGAAACTTTGATTTTGTCGCCGACCCGGCTGCTTTAGAGAAATATGGTTTGGGTAGTCAGGTACTTTCGGTCGCGGTTCCCCTGTTGAGGAGCAGCACTGGAGGCAAGGCCGATCGCCGCCGCAACTATTTCGCTGAACTATTGCCAGAGGGTGAGAGCTTGGAGCGTTTGGCTGGCAACCTAAGGGTGCCAACCGATGATGTCCTTCGGCTCCTGGCACAGTTTGGCCGCGATGTTGCCGGTGCTGTTGAGATTTTTGACCCTGAGTTGCCAGGTGAACCAAAGACACCAGCACTTGCACCTGTTACCGAAATTATGGTTGCCGCCTTGCTGCGAAATGTTAAGGGTGAGCCTTTTGCGAATGCCCCTAGACGTGGGCGAACCTCGCTGGCTGGAGTTCAGGGGAAAATAGTTTTGGCTAGGGCCAACAACAGCTGGAATCGGGTTCTAGACGGCTACCCCTCTACCCATATTCTTAAGCCCTCCAGTACTGACTATCCAACGATGATCTTTGACGAGGAATACGGCCAAAGAATCTGCCGTTTGCTTGGCATTGCAAATTTCGAAGTTGAGATCGAAGCATTCGATGGGCTTGACTGCCTGGTGATACAAAGATTCGACCGCACCTTGGATAAACAGCCCAAAAGGATTCACCAAGAAGACATGAACCAGGCCCTGGGTGCATCTAGGAATGAAAAATACCAAGAGTACGGAGGCAAGGTTTCTCTCAAACGTGTCTCTCAGGTTATTTCCCGAAGCTTGGAAGCAGACTCGCTCACGCGGCTCTTGCGGCAAGTAACGATCTCACTTGCGATTGGCAACCTAGATATGCACGCCAAGAACATTAGTATTTTCCATTTTGAGGACGGGCAGATTGCTCCTACACCGGCGTATGACATGGTTCCTCAGACCCACCTGGGCTCAGATGGCAGAATGGCTCTTGCAATCAACAATCAGTACATTCACTCTCAAATCAGTGCGGATGACCTCGTTGCCGAGGCTGAGTCTTGGGGCATGCGCAATGTGAGCCAGGAAATAAGAGACACACTGGAGCGGGTTTTGTCGATTATCGCCTCCGAGGTGCCCCACAAACTCGCCCACCCGAGACTGCGGGAAGACATAGCGGGTTTTACACTTCGATTACTTGCTGGGCTTTAGCTTTTTTAGCGTCAAATTTGCCGATCTCCATTAGCGAGGTGATCAGGCTTGTCAGTCATTACTATGGCCTAGAAGCGGCGGGTTAGCTGACCGAGGTCTGACATTTAGTCTGATTTATCTAGCTCAGCCAGTAATAACCAAAGGTTGGCTATCGGCTGCATGAACGCGACATCGTTGATGTCGTTCTGATTGAAGCCGGCATAGATAGTGCCGATGACTTGGCCCCTTAAGTTCAAGGCCACTCCACCAGAACTTCCTGGGTTGATACCGGCGTCGGTGGTCCAACCCTGCAAGCCAGCATCGGCTGAAACAACCCCCGTGGTCATGGTCAGCACCCCCGAACTCATGTAGTTGTCTGGGTAAGACATGGTCATAACCCAATTGCCTAAGCCAGGGTTGCCGCTTATTTCACTTAGAGTGGCCAACCTCTTTCTGTCCGCCTTCAGTAGGGCTAGGTCAATTGAGGGTAAGTCTTTATCAAGGTCATCGTCCTGGTGTATTGCCACCAAAATCTTTGCGGTGAAGAAGCTGCCATTGCTGTCCCAGACATCTACCCCACCCTCACCTAAGCAATCTTCAACAACGTGGTGGTTGGTCACTATAAAGTCTTCGGGTTCGCCTTTCACATAAAGCGTCACTCCCCAACCGGAGCCAACGTATTCCCCACACCCAATTTCATAGATAGCAGCAGAAACTCGATTGACCAAAGTTTCTAGGTCTTTTGGTGCATCAAACAGGCTCTGCACGAATACCTCTTGAGGTAGCGAGTCAGTTTGATCTGGGGCGACTTGACTGCAGCCCACCAGTAAAAACACTGCACAGGTAGCAAGTAGTTTGCTAAGTGACTTCATGTTCTTAGTTCACGCACCTAGTAGCGACATTGCTCAGGGTGTTGAACTCTCTTTGATCGACACTTAGCTCCCATTTCACCTTCACGATCATCCACTCTTGGATGTATTGGCAGATGTAGCTCTGATTGGTTGGTAACCAATCAGAGGGGTCGCGGGCTGACTTTGATCTATTGGATCCTGCACTCACGGCAATTAGGGCTTGAGGTAGTTCAAGGTCATTAGCAAAGGCCTGCCGCTTTGCGGCAGTCCACTGGTCTGCTCCTGAATCCCAGGCTTCTTTGAGGGGAATCATGTGGTCAATATCTAGCTTTGAAGAATCAGTTATTAGTTGGTTGTCATAGACCGAGAGCCAACTGCCCACTTCAACCTTGCACCTGTCTCCCAACCCAACTTGAGTGAGGGACTCTTGAATCAAAACTTCTTTTCTTGCATCACAGCCGTCACTATCGGCATCTACCCAATGCCGAAAGAGATCGCGGTCATAACCACTTGTCACCTCGGCCTTGATGGTGAGACTAAGTAGCAACTGTTCATACCTAATAGCCGCTTCTTGATTGCCAGCATCTGGCTCGGTGGCAGGGGCCGCGGTTGTTCGGGTTGGTGTTGGGCTCAGAGTGGCGGTTGGGTTGGAAGTGGATGCCGAGCCACCTGAATCACCAGGAGTAATTTCGGCCTTTGGGGTCTCGGAACCCTCGGGGCTCGGTTCTAGCGACTCAGCTGCTGTTGAATCAGTTGCTTGCGGTGACGGGGCCGACTGAGTTTGCTCACCAGTTGCCGAGCTGGTGGCGGTTGGGTTGGGTTCAGACGGGTTGATCATAGAGGAGATAAAAGACAGCGCTACAAAGGCCACAATCACAATGGTGATTGTGCTGGATTTAGATGTTTTACGCCTTGGCACTAGAACACCCCAACTGTGTTTGCCGACTAAGAGACTAGAGCGGATTGCATTATTTAGTTTGTTTAGCTCTTAGTGGTATTCATCTTCGTCGTAATCGTTCGTAGAGAGTGAGCTTGAGCCGGTTCTGGTCTGGCCGCCGCCAAACATAAAAGAAATCATCCCGACAAACGCCACCACCACCTGGATAAAGATTGCGCCAAGCACTGGCACAAGAAATGCGGCGAGGGCCAGCCACCCCCAAAACAAACTCCAAAATTCGTAGCTACTCACTTATCCCCCTCAAGTTTTAGTTCCAGATCAAGCAGCCTTATTGGCATTGCGGCTAGGCGTCTGTTACCTAGCGCTCCTCTTCGTTCCAGTCTGCTTCCTCATCAAACATCGAACCATATTGAGTTTCTGGGTATGCGGTGTTTGGTGAGTAGCCCTCGGGACCCGAGTGAAAGTCACCCTCGTTCATGGTGCCATCGGTTGCAAGTGAAGGTCTTTTTGGCATGGGTTGAACCGGTGGTGTCGGGCTAGCGAAGAGCCTGCGTAGAAAATCAAACATTTGTCCCCCTTTGTCTTATAGCTCAACTTAGCTAAGGGGTCTGACTTTTTTACGTCTCTGGTTCTCGAAATCGAGGATCCAGCGTGGCTGTGGATAACCTTTGTCATAATTTGAGGTTTGATGTCATGCTTTTGGATGAAAACATTCTGTAGACACAATGGGAGTACAAAAGGTAATATGACAATCACGATGGCTAAAGAGGAACGAATCAACGTTAGGGCAAGCACTCGGCAAAAGCAGCTGTTGGCTCAAGCAGCAGCTGCCACCGGGGTCTCGATTTCTGAGTTCATGCTTGAGCGTGCACTGCGAGATGCCCAGGATGCGATCTTGGATCAAAGAATTTTCTACTTCACCCCAGATGAATACGACGCTTTTGTGGCTCAAGGTGAGGACGTGGCTGAGAACCAAGCCAAGATTCAAAAGATTATGGAGCGCAAAGCGCCATGGGAGAGCTAAGCGATCCTCAGACCCTGAGCATCTCCCACGATCTTCGAGACTTTAATTCTGGAAATGCCAACCTTGATCAGTGGTTAATGGATAGTGCGCATCGGGCTAACCAAACCAACTCGGCACGGGTTGTGGTTATCAGAGATCAGAACCAGGTGATTGCATATAGCGCCCTTGCTACCGGGTCCATAGTAATTACCGATCTTCCGAGTGAATTCAGAAACGGTCTTTCGAGGCACCCGGTGCCAATCATTCTTCTGGCCAGGCTCGCGGTCGATACTCGGTACCAAGGGCTAGGTCTTGCAGTTGGATTGCTCAAACACGCATTGGTCACAGCTCTTGGAGTAGAGCAAGAAGATGGGGTCGTGGCATTGGCTACTCATCCGATAGATCAAAGTGCCAAGAGCTTTTACCTAAAATACGGGTTTGTGCAATCCCCCGGGGATAAAGACCTAATGGCCCTGCCCCTCAGGCGTTACTAGCCGACCGGAGTCCGGGCTGAGGTTTCCGGTCGGGAGTTTTCTTTTGCTTGTTGGTTGAAATTCGCCAACCGTTCGGACTTTCTCCATACTTCACAACTTGCCAGTTTTGCACAGGCCCCAAATCGGGTAGCGTCACGGTGAAATGGGAATTCTATAGTTCACCCATGTTCCCAATTTCAGTTGCACTTTTGGACACTCGGTCACTTGGGTATCCGAAGCTGGACCCAATGAATCTTCTGGAGGTTGACGATGCCCTGGCCGCCAGGTTTGCCGCCATAGCAAACGCGGTTTGCCAGGCCTGGCCTAAATTCAAAGGTGGTGGGCTGTGGCAGGCCATGCATGGTGAGATGCAAGGTTTTTTTGAAATTCGAATAAGCAAGGGCAAAACAAACTATCGATTCATTTGTCATCCAATTCAAAGGGGAGAACAACTGCTAATTGTTGTAGCAGGTGCTGCTAAACCGAGGCAAACTGGGCTACCAGAGAGCTTTTATGAAGATGTGAAGACTGTTTTTGCAAAGGCTTGCCGGCTCGAGAATCTCCCATTGCAATAGCTAGGCCCCGTTCAGTTGCAATTTTTCTCCCCAGGGCCCAAAGGACTTTTGAGATTGTCATGAGAGTCGGATTCTTTGCGGAACCGTCTAAAAGTCTTCGCAGATTGGCCGGTTCGATGCCTGCCCGCAATGCGAGCTCCTTTTTTGACCACCCGGCTTCTGCCCTTAGGTCATCCAAATGGTTAATCAGATCACTGATCGACAAAAGGATGGCCGTTTCGGCAGCTACTGATTTAGCCATTTCAGGATCGCTTGTCACCTTGTCTAGCAAGTCTTGATAGCTTGTCATGTCATTCTCCAATCAACGCATAGTAAATGATACACAAACAGTCATAGCGAGACAAGCAAAATGTTTCAGTGCGGTTGGATCTTTTTCTAGCGCCCTCACTAGTTTGCAAGCGTTGGGTGCGTTCAGGCATCGGTTTAGATTTCTCAGTTTTGGGTCGCAGGGCGAGCTAAAAAAGGCCCTCCAGCATAAAAGAAACACCCGAGACCCCCCAGGTCTCGGGTGTTCCAACCCCGAAGGATTGCAAAGCGACAAGCGCTTTGGTGGCTAGTTAAACTACCCCCTGGCCACAAGCAGGAAGTTAGCTTGAGGGTCTGACATTTATGAGTTTTACTTAGGGCCGAACGCTCGACCCAGTGCTGCGGCGGCAGCGGTTAGCTCGGTTGGAATGAACCAGACCTTATTGGCATCTCCATTGGAGAGCTCCTTTAGCTGGTCGATGTATTTATAGGCCAGAGCCTGATCGGTGACCTTGGCGTTTGCTAGGGCATCGAAGACTTTTTGAATTGCCTGGGATTCACCATCGGCCACTAGGGCCTGAGCCTTGGCATCGGCTTCGGCGTTTAGAACCGTTGCCTTAGCGGCACCTTCCGCCCTGAGAATCTCGGACTGCTTGGCACCTTCGGCGGTGAGGATGTCTGCCTGCTTGGTTCCCTCGGCGATCAAGATGCTGGCTCGCTTTTCACGCTCTGCCTTCATCTGCTTTTCCATGGAGTCGCGAACCGACTCTGGGGGAACGATGTCGCGAATCTCCACCCGGTTAACGCGGACCCCCCACTTGCCAGTGGCCTCGTCAAGCACAGTTCTCAAGGCCCCGTTGATTGCTTCACGTGAGGTTAGGGCTTCTTCAAGGTCTAGGGAACCAACCGCATTACGCAAGGTGGTCACGGTGAGCTGTTCAATACCCTTTACAAAGTTGGCAATTTCATAGGTTGCCGACTTTGGGTCGGTTACCTGGTAGTAGATAACGGTGTCGATTGAGACCACCAGGTTGTCCTCGGTAATAACCGACTGAGGTGGAAAGTCAACCACTTGCTCTCTGAGGTCAACGTTGCTTCTGATGACATCGATAAAGGGGAACACCAGGTTCACACCGGCATTCATGGTCTTGTGGTATCGACCAAGTCGCTCCACAACAGCCGCGGTTGCCTGCGGGATGATTCGAATTGAGCGAATTAGGAGCAGCGCGATAATAATCAGCACTGAGGCAGTCAAGATGCTGCCGAAGTCCAAAGAGTTCAAGATGTCAAACATGCTTATCTCACAATCAGGGTTGTGCCGTCAATTGAGTCAACGACTACTTTTGCACCGGCAGCTTTTGTGCCGGTGATTGATCTGGCTCTCCAGGTCTCGCCCTGGATTTTGGCGGAGCCGGCAAACTGTGAAATCTCTTCAATGACTTCAGCTGGTTTCCCAATAAGTGCTGAAACATTGGTCATTTGCTCAGGCTTATCGCCTTGGAGTTTTTTGATTAGCGGCCGAACATAAACCAAGGACGCAATTACCGCTCCCAGGAAACCGAGAGATTGCACCCAAAGATCAAAGCCTAAAAGCGAGAGCAGTAGCGGCACGATTGCCGCGACTGCCAAAGCAGCAAAATAGAGGCCGTAGGTGAGTAGCTCGATAACTACCAACACACCGATGATGATCAACCACATTACGGTCATGTGTAACCTCCAAATCTCTTCTAAGCCTAAGCGTTTAGAAAATGATTTGAGCTTGCGTTGCTAGAAACACAGAAGCTTGACAGGACGCTGATTGAGCCTCCATAATTGTGAAAGCAAACGACCCATTCTGCTTTAGCACGGTGAAGTCGGAACCCTGGTATCGCTAAGGCGGCCAGGGTTTGCATTATATGTGGACATGCGTGGTGCTGCCAGACCAGGTTTCCCAATATCTATTTTCGCTTCGGGTGATTTTCTGCCGATAAGCACTGGCGAGTAAATCTGCCAGTTCGAGCAAAGGTTCCCGGTTCTTTGGGACCGGGCGAATGTCTACTTGTCGCTGATTCCATATTTCCCTGGATCGGAATGCTTGGAGATTTCTCAGGTCGCTCTGCTGCTGATATCCGGGGGCTCTGGACTCGAACACCACTTGCTCTAGTTTGGAAAATCTCTCAAATATGAAACCCAGGCTGCTCATGATCAGAGCACTGCGACCCTGCTCACCCGCTTTGTCACGAGTGTCCAAAGATGTTTCAAACACCACACAGGTCGTTAGTGGTGCTAACTTCACTCCCACCTCGAGTAGCAACTGTCTCCCAGCTGAGCTTCTCAACAACTCAGTGGCATGCAGCGGGTAGCCGCCAGAAATAGCCTCTAGATTAGCTTTGACATCTAGCAACGCTTCTGATCTGACGCCCACATAAGCCATCAAGTAAAAGGGTGCTCTTTGAAAACTACCCGGCAGTTGAAGGGATTCGTCAACAAAGAATTTCAACCTGGCCTCCTAGGTCCCATAAGGGTAACCAAGGCTGCCAAGTTCGACCATCGAGCTCAAAAAAACTGTGCATAACTATTTTTACTTGAGTCAAAGTGCCTGCCAGCTTTGGAAATTAGGAGTCAGGGCGCTACCGCGGGCCGAGCCGCTCTGGAGTCCTGAAAATTCAGGCTCGCTCAGAAAATCAAAATTCTGAGTGTTGAAGGGTATTTAGAAGGCTGTTACTGCATGCGGGCCGGCTTGGGCTTCGGCCCCGGCTTAGAGCTACGAACCGGAATGGTGACCGTTTCGTAGTTCATTGGGACCCCGCCGTGCTCGACAGTAATTGTGATTTTTGCCCCAACTGAAAGTGCGTGAGAAAGCAGCCGCCTGATAGTTGGATTTGAGTTTGAGCTCTCCAGCTGCGAAATGGACGCCTGGCTCACACCGCATACTCGACCCAAATCTTCTTGGCTGACTCCGGCTGCTTCGCGCATGTGAATCAGGGAGTCGAGCATTTCCATCCACTGATGTTCGTTATGCAAGGCAAGTCGTTGCAGTGGGGTCATGGCGTCGATGATTTGTTGCAAAGTCTGATTGGGCATAAGTTTTATTCTATTCCTCACGTGCGGATCTGTCATTAAAGTCTGAGTAAATCTTCGCGGCTTTTTGAATAGCGGCATTCTGACTAGCGCGAGCCATATCCGAACTTTCGCCATGTTTCTTTAGCTGCAGGGTCAGGCCCAGGTAGCTGTCGGACTGTTCCACCAAGTAGAGCCTCAATTTATGTTGGTCGCCTCTAATGGACAAATCCCAACGTAACTCCCACATCAACAAATGGGGTTCACTTTTGATGCGCTTGAAATCAAAGCCCCTTCTTGCCCCACCCGCCGCAAGCCGAGTCAGGAGTTCGGCAACTTGCACCTCTAAAACTGCGAATTCGATCTCCGCCAAAAGCTCTGAAAGGAAAATTATTCTTAGGGCATTTTCCAACGTCTCCGAACCAGCGCTGGCGACCCACTCAAAGGGCTTCCCCAGTGGGCGAATTGGAGTCGGCTCTTGCAGCACTTTCCCATATTCCCCAACTCGAAACTTTCCGAATTGGCAAATATGAGATCTGTGGATAAATCCGCTCTGGTTGCGGCTGTTGAAGATTATTTGCTAGTTGGAGTTCACTCTGAATAAAAAGTGGTTTTCTGAGGTGATGGGCTGAGCCGGCACTTTATAGGCCTTTTCGGGGTTCGTGATGGCAGCCCTGAGGGCAAGCTCAAGGTTATTAGTCCACCGAGCATAGTTTTTAACCGCCTGGGTGATCTTGAGGGTTGAGCCCGCCAGCGAGCCGGATTCGGTTCTTGCGACCCCGTCCCTAACCTCAATCTTTACCTCACCCAATAAGTACTTGCCGTCTGGCTGACCGGTTGCCTGGATTGCGTCTGTAACCAAGATCAAGCGCTCAGCTGGAATCAAACGAGCTGCAGCCGGCTCAACGTGGATGCCATCGGCAATCAGTTCCAGATAGGTATCGGTTTCGATGGCAGCCGGCACTGGGCCTGGGGCACGGTGGTGAATGCCGCGCATGCCATTAAAGGTGTGGGTCATAACTGACTCCGGGTGCTTGGTTAGAAAATCTAAGGTTTCTTCATAGCCCGCCGAAGAGTGCCCAAAACAAAGCTTGATGCCCGAGGCTTCAAGAACGGCTGTCTGAGAATCGCTCAGGCACTCCGGGGCAACCGTAATTGAGCGAATCGTTTTACACTCTACAATTGCCTGGACCTCTTGATCGGTAGCAATTTTCAAGGCATCGGGGTCCTGAGCACCGCGGTGTTCGTGGGATAAAAATGGCCCTTCAAAGTGCAGCCCCAAAAACCTTGGGTCCAACAATAAGCTTTCGCACTCCTTGGTGATTCTCACCATTTCTGCAACTGGCGCGGAAACCAGCGAGACGATGTTTCTTGTCACCTGGTTTTGCTGGTTGAAATCTAAGATTCCAAGAATGTCTTGGGCCGAGTTATTGGCTGCAAAGCCATTGCCACCATGACAGTGTGTGTCAAAGAAGCCGGCGTGAAGAACTTGACCTGAGCCATCAATGACCTCATCGGCGTTGAGCCTTTGCCAGCTGTCACCGTGACCGATGGTGGTGTACTCGGCTAGGTGAGCCCAAGCGTTCTCAATGAGCTTGCCTTCTTGAAAGACGCTCACCGAGTGAATAATTTTGCTATTCACTAATAATCACCTCAATACCCTGAGCCTCAAGAGCCCTGCGAAGCTCTGGGTCTATTTCCTCATCGGTTATCAGAACGTCGACCTGATTGGGCTTGCAGATTCTTGCGAAGGCCTGGTTACCGATTTTATCAGCGGTGGCAACTACGACTACTTTTTTGGCAGCTGCTGCAATGAGCTGGTCAATCCGGGCTTCACCCTCGTGATTGGCGGTGGCGCCGACTTCGGCATCGATGCCATTGACTCCGATGAACGCGATGTCTAAAACTAGACCCTCTAACACCGGGGCCGCGTAGTCTCCGATGAGCTCATAGCTTTGCGGTCTGGCAATGCCACCAGTCACGACAATCTTGATGTGTTGGCGGATGACCATCTCAGTGGCAATGTTAACCGCGTTGGTGACAACCGTTAGGCCGATGTCGCCATCCTCGGCAATTAGTCGATGGGCTTGGGCAAGCTCTCTACCGAGCTCGGTGGTTGTGGTGCCGCCATTGAGGCCAATACGGTTGCCGCGCTGAACCATTGCGGCGGCGGTCTTGGCAATTCTTAGCTTGCCGCGCGAGTCCTTGGCTGTCCGATAGCGAATCGGCAGGTCATAAGCCTTGCCCACGGCGTCAATGCCGCCATGGGTGCGAGTGACCAATTGCCTTGCAGCGAGTTCATCAAAATCACGACGAACCGTGGCAACAGAGACACCAAGTGTCTTGGCTGCCGAGTCCACATCAAGGCTGCCGCGCTTGGCGACCAACTCGAGGATTCGATTAACTCTTTCGTTTCTAGACATGTTGCCCAAAAGATTACTTGATACTGCCGGCGGTTAGGCCACTCACTAGCCACTTCTCAATTGAGATAAACAAGATAACAACCGGGATGATTGCAATAAGTGAAACTGCAAACACGTAGTGCCACTGCACTTCATAAAGCCCAATAAACCCTGTGATGCCAACCGTAAGTGGCCGAACATCAGCCGATGAGGTTAATGTCAGCGCCACCACAAACTCATTCCAAGCCGCAATGAAGGTGAAGATCACCGCCGTCAAAAGACCCGGCAGTGCCAGTGGCAATGTAATGCGGCGCAAGACTGTGAATCTCGAGCAACCATCGAGCATGGCTGCTTCTTCAACCTCGGCGGGGATGCCGGAGAAAAAGCCGCTGAGAATCCAAACCGAGAAAGCCAGGTTGAAGGCCGCATTCACCAAAATCAATGCGACGTAGCTATTAACCAGACCCAGCGATACGAACTGGCGGTAGATGCCGATAACCATCGAGGTTGGGGCAAACATCTGGGTGGCTAAAACCAATAGCAAAATCAAACCGCGGCCGCGGAATCTAAAGCGGGCAAGGTAATAAGCGGCCGGAATCGCCACCACCAGGACCACCAAAGTGGCGCTGCCGGCGATGATCAGGGTGTTGAGGAGATACTGCGCGATCGGAGCCGACTCCCAAACCGTGATGAAGTTTGAGAATTCAAAGGTGGAGGGCGCATACTCTGCGGGAATTTGGTAGAGCTCGCTGGAAGGTGTCAGGGCGGTGAAAATCATTCTGATATAAGGAATCAAGAAGACTGCGGCAACCAAGGCGCCCATCAGTGAGAGCGAGGATTTCTTGAGAAGCTTCATGGCCCTAGTCCTGCTCTTTCTTTGTAAACCCGGTGGCCTTGAGGTAAATCAACACGAAGACCAAGATCACTGCGAAGTTCAAAACCGACAGGGCGGCCGACTGGCCGACCTCTTGGCTTCTAAAGGCCAATTTATACATCAGCGTTGTTGTGGTGTCAGTGTCGTAGCCCGGACCACCCTGGGTCATCACCCAAATGATTGGGAACTGGTTGAACACGTTAATCAGATTGATAACCGCCGCTACCGATAGTGAGGTGAATAACAGCGGGAAGGTGATCGAAGAATAGGTTTTGCGAGGGGATGCGCCATCAACTCTGGCAGCCTCGTAGATTTCGTTTGGAATGGTTTGCAGTCCCGCGAGAATCACAAAGGTTGTGAAGGGGAGTGAAACAAAAACCGCCACCACAATCAGCCAGGGGAACGAGGTGCTCGAAGAGCCCAACCACTCCACCACTTCGGATTCGTCAATGAAACCAAGGTCGGTGAGAATTCTGTTTAGAATCCCGTAATAACCATCGAGCATCCAACGGAAGCTGGTTGCTGTCATGATGACCGAAGAGGCCCAAGGCACGATCAAGGCCCAGCGCACATACCTTCTGCCGGGGAAGTCTTGATTCAAAAGCTGCGCTAGCGCCAGCGAGATGAGAATCGTGAGGGTTACCACCACGACCACCCAGAAAATGGTTCGCACAAAGGCGCCGACCAAGTTGGGGTTTTCTAATAGCTCGCGGTAGTTATCTAAACCGACGAAGCCCTTTTCTTTTCCGGAACCCGATATCTCGAGGGTTGAGGTGCGGATCATTTCGTATACGGGCCAAAGCACCACACCAAAGATCAGAACCAACATCGGTGTGAGCCAAGGAATTGGCCCAGCGAGAATCTTTTTCATCAGCTCCCTAACAGATTAACTGTATTACCTGAGAAAAAACTGGCGGGGGCCAGATGTGGTCCCCGCCAGTTCTAACTATCTAGCACTGACTAATTACTTATTCAGCTTTTGATGCAATGTTTTCTAGGACTGCCATTATGTTGGCACCCTTTTCTACAGCCTTACCAATGGTCTGCTGCATTTCACCCTGAACTGCTGGCCACGAGGCCTCGGTTCCTGGGTAGAACACTGCCTGTGGAAGGATCTCGATGTATGGAGCTAGTGCTGGGTCGTTGGCTAGTGCTGCACCAGCTGAAACGGTTGCTGGCAAGAATCCACCAGCGGCCTCTAAGAAGCCAGCGTAGTTTTCAGGCTGGTACAAGAAAGCCAAGAACTTCTGCACTGCATCTAGGTTGCCCTCTTTTTTGAAACCGAAGAAGTAGTCCTGCACACCAAGGGTGATTGAGGAACCATCTGCACGGTTGCTTGGGAAGGTGGTGAAGCCGTAGTTGATTGGGCTTGCCTGCTCAGCCAAAACGTTTGGCAAGAACTGGGCACCGTTCAACATTGCAGCCTTGCCCTCAGCGAACAGTGCGAATGCACAGTCGGTGCGGTTGCAAGTTGCAGGTGTTGGGTTAGTTAGGCCCTGGTCTACTAGCGAGGCTAGGTACTCCATGGTCTCTACGTTCTTGTCGGAGGTGATGGACCACTTGCCGTCAGTGAACACTCCACCGTCGTTGGAGTTAGCCCAAATCATGAACTCGGCCTGCGCCTCTTCTGGGCCCAGTGGGAGAACTAGGGGAACGATTGCAGAGTCGTAAGCCTTGATCTTCTGCATTGCTGCCTCTAGGCCATCCCAGGTCTTGAGATCCTCAACTGCAACTCCGGCTGCAGCAAGAATGTCCTTGTTGTAGAAGAACAAGCGGGCTGAGGCAAGGTCGGGAAGTGCATAAGCAACCCCGTTGTACTTTGAGTTCTCAATGAAGGTTGGAACCATGTCTGCCAATACGTCTGCTGGAACTAGTTCCTCTGCGGTGTAAAGCAAGTCATCTGCTGCAAATGAAGAGAAGTAGTTCAAGTTACCGATGTCAGGAAGATCTCCGGTCTGAACCATGGTCTTTAGCTTCTGGTCGATATCGTTCCAGCTAACTACCTCTACCTCTACGGTGATGTTCTGATTCTCCGCCTCAAAGCGGGTAACTAGGTCATCGTAATAAGGCTGCATTGCATCGGTGTACTGGGCAGCAACCATGCGAATGGTTACTGGCTCAGTAGATACTGCACCATCGGTTGGAGTAACCGTTGATTCTGCTGCACAGCCGACTAGTGTCGAAGCTGCAATTAGACCTGCCGCTGCGACTGCAATGCCGCGCTTTAGTCCCCTCTTGCTCATATATTCCTCTCAATTTATCAATCAATCGTGCTCGACTGCTTGGGGATGCTGAGGCCATTTGGACCCAGAACCTGACGTAATGCTAATAATTATTTAATTATTATGCATAGTTTTGATTATTACAGTCTGATTACAATTGAAATTCGTCAAGATTTATAATTCAATAAAGACCAACAGAAATAACGTATTTAAGGCAATTTGTAGAGTTTGAATCATTTAATACCGATGAAACTTGAGTAAAATCTGCAATTTATTTGCACTATTTTGATGTTTTCCTCAATAATAAGAGAACATTCAACTTTTTCTTCTTTTTGATTAGGAGCACCCAGTGGCAACATTCGCCAGCGTAGAAGTACTCAGCCAGCCAGAAATATGGGAACAGGTAGTTGACTTGCACTCATCGGTTGCTCACCAATTGCCGGCCAAGGGCGAGAGGGTTGCTTTTGTGGGGTGCGGCACCAGCTGGTTTGTGTCTATGTCCGCGGCAGTTCTTAGGGAGAGCAAGGGCCTTGGAGAGTCGGACGCCTTTACCGCCAACGAATTTCCACTGAATCGTAAATACGACCGAATAGTTGCAATCACCCGCTCCGGCACAACCAGCGAGGTCATCGAGCTGCTAGAAAAACTTGCGGGTCAGAACACAGTCGTGATCACAGCGGTGGCGGACTCCCCTTGCGCCGAGCTAGCCAAGGAAGCAATCGTTTTAGATTTTGCCGACGAGCAGTCGGTGTTGCAGACTCGCTACGCCACTTCGGTGTTGGCTCTTTTACGCACTCACTTCGGCGAAGACCTCACCGGCGCGATTGCTGACTGCCGCCAGGTATTGGCCCAAGAGCTTGATGCGGAACTGGTTGCGAGCACCCAGATTACATTTTTGGGAACTGGTTGGACTGTGGGATTGGCACACGAAGCTGCGCTCAAGACCAGAGAATCCTCCCAGTACTGGGCTGAGGCATACCCTGCCATGGATTATCGCCACGGCCCAATCTCAATTGCAGAGCCGGGGCGCAGTGTTTGGGTGTTTGGTGATGTACCTGCTGGTTTGGAGAAAGACGTTGCCAAGACTGGAGCAAAGTTCGTGCACTTGGAGCTGGACCCGATGGCGAGCTTAGTGATGGCGCAGCGCATAGCGCTGGCAATCACCGAGTCGAAGGGCCTGAACGCCGATACCCCAAGACACCTTTCGAGATCAATCGTTCTGAGCTAAAGGGTTGCTAGGTTTCTATAGTGAAAATACTCGGGATTGATCTTGGTGGCACCAGCATAAAATCCGGCCTAATTTCGCCCTCGGGTGAGGTAACCGAGCTGCGCAGAACCAAGACTCCAAACAACGACCCATCCGGCGAACAAGCGGTCGAGGTCCTGGCCGAAATAGTAAAAAATTACCTAAACAACCACGAGATTAAAGTAGTAGGACTTTGCGTGCCGGGGATTGTCGACGCCCAAAATGGCATTGCAGTGTTCTCGGGAACTCTAGGTTGGCGCCATTTTCCAATTGCCCAAAAACTTCAGGAACTGGTTGGGATTCCGGTTTATTTGGAGCATGATGTGACCGCTAGCGGTTATGCCGAATTTAGAATTGGCGAGGCCAAGGGTTACGACTCGGCAATGATCATGGCAATTGGAACAGCACTTGCTGCGTGCTTTGTGATTAATGGAGCGATCTACAGACCGCACAGCGCAGTCGGCGAGATTGGCCATGCACCGACCAGAAACGATAGGCCTTGTGTCTGCGGCAAGACTGGCTGCATGGAGATGACGGTCTCCGGAGGCGCCTTGGTTCGAAACTATAAGGCGCTCAGTGGCAAAGACGCCACACCCGATCTGATTCTTGATGCCAATAAAGAACTGGACCAAATTGCCGTAGAGCTCAGAAGTGAGTTCTACGAGGCACTCGCGTTCGGCATTCATTTTGTAGCGAGCACTCTGGGGCCCCAGGCTGTTGTAATCGCAGGCGGCATCGCAGATGCCGATTCGGATTTTGCATCGAGCCTGGAAAAAGAGCTTGATAAGGTTTTGGGCATTCAGCTCAGGCCAAAGATCCTCATCTCAAAGCTTGAGGGCACCTCCGGGTGTATCGGGGCCGGGCTGAGTGCAATGGATCGGCTAAAGAACTCTTGATCGGCGTTGTCACCCTCTCTCCAGCGATTGACGTCACCTACCAGGTGCAGAAGCTGGTGTTGGGAGAGTCGCACAGGGTTCAAAAAACCTATAAGTTCGCAGGCGGTAAGGCACTTAATGTCGCTCGGGTGCTCAAATCAGGCGGCCACCACACCGCGTTGATTCTGCCGACTGGAGGCCAGGCAGGATCATGGCTCCGCTCAGAGCTCGAGAAGCTTGGAGTTAGCTATCAAGCAATCGAGACGATTGCTGAGACTCGAACCTGCGTGAGTGTTGTTGACATCGGGGCGACGGTCTTTAACGAACCAGCACCGAGTGTTTTGGAATCCGAATTTGAAGCCTTTTTGGCAATCATCCAAGGCGCCCGAGATACTTCGGTCGGAGTCCTCAGCGGCTCGCTACCGGCCGACCTCACAAGCCAGCAAATCACTCGGCTACTGAGTGTAATCAGAGACAGTTTTCCAATAGCAGTGATTGACACCTCAGGCACTGCACTAATTGAGGCTGCCAAACTTGGCTTTGATCTTCTAAAGCCAAACCGAGAAGAGCTATTGGCTGCCACTGGCTCTGAATCGGTTGAAATAGCGGCTGGGTTTCTAATGTCTCTTGGAGCAAAGCGGGTTTTAGTTTCGCTCGGGGAATTAGGGGCCAAGCTTTTTACCAGCAAAAAGTTACTCTCTGTTCAGGTTACTAAGGTTCAGGGCAATCCAACCGGCGCCGGCGATGCGATGGTCGCTACTGCTAGCTGGTCTTTAGATAAGGGCCTCACTGACTCACAGCTGCTAAAAAATGCAGCTGCGGCCGGGAGCTTGGCAGTGCTTGAGCCTGTGGCCGGGCAGATCAATTGGGAGAAGTTGGCTGATTTAGCCAACACCTTAGAAGTGGAAGAAGTCGAATGACCCTCAAAACAACCGGAGCCATTCTTAGCCAACAGAGCTTTGTGGTCGCTGCCAATGCCATTTTGCTGGAACAGGGTGAAGCCCTAGTTCAGGCTGCCGAACAAAGCAACACCGGGCTGGTGTTGCAGCTTTCTGAAAATACGGTTGGCTACCACGGTTCACTTGAGCCAATGGGTTTGGCACTATTGGCGCTTGCTCGCCAAAGTAGTGCCGATATATCAGTGCACCTGGACCATGCCACCAGGCCAGAGCTGGTCTTGGAGGCCATTGACTTAGGTTTCAGTTCGGTGATGTTCGATGGTTCAAAGCTCTCCTATCAAGAAAACCTGGCCACCACTAGGGATTTGGCTTTGGCCGCAGCGGCCAAGGGGGTTTGGTTCGAGGCTGAGCTTGGCGAGGTTGGCGGCAAAGACGGCGTTCATGCCCCAGGGGTCAGAACCAAGCCTTCTGAGGCGATCGAGTTTGTGGCTGCCACCGGAATAGATGGTTTGGCGGTTGCGGTTGGCAGCTCCCACGCCATGACCGAGAAATCCGCAAGTCTAGATCTTCAATTGATTAGCCAGCTCGCGAGCGCCGTCCCAGTTCCACTTGTGTTGCACGGCTCTTCCGGTGTTGCAATCCCCGAGCTAAAAAAAGCACTAGCTGCCGGGATTGCCAAGGTAAATGTCGCAACGGAGTTTAACTTGATTTTTAATAGGGCAGTTGCCGAGCACTTCGCTAACGGTGGTTCGCTCTCCGACCCTCGCAAATACCTAGTCCCTGCCAGAAAGGCAATGGCTCAGGCAATGGTTGACTACCTCTCAGCTTTGAGTAACTAGCCCCCAATAAGTTTTTCAGAACACTGTCGGCTTTTTAGTTGATGGCCGAGAGTCATCAACGGCTTGAATCCAATTTATGCACATTTCGGGGTCCTCGAGAGACCCGAAACACTAGGCAATATGCACAGCTGTGAGTGTGTTAGTTTGGCCTATGCGTAAATCGATCAAGATCGCAGCGATCTCTGCCGGAGCACTGGTGGTTGCACTTACTGCCGGGGGCCTAGCAATCGGTGACTATGTTTACACCTCTGGCACCGCGGTGCCCTGTGGCATAAATACCGATGATCTTGATAACTCCCCCGAGGCTTTTTATACCTCAACCTATAATTCTGGGCCCTACCCTTCTTCAAGCTGGAATCAGTGGGTGGGCTATGACCTATCTGAGTGGTGGCTTACCGGAGTGCCATACGACACCGTAGAGATTCCCGTAGCCCAAGATGTCACTCTTGAGGCGTGGTGGATCACCCCACTTGAGACAAACAACAAGACGGTCATTGTCACCCACGGAATCGGCACTTCGAGAAGAGACTTCAATGCCCTCTTGCCAGCCGCGATGCTGGTGAAATCGGGTTTCAACGTCCTTTTGGTTGACATGCGAGATACTGGCGGCTCGACCTGCACCGACGGTCGTCACTCCGCAGGTCAAGAAGAATCCTCGGACTTTGCCGAGGTAGCACTCTGGCTGAAGAATCAGAAGGGTGTCCCCGCAAGAAGCATCGGAATGTTTGGGGTATCAGGCGGGGCAATTATGACCTCCCTGCTACCTGCTAAAACAGAGGATGTCTCTGCCTTTGCAATGGAGGGCACCATCTTCGATTTTTCAAAGGCGGCCACCGCAGAAGTTGAATTCCAGGGTTTTCCAGGGTTTTTATGGCAGTTCGCCGAGGTCTCGGCAAACCTCTTTCACGGAGTGGACCTGGGTGAAACTAGCACCAAGACCGGCATTGAAAAGGCTGGTAATAGGCCTATGTTGATTCTCCACGGTGATCAGGATGAGCGTCTGGACTATCAAAGCTCAGTTGATTTTTACAACTACGCAAAATCAGTCGGAGCAAACATCGAACTGGAGAGGTTTGTCGATGCCAACCACACCGAGGGCATGCTCACTGAGACGGATCGCTATGCCGAATTGCTAACCGTCTTTTTTGATCGAAACCTGGGCTAACCAGCTTGAGACCCAAGACACTCACACAATCGGAGTAATCGGCCTAATCCCAGCTCTGAGAGAGGCTTCAATCAGTTTTTTGTCATAGGTGACGAGTCCTTGGATTTCAGAGGAACAAGCCAACGCGCTCGCTAAGTGAATCGCATCCAGAGTTCCCAGACCAAGGCCGACATGCATCACGGCTTGCGTGCAAATCTCTGTTTTTATTTTTAAAAAACTAATTTGCTCAATCAAATCATGAGCTCGCTGCAGCCCCTCGGGCACAAACCTTAAAATATTGCCAATTAGCTCGGTACGCAGGAGGTCGCTGGAAATTAACCTTGGAAAGTGTTGTGCCTCCAGCCAGGCTTCCAAAAAGGGTGTCTCTGCCTCCAGCTTCACCAACTTCAGGGCCGCGGAGGTGTCAAGATAATAAGCAGCTTTCACAACCTTTCACCTCTAGTTTGAGTCAGCATCTGCTCTGAGGAAGGGGTTCCCTGGGCGACCCTAGTTGCGCTTGAGTTCTTTAGGAAGTCCGCTAGGTTGCCCCTGGCAATACTGAGGTCACCGGCATCCGATAGCTGATCCAAAATGCTTTTTTGTTGAGAAGTAATTTTTGCCACCGGCTCACCGCGCTCTGTGACGGTTATCTCCTCACCGGCCTTCACCCGCGCAATCACTGCCGAAGGGTTCTGCTTCAACTCTCTAATTCCCACTTTGTTCTCCATGTTCTACAATGTAGCACCTGAGGCGTTTCTACTGCCAAAAAGTATCGCAAACTTTCAAAAACACCGTTTTAGGCCTGTGGATAACTAGTTAAAGTAAAAACACCGGGCCACTAGCCCGGTGTTTTCGAGTGACGCTAAATGCTACTTTCTGCGCTTGCTCCAGACATCGAAGGCCACAGCCAATAGCAAGACCAAGCCCTTGATTGTCATCTGAATATCAATACCAACCGAGTTTAGGTTCATGCCGTTCGCCAAGACTCCCTGGATCAAACCACCAATCATCGAACCGGTTACTGTTCCAACACCACCTTGCACAGCGGCTCCACCGATAAACACCGAAGAAATCGCATCGAGCTCGAAGCCATCGCCGGCCTTTGGCACTGCCGAGTTCATTCGGGCGGCGATTAGCACGCCCGACAGCGCGGCAAGTGCTCCCATGTTTACGAACAGGAAGAAGTTCACTTTTCGAACGTTAATGCCCGATAGGACTGCCGCGTTTAGGTTTCCACCGATTGCGTAGATATAGCGTCCAAACGGGGTGCGCTGCATCACTATCGTGTAGATGACGACTAAAAAGACAAGGACGATCAGGGTTATTGGAATACCGTTGGCCTGGGATAGCTGGAGGCCGACATAGGCAAGCATCAGGCTCAAAACCACGTTCTTCACGTAGAACCAAACTGTTGGTTCAACAACTTGGCCGTATTTGATCTTGCCACTTCTGGTGCGAAGTGAAGCAAACCAAAGTGCTAAAAGTGCGGCCCCGGTAACAATAAGGGCCGTGAAGTTATACGTTTCGGACATCCCCACCAGAGCATTGAGGTTCTGTTCTTTATCTAAAAATCCATTTCCAATCGCTCGGAACTCGTCTGGGAACGGACCGATATTGGTGTTCTGCAGGGTTAGTAGCGCCATGCCGCGGAACAACAGCATGCCGGCCAAGGTCACAATGAATGCCGGCACTCCGACATATGCCACCCAGAAGCCTTGCCAGACCCCCACCAGGCCACCGACCATAATGGCTCCAATGATTCCAGCCCACCAAGGTAACGCGGGAAGCCAATCCCAACCATCTTGCTCAAGCGGTCTAACCACCAGAATTCCGGCAACGCCGCCGATAAATGCGGCGACCGAACCTACCGAAAGGTCGATGTGGCCGGCGATAATGACCATGACCATGCCAATTGCCAAAACCAAGATATAACCGTTTTGGACCACCAGGTTGGAGAAGTTAGTCGGGGTTATCGAAGCGGCATTCGGTGTTGTGAGTGCGAAAAACACCACGAGGCCGACCAGGGCTAAGAAGATTCCGTTTTGCCTCAGGTTCACACCTTGGAAGCGGTCTCTAAAAGAGGCTAGTGCCCCCTTTGGCGATGTCGTAGTTGATGACATTAGTTCTTACCCTTCTCAGTAGTCATGTATCTCATAAGCAGTTCCGGGTTGGCATCTTTACGCTCAACCTCCCCGGTAATTCGACCCTCGGCAATCGCATAAATGCGATCGCAAATACCGATCAACTCTGGAAGCTCAGAGGAAATCACAATGATCCCCTTGCCTTCGGCTGCAAGTCTTTGAATAATCAAATAAATCTCGTATTTCGCGCCAACATCGATGCCCCTGGTTGGCTCATCCAAAATCAAGACGTCCGGGTTCACGTTAATCCACTTGGAAAGCACAACCTTCTGCTGGTTTCCACCGGAGAGCTGGCCCACCACCGATAAAACGCTCGGGGCTTTAATGTTCATCGACTCGCGATACTCACTGGCCTTTTTGAACTCCTCATTGCCATCCACCAAGCCAAATCGGACAAATGACTTGAGTGAAGCTAGAGAGATGTTGCGCTTGATGTCTTCAATAAGATTCAGCCCAAAGCGCTTGCGGTCCTCGGTTGCATAGGCAATGCCCTGGTTGATCGCCGAAGCAATCGTTTTCATCTTTATCTCTTGGCCACTTTTGAAAACTCGACCCGAGATGTTGGTTCCATAAGACTGACCAAAAAGGCTGCGGGCGAACTCGGTTCGCCCAGCGCCCATAATGCCGGCAAGCCCGACAATCTCGCCGCGCTTGACGTTCATTGAGATGTCGTCGACCACCTTGCGGCTGGAGTCGATTGGGTGATATGCATTCCAGTTCTCAACCCGCAAGATCTCTTCACCAATGTCGGCATTACGGGCTGGGTAACGGTTTTCCATGTCTCGGCCAACCATGCCCTTGATGATGCGCTCTTGGGAAACTGAGTCCTGTTTCATGTGCAGGGACTCAATGGTCTCGCCGTCCCGAATGATGGTGGTGGTGTCGGCAATGGCCTCGATCTCATTGAGTTTATGGCTAATGATGATCGAGGTGATTCCCTGGCCCTTGAGGTGGCGCAAAAGGTCCAATAGGTGGGCTGAGTCTTCATCGTTTAGGGCAGCGGTTGGCTCATCGAGAATCAGCAACTTCACGCGCTTTGAAAGTGCCTTAGCAATTTCCACTAGCTGCTGTTTGCCAACACCGATGTCTTTAATTGCGGTGTTTGGGTCTTCGGAGAGGCCAACCCGGGCCATTAGCGATGCCGCTTCTTGATTGGTCTTATTCCAATCGATCAAGCCAAAGGACTTAATCTCATTGCCTAAAAAGATGTTCTCGGCAATCGAAAGGTGTGGGGAGAGCGCTAGTTCTTGGTGAATAATTACGATCCCTTGCGATTCTGAATCGCGAATGGTGGAGAACTTTTTGACTTCGTTTTCGAAAACGATTTCACCGGTATAGGAACCGAAGGGGTAGACGCCCGAGAGTACTTTCATGAGGGTGGATTTGCCGGCACCGTTTTCGCCACAAATGGCGTGAATCTCGCCTCTCTCAACTATGAGAGTGACATCATCCAGGGCTTTAACTCCTGGGAAAGTTTTGGTGATGTTGCGCATCTCAAGAATTGAGTTAGACATGTGCGCTCCTTTAATGCCTTGTTGCGTATCAGATTAGCTGGGAAACCTGCCCTCAAGATTGCTCTTGAGGGCAGGTAACCGTTTACTACCTTGCTGCTATTTAGCCTAGGTCTGCTTCTGCAATGTAGCCAGAGTCAACTAGAACCTCTTTGTAGTTGTCAATGGTGACAATGTAAGGGGTTAGTAGGAATGAAGGAACAACCTTCACGCCGTTGTCGTAGGTGGTGGTGTCGTTGGTCTCTGGCATTTCGCCATTTAGCAACGCAATCGCCATACCTGCAGCAACTCCGGCTAGCTCACGGGTGTCCTTGAAGATGGTCGAGTACTGCTCGCCAGCCAAGATTGACTTGACGGAAAGTACTTCTGCATCCTGACCGGAGATGGTTGGCATGGTCGCGTAACCCGCGTCGGTTAGAGCTGCGATGATGCCGCGGCTAATACCGTCGTAAGGTGACAAAACGCCGTCAACTTTTGCATCAGCGTAGTTACCAACCAAAAGGTCTTCCATACGCTTCTGAGCTACAGCGCCGTCCCAACGAAGGGTTGCGGCCTGCTCAATGGTGGTCTGGCCTGACTTGACTACTAGAACTCCCGAGTCAATTAGTGGCTGTAGAACGCTGATCGCACCGTTGAAGAAGAAGAATGCGTTGTTGTCGTCCAGTGAACCAGCAAATAGCTCAATGTTTAGGGGGCCTGCAGCGTTTGGACCGTCAGCTGAGGTGGAGTCTTCAGATGCGTAAACACCCATTCCAACTAGCAATGAGGTTGCCTGCTGAACGCCGACCTTGAAGTTGTCGAAGGTTGCGTAGTAGTCAACGTTCGCACTGCCAACAATTAGTCGGTCGTAAGCGATAACTGGAACGCCTGCATCGGCTGCTGCCTGAAGTACGTCAGTTAGCTGAGTACCGTCGATAGCTGCAATGATTAGTGCCTTTGCACCCTTGGTTAGCATGGCCTCGAGCTGTGCTACCTGGGTTGGGATGTCGTCTTCTGCAAACTGAAGGTCAACCTCGAAGCCAGCGGCTTCCAAGGCGGACTTTACGTTTTCACCGTCTGAGATCCAGCGAGTTGAAGACTGAGTTGGCATCGAAACACCAATTAGTCCCGACTCAACAACTGCTTCTGTTCCGGTCGTTGCAGTTGTGTCAGTCCCAGTCGTGCTTGCGCAACCGCTTAGGACTAAAGCAGCTACAGCAACCGTGGCTGTAATGCCTAGTAGTTTCTTGAACAAATCTGTTCCTTTCATTTTCGGTTGGACCCCCGAAGAATTTGGATCTGTATCGCGTCCAGCTCGCACAGATTGCTTCATGCCAACATTGCCTAAACAACTGGCTATGCGAGCAGTTCTATTGAAAGAAACCATTAGCTGTAACCATTTTGTTACCGCTAACATCTTCTACCAACGCATTTCTACACCACATTTCGGTCTCTCGGGTTGATTTTTTGAATTCTGAGTGGTGTTTTTGATTACAAATCCATCACAAAATAACGCCCCTGCCACCCGAGCCCAATGTTACTGGATGGATTTAATAGCTTGGGCCATCACCGGCAGTCCCATTCGGTAGTCGGTGAGGTAACGCTCAAACCCAGCAACCTCTTCGGGGTCTGCCAAAATCGTGACAACCTCTTGCTCACCAAAGACCCTGGTGTTCAAGAACTCGCTCAGGCTGGTCGCTGATGATCGAGAAAACGCTGCCAACAACGCCATGCCCCAAGGGCCACCCTCGGAAGCACTTTCAGAAACCGAAACCGGCGCCGAGATTGCAGCCGACAGAATTCTTTGAGCAACGCCCTTGGTTCTGAAGATGCCGCCGTGGGCGGACATCTTCGAGATCTGAACGTTCTCCTTGGCCAAGACCGCCATGCCCAAACTTAAGGTGCCAAATACCCCGTAGAGCTGGGCCAAAATTGCGTTTGCCAGGCTGAATTCGCTGTCGGGTTTGCGAATAAACAGCGGCCTGCCCTCTGAAAGACCAGCGATCGGCTCACCGGCGAGATAGTTGTAAGCCAAAAGGCCGCCAGCGTCTTTTTGACCGCTCAGGGCCTCTTCGAATAAGAGCTCGTAAACCTCATCAGAGCTCAAGGGGTTTCCCGAAACTTTAGCGAAGCGGCTAAACATTCTCACCCAGGCCGCAAGCTCACTGGCTCCGTTATTGCAGTGCACCATTGCAACCGGGTCGCCAACCGGAGTGGCGACAATGTCGAGTTCGTGGTGGACCTTGGTTAGTTCCCGATCCATCACCACCATTGCAAAGATACTGGTGCCGGCGCTCACGTTTCCAGTGGTTGGAGCCACTGCATTGGTGGCAACCATGCCCGAACCGGCATCTCCCTCGGGAGGGCAAAACAAAACCCCGGCTTTTAGCGATCCGCTTGGATCAAGCAGCTTCGCCCCAGCCTGCGTCAGCGAACCGGCACTCTCGCCAGCCACTGAGACTTCGGGTAAAAGACTCAATAGATTGCCTCGCAGAACCCTGGAGGTCTCCAGTGCATCAAAGACTGCTAGCAACTTTGCGTCGTAGGACTTATTGGCTGAGTCGATTGGGAACATCCCCGAAGCATCGCCAATGCCCAGCACTTTATTACCGGTGAGCATCCAGTGCACGTAGCCGGCCAGCGTGGTTATGAAGCTGATGTGTGGAACGTGCTCGGATTTGTCCAATACGGCCTGCTGCAGGTGAGCAACAGACCAGCGCAGCGGAATGTTCACACCGAAAAGGTCGGTGAGCTCTTTTGCGGCTTGCGAGGTAGTGGTGTTTCGCCAGGTTCTAAAAGGAACCAGTAGCTGGTCTTTTTCATCAAAAGCCAAATAGCCGTGCATCATTGCCGAAACGCCAATGGCGTTCAGGCTTTGAAGTTTGATGCCGTATTGCTCTTCGACATTGTGCTGCAAGTCTTTTATGGTGGCGGCTAACCCCTGCCAGATGGAATCTACTGAGTAGGTCCAATAGCCATCCCCGAGCTGGTTCTCCCAATCATGGGTTCCAGTGGCCAATATCTGGTTCAGGTCTTCGCCGATCAGGGTTGCCTTGATTCTGGTTGACCCAAGCTCAATGCCTAGGGTAGCTTTGCCGGCATCGATTAGTTTTTTGATTGATTCAGTCATCGCCTAGCATCCTCCGATTGTCCATAAACATTTTGGTAGCGAAGGTAAAGCGAATCGATTGCCGCTTGCTCAAGAGGCACAAGCGCGCCACCCTGTCTTGCAATTTCAACCGTTCGAGCTGCGTCCTCACACATCACCGCAGCCTTGACTGCATCCTTGGGGTTTATACCGATAGTGAAGGGGCCGTGGTTTTTCATTAGCACCGCTCTGGAGCGGTGGGTTTTTAGGGTCGCAACTATTCCCCGGCCGATTGAGTCATCGCCAACGATCGCAAATGGGCCAATCGGAATGGGGCCGCCAAACTCATCGGCCATGCCGGTTATCACACACGGAATCTCTTCCCCACGAGCCGCCCAAGCGGTTGCATATGTTGAGTGGGTGTGGACCACGCCACCAACTTCTGGCATGTTGCGATAGACATAGGCGTGGGCGGCGGTGTCGCTGGATGGAGACCTTTCGCTACCCAGGGTTCCTTGCAGAACCGAACCATCCAAGGTGCACAGAACCATGTTTTCTGGGGTTAGGTCATCGTAGGAAACACCAGACGGCTTAATCACAAAAAGGTCATGGCCCGGGACGCGACCCGAGATATTTCCCCCGGTCCAAATCACCAAACCGTAGCGGGTGAGTTCTGAGTGCAAGTCCGAAACCTGCTGGCGCATTGCTTGCACTTCCGCAACTAAATCAAACTCATGCATGCTGCGTCTCCTTTTGATTTTCCAATGCCGCTACCTTGGGGCCGGCCCGGTTGAGTCCCTGATCACTAAATTCGGTACCAGTCTGTCGAGCTTTCTAACAGACTTTCCGGAAATCTCGTCAAGTAGCAATTCCATCGCCCTTAGCCCCAGCTCTTTGAAGTCTTGTCTGAGAGTGGTAAGCGGTGGCCAGGTGTATTGGGTTTCTTCTAGGTCATCAAAGCCCACGATGCTCACCCTTTTCGGAACCTCAACCCCGCGCTCTCGCATGGCATGCAAAAAACCAATCGCCATGCGGTCATTGGCGATAAAAAGGCCCGTGATTCCCCTGGCCTCCAGATCTAGCGCATGACCAATGCGATACCCGGTCGAAAGCTCCCAGTCCCCCTCGATGATCATTGGACTTAGTCCAGCGTTGAGCATTGAAGAGGTGTAGCCGGCGGACCTGGTGGTTGACTCAAACCAGTTCTTTGGGCCGGAAATATGCAGAATGTTTTGGTGACCGAGCTCGATTAGGTGCTCGGTGGCAGAGACTCCTCCGGAAAAGTTATCCACCGAAACCGCTAACTCATCCATTCGATACATCGAATCCAGCGTGACAACCGGGATGCCAGCCACCATTTTGCGCACTGCTTCCACCGCCTCCGCCTGCGGAGTGATGACCGCCATGCCCTCGATGCCAAGCTTCATGAGATGCTCTATACCCTCATTGACCGAAGCCTCAAGGTTCGGGTCGATGCGGCAGGTCACCACGTAGAAGCCCTGCGCCCGAGCGGCAACCTCCATAAAATGCACCATCGACGCTGGCCCGGTGAAGTCAGTATCAGAGGCCAAAATGCCGAGCATGTGCGTTTTAGAAGAGGCCAGTGCCCTGGCGGCAAGGTTTGGCCGATAGCCCAGATTTTCCATGGCCTCCAAAACCCGCGACTTGGTTTCTTCTCGGATCGAAGGATTGTTGTTTAGCACCCTCGAGACGGTTTGGTGAGACACTTTTGCGACCCGTGCAACGTCGTAAATGTTGGGCTGCTTAGACAGGCTATCCACCAAGGGTGCTCCTTAGCCGAACAGTAATTTCGTCAATTTCGGCATTGAAAGACTTCACCTGGTTTGGCAATAGCGCCAACCGAAACTTCATTCTCACCTTAGATTCCTTTTTGCCCGCAGCGATTTTGATATCTATTTCGCCGAGCGACTCGGTCACTAGGACGACTCTTTTGGGCAGGGTGATCATCGAATAGCTTGCGCCATATTCCAAGTCCTTGGATTTGTACTTGAGCTTGGCCCCGGTTTGAAAATCAAACTTATAAAACTCTCCCAGCCAGCCATCCAAACCAAACTTAGTAATAAAGGGTGCCAAAAGGCCTGCAAGCTCAAGATTGGAGGAAAGTTCTAATTCGCGCTCAGTCACTGTCTTTTTTGGATCTGGCTTTGGTGACTGGGCGAAGCCGACAAAGTTGTCGGTCATTTCTTTGTGCGTTCTCTAGCTGCGAAGGTGTAGGCCGCCACCCCAAACAAAATGGCAATTGCCGCGTGGGCCATAAACATCAGAACCGTGAAGCTGGTGAATGGGTCGCCCCCAAGAAGCGGGTTCAGCCACAACAGCGCAACTGGAATAAAGAAAAACCCGAACCAGGCCCTAGACTGTATGGCCAAAAAGACCATCCAGGCCGAACCACCCAGGGCAAAAAGGGTCATGTAGAGCGGGTAACTATCGCCAACTTGGATAAAGGTTTGGCTCGCTAAAAAAAACGCAAGAACAACCGCGACCCAACTCGGGGCCGGGTCCTTTGGTCTTTTACCAAAGAGAGTCCAATTCGCTTTTTCCACAGCTAAACCCTACCTAGAAGCCCGCGACTAAACGTTTCTATTAACCAAGCGGTGGTAGGCGCTGGACCACTGCAGCTCTTTGCGCAAACCCTTGGAGGTAGTGCTCGAATCGATCTCCACCAATTCAACACCGGCAATCCTGGCAAAGTCTTCCAGGGTCTCTTGGCTGACCGAGTTGGTCAAGACGGTGTGGTGTGAACCACCAGCGAGCATCCAAGCTTCGGCAGAAACTGCCAAGGATGGCTCTGGCTCCCAGACCGCCCTGGCAACCGGAAGCTTTGGTAGATCCTGAGTCGGCTCCACGATCTTAATCTCGTTTGTGATTAGGCGGAAACGAGCACCCATGTCGGTTAGGCAAAGCACCCTGCCGGCTGAGGGCTTGGCGGTGAAGACCATGCGCACCGGATCCTCTTTGCCGCCAATGCCAAGCGGGTGGATCTCGATCTTGGGCTTTTGTCCCGAGATGCTCGGGCAAACCTCGAGCATGTGAGCGCCAAGGACCTTGGGGGTCCCTGGACCAAAGTGGTAGGTGTAGTCCTCCATGAATGAGGTGCCGCCACCTTGCGGTGTCATCGACTTGGTGATTGCTAATAGGGCGGCGGTTTTCCAGTCGCCCTCGCCAGCAAAGCCATAGCCATCAGCCATCAGGCGCTGAACTGCAAGCCCTGGCAATTGGCGCAAAGTGCCAAGATCCTCGAAGTTTGAAGTGAAGGCGGAATAGCCACCCTGTTCAAGAATCGCCCGCAGGGCTATCTCGATCTTGGCGCTGTATTGCAAAGACTCATGCCTAGCCCCACCGAGACAAAGCTCGGCTGCGACCTCGTACTCGGCCTGATACACCTCACAAAGTTTGTTGGCATCGGCATCACTAACTCCGAGCACGGCATCGGCCAGTGCATTCACGCTCAATTGCTCGATTGACATACCAAAGGTAATTTGCGCGGCAACCTTGTCACCGTCGGTCACTGCCACGTATCTCATGTTGTCGCCAAAGCGAGCCACCTTCAAATGCTGAGATTTATCCCAACCGAGAGAGGCCCAAGCCCAGGAATCAACTTCCTGCTGAACTCTTGCATCGGTTGGAAAACCAACCACAACCTTGCGAGCGATGTCCATGCGGCTCAGGATGTGGGCATACTCTCGATCACCATGAGCAGCCTGGTTGAGATTCATAAAGTCCATGTCGATTGTTGCCCAAGGGAGGGACTGTCCAGCCTGGGTGTGCAAATGCAACAGCGGTTTTTTGAGGGAATCCAGCCCATTAATCCACATCTTGGCCGGAGAAAAGGTGTGCATCCAAGTTATGACGCCGACACACTCGGGGGCCAAGGTGGCCCCTTGAAGCGCAGCCTTAATCTCTTCGGTGGTTTTTACCACCGGCTTCCAGACAATTTTGAGAGGTGCGTTCACGCCGGTGGATAACTGATCCACCACCACCTGAGACTGCTCAGCAACCTGGCGAAGTGTTTCTTCGCCGTAGAGGTTCTGGCTTCCGGTTAGGAACCAGATTTCCTTGGGTGCTGCGGCCATGTTTGATTCCTTCATCCGTGATGCTCCTAAAGCAGATATTTCTTTATATTAGAAGTGACATTTTTCGTGAGAATACTCAAATACCAATGGTGAACAACCACTCTGTTGCAAACCCTGCTAGCGGTATTCCGGCTTCGGGGTTAGCTCTTCTGAGACCGGTATCTCGGTTGGCAAATTACTACTGAGGTATTCAAAATCTTGCTGGCTCAATTCGATCTCGGTGCTCTTCGCGCAGTCCAGAACACTTTCCATCCGAGTTGCTCCCGGTATTGGAATGATTGTTGGCGAATAGTGCATCAACCAAGCCAGTGCGATGGCAAATGGGCTAGCGGAGTACTTTTCGGCCATCTGCTCAAAGGAACTGGCCCCAGAAATCTCACTCTTGGCTCTGGTGCCGCCAAGTGGTGACCAAGGCAAAAAGGCGATGCCGTACTTCTCGCAAACTGCCAACACGTCAAGATCATGCCGATAGCGCGGGCTGAACTCGTTTTGAATAGAAACAACACCACCTTCACTCGGGGTGCCGCCCATCTTGACCGCAATCTCGAGTTGCTTGGCGTCGTAGTTGGAAACACCAATTTGATCAACGATGCCAGATTGCTTCAGAGCCAAAACGTTCTCAAACTGCTGCTCAAAAGAAATGGTCGGATCTAGCCGATGGTGCTGCCAAAGCTGAATCTTCTCCACTCCAAGCCGGCCAGCAGATGCTTCGGCAGCCCGCAATAAGTAATCCAAACTGGCGTTTCTGCCAAATTTTTCTCCTGGTTGGCGAGCGATGCCAGCTTTGGTGGCGATGACAATCTTGTCTTTTTGCTCCTGGGTGCCGGACCAGGTTCGAAGCGCCTCGGCGACAAAGCGCTCGTTATGACCAAAAGTGTCCCAGGTTGGGGCATACATATCGGCAGTGTCAAAGAGTGTTATGCCGGCATCCATGCCTGCATGCAGCGCTGGAATCGCAGATTCTTGTCGAAGAGTTTCGTCAAGAGCGGTTCCGCCAGTCCAAGATGGATTCATGCATCCGATTCCAACTGCGGAGACGTGCCACGGGCCGAGTTTGTTTTGTTTCATCAGATCTCCTACTTGGTTTGTCTTCCCTCAGGGTAAATCATTTGATTGCACTCTAGGGCTATCTTTGCCTATTGGTTCTTTGGGGGGAGACACCACAACTCTTTGGAAGCTCACGCTCATGGGGTTGTGGTGTCTAAATCAGCTACCCAAAAGCGATAGCAGTCCAGGAAACTGGCTGTAGTTCGATGTGAAGGACACCGGCCACAATTTTTGCCGAGGAGTTCTGCTGCATTCCCACTCTTTCAGGGTCCGCCAGCGTGTTTGCTGCATTCACGTCTGAATCAAAAAGACTCTCTGCGCTTAGACGAGCTAAGCCCTCCAGGTCACGAAGACCAATTGATACAGAGAGCGTCTCCGTTTGGGAGCGATTCACCAGGAAGATTGAACCGGTCCCAGCTTGCTCATCAAAACTTGCCGCTGCATCTGCTCAGCGATGGAGGGCTCGGTACTCGCCTGGCGAGGAATCGCAGATCCTCATGAAGTGCGCGTAAAAGCTACTCTGCGACCCAAAGCCCGCCGTGGGTGAGATTTCGCTAGTGCTGAGCGTTGTGGTTACCAAGAGGCGTTGCGCCTCCGAGACCCGGCAGCCAGTAATGAATCGGCCGATTGTTGTCCCGACTGCACGTCGAAATAACGACATGGCGTAATGGCTGTTGAGATGAACAGAGTCGGCCACATCGGCAGTGGTGATCGGCTCACGAAAGTGCGCGACTATAAATTGAGCCATCGCGGTCACTCGCTGCATCGAATCTGAAGCTCCGGATCCCGCTAGGGTTAGAGCTGAAACCTGCTCGGTAGATCTTCGGCGATACCCGAGTAATCGTCGCACGAGAGCGTGTACCTCGATGAGTGCGATTGTCTCGTAGTTCTCGTCCTCCAGCTCCTGCATCCAGCTCATGAACATCGATTCGACATCCCGACCGGCCGCTCCGGCGGGCACGATCACTGGGCTGCCTTGAAGCAGGTCGTTGAGATCTTGGGTTGAGAGCCCCCAGCGGAGTACGGTACTCAATGGAACGTGGAGCCAGCAGCTGTCACTATCCTCCTCGAGAGAGGACTCAATTAGGCGATGAGGGGTCGCACCCCAGAACATCGCGAGGTGCCCGGCCGGAACTTGGATGCGTTCGCCCCCGAAGAGGTAATCGAGACAGCCGCGAAGTACGAAGTTGAACTCAAGATCATCGTGTCGATGCGAGCGCGCCATCCTAGGCGCCTGTCCGCGACGAGTCCAGATGGCTGGAACGAGGGTATCTACGAAAGAAGGCCCCTCAGACGGACCACTCGCAGTAATAGTCATTCCTCCACCCTAGCAGGCGACCTGAGTATCCTGGAGTAAATACAGCTCAAGACGGAGGTTCCGAACCATCGCCCATCAGTATGTTCTGAATATGTATTCTAAAACTCGACCTCCAAAAATCACCATCATCGGCGCTGGAGGCTTTGTCTTCCCCTTCCGCCTCATCGGCGATCTCGTTAGCTTTCCGGCGCTCCAGTCGAGCACCTTGTGCTTGATGGATCTGGATCCAGAGCGCGCCGCTCGCACAGCCAAGGCGGCGCGGGAGCTTATCGGACATCACGGGCTCGACACCACTATCATCGAAACGACCGACCGCCGTGAGGCCCTCCGGGATGCCGACTTCGTCATCATCACATTCCAGGTCGGGGGAATCGACTCCTATCGCCACGACGTCGAGATCCCCCGCAAGTACGGTGTTGACCAGACCGTCGGGGACACGGTCGGCCCGGGCGGGGTATTCCGGTTCCTACGCTCCGTCCCGGCGTATGAGGCCATTGCCGAAGATGCGCTTGAACTCTGCCCGAATGCGCAGTTCATCAACTACGCCAACCCGATGGCGATGGCCACTGGGTTCCTCAACGCCAAGGGGCTCTCAACTATCGGCCTTTGCCACAGCGTGCAAGGCACCACACGGATGCTCGCGAGAACTCTCGACGTCCCATACAGCGAGCTCAACTACGTGTGCGCCGGAATCAACCACCAGGCGTGGATCCTCAGATTCGAGAGCGGAAAAGAGGACCTCTACCCACGACTGCGCGAGGTTATGTCTGAACTTCACCAGCGTGGACGCGCGGCGACTGACCTAAATGATGATGACGGCGACCACAGTGAAGCGGCTGATGCATCGAGCAACTACGAGGGTGGGAACGAGCAGGTCCGGACGACCATCATGAACTCGTTCGGCTACTTTCAGACGGAATCCAGCCATCACGCCTCCGAATATATGCCCTACTTCCGCAAGGACCCGGAGACGGTGCTGGAGTACATACCCGAGCGCTGGGACTACTACGAAATCTGCGTCGCACACGATGTGACGGGCGACTTGGAGCAACAGCTTGAAAAGCTCAAGGCCAACCTTGAGCCGTCGGTCGAGTACGGGGCAAGCATTATCAACTCCGTCGTTACTGGCGTGCCGAGCGTCGTCTACGGAAACGTTCCCAACGACGGTCTCATTTCAAACCTTCCACCGGAGGCCTGTGTGGAAGTTCCGTGCCTCATCGACCGAAATGGGGTGCAACCGGTCGCCATCGGGGCGCTCCCACCCCAGCTCGCGGCACTCAATCTATCTAACATCAGCCTGCAGACTCTGGCCGTCGAAGCTGCACTGACTGGGAATAGGGAGCAGGTTTTTCACGCGGTCGCCATGGACCCCCTCACGAGTGCGATTCTCACGCTGGACGACATCCAATTGATGACCGAGGAGCTCTTCGAGGCTCACAAGGCATTGCTGCCGCCGGCACTGACCGCACGATAACGCGAGAGAAGCCGCGGATCGTGGCACTAGCCACCCTCCGACGGAACGGCGCAAAATCGAACAACGGATGACAAAGGAGTCACTTTGGAAAAATGAGCGCGCTACATGAGAGCCTAGGGAATAAGAATTAATCTCTTACCTCACTGGGCGAATATCTGATCAATGACGAGGAGATAAAATGAAAATGAAAATGAGACGAATTGCAACCGTTGCCGCAGTGACTATGACGAGCGCGATCTTGCTCGCGGGTTGCTCTGCGGCAAATCCCAATACGGGCAGTGATGACGCTGAGGTGGTCTGGAACGAACCAACGGCGAGCCTTGAAGGGGTCACGCTCGATTTTTGGACAGCGACGACAGCCGCGTCCTTGGCCGACCAGGTTATAGACGCCTTCGAGAAAGCAACTGGCGCGAAAATCAACGTGATTATTGTCCCGGATATCTATGAAACCAACGCCCCCACGCGCATCGCCACAGGCGCCATTCCAGATCTGGCGATGTGGCAGCCGACCGCAAGCATGCTTGCGTTGCTAAAACCGGAGAGCGGACTCCAGAACTTTGACGAGGCGCCGTGGATCGACTCGTTGACTCCCGCCGTGCAGGAGCTGGGCAAGGTTGATGGCACTCGGTACGCCGCCTTTGTGAGCTCGCCATCCGTCATCGGCATGTATTACAACAAGAAAGTGTTCGCGGAAGCTGGAATTGATGAGTTGCCTGACAGCTTTGAAGAGCTAATGAAGGACGCGGATGCAATTAAGGCTTTAGGTATTGCGCCGTTCTTCGGAGCAGTCGGAGACCAGTGGCCGACCCAGTGGTGGCCGCAGGTGCTGCTCGCCGAAGAGGTGCAGGACGGACTGTGGGACCGGGTGAATGCCAATGAAGAAGGCTTCGACGATGAGACGATCCAGGCAGCCATCCAGCAGTACAAGGACATGCTTGACGACGGTTACTTTAACGATGACAATCTGACCTCCACTTTTAGCGAATCCGGCCCAGCATTGCTCTCAGGCGAAGCCGCCATGGTATTGCAGGTGAACCCTTTTATCTCCCTGCTGCAGGCGAGTGCCGACACTGCCACCATCGATAAGAACATCGGCTGGTTCCCGATCTCGCGCGACGGGAACGTCGGGATATCCATTCCCGGCGTAGAGAACGCGGTCGTTGCTCCGAAGACCGGCGACGCGAAGAAAGAAGCGGCTGCCCGTCAGTTCATCCGCTTTTGGCTCGAGACGGGCTACGCGGCTTACATCGAAGATGCCGGCGCCATTTCGATTCAGCCCAACGTTGAATCGCCGACCGGTGTGCCGGCAATCGCCCAGCTCGCCGCCGACGCTCTCACCAACTCCGCCGGCTCCATGCAGCAGGAAGCTGTAGCCAACCCCGACCTCTATGTCTTCCTAGCCAACATGGCCCAAGGAGAGATGACGCCTCTCGAGGTGGGGAAATCGACCCAGTCGCAGTTCGCGCAAGTCGCTGCGGCCCTCGGCATCGACGGCTTCTAGCACCAGACAATCGACCAGGACGGAGTGAGTCTTTGATGGCTCGCTCCGTCCTGGCACCATGGAAAGGACCATCGTGGCGAAACTCATCGCCGTTCCCAACACCCGGCGGACTGGGAAGAGCTCGGGCAAGCGTGCCGAGAGGTCCCACCCGATAGCCTTCCTGCTTCCTGCGTTTGTTGTGCTCGTGCTGTTCTTCTTCCTGCCGACCATCTTCAACTTCGTGTATGCCTTCACCGACTGGTCGGCGTTCAAAAGCGACGTCGCCTTCGTCGGTACTAAGAATTTTGAGTCGCTCATCGCGGACGGCACGTTGTCCTCGGCTGTGCGCGTTACCCTGATTTACGCGGCCCTTGTCGGAATCATGCAGAATCTGTTCGGTCTCGGTCTCGCCCTTATGTTTGAGCGAGACACACGAGTCAACCGGTTCGGTCGGGTGATTTTCTTCATACCAGTGCTCATGTCCGCACTCGCCGTTGGATACATCTTCCAGGCGTTGCTCAAACCCAACGGTGCATTGAACGGCATCTTGAGTTTCTTCAGCGGCCATGAGATTGATATCCCTTGGCTTGGCGACACCACGTGGAGCATTGTCGTTGTGGCGTTTGTCAACTCCTGGAAATGGGCTGGCCTCGCTATGATCATCTATCTCGCTGGCCTCAAGACGATCTCCGAAGACGTTCTTGAAGCGGCACGCATGGATGGTGCAGGGCCATGGAAGACGTTCTTCTCGATTAAATTCCCGTTGCTCGCGCCAGCCGTGACCTTTAACTTTGCGACGGCGCTGCTCGGATCGCTCAACGCATTCGACACCGTTCTAGCGACAACTGAAGGCGGGCCAGCGCAAACCACCGAAGTCGTGAATCTCTACATTTTCAGGGTCTTTGGCCAGGGCTTGTTCGCCCAAGCGACGACGATGAGCCTCGTCTTGTTTTTCATCGTGCTCATCCTCGCGTTCCCGATTGTGACCTGGCTGCGAAGAAGGGAGCGCGTAATTTGAAAAATCGCACTCACGCCTGGACGCGTTACGGGCATCCGACCGCAGTTTTGTTGTTGTGCTTAGTCGCGGTCGGCCTGCCGGTATGGCTCGCTCTTGTCACTTCAGCAAAGTCGCAAAGCGATGCCAACATTCCGAATCTTTCTCTACCAACCGAGTGGTATTTACTCGAGAACTATGCTCAGGCCTTCAGCCAAGGAGAGGTCTGGGAGGGTCTGTTTGGTAGCTTGCTCGTTATGGTGCCTTCCGTTATTGGCGTGATTCTGTTTGGATCGCTTGCATCGTGGATTCTTGCCCGACGAACCAGCCGCTGGGTGGCAATCGCGTACTCAGTTGCGATCAGCGGGGTCATCCTGCCGCCGGCGATCGTGACAGTTGTGCTCTTGCTTCGTCAACTGGGTCTCGCTGGCACGCCTGGCGGCATGATCATGGTTTACATGGGCATGTACATGTCGATCGTGATCTTTTTCATGACGGGCTTTGTGCGAACAATCCCCGTGGAATTGGAGGAGGCAGCACGCATAGATGGCGCAGGTCCGTTCCGCACCTTCTTCCAAGTGATCTTCCCTTTATTGAAGCCTGTTATCGCGACCGCGACGATTCTCGTGTGTCTCTACATTTGGAACGACGTCTTCTATTCATTCTTTGTAATTAGCGGCGGAGATACGACGACGCTCCAGCTGAACCTCTTTCAAGTAGCAAGCAGTAATCTGTATCAAAACAACTGGAATTTGATTTTCGCTTATGTGGTGATTTCGAGTCTTCCATTGTTGATTGTCTTCATCTTCGCCCAGAGGCGAGTTATCTCTGGAATCACTGGTGGCGCCGTCAAGTAGGACGGATTCAATTGGCCGTCGCAAACAATCGCGGGGTCAGAGTGCACTACCAAGAGCTACTGCAGTCCAAGACACCGGAGGTAAATTGATCTGCAGATCACTTTCAACTCGAATTACAGAGGCATTTTGCTTCATCCCAACCCGTTCAGGGTCGGAAAGGGTGGTTGCTCCTTGAGTGTCCGAATCGAATAGGTTCTCTGCACTAATTAGACTGAAGCCCTCCAGGTCAGGAAGACCAATTGATAAAAAAGAGTCTCCGCTTGGGAGCCCTTTAGTCGTTGACAAGCGCGATGAGATTTAGAGTAGGGGGAGGATGGCCTGCAGCAAAGAAGCTCCAGCTGGTCTGGTAATAATTAGGATAACGACGCTTACGAGTTGTGCCAGGGACTCACTAGTGCCTCGGGCTGGGTGTTGGAGCAACGAGCCAAAAATGACCGCTTCGGCGACACCGTAGAAATCCTTAAGGAGCCGTGGGGATTTTTGACTAATTTCCTAACAACTGATTGACCACACATTGCAAAAACACAGATTCGTGTCATGATGTCAAGTTCTGAGCACTGTCCTGGGTTCTTATTTTGAGATTGGAATTGCTGAATTTCCAGCTTTTTGCCAAGGGGCAGAAAGTAGTGAGCAATGAGAAATTTGGGCGGAAACATTGAAGATGGTCCCGCAAATGTCGTGGCCCAAGAGATCCCAGGGGGTATCTCAGAAGCTCTTCTAATAAATTGAGCCAAAATTAACCAGACATGGGTAAAGAACTAAATCTGTGATTTATTCGCCAAAACCAACCCTTATGAAATAACTGCCCAAAACAATTCCCTTGAGGAGTTGGCCCCGGGAGTTGGAGGAAACCTGACTGGGCAAGGTGGCGTTGCCGGATCCTGGCTTGATCGACTCCCCCGCTTCAGACTTGAAGCCACGCCAAGTGCTGGGAGTGAGATTTAGAATCTGTTTCGAAAGCAGTGAATTTATTCGAGGGGGCCCTTGCCCTGTTTGAACCAATTCCACACTGGGGTAGGGTTCACCACTTTGATCAAGAGCAGCCTGCAATCAGTCACCCAAAGCACGTTCAGGCTCGAGCCGTCTTCGATTCGCTGGACCCAGCCGGCAAATTCAGCAGTGAATACCTCCGAAGCTTAGAGTTCAGGAGATAACTAAGTTCGCTGCCTGTTTTGCAGCGCCTAGCGCCCCCCCACATCACAAAGGTTTCTGCTTTCATTTGAGCGGCCAGGTCGATGTTGCGAAGCACTTTGCGCAGCGCAAAGAGTCTGACATCACGGTCATTGCTGGTGAAACCGCCGTCTTTGAATACCCGGTGGGAGAACAAATTTGTGGTTATCGTCGGCACTTTCATGCCGGTCTCTTCGCAAGAGCCGGTGAGTCTCGCTATTTGAAGGTCGCGGGATTTATCATCCGCGTCGAGTGGGAAAAGATCGTCATCATGAAAAGTCTGGCCGTAGGCACCGCCTCGACCACATCTAGTTCGCCCCTGGTCGGTGATCCAAACGGATCAGCCCCGGTCCATCCAACAGTCCAGAGACCAAATGTGAATTTGTCCTTAGCTGTCGCCTCGTAATTGCCCATGATCACTCCTTTGGAAAAAGAATTGAGTTTGTTTTTCTTTCCTGAATCGTAGTTTCAATTTTTGGGTCCAATCAATCCGCGTCAGCAGGCTTTTAGATGTTTCTTACTCCCCAGACGTAGCTGAAACTTTCACCTGGCGAAAGCACCTTTAGTCCGGCTCCAGTGTTGAAGGCGTCAGCTGCGCAGGTTTGAGGCTCTATGGCAACCGCACGCACCCGACCATCAGCCCAATTAAATGATTCGGTCGTATAAACCATGAGCCAATCAGCTCGCTTTTGCCAAACCTCAATGCTGAAGTCTTGAGTCCTCAAAACAGCCGCTCCCTCAGCGATACCAGAAAACTGCAGATCTAGCGGAAGAGACTCTATTGGGGTGCGGATTCCCTCACCAAAACCAAGCTCGGTTGCGGGCACTTCTTTCAATGGAATCATGTCCGGGCCGTGAATTGCTCCGGCTTTGGCACGGACCTCAAGTGTCGATGTTGAATCAAAAACAAAGAACGGGTGAGTACCTAGTCCAATAGGCGCCGAGCCTTGTCCAGTGTTGGTCGCTACTGTTTCCACCTCAAGACCAGCTTCAGAAATAGAAAAGGTGATCTGCACCTCTAGATTCCAAGGAAAACTAGGTCTAGGCTCCACAGCGCTGACGAGGGTCAGCCGGTCAGTTTCCTGAGATAGAACATTGGCTGGTAAATCAAACAACAATCCGTGAAGGGCATTGCCAAGGGGCTCATTGATCTTTGCCTGATATTCGACACCTTCAAATGTGTAAGCCCCGCCCGCGATTCGATTAGGCCACGGGGCTAGCATTACCCCGTGGTAGGGGTGTGGTTATGCCGCGGGTTCTGGAATTACAGAATGGCTCACTAAAACTAGCGACCGAAGTGCAGAACCAGCAATGTTTATGGTCGCACTGGAGCTACCGGCAGATATCTTGAAGCTTTCCATCTCAGCACATCCTCAATGAAGACTAATAAATCAGACTTTGGATACCCATTGGAGCATATGATTCAATTTTTCCTTGGCGTAAATTGGTCCCACCTGAGCAATCACCTAGAAAGAGATCGGGTAATTAGGCCCCTCCTGATTAGAAAATCATTCGTACTCAATAATCACAACGCTCGAAAAATTCTCAAAGGCTTTCGTCTAGCCAGCTGGAAAACGCCTAGAGGCGTGATTAGCTTTTAAGCCATTGCTTGGAAACTGCTAGATAGTGGCCGCATCAATCACAAAGCGATACTTAACATCACTGCCAACAACGCGCTCATAGGCCGCGTCGATGGCAGCAGGGTCTGTGGCATCGACCATCTCGATGATTGAAACGATGTTGTGCTCGCCACAAAAATCAAGCATCTCTTGGGTGCCGTGAATACTGCCGGTGTTTGCACCTGCGATTGACTTCAAGCCAGTCACAAGACTGAATGGGTTATAGCTCTGGTCTGTGCCCGGCAAACCAACGTTCACCAAAGAACCGCCAACCATCAGCATTGCCAAAAGGGCATCGACATCTAGGTCGGCACTGGTGGTATTCAGGATGATGTCGAAGAAGTCTTTGTGGGTTTCCATGGCGTCCACGGTGATCAGATACTCAAGAGCGCCCATGTCCTTGGCATCCTGCGCCTTATTTGGTGAGTGGCCAAGGACGTAGGTCTCGGCCCCCATTGCAACGGCAAACTTCACTGCCATATGACCCAGACCACCGAGGCCCAAGATTGCGACCTTCATGCCCGGTCCGGCTTTCCAGTGCTTCAAGGGCTCGTAAACGGTGACACCGGCGCATAAAAGTGGTGCTGAGGCTGCAAAATCGATGTTGGTTGGCACTTTTAGAACAAAGTGTTCTTTCACAACGATGTCCTTGGCATATCCACCGTAGGCGACTTCACCGTCGTAGTGCTTGCCGTTATATGTCTGGGTATTGCCGGTCCGGCAATAGTTCTCCCTGCCCGCGATACACGGGTAACAGGTGCCGCAAGAATCCACAAAGGTTCCAACGCCAACTCGGTCGCCCACCTTGAACTTGGTTACTGCCGAGCCAACCTCGGTCACCTCACCAACAATCTCGTGACCCGGCACCATTGGGAAGATGCCCTCTGACCATTCATCGCGCACCTGGTGGATATCGGAGTGGCAAATACCGGAAAACTTGATGCTGATCGCCACGCGATCGGGAGCCATTGCCCTCAGTGGCATATCGCCCTTTTCAAATTTTGCTGAAGGGGTCTTAGAAATAAGCGAACGGGTATTTGGCATTGATTGCTCCTTGAGGTGTCCCTAAAGGCTAGCTCAGTTTCAGCTAGCCGAAGCCAAGAGCTGTGACCAAAGCGGGATGGTCGACCTGGTTTGGGGCAAAGATATCTGATTTATCGCTAGCGGTATTGGCAAATACCTGTCTAAAGTTTCTAAAGAATGAAAAAACGTAGCAAAATAATTCTCGGCTCCCTCCTGGCAATTGTGCTGGTGGGGCCGTTTCTGCTCCCGGTTGGAACCTCGGGAACTCTGGACAATAAGGCCGCGGCCGAGCTGTCCTGGGGAGCGGAATCAAAGTTTGTTGAGGTCCTGAGCCACGAGGTCCATTACGTGGAGTCGGGTAGCCCGGATTCTGACCGGCTGATTCTTTTGCTGCACGGTTTCGGAGCTAGCTCCTTGACCTGGAAGCCGATCCTTGAACCGCTCGGCGAATTCGGTCACGTGATTGCCTACGACCGTGCAGCCTTTGGTTTCACCGATCGCCCTACCAGCTGGGAAGGCGTCAATCCCTATTCCTCAGCTGGGCAGCTCGCTGTGATTGATTCACTAATCGATAAATTCGGCCAGGGTAAGAAGGTCGTGATTATTGGCCACAGTGCCGGCGGAGCACTGGCCTTGGGCTATGCATTAGACCACCCAAACACCGTCACAGCTTTGGTTCTTGAGGCACCTGCGGTTTATGAAACCGGCGGAGCGCCAGATTGGCTCAATATTCTTTTCAAGATTCCGCAGCTGAACCACGTTGGGCCGCTATTGGTTTCTTCGATTGCCGAGAGCGGGCTCTCAGTTTTAGACCAGAGCTATAACGACAAGACCCAAATAACTCAAGAGACCAGGGATAACTACACGGCACCACTTAGGGTAAAGGGCTGGGAACGAGGATTCTGGGAGTTTAATAAAGCCGACAAGGCCCTGAGTCTCACCGAGCGCCTTTCTGAATTCAAGGTTCGGACTCTTGTGATTACAGGCGACAACGATCAGATTGTCGCCACCGATAACTCGATTCGTCTCTCTGGAGAAATGCCAAGCGCTGATCTCACAATTATTCCAAATGCCGGTCACCTACCAAATGAAGAAAAACCCAAAGAATTCCTGAACGCCCTAATCGGTTTTCTTGAGCAATCCAAATAGGGTTTGTGAATGACTTATAAATCCTTTTTTGGATCGTTTAGATTGCTTTTGGGAATTGCCCTTTTAGGCTCAGTGGTTTGGCAGATTGCGGATCGAATAGCAAATAATTTATTTCGCCCCCTCGAATACTTCACCTACTTGAGCATCGACTCAACAATCTATGCCGGGGTTGTGCTTTTGATTTCTGGAGCACTGCTATTGAGCCACAAAAGAGAAACTACTCGGGTGAACGTGATTCGCCTCGGAGCAACCGTGGCGATGATCGTAATTAGTGCCGGGTATCACCTATTTTTAGGTGATGCTTCGGGAAGTCCGCTAGATGTTGGTTACGACTGGCCGGTATTACCGAACCTCATAATTCACACCTATGGACCAATTCTGGTCACCCTTGACTATCTTTTATCCGTCAAGGGGCCAAAGACAAGCCTCTCAAAGGCGCCATGGCTTTTGATTTTTCCACTGATCTGGGTCACCTACTCAATGATCCGCGGTTCCATCGATGACGTGTGGCCCTATTGGTTCCTGAACCCCGGTGAAGTAGGGGTTGGCGGGGTTGCAATTTACATAATTGGCTTTGCAATCTTTGGACTGGGCCTTGGCTACACCCTGCTGGCACTTCGGCGCCTCATCCAAAAAATAACCGGTCACTAAATCTGACAAACATTCACCCTCAGCCCAGGCTTAGGATTTGTCTTCATTCGCGAAATTATTTCCCAATTGAGGCGGTTGTTTAGACATATGGAACTAACTACGAAACTCACAATGCTAGATGGCTCTGAAAAGAGCTTCCAGGACTACGCCGGCAAGGTTGTCATGGTGGTAAACGTGGCATCACGCTGCGGCCTTAGCCCGCAGTATGAGACTCTCGAAGAGCTCCAGCAAAAGTACCAAGCACGTGGTTTCACCGTGCTGGGGGTCCCTTCAGGTTCTTTTAAACAGGAACTCAAGGATGATGACGCAATTGCAGAATATTGCTCCACCACCTGGGGGGTTAGCTTCCCAATGACCCAAAAGGCCGAGGTTAATGGCCGCAAGCGCCACGAACTTTATAAGTCTTTGGTGAAAACCAAGGATTCTCACGGGCTCGCAGGGCCAGTGATGTGGAATTTCGAGAAGTTCATAATCTTGCCAAATGGCGAAATCCACCGCTTCAGGCCAACCACCAAGCCGGACGACGAGGCGATCGTTGCCCTGATTGAGGCGAACCTACCCGAGTAATCTTTGGCTATGCCTATAAATGTAGTTGCCGCCATCATTCAAGATGAGGACGGCAACTTTTTTTGTGCCAAGCGCGGCAGTTGGAAATACACCCCCGATAAGTGGGAGTTCCCCGGCGGCAAAGCCGAAGAGGGGGAGTCGTTAGAGCTGGCACTAATTCGCGAAATTAAAGAAGAACTAAACGTGGACATCAAAATTCTGCGACTCTTTGATTCCAGTGTCACCGGCGACATCAAATTGATTTGTTTTGCGGCGGAACTTTTGGGAGACAAGCCACTTTTTTCAACAGACCACTCAGAGCTTGCCTGGGTTAGTGAAAAAGAACTCTCCAAACTTGATTGGGCAGAAGCCGATTTGCCGGCTCTCAGAAAACTGCTTATGCCTTTTTGCTAGCCGGCATTATTGACCCGGAGGTCTCCGTTAGCTAACTATTGGTACCCGGTTTAGAAATTCGGTCTAATATTGGGTGGCAATCCGTGCAAAATTGGGGTACTTCCCTTTTTCCTAATCAAGGAGATCTATATGAGCAACAAGTCTCACAAGCTTCTGGTTTCGGTAGCCACTCTGAGCACCGCACTTCTGGTTTTATCCGGTTGTGCAGCCTCAGAAACCGAACCATCCGCTAGCAACACAACCGATGGGGCTGCAAGCCCGATCTCAATCACCGTTGGAACCACCGATAAGGTCACTGCACTTGACCCAGCTGGCTCCTACGACAACGGCTCATTCTTGGTCATGAACCAGGTCTTCCCGTTCCTATTGAACTCAACCCCTGGTAACGCGGACATGGTGCCAGACATTGCTCTAAGCGCTGAGTTCACTTCACCTAAGCAGTACACCGTGACCTTAAAGCCTGGTTTGAAGTTTGCTAACGGCAACGATCTAACCTCTTCTGATGTTAAGTTCACCTTTGACCGTCAGGTTGCGATTGCCGATGAAAACGGCCCTTCCTACCTTTTGGCCAACCTAGAGAGCGTTGACGCGCCGGACGCAACAACCGTTGTCTTCAACCTAATTAGCGAGAACGACCAGGTTTTCCCCGCAGTTCTTTCCTCACCTGCTGCTCCGATTGTTGACGAAGAAGTTTTCTCCGCAACTGCATTGACCACTGACGATGAAATCGTGGCTGGTAACGCCTTTGCCGGCCAGTACGTAATCACCGCCTATAAGTTCAACGAGCTAATTCAGTTCACCAAGTATGAGGGTTACCAGGGTGTCTTGGGCGCTGCTGAGAACCAGACAGTAAACCTAAAGTTCTACGCTGATTCTTCGAACATGAAACTGGATATCCAAGAAGGCAACATCGACTTGGCTACCCGCTCGCTATCGGCAACCGATGTTGAAGACCTCTCAACCAACGAAAACGTCAATGTAATCACCGGTCCAGGTGGCGAAATCCGCTACATCGTTTTCAACTTCAACATTCAGCCATATGGTGCAACCACCGCAGAAGCTGATGTCGCAAAGGCAACTGCAGTTCGCAAGGCTGCAGCTCACCTAGTTGACCGCGAAGCAATCTCCACCCAGGTCTATAAGGGCACTTACCTGCCACTTTGGTCCTACGTGCCACCAGGGCTTCCTGGTGCCAACGAGTCCCTAAAGGACCTTTACGGTGCGACTCCAGATGCTGACGCCGCCGCAAAGATCTTGGCTGACGCCGGGGTTGCGACTCCAGTTGCGCTAAACATCCAGTGGAGCCCGGATCACTACGGTCCATCTTCGGGAGACGAGTACGCACTAATCAAGAGCCAGCTCGAAGCAACCGGCTTATTCAAGGTGACCCTGCAGTCAACCGAGTGGGTTACCTATGCTCAAGAGCGAAGTGCCGATGTCTACCCAGCTCACCAGCTCGGCTGGTTCCCTGACTACTCAGACCCAGAGAACTACCTAAACCCCTTCTTTTTGGAGGGCGGTTTCCTAAACAACAACTACAACAACGAAGCTGTAAACACTCTTCTTCGTGACCAGATTGTCACTTTGGACAAAGCTGAGCGTGCTGCAAAGATCGAAGAAATTCAGAACCTAGTTGCTGATGACCTATCGACCTTGCCACTGCTTTACGGTGCTCAGGTTGCAGTTGCTGGTAAAGACGTCAACGGCGTTATCTTGGATGCTTCATTCAAGATGCGCTTTGGCACAGTCACCAAGTAATTAGCTAATAAATCAGAATAGGGGCTGGGCACAGCGTGCCCGGCCCCTATTCATTAGAATCAAAACCTATCTAGGGGTGCGATGAGCAAGAAAACCGGCAGTAGCAGCCTGCTGAAGTATCTAGCGGTTCGATTCACCCTGATTTTCCCAACTATTTTAATTTTGGTCACAATGGTGTTTGTTGTGATGCGTGCAATTGGTGACCCGATCACCGCCGCCCTTGGTGGCAAATTAACCTCCGAAGAACTCGCAATAAGAATCACCGCGGCCGGTTATGACCGCCCGATTCTGGTTCAGTATTTTGAATACATCGGCCAGATTTTGCGTGGTGACTTTGGTTCGACTCTGACCACGAACCAACCTATTACTGCTTTATTGGGCACCTACGGCATGGCAACTTTGGAACTGGCCATCTATGCGATCTTTGTGGCAATTGTGGTCGGCGTGCCACTTGGCATGATCGCCGCTAAAAGGCGCGATACCGCAACCGATGCCGGCCTCAGATTCTTTGCAATTTTGGCCTATGCCACCCCCGTATTCTTTGTTGGCCTTTTACTAAAGCTGGTCTTTGCTGTGGCGTGGCCGATCTTGCCGGTCAATGGCCGCTCGAGTATAAACACCGAATTGGCCTTCACTTTGATGGACAACCCGACCGGGTTGTATCTAGTCGACGCAATTCGCCTCGGTGAACCCGAGTACATAGCAGACGTGCTTCGGCACGCGGTATTGCCGGGCCTGGCTCTGGGGCTTTTGACTGCCGGCATCTTCTTGAGACTTGTCCGCACCAACATGATTGGAACGCTGAACACCGAATATGTTGATGCTGCTCGCTCTCGCGGAGTATCTGAAACAAGACTCACCACCACCCATGCGCTAAGGCCCGCTCTGATTCCAATCATCACTGTGATTGGAATGCAGATTGCGGTGTTGCTCTCAGGGGCAGTGCTCACGGAAACCACCTTCGAGTGGAAGGGTTTGGGGTTCCAGCTCGCCCAATATCTAAATGCTCGCGACTATGTCGCGGTGCAGGGCATCGTCGCCTTGTTGGCAATAATTGTCGCGCTGACTAACTTTTTGGTCGACGTTATAGTCGCCCTAGTGGATCCCCGGGTGAAGTTCTGATGAAGATCTGGGATATCACCCCTTTCAAGCAGCTCAGAATGAGCTTTGGCGTGCAGCGGCTAATGCTGATTATCGGCCTTGCGATTGTGACCACATTCCTAATAATTGCTGCCCTTGCTCCCTTACTAGCCCCCTACGGTTTCGCGCAGCTGCAATTCGAGAACGGCGACTACTTCGGCGCCCAGCAGGCGCCTAATAGCTTGCACCTATTTGGGACCACCGTTGGCGGTTACGATGTGTTCTCTAGGGTTATTTGGGGAACCCAAACCGCGGTCCTGGTGATCGTGCTGGCGGTCGTGCTTTCGATATTTATCGGGGTAATTTTGGGCCTAATCTCTGGCTACTTTGGTGGTTGGATTGACCGGGTAATGGTTTTGGTGGCCGATGCGGTTTACGCCTTCCCGTCCCTACTTTTGGCAATTGCGCTTTCGATCGTGATCTCAGGAGGGCGCTCGGGTCTATTTACCGGAATCCTGGCGGCCGCCGCTTCGATCACGGTTTTATTCATCCCGCAGTACTTCCGTGCGGTGCGGGCCGAGACCCTTCGGGTGAAACAAGAGGCCTTTGTTGAATCGGCCAGGGTATTGGGCGCTTCCAATGCGCGCATTTTGGCAAAACATATATTTAGAAACACCACCAGAACCCTGCCTCTTATTTTCACCCTGAATGCATCCGAGGCAATTTTGACCCTGGCTGGTTTGGGGTTCTTGGGTTTTGGCATCGACCCAACAATGGGCGCCGAGTGGGGCTATGACCTAAACCGAGCGGTGAGCGATGTTTCTGCTGGCATCTGGTGGACAGCGATATTCCCAGGTGTGGCGATCGTCTTAGTGGTGATGGGTAACACGCTGGTCGGCGAGAGCCTGAACGACTTGGCTGACCCTCGACTGCGTGCAAGAAAGGTTGGTGACACTCATGCCGAATGATGAGCTTCTGAAAATTGAAGATCTGAAGGTGAGCTTTGCCACCGACCAAGGCATGGTCACGGCTCTCAAGGGCATCAGCCTTAGCGTCTCGCCGGGAGAGATTCTGGCGATCGTTGGCGAATCTGGCTCTGGTAAGTCGGTCACCTCAAAATCGATTCTTCGCATGCTCCCAGAAACCGCCTTTGCTACCGGTGCGGTAATGCTGAATGGGCAGAATATGATCGCCTTGAGCCCTAAAGAGCTCCGCATGGCCCGCGGCACCTCTGCCGCGATGGTTTTCCAGGAGCCCTCAACTGCGCTGAACCCAGTGTTTCCTGTGGGCTGGCAGATTGCCGAGGGGCTCAGGGCCCACAAGGTCGATGGCAAAAGAATGAGCAAGAAACAGGCTCGAGCAAAAGCCATCGAGATGCTCGAGAAGGTCGGTATCCCCGACGCCAAAAAGCGAATTGATTATTTTCCCCACCAGTTCTCTGGTGGTCAAAAACAGCGCATCGTTATTGCGTCAGCTTTGGCCCTAGAGCCCAAGTTGATTATTGCCGACGAGCCAACAACGGCACTTGATGTCACCGTCCAAGCCGAGATCTTGGACCTGCTGAGAATTTGCCGTGATGAGCTTGGCGCATCGATTCTTTTAATCACCCACAACATGGGTGTCGTGGCGGATTTAGCGGATCGCGTGGCGGTGATGCTAGACGGCGAGATTGTCGAACAGGGCGAGATTAGACAGGTGTTTAATAACCCGGTAGCCGATTACACAAAAAAGCTCCTAGCAGCCGTGCCGCGCATCAGAACCACAGAACGAGAGATGCCTGAGTTATCAACCGAGCTCATGGTTAGTGCCAAAGACCTAGTCATCGAGTACCCGGGTCGACTAAACACTCCCGCCTTCAAGGCGGTCAAAGCCGTTAACTTTGAGATTGCGGCTGGCGAAGTAGTCGGCTTGGTCGGAGAATCCGGTAGCGGTAAGACCACTTTGGGTCGAGCAATTGCGGGGCTAACCAGGGCCACAAGCGGCTCACTCGAGGTTTTAGGCCACCAAATGGTCGGCTTCAAAGAACATAAGTTTCGTCCACTACGCGAACAAATCGGCTTCGTTTTTCAGGATCCAGCCTCGAGCTTTAACCCCCTACTGAAAGTCGGTGAGTGCATCAGAGAACCGCTAGCCATCCACCGCAAATCGCTGTCTGAAAAACAACTCCAAGAGCGAGTTGCAGAGCTACTGGATGCTGTTCAATTGCCTAAAGAGTTTGCCGATCGCTTCCCGCACGAACTCTCCGGCGGTCAGCGCCAGCGGGCTTCTTTAGCCAGGGCGCTGGCTCTTGAACCCAAGCTTGTGATTGCCGATGAACCGACCAGCGCGCTGGATGTCTCGGTGCAGGCAAAAGTGTTGGAGCTCTTTGCCCAGTTGCAACAGGAGCTAGGGTTTGCAGCGCTATTCATTACCCATGACCTAGCGGTGGTAAGCCAGGTTGCTGAGCGAGTCCTTGTGATGCATCAGGGCAACCTAGTTGAATCAGGATCTGCGGTAAGGGTGCTAACCAACCCAACTGCCGATTACACGAAGCGACTTTTGGCCTCTCACCCGGTTCCTGACCCTGATCTCCAGCGCGAACACCGCGAACTACTGAGGTCCTTGCGGAACAACTAGTTCCAGATGGTTCGAAGCGGGAACCTGAGGTACTCAGCTTTGGCCTCTAGGTTTGGGTTTCTCCAAGCCAAATCATCAGCCAACTCGGCAAGAGATGCCCAAAAGAAAACGGTTATTAAATCCACGCTCAAATAACTAATGGTGTCTCCTGGAAACGCCTTAGCTAGAAACCTTCTTAGTAGCGGTGGGATGTCCCCCAGGCCATGCTCATGAAGTTGAGCTCTAACCTCAAGCTCTAGGTGCCGGGCTCGCTTTGGATTCCAAATAAGAGCTGGGGATGGGTAGTGCAGCATCTCGCTGAGCTGCAGCGCCTCTCGATACCTCACATCCTCCAGTCGATCAAAGAGCGGAACGAAGCGCTCCATCTCATAGCCGGCTTTGCGCAAATCTAAAATATCTGGGAACGCCACGAAGCGGTAGAAGGGAACGTGGGGTCTTACCGGCTGATAGGGCAAGGATGTGAAGCTCGCGGCCAAGGGGTCAATCCCCACCGAAGCCGCTCCCCAGGTATTAAAAGCCTCATCCGGGTAGGGGATCTTCTCCAGCTCTTCTGGGGTGGGAATTGAATCGGTCACGTCTAATTGTCTGTCACTCGAGGTAGCTTTTGTTGTGAAAAGAGGGGGAATTGTGGAATTCATTATCTTTGGACTTCTGCTGTGGTTCTTTATCTCCAGAAGCCAGAAAAAGAAGCTGAAAAAGGCTGGCCAAAAAGCATCCAGGTCGATTGCTCAAGAACAAGCTCGCTACGACAAATACGTGAATAGTCTTCCCACTCTTAGGGGTGATGGAAGTTACTCTCAAGAGGTCAGAGGTGAGTTTGCCTATAAAGAGATGCTCGATAACTTTGGTGGCTGGCTCAGAGACAAACATCCTGGTAAGGATGAGATATGGGTGATTCTTGAAACCGAACCCAACAACATCCACGACCCAAATGCGGTGCGCATCGAAACCGGTCAGGCCACAGTGGGCTACATACCGCGCGAAGAGGCTCATGGCTTTGGCAAAGAGCTCGAGCAATTCAATGGTCGCGCTAGGTGCAGCGCAAGGTTTTACTGGGATGAGTTTGGTAGCAAAAGCTCACTAACACTTGATGTGATTAGGCCGCTCACGAGAGATAAATTGGTTCTCTGATTTGCGATTCTTGCGAATTTCGTTTCTTGCGATTATTATGTGCACATGCGCCTAAAACTTAGTTCAAACCCCAACCTCAAACTAACCCCCGCACTTCGAATAAGCAGCTCTTCCAATTTAGGCATCACTCTTGACGGCGAAGTCCTAGATCTTGGGGAAGCTTTCAATTCAGCGCTTTTGAAAATTGCCCAGGAGGTCATTGCTGGAAATGAAATCACTGTCACTTCAGAGACCGCCCTTCTAACTTCGCAACAGGCAGCCGAATTTATTGGAGTATCCCGCCCAACATTAATAAAACTGCTTGAGGAATTCCAAACGCCCATTAAGTCGACCGGGAGCCACAGGCGAATTCGCTTCTCTGATTTATTGGTACTTGAGGACCAATTGAGAGACAAGAGGGAAGTGGCGTTCAAGCAACTAATCGAAATCAGTGAAAAGGCTGGACTTTACGACCTTACAAATGATGGGTTCAACCCACTACTGAAGTCCTGACAAAAAACCTAGACCCTGAGACTAGCCCAACATGTCATGACGGACGATGGTCGCATTGCGATCAGGTCCGACGCCAATAGCGCTGATTCTGGTTCCGCTCATCTTTTCTAGCGCCAAAACATATTCTTGGGCTGTCCTTGGGAGGCCCTCAAACGTTGTGACACCGGTAATGTCCTCGGTCCAGCCGGGGAACATTTCATAGATTGGCTTGGCATGGTGGAAATCGGTTTGAGACACCGGGATTTCCTCGGTGCGAACACCGTCAACATCATAGGCAACACAAACCGGAATTTCTTTTAGACCGGTTAGGACATCCAACTTGGTCAAAAAGATGTCGGTTAGGCCATTGATCCGGGTGGCATATTTGGCAATGGGAGCATCGAACCAACCGCAACGGCGGTTGCGCCCGGTGGTAACACCAACCTCGTGCCCAACGGTCCTTAGGAATTCGCCCATGTCATCAAACAGCTCGGTTGGGAAAGGGCCTGAGCCAACCCTGGTGGTGTAGGCCTTGAGAATTCCAATGACACCGGTGATCTTGGTTGGCCCGATTCCCGAACCGGTGGTTGCACCACCGGCGGTTGGGTTAGAAGAAGTCACAAATGGGTAGGTTCCGTGGTCGACATCCAAGAGGGTTCCTTGGCCGCCCTCCAGCAGTACAGTTTTGCCATCAGTCAAAGCATTATTCAAGACCAATGAGGTGTCCTTGACCATTGGCCTAAGGCGCTCAGCGAAAGAAAGCAGGTGTTCGACAACCTCTTCAGGCTTAACCGCTGCGCGGTTATAGAGCTTGACCAAGATGTCATTTTTCTGAACCAGCGCCGCTTCAACCTTTTGCAACAAAATGCTCGGGTCGAATAGGTCCTGGACTCGGATACCGAGTCTGCCCATTTTGTCGCCGTAGGTGGGGCCAATGCCGCGGCCAGTGGTACCAATCGCCCGCTTACCTAAAAAGCGCTCCGAGACCTTGTCGATTGTGACGTGATAGGGGGTGATGATGTGGGCATTAGAAGAAATAATCAGCTTCGAGGTGTCTACGCCCTTGTCGTTCAGGCCGTCAATCTCGCGGAAGAGAACCTCGAGGTCAATCACGACGCCATTGCCAATAACTGGCACAACTTTTGGGGTCAAGATGCCGGAGGGCAAAAGGTGAAGTGCGAACTTTTTATCACCAATTACTACGGTGTGGCCAGCGTTATTGCCACCCTGGTAGCGAACTACGTAATCGACTCTGTCGCCAAGAAGGTCTGTGGCCTTGCCTTTGCCTTCATCGCCCCACTGGGCACCAACTAGAACTACTGCGGGCATGCTTATCCCTTTCCTAAAACTGCGGGGATCTTTGGGCTAACGGCCCTTTTAGAGTCTACCCAAAAACGTGCTGCATAACCCAGGTGTGCATGGTTATTGCAGCGGCTGCCGAGGCATTAATTGATCTTGTAGAACCAAACTGCGTAATCTCCAAAACCATATCCGCAGCATCTAGAGCCTCTTGAGAAAGTCCGGGGCCTTCTTGACCAAATAGGAAAACGCATTCTTTGGGTAGTTCCACGTTTTCAATTTGCTTGCAGCCCGGCACGTTGTCGATTGCGATTATTGGAAGTTTGCCACCATCGGCTGCTCCGGTCTTTGCCCACTGCACAAAATCCTCAATTGTGGGGATGTGCCTCACGTGCTGATAGCGATCGGTGACCATTGCACCGCGTCGATTCCAGCGCCTGTTGCCGACGATGTGGACCTCCTTGGACAAAAAGGCATTGGCAGTTCGCACTATCGAACCGATGTTCAAATCGTGTTGCCAGTTCTCAATTGCCACGTGATAAGGGTGGCGGTGAGTATCAAGCTCGGCGACGATTGCAGCCATGGACCAATAGCGATAATGGTCAATCACGTTTCTGGTGTCCCCGTTCGCCAAAAGTTCGGGGTCGAACTTCTCAAAATCGGGGTGGGAGGAATCAGGCAGTTCACCCTGCCACGGGCCGACCCCCCAGGTTGATTGCTCATGGGTACCGGTTGGATTCTCTTCACTCACTCTCCAAAGCCTAGAGCTAGGCTTTGGGTATGACTGACCGATCTCATATTCTCAGCTGGCTCACCGACATGGACGGGGTGCTTTGGCACGAAGGTAGAGCGATTCCTGGCGCCCCAGAATTGATTCAAAAGTGGACTCAAGAGGGCACTCCTTTTCTGGTACTAACCAATAACTCGATCTACACCCCAAGGGACCTAGCCGCAAGGCTGCAAGCCGGTGGCCTCGATGTTCCTGAGGAGCGCATCTACACTTCAGCACTAGCAACCGCGGATTTCATTAAGAGCCAAAAACCCAATGGCAGTGCTTTTGTGATTGGCGAGTCTGGTCTAACTACTGCGATGCATGAAATCGGTTATGTGATGACCGAAGTGAACCCCGACTACATGGTTTTGGGTGAAACCAGAAACCTCAGCTTTGACTCTCTCACCAAGGCAGTCCGACTGATCAATAAAGGTGCGAGATTCATCGCCACCAACCCCGATGTGACCGGGCCTTCCGCTGATGGACCAATTCCAGCCACCGGTTCGGTGGCAGCGTTGATAACTGCAGCCACCGGCAAAGCTCCATATATTGTTGGCAAACCAAACCCGATGATGTTCCGCTCTGCGATGCGCAAGATCGATGCCCACTCCAAGTCCACCGGAATGATAGGTGACCGCATGGATACTGACGTGGTGGCGGGGATCGAAGCGGGCCTTTACACGATTCTGGTTAGAACCGGTATCTCAGATGATGCGGAAATCGCCAAGTACCCCTTTAGACCCACGGAGATTATGGATTCGGTGGCGAACCTAATCTAAAAGCGCACCTTAAGGCCCGGGAGTGACTCAAAGCCGGCTTTTTGATCCAATGTCAAAAGCTCTGCATCAAGAAAAATGCTGGTTGCAGCTATCCACAAATCATTAGCACCTCGCGGTTTTCCAGAGCGTCGGCAAAAAAGAGCCAACTCTGCGTAAATCTCGCCTATTTTTTGGTTGATTGGCACAAACTCAGCCAGTCCCAATACGGCTGTCGAAAAATCTCGCGTGAATTGTCTTTGCTCTAGGCTTCTGGAGCTATCCAGGGCCGGCGTTATTATCTCCGCATAGACCACGGCTGGCAAATAATAATCATCTGCTTCATTGATGTCGATGAGACTTACTAGGCCCTGGCGATTCAGGCTTATCCAAACAGAGCTATCCGGAACTACTCTGCCCATGGGTCTTTGTGCTCCGGGTCACCAATTAGGTTATGAGGCGCACGTCTTTCGGCCAATATCTCTTGGTAAAGCGCATAGGTTTCGTCATCCATCGGCTCGTGCTCAGCCTGCCATTTATTCATAAAGGCCAGCAGGGCTGCTCCGTTTGGAACCTTTTTCTCCGGAGTGATTCTGGCGATCACCTTTTTACCCCGAGTAATTTCAATTTCAGCACCAGCCTCAACCGAATCGAGCACGGCACTGAAATTCCTTGCCACCTCGGTGGCAGACATTTCCTTTTTCATATGTATCAGATTATCTGATTTATTCTGTTCAATCAATAACATGACCAAATGATGAACGAATTTGAACCCTTTCGGGAGTTGAAATCAAGAGCTGTGGATAACCTCGGAATCCAGCTGCTTGATGTATTTATTACTTGAAACTAGTGCCGCGGAAATCAGCACGCAGACGCCCAAGACGAAATAGACCGCCTTCACGCCAAAAGCGTCGGCTGCCACCCCGACAATCGCCATCGAAATCATCGGCCCACCGGACCAAATCGCCATCTCTAGGGCGAACACTCGACCGCGCTTATTAGCCGGGATCTGTTTTTGAATAACGGTATTGAGAAGAGGTAATAGCGGCCCCCATGCCCCTCCAAGCAAGATTCCAAAGCCAATCATCCAAGGCAAACTAGGCAGTTGACTCATTGGGATCATCGCGATTGCTACGCCGAGAATTCCGATTCGCAATATGTTGCCGTAGCTGACGCGCTTATGGATTTGCTCGAAGAACAGTGCTCCGAATACCGCAGCCCCGGCCATTGCCGAAATTATTATGCCGAGCGCTGTGGGGTCTTCAAGTTTTGTGTAGGCCGCTGGCAATAGCACCATCTCGGTTGGCAGGTAAATCAAAGCCAGAGTGAGAATCGCACTCATTAGAAGAAGGACTGCCGGGGTTGCAAAAAGAATCTTGATGCCCTGCATCGCGTAAATATGGAACGGCTCGTCTTCACCCGAATCGTTTGGCTCGTGCTGCTCTACCACCCTAATAAACGAGGCAAAGATGGCTGATAGAAAGCCGAAGCCCGCCACCACCCAAAAGGTATTTGCCGAACCAATAAAGGCGATGCAGAAAGAGGCGAGCGCCGGCCCGATTGCAAACCCAGATGCAAAGACGGCCTCGTGGATTGAGTTTGCTCGATCCAGAGTCATCTTGCCCGCAGCCGCCACATCTGGAACTATCGACTTCCGAGCGGTTGAGGCGCCAGGGTGAACCATCGCGCGCAAAATGCCAACCACTATCAAGATCGGCAGCGATAGCTCCCAGAAACCAGCGGCAATGGGAATCATGATTGATGTTAGAAACGTCAGCAGTTCGGCCCAAATGGCCATTCTTTTTCTGCCGAACTTATCGATAATTGAGCCGAGCACTGGTGCAAATAGCAAGCCGGGTATAGCGCTAACCGCCACCACCAGCCCCGCCAAACCAGCTGAGCCGGTGATTTCAAGAGCAATCCAAGGGATTGCAATGAACACCATTGCTCCAGAGATAACGCTCGATACTGAAGCTAACTGGGTGAATATAAAGGGCGCTAACCTGCGCTGCACTTTTACCTCTTCTATAACCCCAGGTCACCCAAAGTGATCGCTGTGAGATAAGGATAACCAGCATTTTCAATTGCCTGCCTTGCCCCGGTGTCACGATCAACCACCGTTGCAATTGCGACCACGGTTGCACCAGCTTGAACCAGCGCTTCGGCTGCGGTTAGCGGTGATCCCCCGGTGGTTGAGGTGTCCTCCAAAACCACTACCTTTTTGCCCGAAACACTTGGACCTTCAACCTGGCGACCCATACCGTGGGCCTTGGCTTGCTTGCGAACCACAAATGCATCAAGTGCTAGACCTCGGGCGGCGCCCTGGTGCAGCATCGCGGTTGCCACCGGGTCTGCGCCCATGGTCAGGCCTCCAACGCATTCCACATTACTCAAGCCGTTTTGCTCAAGTAAATCAAGCATCACATTGCCAATCAGAGGAGCCGCTTCGTGGTGCAGGGTGGCCCTGCGCAAATCAACGTAATAGTCGGCTTCAAGACCAGAAGATAAGGTCACCTTGCCGTGCACTACGGCAAGGTCCTTTATTAGCTCTAAAAGACGCGGTTTAGATTCGGATGCAAAAGTCATGGTTAGAGTTTAGGGATGCTGATTGCCACCTGGAACGTGAACTCGATAAGAGCAAGAGTCAACCGAGTAGTTGCCTTTTTGGAGCGCACCGGCGTTGATGTCTTGGGCATGCAGGAAATCAAGTGCAAGCCGGAGCAATTCCCCTACGCCGAGTTCGAGGCGATTGGCTATAAAGTCATTGCTCACGGTCTAAACCAGTGGAACGGGGTGGCATTTGCGTATAAGGCTCACCTTGACCCACAAGACATCGAAATGGAATTCGCTCAACAGCCGAGCTTCAAGGACGTGGTTGAAGCTAGGGCCATTGGTGCAACCTTTAACGGCGTGAGAATATGGTCGGTCTATGTGCCAAACGGCAGAGCACTGGATGACCCCCACATGCAATATAAGTTGGAGTTTCTGGACCGACTAGCTGCCACCACGGCTGAACAGCTCGAAATGGATCCCGATTTAGAAATCACGTTACTAGGGGATTTCAACGTGGCACCCTTGGACAGCGATGTCTACGACCTTTCGATGTTTGAAACCCACATTTCTGAGCCGGAGCGCCAAGCATTCGAGGCCTTTGAGCAGATTGGCCTCACCGATAAGGTCCGCGAATTACTCCCCGGCTCCTATACCTACTGGGACTATAAAGAGCTCTGCTTCCCCAAAAACAACGGCATGAGGATCGACTTTGTGCTCACCTCAGAAACTCTCACAAATCGAATTCAAAGTGCCTCAATTGAGCGCGAAGAGCGAAAAGGAGAAGGTCCAAGCGACCATGTTCCAGTGGTTATCGAGCTTTCCGACTAAGACAGCCCAATCATTGCGCGCTTACTGCAAGGTGCTCGCCCGAAGAATCGACATCTACCTTCACGACGCTCCCATCGATTGCTGAGCCCGATAGCAAAAGGTTTGCCAACCTGTCATCAATCTCGCGTTGCATGAGTCGGCGTAATGGCCTTGCTCCATAGATTGGGTCATAACCGTGCTCAGCTAACCAGCGCCTTGCGGCCGGGGTAACACCCAGTGATAGTCGCTTTGGCTCTAGCCGCTCCACGAGCTTGTCAACACTCAGATCAACGATGAACCCGAGCTGCTCGATAGTCAGTGAGTCAAAGATGACAATGTCATCGAGGCGATTCAAAAACTCCGGCTTGAAGGCGCTTCTCACCGTGCTCATTACCGCCTGGCGTTTTTGAACTTGGCTTAGTTCTTGATCAATCAAGAACTGCGACCCTAGGTTCGAGGTCATGATCAGAATTACGTTTCTAAAGTCAACAGTCCTTCCTTGGCCATCTGTGAGTCGGCCATCATCCAGCACCTGCAATAGAACATCAAAGACCTCCGGGTGAGCCTTTTCGACCTCGTCGAATAGCACAACCGAATAGGGCCTGCGCCTAACAGCTTCGGTGAGCTGACCGCCTTCGCCATAACCGACATAGCCCGGAGGGGCACCAATTAGTCGGCTGACGCTGTGTTTTTCGCCGTATTCGCTCATGTCAATGCGAACCATCGATTTTTCATCGTCAAATAAAAAATGCGCCAAGCTCTTTGCCAACTCGGTCTTGCCGACACCGGTGGGGCCCAAAAATAGGAAAGACCCGGTTGGTCTATCGGGGTCCGAGATGCCGGCCTTGGTTCGGCGCACCGCATCACTTACGGTTTTCACAGCCGCCTCCTGGCCAATTAGTCGTTTGCCCAACTCACGCTCTAAGTGCAGAAGCTTTTGACTCTCGCCAGCCAGTAACCTGCCGGTTGGAATACCGGTCCATGCAGAAACTACGGCCGCTATCTCATCCTCGGAAACCTGATCACCGACCATTCGGTCTTCCGACTTGGTTTCATTTTCGGCACGCTCCGCCTCAAAGAGCTGCTTCTCTAAACCTGGAATCTCGCCATAGAGCAGCTTTGAAGCCTGCTCTAGGTTTCCCTCGCGCTGAGCCTTCTCAGCTGCGATTCGTAAAGCATCGAGCTTCGTTTTTAGATCGCCGATTTTGTTGAGTTCGGCACGTTCTTTTTCCCAGCGAGCGTTTAGGTCGTTGAGTCTTTCTTGTTTTTCGGCGAGGTCCTCTTGAAGTTTCTCGAGTCTTTGCTTGGAAGCTTCGTCTTTCTCTTTTTTCAAGGCCAATTCTTCTAGCTTGAGCCGGTCGACCTGGCGCCTGAGCTCGTCTATTTCAACCGGCGCAGAGTCAATCTCCATTCGAAGCCTGGAGGCTGCTTCATCCATCAGGTCGATTGCCTTATCGGGCAATTGCCTGCCGGTGATGTAGCGGTTGGAAAGCTGGGCTGCTGCAATCAGTGCACTGTCGGCAATGGTTACTTTGTGGTGGGCTTCATAGCGCTCTTTTAGGCCACGAAGAATCGCCACCGTGTCATCAACCGTTGGTTCCCCAACGAACACCTGCTGGAAGCGACGTTCCAGGGCGCTGTCTTTTTCAATTCTGGTTCGATACTCATCCAGAGTCGTTGCTCCAATCAGCCGAAGCTCACCCCTTGCGAGCATCGGCTTGAGCATGTTTGAGGCGTCCATTGCACCATCTGCAGCGCCTGCACCAACCAGATTATGCAACTCGTCGATAAAGGTAATTATTTGGCCTTGGGCGTCTTGAATCTCTTTCAAAACGGCCTTTAGTCGCTCTTCAAACTCGCCGCGAAACTTAGAGCCGGCGACCATGGCACCTAAATCCAAGCTAATTAGAGTCTTGCCCTTGAGGCTCTCTGGAACATCTCCCGCCACAATTCGCTGCGCCAGACCCTCCACCACAGCGGTCTTACCCACTCCGGGCTCACCAATCAAAACCGGGTTGTTCTTGGTTCTGCGAGAAAGCACTTGGCTCACGCGGCGAATCTCAGCGTCGCGGCCAATCACCGGGTCGAGCTTGCCCGATCTTGCTATTGCAGTCAGGTCTACTCCAAAGCTTTCGAGGGCGGTTTTTTGTTCTTGTTGTTCAGGCATTATTTTCTCCTCCAAAGCACGATCGACCCGGAGCGCTCTGGGCGCTGGCCGGGGTTGAGCCTTATTACCCCTTGATCGCCAGCGGCAAACACCCTCTTGCCTGGCTGGCTCATAATTTGATCGGCGAGCTCACGCTCTAGGTCTCGAACTCTCTGATTGAGTTCGGAATTTTCATTGACTAACTCCAGAACCCTGCGGATTCCCTCAAGAGACACCCCCTCTTGGGATAGCCGGGCAATCTCACGGAGCCTTGCAACGTCACGCATCGTGTAGCGACGCGATTTACCCTCGGTTCGGGTGGGACAAACCAAACCAAGCCGGTCATATTGCCTGAGGGTCTGGGGATGCATCTGGGCCAGCTCCGCGGCAACCGAAATCACAAAAAGCGGAGTGGTTTCACTGAGCTCCATGATGGTTCCTTTCGTTTAGAGCGCTCAATTGGCTTTCTGTTTAGAGCAGGCCTGCCCTGGTGATTAAATCCGTCCTTGGGTTTTCTTGAGGCAGTTCGGCTTCGAACTGCTCTAGAAAACCTTTTGCTTTTTCTGAAATATGCGCGGGCACAGCTATATCCACCGTGGCCAATAAATCCCCCTGGTGATTCGCTAGTTGAACACCCTTGCCTTTGACCCTCAAGGTTCGGCCATTTGGAGTGCCGGGGGTAACCTTAAGTTTTACCGGCTCGCCCCCCAGGGTTGGCACCTGAATAGTTGCCCCTAGAACTGCCTCGGAAAATGTAACCGGGACTGTGACCCTCAGGTTATCGCCGTCTCTGATGAATACCGGATGAGCTTTCACGCGAATCGTTACAACCAAATCTCCGGCAGCACCACCATTTGGTGACTGCTGACCCTTGCCCTTGAGCTTTAGTTTTTGATTATCCAAAATTCCAGCAGGAACTTTCAGGGTAATCGGATCGCTCCCGATTCTGAGCTTCACGGTGGAGCCGTGAATCGAATCGATGAAATCGATGGTTTGGGTTGTGGTTAGGTCTGCTCCGCGCTGGGGTCCGCCAAAGCCACCAAAACCACCTGGAAAGCCGCCTTGGGAAAAACCGCCGCCACCGCCAAATAGATTGCCAAAGACATCCTCAAAGCCGCCGCCTTGGCCGCCGCGGCCGCCGGCTTGGAAGCGAGCGCCGCCACCCATGGCTCGGACCGCATCGTATTCCTTGCGCTCCGAAGCGTCTGAAAGAACATCAAACGCCTCGGAGATGTCTTTAAACCGAGCTTCTGCCTTCGCATCCCCCGGGTGCAAGTCGGGGTGGTTTTCTTTGGCTAACTTGCGATAGGCCTTTTTCAGATCAGTAGCCGAGACGTCCTTAGACACTCCGAGAATCTTGTAGAAATTTTTTTCAATCCAGTCTTGTGACGCCACTTAGCTCACCCTCTTAGGAAATTATTCGCTTACGAACACTGCGACCTTAGCTGGGCGAATCATGCGCTCGCCCAACAGGTAGCCGTGTTCAATCACGTCTGCAATTGTTGGTTCTGAAACTTCGGAGTTGGGGGTTTGGATCAATGCATCGTGGCGTTCCGGGTCAAACTTCTCGCCCTTCTCTCCAAAACGCTTTAAGCCAAACTTATCGCCAGCTGTTTTTAGCTTTTGGAAAATGGCTGCCATTGGGCTGCCTTCAACTAAATCGCCGTGAGTTTCGGCTCGAGTCAAATCATCGAAGGCGGGCAAGAAGGCCCTGATTGCTTCGGCCACTGCCGCCTGACGCTCAACTCCACGGTCACGCTCCACGCGTGTGCGATAGTTCACAAAGTCGGCCTGTAGGCGTTGCATATCCTGGAATATTTCTAGCTCTCGGTCAACGGCGTCTTTTTGAGTGTCGAATAATTCGGTCGAGGGCTCGACTGGCGAGCCCTCTTCCTTCATTTCTTCGTTTGGATCGCCCTGGTTGTGCTGAGGATCGTTGATGTTTTCCTGGGACATTATTTCTTGTCCTTGGTGTCGTCTTCAGACTCATCTTCGTCGACCACTTCGGCGTCAACGACATCTTCCTCTTGGGCTGCCTCGGATTCTGGTTCGCCTTCGGCCGGCTGTGCGGCATAGATTGCCTCACCTAGCTTTTGCTGAGAGATAACCAGTTTGTCGTGAGCGGCCTTCACTGAAGCGAAGTCATCGCCGGCGAGCGCTGTCTTAAGCTCATCGACATCGGCCTGAACCTCGGTCTTGACCTCTTCTGGCAGCTTGTCCTGGTTGTCCTTGATTAGCTTCTCGGTTGAGTAAACCAGTTGTTCGGCTTGGTTGCGGGTCTCTGCCTCTTCACGACGCACCTTGTCTTCGGCTGCGTTTTCTTCAGCATCCTTCACCATGCGCTCAATCTCTTCTTTGGATAGCGAAGAGCCGCCGGTGATGGTCATTGACTGCTCTTTGCCGGTGCCCTTATCCTTCGCGGACACGTGCACAATTCCGTTGGCATCGATGTCGAAAGTGACCTCAACCTGCGGGACACCCCTCGGTGCTGGAGCAATGCCGGTTAGTTCGAAGTTTCCTAGTGACTTGTTATCCCGAGTGAACTCGCGCTCGCCCTGGAATACCTGAATCGAAACACTGGCCTGATTATCGTCTGCGGTTGTGAAGGTCTCTGACCGCTTGGTTGGAATCGCAGTGTTTCTGTCGATCAACTTGGTCATGATGCCACCCTTGGTTTCAATGCCAAGTGCTAGTGGGGTCACATCGATCAGCAGTACGTCCTTGCGCTCACCACGAATTACTCCGGCCTGCAGTGCTGCACCCACCGAAACCACCTCGTCGGGGTTCACACCCTGGTTCGGGCTCTTGCCGCCAAGCAAGCTGGTCACCAATGCGGTGACAGCTGGCATGCGGGTAGAGCCACCGACCATTACCACGTGGGCGATGTCGGCGACTTTGACGCCGGCCTCCTTGATTACATCCAAGAATGGCTTGCGGGTGCGCTCCAATAGATCGGCGGTCAATGCCTCAAACTGCGCGCGAGTGATGTTTTCGTCTAGGTTCGCTGGGCCCGACTCGGTTAGCGAAAGATATGGCAGCTGAATCGAAGCTGAGGTTGACTGACTCAGTTCCTTCTTCGCCTGCTCGGATGCCTCTTTGAGGCGCTGCAGAGCAATCTTGTCTTTAGAGACATCGACACCGGTGGTCTCCTTGAACTTTTTGACCAGGTGGTCAACCAGTCTCTGGTCCCAGTCATCGCCACCGAGGCGGTTGTCTCCGGAGGTTGAACGGACCTGAATGGTTGAGAAGTCATCGTCTTTACCAACTTCGAGAAGCGAAACATCGAATGTTCCACCACCTAGGTCAAACACCAAAATCAGCTCGTCTTCTTTGCCCTTATCGAGCCCATAGGAAAGAGCAGCTGCGGTTGGCTCGTTGATGATGCGAAGAACATTCAGGCCGGCGATCTCGCCGGCCTCTTTGGTTGCTTGGCGCTCAGCGTCATTGAAGTAGGCCGGAACGGTAATAACCGCGTCGGTCACGCTCTCCCCAAGATATGTCTCGGCATCGCGCTTTAGCTTCATCAAAATCCGCGCTGAGATTTCCTGCGGGGTGTAATTCTTGTCTTCGACCTTGAACTTCCAGTCGGTGCCCATGTGGCGCTTGACTGAAGAAACGGTGCGGTCAACGTTGGTCACGGCCTGGCGCTTGGCGGTCTCGCCGACCAAGATGTTGCCGTCTTTAGTGAATGCCACAACCGATGGTGTGGTTCTGAAGCCCTCTGCGTTTGAAATAACCTTTGGTTCGCCGGCCTCAAGCACTGTAACCGCGCTGTTGGTGGTCCCTAGGTCAATGCCCACTGCTCTGCCCATTTGGATCTCCTTCTAATTTATAAATGAATTGCGACCTAAGTTGAGTCACCTGCGCTCAAGTCTTATGTAGTAAAACCAAGTTGTCAAGTTTTCATTCCCAAACTTGAGTCACCTAGGCTCAAGTTTTTTAGGCGCTAGGGTTCTAGCCATGGCCCAACTCGAATTCGAAGACCTTGCACCGCTAGCCCGACTAGCCCGGGCCGGACTGAACGAATCCTTCCACCTGGGGGTGGCCGCACTGGTTGATAAAACAGGCAAGCTAATTGATTCTTTGGGGGATGTTTCAAAACCCATCTACCCAAGATCCGCAATCAAACCAATTCAGGCCTTTGTGATGCAAGAGCTTGGCCTGAGGCTAACGGGCGAGGAACTAGTAATCACGATGGCCTCGCATGCTGGAACCGAGGCCCATGTTGATCTGGTGAATAGTGTTTTAGTTCGAGCCGGCATGGATGAATCCAGCCTTTTATGCCCGGTGGCATTTCCAGGAAACCCGGAGGCAAGATCCCGAGTTGTCAAAAAGACCAGGTCACAAATGAACTGCTCGGGCAAGCACGCAGGTTTTTTAGCAACGGCACAGCTAAGCGGCTGGAGCACCCATGACTATCTCGAGCTTGATCACCCGCTTCAGCAGCAGATTCTTCACAAGCTGGAACTTTGGGCCGGAGAAAAGGTTTCGGTTTCTACTCAAGACGGTTGTGGGGCGCCGTTATTCGCAATCTCCACCCATGGCTTGGCCAAAGCAATGGCCAACTTTGCCCAAGCCGACCTGGTGCTGATGAATGCTGCAAAGTCAAACCCCTGGGTAATTGGCGATTATGAGTCTCCGGACGCCGTCTTTTTAGAGCACGGCATTATGGCCAAGATCGGCGCTGAGGGCGTGTTCATAGCTATCACCGATTCGGGCCACAGTGTCGCGGTGAAGATAGCCGATGGTTCACACAGGGCGGCCCCCGCTGTCGCCGCCAAGCTCTTGGTAAACCGAAAGCTGATCTCCGCATCCGTGTTTCAGGATATCTTCGAAAAAACAGCGCCCAAGGTAATGGGTGGGGATTCAAAAACCGGCGGCCTGGTTCTTGACCTTTAGCACCGCTTGCTCCCTAAACTATTTGCATGATCAACGCCGATGTTGCTGTTCCTAAGTCAAAACGCAAGGGCACCTTTGCCTGGGCCTTATGGGACTGGGCGGAGCAGCCCTTCCCGACAATTTTCTCCACCTTCATCTTTCCGATCTACATCACCTCAACCGCGTTTGGTTCCCCCGAAGATACCTCTCGGGCTTTAGGGCTGGCCACCACCATAGCCGGGGTTATGGTTGCACTCGCTGCACCGGTATTTGGCAGAAGATCCGATGAAGCTGGCAGGCGCAAGTTTTGGCTCATGATGAACACCTTCATTCTTGCTGGCGTCATGGCCTTGTTGTTCTTTATTACCCCAACACCCTCAATGCTTTGGATTGGCTTGGCAATCTTCGCCTTTGGCGGCTTTATTCAAGAAATCGCCTTCATCAACTACTACGCAATGCTCAGACAGGTCTCCACCGAAAAGAACATTGGCCGGGTCTCGGGTTTTGCTTGGGGACTGGGCTATCTCGGCGGCATCGTGCTGTTGGTAATTTCGTTGGTTGGTTTTATTCAAACCGAGAATCCCTGGTTTGGAATTCCGTTGACAGACTCGACAAACATTCGTGCCGTATTCCTGTTCAGCGCTATTTGGCTGCTGGTGTTCTCCATTCCGCTGTTTGTGAGTGTGAAAGAAGTCAAGGCAAAGGAAAACCGAACCAAAGAAAGCATTATCGATAGCTACTTCAAGCTCTGGAGTCAGCTGAAATCCCTGAGGCGCCAAGCCCCCGAGACCTTTAAGTTCCTTATTTCCAGCGCCATCTATCGAGACGGTTTAGCCGGAGTATTTGCTTTTGGTGGAGCACTTGGGGCTTTGGCATTCGGATTTGAGCTTGCCGAAGTGATTATCTTCGGCATCGGAGCGAACATAATGGCCGGAATCGGCGCCATGATTGGCGGGATCATGGATGACAAGATTGGTGCTAAACGAACAATCATGATCTCGCTCATCGGCTTGATCACCTTCGGCTTTGGGGTATTCGTGTTCGCCGACCTTGGCCCCATCACCTATTGGGTTGGCGGCTTAGCGCTCACGCTGTTTGTTGGGCCCGCACAAGCCGCCTCAAGGTCTTTCGTGGCCCGATTTACGCCAGAGGGTCGAGAGGGTGAGGTCTTTGGCCTCTACATGACCACAGGTCGTGCGGTGAGCTTCTTGAGTCCGCTGCTCTGGACCACCTCGATATCAGCAGCCTTAGCGTTGGGGATCGCTAACGCTCAAGCCACCGTCTATGGAATCCTGGGCCTGATGTTGGTTTTAGTGGTTGGCACAATCTTGATGTCCAGAGTGAGCCCCACCCCACAAATCATCAGTGACTAGCTAAAAAGCGACGAGGGCTTTGGGTCACGAAAACGCCTATGTTACAGAATCTGGCTCTACAAACTGTAGAATTTGAGACATGTCCGATAAGCGCAAACAGGGTGAGCTGGAGAGCCAGATCATGGGGTGCCTGTGGGATAGGCCCGATGGTCTCAGCTCTCAACAAATCTTGGCGCTTATGGGCGATGATCAACTGGCAATCACAACAGTGTTGACGGTCTTGTCACGCTTGGGCGATAAGGGCATGGTCTTTAGAGAAAAGCTCACCGGCAGGACATTTGTCTTTAAAAGCGTGAAGTCGCGCGAAGAGCACACCGCAGCAATGCTGCTCGGCGCATTTGATCAAAGTGCTAACCCGGCCCTTGTTTTTTCCCACTTTGCCTCTGGCTTATCCCCAGCCCAAATTGCCTCACTCAAAAAGGCTCTCAACTAAGGCTAATCTTCCTAAATGGAGTCCAATTTTCTAATTCTGATTCTTCTTATTGAGTTAGTCATGCTCGTCACGGTCTCCGCACCCCTATTTTTCGCAGGCAGGTTCGATTCTCACCCAGATATTGGTATGGCGTTGTGGTTCTTTTCTCTGATGGCAGCGATTTTGGCAACTGTTGGTGCGTTTGGGTTAGCAACTTGGTCGATTTTTGAGACCTGGCTTCGCCTGAGTGAATCGGCGGACCTCGGCTTTACTATCATCGCAAGCTTCGCGCCATGGCTTTTATTAGCCTTAGCGGGTGTTCTTCTAGCGCTTGTGAATCAGAGACTTTCACCGATGTTTCGGGCGGCCAAGGACATTGACGTTCTTGCAAACCTGGTATCACGCGAAGTGATGACGCATCGCGGAATTCAGGTTATGGAGCTAGACATACCGGGGTATTTTGCAGTCTCAAGAAATAAAAAGATTTACCTTTCCAAGGCAGCATTTAGGCTGCCACAAAGACAGCTGGATGCGATATTGCGCCACGAGATGGGCCACATCAAACTCAACCACGAGTCGGTAAAGCGGTTCGCCTATTTGATCTACAGCCTTTTGCCCTGGTTCGCAGCCTCCAGGGCCTTGAAGTTTGAGGTGGAGCGTTTGTGTGAGCTAAGCGCCGATAAGTACGCGCTTAAAAAGGTTTACTCAAGGGACCTTTACGAGGCCCGAGGGTTATTTACTAATTGAGCGGCTCAGTGCCCACATCGGTGATATGGAAATTCAGATGGCTGCGCGAAGCCGTTGGCCCGCGCTGCCCCTGATACCGAGAGCCATATTTCGATGAACCGTAGGGGTTTTCGGTCGGACTAGAAAGCTGGAAAAAGCACAACTGCCCGATCTTCATTCCCGGCCAAAGCTTGATCGGCAAGGTTGCCGTGTTAGAAAGCTCGAGAGTCACGTGTCCGGTGAAACCGGGGTCCACAAAACCAGCGGTTGAGTGGGTTAGGAGCCCAAGTCTTCCGAGCGAACTCTTGCCCTCCAGTCGAGCTGCAATGTCATCCGGCAAAGTCACAAACTCAAAGGTAGATCCCAGTACAAATTCGCCTGGGTGCAAAATAAAGCACTCGTCTTTTTCCACCTGGACCAACCGGGTTAGGTCATCTTGTTCTTCGCGAGGGTCGATAAAAGGGTATTTATGGTTATCGAACAACCTAAAGAATCGATCTAAGCGCACGTCCATGCTGCTTGGCTGAATTAGGTCCATGTCCAGTGGCTCAAGGCCGATTCGACCTTGCTCGATTTGGGCTTTGATGTCTCTATCGGATAGCAGCATGGCTAAAAGGTTAGTCGCTCAGGGTTGGCTTTTGAGCTCTGGCTCATGGGATGATTCCTAGATGCTAAAAAAATATACAATCCGCTTTCGCATCTACCTGGTCACCGCCATCCTGGGGCTCATCACAGCCTGGGTTCTCAATGGCATCGCCTCGGTGGGCGGCCAGAACTACATCACCGCTTGGTTTGGTTCCGCGGTGGATTGGGTATTGTCAATCGACTTACTTTTGGTTGGCGTAGCAGTGGTGACATTCATGCTGGTCGAGGCCAAAAGACTCGGCATGAAAAGGGTTTGGATTTATCTGGTTTTATCGGGAGTGACAGCCATGGCCTTCACATTCCCTTTATTTATGGCATTCAGAGAAAAAAGGCTTCTGGAACTGAGGCTTGCCAAGGGCAAGTTGGAGCGATTCGAGTTTGATGAACACAGGGTAGATATCTGGGTTCCAAGGGACCTAAACCCCGAGACTCCGGTATTAATAATGCACGATGGCCGAAATGTTTTTGATGAAAAAGACTCTTATAACGGCAAAACCTGGGAGGTTTTGAGCGCAATCAAAGACGAACTAGAGGGCCCACAACCGCTTGTTATCTCGGTCTGGGGCCTGAGTGATGAGACTCGAATCAGAGAGCTCTCCCCACAATCAATCTCTGATAATCACCAGGATATTTGGGATACCTACCCCGATGAATACAAGACCACCGGAACCCAAAGCTTTGGAGACGCCTACGTCTCGCTGGTTTCAGACGCGATATTGCCTTTTGCGCTGGATAAATACGGAATCAGCCACAACCCCAAGCGAACCGCCATCATGGGAGCTTCAATGGGCGGACTAATTTCCCTCTACGCCATGGCACACCGGCCAAATCTCTACGGCACCGCAATCTGCTTTTCAACCCACTGGCTATTTGGCGGCCAAACTGCCGTCAAGGAACTAATTGGAATGCTGCCCGAGGGCACCAACCACCGCGTTTGGACCGATCGCGGTACCTTGGATCTAGACGCCAATTACGGACCTTTTCACGAATCCGCAACCAAAGCACTCGAGGCCAAGGGTTTTGAGGCGCCAGGTAGCCTAGTTTCCGCCACCTACCCGAACACGGGACACCACGAAAAGTACTGGTCTAAAAGGGTTGGCGATGCTTTGAACTGGTGGCTAGCTAGCTAGCTGCAGCCTTATCGGCAAAGACAACTAGGTCGGGGTGGTTTGCGAGGTAGGTCACCGGGTATTCGGAGTTTTCAACTCCAGCCAGCAGCATCGAAAGCGCGTGAGCCTTGGATGCTCCGGTGGCGATCAAAACCAGCTTCTTGGCTCTAAAAATGGTGGCTATTCCCTGACTGATTGCAGCCTCCGGAGCCAGGTCTCCAAAGTCTGCCTTATTGGCTACTCGGGTTTCTTGACTCAGCTTTACCACCCTGGTCTTTGATAAGGGGTCTGAGCCCGGCTCATTAAAGGCAATGTGACCGTTTGTTCCAACACCCAGAATCTGCAAATCAACCTGCTCTTTTAGGATCTCTGATTCGAATGCAGTAGCTTCTTTTTCAAGATCCACCGCTATGCCAAGCGGAACCCGAATGGTGCCAGCTGCAAAAGCAAGTGGCTCTTGGACCAGTTTCACCAAGTAGCTATAAAAAGACCTCGGGTCATCCTGGGATAGGCCAACATACTCATCCAGAGCAAAGGCCTTTTTGACACTCAATGGGGGCCTTTTGGCAAGTTCTTGGTAGAGCGGCACCTGGGTGCCACCAGTGGCAACACCCAGGACTCCATTTTGTGGAAAATTCTCAGATATGTAGTCAGCTGCTGCCGAACAGGCCTCTTGGGCCGTGTCTAAAGTCTCGAGTTTCATGCCCTAAATGCTCCATTCGGTGCCCTGGAAAGCCATTTGGCATTTCACGAACCTAAACCACCAACCCTGATTCAATAATTAGGTCCAGTGACATAGGTAGCCTAGCAAACTGGCTTCCTGGCTCACCCAAGTGGTCTACCTGATTAGTGGGCGATTAGTTAGAACGGCGGCAGTAACTCTGAGCTAAAAGCATCTGGCATCGAACCGGACATAAACCGAATAACATCCTGATCAACCAGCACGTCTCTGATCTCAATGGCTCGATTGAGATATAGCCCTTCTAGCGAGCGAACCCGCGACAGGGCAACATAGGTCTGGCCCGGAGAAAATGCGCCACGGCCCATATCGATCTGGACCTCATCGTAGGTTTGGCCCTGGGACTTGTGGATGGTTACAGCCCAGGCAAGCCGTAGTGGTATCTGCTTGAACTCTGCCAGGGTGATTGGCACGAGGGTTTCCTTGACCTTGCCCGAGGCCTCGTCGAACTTCTCCTCAATTTCGTAGCGAACCTTTTCCCAGGTAGCGGGACCAACCTCTAGGTTCTCGCCATCAACCTCGACTAAAACCGTGCCGATTTTGGTCAGCGCGACCACCTTGCCGATTGTGCCATTCACCCAGCGCCTAACCGAGCCACCGGTTGGGGTCTTCATTCCAGAAGAATCATCGTTTTTGATGAACATCACCTGGGCTCCAACCTTGAGCTCGAGCTCGGTTTCGGCTGGGAGTGCGCGGCCAAATATCTTTGCGGCATCTGCGGTGAAGGTGGCCTTGAATTTCTTGGGCTCGGAACCAATCAGACTCATGCGTTGTCGGTTCACGGAGTCGACCGTGGCGTTGATTGTCGCAAGCCTGATCACATCCGGGTGATTTGGGAAGCGATTACCGGCCTCGTTGAGCCTCGAGAGCATCTCGTGGGTCACTGATCCGTCTCGAATTGCGTTCAGAATCTCCTTGAACGAGTCGTCCGATTGCCTAAAGATTTCACCCAACTCGAAGCGCTCAAGATCTGATTCGCGCCAAACGTGGGCATCAAAAAACCAACCGGATTGGTAGTTCTCTGCCATGTAGCCGCGCTCAACCGGGTCGTTTGGCGGCACTGGTGCTAGCTGATAGGGGTCACCAAACATCACCACCTGAGCACCGCCAAAGGCCTCTTTGCGCTTGCCTCTGGCAATTCTCAGAGACCGGTCAATCGCATCCATCATGTCCGCGGAGACCATTGAAATCTCATCAATCACGAGCATGTCCAAGGCCTTTAGGACCTCTCTTGTGCGCTTTGACATGTGTCGCCCAAGATCTACCTCACCCAATAATCCAAAAGGAAAAGTGAAGAGCGAGTGAATGGTCACTCCGCCAACATTTAGGGCAGCGACTCCGGTCGGAGCGCAGACGGCGAAGGACTTTTTCGTGTTTGAGGTTAGGTGCGATAAGAGGGTAGATTTCCCAGTGCCAGCCTTACCGGTGACAAATACCTGGCTCCGGGAGTCCTCGATGTATTCAAAAAGCGCGCGCTGCTCATCGCTTAGTTCGATGATCATTTTCTACGATCCTCAATTTTGTTCAACTTCTCAAACATGTCGTTGTAGTCGGTGACATCCTGGTTGCCGGTGCGGTCTGATGCGCGATCCAGCCGCTTACGCTCTCTGGCATCCGATTTGGACCATTGAGTTACGGCAATCAGGGTAATGATGATGGTTGGAATCTCTCCCACCCCCCAAGCGAAAGCCCCACCAATTGCTTGATCAGCAAGCGGGTCCGGTCCCCATGGTCTGCCCATTGCCCCAAACCAATCGGCAAGTAGCAGACTCTGCTCATTCATAAGCCCGAGTCCAAAAAAGGCATGGAAAGCCATTGTGCCAATCAACACCATCAGCTTCACTGGAAAATTGGTCTTGTGCGGCTGCGGGTCAACCCCGATTATGGCCTGCACGAACAAGTAACCGGTGATCAAAAAGTGCACCAGCATCCACTGGTGACCGATGTGCTCCTCGGTTGACCACCGAAATAAGGGCGTGTAATAGAAAATAACCAGAGACAGTGCAAAATTTAGCGCCGCAAATATCGGATTAGATACAAACCAGGCAAAAGGAGTATGAACCGCCCAAAGCACCCATTCACGCAAACCCCTGGTGTCATCGGTCCTAGGTTTTTGAGCTCTTGCTAATAGCGTCACAGGCGCCCCGGGCACCAACAAAACCGGCACCAGCATTGATAGAACCATGTGGCCAACCATGTGAACGCTGAATAGGTATTCCTGATATGCATTTGGGGCGCCGTTGGTGACATAGAACAGCACCAACATCCCGCCTATCCACGAACCTGTGCGCCCAATCGACCAGGAGTCGCCTCGAGCTCTAAGAATTCTGACCCCATTGAGGTAGACCAAGATTCCAAGCACGCTAATGGTTGCCCATAAGACGTCGATATCCCAAACCGTGAACCAACTCATTTGAGTCAGTTCGGTTGGCAGCGGGTCACCACTTAGCAATTCGGCGGGAGTCGGTGGCACAAATTCGACCCCGCTCACCGGAGGGGCGGTCTTGGCGAGTGCCGTCCCTAACCCAATTGCAAGGCCCATAATAAAGATTTCAAAGCTTGCGAGTCTTATAAAGCCAGAACCATTAGACATCTTGTCAATCAGAGACTTGCGATGCAAAGCGCCCATGACTCCAAGGACAATCAACAAGCCAGCTTTGCCCATGAGCAAAAGGCCATAGTTTGAAAACAAGTCTGCAAAGCTGTAAAGCCTGATAAACCCCGATGTGAGGCCCGAAATAGAGACCACTATGAAGGCGAATAGTGCCAAAGTCGAGTAGCGACTTGTCAAAACCTTCGCTCGCTTGGCATCGTCCCCAAACACGGCAAATAACGCCACCAAACCGCCCACCCAGACCGATATACCAACCAGGTGCATCAACATCGAGTTCACAGCCAGAGCGTGCCCTGCATCAGCAGAAGCGTGCCCCGACTCTGCCAGAGGATAAAGACCCGCAAGAGCTATGGCCGCATTTATTGCACCGCCAAGCTGGGATTTAAAGGCCAAGGCGGAGAGGCTTAGCAACAGCGCAAACCCCAGATTGAGCGCCAATAAAGTGCCAAGCTCAATCTGGGTAGCAAAAAGCCAGAGGCTGTCGGAGAATTCCGACCCAAAAGAAAGTTCGCTGCCGGAAGCCGATAGAAAGGTGAAGACAAAGTTCACTGCCCCGGAGCCCAACCAGATAGCTGCCGACCAGGCTGCGAGTTCCGCCAATCGAGCTCTTTCGAGCGCGTTGCCGGCAAAGGCCGAAAGAACCAGTGAACCAACCGCAGTAGCCATCGAAAGGTTCATAATCAACTTCGCAACCGGTGCCCCGAATCGAACCACTGGGCCAGGGTCAGAGAAAATCAGCGGGCTCGCCCCGCCGCCAATAATCAAGCCAATGACTAATGCAAAGATTGCGCCAATGGCAAGGGTTGTTACCGACCTGAGGATGCGCTTGGTGGTTTTTGCTGTCACCTGGTTAGCCTCGGGAAGAATCTCGGGGTCTTTTGGGCGTAAGCCTTATAGCCTCGGTATTTTCTGCTCAAAAGAGTTTCCTCAAACTCAGTCTTGATTCGCAAGAGCGTGTAGAGCATCACAACGACTATTAACTGAGGCCACCATCCAGCATCAAGCACCACACCCATGCTCAAGACCAGCAGCGCGAAATATATCGGGTGTCTGACTCGGGCGTATAAACCCGTGGTTACCAACTCACCATCGTTTTTAGGAATTGGAGAAGCGGTCAGCGAGCGACCCAGCCGCAAAAAACTAATCAACAACAAAGCCGCACCGATGACAAAAAAGATTAACCCGATGACAGACAGAACCGGACTGAGGGCCCCGTAGGGCTGATCCATGCGAGGAGCAAGAAACAATAGGGCGATCAGGACAAACTGCAGCAAAACATAAAAGTTTGCTCTATAGCGATCGGTCATCCCTTAACTTTAGCTTCTGATTAAACCAAAAACGGCGCTGGTTGCCCAGTCGCCGTCTTCGAGTTTTGTTTGAGTTACTTAACTACAGCCTTTAGCTTGCTGCCTGCAGATACCTTGACGGTTGCAGCTGCTGCAATCTGGATGGTGGCGCCGGTCTGTGGGTTGCGGCCGGTGCGCGCTGCACGGTGGCCCTTTGACACGGTTAGGTAACCAGGAATGGTGACCTTGTCATCAGCTTTGATGGCTGCACCGATGGTGTCAAACATCGCGTCGATAACGCGACCGACGGCGGCCTGTGACTCGCCAGTGTGCTTTGCAACGGCTGCTACGAGCTCGCTCTTGTTCATAATGTCCTCCTGGACGTCTAAAGACAGTGTTGTCATAATTAACTTATAGCCCTCAGGTGCGATGGATGAGTAACGGCTCGGCGTGTTGAAAGTGATTTTTTAGGTACCTATCCCTTTATTCATAGGGCTGTTGGGGACTTTTAGGCTTTTCGAATTGCTCGTAGGGCCCAAAATTCTACCCAAGCTTCAAAAAGGTCTAGTTAAAAACTAACCCCCGCCCATCAAGGCCTCAGGGCCTTTGCTGCGCGGGGGTTAGATAAAACTTATTTACCAGCTGGATTTAGTGATGCCCGGCAATTCACCTTCGTGAGCCATCTTGCGAAAGCGCACACGGCTGATGCCAAACTTAGAAAGCACTCCACGTGGTCGGCCGTCAATCATGTCGCGGCTGCGAACTCTAACTGGAGAGGCGTCGCGAGGCAGCTTCTGCAATCCCAAACGGGCTGCTTCTCTTTGCTCAACGGTGGAAGTTGGATCGACTAAAGCCTTCTTTAGCTCGAGGCGCTGAACGGCGTAGCGCTCGACGATTACCTTGCGCTGCTCGTTACGAGCAATCTTGGATTTCTTAGCCATCTCTAGCGCTCCTCACGGAATTCAACGTGCTTGCGCACAACTGGGTCGTATTTTTTCAAAGTGATGCGATCTGGGTCGTTGCGGCGGTTCTTTTTGGTTACATATGTGTAACCGGTCCCGGCAGTTGACTTCAACTTAATGATTGGACGAATGTCCTTATCCTTGGCCATCTTGGTCTTCCTAGATCTTTTCGCCGCGAGCTAGAAGCTCGGAGATAACGGAATCAATTCCACGAACATCAATTATCTTGATGCCACGGGCTGATAGTTGCAAAGTAACCTTGCGGCCCAGCGATGGGACGAAGTAGGTCTTTTTTTGAATGTTCGGGTCAAATCGACGCTTAGTTTTGTTCTGAGCGTGCGAAACCTTGTGACCGAACTGCGGCGTGGTCTGTGTGACCTGGCAGTAAGCAGCCATTTTTCCTCCTAGGGCGCGTTTGCCCGAAGCATAAGTTGGGGATTGATGGGGCAAAGCCCCTAACAACTCCACTATTTTAGGAGGTTTGTAGGTTCAATAGCAAGTCTTGATTGAGAAAAATCAACCAGCCACGCCACAGTTGCCACAAATCCCAAATAGTTCAATGCTGTGGCTCACGTCTTTGAAGCCGTGAGACCCAGCGATTCGCTCGGTTGCGAGTTCAAAATCAGGTAATTCAAACTCTTCGGTGTGCCCGCATTTTCGACAAATCAGATGGTGGTGGTGCTTGGGCGTGCAATTGCGATATTTGGTTTCGCCATCCTCGGCATTGAGCGCATCCGCCTCTCCACCTAAAACCAGCTCGGTCAAGGCGCGGTAGACCGTTGTTAGGCCCAACTTCTTGCCATTGTTCAGAATCTCTTGGTGCAACTCTTGGGCGGAGACAAAGCCTCCGAATAAATCCAACTGCTCTTTCACCGCGGTTTTTTGCCAAGTGGCTCGCTTTAGAGTCAAGCTGACACCCGCCTTTTTGACTTAATAACTCCCAATCCCCTAGATATCAGGTAGATCGTGAACGATATCGTGGTGACATAAGGGCTGATTGGCAATCCAGCGCCCAGCGCTAAGAAGATACCCCCGAGCATTGAGATTGCTGCGAAACCAACGCTCAAAACTGGAACCCAGATCTGGCTCGAACTCAACCTCAACGCAGCCGCTGCTGGTGTGACCAAAATTGCCAGTACCAATAGAGCTCCAACAATCTGAACCGCAGCCGCGACCGCAAGGCCCAGCAACATAACAAATCCAATGCCCAGCAGTTTGACGTTAATCCCCCTCGCCGCGGCCACCTCAACATCCAAAGACGCAAAGGTCAGTGGGCGCCAAATCACAAGTAGCGTCACAACCACCGCGGTTGCAATTCCAGCCATCCAAAAAAGCTTTGGGTCATCGACTGCGACGATTTGGCCAGTTAGCAATCCAAACTTATTTGCGGATCGGCCAGGGTAAAGCGATAAGGCCAAAATACCAATCCCGAGCCCAAATGGCATCAGCACCGCAACTATCGAGTTGCGGTCTTTAGCCTTATCGCCTAAAAAGGCGAGGATTGCCGCTGCCGCCAAAGAGCCAACTATTGAGCCGGTCACCACATCGAGCCCAATTAGCAAAAAGATTGCCGCCCCGGCAAAGGACAACTCGGATATTCCGTGAACCGCGAAGGAAAGCTCCCGGGTCATTACAAAAACCCCAACTAAACCGCCAATCAGAGCCAAAAGCGCTCCGGCAATTAGAGAGTTTGTGACTAGCGGCAATAACCGGTCGTAGTCATTGAAGTCAAAGAGGATTGGAAAATCCATTTAGGTCCACTCCTCATCCTCGTGGTGGTTATGGTCATGGGCTCCAAGCACCACGACTCGGCCCTGGTTTCTAACCACATCGATCTCGGTGCCATAGAGCTCTGATAGGACATCTGATTGCAAAACCTCATCCGGAGTTCCAATTGAATAGCGGCCTTGCGCTAGATACAAAACCCGATCTACATAATCGATAATCGGATTCACGTCGTGAGTGACAAATAAAACGGCAGCCCCGTGCTCCTTGCGCTTTTTATCAATTAGCGCACTAACAATCTCCTGGTGATTTAAATCCAGCGCACTCAGCGGCTCATCGGCCAGAATGAGTTTTGGCCCAGAGATGATTGCCTGGGCGACCCTGACTCGCTGCATTTCGCCCCCTGAAAGAAGGCCAACCGGACTTTCGGCCAAGTGGCTGGCCTCAACAGCTCTTAGGGCTTTGAGTGCGAGTTCTCTTTTTTGCTTTGAGGGCAGCGGTAACCCGAAGACGTGACCATCTAAACCAAATCGAACCGCATCCACCACCTTGAGAGGCAGACCGGAGTCCACCACCCTGTGCTGCGGGATGTAGCCGATCTGAGTATTGCCATGGCCTGAGGGCTTGCCCAAAAACTTTACGCTGCCACTGGTGAGTTGCTGCTGGCCCAGGATGGCCTTCAAGAGCATCGACTTACCGGAGCCGTTAGCACCGATCACCGCTATGAATTCACCCTGCTTTACATCCAAACTCAAGTGATTCCAAATCGATCTTTCGCCAAATTTCAAACCAGCATCTTTGATTTCTAGAATATTGGCCATTTAGTAGATTGCCTCTTGAAGTTGGTCGATGACCTGAGCCATCCAGTCCAAATAATCCAAATCCACAGGCAGCAACTCACTAAAATCAACAACCGAGGCGCCCGATGCCTGTGCCACCTGGCTCAGCTCTTTAGAAATCTGGTCCGATACTTGGGAGTTGGTGACCAAAAGTATGGCCACTTTGCCCTCGAGGAGTTCCTTACTTTCGCTAAGCGCGGTTAATGGAACCTCGCGCTCTTCCTCAACGGCCCTTGCCAACGCCACAGGAGTCATGTTTATGAACCCAGCATTTTGCAGCATTCGGTTTGCCACGCCCTCGGGGGCGATTACACCAAGCCCTAGGGCCCTATCCCGCAGGGCTTCAACCCTGATCTCCAGGTTTGACAGCTCCCTGACAAAAAAGTCATAGTTCGTATTTATTTGGGCAAATGCCTCTGGTCGAAGTTCGGTTATCACGGCAGCCAAATCTTCAGCCGCTTTCTCCACTCTCCCAAGGTCGTACCAAATGTGTTCGTTGTCCGATTCATTCGAATCAGCCGGATCAATCAGAGGCAGAACCGTCTTGGTTTCCGGGGCGGCAGAAATCAAAGTCAACATGAAATCGTCGTAACCGCCTCCGTTATAGACCACAAGCTCCGCATCGTTGATAGCCAGCTGATCTCTTGCAGAAGCCTCGTAGGAGTGGGGGTCTTTTGCTACCGAATCAATAATCGTGGTGACCTCAACCCATTCGCCCCCAACAAGCTCGATGATGTTGGCCCAAACGTTGGTCGAGGCGACAACCTTGATAACGCCGGTGTCGCCGTCCCTAGTCAAAGTCGGGCTCGGTGACGGGTTGGTGGTCGCCGAAGGGGAGTCTCTGCTAAAAATAACCGGGCCAAGGGTCAGTCCTGCAATTAGTGCAACAAAAATTCCAACGGCCGTTAATACTTGCCAACGCTTCATTGACTAGACATTACTCCTTATTGAAAATGATTATCTAAAAGAAGCAGTCGGCCATCCGCTTTTGGCGGTGGCCGACCAAAAAACCCTCTTGGGTTATTAGATCCCAGCGATTGAGTCCAAGATGCTTCCCATCCACTGCTGGTAGGTGGAACCTTCAGGCAGGAGTTCATCGAATTCCAACACTGGCACGCCGGATTCTGCAGCCAGCTGTTTCAAGGCATCAAGAGTTGGCGATGTGGCTTGCTCGTTCACGGCCAAAAACTGAATATCCCCCGAAGCAATTAGCTCCCTGGAATCCGCAAGAACCCTTGCCGATGGCTCGAGACCGGCTTCTTCAGTCTCGGCGAAGCCCTCCGGGGTCAAATTCTTAAATCCGAGATCTTTGAATAACAAAGCCGCAAGCGGGTGAGCTTCAAAATAGTGAACCTCGGAGCTAGTCAAAGCGTCTCTCTTGACCTCAAGAAGCTCAATTTCAGCTCCAAAGGCCTCTGCGTTTGCACTAAAAATCGCAGCATTTTCGGGTTGCAATTCGCCGAGCTTGATTGCGATCATCCCTGAGACGTATTCAACAAGATGCAGGTCATACCAGGTGTGGTCTGAGCCATCGTGATCGCCATGGGCTGCATGAGTTTCGCCTTCGGCATGAGTTTCACCCGAATCGGAACCCTCTTGGGCCTCGTGAATCTCATAGGCATTGAATACCTCGGTGCCGGCACTACTGGCCAAGACCTCTGCAAACTCGTCATAGCCTCCGCCATTAATGACAAAGAGCTCTGCCTCTTTGATTGCTAGCTGATCTCTGGCACTGGCCTCATAAGAGTGCGGATCAATAGCCGGGTCTGATATTAATGCGGTCACATCGAAGAAGTCGCCGGCTATCTGACTTGTGATATCAGCCCAAATGTTAGTGGTGGCAACAATGCTCGGCTTAGCATCAACAACCTCCTCACTCTGGGGAGCACAACCGGAAAGAGCGAGTGCGGTGCTGGCGGCAATAAATGCGCCCAGGAACCTAAAAGTATTTTTATTCATAACGAAAAGTTAGCACTAATGAAAATGATTGTCAATTGCATTAGTCAAGCAATAGGGCTGGTTCCTCTATTACGCTCGCGATGTCTTGAACAAACCTCGATGCCACGTCTCCATCGACCACGCGGTGATCAAAGGTTGCTCCAATAGTGGTGATCTGTCGAACGACAATCTCATCGTCCACGACCCAGGGCTTCTTTCGAATAGAACCCAGGGCGATAATTCCGACTTCACCGGGATTCAGAATCGGGGTGCCGGTGTCAACACCAAAGACACCGATGTTAGTGATTGTGATTGTTCCCTCACGCATGTCTTCCGGGGTGGTCTTGCCCTCGCGTGCAGTTGTGGCGAGCTGTTCGATTGCCTGGGCAAGCTGAATCATGCTCATGGCATCGGCGTCTTTAATGTTCGGAACAATCAGACCCCTGGGCGTCGCCGCAGCGATCCCCAGGTTCACAAAATAGTGCACGATGATTTCCTCATCGGTCCAAGTAGAGTTCACCATCTGGTTGCGCCTCACGGCCCAGATGATCGCCTTGGCCATAATCAAAAGTGGGGTCACCTTGATGCCCGCAAAGTCGACCGAGTTTTTCAGCCGGCGAACATATTCCATTGTCCTGGTGGCATCAACATCAACGAAGATGCTCACGTGCGGGGCGGTGAAAGCCGAACGCACCATGGCGGTGGCAATTGCCTTACGAACACCCTTGACCGGGATCCGCTCCTCGCGCTGGCTTGGCTGATTCGGGGTGGTTAGATTCTTAAAGACACCTGCCTGGCTAGCAGATCCCACGATATCTTCACGAGTCACCTCACCGCGCAAACCGGTTCCGGTAACCAAGGAGATATCCACCCCGAGTTCTTTAGCAAGCTTTCTAATTGGAGGCTTAGCCATAACCGAATCGCTGGTCGCGATTTGACTCACCATCGCCACCGGGGTTGCCGTAGCAATCGGGGGTAATCCCCTAACCGCTCTAGAACGCCTCGAACTAACCTCGCCCGGGTCGCCATAGCCCACCAGGTTTGGGAGCTGATACTCCGCGCCGGTATTTGCAGTTGGAGTATCCAACACTTGGCTATTCACTACTGGGCTATTCACTACTGGGTTATTGCCTTCTGGCTCGTCGACACCAGGGATGACAGAACCTGCAGCCACTCGCACCGCAATAATTGGGTTCCCAACCTCAACGGTCTCGCCCTCCTGAACTAATAGCTCAGTGACTTCGCCCGCAAAAGGGCAGGGTAATTCGACAATCGACTTGGCAGTCTCAATCTCGCAAATCGTTTGGTTCACGGTGACTATGTCACCGACCTGAACCTTCCAGGACACCAGTTCGGCCTCGGTTAGACCCTCACCGACATCGGGAAGTGGGAATTTTGCAATGCTCATTCGATCTCCCTAGTAAGCCAGAACCCTATCAACAGCTTCTAGAATCCGGTCTGCATCTGGCAGGTAGGCCTCTTCTAGTTTGGCTGGTGGGTAGGGGGTGTCGAAACTACCAACTCGAATTACTGGAGCCTCGAGGTGGTAGAAAGCATTCTCCTGGATGCGCGCTGCAACCTCAGCAGAAACGCTGATGTTGGTCGGCGCCTCGGCGGCAATGATTGCTCTGCCGGTCTTTTGCACCGAGGCCAAAATGGTTGGGTAGTCAATCGGACTCAGCGACCTCAGATCAATAACCTCGAGGCTAATACCCTCCTGGGCTGCCAACTCAGCGGCTTGAATCGCGGTTGGAACCATCGGGCCGTAACTCAAAAGCGTCACCTGGTTGCCCTCACGCAAAATTCGGGCGCTGTGCATAGACATTGGAGGCGTGTCTAAGTTGACGGGACCCTTTTGCCAATACCTGCGTTTGGGTTCAAAAACAATCACCGGGTCGTTAGATTCGATTGCCTGTTGAATCATCCAGTAGGCATCGTTTGAATTCGAAGGGGTGATTACCCTGAGGCCTGCGGTGTGAGCAAAATAAGCCTCCGGGCTCTCCGAGTGGTGTTCTACTGCGCCAATGCCCCCACCGTAAGGAATTCGAATGACCACCGGCATCTTTAGAAAGCCCTCCGATCTAGAGGTGAGCTTCGCCAGCTGGCTGGTGATCTGATTAAAGGCCGGGAACACAAAGCCATCAAACTGAATCTCAGTGACCGGCCGATAACCTCGCATTGCAAGACCAATGGCGGTTCCAACGATGCCGGATTCGGCAATCGGAGAGTTGAATATTCTCGAAGAGCCAAAGTCTTTGAGCAGCCCCTCGGTAACCCTAAAAACCCCGCCCAACTGGGCGACGTCTTGGCCAAACATCAATACTTTTTCATCCTTCGCCATGGCGGCGTGAATGCCCGCATTTAAAGCCTTGGCAATTGGCATGTCCTGATAGCTACTCATGGGCACCCATCTGCTTCTCGTAGGCCAAAAGCCAGGCTTTTTGGCGATCAATCTCGGGGTGTGGTTCTGTGTAAACGTGGTCAAAGATATTCTCAAGACCGGGGGTTTTAAGAGCGAAGGTCTGAGACCTGATGTCTGCCGCTAGCTCGTCACCGGCCCTAACTACCTCTTCAAAAAAATCATCGCCAATCCCCTGGCGGCGAAGGAATATCTCAAAACGAGCAAGCGGGTCTTTAGCTCGCCAGCTCTCCACCTCTAGTTCATCGCGATACTTGGTGGGATCATCGCTTGTGGTGTGGGCACCAATTCGATAAGTCATTGCTTCAATCAAAAAGGGGCCCTTGCCGCCTCTGGCGTTATCCATGTGAATCTTGGTCGCGGCATAACAGGCCAACACATCGTTGCCGTCCACCTGCATCCCCTCAACTCCAAAACCCACGCCACGCTTATAAAGCGGCACTCTGGTTTGGTCGGCAACATTTGAAGAAATGGCCCACTGGTTATTTTGAATGAAGAAAATTATTGGAGCATCGTTGATTGCTGCAAATAGCAAAGATTCCGAGACATCGCCCTCAGCGGTTGCGCCATCACCAAAATATGAAATGACCGCTAGGTCATTCTCGGGATCATCACTGCCCACCTTGCCGTCAAGCTTTATGCCCATGGCATACCCCACGGCATGCAATACCTGCGAGCCCAGCACAATTGCGTATTGGTGGAAACGAGTCTCTTCAGGATCCCAACCACCATGATTCACTCCTCGCATGAGCTTCAGAATCGACATCAACTCAACCCCGTGAGTTATTGCCACCCCGTGCTCGCGATAGCTTGGAAAAATGTGGTCGTTTTTAGCTAAGGCATATCCGGAACCAATTTGAGCCGCCTCTTGGCCAATCGCCGGCACCCAGAGCCCGAGCTGCCCCTGGCGCTGCAGAGCCGTTGCCTCGGTGTCGAACCTCCGCATCCTTGCCATATCGCGGTAAAGGCGAGTTAGCTCAAATTCGGAGAGGTTTGCGATAATTTCGCCATATTCGGCGTATTCCTGTGGCACGCCATAAGTGCCATCCGGTGCTAAAAGCTGGAGCATTGGTTGAGAGTTCTCATGAGTCACCCACCTAATTTAGCCCGATACTGAGAGAATTTTGACTATGTTGCGTTTTCTGGTTAGCACGATTGTCAATGCCTTGGGTCTTTGGGCCGCCACACAACTGGTCCCGGCCATCACACTCACCCCCTATGGCGGGGATGGTTTGTGGAACACGATTGCATCTTTCTTAGCAATCGGCGCGATTTTTGGTTTAGTCAACGCAATCATCGCCCCGGTAATCAAGGTTCTGGCATTCCCTTTGTACATCATTACCTTTGGGCTAATCGCCTTTGTAATAAATGGGGCCTTGCTTTTATTCGTAGCTTGGCTGAGCACATTATTTGCCCAAGAAATCTTCACTATCGAAGGTTTCACATCTGAGGGTTTAGAGATTGCATCACTCGGCTGGGCCATCTTGGCAGCCATCGTGATGTCAATTGCGAGCTTTATCGCTCGGGCGCTACTCAAGTTGGTAAACATTCGCTAATCTCTCTTGACTCCATAGACGTACTCTGTTCCAGAACCCTTTGAATCGGGCCAAAGGGCGTTCTTCACGCGATTCAAGCCAATGTCTTGGCTCTGATCTAATTCGGTTGCGGTTGCTATGTAGCCATCAAGTCGGTGGGCAGCAATTAAATCCTCGAATTCAGCGCTCGAGCTAGCAGTCACCCAGTTTTGAGTCAGCGGATTCGCCCTTCCACTCAATAGCGGAACCGGATCGGCAGAGTGCTGAATGGCGATCACCGGCACATCGAGCTTTAGGTGCCCGATCGGCCCGGCGAAAGACACCAGGCCTGAGACCTCGAACTCCTGGGGGCTGCTCGCGATATTTCCAGCGATTAGCGCGCCCTGAGAGTGACCGACCAGTAAAACCCTGTCCCCGCTGCCAGCTCCAGCCTTGGCAATGGCGTCTTTGACAGCCTGTTCGCTCGGAGCCTCAAAAACCCCGCCCATCGCGGTGAAGTTGGATCGAATGTTTAGTGGATTAGTGCCGCCCAACAAAAGAGATTGGGTACCTGGGACATAAACCACGAATTGCTTGCCACTAGAAAGCGGGTAACTCTCAATCCTGATTGCCGAGCTCGGGCTGGAATATGAGTTGTGCAATCTGGTCGCCAAATCGGCCAGATTGCGGGGCGGCAAAGCAACTGCAGTGCGAAGCAAGGTTGCACTACCAGTCGCATCCACCGGAATTCCAAGACTCTTGACGCCTAGCTGGCCGCCCGCCAAAAAAGACTGCACCGTCGGGCGCGCAGCCATTAACGGTGCTAACTGAATGGCCCCGCCGAGCAAACTACTGGAACCGATTGAGGGGCCGGCCAAAAGCCCAACCACGGCCATCGCCCCAACTAATGGCGCAACCTGGTCGGTGAACATGTTCGTTATTGGGCTTTGAATCGAGAGAACAGGTGTCAGTAGGCGCAGCGGGTCTATTAGATCCTGAAAGATGTGGCTGACCCTGGCCTCGGTAGAAAAGTAGTTCTCCGCAACGATGTCGCAGTTACTGGCAAGCGATTCAAGCTCCGAACAAATCCTCGGGGCACTGATAGCCAGTTGGATGTTTGGCACCGGGTTTGGCAGAAAACCTAGGAGCATGTCTGGCGGAGAGAAAATCGCAGCGTTGAGCTCGCTGGCGCTATTTCTAAGGGCCATTGCAATTCGAAATAATTCCTCTCGGGTCGCCACGACCCTCGGGTCCCCGCCATATATTTCTAAAGCCATAGGTCGGACTTCAGATTCAGGACTTCACCACGCAAAACGCTTAGTCGAAGTTCCAACTGCCTGGCTGCGTCTCCCGAAAAAAACTTCGGGTCTGGCTGGGCGGTGTTCAAAAGTTGCAGCGAATTTTCAAGATGAAAGAGCAATTGCATTCCGCTACCAAACCAGAGAGCAGGGGCGGGATTAGAGCCAAAACTAATAGTTGTGGAGATCCTATGATCAAAAAAGGCTGTGGATAGGGCAAAATGGGGTGGTGAGCAATCTTTCAGCCCAACCAATCAGCCCGCTTGACGGCCGCTACCAAAGCCAGGTCAAGGATCTCGGGAATCACCTAAGCGAAGCCGGACTAAACCGTGCCCGACTTGAAGTCGAGATTGAGTGGCTGCTTTGGCTCGCAAGCCGCAACCTTCTCGGTTCAGGCAGCGAAATTTCAACTAAAGAGGCCTTCGCTCTAAGGGCCATTGCCGGTGCTGAATTTGGCGATACCTCAATTGCCAAACTGGCAGAGCTTGAAGCGGTAACCCGGCACGACGTGAAAGCGGTGGAGTACTTCATTCGCGAGCAACTCAAAGACATGCAACGCCAGGACCTGAGTGAGCTCGTTCACTTTGCTTGCACCTCGGAAGACATTAACAATCTGGCCTATGCAATTACCGTCAAATCAGCGATTAATGAGGTTTGGCTACCCAAGGCGAACGTTCTGGTAGAAAAACTCACCAAACTCGCCCTAAGCCATGCAGGTGTCCCGATGCTCTCAAGAACTCATGGGCAACCCGCAACCCCCACCACCATGGGCAAAGAGATTGCCGTTTTTGTTTCAAGGCTGAATCGGCAGCTAAAGCGTATTTCTCAACAGGAATACCTGGGCAAATTTTCCGGAGCCACCGGGACCTTTGCCGCTCACATCGCTGCTGCTCCAGATGTTGAGTGGTTGGAAGAATCTCAGGGTTTTGTCGAGAGTCTTGGCCTGAGCTGGAACCCGCTCACCACCCAAATCGAATCTCACGACTGGCAGGCTGAGCTTTACGGAACAATGGCCCATTTCAACCGCATCCTGCACAATCTGGCAACTGACTTTTGGACCTACATTTCGCTGAACTATTTCAAGCAGATTCCGGTGGCCGGTGCCACTGGGTCCTCCACCATGCCGCATAAGGTCAATCCGATTCGCTTTGAGAACGCCGAGGCCAACCTGGAGATTTCCAACGCGATTCTGGATTCGCTATCGGCAACGCTAGTCACCTCGCGGTTGCAGCGCGACCTGACAGATTCCAGCGCTCAGCGAAACATCGGTGTTGGATTCGGGCATTCACTGTTGGCCTTGGACAACCTGGACCGCGGTTTGGATGAATTGGCCCTGAATGAGGCGGTCCTTCTTGGTGATCTTTTAGAGAACTGGGAAGTTCTCGGTGAAGCAATCCAGACCGCAATCAGGGCGGATGTGGCTCGTGGTGAGAGTGATATCTCCGACCCTTACGCGCTTCTAAAAGAGCTCACCAGAGGCAAAAAAGTCGGTGAAGAAGAGTTGTTGGTATTTGTGAACTCGTTAGCCGTCTCCCAAGAGACCAAGGAAAGATTGTTGGTTTTGCGGCCAGAGCGCTATGTCGGCTTGGCCGAAGAGCTCACGAAAAGAATTCGAAGCTAACTAAGCTTCGGCTTATTTGGGTCACTGTCATCGGGCTTAAAAGTAAGATCTAAAGTGGCTACTAGGATCAGGCTGAAAATAAAAGTCGCTAGGCCCCAGATTATTGCGGTCTCTACAAACCGAGTTCCAAAAAGAACAATTAGGCCCACGAATACCCCGGCTATTGCCGATAGAGCCATGTAGGCCTTTAGATTTGCAAAACGCTTCACCTTCAAAGCCTACTTCGCTTTATCGGGAGCAAAAGCCGAGATGCCAAGGTGAACTCCGCTGAGAGTTAGATACGCGCCAAAGAAACCCACGGCGCTGACCACATCGAGTTCCACCGATAGAAACAGTGCACCGAGCAGCAACGCAAAAATCGCACTGATGAAAGCCTCGTTACCTTTTGGGGTCTTGAATCCGAGCCTTCTTGTTTGATAAAGCTCGAAAGCGCCAGAGATGAGACCCCAAGCTGTGACCAGCGAAATAAAAGCCGGGTAGGCGGCCTCCTCATTGAGGCTCGCGAGCAGTGCGAATAACCCAATCAGAGTTGCCAACACGGCCATCGGTAACTCTTGCAGCGGGTTGAGGCCGCTTCTTTTGAACATTGCGATCACTGCGCCAACGATACCCAGCGCTAAGCCATAGCCTGCAAGTGCTGCTAGGCCAATCTGAGCGGAGTGGGATTGGCTAAACGTAATAAAAATTCCTAAGGCGAAGCTCAGGAATGACCTAAAGAGTTGTTGATTGCGCACGATTCCTAGCTTGGCATATTTACGAAGCGAGAGTACTGACCGTGGAAAGCAACCGTTACAGTTCCAGTCGGGCCATTTCGCTGTTTGGCAAGTATAAGGTCCGCTTCGCCAGCTCGCGGGTGATCTTTTTCATAGATTCCCTCTCGGTGCAAAAGAATCACGACATCGGCGTCCTGCTCCAAAGAACCGGATTCCCTAAGGTGAGATAGTTCTGGGCGCTTATCTTTGGCCTGCTCTGCCTGGCGATTGAGCTGTGAGAGCGCAACAACCGGCAATCCGAGCTCCTTAGCCAAAAGCTTGAGGGCTCTTGAGAACTCAGAAACCTCTTGCTGCCTTGATTCGACTTTTTTGCCCGAGGACATTAGCTGAATGTAATCGATGACCACCATCTTCAGATCCACCTGCTGGGCCAGCCTTCGGCACTTAGCGCGGATCTCAACCAATGACATGTTTGGACTGTCATCGATGTAAAGCGGCGCATCGTTTATTCTGCCGCGGACTGCGGCAAGTTTGGTCCAGTCTCCTTCGGAGACCGTTCCCTTGCGCATGTATTGCAGATAAATCGAAGACTCGGCGCTGAGCATGCGCATCGCAATTTCGGCGCGGCCCATCTCCAAAGAAAAGAAGATCGTGGCCTGATTGTGCTTAATGGCCGCGTTACGGGCCACATCCAGAGCAAAAGTAGATTTACCGACCGCTGGCCTGGCAGCAACAATCACAAGCTGCCCCGGGTGCAGGCCGTGGGTATAGGCATCCAGATCAGTAAAGCCGGTTGGAACACCGGTCATTTCGCCACCGCGTTTTTGGGCAGTCTCAATTTCCCGAATGGCAGCTTCGATGGAATCACTCAGACCCACGTAGTCCTCGCGAGAGGAAAGGCTTGAAACTTTATAGACCTCGGCCTGGGCTTGGTTCACAAGATCTTCAACCTCGCCCTGGCTCTCGTAGCCGGACTGCGCGATTCTGGTTCCAGCATCGATTAGCCGGCGAAGAATTGCCTTATCGGAAACGATCTTGGCGTAGTAGCTGGCGTTTGCCGCGGTCGGAACATAGCTTGTGAGTGAGTGAAGGTAGTCGGCTCCGCCGGCTTTCACCAGCCCACCGGACTTATTGAGTTCGTCAGTTACCGCAATCACATCGGTTGGTTCACCTTTGCCAAACAGGCTCAGAACTGCGTTGTAGATTAATTCATGCTTTGGAGCGTAGAAGTCCGCCCCCGAGACTACCTCGAAGACTTCGGCTACCGCTTCTTGGCTCAAAAGCATGCCGCCCAAAGTGGACTGCTCCGCTTCTAAGTTGTGCGGTGCGACTCTTGGATCAGAGGCTGGGACCGGTGAAAGCATCGCCACTTTGGACTCCTTCGATTCGACAAGACTTGTATAGCTTGGGGTACTTACATTGATGTATCAACTCGCACTTTTCGAGCCTGTGGATAACCCTGTGGAAACACGCCGATGTAAAGTGGAAAAAGATGTGGATAACCTGTTAGTCCCTGTGGATAACTTTTCCTAAAGTGCCGCATTGACGGGTGTTTTGCCTGTGGATAAAAAAATGTAGAAAACTCTAAACCTAAACCTTAGGGTTGTGGATAACCGAAGGTTTTTTGCCAAAAAAGTAACGGCCCGCCTCTAGGCGAGCCGTTACTTTAATGAATCAACTTACTTTGCAGCAACAACCAAAAGCTTGACTCGAGCAACTATTTCGGCGGTCAAGCGAACCGACGCCTCGTAGTCACCCAAGTTGCGGATTGCACTGGTGAATTCAACCTTGCGCTTATCGATTGCACCGATGCCGGCAAGGGCAACCGCGTCAACCAAATCGGTGGTCTTCACGGTGCCGAACAGGCGACCGCCCGTTCCAGCGTTTGCAAGGATGCGAATTGGATTTTCCTCAAGCTTTGCCTTGAGCTCCTTCGCTTCGTCTTCGGATGCGATTGCGCGTGCATCGCGTGCCGAACGAATCGATGTGATCTGCTTCTCGCCACCCTTGCTCCAAGAAACCGCGAGGCCGTTTGGAATCAAAAAGTTGCGAGCGTAGCCATTTTTAACTTCTACAACATCGCCTGCGGAACCAAGTCCGGAGACCTCATTGGTCAGAATTAGCTTTGACATGGGGGTTTCTCCTTAGCGCCCAGAGCCGGAGTATGGCAAAAGCGCCATCTCACGTGCATTTTTAATAGCCAAGGCAATCTTGCGCTGGTCTTGCACCGTAGCACCGGTGATTCGACGGGCGCGGATCTTGCCGCGGTCGGAAACGAACTTACGCAGCGTAGCCACGTCTTTGTAATCGATGACCTCAATTTTGATGGTCTTAGCCGGGGCTAGCTTGGCGAATTTTGAGTTAATCCGCGGCTTGCGAGCGTCTGCTGACTTTCCTGCCATTTTTTTCTCTTTCCTTTAATCTTTAGAACGGGGCTTCGTCAGCTGCAGCGTCGACTGGGTTTGCCCAGGCGTCTGCGCCATTGGAAGATTTCGTTACTGCTGGAGCCGACTGGCCACCCCAAGGGGAGTCCACGGCAGCGCTGCCCTCGCGGGCACGACGGGTTACAGCTGCGGTTGCGTAGCGAAGCGAAGCGCCGATCTCTTCAATCTCGAGTTCGAGCGATGCCCTAGCTTCACCCTGAGCGGTCTGATAGGCAGATGGTGGCTTGAGCCGACCAGTGACAACCACGCGGGTTCCCTTAGCCAAGCTCTGAGCGACGTTTTCTGCAACCTCGCGCCAAGCGGTGCAGCGAACCCATACGGTTTCGCCGTCCACCCATTCGTTGGTGGCTTTATTGAATGTGCGCGGGGTCGAACCGACGCGAACTGAAACAACGGCTATTCCCCCCTGGGTGTAGCGAAGCTCCGGGTCGTCGGCTAGGTTACCGACGATGGTTACGCTAACCTCGCCTGCCATTAGCTTCTAGGGCCTGAGGGACGCTTGCCGCCGGAGCGAGGACCGCCACGAGGTGGACGCTTTTCCTTCTCTTCTGGCACAAACTCAATTGGGTTGATGCTGAATACTGCATCTTCGATCCTGAGCACCTTGGTGCGAAGCACTGCTTCGTTCAGCCTTAGCTGACGCTCGAGCTCCTTCACAGCAGCTGAGTCAGCGGTCACGTTGATAACAACGTAGATGCCTTCGGCGTGCTTCTGAATTGGATATGTCATGCGACGGCGTCCCCAGATATCAACCTTGTCCACAGTGCCTTTACTTGTTGTAATGACATTGAGGAACTTGTCGATGCTTGGGGCAACTGTTCGCTCATCTAGTTGAGGGTCCAGAATGACCATCAGCTCGTAATTATGCATAGTTAACCCACCTCCTTCGGTCTAAAACGGTCATGGTATTTCCATAACAGGAGGGTAATTGCATAGAGCATTGCCTAGGGCAACCTCACTACCTTACTGGCTTTGTTGCCAGACCAGCAAGCGTTTTTTAGCTTCATCAAAGCCCAGAGAGCCTTCATCCAGCCGAAGCTCCATTAAAAAGTTGTAGGCCTTGCCGACATCGGGGCCAGGCCCGATGTTAAGAATCTGCATGATCTGAGCACCGTCGAGATCTGGCCGCATCGCATCGAGTTGCTCCTGCTGAGCCAAAACCTTGATGCGCTCCTCTAAATCGTCATAGGCGTGCGCTAGGCGATCTGACTTTTTTTGATTGCGGGTGGTGACATCTGCGCGGGTCAGTGCGTGCAGCTGTAAAAGCTCCTGGCCGGCATCCCTGACGTATCTTCTAACCGCCGAGTCGCTCCACTGCTGGTCGCTATAGCCAAAGAACCTTAGGTGCAGTTCGACCAGTCTCGCGACTGCCTTGATGGTGTCGTTATCGAAGCGCAAATCAGTCAAACGCTTTTTGGCAAGCTTGGCCCCCACCACATCGTGATGGTAGAAGGTCACAGCACCGCCTAGCTCAAGCCTTCTGGTGGCCGGCTTTCCGATATCGTGAAACAGGGCGGCCAAACGCAGCACCAGGTTCTTCTCCAGCCCATAGTCCTTTTCATAATCAATGGCCTGCGATAACACGGTCAGGGTGTGCTGGTAAACGTCCTTATGGTGGTGGTGCTCATCCATTTCAAGTTTTAGAGCCGGCAGCTCCGGCAGAACCAGTTCCGCTAATCCAGTATCGACCAGGGCCTCTAGCCCCGGGGTTGGATTCTCCGACAGCAAGAGCTTGGTCAGCTCATCCCTGATGCGCTCCTTAGAAATGATGCTGATGCGATCTTTCATCTGACACATCGCCTCGAATGTCAAAGGCTCAATCTCAAATCCCAGTTGCGAGGTGAAGCGAGCTCCGCGCATCATGCGCAATGGGTCATCGGAGAATGATATTTCCGGGGCGGTCGGAGTCCTGAGAGTCTTGCCCAATAGGTCCCTCAGACCCTGGTGTGGATCCACAAAGGTCATTGCCGGCAGCCTCAACGCCATGGCATTCACCGTGAAGTCCCGCCTAATTAGGTCATCTTCTAGGTTGTCGCCAAATTCAACGGTTGGCTTGCGAGATTCTTTATCGTAGCTGTCGGCCCGATAGCTAGTAATCTCCACCTGTTCGCCCTGAATCTGGGCCGCGATCGTGCCAAATTCTCGACCGATATCCCAGGTTGCCTGAGATATCGGCTTTAGCAGGGTAAGTATTTGGTCTGGGCTCGCGCTGGTGGTGAAATCTAGATCGGGCGCGGCTCTGCCAAGGATGGCATCCCTAACGGGGCCCCCCACGAGGGCAATTTCGTGGCCAGCCCGGGTGAATAGTTCGCCGAGCTGACTCAACAGTGGGTGCGCCGTATTGCGCTTTAGGTTCTCAAGCGCCTGGGCTACGGATTGCATGCGCAATAGCTTGCCATAGTAAAGAAACTTGGTAGCCCTTATAGAGTTGTGGAATGAAAATCGTCCGCCCCTTTACAGTGACCGAGGTGTCAGCTGGCGGATTGGTTATTTCGGGCCACGATTCGAACTTGGTAGCCCTGATTTCCCACAGAAATAGGGGCGGCGGTGCAGACTGGTGTCTTCCCAAGGGACATATTGAGCGCGGTGAAAAAACAGCTGAAACCGCCGTGCGTGAGGTTTACGAAGAAACCGGCTTGGAGGCCGAGGTGATTTCCAAGATCGGTGAAATCAAATACTCGTTTCGTTTGGGACCAAAAAGAATTCGCAAAACCGTTCACCACTATTTGATGAAGCAGGTGGGAGGGGACCTAAACCACCAAGGCGATCCCACCGGCGAGGTGCTGGCGGTCAAGTGGTTTGCAATGCATGAATTGCACGATGTTTTGGCTCATGAAAATGAGAAAAAGATGGTGACTCTGGCCTGGGAGATTCTGGGTTGAGGCGAATCATCGCATTATTGGCCACGCTCTTGGTGCTTGGGCCAGCAGCCCAGGCCGAGGATGCTGCGCCTCAAATTGTGCCGGGTTCAACCATCAACCTGGTGGCTAGAGACGGCAGAATCCCGGTAACCATTGAAAATCCAACAGACCAAGACCTGGAGCTCACCCTCCAGGGGCGTTCCGGTTCGTTTCGCTTGGAAGTGGTGGAGGGCCAGTCATTTACCGTTGCCGCCAACAGCTCCCAGTTGGCGGAGCTGAGCGTTCGAGCAATCGCCAATGGTCCGGTTGAAATCACAATCTGGCTTGAGCAATCCGGGCTTCGAGTCGGGCAATCTCAGCTCTTGAACGTAAATGTAAATTACGACATCGAACTATTTTTGCTTGTGACCCTGGGGGTGGGGATTGTCGCCCTGATTTCGGTGGGTGCAATCCGCACGATTGTGAAGCTTCGAAGAGCAAAGAATGAGTGATCTGAACCCCTCGGTGACCCGAAGCTCCCTGGTGATGGCCTCTGGCACCATTGTGTCGCGAATTCTCGGCTTTCTAAGAGCGGTCCTGTTGGCTGCTGCGATCGGTGTAACAACCGATGCCGCAGATGCCTTCGGAGTAGCTAACCAGCTTCCGAATAACGTTTACGCGATTATCGTCGGTGGAGTTTTGAACGCTGTTTTGGTGCCACAGCTAGTCAGGGCCCGATCCCAGGCCGATGGTGGCAAGGGGTACGTTGATCGCTTTGTGACCCTGGCAATCACGGTTTTCTTTGCAGTAACGGTTATCTTCACCCTCGCAGCACCGCTTTTGGTTCAGCTCTACACCTCGGGTTGGACCCAAGATCAACTAGCACTGGCAACTGCCTTCGCCTACTGGTGTTTGCCGCAGTTATTTTTTTATGGCTTGTATTCCATTCTTGGCGAAGTGCTCAACTCGAGAAGCGCCTTTGGTCCATTTATGTGGGCACCGGTTCTTAATAACCTGGTTTCAATAGCCGGCCTCGTGGCCTTCATATTGATCTTTGGGGCCGATCCAACGGGCCAGCGGATGGCTCAACTGTGGGGTGCCGACAGAATTTCACTCTTGGCAGGCAGCGCTACGGTGGGAGTAGCCGCTCAAGCTTTGATTTTGCTGTTTTTCTGGAAGCGAATTGGGCTGACCCTGCGGCTGAATTTTAAGTGGCGCGGTTTTGGCTTGGGCCCAGCCATGAAGGCAGCATCTTGGTCGCTAGCGATGGTCTTGGTTACTCAAATCGGCGGCGTGGTTCAGACGATGGTGGCTTCCACAGCGGTAGCCGGAAGGTCTCCGGGGGCTCCCGCAGTGGCATCGGTCGCAGCTGCGGCAATAGCCTGGTTGATTTTTATGTTGCCGCACTCGGTGGTGACCGTCTCTATTGCAACGGCCTACTTCACTCGAATGTCTCAGCATGCCGCCGCTGGACGCCTGGAAGAATTTAAGAAGGATTTGACCACCGGTCTAAGGGTCATTGCTTTGGTGAGCGTTATTTCATCGGCAATCCTGATCTTGGTGGCCTACCCGGTAGCAAGGGTGTTTGTGGGAGAGTACCCAGCCACGGTTGCGCTTGGCAATGTGATTATGGCTTTGATGATTGGGCTGGTGCCATTTAGTTTTGTTTACATGATGCAGCGGGCGTTTTTTGCCCTGGAAGACACGAGAACGCCCTTCATTTTCACTTCTATTCAAATTTCCATCCACATTGCGGGCTCTTTGACCCTCGGAAGCTTGGTCGAGAAAGAGTGGCTGGTCGTGTCGATATCGCTATTGACCGCGGGAACAATAGTTATCCAAGGCGTGATCGCCTATGCGCTTTTGAAAAAACGAATCGGTGGCCTAGCCGGCCTCGGTGTTGGCAAGGCACTGGGTGGTTTTGTGCTTGCCATGATTCCAGCAGCGGGGTTGGGGTATTTGACCCTTCAGTGGATTGGTGGAGCGGGCGCAAGGTCCTTCGCGCTGGACTCGGTTTTAAGTTCTGTTGCCTCCAGCGCCCTGGTTTCAGGAGTCACGCTGCTGAGCTATTTAGTTTTGCTGTGGGTATTCCGAGTTTCTGAATTGCGTGAGCTACAAGCGCAGTTGAGAAGTAGGTTAAAGCGGGGCTAAACACAAAAACACCGCCCCAGAGAAAAAGCTTGGGAATTCATAGATGAGCATCTATGTTTGAACCCTTTGAAGATTGGATTTAATAATGCGCGAAGTCATCATTATCGGTTCCGGCCCGGCCGGCTACACCGCAGCCATATACGCAAGCCGAGCGCTGCTGAAGCCCCTCATGATCGCCTCGAGCGTTGAGCCTGGTGGCGAGCTAATGAAGACCACGGATGTGGATAACTACCCCGGTTTTCCCAATGGATTATTGGGGCCAGACCTAATGGCGGCCTTCCAAGCCCAAGCGGAGCGCTTCGGCACTGAAATTCTCTTTGACGACGTAATTGAAGTAGATCTAACCGGTGACATCAAAATAGTAAAGACCGGCAATGGCGAGACCCACCAGGCCAAGGCGGTCATTATTTCAACCGGGGCCGCCTACCGTGAGCTTGGATTGCCGAAGGAAAAGGAGCTCAGCGGGCACGGGGTTTCCTGGTGTGCCACTTGCGATGGCTTCTTCTTTAGGGATAAGACGATCGCAGTTGTTGGTGGTGGCGACTCAGCCATCGAAGAAGCCACCTTTCTCACAAAGTTTGCCTCCAAGGTCTACATGATTCACCGTCGTGATAGCTTTCGAGCCTCCAAGATCATGCAAGAAAAAGCCTTCAACAACCCAAAAATCGAAGTTATTTGGAACTCGGCAATCTCAGAGCTCAAGGGTGAGGGTTCTCTGAACGGAGTGGTTTTGGAAAACACCGAGACCGGCGCCAAGACCGACTTAGCTATCGACGGGTTATTTATTGCCATCGGAAGCGATCCACGGGTTGGCCTGATTGAAAACCAGCTAGAACTCTCTGAAGATCGCTTCATCAAGGTTGAGGGTCGCACCTCGAAAACTTCACTGCCCGGTGTCTTTGCCGCCGGCGACGTGATTGACCCGACCTATCGCCAAGCCATCACCGCAGCCGGTTCCGGCTGCGTTGCCGCCTTGGATGCCGAGCACTACCTCTCAAACTAATTAAAGGAGCCTCAAATGTCAGCAGTAGACGCAACCAGCGCAACCTTCAAGGCAGAGGTCTTGGAATCAAACCGACCAGTAATCGTAGATTTTTGGGCACCGTGGTGTGGCCCATGCAAGATGGTCTCTCCCATCTTGGATGAAATCGCAGGCGAGTATCTGACAAAAATCAAGGTAGTCAAAGTAAACGTTGACGAAGAACCAGATCTTGCCATGGAATATAAAGTCACCGGAATTCCATTACTTGGGGTCTTCCACGAGGGTAAATTGGTGAAGCAGCTTGTCGGTGCAAGGCCCAAAGCGGCAATTATTTCAGAACTCAGTGAATTTCTGGGCTAAAGCCCTGCAACATTGGGCTCTAGTCCCTTCAGCCAAGTAAACTTACGAAAAAACTTGGAGATTGCAAATGCCACAGACGCGTTCGGGAAGTGTTACTAACTTCGATGCATGGAAACATGCCTACGCATCTCGAGCGGCAAATCTTTCAGTTTCCGAGGTGAGGGCACTCTTTGCTGTCGTTTCCAGACCAGAGGTAGTTTCTCTTGCCGGCGGGATGCCGGATGTGTCGGCGCTAGACAGTGACCTCATCGAAAAAGCCTTCCTCTCAATGATGGCTTCCAAAAAGAACTATGCCCTGCAGTATGGCGGGGGGCAGGGTGATCTTCGGCTTCGCGAGCAAATCCAGGAGATTATGGCCTTGGACGGGGTTCATGGTTCAGTGGAGGACATAACTATCACAACGGGCTCTCAGCACGGTTTAGAGCTAGTAGCAGACCTTTTCCTAGATGCTGGTGACGTAGTTCTAGTTGAAGCCCCCTCCTATGTTGGTGCAGTGGGAATATTCCGGCATAAAGAAGCCCACATTGAGCATGTTTTTACCGATGAGCAAGGAATTTCGCCGGAGGCTTTGGTCGAAGCCGCCGATCGGCTCAGGGCCGAGGGTAAAAAAATCAAGCTGCTCTATGTGGTGCCAAACTTTGCCAACCCATCCGGAGTAACACTTTCTGCTGAACGCCGAGCCAGAGTGCTGGAAATCTGCAAAGAGCGCGGGATTTTGATTGTGGAAGATAATCCCTACGGACTTTTGTACTTTGACCAAAAACCCCCGGCCGCCATCGCATCGCTTGATAGTGAAAATGTGGTTTACCTAGGGAGCTTCTCGAAAATCTTGTCGCCGGGACTCAGGGTTGGCTACGTGCTAGCCCCGCCAGCGATTCGGGAAAAGCTAGTGCTAGCAAATGAGTCGGCCATTCTGTCACCCGCCAGCTTCGCCCAGATGTTAGTGAGCGAGTATCTTTCGATTTCGGACTGGCAGGGGCAAATTGAAACTTTTCGCCAGCTTTATAAAACCAAGCGCGATGCAGCGCTAGAAGCATTAACGCAGTATTTGCCTCGCATAGAAACCACGGTGCCAGCCGGTGGATTCTTTTTGTGGCTCACGCTGCCCGAAGGGCTAAACAGCAAAGAAATGCTTCCATTGGCGGTGAATGAGCTTGTTGCGTACACCCCGGGCACGGCCTTTTATGGGGACGGCCGGGGAGCAAACAATATCAGGGTCTGCTTCAGCCACCCGAGCGCCGAGAATGTTAAAGTTGGCATCAAAAGACTCTCGAATGTTGTGAACTTGCAGTTGGATCTGCTCGATACCTTCAGTTCAAAGGACTAACTATGGTTCCTCATGTTTTAGTGCTTGCCGGAGGCATCTCCCACGAGCGTGACGTTTCGATGAAATCTGGTCGCCGGGTCGCCGATGCCCTTATCGATGCGGGCGCCCGCGTGGAACTGCGTGAGCCAGATGCCGAGCTAATCGGACACCTAATGGCGGATCGGCCAGATTTGGTTTGGTCAACACTGCACGGGACAGTGGGTGAAGACGGCTCACTGCAAGACCTCTTGCACCTAGCAAATATCCCCTTCATCGGCTCTTCCGCAGAATCAGCCCGACTCGCTTGGAATAAGCCAATTGCGAAGACGTTGGTCAAAAGACGGGGAATCGAGACCCCGCAATCAATTACTCTGCCAAAATCGACTTTTAGAGAGCTCAACGCGGAGGCAGTTTTGGCCCTGGTGGCAACCGAATTGAGGTTTCCCCTAATAGTCAAACCGGCCCAGGGTGGTTCTGCCCAGGGAGTGACCAAGGTAACAAAAGCTTCGGATTTTGCCAAGGCAATGGTGGACGCTTTTGTTTACTGCGATGAGGTCCTCATTGAAAGTTTCGTAGCGGGAACGGAGCTTGCAATCAGCGTGGTTGATTTAGGGCAAGGACCCAGAGCCCTTCCAGCGATTGAGGTGGAGCCGCTAAGCGGTGAGTTTGGATATAGTGAGCGGTATACCCCAGGGGAGAGCAACTATTACGTTCCCGCAAGGCTCAGCCAACTCGAGTTACAAAAAGCCGGTGAGGCTGCCGTTGCCGCCTTTGAAGCGTTGGGACTTAGAAACCTTAGTCGAGTGGATTTTATAGTTGATAAGTCTGGAACCCCTTGGTTCCTAGAGGCCAATGTCACCCCGGGCATGACCGAGACTTCACTTTTCCCACAAGCCATAATCGCCGATGGGCAAAAGCTCTCGGATGCCTATTTGGCCCTAGCACTAAGCGCTATTAGTCCCTAGCTGCGCCTTTTTGGATATCTTCAACAATCCTTCGAAGATCGGCAATGTTGCCAAATTCAATCACCAGCTGACCCTTTTTGCGACCAATCTGAATCTTCACAACCGTGTTCAGGGTTTCCGAGAGGCCTTCTGCCATCTCCTTGAGCATGTCGGTGCGGCCGCCCGGGATGATTTTGCCCCGCTTAGGGATTATTTTTACCCCTCCCACTAGTTCCTCTAGCCCGCGCACCGAAATGCCCTCACGGACCGTCCTGTCGGCTAAGAGGCGCATCGTCGCCTCATCGGGGGCTCCCAGCAAGGCCCTGGCATGACCGGCGCTCAGAACACCGGCGGCTACTTTGGATTGCACATCAAGTGGCAACCTCAAAAGCCGCAATGTGTTTGTGATCTGCGGTCTTGATCTTCCAAGTCGATCTGCTAGTTGCTCCTGAGTGGACCCAAAGTCTTCCAAAAGTTGCTTATAAGCGGAAGCCTCTTCTAGCGGGTTTAGGTTCGCCCTGTGCAAGTTCTCCAGCAGTGCGTCTCGCAGCATGTTCTCATCGGCTGTGTCGCGCACAACCGCCGGAATGGTCGCGAGCCCGGCCTCGATTGACGCCCTGAGCCGACGCTCACCCATGATTAGCTCGAAAGCATCACCCTTGGGTCGAACCACGATTGGCTGCAATACACCAAATTCTTTGATTGAGTGCACCAACTCGGCAAAGGCCTCAGATTCAAAAATGCTCCGGGGTTGTTGAGGGTTGGGAGAAATGGTCTTGGGATCTAGCTGGGCTAGCCTGGCCCCCGGCACTTCGACCAAGGCTGGTGCGGCAGATGCAACAGTGGAGCTAAAAAATACGTCTACGGCGTCACGATCTCCGCCTGGGATCAGGGAGCCGATACCTCGACCCAAGCCACCTCGACGCTCCGCTTTTTTTTCACTCATTCTTCGCTACCTCGCTGCGCTAATTCGATTGCGGCCTCTTGATAGGCGAGAGAGCCGATGTTCTTTGGGTCATAACTTATTGCAGTTTGGCCAAAACTCGGTGCTTCCGAAAGCCGCACCGATCTTGGGATTGTGGCATTTAGGGTTTCTGCTGGGAAAAATTTACGGACCTCAGCTGCCACATCGGTGCTCAGGTTGGTTCGATTATCAAACATAGTTAGCAAGATGCCCCCCACCATAAGAGTCGGGTTCAGGGCTCTTTTCACGCGCTCGATGTTCGACATCAGCTGGGTTACACCCTCAAGCGCGTAGTACTCGCATTGAATTGGAACTAACACCTCGGTGGCAGCACACAGCGCGTTTATGGTGAGAAGCCCAAGGCTTGGCGGCGAATCGATAAAAACAAAGTCCAACCTTGGGTTCTGCGAATCTAAATATTCTTGAAGCTTAAGCTTCAAAACCTGCTCGCGATTATCAAACGAAACCATCTCGATCTCAGCGCCGGCAAGATTTATGGTGGCAGGCAGGCAGAAGAGGTTTTGGTGCTCCGGGCTTTGAACCACCGCCTCCGCCATCTCGATACCGTCTACCAAAACTTCAAAGCTGCCCCGAACCGAGTTGTGGTGCTCAACACCCAGTGCTGTTGAGGCATTGCCCTGTGGGTCAAGATCGATTACCAGGACTCGCATACCCTTTCTCGCCAAAGCAGATGCCAGGTTCACCGCGCTGGTTGTTTTACCGACGCCACCCTTTTGGTTTGAAATGGTGATCACCCTAGTTTTGGCCGGTGCAAAAAGCTCAGTCTCAGCTACACGCTTAGCTCGCTCGATGGTCTGGGTCATCTCTCGCAACAGCGGAGTGTTCGGCATGTTATTCATCATCAAGCGTTGGCTCCGGACAATGTTTCACGTGAAACATTCACGATATTTTTACTATCTAAGCCCTGCCACCCAGTCGGAGTAGGGCTTTGCTCTAGGCGATTATTCGGGAACCCAAGGGTGGGTGAAACACTCTTCGAAACCTGCGCCGTGTTTTCAGCTGATTGATCAGTCACATTTTCTCCAATCATTGCAACCTAAGTCTTACTACCGTGGCGGTTTCGGGTGCTCTACCAAGGCCAAGCGTAATGATTTCTGGCTCGCCATAACCAAGTTTTTTGAGTCCTGGTGTGGCTTCCTCAATTTCAACCAAAGCCCTAGAGCCCTTCATGGCCAAGACGGTTTTGAGCTCAGAACCCCTTAGGAGTGGGGTCAAAAGCTTTAGCAACTTGTCCAAAGCAGCTACCGCTCTGGCGGTGACGATGTCAAAATCCGTCCTCTCCACATCTTCAGCGCGCATCCGAACCACATCGATATTGCTCAGGCCCAAGTCTCGAACCACATCGATTAGCCAGTTGGCCCTGCGCTCCATGGGCTCAATAAGGGTGAAGTGAGAGTTTGGACTGGCTATGGCCATGGGAATACCGGGCAGCCCCGCACCAGAACCTACATCAGCGACTGTTGCGCCCTCCGGAACGAGCTCGGCTAACAGAGCGCCGTTGATTACGTGCCGGCTCCAAATCTTGGCCAGCTCGCGAGGACCCAAAAGGCCAAAAGTGTCAGAGTCTTGAGCGAGGCGCTCCGTATAAGCCCGGGCTAAATCGATTCGGTCTTCAAAAAGGACGGCGGCGAAGATTGGCTCAATCTCAAATTGCTCGTCATCTGACATTTTGTGGCCCCTAATGTTTCACGTGAAACATTAGGCCTTTCGAACGACTATGTGACGTTCCTTGCCAGCGCCCTCAGATTCCGAGATGAATCCCGCCTCGGACACCATATCGTGCACGAGCTTGCGATCGTAGGAGGACATTGGCTTGAGGTGCTGTTCCTTATCGGACTCTTCAAGCTTTGCGATGGTGCGGTCTACCAGCTGCTTGAGTTGTTCGGTCTTTTTTGCCCTAGACCCGCCAACATCAAGAATTAGTCGACTCATTTGACCAGTTTTGGTTTGGACCGCAATTCTGGTGAGTTCTTGAAGCGCATCTACCGTGTTGGGGTCGGAGATTCTGCTCAGATTCGAATCTCCTTCGCTCGAAACGCTCAGGTAAACGCGCTCCTGCCTAAACTCAATCTCCAGGTCACCATCGAGGTCTGCAGAATCCAGAAACTCTTCAATGAAATCAGCGGCGATTTCGCCCTCTTGCTCTAGTTCTTGCTCAGTTGTCATCTACTTCTTCTTTTTCTTGGCTCGGTTTTTGGAGACTGGTTGGACTCGCTGTGGTGGCTTTTCTTCTTCTGCTTCGCCGGCCGCTTCAAGTGCTTTGGGCTCTTCGCGAGTTATCTTGCCCTTTTTGATCAGCCGATCCTGGCGTGCGTCATGGGCTGGAGAACCAGGGGTTGGCATGTTTCTTATCACTACAAACTGCTGACCCATGGTCCAGAAGTTTGAAACTAACCAGTAGGTCATAACACCCAGCGGGAAGGTCAGCCCCGAGAACAAAAAGACCAGCGGAAGTGCGTAAAGCATTATCTTCTGGGTTTGCATGAACTGGCTGTTCTGGGTGGCAGGATTCTGGTTCTTGGCCATAATCTGCTTTTGAGTGATGAACTGCGATGCAGACATCAGGACGATCATGATTCCCGCAATAATTTTTACATTTAGTTCATCGCTACCAAAAAAAGTGGCCGAGAGTTTGGCACCAAAAATTTCAGCCTGAGAAAATGAGTTCGCGAGATTCTTGGTCATAAGCCCGACACCGGCAAGATCCCGCTGGGCATTATTCAATACCGAAAATAGGCTAAAAAAGATGGGCATTTGAAGCAAAAGGGGCAAGCAGGAGCTCAGGGGGTTCGACCCCGTGCGCTTATAAAGTGCCATCTGCTCTTTTGCGAAACGCTCTTTTGACTCTCTGTCGGTTTTGCCTTTGTACTTCTTTTGAAGTTTTTGAAGCTCTGGCTGGACCAGCATCATGTTGCGCTGGCTCTTAATCTGCTTCACAAAAATTGGTATTAGAGCGGCCCGGACCACTAGCACAAGACCGACGATGGCCAACACCCATGAGATTCCAGAGGCAGAAGCAATACCAACTCCCACAAAAAGGTTGTGGAAGGTGACGAGAATTAACTCGATTACCCATTTAATTGGCCATAACAGATCCAATGCCTACCTCGATCTTTCTTGCATGTTGAGACTCACAAATCCTAGCTTGCTTACCAAAAGGTAGTTAGGTCCGGGTTTCACTTCATCGACACCGCCCGCTGACCACGGATTACACCGCATAACCCTCCAGATGGTGAGAAGAGTGCCTATAACCGCACCTTTTTGCTGCACCGAGTGGAGCCCGTAACCCGAACAACTCGGATAATAGCGACACACATCACCGTAGAGCGGCGATATAAATTTTCGATACATGCCGATTAGAGCGGCTAGCAAGTTCCTAGGCAAAAACCAAATAAAACCCGCGTATTTCACTGAGTCGCCTTTTTGATTAGAGCGGAGATCGAGGTTAGGAATTCTGCGTAAGAGGCCTTTGCCGACCCAGGCCTCAGCCGAAGCACCGCGTTCAGGCCTACCGGTTGAACACTCATTATTTCAAATATGGCAGATCGAGCTCGGCGTTTGAGTAGGTTTCTTTGAACTGCCCCACCAACGGCCCTGGAGACGACAATGGCGAATTTAGGCTGCTCCGAAATCATATAGTGAAGAGTCAAGTGCTGATTTGAGGTTCTCAAACCGAGTTTGACAACCTCGCGAATCTCATCGCCTCCGGTGAGGCGGAAGCCTCGAGACAACAAGTTATTTGACCTAGGCGCTCAGTTCTGAGCGGCCCTTACGACGGCGAGCTGCCAAAATGGCGCGGCCAGCTCTAGTGTGCATGCGGGCACGGAAGCCGTGCTTCTTCGCACGGCGGCGGTTATTCGGTTGAAAAGTGCGCTTACTCACGTTAGAAATCTCCCTGAATCAATTGGACCAAAAGGTGTCCAAGACAACTCCAGTAATTTACGCCATATCCGCTCAGCTAGTCAAGCTACTTGAAAGAAAATTAGGGATAAAAAATCTCTTCTCACATAACAGAGAAAATATTGCGACCGACACGCCGATTGGATTTGCATTTAGACCTAGATATTCACCATGATGAGAGCTAAGGAGGAAATAGGTCGATTTATAAGACTTATGCACAGAATTTACAATACTTATCCACAACCCCAAAACATGTGCAAACATCTGTGGATAACTTTATTTTAGGGAGAAACGATGGATCCGACTCTGGCCGCCAACTGGCGCTCCTTAGTCGACAAAATCGCTTCGGATCCCAGAGTAACCCCCCACCTCCGGGGGCACCTGGAGCTGGCGGTACCAAAAGGAGTTTTGGACGACACTCTTTACATTGAGGTTCCAAACGAAACAACGCGCCTGATGCTCCAGCAAAGACTTCGGGAACTACTTATGGACGCGCTTGGGGAACTAGCCGAGCTGGGGGGCCCGTCTAGCTATCTTGTGATTACCAACGAGGAACTGCAGACGCCGGTGAAGATGGAAGTCTTCCAAGAACCTCAAGTGCTGGTGGATAGAGATCCCTCAACGGGTCCATTTACAACTTTCAAGGATTCCCGACTGAATCCGAAATACAGCTTCGATAATTTTGTGACGGGCGGGTCCAACCGTTTTGCGCACGCGGCATCCTTCGCGGTGGCCGAGGCGCCTGCAGAAGCCTATAACCCGCTTTTTATCTATGGCTCAAGCGGTCTTGGAAAAACTCATCTGCTGCACGCCATTGGTCACTACGCGATGCACCTAAAACCTAGGACCAAGGTCCGATATGTTTCTAGCGAAGAATTCACAAACGACTTTATTAATGCCATCCAAACCAATAAAAATGCAGAGTTTCAAGCCGCATACCGAGACATAGACATTCTTCTGGTAGACGATATTCAATTTTTGCAAGGCAAAGACCAAACCCAAGAGGCCTTCTTCCACACGTTCAACACCCTGCACGATCACAATAAGCAGGTGGTAATCACGTCTGACCTTCGCCCCAAACAATTAAATGGCTTCGAAGAAAGAATGCTCTCAAGGTTCGAGTGGGGTTTGATCACCGACATTCAAGCCCCCGAGTTCGAGACTAGGGTCGCGATCCTAAGGAAAAAAGCTTCTACTGAGAGAATTGTCATACCCAGTGAGGTAATCGAGTACATGGCTTCGAGGATTTCCTCGAACATAAGGGAACTTGAGGGCACACTGATTAGGGTCACTGCTTTTGCCAACCTCAACCGCCAGCCGATCGACATGGATCTAATCCAACTAGTTCTAAAAGACTCTTATGCATCCGATCCTGGAACCCAGATCTCTCCACTTTCGATAATTTCTGCAACAGCCTCCTATTACAAAATATCCGTAGAGGAACTGACTGGCTCCGGAAGGCAACAAGCAGTCGCGCTAGCAAGACAAATTGCGATGCACATTTGCAGGGAACTTACAAACATGTCGCTTCCAAAAATCGGGACTCAATTTGGAAACAGAGACCACACGACTGTCATGTATGCAACTAAGAAGATTAGCTCGGAGATGAGAGAAAAAAGGTACATCTACAACCAGGTGTCCGAAATCATCCAAAAAATCAAAGACGACCACAAATAGTTTTCAAATTTTCCTGTGGATAACCCAGGGAATATTGTGGATAACCCGAAAATTTCTGTTCAGAAAATTCCAATTTATGTGCGCTGCCAGATTCTTATCCACAGACTGACTACTTATCCACAGACTTATCCACAACTGTGTAAACAAGTTACAGCCGTGTAGTTCCCATAGAAACAATGGGTAAATTCAAGTTATCCACAGTTTCTACAGTGCTTATTATTGTGATTATCTAGATTTAAATAGAAGGGGATATTTACGATTCGCATTTCGCCTTTGCCCTTTTCGATCAGTGTGCCAAGATAAAACCCCAATTGAGGAAAGATTTTATGAAATTTCAAGCAGACCGTGAAGTATTCAGTGACGCAATTTCATTTGTTGTAAGGCTTGTATCGCCCAAACCCCAGCTTCCTCAGCTTTCGGGGGTAATGATCGTTGCAGAGGGTAACCAGGTAACACTTTCAATTTTTGATTATGAAGTCTCAGCAAAGGTAGTTTTCGCTGCAGCTATTGACCTGCCGGGAAAAGTTTTGGTGCAGGCAAGATTGTTGTCCGAGATTGTGTCAAAGCTACCTGGAGATTCGATTTCCCTCTCCATGCAAGAAGCTCGGTTGCAAGTTGTGTCAGGAGCGAGCAAGTTTGCCCTTTCATCAATGTCTACGTCTGACTATCCAGAAATTCCAGCAATGCCAAGCCCAACCGGAAAAGTCTCTGCCTCTGATTTTGCCCATTCAGTTGCCCAGGTGGCGATTGCTGCATCTAGAGAAGAAGTTACCCCAGTACTCACATCCGTCATGGTTTCGGCATCTTCCAAGGAACTAACTCTCGTCGCTACAGACAGGTTTCGTGTTGCTGTGAAGCATTTACCCTGGGAGGGATCAGCAACTCAAAAAGATCTTCTTATTCCAGCTCGAGTTCTTCAGGAAATAGCGAAGACATTTGCTTCGCAGGGAGATCTAGAAATCGCCTTCGGAGAGGGCGATAAAGAGGTAGTTGGGTTTTCAGCGGGCAATAAGTCAGTTTCGAGTGCAACCATTAAGGGTAAATATCCTGCCGTTCTCGGACTCTTCCCCGATAACGTGGAAAACCACGCGGTTTTAGCCACCCACGACCTATTGGACGCAACCAAGAGGGTTGCCCTGGTAGTAGATAGAGAAAAACCCCTTCGATATAGCTTCACTGACAAAGAGTTGGTATTGGAATCGATTGGCTCGGATGTTGCTGAAGCAACCGAGCAGGTACCTTGCTCCCTTACGGGAGACGAAGTTGTGGTCTCGCTAAGACCTCAGTTTTTATCCGATGCACTGAGTGGGATTTCTGATGCAAATGTGAAAATTTCCTTCACAACAAATCCCAATAACCCAAATAAACCGGGACCAGTATTGATCTCTGCCGCTTCTTCTAAAACCGAAAAGCCCGACTTTAGGTATTTACTACAACCCAATCTCCTGGTCTCATAAGTGAAATTGGAATTCTGTCTTGTGGATTAGCTCCATAACCCTCGAGAACTTCCGAAACTACGAGCATCTTGACCTAGTCCTGTCCCCGGGAATAACGCTTTTCCACGGGGAGAACGGCGAGGGAAAAACCAATCTGATCGAAGCAGTTGGATTTCTTTCTTCACTTTCCTCACACCGGGTTTCTGGTTATCAATCCCTTATATCAAACAATAAAGAGACCAGCCAGTTCTCCTTGAGATTGCACCATGAAAAACGCGCTCTTCTAATTGCTGCCGAACTAAATAGAACCGGCTCTAATCGCTATTTTGTAAATGGAAACCATAAGAAACGCACATCTGAAATCATTGGAACCCTAAAGACGGTTGTCTTTGCGCCAGAAGATCTGGATATCGTTCGACGCGACCCCCAAGACCGCAGATCCTTTATGGACAACGCTATGACCCAACTAAAGCCAAGGCTGGCTGGTGTCAAATCTGATTTTGAAAGGGTTCTAAAGCAAAGAAACGCTCTTCTAAAATCGGCCAGGAACACAAAGAACCCAGACCTAAGCACTTTAGATATTTGGGATGACCAACTGGTTGGGTTTGGGGCAGATTTAATATTTTCAAGAATCCAGCTGGTTGCAAGTCTGGCACCGTTACTGAATTCTTTTTACCAAGAACTATCTGCTAAAAACGACCTGGTGACTCTTGGTGTTCAATCGAGCATCCTTGGTCAAGACCCCGAGGACAACTTAATAGACCTAAGCCAATTAACCCTTCAAGAGATCCGGGACTTGTTCTACGATCAACTTCTTAAACTCAGAGGCCTAGAACTCGAAAGAGGACTTACTCTTGTGGGTCCCCACAGAGACGAGATGAGGATTGATCTCGGGGGGCTGACGGCTAGATCTCACGCCTCACAGGGCGAGGCGTGGTCTCTGGCGCTGGGCCTGAAGCTCGCGCAGGCCGAACTGATTCGTCTTGACTCTCAGCAAGGTGACCCAGTTTTGATTCTCGATGATGTTTATTCGGTCTTGGATGCCGGTAGGCGCGAGAGGCTTACCAAGTTCGTGGCCAAAAACGAACAGGTCCTAATTACCTCGGCGGATTTATCGGTTGCACCCGATCTAAAGTGGAGTGCGATACACAGGGTACTCGGGGGTGAAATCGTTGCCTAGGTTGAACTTTGAATTTGCCGATCGGTTTTTTAGCTCATATCTAAAAGGCTCGGTGGGTTTTAAATCCCGCGATGCCAAAAGACGAGAGAAGAACAGTAGCCGTGGATCCCAGCCCTTTGATAAAGGCCGGGACTTTGTCCTGGCTGCTGAGTCTTTGGATGAGCTGGTGGATCAGTTCCACTGGAATTCCCGACTTGACCAGGCAGCCCTTTTTGCAAACTGGGTGAATGTAGTTGGTAAAGACTCAGCGGGAGCATCCGAACCCGAAGAACTTATCAACGGGGTGCTCACCGTGCGTTGTCGATCAACTGCCTGGGCAACACAGCTAAGACTTTTACAGCCCAAGATATTCGAAAAATTGGTTGATCTTCATCCCAAGCTTCAGATAACTGATATTCGCTTTATCGGGCCCACTGCGCCGAGCTGGAAAAAAGGCCCACGCTCGGTTCCAGGACGCGGTCCACGCGACACATATGGCTAAAGACCACACACAGTTAGTTTTCGGGCTTCTAAGGTAGGATAAGAAGGTTAGTAAACCCGAATCTAAGTCGGTCCTAGGGCTGCATTTACGTGGAACTAACCGAATCAGAAAGTAACTGAATATGACTGAAGAAAAAAAATCTTATGACGCCGGGGATATTCAAGTTCTTGAAGGGCTTGAAGCAGTTCGAAAAAGGCCCGGTATGTACATCGGGTCCACTGGACCCAGGGGCCTTCACCACCTGGTCTACGAAATTGTAGATAACTCTGTAGACGAGGCCCTGGCTGGCTACTGCGACAACATCGACATCCTCATCACCGCAGCCGGGCACATCCGAGTCACCGATAATGGTCGCGGTATTCCCGTTGGAATGCACCCTGTAGAAAAAAGACCCGCCGTTGAAGTGGTTCTCACCGTTTTGCACGCTGGAGGTAAATTTGGCGGCGGCGGATATGCGGTCTCAGGTGGCCTGCACGGTGTTGGAGCTTCGGTCGTAAACGCACTTTCTTCTAAATTAGAGGTGGAAATCCACCGCGAAGGTTTTGTCTGGCGCCAAAGCTACTCAATTGGCGTGCCAGATGCTCCGCTTGAAAAAGGCGAAAAAACCGACCGAACCGGAACCACGATCGAGTTCACCCCGAGCACCGACATCTTTGAAACAGTTGTTTTTGAATACGAAACTCTTAGGCAGCGCTTTCAGCAGATGTGCTTTTTGAATAAGGGTCTTCGCATCAACCTAAAAGACGAGCGATCTGGCGAGAACGACAGCTACATGTATGAAAAAGGCCTAATCGACTACGTCGAATACTTAAATGCGGCCAAAAAGGTAGAGCTGGTGCACGATGAAATCATCTCTATCGAAACTGAAAACGCCGAGAAGAACATGTCGGTGGAGATCGCAATGCAGTGGACCACCGGATACAACGAGGGAGTTCATACCTACGCGAACACAATTAACACCCACGAGGGTGGAACCCACGAAGAGGGCTTTCGCGCAGCGATGACCTCTCTTTTGAATAAATATGCGCGCGAAAAGTCAATACTTAAAGAAAAAGACGAGAACCTAACCGGTGACGATGTTCGCGAAGGCCTGACTGCCGTCATTTCGGTAAAGCTCACGGAGCCTCAGTTTGAGGGTCAGACAAAAACCAAACTCGGCAACACTGAGGCCAAGGCCTTTGTCCAGAAGGTGGTTAATGACCAGCTTGGGGACTGGTTGGGGAGAAATCCAATCCAGGCCAAAGAAATTATTCGCAAAGCAATCCAAGCTGCCAGCGCCCGCATGGCGGCTCGTAAAGCTCGCGAAGCCACTAGGCGCAAAGGATTATTGGAATCCGGCGGAATGCCAGGAAAGCTAAGAGACTGCTCTTCTAGAGATCCGGCTGTCTCGGAGATTTACATTGTGGAGGGTGATTCGGCCGGCGGCTCTGCCGTTCGTGGCCGCGATCCTGAAACCCAAGCAATCTTGCCGCTTCGAGGCAAGATCCTGAACGTCGAAAAGGCGAGACTCGATAGGGCGCTTGCCAACAACGAGGTCCAGGCTCTAATTACAGCCTTTGGAACCGGCATCGGTGAAGACTACGATGTCTCCAAAATCAGATACCACAAGTGCATTTTGATGGCAGATGCCGATGTTGACGGTCAGCACATTCGTACTCTCTTGTTGACATTGCTATTTAGGTACATGAGGCCGATGATCGAACACGGCTACGTCTACATGGCACAGCCGCCACTTTTCAAAATCAAGTGGTCCAACGCCGAACACGAATACGTCTTTACAGATGCTGAGCGAGAGGCGAAACTGGCCGAAGGCCAGGCCGCCGGCAAGCGCATCCCGAAAGAGAACGCAATCCAACGCTATAAGGGTCTTGGCGAAATGGATTATGACGAGTTGTGGGAGACCACCATGAATCCTGCTACTCGAACTCTTTTACAAATAACCCTTGACGATGCCGCTCTGGCAGACGAGATCTTCTCGACCCTGATGGGTGAAGACGTGGAGTCTCGTCGGAACTTCATACAGCGAAACGCCAAAGACGTTCGCTTCTTGGATATCTAGGAGTAGATGATGACTGAAAACCAGATGGACAAGATCGAGCAAGTCGATATTCAAGTTGAAATGCAGCGGAGCTACCTCGACTACGCAATGAGCGTTATCGTCGGACGCGCCCTACCTGATGTTCGAGATGGGCTAAAGCCTGTGCACCGCAGGGTTTTGTATGCAATGTACGACGGTGGCTACCGGCCGGACAAGCAGTTCTCCAAGTGCTCGCGCGTAGTTGGCGATGTTATGGGGCAGTACCACCCGCATGGTGATACCGCAATCTATGACACCCTGGTGCGCCTAGTTCAAGATTGGAACCTTCGCTACCCATTGGTGTCTGGTCAGGGAAACTTTGGTTCCCCGGGAAACGACCCGGCTGCAGCACCTAGATACACCGAGTGCAAGATGGCACCATTGGCGATGGAGATGGTGCGGGACATTGACGAGGAAACCGTTGATTTCCAGGACAATTACGATGGCCGCACCCAGGAACCAACAATTTTGCCCTCGAGGTTTCCAAATCTTTTAGTCAACGGATCTATCGGTATCGCCGTGGGAATGGCGACAAACATCCCGCCCCACAACCTGCGAGAGGTCTCTGCCGCCGCTCAGTTCGTGCTCAAAAACCCAGAAATTGTTGGCGAAGAGCTAATTGAAGAGCTAATCAAGATCGTAAAGGGCCCCGATTTCCCAACCGGCGCCCAGATTCTTGGTCGCCGAGGCATTGAAGATGCGTATCGCACTGGCCGAGGCTCAATCACCATGCGCGCAGTGGTAAGTGTGGAAGAAATCCACAACCGCACCTGCTTGGTGGTAACTGAATTGCCTTATCAGGTGAACCCTGACAACTTGGCTCTGAAGATTGCCGAGCTAGTCAAAGAGGGCAAGCTCACCGGCATCGCGGATATTCGCGACGAAACCTCCGGTCGAACCGGCCAACGCTTGGTCATTGTTCTAAAGCGCGACGCGGTCGCACGGGTTGTTCTGAATAATCTCTATAAGTTCACCCAGTTGCAAGACAACTTCGGTGCCAACATGTTGGCGCTGGTTGACGGCATCCCAAGGACACTTTCAATCGATGGTTTTATTACCCACTGGGTTACCCACCAAATTGAAGTAATTGTTCGCCGCACCCAGTATCGATTGCGCAAGGCGGAAGAGCGTGCCCACATTTTGCGCGGCTACCTCAAGGCCCTGGACAACCTAGACGACGTAATTGCCCTGATTCGAAAGAGCGCCACCGTTGAGGAGGCTCGTGAGGGACTAATCGCAATGCTAAAGATTGACGAGCTGCAAGCTCGTGCAATCTTGAACATGCAGCTGCGCCAACTCGCAGCCCTAGAGCGTCAAAAGATTATCGATGAGGCAGCCGAGCTTGAGAGACAAATACTTGAGTTCCTGCGCATCATCGGCGATGCCGATGTGCAGCGCGAGATTGTCTCCGAGGAATTGGCCGAGATTGTGTCTCGTTATGGTGACGATCGTCGCAGCGAGATCATGATGGGCTTTGATTCCGATGTTTCTATGGAGGATCTGATTCCTGAGGAGGAGATGGTAGTTACCCTGACTTCCGGTGGCTATATCAAGCGCACCAGAAGCGACAACTACCGCGTGCAGCACCGCGGTGGTCGTGGCGTGAAGGGCGCAAACCTGCGGGCGGATGATGTAGTTCAGAACTTTATTGTGACCACCACTCACCACTGGTTGATGTTCTTCACCAACACCGGTCGGGTCTATCGCTCCAAGGTCTACGAAGTGCAGGAATCCGGGCGAGACGCCAAGGGTCAGCACGTTGCGAACCTGCTGGCCTTGCAGCCAGACGAGCGAGTGGTTGAGGTCTTGGACCTCAGGGATTACCAGGTCGAGCCTTATCTGGTGCTGGCCACTAAGTCGGGTCTTGTGAAAAAGACCTCCCTGGAGCTTTATGACACCCCGAGAACTGGTGGCATCATCGCTATCAAGCTGCGCGATGGCGATGAGCTAGTAAACGCGATGCTTGTGAGCGAGGAAAACGACCTGCTCTTGGTTTCTAAAAAGGGTATGTCGATTCGCTTTAGCGCCGGCAATGATTCGATGCGGCCCATGGGTCGTGACACTTCTGGTGTGATTGGCATGGCTTTTCGCAAGGAGGATCAATTGTTGTCGGCATCTGTGATCGGCGAAGCCGGCTTTGTGTTTGTTGTAACAGAGGGCGGCTACGCCAAGCGCACAGCCGCCGATCAATACCGCGTTCAAAAACGTGGCGGTATTGGAATTAAAGTTGCCAAGCTGGATGAAAAGCGAGGCGATCTAATTGGTGCACTGATTGTTGAGGACACTGATGAGGTTTTGGTGGTGCTTGCTTCGGGCAAGGTAATCAGAACCAATGCCAGTGAGGTCCCGGCCAAAGGTAGAGACACAATGGGAGTAGTCTTTGCTCGATTCGAAGATTCTGATTCGGTTTTGTCACTTGCAAAAAATGCGGAGCGTAATCTAGAAGGCTCGGGAGATCCAGAAGGAGAGGGAGAAGCAGTTGACATCACTGTTCAACCGGAATAAAGGCCCCAAGGAGCAGACCAAGCAGGTCAGGCTAAAACTCCGCAGCATAGACATATGGTCCGCGGTAAAAGCCGGCTTCCTGGTGTCTATCGCCTTGGGTATTGCGACAATCATTGGTGCTTGGTTGATCTGGGCAGTTCTGGCCAACTCGGGCATCTTCTCCTCATTCGGTGATCTACTCGGGAGCATCTTGGGTGATGGCAGCACCTTGAACATCGAGGAACAGTTCTCTTTTGGCAGCGTTATGTCTACCGCGCTCACCTTGGCACTTTTAAATATCGCGCTCACCACAGCCTTGGTGGCGATTTGGGCAGCACTTTTCAACCTAATTTCGAAGATTATTGGCGGGGTTTCGGTAACCTTTACAAACAACTAGCAACTTTGGTTTGTTTAGTTGGCTTTTCTTTAGTAATGTTGCACTGCTCTATGGGCCTATAGCTCAGGTGGTTAGAGCGCTTCACTGATAATGAAGAGGTCGGAGGTTCAAGTCCTCCTAGGCCCACGGTGATGACTTTCCTAAAGGGAAGTCTCGCTTTGGGGACTTAGCTCAGTTGGTAGAGCACCTGCTTTGCAAGCAGGGGGTCAGGGGTTCGACCCCCCTAGTCTCCACAAAGTGAAAAACCCTCCCGGAAGGGAGGGTTTTTCCTTTTTCCTGAGGTTTCTAGCCAGAGAAATTTGAAAGGGTATTGAAAATCCCACCGGCTCACCGTCTTTGAAAACGAGCAAACCGGTGGGATATTATTAAACGTTCTGGGTCACAGCCTCAAGCGCCTTGGCGTGAGGGGCATTTACTCGGTAATCTTCGTGTGTTACCGGGGAGTAGGACCTAAAAGTTAGGCAGAATCGCCCAGAGCACCGCCGCAATAACGGCGGGCACTAGAAGCTTAAGGTTCATTTTAAGGGTGAACTTGGCCTCGCCGCGGGCGCCGTGCACCCAAATTGCACCAACCATAGTTAGCGCCAGGCCGGCGGCAGCTGCAACCGCTACCCAAATTGCCCACTCGAATCCTAAGAAGTATCCGATTGGTGCCAGAACAATTCCAATCGCACCAAGGATCTCAAGCCAAGCAATCAGTCTTACCGCTGCAAAGGGTATTTTCTCAATCCAACCAAAGCCGGCTCCCAAAAGAGCTTCTTTGGACGAGGTGGCCTTGAACTTACCAGCTTTAAAAAAGCCAAAGGCAAGGAATACGGATATGACTGCGGCGACTACGCCAATTGCAATGTTCATTAGAGTTCTCCATAAGTAAAGTGGTACTAGACAAAGAATTTCTAGCACACTTGGCAAAAATTGTCTAGCCAGCCTGCGTTTGCCTTGGTATTCTTACTAAATGGAAATTAAAGCTGAGTGTGAGCGCAAGGGTGGGGCCTGGAGGGTCCGAGTGCCCCAGCTAGATAACCTCTTAATTTCAACTAAGCGGCTGGATATTGCGACTGAGCAAATCAAGGATTTAGTTCACGAGTTTCAAGGTGTAGATCGCTGCGATGTGATTGTTAAGGTCGAAACCTCGATGCCGGGAATCATTTGTGATCTCGAGAGCGCTCAGGTCAAGATGCGCGAAGCTAATCGCCTCCAGGAGGAGTCCTCCAGAGAAATTCGCTCAGTAGTTGCAAGATTGCGCGAAGAGGGTTTGAGCATGAGGGACATAGGTGTGCTTTTGCAGGTGTCTCCGCAGCGAGTGGCACAACTTACCTAAACCGTCTTGGGTCGCCATCTTTTTGGGCAAAGACTTTCCTGAATCAAGAACAAGGGATAACCTTTTTGCATGTCTGAGCAGCTAAAGGGCCCACAAAGCTATTTCCCAGCCATTGTGTCCAAGTACCAGCACCCAGTGGAACACTGGTTCACGCTTTTAGCTCTGATAGACAACCTCACTCACATGCAACAGGTCGCATTTTTAAAGAATGATCACAGTATGGGCCATGGTCATGCCAACGCGCTGGTTGCTTATTTCAGGGCAAGACAGGCTTGAGAGAGAGCACTTTAGGATTCGAACAAAAGATTGTGTCTTTTGTTATTCAATTTGTCTGGGCAACAGGTTGCCAAAGTTCATAAAAAATGAGCCAGGAATTTCTTCCTGGCTCATTAATTTTTAGATTACTTATGAATTATGCAAGCAACGCTGCTGGGTCAATTCCTGCTGGAACTAGCACTGAGTCAATTACGTGGATAACACCGTTTGATGCTGCGATGTCGGTTGCGGTTACCTTGGCGGTGCCATTGATAACTACACCATCTGCAGTGTCCACGGCGAATGTAGAGCCCTGAACGGTTGGAACATCACCGGTTGTGACGTCTGCTGCATGTACCTGGCCAGCTACTACGTGGTAGGTAAGAATCGCCTTTAGGGCGTCAACGTTTTCTGGTAGCAATAGTGCTGCTACTAGACCCTCTGGAAGGGCTGCGAATGCATCGTCGGTTGGTGCGAAGACGGTGAATGGACCTGCGCCCTGCAATGTCTCGACTAGGCCTGCTGCACCAAGGGCTGCTGCCAAAGTGGTGAATGATCCGGCCTCTACTGCTACTTCTACTATGTTCTTGTCTGTCATGATTTCCTCAATGATTCGATCTCGGTGGAATACGGAACGAAAGACTCGAGACGTACCTTTACTACAACAGGGGTACTGGGTATTCATTCCACCCCGTGGCCGATGTTCACTGTAAGCACATAATTTGGCCTGGGGATCCTATGGGTAGCGCGCAATGAAGGGTTTTACCTTCCTCCTTGGGGGCCTAGCATTGGAGTTGTGGCTGTGGCTTGGTCACCGTGATTTAGGGAGGTGCTTTGAAAAGGCAAATTTTTCTTATTGCACTCCCAATAATTTTTCTAGCTGGTTGCAGTTCGAGCCCGGTAGCCCCAGGGGCCAGCCAAACACCAACTCAGACTCCGACCGAATCGCGCCAGAGCTACTCGGCCAGTGACTTCAGGTCGGTCGCTGATGAGAGCTGTGGCCGCGCCCTCGAATTTGGGGTCTCTGAAATAGAAGTCGGGCTGGTCGGCTTCGAGCAGGTTCTGGTTCCCAAAGACGAAGGCTATGAAGGCTACAGCGCCGCGTATTTTCAGCCCGAAGACACCTACGAGTTAATTTATGAAACCGACTGGTTCGCAGTTTGTGCGGCAAGCAATACCTATGCTCTGTCTGAAGAGGCGGGGGCTGAGGCTGGTATCGCGGTTGAATACTTGGCCGAAGAGGAAGTCTTTGAAACCACCCAGGACTTTGGTGAGTTTGGAGTCAGCGTCGTTAGGTACAGCGTGGTAGATGGCTACTTTGACGAGGTCACATTTGTTGAAGCCGGTGAATCCGGGGTGGTATCGATTAGCTACGGCCCGCTTTCCGAGGACCAGAAGCAGATTATCAAGACGGCAGTAGATCGCCTGGAGCCTGTCGAATAAATACTTTATTGAAATTTTGTTAAAGCAATAGAGCCGGAGATTTCTCTCCGGCTCTATTGGAACTAGCTTTTCGAATTAGCCAAGCAATGGCGTTACATCAAGCCCTGGTGGCAAGATGACCGCATCAATCACGTGGATGACACCGTTTGAGGCCATGATGTCGGTCGCTGTGACATTTGCTGTTCCGTTTAGGACAACACCCATTGAGGTGTCAACTGAGATGTTTGAACCCTCGACAGTTGGGACATCACCGGTAGTGACATCAGCTGCAAGAACGGTTCCAGACACTACGTGGTAGGTAAGGATTGACTGCAATACTCCAATGTTTTCTGGAAGAAGCAGTGCGTCTAACAGTCCAGCTGGCAATGCCGCAAAGGCTTCGTCAGTTGGAGCAAAAACGGTGAATGGACCATCGCCCTGCAGGGTGGTAACTAGGTCAGCGGCTGTTAAAGCTGCTGCCAAAGTCGTGAATGTTCCTGCACCTACGGCTACATCAATAATGTTGCCTGGAGTCTCCATTGTGGCTTCCTCGGTTGGTGTCTCATCAACCGTTGAAGTCTCCGCTGGGGTAGCCGTCTCTTCATCCGCTGGGGCACATCCGGTCAGAGCAAGGGCCGCAATGGCGACTCCTGCAAGGGCTGTCATAGTCTTCGCTTTTATCATGATGATCTTCTTTCGGCTTGAAGTGCTTCCGATGCGACAATTTCACATCAGGCCCCAAAACTAACAAGGGCAATCGCTTATCCCGTGTGTAAAGAGTGGGACTTCACTGGCAATCCTCTGAGTAGTTACCGAGGGAACGGCCTAGTTCTGAAAAGTGTTTTGCTTCTGGGTTTGGCAATGCAAAAACCCAGCCCCCTTAGTTTTTGAAGGCTGGGTTTTGAGTTAGTGGGGCGTCTGTCTAGCTATTAGAGGGTCTGATCAACAGCTCTTCCAGAGGCAAGCGCTCAGCCTGCCAGCCATTAATTGGGTGTTCCGATGGGTAGCCAATGGACATGCCGCAAACCAGCGCGTAGTCATCGCTGACATCGAACTCGCTTCTAATAATGTCAGGGTAGTTGCCTAGGTAGCCCTGTGCGCAAGTGCCAAGACCGTTTGCGGTGGCGGCTAACATGGTGGCCTGCATGTATAGACCAAGATCCAGGGTCCCAAATTGGTCGAGACCGCGGTGGGTGAAAAAGAACAGTGCGGTAGGTGCTCCAAAAAACTCGTAGTTCCGCTCTAGGAAATTAAAGCGGGCTTTCGAGTCGGTGCGATCAATTTGAAGAGTGTCGTAGATTCCTTTACCAACCCTTTGGCTTCTCTGCAAGAGCACCTCTGGGTAGGGGTTTTGGTGGGTGAAATCTGGGTTGCCCCCCATGCCTGGAAGTTCTGCCGAGTCCCGCAATCTGTCGACTAGCGCTTTGCTGAGTCGATCGCGCTGCTCGTGCTGCGCTATCGCGATCATAAAGGGTCTGGTGTTGGACCAGCTAGGTGCGGTTAGGCCAGTGGATAGAACTTTATCAAGAAGCTCTGGGGCTATCGGTGTTGTAAGGAAGTCTCTGGTTGAGCGCCTGGACTGAGCAAGCTCATGGAATTGTTCATAACTGGTCATCATTGAATGCTAGGCCAGAATGGTCAGCCCCTCTTACCCATTGACCGGAGTTTGAATTAGATAAACTCCCACAATGGGTTCTCGAGAGATGCGAAATAAAAAAGGTGCCCTTCGCGCAAGAGCCCCAGAGATGCCGGCCGATGTGAAATTGGAGCTTGAGCAACGTGGGTTGCGGGCCGATTTTGACCACCGACCCAGCTACCAAAGAAACGACTACCTCAATTGGATTACCCGCGCCGAGCGTAATGAAATTCGTCAAAAACGGCTCAAGCAAATGCTAGACGAACTAGAAAAGGGGGGAGTCTTTATGCGAGCGGACCACCCTGCCTCGCGGAAATAACAACCCTGTTCTGTAAATAAGCTGGTCGGCCTAACTTCAATCAATGCATCAACGGCATGGTTTGCATTAAAAACCTCGTTACTTGCCGGCGACATCGGCTCTGCGAGGACAGAGAACGGTAAAGAAAAAAAGACAAAATTCTTATCTTGGACCCTCCCAAGAATCCTCTAGCGTAGGAAATTTCAATTGCGGTTTTTGCCGAAAATTGAGAGCGAATGTTAGCTTTGTTCCCAACGCACGGCCACGGATTCATTACGTATTTTTGCGACACGAATTAATCTTTCTTCAACCCTCTTGTGCTTTAGCATTCGCGGACGCACACTGTATCGTGCGCAGAACAATCAACCCACCTAACGGTTGGGTACTTCAGTACTTTTTGCTTGCTTTCGTGTGGGGTTCTTCGTTCGCCTACACCGAGGCTGGCCTTTCTATAACAAGCCCAATTGGGATAACTGCCACGAGGCATATCATCGGATCTTTGGCACTTGCGGTGCTGTTGTTGATTCTTGGACAGCTTCCTCGGTTGAGGAAATTACCGAGCCAGCTAGTGCGAAGACTCTTTGTGCTCGCAATGCTTTTGAACGTTATTCCCGGAACACTCTTTGCTTTTGCTCAAAACCACGTATCGACGGTTATTGCCGCCATTATCAACTCGGCAACGCCAATCATGACCCTTGTGATGATTGCTGTTGTCTTCCGGCAAGAAAAGCTAATTCCAAGGCAGATTATTGGTCTTTTTACTGGCCTAGTAGGCGCGCTGATTGCTCTCGGAGTCGGTTTTAGCGACCTTGGCGAAAACGAGCCGATTGGCGTGCTGGCCCTAATCCTGGCCATCAGTTGCTATGGATTCGCAATTCCGTATGCCAGAAATAAGGTTACTCCGCTTGGATTTTCACCAATGATTATGGCTCACGTGCAGGTGCTTTTGGCTGCCGTGGTTCTAACGGTGCTTTTTGTCATAGAGGTCAGCTTTTTGGGGGTTCCCGCATTCACCACTCCAAGCAGCCCCTTGATTCTTGGGCAAGTTTTGATTCTCGGGCTGGGAACGGGAATTGCTTATATTTGGCACTTCCAAGTCCTAGAACGCGCCGGATCGGCAATCGCTAGCTCGATAACTTACCCAACCCTGGTGGTATCTCTAATTATTGGTTGGGTTGTGCTTTCTGAACCGTTCAGTTGGAATATGCCACTGGGAGCCCTGGTAATCGCGTTGGGCTCGGTTATTACTCAACGTATCCGAGTTGTGCGGAGGCGGCAGCGCTCACCTGCTTCACGATCTCACCAACCTGGTGAAGGTGGGGCCCAATTCGAGTCTTTGGAGCACTGACGTTTATGACTGCAACAATCAGACCGGTGGCGTCTCTGATTGGTGCAGAAGCCCCAACCAGGCCTGGCTCAAATTCCTCATCCACTAGCGCATAGCCCTGTCGCCTCACCACCGTTAGTTCCTTCAATAGGTCTTCGAGGTTTCTGACCTTGGATTTTATTAACGGAATTGGGTTGTCCACTGAATTCATTGCGGCGATTCCCGGGGGCAGTGCATTTTCGGATCGGACCACCAGGGTGTCACCTGCATGATCGGCATACCATCTTCTCACTTCGGGCTCCGACCAGTCGCTCAGCAAAGCGCGACCTGATGAGGTTGGGGCAGCCGCAACGGAGACGCCCTCCCAACCCACACCACGAAAAGCACTGGGAGACAGTTCCGACTTCAGGGTGAGTACGTTTCCACCCCTTAGGACGCAAAGATGAGCGGTTTCATGGGTGAGACCCACCACCTGCTTTAAATATTTGCTGGCCTGCTTGACCAAATTCGCTTCACTAGTTTTAGCCGCCAGAGCATAAATTTGATAACCCAGGCTGTATTTGCCTGACTCGCGGTCGCGCTCCACGAATCCCGAGTCCGCCAAGGTCGCAAGTGTCCTAGAGATTTGACCCTTATCTCTGGCCGAAAGCTCAGCCACTCGATTTACACCCAAACCAACGGAGTCGATGGCCTCTCTCGAGCCGAGAACCTCTAAAACCTCCAGATCGCGAATTAGCCCAGAGACGTTTCTTCTTTGACTCACGGCGCTTGGCATTAGTTCCCCACCCATCTTGTTTATGCGATTGTTACCTAATTATGATGACATACTAACAACTCCAATTGCGTCAGTTGCAACTCCTACCTAGATTCCCTATATCTAATCAATGAGGAGGTGGGGCCAGTGGGAAATTACGACCTAGGGCTTTGGATCCCTTTCATGATTGACAAGTTCGATGAGATCCTCGAACTCAGTGCAGAGCACGTGATTGCCGTTCTTGTTTCGCTCTCAATCGCGGCTGTCTTCGGCGTAGCAACCGGCTTGCTTGTTTGGCAACGACCGATTGCTCGTTCTCTTGCAATCGCCACAACCGGCGTGATCCTCACAATCCCCTCGATGGCCCTTTTGGCACTGATGATTCCAACATTCGGGCTCGGTTGGCTTCCAACGATTGTGGCCTTGAGCCTCTACTCACTTTTGCCAATCGTTCGAAACACCGTGGTTGGCCTTCGTGAAGTACCACTTGCCGTTATGGAGTCGGCCAAGGGAATGGGCATGAGCAAGACCAAGGTCCTTTTTAAGATTCAGCTCCCAATGGCTTGGCCTGTGATCATCACCGGGCTTCGAGTTGCCACCCAGCTAGCCATCGGGATCGCAGCAATCGCAGCTTATGTGGCCGGCCCCGGACTTGGCGAATACATCTTCAAAGGCCTTTCGAGCCTCGGAGCAAAAAACGCCTTGAACTTCGCCCTCACCGGCACTGTAATGATTGTGATCATCGCCTTGTTGTTCGACGCCTTGTTTGCCGCAATATCCAGACTAACCACCTCAAAGGGGATTCGTGCCTGAGAAAAAAGCCACCAGTGGAGCATCCATTGAACTAATTGATGTATCAAAGGTTTATCCAAACCAGCCAGAACCTGCGGTTGAGAACTTCAACATGCTGGTCAACCCGGGTGAGTTAGTGATGCTGGTTGGACCCTCGGGTTGCGGCAAGACCACCACCATGAAGATGATCAACCGCATCATTCAGCCAAGCTCGGGGGTCATCAAAATTGACGGCGAAGACACCGCCTCTTTGGATGAGAATCTTTTGCGACGCCGCATCGGATACGTCATTCAGCAAATTGGTCTTTTCCCGCACCTAACTATTGCCGAGAACGTCGCAATCGTCCCGAAACTTTTGGGCTGGACCAAGGATGAAACCCACTCTCGTGTCGATGAAATGCTGGCACTGGTCGAGTTGGATCCTAAGGAATTCGGGGGTCGCTACCCTCGCCAGCTCTCTGGCGGACAGCAACAAAGAGTCGGAGTCGCCAGGGCTTTGGCAGCCGACCCGCCCGTGATGTTGATGGATGAACCATTTGGCGCGACTGACCCGATTACTCGCGAGAAACTGCAGCAAGAGTTTCTCAGACTTCAGGCGTCAATCGGCAAAACCATAGTATTTGTGACCCACGACTTTGAAGAGGCAATCAAGCTTGGTGACCGGATCGCGGTCTTGTCAAAACGCAGCAAGATCGAGCAGTTTGACACCCCTGCAAACATTTTGACCAACCCCGCTTCCGATTATGTTGCTTCGTTTATCGGTGAGGGTGCGGCGCTAAAGCGCCTCGCCTTGATGTCGGTGGATTCGGCCATGCGCACTGGAGGCGCGGAATCGAAGATCTCCGTTTTGGCCGACTCTAACCTGAGGGCGGCCCTGGATGCGATTGTTCTTTCGGGTGGTAGGGCAGTGTCAGTCAAGGATGCGAGCGGCAAAATTATCGGAAACATCTCTGTGGAGGCAATTTCTAATGCCCTGGGTGCGGACGTCTCAGGAATCGGCCGCTAATTATGGAAATCCAGGCAGCCAAAGACGTATCAACCGCCTACTCCCAGCCTTCTGATAGAAGAGGTAAGTACTTCACAGCCAAAAGATTTGGCACGCCGGTCCTGATTTTGGTCGCCCTCGGGTCACTTTTAGCATTTTTATACCTGCGCGGTGAACCGGATGCCATTGAGATCTTTGCGCTGAACTGGGAATACATGCTCGCTCGAGTCGACGAGCATATCCGAATCTCGGTCTTCTCCGCAGTCGTAGTAGCTGCGATTGCCGTTCCACTGGGTATCGCAGTGAGCCGGTCCAAGTCCAAGGTCGCCACCGTAGTTGTTTTAGGGTTGGCAAATATCGGGCAGGCCACCCCTGCAGTTGGCGTAATCATTTTGCTGGCTTTGATCCTGGGAATCGGCTGGCCCACCGCAGTGATTGCACTGGTGCTTTACGGCCTATTGCCGGTATTGCGAAACACCATTGTTGGAATCTCGCAGATCGACCCGAATATCGTCGAGAGTGCCAGGGGAATGGGCATGCGCAGCTCGCAGGTTCTGTTTCGCGTCGAATTACCACTTGCGGTGCCAGTGATCTTGGCTGGCTTTAGGACCGCTTTGGTTTTTAGTGTTGGTGTGGCAACTATTGCCACATTCATCAATGCCGGTGGCTTGGGGGAGGTAATCGTGGTGGGCCTGAAGCTCTCCCGACCTGCAGTGCTGCTCACCGGTGCAGTAGTGGTTTCTTGCATCGCCTTATTACTTGACTGGATAGCCGGTCTGGTGGAAGACGCGCTGAGACCAAAAGGCGTTTAGCAACAAGCACTTCGATAGATAGTTCCACTTAAACACCAACCCAACTAATAAACAAGGAGCATTCATGAATAGCGTCAAATCCGCTTGGGCCGCGTCAGCGTTAGTCGCCTCCCTAGCACTACTTACTGGTTGTGCCGCAGGCACAACCACCGCTGAAACCACAGCTGCTGGCGAGACCGAAACGGCAGCAGAGGCACTTCCTCTAGAGGGGCTATCCGGGACAATTGGTGCCAAGGACTTCTCTGAGCAGTACATCCTGGGCAACATGGTCAGCATTCTTCTAAACGAGAATGGTGCATCAACTGACTACTCGACGATCGTTGGTTCAGCAAACGTTCGAACCGCGCTAGAGGCTGACGAGTTCTTGGGCTACTGGGAATACACCGGAACCTCATGGTTGTCATATAACTTGCAGGATGCACCAGTGGTCGGAGTTCAGGCTCAATACGACGCAGTTGTTGAGCTAGATGCTGCCAAGGGCATTGCCTGGTTAAACGGCGCCGCCTTTAACAACACCTATGCATTTGCAATCAGGTCCGAGAAGGCCGCAGAGCTTGGAGTTACCAAGCTTTCCGACCTTGCTGCCCTTGATGCTGCGGAGCAGACCTTCTGCATCGAGTCCGAGTTCGCGGCCCGCCCAGATGGTTGGGCCGGAGTTCAGACTGCTTATGGTCTAGCCAATGCGAAGACCGTAACCTTGGATACCGGTGCGATTTATGCGGTAACCGATGAGGGCAAGCAGTGCAACTTTGGTGAGGTATTTGCAACTGACGGACGCATCGCGGCCCTAGACCTATTGGTCTTGACCGACGACAAGTCCTTCTTCCCTGTTTACCAGGGCGCATTCACCTTGAAGCAGTCAACCCTGGACGCCTACCCAGCACTAGCTGATATCGTCAACGGCTTGACCGCTTTGCTCACCGATCAGGTAATGCAGTCACTGAACGCAAAAGCTGATGTTGATGGCGAAGACCCAGAAGACATCGCTCGTCAGTTCTTGATCGAGCAAGGCCTAATCCAGGGCTAATAAGCCTTCAAACAATAAGTAAGGAACTGAGATGACCCTCAAAATGCAGATCGGCGAATCATTCGTTGGAGAAGGCGTGAACGCCGCACACATCAACACCGTGTTCGGTGATCGTGAGGGTCCCACGGGAGTGGCTTGGGCTACGGCCTTAGCCACTCCCTCTCAGGGACACGTTCCATTTGTGGCAATTCTTCGGCCCTCGTTGCCGGTGAAGCCACTCACCCTTTTTGTCACCAAAGCCGCACCCGGCAGTGACACCCACGGCAACATGATTTGGGGCCCGGCTCAGGCCGGTGTGTCTTCAGGGGTGGCTGACGCGGTAGAGGCCGGTCATATAAATAAAGACGAGGTAGACCTGGGTTGCATAATCGTTGCGGTTTGGGTAAACCCAGAAGCTAATGATGCCGACTTGGTCTATAAAAATAATCGAGAAGCAACTTTCACGGCACTGAAAAATGGCGCTGGTGCGCTGCCGAGTATCGAAGATGTCCTTGCCAACAAGGCTTTACCGTTCAACCCCTTCTACACCGCAAAGGACTAGATTTTGAAGATCACCGACATCAAGCTCACACGGATGCGCTTGCCACTTGACCCACCCTTTTTTGCAGCTTGGGACCCAAACCCTAGAACCGAGTTCCTCGCGACATTGGTCGAGGTTCACACCGACCAGGGCGTGGTGGGCTACGGATCTGGTGACAGCATGGATGGCTTTGAGGGCTACCAGCATCTATTTATCGGCACCAACCCGATGGAAATTCTGAATCAGGTCAAAAGAATCGAAACAATTAATTTTCACGGTGGCCGCTACTGGCCTCTTGAGGCGGCCTTCTGGGACATCATCGGCAAGGTAGCAAACTTGCCAGTCGCAACATTATTTGGCGGATCCACGGATCGGTTATTGGCCTACGCCTCATTTGGTGAATTGCGTAAGCCTAAAGACCGTGCACTGGCAGCTGAAAAAGCCCGCGAAAAGGGTTTCAGGGCATGCAAGATTCGCATCGCCCGAGACCAATTGGATGAAGGTATCGAAGCGGTCGCCGCAACAAGAAAAGCCCTCGGAGAGGACTTCGAGATAGCAGTAGATATGAATCAGATGTGGCGAATGTCGGGAGATATCGAAAACGCCCTCCCGCTATCGAAGGTTCGAAGCGTCGCGCAAAGGCTTAGTGAACTCGGTGTGCTGTGGATTGAAGAACCGCTTCCACAAACCGACATAGCGGGCATTAAATCGATTCGTCAAGCGCTGGGTGTTCAAATTTCTGGCGGTGAGATGGTTCGCTCTATGGCTGAGCTCGCTCACCTGATTGAGCAAGACACTTTTGATATTTACCAGCCAGACGTTGTCCTGGCGGTTGGAATGTTGCGTGCTCGCCAGGCTTCGGAAATGGCTGCCTTGAAGCACCGCAGATTCACGCCACACTCTTGGACAAACGGCCTGGGTGTTTTGGCGAATCTTCAAGTGGCCGCCGGTGTTGGCTCAGGGCCATACTTCGAATTCCCCTATGATCCGCCGGGTTGGACCATCGAGCGGAGGGACTTTTTTATAAAACCGATTGATATTGATTCAGAGGGCTATGTTCACGTGCCAAAAGCACCGGGTCTTGGTGCCGAAATTGATCTTGACGCTGTGCAAAGGTTTAGGGTCTAGGGATGAATAAATTTACGAAAGAGCAATGGCTCCAAAAAGCCAAAGACCTAAAACCTAAAGCAGACTTATTTATTAATGGTGAATTTGTTCCGGCAGCCTCCAACGAGCGGTTTGAAACCCTCTCACCAAGAGATGGATCGGTTATAACTACCGTTGCGCGTGGCGCAGAAATAGACATCGATAACGCAGTCCGGATCGCCCATCAGCGTTTCGAAGAGGGTGTTTGGTCGAGGATAGACCCTAGAGAGCGCCAAAAGGCCCTTTATCGACTGAGCGAATTAATGCTGGAAAATGCAGCCGAGCTTGCTCTTTTAGAAGCCATCGAAACAGGGCACCCAATTGGTGATGCGCTCAACGTCGATGTCCCATCGGCAGCGAGAACCTATCGTTGGTATGCAGAAGCAATCGACAAGGTTTATGACCAGATCGCCCCGGCACCAGTCTCGGCACTCGCCCTCATCTCAAGAGAGCCGTTGGGAGTTATCGGGGCGGTTGTGCCATGGAACTATCCGCTAATTATTTCTGCTTGGAAGCTGGCTCCAGCGCTAGCCGCTGGCAACTCCGTGGTTCTAAAGCCCTCGGAAGACACCAACTTATCTTCACTTCGTTTAGCAGAATTGGCGATTGAAGCGGGGATTCCAGCCGGAGTACTAAATGTTGTCACCGGCTACGGAGCCGAAGCCGGGCAGGCGCTTGGGCGACACCCGCTAGTTGACAAAATAACCTTCACAGGGTCGCCTGGAGTCGGAAAGATGTTCCAGAAATACGCTGGTGAATCTAACGGCAAGCAGGTGGCGCTTGAGCTGGGTGGAAAATCCCCACACATAGTTTTTGAGGATGTTGAAGATATCGAAGCCTGCGCCTCGGCAATTGCTTGGGGCATATTTTATAACGCTGGACAAACCTGCCACGGTGGTTCTCGATTGCTGGTTCACGAGGCAATAAAGGACCGCTTATTAGAAGCCGTCATCAGGGTTGGCGCAGCTTTGGTAACTGGGGATCCCATGGATCCCAAGACCCAGGTGTCAGCAATCGTAAACAAAAAACAGCACACTCGGGTTCTGGAATATTTGGAGATAGCAAAACAAGAAAACGCCAACGTGATATTTGGCGGCAATGCTCATCAGCCGGTGGCCGGTGGCTACTTTATTGAGCCCACGATTCTAGATAACGTGAAGATAAACAGCCGAATTGCTCAAGAGGAAATATTCGGCCCCGTGCTAGCAGTCACAACCTTCAAGACTGCTAAAGAAGCGGTGGAGCTCGCCAATGGAACCGAATATGGTTTGGCCGCGAGTGTTTGGACCCAAGACATCACCCTTGCTCATAAGGTGGCCAAAGCTGTTCGAGCCGGCACCGTTTGGGTAAATACCTACGATGTCTCAGATATCATCGTGCCCTTTGGTGGCTTCAAGAACTCTGGTTTTGGCAGGGACCGCTCACTACATGCACTCGATTCTTATACCGCACTAAAAACAACCTGGATAAACCTAGGCAACGAACCCATCTAATAACGCCAACCTAAAGGGACAAAATGTTCGACAATCAAAACGCAGTTATCGGGTTTATCGGCCTCGGGAACATGGGTAGCGGTATGACCAAAAATCTGCAAAAAAACGGCTTCAAGCTAATCGTTCACGACGTGCGCAAGGAGGCTGCGGCAGACCTATTAGCGGCCGGGGCAGTTTGGGCCGATACTCCAGCAGAAGTCGCTGCTCATAGTGACGTGGTTATCACAATGCTGCCAACCCCAAAGCTGCTCGATTTTGTGGCAATGGGGCCCGATGGAATATTGACCGGTATGAAAAAAGATGGCTGGTGGGTCGACATGTCAACCTCGGTCCCCGAGGTGACCGAGCGAGCTCGCAGTTTCTCGGAGGAGTTGCAAGTACACATCGTTGATGCGCCTGTGGCCGGCATGTCGGCTGGAGCTCGCAATGGCACATTGCAGATTTTTGTGGGATCCACAGAAGAAGAGTTTTTGGCCTTAAAGAACGTTTTCGAGGGCATGGGTGACCCTAAGAAAATACTCCACGTTGGCAAGGCGGGCGCAGGCTACGCAGTGAAGTTAATGATTAATCAACTATGGTTTTCCCACCTGGTTGCAACCGCTGAAGTGCTGGCAATTGGGGTCAAGGCCGGGGTCGAACTTGATGTTTTGGTGAAGTCTCTAGTTGCGTCTCCTGCCAACTCTAACTTTTTAGAACACGATGTTCTAAGCGTTCTGAACCACTCAGATTACGACGAGGGATTTGCCATCGACCTTGCCTGCAAGGACCTCGGTCTATCGATCGACCTTGCGCGTTCTGTTTCGGTGCCAGTTGAACTATCGGCAGTTGTTGAACAGATTTATCGCAGAGCAAAGTCTCAATATGGTGATAAGGCTGGAGAGATGACACCGATCAAACTTTATGAAGATCTAATTGGCCAAGATTTGAGGATGGCAATCCACGAAGATATAATTGGTCAAGATTTGAGGCTGGCAATATGAGTGAAGGTCGAAACCTTTCTGATTACGAACTCTTTTTAGACCCAAAACCACCCACCCACTTTGGTGTCGGAGCCGTTACTAAGGTTGGAGATTTAGCTAAGTCCCAAGGGGCAACGAAGGCCCTGATAGTTACAGATTCCTTTTTGGCTAAGTCGGAGATCTTACTAAAGGTCGAAGCTTCACTCAGGGCCAGTGGAATCTCTGTTCAGGTGTTCGACGGTGTAACGCCGAACCCAACCACAGCTTGCGTGGACGCGGGATCCGATGTTGCAAGGGATTCAGGTTGCGATATTTTGATTGCGTTGGGCGGGGGATCTTCCATGGATACCGCAAAGGGCGTCTCGCTCGGAGCACTTAACCCGCAACGCGGACTCGGCCTTGACTATAGGACTGAGTTTGAGCAGCCGGGTTTACCAATCATTGCAATTCCAACCACGGCCGGAACCGGGTCTGAGGTGAATGCTTTTGGAGTTATCACCGATGAGGCCAGCCACACACGCTTTTATGTTGGACATTCTTCGGCCTTGGCGAAAGCGGCAATCCTTGATCCAGAACTAACTTTGGGCCTGCCTCCAAAATCAACCGCAGCTACCGGCATGGACGTATTGGTTCATGCTGTCGAGTCATATATATCAATTAGGTCTAATCCATATTCGGATGGTATTGCGCTAAAGACAATAGAAACCGTGAATCAGTTTCTTGAAATTGCAGTTAGTGATGGCTCAGATTTAGAAGCCAGATCTCAGATGCTTTTGGCTTCGCACGTGGTCGGAGTTGGTTTCTCACACACCGGTTTGGGCCTAGTCCACGGGATCGGCCACTCTCTTGGAGGGCACTTCAATATTCCACACGGAGTAGCCCTTTGTTTAGTTCTAGAAGAGACCCTGAAATTCAATCTTTCTAATTGCACTGTCCGGATGGCACAGATTAGCTTCGCTTTGGGGGTAGGAAGCACTCAATCCGACGACGCAGCAAATGCTTCGGCAAGCATCGAGCGCATTGCGGATTTAGTGGAAAAGGTCGGCCTCAAGGCCAGGCTGTCCGATTTTGGAATCACCGCCTCCGATATTCCGATGATTGCTCAGACTGCGGCGATGGACGCGGTAACTCTAAACAATCCAATCAATCCCACAGTTCAGCAAATTCAAGAGATTCTAGAAAGAGTGTTATGAGCATCAGCCAGGCGCAAGAGCAGAGCGTTTTAGACCTAGTTCCTACCGGCGTATACATTTCGGGAATCTGGCGCGATTCATCGGATGGAAAGACAATCAACGTAGAGGATCCAGCAACCGGGAAGACCCTGGTAAAAGTCGCCGATGCCTCTTATGAGGATGGCCAAGAGGCAATTAGCGCCGCCCATGAAGCTCAAGAGGCTTGGGGTAGAACCGCACCTCGCTTCCGGGCAGAGATTCTTCGCTCAGCTTTCGAGAGAGTGACTGAACTCAGTGATGAGTTCGCGACCCTAATGTCCTTAGAGATGGGTAAGCCTTTTGCGGAGGCCAAGGGTGAGGTTGCCTATGGCAGCGAGTTCCTTAGGTGGTTTTCTGAGGAGGCGGTTCGGGCCTACGGTCGCTATTCAATTGCACCCGATGGCAACAACCGAATTATGGTGCTTAAAAAGCCGGTTGGCCCAAGTCTGTTTATCACTCCGTGGAACTTCCCACTGGCGATGGCCACTCGTAAGATTGCGCCTGCGATTGCTGCCGGTTGCACAATGATTTTGAAGCCCGCCGCCCTTACTCCCCTCACCTCCCTTTTATTTGCCAAGGTTCTCGAAGAAGTCGGACTTCCGAAGGGCGTCCTGAACATAATCACGACCTCAAGGCCGGGTGAGGTAACTGGCCCAATTATTAAAGACGAGCGACTCAGGAAACTTTCTTTCACTGGCTCAACCCAGGTTGGCCGAAAATTAATAGCCGATTCCGCGGACCAGGTGTTGAGGGTCTCAATGGAACTTGGTGGTAACGCCCCGCTCTTGGTTTTCGAGGACGCGGACATTGATAAGGCGGTTGAGGGGACCATCATCGCGAAGCTTAGAAATATGGGAGAGGCTTGCACCGCCGCTAACCGCATTCTGGTTCACGAATCTATTGCCGCAGAGTTCTCCCAAAAGCTAGTCAACAAAATGAGCACCCTAAAACTGGCCCGAGGCCTCGAAGAGGGCGCGAATATTGGCCCGCTTATCGAAGAGAAGGCACGCGTTGCAGTCCACGCGCTAGTGCAGGAGGCTGTGGCAAAGGGGGCAACGGTGCTCACGGGTGGTCAGATTCCGGAGGGTGAAGGATTCTTCTATCCGCCAACCGTGCTGACAAACGTCCCAGCCACCGCGAGCATTCTTAGAAACGAAATCTTTGGCCCAGTCGCGCCGATCATAACTTTCAAAGATGAGGCGGAGGCAATAGCTATTGCCAACGACACCGAATACGGCCTGGTTGCATATGCCTTTACTAACGATCTAAATCGCGGCCTGCGCTTGGCTGAGAAATTAGAGGTTGGGATGTTGGGTTTGAACACCGGCCTGGTTTCAAACGCCGCAGCACCTTTTGGTGGTGTGAAATCCTCCGGCATGGGTCGTGAGGGTGGAGCGGAAGGTATCTCCGAGTACCTGGAAACCGTTTATGTCGGGATTGCTAACCCGATGGCTTAGACCCGAACAAGGGCCTAATCTTGACACATGCCTAATTGCACGGTGGTCGCCACCTTTAGTCCAAAACCTGAGCACCTTCAAGCGGTATCTGAATTTCTCCTTGAGATTGCTAAAGAGGTTAGACAAGAGCCTGGCTGCGAGTACTACGACCTCTATCAAGAGGTCTCGGGAAGGCTAATGTTCATTGAGGCCTGGGAATCTAGAGAGTTGTGGCAAAACCACAACGATGCCCCGTCGGTGGCAAAGCTGCGTGCCTTCATTGAAAACAAGCTGCTTGAGCCACTTCTGGTTCAAGAAATGTATCGACTTTAAGCTTCGAGCATGCAGAACGCTAGTTCGTATTAACCACGGACTTTTTCTTAGAAAAGCCCATAGCTTTGGCGTCTAGCCTTGAGGTTAGGGCCATGTGTGGGATCGTGAGTGCCCAAACCACAGCCAATAAGAGCCACAATAGGTCGGCACCGAGGTCAAAGTTTCCGGTGATGCCCAAAACTACTGTGAATCCAATCACGATGGCTAGTGCTGGAAGCCCTGCCGCCACTGCCAACCAAAATGCCCTAAGGGGTTTTTGGCGCTCATGGGCCTTGATAGAGCTAGGAAGTTCTAGGGTCAGCCTGCCGGTGTGTCTAAGCGCGTGCCAAAAACCAAAATAAAAGGCGAAGGCTACAAGTGGGGGTGCTATCAAGCTAATCGCCAAGAGCGCCGCCAGGTCTATTGCCTCAGCGCGGCGACCCTTGAAGAGCATTACTGAAGTGACAAATAGATTTAGAGTCACCACCACCCAGAAAAGCTGCTCTGTGATCGGGTTGGCCCAGCCACTAAGAATTGGATTTACAGTCTCGAGTGCCTCGGTTGACCGCGAGTTCAATAATGGGATAAAGACCGGCGTGAAGCCTGCCGCCAAGGCAAATAAGACCTTCGGAAAGCCAGTTCTATTTGAGCGAGCATCCATCTCAGAAATAAATGAGGCGTCTCCAATTCCGAAGTGCAATGCGCTGATCAGGACAATCAGTTGAAAACCGATCAGATTATTGGACAAAATGAACCAAATGCACAGGCCGGTGACCGTTAGATAGCCAATTAGAAAAAGCGCCATTTTGAAAAATTTAAACTTAGGCACAGTGATCAGGTGGTCAACCGCTCCATGCGGGATGCCTATAGCCAGTGCGGTGATGGCTAACACCACCTGCCAGGAAATGCTGTGTGGCAACAAAATATTTAGAGGGATGGAAATAATGATTCCAGCGAAAATGCTGTATCGGGAGACGGTCCGAAGCTGAACCAATAGCCTTAGTTGAGACTCAAGCACGAGTTGATTCTAGCCTTGGGAGTAAATTGTTTGGACAGTGGTCCTACGCAGCAATGCTTTTATTCGTGATCGGCGCTTCCTGGTGGCTTGAGTTGGCGTTCAGGCTTCGAGTTTTGAGAAACCCGAAGCGGCTTTTTTTGACTATTGGATTAGTCTCACCCTGGTTTGTGATTTGGGACGCTTATGCAACAGCACAAGGACACTGGTTCTTTGACCGAAGCCTCACTCTGGGTATCTATGGGCCTTTCGGCCTGCCGCTTGAAGAGTATCTGTTTTTTGTTTTCATTCCAATCGCTGCACTGCTCACCCTCGAGGGAGTCGAGTCGGTAATGCGAACGCTCAAAAAACTAGCGACTAGAAAAAAGGTGACACCTTGAGCTACAGCGCCTTGGCAATAATTTCGGTAGTGGTGTCATTATTTCTAGAAGCCAGAGTAATTAGGTCCGGAATTTTCAAAAGGCCAAGCTTCTACATGGCTTATCTAATCGTGGTTTTCTTTCAGCTTCTCACAAACTCCTACCTGACCTCCAGCGGCATAGTGACCTATTCACCCGAGGCAATATTTGGCTTTAGAGTCGCAAACGCTCCCGTGGAGGATCTGCTTTTTGGTTTTAGCCTCGTAGTTTTAACGATGGCGGTTTGGGTTCGCTTATCAAGATTCGGCACTAGTCCAAAAGAAAAAACTAGCTCCTCGTCCGATGAAAAGCAGCATGATTAAGACATGGAAGATCTAGCAATCACGGCAGCCGCGCTCTTTGGCGGTCTCATTTTTTTATCGGTTGTTGATTTGATTCTGGCGGTGCTGGCCAGAAAAAAGGTAATCAAATTCTGGATTGCAATATTGATGAACACGGTGCTTGGATTATTGGCAATTTTGGGCATTAGTGTGGCATGGGCGTTGGGCATGGTTCCGTTTGTTGCAGTAGCAGTCTCTTCGATCATATTGACTTGGCCTGCCAAACGGAAAAAATAGCCGCCAGCATCCGATTGGCGCAACCCACTCAAACCCTTTAGTCTTTCGGACATGTCAAATTCGACCAAGATAACGCTAGAAACTCGCGGCCATGTTTTGTTGATCGGCCTAAATCGCCCAGACAAACTCAATGCCGCAGATCTTGAAATGCTGCACGCGCTCTCAACGGCTTACGGTCAGTTGGACAGCGACCCCAGCCTTAGAGTCGGCCTGGTCTACGCCCACGGTGATCACTTCACCGCCGGTCTCGATCTAGTGGATATTGGACCCAAGATGACGAGCGGGCAACTAAACCTGATTCCAGAGGGTGGCCTTGACCCTTGGGGAATTGCCACAAGGCAAGTATCAAAGCCGGTGGTCATGGCAATTCGCGGCACTTGCTACACCCTTGGAGTCGAGCTGGCGTTGGTATCTGATGTTGTGGTGGCCGCGGCTGACACAAAATTCGCACAACTCGAAGTAACTCGAGGAATCCTGCCCTTTGGCGGCGGTAGTTTTAGGTTTCCTCAAGCAGCCGGTTGGTCTAACGCGATGCGCTATTTACTAACGGGTGATGGTTTTGGGGCTCAGGATGCGCATCGATTTAACATCGTGACCGAGGTGGTAGAAGTCGGCCAGGAATTTGATCGAGCATTGGAGTTGGCGACGAAGATTGCAAACCAGGCTCCCTTGGCTGTGCAGGCAACCCTGGCTTCGGCCCGGGCCGGTGACACCTCAAAGGAGAAGGCCCAGTTGATGCTGAGATTGGGCGAGCTTATGAAATCGAATGATGTGATGCGTGGCATGGAGGCTTTCATGACCAAGCGGCCCGCGAAATTCGAGGGTGATTAGCTTTTGTGGGTTAGCTGAGAATTTGAGGCTAGTTTTTTGTAGGTTAACTACAAGACCCTGGGCACAATATTGGCTTTATTGTCTTGACTCACGAAATTTCAGCATTGGCTAGCTTCGTAAGCTTTCTTGTGGCTCACTTAGGGCATGGATATCAATGCGGACGTTCAATTAGACCAGGCTGAAATTGGCGAAATGATTTTGGGCCGTTGGGCCGAAGTGCGCCGCCATACTCGAAGCGTCATCACCCAAAATAAACTATTTAAAATTGAGGGAATGCCCTACGAAAAGCACCGTGAGCGGGTCATGGATCAGCTTCGGGTTCTCGGAAAGGCCGGCGCCACCCAGCACGGGTTCCCCGAGTTCGCCGGCGGTAAGGGTGACCCTGGTGGAGGACTGGCCAGCTTCGAGGAGCTTGTGTTTGCAGACCCTTCGCTTCAAATCAAATACGGTGTACAGATTGGGCTGTTTAGCTCGGCAATTGGCTACCTGGGCACCGAGTATCACCTGAAGAATCTTTTGCCAGCCGCCATATCCCTTGAGGTTCCTGGCGCTTTTGCCATGACCGAGACCGGCCATGGCTCGGATGTCGCCTCTATCGGCACCACCGCTACCTATGACTCGGATTCAAAAGAGTTCGTTATTCACACGCCAGATCGTCACAGCTATAAGGACTACCTGGGCAACGCGGCAATGCACGGTGAAGCTGCTGTCGTTTTTGCTCAGCTTTATACCGACGGTGAGAATCAGGGTGTGCACGCTTTTTATGTGCCAATACGCAAAAAGGGCAAGCTATTGCCGGGTGTGGGTTCGCAGGATGATGGTCTCAAAGGTGGGCTGAACGGAATCGATAACGGAAGGTTATTTTTCAACCAGGTTCGAGTCCCAAGGCGCAACCTGCTCAACCGTTACGCAGATGTTTTAGAAGACGGCACCTACACCTCAACAATCGAATCTCCCGGCCGCAGGTTTTTTACCCAGCTTGGAGCTTTGGTTCAGGGTCGAGTCTCACTCACCGGAGCCGTTACCAATGCTCAGAAACTCGCTCTGGATATCGCGGTTCGCTACAGCGAGGAGCGCAAGCAGTTTCACGGGCCAGATGGTCAAGAAAAGACCCTGATGGATTACGGTCGCCATCAGCGCCGTCTAATTCCCTTGATTGCCAGAACATATGCTCAAATTTTTATGCACCACGAACTTCTCGAGTCCTTTCACGGGGTCTTTTCGGGAGAGAACGACACCGATGAAACCCGCCAGGACCTCGAGACAGTTGCGGCGGCCGGTAAGGCACTCAGCAGTTGGTATGCACTAGAAACCATCCAGCAGTGCCGTGAAGCTTGCGGTGGCCAAGGTTTTATGGCGGAGCACCGGATGACCGGTTTGCGCGCAGACCTAGATGTGTATGTGACATTCGAGGGCGACAACAACGTTTTGCTACAGCTAGTTGCCAAAAGGTTATTGGGTGACTACGCCAAGGCGTTCAAGTCACCAGATTTTTCCACCCTTGCGCAATTTGTGGCAGGCCAGGTCGGTGAAGCAACCATCAACCGAGGCGGCCTCAGGGGCTTGGCTCAGAACTTGATTGACTTTGGTTCAACAGCCCGTTCGGTTGGGTTTGTGAAGGAGCAAGAGCACCAGCACCAGCTGCTTACCGACCGAGTCCACACCATGGTTGCAAAGTTGGCAAACGCTCTCAAAGCCGGCGGCAAGGACAAGCTCAAGCAGGCTGAACTCTTCAACCGCTACCAAAACGACATCATCTTGGCCGCTAAGGCTCATGGCGAATTGATTCTTTGGGAAGCATTCACCGATGCTTTGGGAACCATCAAAGACCAGGACTCCAAAAAAATCCTAACTTGGCTCAGAGATCTTTATGGCTTCACCATTTTGGAGGAGAACATGGCCTGGTACTTGATTAATGGCCGAATCAGCTCCTCTCGAGCAGAAGCCATCACCGAATACATTGACACCAGGCTGCTTCCAAGGCTCAGGCCGCACGTTATTAGCTTGGTTGACGCCTTTGAGTTAGATGAGTCTCTAGTTAGAAGCACGCTGGCCAAAGATGAAGCCGAACGCCGCGCCACAATCAACACCCTAGTGAGGAAATAATGAAGGCTCAGGAAGTTTATTTTGTGGATGGCGTTAGAACCCCATTTGGCAAAGCCGGAGAAAAGGGTGCTTACTGGAACACCAGAGCCGATGACTTGGTGGTCAAGGCGATGATTGGTCTTTTGGAGCGCCACCCAGATTTTCCCTTAGATGCGATAGATGACGTGGCAATCGCTGCCACCACCCAGCAGGGCGATCAAGGTTTGACGATCGGGAGAACCGCCAGCATTTTGGCGGGCCTCCCGAACACCGTTCCGGGTTTTGCAATTGACCGGATGTGTGCTGGCGCAATGACTGCTGTAACCACCACCGGATCGGGCATCGGCTTTGGTGCCTATGACCTGGTTCTTGCCGGCGGAGTTGAGCACATGGGTAGACACCCGATGGGCTTTGATTCTGACCCAAACCCCAGATTCCTCTCCGAGAAGCTGGTCTCGCCAGACGCACTAAACATGGGTTGCACAGCAGAAAAAATTCACGACCGCTTCCCCCACCTCACCAAAGAGCGGGCCGATGCATTTGCAGTTGGCAGCCAGCAAAAGGCGGCCAAGGCTTATAAAGAAGGCAAGATTCAAAAAGACCTAATTCCAGTTTCGGCTGGCAGCGCAGCCGGTTGGAACTTGGTCACTCAGGATGAACTAATGCGACCAGAGTCAACACTCGAAGGCATGAAAGATCTAAAGACCCCATTCAGAGCCCACGGCAAAGTAACTGCTGGAAACGCATCACCACTGACTGACGGCGCGACCATTGCGCTTTTGGCATCCGGTGATGCTGTGAAAAAGCACAACCTAAAGCCAAGAATGAAAATGGTTAGTTTCGCCTTTGCCGGAGTGGAGCCAGAGATCATGGGCATAGGTCCAATTCCCTCCACCGAAAAGGCGCTTGAAAAAGCCGGGCTTACCATAAAGGACATCGGGCTCCTTGAGCTAAACGAAGCTTTTGCGGTGCAAGTTTTGTCCTTTTTGGATCACTTTGGAATTGCCGATGACGACCCAAGGGTCAATCAATACGGCGGCGCCATTGCCTTTGGTCACCCCCTTGCATCAAGCGGAGTAAGGCTGATGAATCAGCTGTCTAGACAATTCGAAGAGCACCCAGAGGTCAAGTACGGAGTAACAGCAATGTGCATCGGGCTTGGCATGGGTGGAACAATAATCTGGGAAAACCTAAGCCATGGAGGCAAATAATGGAGCGCTTCGCACCCCTTTTGGCTGACACTGATGAAATTATCACCCACTCTTATGTTTCGGATGTAAATCTTGCCTCAGGAAAAATAATCGCACTAATCACCCTGGATAACGGCAAAGACCACACCAGGCCAAACACCCTTGGTCCCCACACCCTGCTCGAATTTGCAACCAAGCTCGATGAACTAAAGGCTCGCGCTGCAAATAAGGAAATTCACGGCGTCGCCGTAACCGGCAAGCCATATTATTTGGCAGCGGGTGTTGACCTAACCAAGGTTCAGGGTCTGCAAGATCGCCACTCTGGCCGCCTGATTGGCGAGATGGGCCACTGGGCGCTGGATAAACTCTCCGACTTAGGTGTTCCCAGCTTTGTCTTTATCAACGGCCTGGCGCTTGGCGGCGGACTAGAGGTTGCACTGAATGCTGATTACCGAACTGTCAACCAAGCAGCGCCAGCAATAGCACTGCCCGAGGTGTTCCTCGGGCTGATTCCGGGTTGGGGTGGAGCATACCTGCTGCCGAATTTGATCGGCATCAAAAACGCCCTCAAGGTGATGCTGGAGAATCCGCTCAAGCAAAACCGCATGCTAAAGCCCCAAGAAGCCTTTGAGCTCGGGATCGCCGATGCGATATTTGACTCCCCTAGATTCTTAGAGCAATCCTTAGCCTGGGCCGATGAGGTCTTGGGCGGCAAAAAAATAAAGCGCAAAAACGAGCCTGGCGCAATCGAGAAAGCCACTATCTGGGGACCGGCTGTCTCAATAGCAAGGTCCATGGTCGAAGAAAAACTCGGCAAGGTGCCACTTGCCCCCTACCGAGTGCTTGATTTGATTGGCGCTGCAAAATCTGGCAGCAAAAAAGACGCCTTCGAGCGCGAAGACCAGGCAATTGAAGACCTCAGCGCTTCTGACCAGTTCCGAGCCTCAATCTACGCATTTAATCTTGTTCAAAAACACGCCAAAAAGCCTCAGGGCGCACCTGACTCCAAGCTAGCTAAACCAGTCACCAAGGTTGGTGTGGTTGGGGCTGGGCTAATGGCCTCGCAGTTTGCCTTGTTGTTTTTACGCAGGCTCGAGGTGCCGGTGGTTATTACCGACATCTCGCAAGATCGAATCGATAAGGGTCTTTCGTATATCGTTTCAGAGCTGGACAAGCTGGTTGAAAAAGGCCGACTTTCCTCGGACGACCGCAATCGCTATGTCGGTAACCTGTCCGGGTCTTTGGACTACGCGGCATTTGCGAACTGCGACTGGGTTATCGAGGCAGTGTTCGAAGAGCTATCCATCAAACAGGAAGTCTTTAGCGCCATTGAAAAGGTAGTGCGCGAGGATTGCATCCTCGCCACCAACACCTCTTCGTTGTCGGTGGACGCAATTGGGTCGGCATTGAAAAACCCAGAGCGCCTTATTGGCTTTCACTTCTTCAACCCCGTGGCAGTTATGCCGCTGGTCGAGGTAGTAAGGGCCAAAAACTCTGGTGACGAGGCGATTGCTACCGCAATGAAGGTGGCCAGGGGTCTAAAAAAGACCGCCGTCATCACTTCTGATTCGGCAGGCTTTGTTGTAAACCGCCTGCTCGGTTACCTTCTCGGAGAAGCCATGCGTGCAGTCGATGAGGGCGCCAGCTTCGATCAGGTAACAAGCGCGATTGCCCCACTTGGTTTGCCAATGAACCCTTTTGATCTATTGGAGTTGGTAGGGCTCAAAGTCGGTGCTCACGTTTTGGACTCGATGCACGCGTTCAACTCTGAGCGCTTCTATGCAAGTGCAAACCTTCACAAACTTGCCGAATACGGCAAGCTATTAGAGCGTGACTCCAAGGGCAAGATCAAGGGTTATGACAAAAGGGCCATTGAGATTGTCGGCAACTCGGCGAATAAGGGCCGCTCGGAGCAGGAGATATTTGAGGCAGTGAATGTTGGTCTGGCCAAGGAGATCAAGTTAATGCTTGAAGAGGGTGTCGTGCAATCGGCCGAAGACATCGACCTTTGCATGATCATGGGTGCCGGTTGGCCATTCCACCTAGGTGGAATTACCCCTTATCTTGATCGTTCTGGTTCTTCTGAGAAGGCATTTGGTTCAAGCTTCCACACACCAATGATTATCGGGGTTAGAGACTAGTTATCCACAGCCCCAAATAATCTATTGCTTCAGGGTTTGGCGTGAGCTAAACGGCGTACCTAATCCCGTACGTTAGGAACCTGAGTGGCAATCTCACTGACAGCATTTCGCCAGAACATCTACCAGCACGTGAAACAAGTGCTGGCAGATGATTCCGGAAGTCTAATAATCAACACAAAAGACGGGGATGTGGAGCTGGTTAATAGTGCGGAACTGCGGAGTCTGCGAGAGTTCAACCACCTATTTTCATCACCGGCTAATGCGAGCCGATTACTTGCCAGTATTGAGCGGGCCAAAAAGGGCGAAACAGTCGAGGTTACCCTTGAGGATATTGACAAGCTGATGACAAAGAATAATGAAGCTGTCGTTTGAGGCAAGTGCTTGGGAGGATTTGCAGTGGTGGATCGAACACGACAGACGGATTGCAAAACAGATTAGGAAGCTTTTAGACGCCGTCCTCAGACAACCACGAGAGGGTATCGGTAAGCCCGAGCCACTGCGGGGTTTAGGGGCAGAGATCTTCTCCCGGAGAATAACGCTGGAGCACCGACTTGTTTACGGGGTTTTGCCTGGTGAAATCAAAATCCTAAGTTGCCGCCACCATTACTAAAAGACGCTAGCTCCAATTTGCCGACATATTTCGTGAGCGACCTCGATGTTGGCAACTACATCGGATGAGCTGTGAACTGGTGACTCAATCAGCCCTTCACCAACGTATTGGGCAAACGCGGTTGCCTGGTAGCTCAGGCCCTCGTGGCCCAAGATTCCGGTTTCGTCTTTCCAGGTGTCCTCCGAAAAATAAAACTCTTTATCTCGAACAGATATTGCCGAAGGCGCCAAGAATGGTTCGGCAATCTTTACCAAACCATTTTCGAATGAGCAGTTGGCCTCGATTGGCAGCGAGGAGATGCCAGACATTGTGATGTTGGCCCGAGAGCCATTGGCGTACTCCATTACGACGTAGCTTTCCTCGTCCATGCCGTCCGCCCTCACTTTGCCTTGGGCGTGTATTTTCACCGGGTTACCCATGAATTGTTGGGCCATTGCGATTGGGTAGATGCCCATATCGAATATGACGCCCCCGCCACCTTTTTCCCATAGCCGACCAACTGCTCGGTTATCGGTGCAAAAGGCTGCGGTGAATAGTTGCGGATCGCCGAGTGATTCATCGGTCAAGAGTTGCTGAAGAATTGTGGACTGTGGCAAATACCTGGTCCACATCGCTTCCATCGCCAATAGACCCTTTGATTTAGCAACCTCGAAGATCTCCTTGGCGTGCTCAGGCAAATAAGTGATTGGCTTCTCAACTAGAACGTGCTTGCCGGCAGTTAGCGCCAATAGGGCGTGAGCGTGGTGGTCTGCCGGATAGCTGGCGATGTATATGGCGTCTAAATCAGGGTCGTCGGCTAGGTCCTGATAGCTGGCATAGGTTTTTGGGATTTTAAATTTATCCGCAAACTCTTGCGCCCTTCCCGGGGTTCGAGATGCGACAGCGTGAAACTCCTGCTTGGTGTGGTTTTGAGTCGCGCCCACAAAGGTCTCTGCGATACTTCCCGGGCCAATGATCCCCCACCGAAGAACTGGGACTGATGCTGGATCGATGATTTTGGGGACAGGTAGTTTCATCCTTTGAGTTTAGAACTGTATTCTTGAAAGGCCCTTCAAACGGAGATAATCATCACAAATACAATCCCGATCACTCAACCGATTCGAATCCCCTTCGACTCGCGACAGCCGCGCTATCGCGCCGGCCGTTGGCTTGCCTACCCTGGGTTGTTTGTAATTACCGCCGGTGACGCGGTTCGTTATTCGGTGGGCTGGGTTGGTTGGGGCATAATCGTCGGAGTCTTGGCGGTGGTTTTAGTAATCACTCTTTTAGCCACCAATCCCAGAAGAACTTTTTTGCGAGTGCCAATCCCACTCGCTCTACTTCTGGCCTTGATGGCGCTGAGCGTTATTTGGTCTCAGTATCGCGAGGCTACCTATTTGGGTTTAGCACTGCAGTTCATCTCAACATTGTTTGCAATATTCTTAGCCAATCAATTCGGATGGCGTCAACTACTAAACATCTTTGGCAATCTGATTCGCTTCATTTTGGTGACCTCCCTGGTTTTCGAGATTGTGGCCGGAATCTTTGGACCAATCAAACCGATATTCCCTAATTACCAGGGCGAAACCCCGCCAAGCGCTTCATATCTATGGAGCCAGGGCAACCTTTTTGATTCACAAAGAATTCAGGGAATTGTTGGAAACGCAAATCTCTTAGCGTTTATCGCAGTCCTTGGAGCTTTGCTGTTTTTAGTCGAATACATCGTGACAAACCGCTCAAAGAAAATCCCCATAGCATCCATGGGTCTGGCAATCTTGCTGGCCGTTTTGGCGAAATCCGGCGGGATGACGTTGGCGGTTTTTGTAATAGTGTTTGCGGCTGCAATTGCAATCCTGGCTGAGGGAAGGGCTCGCTCAACAAGGCATCGGATTTATCGGATTGCACTCGGGCTTTTGGGCTTTATCGCTCTGGTGGCGCTGGTTTATCGGGTGGAACTTTTTGACCTCCTCGGTAAATCAGCGGACGCTTCGGGCCGGTTTTATATTTGGGAAACAGTGCTCGGTTTGATTTGGGAAAAACCAATCGAAGGCTGGGGTTGGATCAGTTATTGGATTCCTGGGGTGGAGCCGTTTGACGGTTTGATTGTGATTAATGGTGTTCCGATGTATCAGGCTCATAACGCGTATCTCGACACCTGGTTGCAAGTCGGGATATTTGGTCTAATTTTGCTCGGGTGGTTAATGATCGCAACCTTTGTGAGGTTGTGGCGAGTTGCCGTAAGACACACCAACCCGCTGTACCTTTACCCACTATTTATTTTCTTGGTGATTGCTGCGCAATCTCTAACCGAATCAAGGCTTTTGGTTGAAATCAGCTGGGTGCTTTTGGTGCTGGTGGCAACTAAATCCAGAGAACCTTTCGCCGAGCTGGAGCCACTTGGGCGAACCTCAAAACTGCGCAAGCTTTTTAGACTCAAGCGCAAGCCGGCAAAGCGTTAGAATCAAATAGTTTTGCGAGTGTAGTTCAGTGGTAGAACTCCAGCTTCCCAAGCTGGTAGCGCGGGTCCGATTCCCGTCACTCGCTCCAATTGTGAAACCAGCGACCAAGTTGATCTTTTCAGAGGCCCCCCTGGCATTTCCCGGTGTTACTGTTTCCAAATGAAGCTAAAAGACATTCAGATCAATGACGAGCTAGCTGGAGTTCTTGCAATCCCAGAGGGCCCCGGCCCATTTCCTTCGGTAGTTATGGTGCATGAGGTTTTTGGCGTCGATAAGGTCATGCGGGCTCAAATTGAACGCTTGGCAGGCGCTGGCTATGTGGTTTTGATGCCAGACCTATTTAGTCGTGGTGGTCTTAGGAAATGCCTAACCGCCACCTTCAAGTCTTTGGCATCTGGATCGGGCCAGGCTTTTGAAGATATTCAGGCAGCCAAAGATCTAGTTCTGGGGATGGATGAGACCACCGACCAGGTCGGGGTAATCGGGTTTTGCATGGGTGGTGGATTTGCGCTCTTGCATGCCAATAAGGGCTATGGAGCTTCAGTCTCGAACTACGGCATGCTGCCCAAGGACCTCGATGCCGCCCTTTTGGGCGCCTGCCCAATTCTTGGGAATTACGGGGGTAGAGACGGGCAGCTAAAAGGCGCTACTAAAAAGCTCAAACAGGCAGCAAACAACCAAGGTGTTGTGAATGACATCAAGGAATACCCGAGTGCTGGTCACGCTTTCATGAATCCTGAGCAAGCCGGTGGTCCAGTGTTTGGAACCATTCTTCGCATCTCTGGCGCTAGGCCAGAACCCGAAGCGGCTAAGGACGCCTGGCTAAGAATCGAAGATTTCTTCGCAGAACACCTAAGAAGCTAGCTTTTCACCGGTGACCTGAGCGCCCAAATAATTAGGGGAATTTGCAGAGGTAATCTGGCCCAGGCGATGATCGTGGCAAGAAGGTCCCCACTAGCGGTTGTGTCAATGGCGAACCATAAGTTAGCCGGCCAAACTGCCGACAGCACCAGGGCGGTGAAAATAGGGGCCCACTTGAGTCGCAAAATGAGGCCAAGAGCTGCCAACAGTTCTGCCACCCCGGATGCGTAAACCAAAAGCAGGGGCTCCGGTGCCCAGCTTGGAAGCAAGCCAAGGAAAGCGTTCGGGTTTAATAGGTGCAGGATTCCCGAACTTGTGAATGCAAAAATTACGACCCAGGAACCCCAGTGCCGCTTTGTCAGCGTTTCGCGAGCCACAAAATCACTGAGTCGGTCAGCCTTCGGCCAAACAGGTTGAAGACCACCTTTAGCGCCCTAACGTCCCAGCTCGCCGGATACATTGGCGCGGGGTTCTTTACCGTCGATGCCCGGAGCATCTTTTTGACTACCTGTTTGGGTCCGGGTGAAGCCTTATAAAGCTTGCCAAGCCACTTGCCGGAGCCGGCCATGATCTTGTCGTAATCACCTAGCCCGCGAGACTCTGCCAAATTATTGAATGCCACCGCATCGAAGCCGGTCTTAGAGGTGCCAGGTTCGACCACGGTTATCTTGATTCCAAGGTCTTTCACCTCGTGACGGAGGGCGTTGGCGACCGCCTTCACGGCGTGCTTAGTGGCGGCATACCAACCAAGACCAGCCAGTGAAACCGTGCCTACGACTGAGGTGACCAAGAGGATTCTGCCAGATCGCTGTTTGCGCATCTGAGGCAAAACCGCCCTAATAGAGCGTTCAACCCCGAAGACATTCACTTCAAAGAGCTGCCGGACCTTTTCGGGTGAGGTCTCCTCCACCGCGCTAAAGCTTCCAAAGCCCGCGTTCGCGACCATAAGGTCGATGCGGCCCTGGTCTTTGATTACCTTTTTCACGACCTTGTCAAAGTCAGCATCGAGGGTGACGTCAAGCTTCATGGGAATTGCGCCGTGTTCGGCTATGGCAGCCAGGGCTTCTTTATTCACATCGGTGGCATAGACCACCCAGCCCAAGCCGAGGAGTTTTTTAGAAAGTTCGAACCCGAATCCAGAGGCTGCTCCGGTGATGATGGCGACATTGCTCATAGGTAAAACTCTACTAAGCCGGTCCAATAATCGGGGCACCCAGGTCGGCAGAGAATTTCAACGCCGCAGCTGAAACCAATTGACCAATCGAGTCGAACTGTTCTCCGACTCTCTGTTTGGGAACACCGGTGCTGATAGCTGCGACAATCTTGTTGCTCGAGTCTCTAATTGGCGCTGCCGCATCAACGATGCCCGGCTGAAACTCACCATCACTGATTGCGTAGCCAAGATCCCTAATCTCCTGCATCATTACCAAAAATGTCCTCAGGTTCTTGGCCGGTTGCTGTCTTTTGAATTCGGTGTTTATTGGCTCAAGAGCTCGAGGTAGTTTGCTTTTGGCGACCGGTAGCGGAGCGTCTTGGGCGTGTTCGTACCACCACAGCGACACCTCTTCATCGCTCAGACCGGCAAGAATTGCACGGCCCGAAGCTGTGTTGCCCGCTGCGATAATCAACCCGTCCCAACCAGACCTTCTGAGAGCGTTTGCCGCGACCACCGTCTTGGTGGTTAGTAATCGGCCTCCTCTTAGGACATTTAGGTGAGCAGATTCTTGGGTTTGAGCGACGAGCTCGAATAACCTTGGTTCAGCAAGGGATGCCAGGTGGGCCTCCTTGGTGCGCATCGCCATCGAGTATATCTTTGAGCCCAATGAATATTTGAGGGTTGCTGAGTCGCGATCTACTAGTTGGCTCTGTGACAGTGTCTTTAGAACTCTAGATATTTGGCCTTTGTCCCGCTCGGTGATTTCCGCAATTCTGTTCACGCCCAAACCGCCGTTTGTAAAAGCCTCAGCCATCGATAGGGCTTCAAGGACTTCAAGGTCCCTCGCCAAGCCTGATGTGTGGGTCCTCATGAGGCAACAATACCGAGTAGTTGACCTATGGTCAACCCAATTAGGCGCAGGCGGAACTACCTCTTTACCCTTAGCAAATACCTTAAGGAGAGATATATGAAGCAGAGAACTAAATTTTCTATGTTTGCAATCGGAGCCGTGTCGGCTCTAGTACTCGCAGGCTGCGCAGCAGCTGAGACCGAGACAAGTTCGGGCGGAAGCCTTGCAGAGTACGATTTGACAGGCATTTCGATTGCCGTTGGATCAAAAGATTTTGATGAGCAGTTGATTCTTGGCGAGATGCTAGTGGCCGCGTTTGAAGCAGCCGGCGCTACAGTCGACAATAAAGTAGACCTCGGTGGCACCAACGTGGCTCGTGCAGCTCTCGAGTCCGGTGAAATTGACATTTACATGGAGTACAACGGAACCGGTTGGGCTGTGCACTTGGGCCTTCCAGATCCTAGCTTTGACCCAGCAGAGCTAACAGCTGGCGTGAAAGAGCGCGACCTAGCGGAGAACCAAATTGTGTGGGTTGGTATGTCACAATTTATCAACACCTACGGATTTACATCCAGCCCAGAGCGCACTGAGGCCAATGGTGGCCCATTCACATTGACCACCATGATGGAGTATGTAAAGGCAAACTCCGATGCGATTGTTTGCATGGAGGCTGAGTTCCCATCGCGTGAAGATGGTCTGATCTTGACTGAGAACCACACTGGAATCGAACTTCCAGACAATCAGCAGTTGATTCTTGACACTGGAATCATCTACACCGAGACCGCAGCTAATAACTGCGACTTCGGCGAGGTCTACACAACTGACGGCCGCATCCCAGCCCTAGGTTTGACCCTTGTTGAAGATCCAGGCGTCAACCTCTTGTATAACGTCTCTGGAACAATGGGCGCTGACAAGTACAACGAAGCCCCAGAAGCTTTTGACGCAATCATCGAGGCAATCCTTGCTCCGTTGGACAACACCCGCATGGCAGAGCTAAACGGCTTTGTTTCGGCCGATGGCCGACCCGCAGCTGATGTTGCCAAGGAGTACTTGGTTTCTGAAGGTCTGATCGACTAAGGAACCCCATGGACTTTTTATTAAGCCTGATTGATTTCGCGCTTGCTCGTCAAGAGCAGGTATTAGAAGGTCTTGCCCAGCACACCGTGTACGTGGTTTCGGTGCTGGTGACGGCTGGCTTATTTGCCATCGTCACCGGCGTCGTGACCCGGCGCAATGTACTTGCCAAGGAGCTTGCGCTAGCAATCGCATCGGTGTTCTTGACAATTCCTTCGCTCGCGCTTTTCGTTGTTTTTATTCCACTGGTTGGACTGGGCTTCGCCCCTTCCTTCATCGCACTGTTTCTATATTCGTTGCTACCAATCTTGCGTAACACGATTACTGGACTCGATGGAATAGACCTAGGCGTCCTTGACGCCGCCAAAGGGATGGGCCTATCGCCCGCCCAAGTTCTAATCAAGGTTCAGCTTCCGCTGGCATGGCCGGTAATACTGGCCGGTGTTCGAGTTTCATCAATGCTGGTTGTTGGAATTGCCGCTATCGCAACATTGGTTGCCGGTGGCGGGCTAGGTGATTTCATAAAGAGCGGTCTTGCCAGGCTGCCACTGCCAAATTCTCTGGAGTCGATATGGCTGGGCACAATTCTGTGTCTGCTACTCGCTCTAGTTATTGACTTGATTCTCCAGGCCCTTAAATTGGCCACTATCTCGAAGGGTATTCGATGAATGATGTATTAATTCGTCTAGAAAATGTAAGCAAGTCCTATGGCTCCGGCACGGAGCCAGCCGTTAGAAACCTCACTCTCGAGGTTATCCGCGGCGAAGTTCTTGTGTTGGTCGGCCCTTCCGGTTGCGGAAAGAGCACGACGCTTAGGCTGATCAATCGATTGATTGAGCCGACCTCTGGAAGCATGTTCATTGATGGTGAAGACGTAACCAAGGTAAACCCATCCGAACTTAGAAGAAAAATTGGCTACGTTATTCAGCAGGTGGGCCTATTTCCACACAGAACCATTGCTGAAAACATTGCGACAGTGCCTCAGCTTCTGGGCTGGAGCAAAGAAAAAGTTAATGCCCGCATTGACGAGTTGTTGGAACTTGTTTCCATGGACCCAGAGACTTATCGAGATCGGTACCCGAAGGAACTTTCTGGAGGGCAAGCCCAAAGAATCGGTGTTGCCAGGGCCCTGGCTGCCGATCCAGACATTCTTTTAATGGACGAACCTTTTGGGGCAATAGACCCTATTACTCGCGACCGGTTGCAGAATGAGTTTTTGAGACTCCAAAAAGAGGTCAAGAAGACAATCGTTTTTGTCACCCACGATATCGACGAGGCAATCAAGATGGGAAACCGGATCGCGATTTTGCGTGAAGGTTCCGAGATCGCTCAGCTGGATACGCCGGAGGCAATCTTGGCTCATCCAGCTGATGAGTTTGTCGAGAGCTTCTTGGGGTCTGGGGCGATTTTGAAGGGGCTTACCTTGCGGAAGGTAAGCGACATCGAACTGCACCAGGTCCCAACTCTCACTTCGCCAGTTTTGCGCGAGGAGGCTCTGAAGACTCTTCAGGATTCGCCTGACAAGGTCGCGCTCTTGCTCGATGGGAACAATCGGCCATTGAGATGGATTGATGAGCGAGCTTTGAACCGCACCAGCCAGCCGATTGAAAAATCTGGCCGACCAGTAACGGTTGATCTTCAGCCTGAAGACACCTTGCAGGACGCCCTCACTGTGATGTTGCAATCCTCTGTAGGAATGGCATGCGTTACTGACCGAAAGGGTAAGTACCTCGGCTGCACAACAATTGAGAGCCTTGCCAAGTTGATTATGAGCGACGGGAAGGAGTAACCCTTGAGTACGGTAGCCCAACAAGCTAAGAGCCAATCTCCGATGAGCGCGCGGCTAGATCTCATTATCTCGCCGATATTTGCGGTTCTACTCGCGCTTCTGGGTCTTGCGGTCTGGCTCTACTCGGATTTGGATCAAACGACACTGAACATTTTGGAACCGGTGAAAATTCAACGGCAAATCGGAGAAACTCTAGTTCTGGGCCTCACCTCCTCGCTGCTGGTTATTTTGATTGCGGTACCCATCGGCATTCTGGTTACCCGTAAGGGTTTTCCTCGACTGAAGACCTTTTTGGTCAACACCCTTGGATTGGCCCAATCACTGCCCGCATATGGACTGATTGTAATTTTCTTCTCCTTTATGGGTTCTGGAATCCTCACCGTGATTCTTGCGTTGGCGACCTTCTCTTTACTTCCGGTTCTTAGAAACACCATCGTTGGCTTGGAGCAGGTAGACAAGTCGGTAATCGACGCGGGACGTGGCATGGGATTCACTTCAGCACAGATTTTGTTCAAGATCGAACTACCGCTATCGGTTGAAGTGATTGTCTCTGGCATCAGGACAGCAATTGTTATTAACGTCGGCATGTCAGCACTGGCATTCCTAGTTGGTGGTGGTGGACTCGGGGAAACAATAAACTCCGGCCTAAAGCTAGACCGTGGACCGGCTATCTTGATTGGCGCTGTAATGGTGGCAATTCTGGCGCTGCTGTTTGATTTCTTGAGTGCACTGGCTCAGAAATACTTAAAGCCAAAGGGCCTCTAACAGTTAGTAATAAGCACCGGCTCCCATCTGGGCGCCGGTGCTTTTTTATAACCTTGGACTACTCAACATCTCTTTTCATGCTGGTGAATAGTGAGATGGCCGAAAATACCAACCCGTAACCGAGTAGCAACAGCATTGCTGGAATCGGCTGAAGGTATGAGGACGTATCAAAGCCAAACTCTGGTGCTTGAACATCGATTGCCAGCATCCCAGTAATTAGGCCACCCGGTAAGAACTTGCCAACATCAGAGAACAGCACCAACAACAGTGGGTCAATCACAAAAAGATATATCAACGCAAAGACAATTGCGAGCATCTGGTTTTTCAGAAGTGCACCCACCGAGACCCCGATGACCCCGAACACCACCCCTGAGACCAAGGCCGCCAAGCTGAGATTCAGAAATAAATCAGATGAAGGGCTAACCGCCTCTTCGAAGCTTGCAAGCGTTATAACGCCAGCAAGAATCGAAAGCCAGGCGGTGATCAACATGAATAGTGCACCCACCAGTGCCGCCACTCCGAGTTTTGCAAACAGTACAAACTCACGTTTAGGGCTGGTTAGAAATGTCGCAGCTGCTGTGCCATGACGGTATTCGCCCGCCATAAGCATGATGCCCAGGATGATCACAAAGATATAACCGGATATCGCGTTGGCGAAAACGCCGTCAACACCATCGACCGTGTTGACGCCAAAAGCTGGACCCAATTGGGCGGCCTCATAGATAAAAGGTGTGGTCACTACGGAAACTACCGAAATCGCGATTCCCGCAATCAGGATTCCCCAGTTGGCTCTGGCATAGATAACTTTCCGAAGTTCAGACTTGATTAGCGCCATTAGTCGGTTCCCGCTGTTAGCTCGAGGAACGCTTCTTCTAAGGTCCCAGTTCCAATAATTTGCTTCATCTCGCCGGCGGCAATCAGCCTGCCCTTATGCATGATGATGACATCGTCAACCGTGTTCTGCATTTCGGCCAGCTGGTGGGAAGAAACCAAGATTGTCCTGCCGGATATCGCGAGTGAACGCAAGAACTTGCGAAGCCAAGCTATGCCCAGGGGATCTAGGCCATTGGCCGGCTCATCCAGGATTAGAACATCCGGGTCACCCAGAATTGCCCCAGCCAATGCCAAGCGCTGCTTCATGCCGAGCGAGTAGTTTTTAGTGCGCTTGTTTTTCGCATCTCCTAGCTCAACCAGTTCGAGCACCTCATCGACTCGAGCATCTGGGATGTTGCCCGCAGCCGCCATAACCCTTAGGTTTTGACGGCCCGTTAGTGATGCGTGAAAGCCCCGGGAATCTAAAACACAGCCGACTTCAGAAATGGGGTTCCTGAGTTCTCGGTAGCTAGCGCCGAGAATAGCAACCGAGCCGCTGGTTGGTTTTGCTAAACCAACCAGGCACCGAAGGGCCGTGGATTTGCCAGCACCATTCGGGCCTAAAAAGCCTGTGATTCGGCCCTGTTTGATTTCAATACTCAAATCGTTTACGGCGATTTGTTTGCCGTAGGTCTTCACCAGATTGGTAAAGGTGATTGCTTGGGTCATCATGCCCCCACTTTCTTTTGAGCAAACTGCTCCTAAAGAGTATGGCACCCTAAATAAATCTCCGGTCTTCATGATTGCATCTGGAGGGGTTTTTGCGCGGCAAGCCCATGCAACCTTGGAGATGCTGTGGCACAATATAGGGATGACATCTCCTACAGCTATCGCAACCCTGCACACCAACCACGGCGCCATCAAGCTCAACCTCTTTGGGCTTCACGCTCCAAAGACCGTTGAAAACTTTGTGGGCTTGGCAACCGGCACCATAGAGTGGAAAGATCCGCGCACTGGAGCAACCCATAACGGAAAGTCCCTTTACGAGGGCGTAATATTTCACCGCATTATCGCGGGCTTCATGCTTCAATCTGGAGACCCAGCCGGCACCGGCATGGGAGGCCCCGGTTATCAGTTTGGCGACGAAATCCACCCGGAACTCAATTTCAATGACCCATACATGCTTGCCATGGCAAATGCCGGCCCCAGCACCAACGGTTCACAGTTCTTCATCACCGTTGCTCCAACCTCCTGGTTGCAAGGCAAGCACACTGTTTTTGGTGAGGTAGCAGACGACGTGAGCCGCAAGGTGGTAGACAAGATTGGTGCCGTCGCAACCGATGGTCGTGACAAGCCCCTGGAGGAAGTTGTAATCGAGTCGATTAGCATCGAAACTCTCTAAATGGCAATTCGCCTGAGGCTTCCTCAAGCATCCCCAGTCACCAGCACATTGCTGGCGATAAATGTTTTGATCTGGTTGGGACAGATATCCCCGGTTGGATATCTGTTCACAAACCAGATGTTTTTTGCTCCACTATTCGCCCCTTGGGAACCCTGGAGGATGCTCACAGCGGGCTTTGTGCACGACTGGTCATCGCCCTGGCACATTCTTCTAAATTCCTACGCGATCTGGATATTTGGTAGACAGCTAGAGCCCATGGTCGGCAAGGTTCGCTTTTTGGTGCTCTACCTAACCTCGATTATCGGCGGTTCGGTGGCTGTCTTATGGTTGTCTGATCCGCAAACCCCAGTGGTTGGGGCCTCCGGCGCACTATTTGGCTTGATGGGTGCATATTTCATCATCATCCGGACGATGGGTGGCAACAGCTCAACAATTTTTGGCCTAATCGCAATCAACTTGGCGATGGGGTTCTTTGTTTCGGGAATCTCGTGGGAGGGCCACCTGGGTGGTCTAATCACCGGGTTAGCGATCGCTCTAATTTACTCAAAAACCAGAAAGCCCAGTCAAAAGTCAATGCAGCTTATTAGCTTGACTGCTGTTTGGGGGGCACTCGCACTCTTGACAGTGCTGAGAATTAATCAGTGGGTTTAGTTATTTCCACTTAGTGGTCATAACAAAGCCAACCATCGCGAACCCGAACCCAATCAGAATGTTCCAGTTTGCTAGGTCGATTGGGGATGCGCTTCCCAGCGGCCAGCGGGCACTCGAGATGTAGAAGGTTAGGATCCAGATCAAACCGAAAACCATAAAGCCGAACATCACGGCTTTATACCAAGTCGGATTTTCTGCCTCGGCATCCCCAGCTATAACTGGTTTTAGTGGTTCGACAGAGTTGGCTTTGCGTCTTGATCTTGATTCAGGCATGAATGCAGTTTATTACGCGATTCAGATAAAGCTAGTCCGATTAGGCTATTAGCATCATGGTGCGCATTCTTGTTTTAGATAATTACGACAGCTTCGTCTACACCCTAAATGGCTATCTTAGGCAGCTGGGGGCCCAGACCGAGGTGTTCAGGAACGACGCTTTTTCCGAAGCCGAACTGCCTGAAATGCTTTCAAGATTCGATGCGGTGCTGATTTCTCCGGGTCCGGGCACTCCGGCCTCAGCCGGGCTATCTATCCCAACCGTTCGTTTCGCCCTGGAAACCAACTACCCGGTATTTGGCGTGTGTCTGGGTCATCAAGCAATCGCCGAGGCCATGGGGGCGGTTGTGCAAAGCGCCCCCGAGCTAATGCACGGCAAGGTTTCATCGGTAAATCACAAGGGCAGCCTAATTTTTGAGGGGTTACCGCAGGGCTTTAGTGCCACGAGGTATCATTCGCTCGCAGTGGTGCCAGAGTCTGTCCCCGAGGACCTTGTGATAACCGGCCAAACCGAATCTGGTGTGATCATGAGTTTGCAGCACAAGACCAAGCCTATTTACGGCGTTCAGTTTCACCCCGAATCCGTGATGACTCAAGGTGGCTACACCATGCTTGCCAATTGGCTAGAAACCCTGGGACTCAAGGGTGCCAGAGAAAAAGCACTCAGCCTGAGCCCCAGGCTGGAAAACTCTTAGTTTGCTCTAGTGGCCTCTAGGGTGTAGCGGTCGGGGTTGGCGTTGGGGATCCAGTGACGGTCGGGGTTGGGGTCGGAGATGGCGTAACCGCCCCAACACACTCGACATAGAGGATTATGTTCTGCAACTGCCTGGCGTCTCCAGGCGCAATTGACTGCTGAAGCACAACCGTTCCCGGTCTCCCGGTACAGCTTGCTTCATCTAAAATCTCAACCGAAACCGTGAAGCCAATCGCGGGCGCGGTCAGAATTGATCTTGCCTCTAAGACATCGAGATTTCTGACATCCGGCACGGAAACCGTTCCATCGGAAAGCACTAGGTTCACTACCGAACCAACTGGGAGCTGCTGATTGGTAACCGGATCGGAAGCTACAACAGTGCCCTCGGGCACGGTCGCACTGCCGACCACTGAAATTGTTCCCACCACCAAACCCTGGGCTTCTATTTGAAGCACGGCATCGGCTTCTGTGCGACCAATCACGTTTGGCACGGTGACCTCGGTGGCGCCACTGGAAACATAAACCGTAACCGGAGTCTTACTCAAGACCGAGGTCCCAGCAGCAGGTTCTTGACGAATTACAACGCCCTCGGGCACGCTTTCACTTTTCTCATAGACCCTCAGGACCAGAAGGTCTTGAGCAGTCAGGGTGTTGAAGGCGTCCTCATAGAGAGAGCCCTCTACGCTTTGCACCTGGATACCGGTATCGGGGTTGATCGGCGAACCTCCGCCTCCAAGGTTCATGACCCAAAACAAAAGCCCAATCAAGATAACTGCAACTCCGGTGCCCAAGCCCCAAATAACTCCCGAACCAATCTTGCTGGTCGAGTTGGTGGCGGTAGTTACTTTCTCATTGGGTAACGTCTCGAAGCCCTCCAAGAGTGAGGTGGGTGAGGTATCAATTGGCCTTGGTCGGCTAATTAGCTCTGTTGCATCGCCGGAACCGACATTTGACCCGGTGGTTGGCACCAGTGCCGCCGCCGCTTTAGTGCCCGCTACCGCAGCGTTTAGATGTTCGCGGAACTCCTCAGCGTTTTGGAAGCGTTGATCTCGATCTTTGGCCATGGCTCGCATCACAACGGCGTCTAGTTCTGAAGAAATTTGCGGATTGTATTTTGAAGGCAGTTCCGCCACTTCAGATACGTGCTGGTAGGCGACCGATACGGCGCTTTCCCCCTGGAATGGCGGCCTTCCAGCCAGCAGCTCATAAAGAATCACACCTGTTGAATACAAATCGGTTCTACCGTCGACCGCATCACCACGAGCTTGCTCGGGTGAGAAATATTGCGCGGTGCCGATGATGCCGCCGGTGGCGGCTTGGGTGGCTGAGTTGTCTGAGACAGCCCGAGCGATACCAAAGTCCATCACTTTGATGCTGTCGCCATCGCCAATCATTACGTTGGCAGGTTTGATGTCACGGTGCACAACTCCGGCGCGGTGGGAAACCTCTAAGGCTGTGAGAATTCCGTTCACAAACTTGATGCTCCGGCTCACCTCGATTTCGTCATCGTGAATCAGTTCGCGCAGCAGACGACCTTTGACAAATTCCATGACTATGAATGGAGTTTTTTTGGTTGAGCCGTTTTCGTCTATCGTCTCTTCTTCGCCAGCGTCGTAGACGCGAACAATGGTCGGGTGAGCCATGCGGGCGGAGGCTTGAGCCTCTTGGCGGAACTTCGCTTCGAAGCTCGCATCATTGGCCAAGTCGGATTTCAGCAATTTAATTGCGACAGTGCGCCCGAGGCGGGTGTCATATCCTTCAAAAACCTCGGCCATGCCGCCGCGACCAACAAGTTTACCCAGTCGATAGCGCCCGGCGATTAGTCTTTCATTCTCGTTCAAAATTGCTCTTTCTGCCGTCTCAAAGTCTAGTTTTCAAAAGTGGTTTTTCCTGCAAGGCTCGATTTAGTGTTACTAACCCGTTGTACCCGAATCTAGGGACCCGTCGGGGTTAGCCGGTTCCCCTTCAGTAGGCGTATCGGTTGGTGCTGGTTCTGGTTCTGGAATCACAACGGGAACTTCCTCAACCTTTTCGACGAAGTAGGTAACATCGATCACGGTGCCTACCTCAATGTTGCCGGTTGGGGAAACCGCATATACAGTTCTGGCCCTCGGGTCATTGCCCGGCACCGACTCACCCGGAATGGCGTTTACCGTCATTCCCAGCTCGGTGAGCCTTGCTGTAACAACCGATAGATTCTCCCCAATAATGTCCGAGCGCAATAGCAGCACTGGCCGAACCTCTTCGGTTTCAGTTGGAACCGGCTCAACTGTTTGTGAAGCGCTCGGGCTTGGTGAAACCGGTGCAGTCGGGGCTGGGGTCTCCATCTCGGAGATGTTTGGCTCAGAAAGAATCGCGACAATCACCACGATTGCGGTTATACCCAATAGCCCAAGAGTTGCAATCCAAGGCCAAACAATAGGAGCCCTAGGGAGCTCGGCGGTGTCGGTGCTGATTATTTCGGTCAGTGCAGAATCTTCCCCGCCGAAACCCTTAGCGGTGGTCATTGCGGGAACGCCGCGGCGCTTTTCTTTCAAAAGACCCTCCGCCCTAATCGCCAAAGAACTGGCCGATTCGGGTCGTTGGGTGGGTTTTTTGGCTAAACAGCTCAGCACCAGGTTTTGCACTCTCGGGTCTATGGACTCGGGCAGTGCGGGCGGCATCTCGTTGATGTGCGCCATAGCGATGGCCATCTGATTCTCACCCGTGAATGGTCTTCTGCCACTTAGTGCCTCGTAAGCTACCACCCCGAGCGAATAGAGATCAGTAGCAGGTGTCGAGGCCTTGCCGGTGGCTTGCTCGGGAGCTAAGTACTGCACGGTGCCCATCACCTGGCCGGTTTTAGTGAGCGGCACCTGATCCCCCACTCGGGCAATGCCAAAATCAGTGATCTTAACTTTGCCATCGGGTGTGATCAAAAGATTTCCCGGTTTGATATCTCTGTGCACAAGGCCCCTGGCGTGGGCCGCAGCGAGCGCCCGCGAAGTCTGCGCAACTATGTCTAAGACCCTGATTTCGCTGAGCTTTTTCTCTCTTTCTATCAGTCTAGAAAGTGATTCACCCGGCACCAGTTCCATCACCAGATACGCGGCACCGGTGTCTTCGCCATAATCAAATACGTTGGCAATGCCCTCGTGTTCGACCAGCGCGGCCGCCCTAGCCTCGGATCGAAAGCGCTCTAAAAAGGCCGGGTCAGCCAAATACTCCTGCTTGAGAATCTTGATCGCCACGACGCGCAGAATGAGCTCATCCTCCGCTTGCCAAACCTCGCCCATGCCGCCAATTGCAATGCGCAATTGCAGGCGATAGCGATCGCCATAAAGCTGCCCTACCGCCGGCTTCACTTGGAAAGCACCGCCTCAAGAACAGCTTTGGCAATGGGAGCTGCAAGCTGGTTGCCGGTGCCAGATTGGCCAATACCACCGCCATCTTCTAAGACAACTGCAACTGCGACTCGGGGAGCTTCGGCAGGAGCAAAACCCGTGAACCAAAGGGTGTAAGGGTCATCCGGCCCATTTTGAGCGGTGCCGGTTTTTCCGGCCACCGCGACCTGGGATATTCCCGCTCGTCCCGCCACGCCCGTTTCTACCGAATCAACCATCATTCTGGTTAAAAAGCCCGCTGTGCTTCGAGAAATGGGTGCGGAAAGCACTTTCGGGGCTGGTTGGCTCAGGACGTTTAGGTTGCTTGCCACGACCAAGTCAATCAGCTGCGGTTGCATCATGACGCCCTGGTTGGCTATTGCCGCAGAAATCATTGCCATCTGAAGCGGTGTGACTCGAACATCGAATTGACCAAAGCCACTGAGTGCAGTTTGCGCCTGGTCCATGTCATCCGGATAAATCGAAGGAGTCACGCTCATTGGGATGCTGAGCTCCTTACCAAAACCCATTAGCTGCGCCTGGGCGCGGATTCGGTCTTGGCCTAATTGAACTGCTAGCTCTGCGAACGGAATATTGCAAGAGTGAATCAAGGCGTATTCCAGGGTGACCAAGTCACCCTCGCCACAGGTCTTTCTCGTGGAATTAAATATCTTGGTAAACGTGCCTGGCAACACGTATTCTGCGAGGTTGGGCAAGGATGAGGTGGCCGTATATCTGCCAGATTCTAAAGCCGCAGCGGCGACCACGAGTTTGAATACCGAGCCCGGGGCATACAGGTCCCCCGCGATTGCCCGATTTATTAGCGGTTTATCGGAATCTTCCATATAGCCTCGGTAGGCCTTGGTCACCGGCCCATAGAGGTGGGTGGCCAGGTTATTCGCGTCGTAGGTTGGCTTCGAGACCATCGCAAGAATCCTGCCGGTGGCAGGCTCAATTGCGACAACAGAACCCTTGCGATTTCCCAATGCATCCCAGGCAGCTCGCTGGACATCGGGGTCCAATGTCAGCTCCACCGCCGCCCCGGTCACCGGCTTGCCATCCAGTAGAGCGTTGATTTGTTCAAAAAACTGGGCTGAGGATTGGCCCGACAGGTAGCTATTCATCGAGCGTTCAATGCCTTCGGAACCCGAGAATAAGCTGAAATACCCGATTACCGGGGTGTAAAGCACTGAAGAATATGCGCGTTCGAAACGGTAGGCATCATTTACCGGGATGCTCTCAACCACTGGCACTCCACCAACCAAAATTGGGCCACGCTGAGTCTTATAGGTTTCATAAGAAGCCCTCACGTTGCGCTCATCGTCGTAAAGCGAGCTTGCCCTTAGGACCTGGATCGAGCTCGCCATGGCAAATAGCGCTAAGAACATGATTGTTAGTGCCAGCCCGACTCTTCTAACCTGTCGGTTCAAGACACCACCTTCTTAGAAGATGAATCAGAGATAACAAGAAGAAGTGCGACTATCGCCCAGTTGGCCAAAAGTGATGAACCACCGGCTGCCAAAAATGGAGTCGTCAGACCGGTTAGCGGCAGCATCCCCATCACGCCACCGGCAACAACAAAAACCTGCAGCGCGATAATGAAAGAGAGCCCAATTGCCAAAAGCTTTGAAAAGTCGTCGGGGTGCGAGTTGGAGACTCTAAGACCACGATAAACCAGCAGCAAAAACAGGGACAAAATAGCAAAAATACCAGCCAGACCGAGCTCTTCGCCGAGCGCTGCAAATATAAAATCGGACTCGGCTAGCGGGATGAGCTGAGGAAAGCCGCCCCCTAGCCCGGCACCAATCACGTCACCATTGGCCATGCCAAATAACCCCTGCACGATTTGGTAGCTGCCGCCGGCTGCGCTGTAGTTGAGGCTCGAAAGCGGGTCCAGCCAAGCATCGAATCTTCTGCCGACATAATCGAATAATCTTGATGCCACAAGAGCACCGGTGACCATCATCACCAACCCGGCACCAACATAAAAACCCCGGCCGGTAGCCGTATAGATCATCACCAGGAACAGCCCGAAGTACAAAATCGAACTACCCAGGTCTCGTTGCGCAACCAGCACGCCAACCGAAGCCAACCAAAATAGCAAAATTGGGCCCAGATCCTTAGCGCGAGGAACTCTAAAGCCTGCCACTCGAGAGCCAATCTCTGAAAGCGAGTCCTTGCGGGAAACCAAATAACCGGCGAAAAAGATGGCTAAAAAGATTTTCGCTAATTCGCCTGGCTGAAAACTAATTCCCCCGACTCCAACCCAGAGCGTCGCCCCATTAATAGTTTTGCCAATTACTGGAGCCAGTGGCAACAAAAGCAGTAAGACTGCGGCAGCACCAGCTATGTAGGGGAACTTGCGCAAAATCATGTGGTTTGGAATCACCCGGACAATAACGGCGCCGATCAGCATCGCAAAGCAGGTGAGCCAGATTTGGCGAACCCCAAACAAATTTGAGCCGCCGGTTGCAATCTCCGCCAAATCTAAGCGGTAGATCATGGCTATTCCGAGGCTATTGAGAAGGTATGCCAAAGGCAGAATCAGGCCATCGGCACTAACCGCGTGCTTGCGCAGTATGTAGTGGAACAGCCCAGCTGCAAGAGCCGGCGGAGCCCAGTAGTAGAGCATGTCAATGGTGAGTTTCTGAGTGACCGCTAATTGCACCTGGGCAAGAGCAAAGGCCGAGATACCTGCCACCCAAAAAAGCAGTACGGCTTCGAAGTTGCGAGAACGCGGGACTGCCTTGAGAAGTTTTGGGATTGCGCTTGTGAGCGAGAGGTTACTCATTCAAACTCTCTTTCAGCTGCGCCAAGATGCGCTCAGCATCCGCTAAGGACTCTGCCGAAATTGAACGCTCAATCAAGGTCTGCTGAAAGGTCGAGAGCTCGCTCACCGAAACATCGCTGATAACAAAAGGGGTCGAGAAGCTCAATGGCCCCAGAGACTCGCGGATGCCCTGAAAAATCGTCACTTGGCCCTGGTAGGTATCCACGTAATAACGTGTCTGAGTGTATTGATATGCCACAAAACCGATACCGGCAATAATTCCGGCCAGAAGCATCCAGCTTGCGATTATGCGAACCCCACGCCAGCGAATCTTGCGCCTGGTCTCCGAAAGGATCTTATTTAGAAGTTCCTCCGACTCCGGGGCGTACCTTGCCTCGTCTTCTGCAGGCTGCAAAAGGTCCAAAAGGTTTCTTGGTGAGAACAACCTAAGAATTTTGCCACCACGACGCTCTTCGATAACAACCTCGCTGGCGGCGGAGCCAACAAACTGAGCACTCGGTTCAAATTCAACTTTCACCGAGGGTCTTATGACATCTGCAATCACCACGGTCACATTGTCGGGTGCTCCAAATTCAAGAGCCTCCCCAACCAATAAGGCTGCGGCCTCTTCGGTGGGAATCTTTGAGGCCAGAATCCTGCCCATCACCTCATCTGGCACCACTCCGCACAACCCGTCACTACATACCATCCAGCGATCCCCGGGCAGTGTGTCGTAGATAGCTATATCAATCTCGGGCTCACCTGAGACATCTCCCAGCACTCGCATCAAAACACTTCTTCTGGGGTGGGTCAGGGCTTCAGCGGGGGTAATGCGCCCTAGGTCAACAAGCTTCTGCACAAAAGTGTGGTCTTTGGTGATTTGGGTAACCTCGCCACCTGAGGCTCGGTAAACCCGTGAGTCTCCGATGTGAGCGATGATCACTTGGTTGCCATAAAACAGCACTCCGGAAAAAGTGGTTCCCATGCCTTCAAGCTCCGGATGTTCTGCAACGGTTGCCGAGAGCATGGAGTTTGCCTCAAGAACGCCGTTTCGCAGCGAATCAATCGCCTCTTCGATGGAGTCGTACTTGCTATCGGTCAGCGCAATTCTTTGGGAGGCAATCGCGGAAGCGATATCCCCACCGGCGTGACCACCCATGCCGTCCGCCACAAAAAACAGCTGATAACCCGAATAGCCAGAGTCCTGATTGGAGCTTCGGTGTTTGCCGATATCGCTGGCTGCATAGCTAATTGTTTTAACACTCAAGCGCTACGCCCTCAGCTCGAAGGTTGTGGTGCCAATCCGGATGGTCATACCGGGGCCGATGGTTGCCGGCGTGCCGATTTTTTTGCCATCCAAAAACGTTCCGTTGGTGGAGTTCAAATCTTGTAAAACCCAGTCTTGACCAACGTGCACAAACTTGGCGTGCATGTTCGACGCGAATTCATCGTTGATTACTAGATCAGAGCCCGAGCTGCGACCAACCAAGACTTCTTTTTTGCCATCAATGAAAAGGGAGCTGCCGGCATTTCTTCCGGTAATCATGGCGATGTGGGTTGGTTCAAACTCTTCGCCATCTTCGATCCCGAGCGATGCCACCGAACCTGCTAACTGTGGAGCATTCTGCCTGGCAATCTTGCTCATCACGCGGCGCCCGTAGAGGTCTGCCCGGATTACTGACAGCAAGCTCAGGATAAAGATCCAGAGCACCGCAACGAACCCGATGCGTATTAGAAATAGTGCCAGCTCACTCACTAACCAACCGCCTTAGCCGAAAGCTCGAATAGGAACTCGGTGCGCCCCGCGGTAATCATGCTTCCAGAGTGCAAAACAATCTCCGAAATCCTGACGCCATCCACAAAACTTCCGTTGGTGGATCCAAGATCCCGAATTGCGGCCAGATCACCGGTCCAGGCAATTTCAAAGTGAACGCGAGACAGCCCGCGATCTTCGACCATGACATCGGCGCTCGCGTCTCTGCCGAAGGTGAGCTTCCCGACTCCGAGCTCAATTCTTTGGCCATTGAATACAACCGATGGAGACCAAGCCACTTGGGTCTCGACTTTTGCCGCGCCCACCTTGATCTGACCCCTGGCAATCTTGGAGTCGACTCTCAAAGACAGCTCAAGTTCACCAGTGAGTCGATACCCCTGCTTGGTGGCATGTCTTGCTACCTCGGATCGGATGGCGGCAATAATTGCTGGAGTCACCCGCTCAGCGTCGTTGGCACAAACCAATAAAAGATAGCGATGAGGCGCCAAGACTCGGTCTGAATCAGTCGCTGTAGCGGCCTGATCCATAGCAACCCGAACCGCTTGAGTAATCTCAACCGGCTGCAGTTCGGCTTTGCTGAGCCTGGAGAACAGTCCGCTGACTGATGCTTCTATCCGCTCTTCTGCCTTTTCGAGAAAGCCCATGTAGCTCACTTCTGGTTGGTTTTGAAGGTGAACCTAAGTCTACCCAGCACCTAAAGGAACCAAGGGTTTTCTCCCTGCTAATCTGAACCTAGTAATAACGCTAAAGATTTGGTTTTTTAGCGCGAGTGGCGAAATGGTAGACGCGCTGGCTTCAGGTGTCAGTGTCCTTTGGGACGTGCGGGTTCAAGTCCCGCCTCGCGCACAAATCGATATCTCGGAATTCTTTTTCGGGATTCTGGGGGGAGAAGTGGCTGAAGCTTCTCAGCAGCTGGCGCTATGCCGGAATTTGTTGGGGTGGCCAAAGCGTTGGCCACTCTGGCAAGATTAATACTTCTCAACCCCAAAGGCCCAATTGCTAATTAATAATTTTCTGATAGCCCTCGAGGCAATTGGAGTTTTAGCGTTCGCTCTTTCGGGCATCATCGAAGCAGCTAGAAAGCACTTTGATGTTGTGGGTGTTGTGATGGTCGGGGCAATTGCCGCCTTTGGCGGAGGAACCCTGAGAGATGTCTTACTCGATCGCAGGCCCTTTTTCTGGGTGGAACAAGAGGTTTGGGTTTGGGTGCTCCTCGGTGTTGGGGTGGCACTCCCATTTTTTATTAAGGCCAACCACATCGCTCTAACTGAAAGGGCAATCCTGGTTCCAGATGCTTTCGGGCTTGGAATTTTCGCGGCCGGTGGAACCCACATCGCACTTATCTCTGGCTCAACCCCGATGATCGCGGTTTTGATGGGTGTTATAACCGCGGTTGTGGGTGGAGTCCTAAGAGATGTTTTGGTGAATGAAGTTCCGCGAGCGTTCCATGATCACCAGCCCTATGCAGTCCTGGCCTTTGCTGGTTCCTGGGTGGTTGTTCTTTTGAGCTACCTAGAAACCCCGAAGTCGATTGATGTGCTGGCGGGCGCAGGCTTCATAATCGTGCTTCGCTTACTTGCAATTAAGTTTGGCTGGGAGCTCAAGCGCTTCAGGTTTCTCTAATACAAATCTGGCAAGAAGCTGAGAGTTGGGTATGCACTTGCTGTTTTTAGGCTCGTCCAGGTCTTGCGAGAGGTAACTTTTTCATTGTCACAGGATGGAATCAGAAATAATTTCGAGTGTGAAGTCTCTAGATTTTCCCCCAATCTCTAGGGACACCTCCTTTGTAGTAGAGGAAAACCTCGGTCCTTTGGTCCGAGGTTTTTTCTTAACTTATTCTCGAGAGCTTTTTGCCGCGGGTGTGGGATTTATTACAAGCTAGGTTTTGTGAATCCTGCGCACAGTCATCGCAAAGCAGCACCAGGTCCTTGCATCCAAGCCCCGCACAATCCAAATAACTGGAGGTCGGGGCTTCGCATCTCTCACACTCGCCGATAGTCTTGGCATCTTTTGAAAAGTTGATATTCATCCGCCTATCAAAGACGTATAGCGAGCCTTCCCAGAGGCCTTTGTCTTTGTACTTTTCGCCGTAGCGAACTATGCCGCCTTCCATTTGATAGACCTCTTGAAAGCCGCGATTCAGCATTACGGCACTCAAAATTTCGCAGCGGATGCCACCCGTGCAATATGTGACGATTGGCTTTTCCTTTAAGTGGTCGTACTTACCCGATTCAAGCTCAGCGATAAAGTCGTGAGTGGTTTGTACATCCGGTACAACCGCATTTTTGAATTTGCCAATCTTTGCCTCAAAGGCGTTCCTGCCATCAAAAAAGACCACCTCATCGCCTCGACTAGCCACCAACTCGTTCACTTCGTGAGGCTTTAGGTGCTTGCCGCCGTTTTGAATACCAGCTACGTCCACCTCAATCTCATCGGGGGTTGTGAACGCGACAAGCTCCTTTTTCACCTTGACTGAGAGTTTTTGGAACTCATCGCCTTTACCACTGGCCCACTTGAAGTCGACCTTGGAAAATCCCGCATACTCCTTGGTGGCGTGGGCGTAAGTCTTTAGAGCGCTCATTTTCCCACCCAGGGTGCCGTTGATACCGTGCTCAGAGATCAGGATTCGACCCTTGAGGTTCAAAGAGGTGCACAGGGTTCTCTGCCAGAGCATCACGGCTTTCGGGTCACGAACTGGAGCAAAGCCGTAATAAAGAATGATCTTGTTGAGTGACATGTTCCCGAGCTTACTAATCCATGGGTTGCATAGACTAGAAGCATGTCAATGCAACCAGGGCTTGATAAAGCCGGAATCAAACCATCAATCAGAGCTCAAGACGACCTTTTTCGCCACGTGAACGGCGCCTGGTTTGATGAGACCGAAATCCCAGAGGACAAGGCCGTATACGGTTCCTTTCACATGCTCGCCGATGACTCTGAGCTAGCGGTCAGGGAGATTCTAGAAGAGGCATCAAAGAACCCCGGGCCCGGGGTGAGCCAGCAAATTGGTGACCTCTACGCAGCCTTTTTAGATCAAGAAAAAATCGACGACCAGGGCTCCGATCCGATTCGAGCGGACCTCGAGAGAATCAACCAGGTCAGCACTCTGACTGAATACTTTGTTTTATTGGCCCAACTAGAGCGCCAGGGAATCTCTGGTCTTTGGGGTAGCTACATCGATAACGATGCCGGCAACCCCGAGCGCTACTTGGCTCACCTTTACCAAGGGGGTCTCGGTTTGCCGGATGAAGATTACTATTTCAATGAAAAATACCAGGATATCCGAGATGAGTATGTTCCCCACTTGTCGAGGATGCTGATGCTCTCGGGAGTGGATGCCAGCGGTGCGATTTCGCAAGCCAAGGCCATCCTCGAATTAGAAACCAAGATCGCCAAGTTCCATTGGAACCGAGTTGAGGTTCGAGATGCCGAGAAGACCTACAACCTCAAGAGCTTCGAGGATTTGAAAAGCCTTTCGCGAAATGTACCCTGGGATGAATACCTAAAAGCATCCAAACTTGAACCTTCATTCCTTGAATGGAATGTAGTTGCAACACCATCGTTTTTTTGGGGCCTCGACTCAATCTTGATAATAGAAAACCTTGAGGCCTTGAAGTCTTGGCTGAGGCTTGGCTTGATTCGCGCTTATTCGCCATACCTAGCCAGCGAATTTGTCGATGAGCGCTTCTCTTTTTACGGCAAAAAGCTAACCGGTCAGCCAATGAACCGGCCACGCTGGAAGCGCGCGGTGACGCTGGTTGAAGGGGGGCTGGGCGAAGCAATCGGAGAGATCTATGTTCAAAAGCACTTCCCACCCACCTCCAAAGATCACATGGACAAATTGGTCGGCCACCTTATTGAGGCTTATAGACAGAGCATCAGCGAACTCGACTGGATGACCCAGGAGACCAAATTGCGGGCCTTAGAAAAACTAGAGAAGTTCACGCCCAAGATTGGCTATCCGACCAAATTCAAGGACTACAGCGCAATAACAATCGATAAGGATGACTTGATCCAGTCGATCAAGAACATCAACTCTTTCGAATTTGACTACGAGGTGAAAAAGATTGGTTCGCCGATCGACAAAGAAGAGTGGCACATGACGCCACAAACCGTGAACGCTTATTACAATCCGGGCCTAAACGAAATTGTTTTCCCAGCCGCAATCTTGCAGCCACCGTTTTTCTCCGACCGGGCCGATGATGCCGTTAACTTTGGCGGCATCGGAGCGGTGATCGGCCACGAAATTGGCCATGGCTTTGATGACCAGGGCTCGAAATACGATGGCGATGGAAAGCTGGTCTCTTGGTGGAGCGAAAAAGACCGCACCGCCTTTGAAAAGCTAACCAAATCCCTTATCGATCAATACTCTGCGCTAACGCCCGAGCAGCTCGATGAAACTCACAAGGTCAACGGCGAGCTCACTATTGGTGAGAACATCGGAGACCTTGGCGGTTTGGGAATTGCATGGAAGGCCTATCAGCTTTCACTCGGAGCTAAAGAGCCCGAGGTGATCGATGGCTATTCGGCAGCTCAACGCTTCTTGATGTCCTGGGCGCAGTGCTGGCGCGGCATTAGCCGCGATGAGATTGCGATCCAAAGACTTGCAACCGATCCCCACTCTCCGCCGGAATTTAGGTGCAATCAGGTGGTGAAAAACCTAGACATCTACTACGAAGCTTTTGGGGTAACCGAGTCCGACCAAATGTGGCTTGAGCCCAAAAAGCGAGTGGTGATCTGGTGAAACTCTGGTTCCGCATTCTCTACATCACTCTAAGTTGGCGCAGGCGCTCGAAGCTCGAGATTCACGAAGTATCTAAGGTCACCCTTCGAGTGATGCCCTCGGATCTCGATGTTTATAACCACATGAACAACGGGGTGTTTTTAACACTGATGGACATTGGTCGTTACGACCAAGGACTTAGAACGGGGTTCTGGCAGCTTTGGAAGAAAAAAGGCTGGTACCCAATCGTGGTGAATTCAACAATCAGCTACCGCAAGTCCTTAGAGCCTTGGCAGAAATTCGATCTCGAAACCAAGGTGCTGGGCTGGGATGAGGTGGCCGTCTACATTGAGCAGCGCTTTGTTAGAAACGGCGAGATTTATGCCAAGGCAGTCATGCGGGGCAGGTTTCTAAAAAAGAGCTGGGGCATTTTGACCCCCCAAGAGGTGATGGAGGGTTCGGGAGGCTGGAAAACAAAGGTCCCAGTGGTCCCAGAGTGGGTGCTCAGGTGGGCCAAAGACACTCAGCTACCAAAGGGCAAAGAGCCAGCCCCGAGCACTTGGGACTAAAAACCGGTTACCTTCGACTAGACCCCTGGCCAACGACAGGCCGCAACCGCATCTTCTATTGAGCCTTTAAGTAGGTCATGGGTTTCGGGGTGCTTCTCCATATATTTCACGGTGTAGGAGCAAATCGGTATCACCCGAAGGTTACCGATCTCCCTGATGCTCGCCAGGGATTCTCTAAGCAAAATTGCAGCCAAGTTTTTACCCTGCTGGGCAGGGTTTACTTCGGTGTGGACCAAGCTGATTTCGCCAGCCTCGATTGCATAGTCCATCAGTCCAACTCGGGTGCCTTCTAGATAGAGCTCATAACGATTATTTTGAGAGTCGTGTCTGACTTGAGTATCCATGGTGTTAATCTTCTAACGTGTCGAAGAATCAGTTATTCGTTGGTGACAACCTTGCCATACTCAAGGCGCTTCCCACTAGTGGCTTTCAGCTGATCTACATTGACCCACCCTTTAACACCGGCCGAATGCAAGAACGAACCAATCGTTCATCCAGGCAAAGCGAGACTGGAAGGCTGGGTTTCCAAGGCAAGCTGTATGAGCAGATTGTCCAATCCGTGCTCTCCTACGACGATGCCTTTGCGGACTACTGGGCCTTTTTGGAACCAAGGCTCGAAGAGGCTTGGCGGTTATTGAATCACACCGGAACTCTCTATTTGCATCTTGACTACCGTGAGGTTCACTACGCCAAAGTTCTGCTCGATGCACTTTTTGGCAGGGAGTGCTTTCTAAATGAAATTATTTGGGCTTATGACTACGGTGGAAAATCAAAGAGCCGCTGGCCTGCAAAGCATGACACCATCTTGGTTTATGTGAAGGACCCAAAAAGCTATTACTTCAATAACGAGGAAGTGGACAGAGAGCCCTACATGGCTCCGGGTCTAGTCACTAAAGAAAAAGTCGAACGTGGCAAATTGCCTACCGATGTTTGGTGGCACACAATTGTCTCGCCAACCGGAAAAGAAAAGACGGGCTATCCGACCCAAAAGCCCGAGGGCGTTCTCAGAAGAATCATTCAGGCATCTTCAAAACCAGGAGACACGGTGTTGGACTTCTTTGCCGGCTCAGGAACCACAGGGGCTGTTGCTCATAAACTCCATCGCCACTTTACTTTGGTTGATCAAAACCAAGAGGCGATAGAGGTCATAACCAAAAGGCTCGATGCCATCGGTGCTAGCTATCAGGTTCTGCGCTAACCAACCACACAACGTATGCCGCTAGAAGAATGAATAAAGTCGCTGCCGCCATGGCCATACCGAGGTTCTCAGCACCGGGTCTCGAGGCCAGCCGAAACATCACCAACGGCAGAGTCTCATTTGAGCCGTAGGCTAAAAATGATGCGGCGCCGAATTCACCCAAAGATATTAAAGATCCAAAGGCTACGGTGATAGAAATAGGCCTACGCAAAGTTGGTAGTTCGATTGCCCAAAACCTTTGAGATTTCCCTGCTCCATCGACCTCAGCGGCATCCAGGATTTCCTGATCCATGCTCGCTCGTGCTGGTTGAATCACCTGATAGCAAAGCGGCACAACAAACAGCACCTGAATTATCGGCACAAGTAACCAAGAGCTTGAAATGGTTATTGGTAGATAACCCGATAGCACTAAGAAAAAGAGACCAAAAACCACGGGCGATACCCCGAGTGGTAACAGCACCAGCGCGCGCAATCTAGAAAACCTTGCTAACCACCAGGTCAACGGTAGGGTAATCGCCAGAGTCACTAGCAAATTTCGCAAGCTGTTGCCAGCCGCTTCTAGAACGCTGAGGTTGAGTATCTCCCTGCTGCCTCGCCCTGCCAGATTCATGAAATTTTCTATTCCAGCACCAGTGAAAAATGCTCGATGAAACACCCCGAGTAATAGGGCGACAACGGCCAGAGTGAATAGCCAACCAATTACCAATGACGTGGCTCCGGCTGATCGTTTTTGATATTCAAGAGCGCCAAATAACGGCAGCGCCTCCTGGTTCTTTGGACGTGAGATAAGAACCAATCCCATGGTTAAGAGTGTTTGAAGTAGCGCAATGATTCCGGCTTGCTGAAGATCTAGCTTTTGCAGGGCAGAGACGTAAATTTCGGTTTCGAGGGTTTTTATTTTGCCTTGGCCGAGCATTCGAATCAACCCGAAGCTTGTGGCACTGTAGAGGGCGATTAATAGCGAACCGGCTGACAGTGCTGGAATTAGCTGGGGTAATGCAATGTATCTTCCAATTTGCGAGGCCGTTGCACCATCCAGCTCTGCGGCTTGAGCCTGATCCAGGGGCAGCCTATTGCTAAGAATCACCCTGGCAGCAAAGCCAGCATTCATCAGAACGTGGGCGGCCAAGATCCAGTAGATTCCAAATCTGGAATCTAAGTCAAGCTGATTTTGAATTGGTAGGAACGTCAGGCCAATCAGAAATGCAGGCAGCACAAATGGCAGTGTCAGAATTGCGGCAAGAATCCTTCGGGGTGTTCTTGCTAGCGAACCAAGCCAGTTTGCGATCGGAAAGCCTAGGGCCATCGCAACCACCGCACTCATCAGTGCGATGAATGCGGTGGTTGCGAGGAGCTCTAAGTTAGTTGTCAAACAGCGCTGACCAGCTGGTTAGCCACTTGGCGCGATCCTTTGCGAAATCCAAATCTTCGCCAATGGTTGATTCGGCAGGGAGGGCGAATGCGGCCCATGATTCAGGTAGTACTGTCCCTGTCACACTCGGGTAGACATACATTGCCTCTGGAACTGAGCGCTGAAATGAGTCGCTTTGAAGGAATTCAATCAGCGCTTTGGCACCCGGCTGGTTGGCGGAATTGGTTAGCACGCCAGCATATTCAATTTGTCTAAAGCACTCTTGAGTTAGTGCTTTGGTGCCGGCTTTACCATTTTCGCCCACCTCTGCCGCGGGACTAGAGGCGTAGCTTAGAACAATCGGCCTGGTGCCGCCGTAGCGCGTGAAATCAACAAAGTAGGCGTCCTCCCAGCTGCCAGCAACTTTTAGGTCATTGCTCTTAAGGTTTGCCCAGTAGTTGAATGTTTCGATCTCAGAGTCAAAGCCCGCGATTGTTGTGGCGAGAAACGCCAGCCCTGGTGAGGATAGGTTTGGGTTGCTGACCACGGTAAGCGAGCGGTATTGCTCTAGCGCTAAGTCACGCCAAGACGAGGGTGCTTGAATTTGGTTTTCTTCAAACCAAGCGATGTCGTAATTGAAACAAACATCGGAGTAGTTGATTTCGGTTAGATTGCCATCGACTATCTCGTTCTCGGTAGCTATTGAGGCAAAGGTGTTGTCGATGCCGTAAAAAGCATCGGCTACTGGAGCATTTTTAGTCAGCACCAGCTGGTTGGTTAGGGAGCCAGTGTCACCGAGGCGAAGTATCTCTAATTGGTAGCCGGTCTCTGATTCGAATTCTGCAATTAACTCATCGCTGATTGCAAATGAGTCGTGTGTGGCGATTCTCACCAGCGTATTTTCGGTAGCGGTGCAGCCGGTTAGGGCCAGGGCCGCAAGTGCTGCCACTGTGATTAGTTTTTTCATTTCGTGCCTTTCTAATTATTAGTTAGGCACGGGTTTTATTAAGAGTTGTCTCCTTGCGCTGGCATTATCCAGATCAAGTTTGACGGTCGAAGACAAATTAGTCTTCCTCTCAGTCTGGTTTACCCAAACTCCCGTGTTGCTTCCAATTATAGGCGCAGGGTTTAGGCTCCTTGCGCGGCCGCCTCGGCGTTCTCCTGGGAGGCACTCTTGGAGCGAAGCGGGACCTCTTTAATAAAGAAAGTAATCACAAACGCGATTGCCGTTGCAATCGCCGCTCCCAAAAACACTCCGTAGGCCGATTCCACAAATCCGATTCTAAAAGGCAGCGAAAGCCTCTCATCAACACCAATCAGGAATGAACTGTCCGAGGTGATGCCTGCCGCCGCCGCACCGGGATCTCCGGTCAGCAACTCGATGATGGCGTTATTTGCAGGATTGGCTTGCACTAGGGGGTCTTGTAAAGCGGCACTGACCCCGGCTTGAACATCGGCACGGCCAAAGCTTCCAGCAATCTTGTCCGCGACCTGGCCAAACAGAATCGACATGAAGACTGCGACCCCAAGGGTTCCACCCATCTGGCGAAAGAAGGTCGCTGAGCTGGTTGCAACGCCGATGTCTTTTGATTCAACGGCGTTTTGGCTTGAGACCATGATGGTCTGCATCAGCTGGCCGAGGCCCAAACCAATCAACACCATGCCAATTGACATAACCCAAATTGGGCTATCGGCCGTGAGAAGAACAAGCATGTAGAGATAGCCAGCGAATAGAGTCGCGGTTCCCACATTCATAAAGATGCGGTACTTGCCGGTCTTTGATGTGTAGCGACCGGAGAGAATTGTTGCGGTCATCATCCCGCCAACCATTGGCAACATCAAAAAGCCCGCCTGGGTTGGGTTGGCGCCATAGGCAACTTGAATAATCAACGGCAACGTGATCATTCCGCCAAACATGCCAAGACCCACGATCACTCCGAGAATCTGGGTCCTTGCAAACACCTTGTTCTTGAATAATGACAGTGGAATAAGGGCCGCCTCGCCCATTTTTTTCTCGACCAAAATAAACGCAATGATTCCAGAAATTCCAAGCACATACATACCGATTGCAAGCGGTGAGTCCCAGCCCCAGCTGCGACCCTGCTCGGCAACCAACAAGATTGGCACAACACCCATAATGATCGTGACGGCTCCCCACCAGTCGATTTTTTGAGGTCTAGGGGTGTGTGGCACGTGCAAAAAGGTAAGCACCATAAACATTGAGATAGCACCGATTGGAAGGTTGATTAAAAATACCCAACGCCAGCCATCAATCCAAAGAATCTGATCCACCCCGGCAAAGAGCCCACCAACAATCGGGCCGATAACCGAGGAGGTTCCAAAGACCGCTAGGAACATGCCCTGGTAGCGAGCCCTTTCTCGAGGCGGCACGATGTCCGCCACGATTGTTAGGGCCAACGAGAATAACCCTCCGGCACCTAGGCCCTGAAGCGCTCGGAAACCGGCCAGCTCAATCATGCTGGTTGCGAAGCCAGAGGTCAGTGAGCCAATCACAAATATGGTGATGGCAACCATAAATAGCGGCCGTCGACCAAAGATGTCCCCGAGCTTGCCGTAAATAGGGGTGGAGATGGTGGAAGTGATCAAATAGGCGGTTGTTGCCCAAGCTTGAAGGGCAAGACCATCTAAGTCATCGGCGATGGTACGCATCGCCGAACCGACCACCGATTGGTCCAATGCGGCCAGGAACATGCCGGACATGAGTCCCGCAAGTACCAAAAGAATCTGTTTATGTGACATTTGGCCTGAATTAGCAGCCAATTTTGCGGCTTCCCGCCGAGTTTTCGCGGACAAATAAGCTCCAAGACTTAGGGTTGTTAGGTGGGAAAGTATACATCTATGAGACGCAATCCCATATTCATTTTTGCACCGGCTATGGTGATGCTTATTTTCGGTCTATCCCTGATTTCTCAGCCACAGGCCTTTGGCAAGCAACACGAAATAATCAAAGAGCAGATTCTTCGAACCGAAGCTAAGACCTCAATCGTTCAGGCCCAATCCTTCGACAGCTTCCTCTATCAAAGATTCTTGACCGATATCGCAGGCAGTGAAGCCGTGGTGGTAAATAAGCTACGACCACTAAACCCGCTTGACTTTGCACCCTTAGAAATGCGTGAGCTAAAAAGTTCCGAATCGCTGGAGAACCCTCGCTCACTAAAGATGGTCGCCACGGCAGCAACCGCATTGGAGGCCCTGGCCAATGAGATGTTTTTAGCCAAAGCCGGCCAGCTGTTCATGAACTCTGGTTACCGCTCTTACGATTATCAGCTCGAGTTATTTGAATCCAAAACCGAGCAGTACGGCCTGGCTGGGGCTCTTATTAGAAGCGCCAAAGCCGGGCACTCTGAACACCAGACGGGCCTCACCATGGATGTTTCGGTTCAGGCCCAGGGCTGCGCAATCATGCAGTGCTTTGGCGAAACCAAAGGGGGAAAGTGGTTGGCCGATAACGCTTGGCAGTTTGGCTTTATTGTTCGTTACGAAGATGGCACCCAGGCCGTCACCGGATATACCTATGAGCCTTGGCACCTGAGATTTGTTGGAAAAAACATCGCCAAGCTCTACCACGAGGGTGACTTCAGCACCCTCGAGGAATTTTGGGGATATCCTGCGGCCGAGTTTTACGAAGAAGAAATAACCGAATCAACAATCGATTGAGCCTCATCCAAGACCCGCTCTAGGTGCTCTTCGCTTAGAAATGATTCGCCATAAATCTTGTAGACGTTCTCGGTCCCCGAGGGCCTGGCTGCAAACCAGGCATTTTGGGTGGAGACCTTAACGCCACCGAGAGCACCGCCGCTAGGAGCCGAGGTCTCGATTCGGGTAATGGTTTCGCCGGCCAGCCCACTTACCAAAACATCGGACTCCGAGAGCTTGCCAAGCTTTGCTTTCTGCTCAAGGCTTGCCGGAGCATCAACCCTTTTATAGCTTGGGTAACCGTGGAGCTGGGTTAGGGAGGCGTAGCGCTCAGAGGGGCTGTCATTCGTCACAGCCTCAATCTCAGCCGCCAATAAGGCCATGATGATGCCGTCTTTATCGGTCGACCAGGCTTGCCCATTAAGTCTGAGAAATGACGCGCCGGCCGACTCCTCTCCACCAAAACCAAGGCTGCCATTTGTCAGCCCTGGCACAAACCACTTGAATCCCACTGGCACCTCAACAAGCTTTCGCCCAAGAGACGAAACAACCTTGTTGATCATGGAAGAAGAAACCATAGTTTTACCAACGCCGGCTTCAGAATCCCAGCCATCACGCTCACCGAAAAGATAGTCAATCGAAACTGCGAGGAAATGGTTGGGATTCATGAGCCCGGAGTCTGCCGTTACTATTCCATGTCGGTCGGCATCCGCATCATTTCCGATTGAAATATCGAAACTGCTGCGGTTTTCAATCAGCGCTGCCATCGCAAACTTAGAGGAGCAGTCCATGCGAATTTTGCCATCCCAATCAAGGCTCATAAAACCAAACTGAGGGTCAACGGTGTTACTAATCACCTTGAGGTTCAGATCGTATCGGTCAGCTATCTCACCCCAATAATCAACCGATGCACCTCCCATTGGGTCGGCTCCGATTCTGACGTCGGCGCTTTTGATCGCGTGCAGTTTGAGCACCTGGTCTAATTGCGAAATGTAGTTGTTTTTAAAATCAAAATGTTTTGGATTCGGCTTGGCTCTTTTCACTTCTCTAAGGTTTGTGATTAGTAGCTCGTTGGCTCGATTAGCAATCCAGTTGGTAGCGACAGAGTCTGCTGGGCCGCCGTGCGGCGAGTTGTACTTGATTCCACCATCTTGGGGCGGATTGTGACTCGGAGTGATGACAAGCCCATCGGCTAGAGCGGCTGAGCCTCTTGGAATTTGATTATTGTGATCGATGATGGCCACCGAGACCGCGGGGGTTGGGGTGAAGCGATCATGAGAGTCAATCAGTGCCACGACATCGTTGCCGGCCAGTACCTCGAGCACCGAAAGCTGAGCCGGCTCACTGAGCGCGTGGGTATCGCGGCCGATGTAGATCGGGCCTTCGATGCCTTCGGCTGCCCGGTACTCCACCACTGCCTGAGTAATCGCCAGAATGTGGTTCTCATTGAATGAACCATTCAGCGCTGTGCCGCGGTGGCCAGATGTGCCAAAGTTCACCCTTTGCTCGAGAAGAGTTGCATCAGGCTTATTCTCGAAATAGCTCGAACTAAGGAGCGCTAAATCGACCAGATCCGATTCTCGAGCCAATTGCCCAGCTCTATCGTGACTCATTTGGTGACCCTGAGCTGAATAATTAGATAGGTATACACGAAGCTAAAGCCGAAGCCAATCGCGGCATATCCCAAAACAAATAGGTTTGGGTTTACCGGTATCAAAAGAGTGATTATGCCTAATCCAAAGGCTGCAATCTGCATCACCGAAGCTGAAACTAAGACCCCACGTTCGTTACCGAACATCGAAACAGAAAACATCTGCCCGCAAAGTGCCACAAGCGTTATGCCTATCATTCGCATTGCCCAGTCGAGGTCCTCGGTGCCAACTAGACCGAGCAAATCGGTAAATACCCTCGGCACTGCCAAAAGCGCAAGGGCGCTGAGGCCAAAGACGGTTGCGCCGAACTTGAGAACTAACCTGAGGGCTCTGATTTGCTTGGATTCATCCATAACAGCATGGTATTGCCTATAAGCCTCCCCGGCTGTCCTAATCTTGAGACATGTCTACTCCGCAAATAATTGCCTACCTGGGTCCAGCCGGAACCTTCACTGAAATGGCAGTTCGACAAATGCCTGAGGCGGCCAGCGCAACACTCATGCCTGTAGCTTCAGTGGTTGAGGCGCTGGATGCTGTTTTATCGGGTGTGGCAGACCGGGCTGTGGTTCCGATTGAGAATTCGATTGAGGGTGGCGTGAGCGCAACCTTGGATGCCCTAGCAACAACCCCCGGTGTGCAAATATTCGGTGAATACCTGGTACCGGTCAGCTTTAACCTGCTAGCACTAAAAGGCAAAAGGCTTTCAGACATAAAGGTCGTGCTAACCCACCCGGTGGCCTATGCCCAGTGTCGCAGTTGGCTGGCTAAAAACATTTCAGACCACAGCCACATTCCAGCTAGCTCAACCGCTTCGGCAGCTAGGGCGCTAACTGATGGTAGTAATGCCGATGCCGCAATTGCCCCGGCCATTGCGGCCGAACTTTACGGGCTGGAAACCCTAGCCAGCGATATCGGCGATAATAAAAATGCCCAAACCAGATTTATAGAAATCGGCAAGTCGGCAAAGCCCAACCCAAAAACCGGCTCCGATAAAACCAGCGTGATTGTTGAGTTGCCGGATGATCGACCCGGAGGTCTATTGGGGCTTTTGGAGCAGTTCGCGGCCAGGGGGGTAAATCTTTCTCGCATCGAATCAAGACCGGTTGGTGACCACTTTGGTAGGTATCGCTTTAATCTTGACGCTCAGGGCCACATTGAAGATGAGGCAATAGCCGAGGCTCTCATGGGGCTGCATCGCTTCAGCCCGAAGGTCATTTATTTGGGTTCTTATAAAAAAGCCGATCAGACCGAGTCTGTTCATTTAGGAAATAACGCCGATAGTGACTACACCTCGGCCCAAGCCTGGCTCAATTCGCTAAGGAGCTAAACCCTAAGAATCAGCGCCTTTGGTAGAACGTAGAAATCAACTTCAAGAACTTCACCAATTGGGTCGCCATCAAGCTGCATTGAAACTGGGTTGTGAGGTCGGACCCTAATCCGAGCCCCGTGCAGGTTTTCAATGGTTTTCAAATTCTGGGTTAGGTCAAGCAGCTTTCTCCCCAGAACCAATGGCCTAACTATCTTGTTCTGCCAAGTGATGCGGGACAGTAAATCGACCCAGTTCCATAGCCCTCGGGGCCCAATTGCCGCGATGTCCAATCGCCCATCATCCAAACTCGCGTCGGGCATCATCGAAATCTGACCCGGCAGCCAGCCAGCATTGCCCACTAAAAACGAGTAACTCTTGAGGGTTCGGGGCTCCTGGTCATCGACCGTCACATCAAATTTCTCAAACTTCAACGGCAGCGATAAAAACCCGCCTTCCACATAGGCAAACCAACCAACTCTGCGCTTTCTTTCCGGAGTGGTTTGCTGCATGATCTTGGCGTCTAGGCCAAGGCCGGCAATACCGGTGAAGTAATACTCAGTGATGGTGCCATCGTGCTTCAGAACCCTGGCAAACCCTATATCCACCGGATACCGGCTGGATTTGGCAACTCTTCTGGAGGCAGCATCAAGGCTATTGATTGGAAGCTTTAGGTTTCTGGCCAAAACATTGCCCGTGCCGATCGGTAAAATTCCCAGCTCACAAGGCTGGCCAGATTCGAGGATGGCCTCGGCGACTTCGCGAAGTGTGCCATCGCCGCCGGCCACCGCAAATTTTCTATGGCCGGCCGCAATCGCTCTGGCAGTTGTACCTTTTCCGTGAGTTGCAGCATCGGTTGGAAAGAACACGGGTTTTTTCAGACCGGCCTTTATCAGGCTACGTTTGAGCTTCACTTCGGTGATTTTCTCTGGGTTGAAGATAACGGCTAGCTCTTGCACCGCTAAAGCCTATGCCTTCTTCGGCGGGTAGGCTTGGTAACGTGATTGACCTAAACCTCTTTAGAGAAAACCCAGAGCAAATTATCGCTTCTCAGCGCGCCCGCGGCAAAGAGGCTTCCTTGGTTTCTAAGGTCGTCGAGCTAGATCAGATCAAGCGCACAGCGCTGGCAGAATTCGAAACCCTAAGAGCAGCTCAAAACGCCCACGGGAAGTTAGTAGCCCAAGCTTCGAAAGAAGAAAAGGCGAATCTTGTCGCTCAGGCTCAAAAGCTCGCAAGCGACGTGAAGGAAGCCGATGCCAAGGCCAAACTCGCCGATGAAGAGCTTATTAAAGTCGTGTTTCAAATTGAGAACGTGGTCATGGAGGGTGTTCCAGAAGGCGGAGCAGATAACTTTGTGGTTCTCAAAGAAGTTGGCAAAAAGCCAGAGTTTTCGTTTGAACCAAAAGACCACACCCAGCTCGGTGAGGCGCTGGATATTATTGACATTGCTCGCGGCGCCAAGATATCGGGCTCGCGTTTCTATTTTCTAAAAGGGCTCGGCGCTCGCCTGGAACTAGCGATGATGCAGATGGCTTTGGACCAAGCTTCAGAGGCGGGCTTCACCGCATTGATCACTCCGACTTTGGTTAAGCCCGAAGTGATGCAGGGGACCGGCTTTTTGGGCGAGCACTCAGCGGAGGTTTACTATCTTCCAGCCGATGACCTTTATCTAACCGGCACCAGTGAGGTGGCCCTGGCTGGTTATCACAGCGACGAGATTTTGGATGACCTAGAGACCCCTGCAAGATATGCCGGCTGGTCAACTTGCTATCGCAGAGAAGCCGGCAGCCACGGCAAGGACACCAAGGGTATTTTGCGCGTGCACCAGTTCAATAAGCTTGAAATGTTTAGTTACTGCAAGCCAGAAGATGCCGAAAAAGAGCATCAAAAACTCATGGCCTGGCAAGAACAGATGCTGCAAAAATGCGAGCTGCCCTATCGAGTGATTGATGTTGCCGCGGGGGATCTTGGGTCCTCAGCGGCCAGAAAATACGATATCGAAGCCTGGGTTCCAACCCAAGGGGACTTCAGGGAACTCACCTCAACCTCAAACTGCACCACCTTCCAGGCCCGCAGGCTAAACACCCGCTACCGAGATGAAAACGGCAAGACCCAAATTGCCGCAACTTTGAATGGCACTTTGGCAACAACCAGGTGGCTGGTTGCGATCTTGGAAAACCACCAGCAACAAGATGGCTCGGTAATAATCCCCAAAGCCCTGCGCCCATATCTCGGCGGCGTCGAGCGCATCACCCCGAAGGCGAAATAGTGACTGAACCAAAGCGTTGGCTGATTGGCCTAGACATCGATGGCACCTTGGTGCACGACGACGGCTACCTCTCTCCAAGAGTTTTGTCTGAGGTTAAAAGGATGCGCGCACTCGGGCACCACGTGGTGGTTTCAACCGGCAGGGCTGCTGCCAACGCCTATCCGGTTATCCGAGAGCTCGGTATTGATACCGGTTTTGCGATCTGCTCCAACGGAGCGGTCACAATAAAACTTGATAGCTCTAACCCAAAGGGCTACGAGGTTTATGACGTCAAAACCTTTGACCCGGCAAAGGTTTTGACCGAGTTGATTGACAAGCTGCCAAATGCCCACTTTGCCGTTGAAGATATTGACGGCAGCTACCGCTTCCACAAAGCCTTCCCCACCTACGCGCTAGGTGATCAAAACTACGAGACCCCGCTAGAGGAGCTTCTGCACCACCCGGTCTCCCGAGTGGTTGTACTTTCTCCGGACCACGATGTCGATGACTTTGTCGGGCTGATGGACAAGATCGGTTTGCAGTCTGTTTCCTACGCCATTGGTTACACCGCGTGGCTGGATATCGCTCCAAAGGGTATCGATAAGGGCCACGGCCTAGAGCAATTGCGCCAGAAGTTTGATATCCCAGGGGACCGCATCTTGGTGATGGGCGATGGCAGAAATGACATCGAGATGTTCTTATGGGCCAAGGGCTTGGGTGGCTATGCCTATGCCATGGGTCAGGCTCCCGAGGAAGTGCAAATGGCTGCGACCGCCGTCACTGCGGCGGTTGAACAGGATGGGGTGGCCGAGGTGCTATCTGCCCTAGAGGGCTTACAGTTTTTAGATTAATCGCTAAACTTTGTCTCGGAGGCCTGTCCGAGCGGCCGATGGAGCTGGTCTTGAAAACCAGTGAACAGAAATGTTTCGTGGGTTCGAATCCCACGGCCTCCGCCAATGTGATGTGTCGAGACATACTTGACAAACGGACCCCCGGCATCATGATCTAAAGCTCCAGAGATTTCTCTGGAGCTTTTAGTTTTGGCCAGTAACTCGCTGTGGGTTCGATTTGATTTTCACTGAGTATTTCCCCGCTTCTGAGGTCGGTGACCATGACTCTTCTAGAGTCAATGATCAAGAAGACCTGCTTTCCAGCATGAGCTCTTCCAACTCCGATGTGGTGCTGTTTTCCAGCTCAAAGAAGTGAGACTTTGCCAGCGCTGTCAACCCGGTCAGTTCGAGTTCTTGCGGCCCCAAAGATTGGGTCTTTATTCGGTTTTGCCTTGGGCCTGGCGTCGTATGCCTGCCTCGGGGTTTGGCCATTAACGGCTCGATGGGGACGCTCGGTGTTGTAGAGGTATTGGAATTGATCAAGTAGAACCTGGAGCTCTTGAATGCTTCTTGGTTTGGCCTGAGCCGCTAACCAGCGTTTCAGGGTCTGATGAAAACGTTCGATCTTGCCCTGAGTTTGCGGGTGATTCGGCCTTGAGTTCTTCTGTTCAATTCCAAGGCTTTCCAAAAGGTATTCAAAGGCATTTTTACCATTTCTGAATCTTGCTGTGAAGACCAGGCCATTATCGGTAAGCGTTGAATAGGGCGCGCCGAATTCAGTAACAAGCTTCATGAAGTCAGCAACCACAATCCTTGCTGTGACGCGGTAGTGAGCCTGGCAGCCGAGTAATAAGCGAGAGTGGTCATCTAGGAAATTCAAGACCTCGATGTCCTGTCCGTTGGCCAGTTTGACGTGGGTGAAATCCGATTGCCAGGTTTCATTCGGCTGGTCGGCCTCAAAGCGCTGCCGGTAGGCAATTGGGCGTTTTTTGGGCTGATGCTGAACCAGCCCTTGGTCCCGCAGTGACCGCCAGATTGTTGATAACGCCGGAGCACGGGTGTGTTTTGCAATTAGGTAAAACTGGATTGATTGTGCTCCGGCGTCCAACCCTTTTGCCAGAAGTTCTTGACGCAGTTGGAAAATCTCGGCGTGCATTTGTTCAGTCAGAGCTTTTGAATTGGATTGAGGTCTTTTGGAGCTTGGTTGAAATGAGTCTGCTCCCAAAATCCGATAGCGTCGGATCAATTCGTGAACCCATTGCCTTGTAACACCAAACTCCAAGGCGACCGCCGTGACGGACTTCTTCTGCTCCAAAACCGACATAACTATGAGTGCATTTTTCGACATGAAACAAAGTGTCAACTATGTCTCGACACATCAAAAACCCCACCAACACCGAACCCGCGCTCGGGTGTTGGCTTAATCAGAGAAACAGCCTGGGACTGTAAACTATGTCTCGGCACATGTGTCAACTATGTTTTGACACTAGACACCACGGCCTCCGCCAATGTCATGAGTCGGGACATCGTTCCCGAATGAACCCACGAAATTAGTTTTTTCGTGGGTTCATTTCATTTCTCCAATAGTTTCGATCCGGCTGGATTAAGTGTTCGCTTAGGTGTTCTCCAGTTTTTGGGTTGATAACCGACGCATGTGTTTTGTTTGTGAGTATCAGAACTTTGGTTCCGGCGTGAGCTCTGCCAATCCCCAAGTGGTGAAGTTTTCCGGCCCGTCGAAGTGAAACTTTTCCAGTTTGGTCGATCTTGTCATGACGGGATCTAGCGTGTTCAAAGTCGCTTTCATCACCAGGTGCTGCCTTTGGCGTTGAGCTGTAAGCATGGGCTGGGGTTTTTCCTTCTAGGGCTCTGTGTGGGCGGTCGTGGTTGTAGCGATCGCGGAAGTAATTCAGTTGCTGTTGCAATTGCCAAAGCGATTCGGCTTTGGGCTTTTGAAGTAGGTGCTTTTTCAGAGTCTGGTGAAACCGTTCGACCTTGCCTTGGGTCTGGGGATGATTCGGGGAGGAGTTTTTCTGAATGATCCCTAAGTCACTGAGTTTGTATTCAAACTCGTTTCTGCCTTTGCCAAACCGTGCCGTGAAGACCCTGCCGTTATCGGTCAGGGTTGATTTCGGAGGCTCAAACTCGACAACCAGCTCTAGAAACAAATCAACGACACTTCGCCCGGTGACTGGGATGTAGGCCCGGCAGCCCAGCAGGAATCTGGAGTGATCGTCTAAGAAGTTCAGGATTTCAACATCGGTTCCATCGGCCAGTGGCCAGTGGGTGAAATCGGCTTGCCAGGTCTCATTTGGTTGGGAGGACTCGAATCTGATGTAGCTGGAGCGAGGTCGCTTTTTCGGTTGCGGAACTATCAACTGATGCTTGTGAAGGATCCTGTGGATCGTGGAGATTGCCGGTGGCTTTTTGCCAAGCAGTGAAAGTCTTGCTGCAATCGAGGCGGGGCCCGAGTCAAAACCAGCTTCAGTAAGCTCCAGCCGCAACTTGACGATTCGATTCTCCAAAGCGGTGGAGGTCTTATTGGGATTCCTGCGAGGTCTTTTGCTCAGTGGCTCGAGAGCCTTTAGGCCTCCTGAGCGATAGCGACCTAGCAGTATGTTCACCCAGCGTTTTGAGACCCCAAACTTCTCCGCAGCTTGGGTTGCGCTAAGGCCTTGTTGAACAACGGACAAAACAATCACATTTGATTTCGACATGTTCCATTTTCATTGAGAACTATGTCCTGAACATCAGAGATTTACCGAACCCACGATTGGGAGCAAAAAACGTGTTGAGGTGGGAATCATCTCCCGCATCATGCGGGAACGATGTCTTGGATAGAATGGGAACTATGTCCTGGCGTATGACACCACGGCCTCCGCCATTGTGATGTGTCGAGACGTACTTGACAAACGGACCCCCGGCATCATGATCTAAAGCTCCAGAGAATTCTCTGGAGCTTTTAGTTTTGGCCAGTAACTCTTTGTGGGTTCGATTGCGTTTTCACTTAAGATTGTCATGAGTCGGGAACCATGTCTCGACACATATGGGAACTATGTCCTGGCGTATGACACCTCCAAGCGCACTGAGAGCCACGATGCTTTTCAAGACTTCGTGGGTTTCTTCATCTACTTAAATACCGGGCCAGAGACCCTATCCACCACGAAAGGCAGCCTGCCTGGAGGCGGAAGCCAGCACTCCTAAATCAATGAGTAGCGAATTCCAAGCATTCACAGCTAGGAGTGGCCAGTATTTGCTAGGCCTGGTAAACATGCGGGGTTATAAAACTAAATAAATTCAACTCGATCTTGCAGCAATTACGCACCGGCTTTATCGGGTGTGCCCCAGTGATGTTTTGCCTATCAAGCTCTGCCGGATGATAACTGGGCAAGATTGGCGCACTTTGCGACAAGCGCTTGATCTAAAGCGTCAAGAAAATCTGATTGCCGGGGTTGCCACCCGCAGTCGAAAGCCAACAATCGAGGAGCCCAGCCGTTCCGATCTGGCTCAGCTCAAACTGGCGTTGGCCTTAGTGAGTTTCAAAAGTTCGCGCAATCTTGGATTCGGGACAACAGGCTCACTCAAAGCCCGTTCAAGTGCAAGGTACTCCACTGCAGTGAGTTTAAAGATATTGCTCTCAGCAACAAGGCGCTCGGCTTTTTCCAGGGCAGCCGAGACCATAAATGTGGTTAAATCTTGCTCCGCTAGTTGAGCCGCAGCCTTGATTTCTTCATGATTTTTAGTAGAAATCCTCATGTTGATTCGTGAATCAGTCATCTGTTTCCCCTTCCAATGACAGCGTACATAGATTGTACGTACGCGTCAAATCTACAGAGAGACTTTCAGCTGCTTCATGGTCATGAACATTCTGTTTGACTCCGAGTCAAGCCTGATAAATCCAAATCGGCCATAGAAAGCGATTGCGTTGTTATCTATAGCGTCAACTATGACCATTTCCAATCCAGCAGATTCAGAGGCGCCAAGAGCCTTATGCAAAGCCTCTCCAAGCATCAATTTGCCGATTCCTCGGCCTTGAGCGGCATGGTCAACAGCTAATCTCGCTATCAGAAATGCTGGCTTCGCGTAGTTCGAAACTGCTATCCCGTCTAAGTCAGCCCCGGGCTTTACCTCCCCAAAAACAGTTGTGAAGTTTCCCTGGAGCTGAAGAGAGTCTCGGTCAACAGCAAAAAACGTTCGAGTGCGAAACTTGTCTTCGTTTTGGCCAGCCTATGACCTCAGCCACTCATCCATGACCCTATTTCCGCAGGAGAAATTTTCCCTAGGCACATCTCGATCAAAAGGTATTACTTCGCTTGAATGAAAGTCCACGTTCCAAGATTACTCAACCGCAAAATAACGCTAGGAGCAAATAAATCGCAACGCTGGCACTTATCTGTTACGCACAGATTCCCTTCGAAAGGAGGAAACGGACATATTTGCCAAGAGCAACCGGGCCATCGCCCAGCCTTGGTTATCAGCCAGGCCAGTTATAGCGGATCAGAAGGTTGGGGCTCGAATCCCTCAAGGGGCAGTTTGTCAAAGTGCTTGTCAGGGTCGCCGTACATACGACAAATCGCGAATTTCGAATCGCGTTTGCCCACAACTGAGCAGCATCGAGCCGGGTCTCTGCAGCTTTGCCTAATTTTACGGGTGATTCCGCACGATCATCAAATTTCATTCAGAGCCGCGGGCGCTTTTCTTGTGAGCGTAAGCCATGCTGTTGCAGTTCGGCGATCCATGATTTCCTTGTCGAGGCGATTAGCTTCTGCTCAATTTTCGACAGCGGGATGATGGTACGTATCAAGTCGAATGCATTACCAATCATGACTGGCAGATCCTCGATGCTTACGCTCGACGCTCGCCCAAGGATCTCTGCTGCGACTGTGGGGTCGACATTCTCGAGTTTCAACAGAGCGAGAATCTCACGTGCATCTTTTTTGCCCTTCTCTGAGAAGTGTCGGTCGAGCAGGGCTGCCATCTTGGTGGATATATGTGCTTCGATACAAAGCAGCGTCCACTTCTCAAACTTGAGATCGTCAGAGTACTCGGCGAGCACTTCGACTTTGAGGCGAAGCTTGTCGCCGAGTTGGGATTCGTAGGGAAGGTAGATGTCTAGGTGAACGTTGTCGATTGTGGCTCGAAGCTTTCTGCCTTGGTGGTTATGGCTCGACGAGAGGTCGGTCATCAGTTGCTCGAGTTTGTGGCGGCTCTGTTGGGAAGTGATGAGGTCAATGTCGAGACTGATCTCGCCGCCGACGCGAATAAATGTTGCCCACCCGCCGATGAGGATGGAAGGCTCAAGGTCGTGACCAAGCCGGTCGAGAAGAGCACGGATGACTCCGTTGTTATCTTCGTAGAGACTAGGCACTGGTGCGCTGCTCCCAATCGGCTTCGGCGAACAGCTTTGTCTTTAGCGCGCGCAGGAACTCGGCGGACTGCCACCCGGGACTCGCCCACAGGTCCACGTAGGTCTGCGCGAGGCTGGCGTATCCGGATCGCCAAGTACGTGCCGCGACTGAGTCCTGGCCGAGGAGGATGACTTCGTCTGACTTTGGGAAGTCCTTTTGAGAGACGGGGTGGGTTGTGTAGAGGATCCGTCGTCCGAGATCGGCAACAGTATTGCGGCCACCGAGGTAATGCACGGCGGCACTGCTGCCGCTCAGTGCGTATTCGACTTCAGTGCCGTCGAGAAACTCTTGCGCTGCGGTCAACGTGGTTGAGGCCACAGTGTCCGCGCGTAGATTGCGGTGCGCGGCGAGGGCCTCTATTAGCTTCTGCGGCGAAACGACGGTGTAACCACGAAGCGGGTTCGCGCGCACAGCCCCGATGTCGATAAGTCGTCCCAGTGCCTGGTGGGTAGTAGAAGGGGCGACCGAGGCGGCATCCGCAATCTCGCCGATGCTGCTCCAATCTCGCTGACCACCCAGAGCGGCATCGGCCAGAGTGCGCCAAGTGATTTCCACGTTCTTCATGGGACCAGTATTGCAGTATTTATATAAACATGGAAGCCTGCGTCTGTATTTATATGGATGACGACGATGAAGTTCACCACAACTGTGGGCAAGCGATGCAGACGCTTGGTGTTACAGACCTCTCGAAATTCATCCAGCAGCTCATGCAGTTCTTTTAGGTCTTTATTGCCTTGGTCGAGCCGCTAACCATTTTTTGAGAGTTTTATGAAAGTGCCCTCGGTTGGCTTGGGTTTGCGGGTGGTTGGGAGGGCTTTCATGAAAATAGAATTTCCGTCGCGGGCTGGAGCCTCGAAATGTTTAGCATTGAACGCCGCCGGCGTGACTGCAAATCAAACACGTTGGAAGTCTTTGGCAATGGCGCCGAACACGCTGGTGGGGATTTTTGCGGTAGCGGCAAACATTGCCCAGGAGTCGACGGCATCATTCACTTCGTTGAGAATATTCGCGGCCCCTGGAACATTATGACGCTCAGCGAACACCATGAGCTCTGCATGGGTTATGCCTTGAAATTTGCCTCCGATACTCATCAGATGCTGGAATGTCCAAGGGCCTTGGGGGTTGAACGCATGTGTGACATCGTATGCGGGGGCGAGTGACCACTGCCCACTCGAGTTCATCAGGAACCCAAAGTTTTTGGTGTGGTCGTCACAATTTGCAGCCGCCAAGTTGAACGCCATCCGGCGAAATCCCTGAACCGCAGCAGCTTCACCGAGATCGAGAGCGACAATCGCGTTTTGATATTGGGCATAGTCGTGAACACCAACCGCGTTGTAATCCAACTCGCTCATGGCACACAGCGACTGCATATGCAGCTTTGTCAGACCGTCCGGACGATCGAAGCGGCGGGTCATAAAATGTGCCCGCCCGTTTTCTTCCAATAGACGCGTCTGTGCCATCGTGACACCCGCAGCCTGCGCCATAAGGGAATACGCATACTCAATGCGTCCATACAGCTGAGTGGCACCAAGCTGCCTATCCACACCGATGCCGTCGAACTTCAGCAGCCAAGGCTCCAAGCCGGGCACTGCTTGCTGGCCCGGATAGAGCGCCCCTGTGTCCGGATCGATATTCACAACCGCTTTGGCGCGGGCCCCTCCAGCGCTAGTGCCCACAGCAAGGATCTGCTGCAACGCGGCTTCAGATTCGCTGTCCGTGCCGAGCTTGCCAGCTACCACCTTCCGGGCCGCCTTTACAAGCTCGCCGATGTTGAGCATGGATGCTTCCGGCGCGCCTGGGCCGACATCAGGAACAAATTCAAGAGCCCCCATGCTGCGCGCACCGGCATAAGCCAGCCGGTCCAGCGCACTGAGGTTGCCAAGACTGGCACCTTGGCGCTCCAGTTCAGCAGTAACAATGCTGTGACCGAAACGGTCCGGAAGGGCATCAGCGATTGCCGAAGGCAGCCCATAGAACGTCTCGACCGGCAGTCCTGGGAACGTGTAGCTCCGAGTCCGGCCCGGCATCGTTAATGGCGCGAATTCGATACCGGTACGAACCCACTCCGGTGTGTACTCAAAAACATAGGCACGGGATCGGGTGCCGCGTGCAAGAGCACCGACATACTGCCCCCAAAGGTAGACCTTGATGAGCTGCGCCGATTCAAACGCCATGGGTGCTCGTCTTCTTCCCAACTCGTTTCCTCGGTGCGCGTTGTCTATTGCCAGGTTGGAGGGAAAGCTCCCGCGCCAAGGCCAAAGGGCTGATCTCACCGCCGGTTTCGTCAAGTAGCTCAAACCAATCGGTTCGTCCCAGCGCGCGAACCACTTTGATGAGGACCGCCAGAGTGCCCGGACCGCCATTCTCCAGTTTGCTTAGTGTGGCTCGACTGATGGATGCTCGATCTGCCAAGCTTTGCTGGTCAATCTCACGAGCAAGCCGCGCGCCACGCAGCGATGCACCAATAAAGACCTGCCACTCCGCGGTTGTTCGAGTAATGCCGTTCATACTGGTCACTATAGCCTAAACCATAAACAATGTATAATAATTCAGACGTTATATTGCATGGCCCGCCGCACTCAGGCTCTGGACACACTTCGCGAGAAAAGCCTTCACCGCACCAGCGACACCCCGAACGATGTGCAGTCCGAGCCCTGCAGGAATTTGTTGCAGTGCTAGAAACTCTCGATGTCATGCTCTTCGAGAAATGCTACGTGAAGCTCACTCCAGGCATCCTGGAAAATAAAACCCGCGAAAATTTCACCAGCGGACAATTTATTGCCCTCGCTCTCGCTATTGCCGACGGAGTCAATTTCACACACATCGACGTTCTAGTCGACATCAACAACGTCGAGGAATAACTTGACAGTGGCTACAGCGGTAGGTCAGAAAATTACGAATATCCCACCGACCGTGCCGAATATATGGAGATTTGTTACATCTCAGTCCTAGAAATGATCAACATCGGAACTGACTCTTTCGGCCAAGTTTTACCCGAAATAGCTGGCCTGCGCCATGCCTGAGCGGCAACAACCGTCTTGGCGGTCAAATACCCGGCTACCACTCAATACAACGTTCAGGTTAGCGGCTTGGTTCAACCAGCCTCGGTTCAGACAGGGAGCTATGAGGGCTTCTTCCCCAATTAGTCGATGTCGTTTCAGTGACTAATAAACCCAAGTCCTAGAAACTCCATACTCTTTGGCAACCTGTGAAACAGGTATTCTGTGCTCCAAAATCCAATCAACGCATTTTTTTTGGCACAAAGTTTCAACTATGAGGTTGAAAATGAAATTCAAAGTTTTAAGGGGCGTCTCAGCGGTGCTTCGCCCGGACCATGAGGCCTGAACGCCGAGGCCGTAAGGGTTTCAATGGAAGAGTTCGCAGCCTCACAGTGGGGGTTTGAAAAAACGAACCCGGTCGGAACGTGGGAAGCCGCGTGGGAGAGACTCATTCCGTTCCACACCTTCGCGCCCAATAACGAGGGGGAATCCGAGCCACCAAGCAAAGCCTTTGGGGGCCACGCCGAGGGTGTCATCACAGCGAGCTGGAAACCGGCCCTCGCCTTCCCTGAACAAATAAACCCCCAAATCAGCTAACCAAAGATCCGCTCGCTTACACAAAGAATTTGACAAGCTCATCCTGACCGATGATAAGAAGGTAACAGCCGTCGGGTTCTGGCACCGCGCATACGTCTAATGCGTCGGCATTGGCCTAAACACACCCGTCCTTGCCTACTTCGGCACCACTGAAATTAGAGCTGCAAAAGGAGCCGCGCGACCCTAGCGGCGTGCAAGAAGCCCCGAACGATTCGCTAGCAACGCCGACCAGTATCGCGCCTACCGTGGCAACGCGAACGATTTTCTGCGTGTGCGCAATAGTCGGATTGATGCTTAGGCAAGGTCAAACGTGGGCCTATAGTCGGCGAGTGATAGCGCGTATTTCGGCTCGTTCAAGGGCTTTGGAGTCGACGTTTATTGCGAAAGTTGGTTCATATCGGAAGGTGAAGCCTTGCACAACTGCGCGATTCTGGAGAAGCGAAAAGGCTTCGTTCAACTTTCGCCTCAATTTTACGCTGAATTCCAGATCGGGCCATGCCCGCAAATGGGGCGGAAGCCAGGAAGGGCCAGCTTTCTGCCCCGATTCTACGAGCTGTTTTCGATGAGCGCCTATTAACGCTCGTCAACCAATCGGAAAAAAGGCCCCAAAGCGAAGGCCGGCAGTTCAATGGCTGGCGATGTCGCATCCGTCCTCATCGCACCTAACCGATCTCCCAGATCCTTGGCGTTATTTACTTTAGTTCTCAAGATAAGCGTCGTCTCAGCATCGGCTTGGGGCTGTAACGATGGATAGTTGGTATCTCACATATTCGTTGCCAAGCAGTTCGATTGAGATCCGTCAAATTGACCAAGTCGCTCACAATACAGGAGTAGACGAAGACACAAGGCGAGCCATTGATGGATTCAGTCTTCAAAGTCCGTGAACTCGGCCCGAATTGCTTCAGTGTGCTCACCAAGGCGCGGCACCGGATCCCAGCGGTAGTCGTAGCTGGTGACTTCGACAGGCGGTTTGATGACCCTGATCGGGCCTCCCTCTGTTTCGATCTGGTGCCATCGATTCCTGTACTCTAGCTGTGGGTGTTCAGCGAGCCCTTCGATTGTGCGCAACACCGCGTTTGCGATTCCAGCGCTTTCCAGCAACTCAATCGCCTCCGAAGTCGTGGTGCGTTCGAAGCGCTTGCTGAGGATTTCTTGCAGTTCTTTCCGGTGCTGCACTCGCAAGCCGTTGGTGCGGAAATGACTATGGTCGCAAAGAGTGGTGTCCTCCAGTACTGTGCTGCAAAGGCGCAACCACTCGCCCTGATTTTGGACGCTCAAGAAGACCGCTCCGTCGCTCGTTTCCACGGAGCCATAGGGAGCCAGCGTGACATGGTTCGCGCCCGAGCGCACAATCGGCTCACCCGAATAGGTTGAGAAGAGGTAGGGCTGTCCCATCCACTCGCCGATGGCATCGAGAAGCGAGATGCGCAGGTGATCTCCTTGCCCAGATCTTGCACGCGCGAGAAGTGCGGTGAGGATGCCGCTGAATGCGTAGGTACCTGCCGCTATATCCACCACCGAGATTCCGACGCGGGCAGGTTCAGCCGCGGTGCCTGTAATGCTCAGGAGGCCACCCTCACAAGCCACGAGGAGATCGTAAGCCTTCTTATCGCGGTATGGGCCGGTCTCACCGTAGCCGCTGATTGAGGTGTAAATGATTGTCGGGTTAATTGACTTCACTTCTTCATACCCGAACCCCAGCCGATCGATCGCACCTGGCGCGAGGTTCTGGACGAAAACGTCAGCTCGCTTCAACATGGCACGAAGCAGAAGCTGATCCTCTGCTTTTTTTATGTCGAGTACGATGCTCTCCTTGTTGCGATTAAGCCAGACGAAGTAGCTTGATTGGCCGTTCACCGAGGTGTCGTAGTCGCGGGCGAAGTCGCCAGTGGGGCGCTCCACCTTTAGCACCCTAGCTCCGAGATCGGCGAGATGTCTTGTGGCGAAGGGCGCGGCGACGGCCTGTTCAATCGATACGACTGTGATGTTATCCAAGGGTTGCATTATTGCTCTGACCGCTCGCCCATGATTCTGCGAGCTCTTTTGAATAAGGGCGCATCGACCATCTCGTCTCCGACACGGGTCACTCCTGCAGAACTCTCGGCGGCATGGATTCTTTCCGCCCACTGCCTCTCTGCCTCCGACGGCATGTAGCCGGTTCGAATCGGAGCGATTTGGAATGGGTGGATGCAGAGAGATCCTCCGAACCCGAGTTCGCACCCGTGCCTCCCGTGCTGCTCGATTGTTGCTAAATCCCCGATGTTAAAGCAAGGTGAGTCGAGGGGTGCCTCAAGGCCCGCCGCGGCCGAGGCGACAACCAGTACGCTCCTCGCATAGAGCAAACTCATCTCGGTCATCCGACATCCAGTATCTGCAGCAAAGTCCGCTGCACCAAACGCGAGCCTGCTCACTCGGTCGTGCTGCGCGAGAGACGATGCTGCTTCGACACCCGCGCCAGATTCAATCAACGCGATGAGCGCGCATGCATCAGGTAGTAGGTCTCCCAATGCATCAATAGATTCGCGGTGTTCGGCTTTAGGAAGGATCACCGCGGCGGGAAACCGGTCGTTGTGTCGGAGGTGCCCGAGAAAGGCAGCGTCTTCGTCAAAGAAGGGGCTGCCAAGAGAGTTGAGCCGAACCCACGTGCGGGAAACCGCTGCCTCAGGTGAGGACAGCAACCATCGCGCAGCTGTATCCCGAGCCTGCTGCTTGTGCCCTGGAGCAACCGCATCTTCTAGGTCAATAATGATTGCATCTGCTCCGGAGGCGAGCGCCGTGTCAAAGCGTTCGCCGTGCGTACCAGGTACGAACAGTGCTGTGAGAACAGGCTCCATCCTCATCCGCCCAGAGCACCGACTTTGAAGATAGTGGTCTTGGTTTGTGTCGTCGCAAACAGAGCCTCGAGGCCCTTCTCTCGACCGTAACCGGAATGCTTGAACCCCCCAAACGGCAACTCAACCCCCCCGCCAGCGCCGAAGTTATTTACGAAGACCTGTCCCACGTGGACCCCCTGGGACACCCGATAGGCGATGTCGATGTTTTGAGTCCATACGGCCGCGATGAGTCCGTACTCTGTCGAATTGGCGAGTTCAATAGCTTCAAGCGTCGTGTCGAAGGGCATAGCGACAAGAACCGGACCGAAGATCTCTTCCTGCGCTATGGGAGAGAAAGGGTCCACATTGTCGATAAGCGTCGGCGAGTAATAGAATCCTCCGGCCTCCCCGACTACTGCGTGGCCGCCGGTCAGTACCTTCCCCGATGCACCTGCAACGTAGTTCTCCACCCTCGCGAGTTGCTTCTGTGAGATTAGCGGACCAAGATCAGGGTCTTCGCGACCTGGGCCGATTCGCACCTTCTCCATTTCGGCTGCGATCCTCGAGACTACTTCTTCGTGCACGCGACGGTCCACGATTAGCCGTGACCCAGCGGAACAAGTCTGGCCTGCATTCTGAATGATGGTCCTGACCGCCGTGGGAACGACCTCGTCCAGATCGGCGTCTGCAAAGACAATGTGTGGCGACTTCCCGCCGAGTTCGAGGATTACAGGTATCAGTTGCTGTGCGGCGGCGGCGGCGATTGCCTTCCCCACCTCGGTGGAGCCGACGAAGCCGATGTGATCGATTCCCTCTTGCGCTGAGAGCGCCGCGCCCGCTTCGGTTCCGATTCCGGTGACGACATTGATGACACCCGCGGGGATACCAGCCTCCACTGCGAGTTGTGCGAGACGCACCGCCGTGCGCGGTGTTTCGTCGGCGGGCTTTACGACAACGGCATTGCCCGTGGCGATTGCAGGCGCGACTGCCCGAGCAAATAGTTGGAGTGGGTAGTTCCACGCGAGGATGTGCGCAATCACGCCAAAAGGTTCCCGCGTGGTTACCGCTTGATACTGCGGGTCAAGGGGAATTTGGTATCCATAGAACGATTCAATCGCCCTGGAGTAAAACTGGAAGTAGCGAGCGCAAACATTGACGTCGTTACGAGCCTGTGAAATCGGCTTTCCGGTATCTTCACTCTCGAGCAAGCTGAGCTCGTCTATGTGCGTGCGGATGAGACGCGAAAAATTGTCGAGCGCGTCTGCGCGACGCACCGTGGAGGTCGCGGCCCAGCCAATTTGTGCTTCCCGTGCCGAAGCGACAGCAAAAGAGGTTTCCACCACACTTCCGCGGGCAACGTCGCCAAGGACCTTTCCCGTCGACGGATCGATGTTGACATAAGTGGTGGAAGCAGGAACATCTACGCCATTTATAAAGCAGTGAGTGGTCATAAGGTTTCTCCTGTACTCAGATCGTCAAATTGAGGAATCAAAGACGATTCCACCGCGGGTGATGGATCGTTCCGCCACAGCGTTGATACCGTCCATTGCTTGGTCGAATGTGTATTCCTGATCGACCAGGGTCTCCCAGGGAAGATCAGTTGTAGACGAGACGAACTCGATAGCACGTCCCAGGACGGGTGCTGGGTAACGGAGCGCTGCGCGCATCTGGATGCCGCTGCGCGTGAAATAGCCAGGGTCGAAGTCGGTGTACCGACCTGGGCTGATGCTTCCGATCGAGATGAAAATACCACCCTTGCGAACCGATTGGACGCCCTCCCAGAAGGCCGTGGCGGCGCCGGTGAGATCGATGACGACGTCGGCACCCTCTCCACCTGTGGCTTCTCTAAGCTGAGCAACTCGACCCTCGGAGGAGTCCGGAATGGATAAGTCAATCGCGTTATGGGCTCCGAAATCAAGTGCCTTTGGCAGTCGGCTGGTCACCACCTCCGCGACATGTACCTCCGCGCCACGTTTTGAGGCGACGGCGCTCGCGCAGACCCCGAGACCGCCTGCGCCGAGAATGAGGACCTTCTGCCCTCGAGTTACCTCGGCCAGTTCCACGCCAAATGTCACCTGAGATAGTGCGCAGTTTGCGGACGAAATGGCACGGCTCGTCACATGGTCGGGCACCTTATATACGTATTGATTCGGCCCGATGGCCCAGTGCGTTCCGTATGTTCCATGGAAATGGGGTGCCTCATTGGCCGTCTTGCTCCAACCCTCGTATCCGTTGCGGCATAGGTTCAGGTTGCCGGAGTTGCACTCTGGGCATCGACGACACGCTTGGAAGTATGTCGCGACGACCCGATCGCCCTCTTGGAGACGGTGGCCTGCGAAGTCGGTGTTAACTCCTGAACCCAGAGCATGGACAGTGCCAATGCCCTCATGTCCCATGCAGCACCCGACGTTGATAGTGGGGTGCCGTCCGTTCAGAATTGCAACGTCTGACCCACAAACGTTTGCTCGTACCATCTTTAGGATCATTCCGCCGGGTACGGGAGCCGGAACCGCATACTCGCGCTGCTCCACTTTTCCGGGCTCGGTGATTACGGTGGTGATTCCAGTAATAGTCACTTTGACTCCATTCTTAAGTTCCTCATTGAACTATTTACAACTTGCGTAAACGTTAGTTCGAAGCGATGCATTCCGTCAAGCCTGAATTGCAACAATTCAATTAATCATTGGCTTTATAACATTTACGTAATTATACTTGCGTTCATAGTGTCGCCCCCATAGATTTCAAGTGCGCTCCTGCCTAACAGGAGTTAGCTGATCAAGGAGGATCATATGACAATTCGGAACACACCTCACACGAGGCGATCGAGTTTCTTACGCCGGGCAAAGTGGATCGCAACCATTATGGCTGCATCGATGGCGTTGGCCGGTTGCACGAACGCTGTTAGCGAAACAGCCACCAGCAGCAGCGCAGAAACCGCCCCTGTAATCTCGGGTGACATCTGCGCCGACTACAGCGGCAAGACAATCGGCGTAGTCCACCTCACCTCTGCGGATGAGAATGAGGGAACTCTAGTTGCAGCACTTAGGCAGGCTTCGGAAAAGGCCGGCCTTAATTGGACATTCATAGAGTCGGACTCTCAGGGCTCAGCGGCAAAATCCCAGCAGGCGATTTCGGCATACGTGAACCAGGGCGTCGACGCAATCATCCTGATGGTGGTTAGCGCGCGCGACGTGCAGTCTCAGCTTCAAGACGCCGCAGCTGCTGGAATTCCGGTATTCGGTCAGTGGTCCTTCTCTGCGCTCGATCCTCTGATCAACAGTGATTACACCGTCCCAATGGGAATGGAAGCTGCGGATCTGGCCACGTACATGTACTCGGACCTTTACCTCCAACATCCCGAAGGTGATATCGAGGTCGCGCTAGTGAACTCGAGCGCTGACATTTTCGGCCCCCGCGTCCAAATTGTGCGCAGCCTCGCGGAACTATATCCGCGCATCAAAATTGTCGATAGCGCAGACATCGACTTCACCGATCTCAATGGCAGCACCACCAGGATCGCGGAAGCCTTCATGTCCAAGCATCCAGACCTGAAAGCCATCTGGAACATCTACCCAGTGTCGGTGACAGCAGCAGCTCAGGCTGTAATTGCGGCGGGCAAAGCTAAAGATATCGCAGTTTACGGTCCAGTTGCTCAGTCGGTTGGAATTGCCGCGCTCGCCGATCCGGAGAACCCATTCAAGGCCATGCCGTGGATGGACTTCGACTACGAGTCCTTCAAGACTGTTGAAAGCATCCTCGGCAAATTCGCCGGCCTTGAGGCTAATCGCCTGGAGGCCTTCGAGGATCCAGCCCCGATGAAGCTGTTCACCAAGGAGACCGCTTACCAACTCAATGGAGAGGGCGTTGCTTCCGGCATCGGCTGGACTCAAAACCAAGGGGCCTGGAAGGACCCAATGGTGAAAAGTTGGGGTGCATCGTTCCCTTGCTCGTAGAGTTATAAAGTCAACTGAGATTCAAAGGAGAATGATCGAATGAGTAACACTGAGGAGTCGACCCTGACCCAACGGAGGTCAGGGTCGACGCGGGCCAGCGTTCTTCGGCGTCGGCTAGGGCCGTGGGGTGTCCCATTAATCCTGGTTGCCGTAGTTGTCACATTCCAGCTAATTAACGAGCGGTTCCTATCGATGGAGAACATCGCCACCATACTCGAGGGGGCCATGCTTCCAGCCATCGTGGCCTGTGCGTTAACGGTGGTCCTGATCATGGGGCAATTTGATCTTTCGATTCAAGCGATGGCCGGGTTTGCGACGGTGTTCTTTGCCGTTCTGATGGCTAACTTTAACTTGACGGTCATATCGGCCCTTCTCATCATGGCCGTCGTGGCAGTAATCTTGGGTCTGGTGAATGGTTGGTTCGTGGCGTATCGAGGGCTCAACGCGCTGGTGGTCACCATCGCCACGGCATCGCTGCTTAATGGTGGTGAGTTCTTTGTCTCAGATAGCAAGTCGATCTCGGTGGGGATCGACAAGTCGTTTGTCGGGTTCGTGCGCTCCGACGCTTTGGGTGTGCCGATCTTGGTCTGGATTACGCTGGCAATCGCGGGTCTTGTGTGGCTGATGCTGGACCAGACCCGCTTCGGTCGGGAGCTCAAGGCCGTCGGCTCGAACTCGGAGGCCGCAAGGTTTGCCGGGGTCAACGTACGCCGCGTTGTCATGCTCGGTTTTGTCGTCTCCGCAGCGCTCTGTGTGATAGCGGGGGTACTCTACACGGGACGGCAGGCGCAGGCGTATCCGCTAACAGGGCTCGAAGTTCTCCTCCCATCATTCGCTGCGTGCTTTATCGGGGCCGCGATGTTCAAGATGGGTAAATTCAACATCCCGGGCACCTTAGTAGGAGCATTGCTTGCCTCTATTGTTGCAAATGGTCTTCTCCTCGCGAATGTCGGCGGTTACACGAGCTACTTCTTTCAGGGCGCGATCTTGCTCGGCGCCGTGTGGTTCGCTCGGATCGTTACCGGCAAGGGGGGCATGTGAGATGACAAACCCGACTAGTCCGGTTCTGAGAGCTCAAGGTCTGACGAAGCGGTATGGCGGGGCGCTCGCGCTCTTGGACTTCCGGCTGGAGTTGGCCCCCGGGGAAGTCGTCGCCTTGGTCGGCCACAACGGCGCTGGGAAGTCAACTGCGAGCAAGATTATGGCTGGCTTTGTTCGGCCGGATGAGGGGTCGCTCGAGATTGCGGGGGAGACCGTCGAACGATGGAGTCCTTGGCAGGCCCGCAAGCATGGCGTGGCGCTCGTGCCGCAGCAATTTTCTATCGTTCCGGAAATCACTGTCGCGGAAAATATCTCGCTTGGCGGTCGAGTGGACCGTGAGGTGTTGAATTCAGTGGCGGTGGAGCTAGGTCTAGAGCAGGTGATGTCTCGGCACGCGAGCGAAGTATCCCCGGCAACTCACCGATTGACGATGATCGGCCGTGCTTTGGTGCGCGACCCGCGCGTCATAATTTTGGATGAGCCGACGGCGGCCTTCTCAAGCGCGGAGACGGAGCGTTTGTTCGCGATAATCGAACGGCTGCGGGATCGCGGGATCGCCGCTATCTATATCTCGCATCGCCTACAGGAGGTACTCGATATCTCTGACCGCGTTCTCGGAATGTCTGCGGGAGCGATAATCTGCGATCAACCATCGAGCGAACTCACAAAGGACGCTCTCGCCGATATCATCTCAGGAAACCACGGTTCATTGCTAGAGAGGCGAGCTGTGACTCAGGCTGAGTCTGAGAGCTCATCGGGAAACCAAGAGGTCCTAATGCGGGTGCGCGGAATGTGCACCCCAGAGAAGCTTCGCGACGTGAATTTCGAGGTTCATCGGGGCGAGGTTCTTGGCATAACTGGGCTGATCGGCGCTGGTCGAAGCTCACTGTTAAACACGTTGTGGGGTATGTATGGACAGCCTGAAGCCGAGGTGTTGGAGTTGGCTGGTGTCCCGTTCGTGCCTAGCTCCGCCATGGCTTCAGTGAGACAAGGGCTCGCCTTCGTGCCCGAGGGGCGCATGCGCACCTCGGTAATCCCAGACCTCAACGTGACTGAGAACGTAACGCTTGCGACGCTTCGCGTCGGACGCAAGTTCAAGAATCCCCTGCTCAATAAGTTCGCAGAGATCAAGATCGTATCGAAAATGCTGAACGCACTTGACACTAAGCCGGAAGGGGCAGCACGCATGCAAATGAGCGAACTCAGCGGTGGTAACCAGCAGAAGGTGGTCATTGCACGCTGGCTACTCAGCGACGCGCAAGTATTCATGTTCGACGAGCCAACTGAGGGCGTTGACATCGCTGCGCGGCGAGAAATTTACTCCGTGATCAGGGACCTAGCAGGCAAGGGATCCGCGGTGATTATATCCTCGTCTGATGTCGAAGAGGTCGTGGAATTTACTGATCGGATTCTCATCATGCGTGGTGGAGAACTCGTCGAGGAGATCCCCAGGGAGCATCAAAATGTGGCCTACGTCAGCCGAGCGTGCCTGTGACTTCGGGACTTAGGCGACTTCAGATTGAAAAACTACAAAGGAGTATCAAATTATGAACGACAGACTGCAAGACGTGGTAACTGGGATGCGTTTCCCCGAGGGAAACCGGTGGAGGGACGGTAAGCTCTGGTTTTCCGACATGCACACGGGAGAAGTCTTCGTCTTAGACCCTGTGCATGAGGATACTCCCCGGCTCCTTACGACACTCGACTGCCAGTCCTCTGGGCTTGGCTGGCTTCTTGACGGGCGTTTCATCGTTAGTGCGATGAATGAACGAGTACTTCGGACGATAAACGAGGACGGAACGACCTCCATTTTTGCGGACCTCACAAAGGTAAGCGAATCACTGATTAACGACCTCATGGTTGACGCGGAAACAGGGCGGACATATGTGGGCGCCTTCGGATACGACGTTTACGGCGGGGAGGAAGCAAAGACAGGACCGCTTTACGTAGTTGAGCCGGATGGATCTGCCCGCCTCGCCGCCGACGGCTTTGTTTTTCCCAACAGCGCGAACATAGTGCCTGGGACTCGGACCCTCGTGCTTGGAGAGACGTGGGGCCATGTCATGACAGCTTTTGACATCTTGCAGAACGGCAACCTAGACAACCGCAGGATTTGGGCTCAGCTACCCGAAGGGACGACTCCAGATGGAAGCTGCGTAGACCTCGAGGGTGGAATTTGGATTTCATCGCTCGAGACAGGAGAGTTTCTCCGCGTGCTCGAGGGTGGCGAAATCACTGACCGTATTGAAGTCCCTGGCCGCTGCGCCATCGACTGCGTTCTTGGGGGAGACGACGGCCGTACACTCTTTATTTCGACTGCTGACAGTTACATGCCGGCGGTTACGGAGCGCACACGAGATGGGAAGATCCAGGCAGTCCGGGTGTCGGTGGCGGGGCCGGTGTAGCTATTGGGCCAGCATGCAGATTTTTATCCGATTGTTCCGAGCGTTGCACATAGGAACCTCAGCGGTAGTTCCTGTACCTTATATATTTTATAGTCGATGCGGATAGTGAATTAGGTGATCAATGTCATTGCTTGGCAGATTCGATGACGCTGTAACGAAGAGCTCTATGGCCGCGAGAGTGCTTCGTGAAGCGATTCGGGATGGAACATTTCCACCTGGCATGCAACTAAAACTGACGGTGTTGGCGAAAGAGCTCAACATGAGCTACACCCCTCTTCGCGAGGCGCTGCAGATCCTCAGCGCTGAGGGGTTTGTCGAGACTCGGGCACACTCAAGCGCGGTGGTGCTCGGATTTGACCTCGAAAGAGCTCGTGAAATTTATGAGCTCCGGTTGGTGCTTGAGCCGTATGCGGCTCGAGCAGCCTGTGGCCGCGCGACTTATGACGATATATCGAGCCTGATTGCGATCAACGAAGACATGCTTCAGGCAGCGCAGGACGATCGCCTTGATCTAATTCCGTCACTGAACAAGCAGTTTCATATGCTCCTATACACACTCTCGGGCATGTCGGTTCTTCTTGAGTTTATTCAGAAGCTCTGGAATGGAGTGCCATACCAGGCCATTAGCTTGAGCGACCGGGTGCACGAGTCGATAGGGGGGCACGAAGCTGTTCTGTCTGCGTTGAGAGCAAATGATGCCGACAAAGTCGCGGCGGCACTTTATGAGCACATCTCGGCGGGCGCTCAGGCCGCCATGACGCAGCTCGAGGCTGGGTAGCACTCGGGCGCAGCTATGAACTGCAGCGGGCAGCCTTAAACCGCTCCTTCTTTCCGGAGAGCTGCAATCTCGTGCGGGTCGAGATGAAGAATTCGGCTGAGGACGCTATCTGTATCGGCACCGAGATCCGGCCCAGCGTGAACGATTGCTCCCGGTGTCCGCGAGAGGCGCGGCATTGGAGCTGGCATCGGCACCACTCCGATGCCTTGCGCGGGCACCCAGGCAACGGCTGCACGCTCTTGGACGTGGGGGTCTGTCAGGATGTCGGCGGCGGTATTGATACCGCCCGAGGGCACTCCTACGTCGTTTAGAAGAGCGATGACGTCCTCCGAGGGATGCTGAAGTGCCCATTGAGCCACGATTTCATCGATCTCGGTCTGTCGCTCTCCCCGCGCGATGTGGGTTTTGAAACGAACATCCTCTGCGAGTTCGGGCTGCCCCATGGCAGATGCGAGGCGCGAGAACACGGTGTCTTGGTTCGCAGCAATCACAACGTAGCGATCGTCGGCTGCGAGATACGCATTCGATGGGGCGATTCCTGGTAGCGTCGGCCCGGTGCGCTCGCGAATCACATCGAAGATCGCATAATCGGCTAGCAGAGACTCAGTCAAGGCGAGCACAGATTCGTATATCGCTGTGTCGACCTCTTGTCCCTTTCCCGAATGCTCGCGCTCGTACAATGCAGTGATTATACCGAGGGCCGAGTAAAGTCCCGCGAGAGAGTCCCCGAGTGATAGACCGACCCTCACTGGTTGTCGGTCTGGATATCCGACCAGGTGTCGGAGACCAGCCATCGCCTCGCCGATCGCTGCGTAGCCGGCGCGCTGGGCATAAGGTCCATCCTGACCGTAGCCGCTAACGTGAGCGATGATTAGGCGAGGATCCTTCTTCATGAGATCTTCGGGTGCCAGGTTCCACTTCGCAAGAGTGCCGGGGCGAAAGTTTTCGACGAGCACATCGGCTTGCGATATGAGCTCGCCCGCGATTCGCTGCCCGCTTTTCATGCGCAGGTTGCACGTGACCGACTGCTTGTTCCGCGCAAGAGTGGACCACCAAACCCCTTTCCCGTCCTCGCTTTGCCGTCCCCAGGAGCGGAGAGCATCGCCCTGATCAGGAGGTTCAATTTTTATTACCTCGGCGCCGAGGTCACCAAGGATTTGCCCACAATAAGGGCCAGCGATGAGTGACCCCATCTCAATTACGCGTATACCTTCTAAAGGTCGGACGGCCATAGTCATTCTTAGGTCTCCCTTGATTGACTGCAACACTACACCGCCGAACGGGCCTCATGGGAGAAGACGCACCGCTTAGGAAGTCTTATTACATAATGTATTTATGCTGAAACAATTGGGTATTATATCTAGCAGAGGTGAGCGATGTGGGCCCTTATCAGCACCTCCGAGAACCCATTACGACACGAGGCGAGACCGAAGACGGAGGCCGGCAACCCATGACCGAATCCACGCACACGGATGTAATAGTCGTCGGTGCAGGGTTGGCCGGATCAATCACGGCAACGGAACTGGCTCGAGCGGGATACTCGGTGCTGTGCCTTGAGCAGGGCGACTGGCCCCACTACGGACGTGACGGAGTGGTGCACGACCTTGAGTCAGAGACGGCAGCTGAGCGCTGCTGGAAGCGCGATCCGAACGATCGAGACAACTCTTCTGACTATCCAATTGATGATTCAGAGTCGGATGTCGCAGCGCTCATGTGGAATGGTGTCGGAGGGAGTACCGTCCTCTATCTCTCTAAGTGGAATCGCATGACACCCGGAGACTTCCGTGTGAAATCGCAGGACGGTGTCGCGGAGGATTGGCCAATTAGCTACGAGGACCTTGAGCCTTTTTATGTGGAGGTAGAGAGTCAACTCAAAATCGGTGGTTTGAGTGGAGATCCCGCCTATCCCAAAGGCGAAGGACCTCTTCTCCCGCCGATTCCTCTCCGTGATTTCGGTCGTCTCATAGCGAAGGCCTTCAATGACCGTGGCATGGCTTGGTGGCCTGGTGCAAGCTCTGTTTTCCCGGGAAAGCGCCGCCTCAAGTCGAGCGAAATGGATGGCGCGGTCAAGATGTCGACCGATGTACGTCTCTGGCCAGAGGCGTTGAGCCTTGGTGTGGAGCTCCGCACTCATTCTCGTGTCAGCCGGGTACTGACTGAAGGGGATCGAGCAGTTGGGTGTGAATATGTCGATAGGGGCGGTAAGCGTCACAGCGTCTACGCGGATTCCGTGATTCTTTGTGCGAACGGCATCGGTACGCCCAGGATTCTTTTGATGTCAAAGTGCGAGCAACACCCAGACGGACTCGCAAATTCATCAGGGCTCGTCGGCAAGCGTCTCATGATGCACCCGTTTGGCGCAGTCGCAGGAGTCTTCGACCACGATATTGAGTCCGCGGTAAGTCCGCTTGGTCAGCAACTCCAGAGCATGCACTTCTATGAAAGCGACCCATCGCGTGGATTCGTCCGCGGGGTCAAGTGGGGGCTCCAACCGACTGGGGGTCCTCTCAGCCTTACGCGTTCCTATCCTTGGGAGGCAGCGAACGAGTCCCTTTGGTACGAGAACTTTCACAGTACGGTGAAGCGACGGTACAACAGGTCCGCCATGTTTAGTTTCGTCGGCGAAGACCTCCCGCTCGAATCGAATCGTGTCGAGCTCGACGAAGAGTCGAGCGACGACAGCGGGCTCCCCGGCGTTAAGATACGGTACCGAGCGGATGACAATTCGCGGGCCCTGCTCGAGTGGCACACGCGTGAGGCAAAAGAGGTCTTCTTGGCGGCGGGCGCAATCGACGTGGTTGCAGCCCCGATGGTGAGACAGAGCGGCTGGCACCTCATGGGAACAGCCGTCATGGGCGATGACCCCCGTACCTCGGTCACTGACAAACATGGCCGGTGCCACGATATTTCCAACCTGTACATCTTCGACTCAAGCACCTGGGTCACCTCAGGCGGACTCAACCCAGTCGCTACGCAGGCTGCGCTTGCGCTGTGGTCGACGAGGGCTTTTATAGCGGAGGGTAAAATCCATGAAAAGTGAGCTCACCTCTGTGCAACGCGATACGTTGCGATTATTCGCCCTAACTCTGATCCCGTCTAGCCCCGATGGCCCCTCCGCCGATGAGGCCGAGGTTGCACCAACCTGGATAGACGTGACCTTGGCCGAGCGGCCGGACTTAGTACCCGGAGTGCTGCGGATTCTTGACGCCTATGACGGTTCCGAGCCTCGTCTGTATCTCGAGCGGCTGGAGCGTGAGGCAAAGGGAGACTTTGCGAAAATTACCTATGCCATCGCGGGGTCATACTTCAAATCGCCGGTGGCCAAAGAATGGCTGGGGTTCGCTAGGATCCTTGACGAGTATGAGAGCGCCGAGCCGGAGCCAACGAAGGAAACGATGGAACTGCTGCAACCGGTGCTTGCGCGCGGGGCATTTTACCGCCCAACTTCGCTGCGTAGGCACCCCTTGCCCGAGGAGCTGTCATGAAGCACGTCGAAATCTTGGAAGTGGGTCCACGAGACGGACTGCAAAATGAGGACAGGGTTCTCGATGTCGACACACGTGTCGAGCTCATCAATCGTTTGGTGAGCGCCGGTGTTCGGCGAATGGAAGCCGTGAGTTTCGTGCGCCCTGATCTCGTGCCGCAGATGGCTGGCGCGGAAGAGGTAATGGCACAGGTGCCGCACTCGGCTGATGTCTCCTACGTTGGTCTGGTGCTGAATCGCCGCGGTGCTGAGCGGGCCGTCGAGACGCAGGTGCAGGAGCTCAACATGGTTGTGCCCGTCACGGATACCTTTGCTATGCGTAACCAGGGTAGGACTGTCGAGCAGCTCCTAGTAGAGGCTGCAGAAACGGTGCAGATAGCGAAGGAAGCCGGACGATTCGCAAGTGTCACGCTGGCGGTATCGTTTGGGTGCCCGTTCGAGGGAGTGGTATCGCTGGAGCGGGTGGAAGAAGTCGTGCGGGCTATCCTCGACATGGGTTGCGACGAGATTGCCTTTGCCGACACCATCGGCGTCGGCGGGTCGAGACGCGTGCGCGAGTTCGCTCAAATGGCGAAGAGCCTATTCGGTCCGGAGCTCTTGCGCTTTCACTTCCACAACACTCGTAACACGGGTTATAGCAATGCCGTGACGGCTGTGAGTGAGGCAGCCGCTCTTAATATGCCCTTGGTGATCGATGCCTCGGTTGGAGGGTTTGGTGGTTGCCCCTTTGCGCCGGCGGCTACTGGTAACATAGCGACCGAGGACGTTCTCTACGGATTCTCCGTTGATGGGGTTTCTATGAAAGGCAATCTCGATGCTGTCGCGCTCGTCGAACATGCCAGGTGGTTGAGCTTGCAATTAGACAAGCAGGTTCAGTCCCTCATCCCGAAAGCTGGGTGGTTCCCCGCCTGACTCGCCCAAATTGGCCGACATAGGGTGGTGTTGATGTGAGACCGAATTGCAGGATGGTTTCTGGGCCAATGGCTGCATTCCCAACGAGTCACTTTGTGGCGAATAGACCCCTAGAACTCCTTACTTTCAATATGTTGGATGAGAGTCTGAACTTGACGGGAGAATACGGTTTGGTGCCGGAGGGTCGCTGGTTCGGTTTTTACTCAGGGCATCGCTGAGCCAGGCGACTGGCATTTGGCACCCATAAAGACGCGGTAGCTGGCAACCAACGCACCCGGGGTAGGTTTATGGCTTCGAGACCGGCCCCGCTTGGAGCGCGCTGAGTTCTTATGGAACGTCCTCGGTACGGATGCCTAGGAGAATTTTGGCTGTTCATTTCGGCTCGTACTTTTGCAGAGAGCTTTCGATCCAACCTCCCAATTGCTCACTGCCGAATCGCCAAGGCTGCTTTTTAAAGTACCGCCAAGGTGCAGTTTTTGAGTGCCACGGAGGTCTGTTTCATGGCTTGCTCCTTGACGAAGTCTCCTGCGTCGACTAGACATGTGTGTGTGCATCTCTAAGAAAACGTGGAGCCTCGAGAATTACGGAAGATGATTCAAATATGAGTATTGTGGGCGGTCGCATCGAAGTAGCTGGGCTGATGGACTTATTGAAGCTTCCCAAGCAAGGTGAGGTTTTCGATTTGGATCCGGGACGCTGGCCTGGAATGCCGATTTGGGCTGGTCATCCTCCATTTCAGGTTCTCACCTACCGAAGCCCTCGCGGTATTAGGGTCGATGGGGATCAGGATTGGCTTGCGCCCGAGATCAATTCGGCGAACATAGGTCTGATATCGGAGATGATGATCGCCACAAATCACTCGGGTTCGCATGTCGACGCGCTGGGTCACATCTGCAGCGGCGCCGACGATGAGTGGTCCGGCGGGCGGGCTTCAGAGGACCTCGGAGACTTCGGAGTGCTCAAAGGCGATGCGGCGTCAATCGTTCCGTTTATCACGCGGGGCGTGATGGTCGACATACCCGCTTATCTCGGTGTCCCACAGCTCGAGGCCCATTACCCGATCTCGCTCGAAGAATTCCTTGGCGCGGCCAAAGCGCAGAATGTCGAAGTGCGCGAGAACGATGTTGTGTTTGTGCGAACTGGGATGATGGCGGGTTGGCCAGACCCCGAGCGTCTCGCTCTGACGGCAGGCGCGGGTATCACTCGACCAATCGCTGAGTACTGCGCTTCGAAAAAAGTGCGGGCGGTCGGCGCAGACACGGAAGGCTGCGAGGTGATGCCCTCGATCATAGAGGGAAACCCGCACCCCGTGCACGAAACGCTTCTAGTAAAGAATGCGATCCACATTATGGAGAATATCTATCTCGAGGAGCTCGCCAGTGAGCACGTGCACGAGTTCCTCTTCATTGGGTTACCCCTGAAGATCCGCGGAGCGACGGGATCCATGATGCGACCTATCGCCATCACGTAGATAAGGCGTGAATTGGGGCCTACGCAGGTAGGCCCGAAGCGGGCCTATCAAGTGATCGAGAATACCATCGGACAGTTTCGAGCCAGTCGAGGTCGCAATGAATCTCATTGCCAACGGTCGAAAAGTGTTCATGCCGATGTTTTGTTTACGAATAAGCCCTCCGCCATCGCAGTCGCGTCCAACATTGGGTGCTTGGCGCGTCAGATAGGTGAGACCCGCACTACCGCTAACGGCGGGCCCATGCGTGACTTCTGGACTTGTGTAATCCGCAGGCGGCGAGCGCCTACCAGCAGTACTTAGATAGATAGGCGGCAGCTGCTTGTTGCCTGCAGCAAGGGCAGCGTCCAGTTTGAACGGGCGTCAAATGGTTTGTGTAAGAGGTGGCTTGTCAGACTGGAGGAATGAATTAATGTTTTGCCTTTGAATGAAAAGAAGAATATTGCAGCCGTCTCGACTGCGGGGCGGCGGTGTTTTCTTTTGGCCAGAGTCTGCAGTAAACGATTCGCCAGATTACCGATGTGGGCTTGTTGGACGCTCTGGACCAGAACATCCATGCCGGTCAGGCGTCTAATTTCACTACACCGGTCACATTGTGACGCCGATACATAAGGGAACTATGTGCTGGCGTATGACACCACGGCCTCCGCCAAAAAAGTTGAATTTCAACACTTGAAAAACCCAGACTTCGGCCTGGGTTTTTTTATTATTTGAAGGCGATATCAACTCAAGCTTTTGGCTGAGCGGGAGCTGGCCGGAGGCCATAATTGAAGGAGCAACGCTAACCAGTTTCGAAGCCTCTTATAACTGAGGAGCTTTCTAGCTAGTTCATTTAGTTCAAGGTTCAAATTATTAGTTTCTAAGGGTTGAAATCATGACAGTTGAAAAAGCCGGCCAGCCACTTGAATTGAGCAATCCGGGGCCTTCGACTGGCGTGCTGGAACCTAGAGCGCGCTTGAGCACTTCTGCAAGGCAGCTTCAGCTCAATGGTTCATGGCAATTCAGATGGGTTGAAAAAGTCTTGGACCCTAATCTTTCACCGAGTGCAAGATCGGCTGAGCGTTGGGGAGTGATTGCGGTTCCAGCCAGCTATGTGATGCCAGCACACGATGAATCACTTCAAGGGGCGGCCCACGGCAACCCCTCCTATACAAACGTAAAGTTTCCGTTTCCCATCGACCCGCCATTTCCCCCGGAACTGAATCCAGCCGGGGAGTATTTGCGAACGGTTTCATGGGAGAACCCGCCCAAGCGTGCTTTGCTTCGATTCGAAGGCATCGAGGGCGCTGCTGATATTTGGTGGAATGGCAAATTCTTGGGTTCGACCAGAGGCAGCCGGCTGCCCTCTGAGTTCGAACTAAATGGGCTAATCGAAGAATCAAACCAACTTGAAGTCAGGGTTTACCAATTCAGCGCGGCCTCCTATTTGGAAGATCAAGATGAGTGGTGGGCACCGGGGATTATTCGGGATGTATTGCTTATCGAAAGACCCGATTTCGCGATTCGAGACGTGCAGGTTGTTGCCGGCTTCAAGGGCGAAAAGGGGCAACTAAGAGTTAGTGTGGAGCTGGACTCTCTGGCTGACACGGAACCGACTTTGGAAATTACTCTGGTCGAAAAAGACCTACCGGTTCACCAGGATGCGCAAATGGAAGTCACTGGTGTCGAGCCGTGGAACCAAGAGGCACCAAACCTCTACACGATTAGGGTCTCAACCGGCACGGCTGAGCAGGGCGGTGAAACCGTCGAGGTTCGCGTTGGGTTCCGAACCATTGAGATTATCGACGGTGTCTTCACCGTTAATGGCAAGCCAATTTCGCTTCGGGGGGTAAACCTCCACGAACACCACCCAAAGTGGGGCCGCCACGTTCCTAAAGCCGTGATGCAAAAAGACCTTGCGCTAATGAAACAGCACAACGTAAACGCCATTAGAACAGCTCACTACCCGCCCCACCCAGACATGCTGGATCTTGCAGATGAATGGGGATTTTGGGTGATCGACGAGTGTGACTTTGAAACCCACGGCTTTGAATATGCCTCCTGGAGAGCAAACCCAACCGATGACCCGGATTGGGAAGAAGCAATTGTTGATCGCATGAAGCGAATGGTGATTCGGGACCGCAATCACCCGAGCGTAATCATGTGGTCGCTTGGTAACGAAGCTGGGGTTGGCCAGAATTTAGCCGCAATGGCAAAGGCAGCCCGGTCTCTCGATAACACTAGGCCGTTGCACTACGAGGGTGACCAAGAGTGCAAGGACGTTGATGTTTGGAGCCAGATGTATCCGGCCCACGAGTCCGTAGAGGCAATTGGACAGCGTATAGAACCGGCGCTCGCCGACCAAGAGTTAGATGCCAGAAGAAGGCAAATGCCCTATGTCTTATGTGAGTATGCCCACGCCATGGGCACCGGTCCCGGGGGCCTAACCGAATACCAGGAGCTCTTTGATAAATATCCTCGGATTATGGGTGGCTTTATTTGGGAATGGCTAGAGCACGGCATTGACTTGATTCAAGACGGCCAAGTCACCACCGCCTACGGTGGGGACTTTGGAGAATTGGTTCACGATGCCAACTTCGTAATTGACGGACTAGTCTCTAGCGCCCGGGAGCCACGGGCTCAACTCAAAGACCTAGCGGCAGTCTTCACACCCGTAATAATTCAGTTCGAGGCTAATGGCACTCAGGTGCGGTTAAAAAACCGGCGTGATTTTGAAGACTCTGCAGACCTTGAAACGAGATGGAGCATTGAGACCGGAACCGGGGTGATGGCCTCCGGGGTGCTAGCGCATGAGCCCATCCTGGCTCAAGGCTTTGCGCTCTTGGATTTGCCGCAGGCTGCCCGAGAGCCTATTGAAAATGCCGATAGCATTTTGAAAATTGAAATAGCCCAGAAGCATGAATCGGCCTGGGCCGAAGCGGATTGGGTTTTGGCCACTGAGACCAAAAAGCTTTCCGGAAGCACCAAGCCAAGTTGGGGCCGGCCGGCTTCGGGGCTCTCAGAAAATGCCACTTCGGAGACCGCTTGGTCGCTTCGAGATTTGCTCTCGGTGGATGAATCCACGGGGCGCGTTTTGAGACTTGGTTCAAACCCAATCTTAAATTGGGGCTTAGACCTGTGGCGAGCCCCAACGGATAACGATCTTCGGGTTTCTACCAACGAGCCTAAAGAGCCAGCGGTCGCAAAAAGGTGGGAATTACTGGGCCTAGCCAACCCTTTTTCTAGGCTAATCTCACTAAATTGGTCGCACAACGATTCAGAACTTGAGGTGGTGACTCGAGTGGGCTTCGCGAGTGTTGATAGCTCGGTCGAATGTATTTGGAAATGGTCGGGCCAAGGCTCAGACCTATTGCTGAATCTAACCGTCACACCCAGTGGCAGTTGGCCCATTGAGTGGAGTTCGCACTGGGCCCGGGTGGCCATATCCTTCGAGATTTCCGGTTCTGAGCAGGATGAAATCAGTTGGTTTGGCCGTGGCCCCTCGCCGGCCTACCCGGATAATGGGCAAGCAGCTAACTGGGGTTGGTTTGGTAAGCAAGTCGCAGACCTTCAGGAGCGCACAGTGCGTCCTCAGGAATCTGGCAGGCGAGCTGAGGTCAGTTGGTTCCAGAAAAATCACGCTTTTGGAGTCGCGAGCCCGTTGGGAATGGGGGTCACAATTAGGCCCTGGAGCCCTAAAGTCGTAGCTGCCACGAGTCACGATCACCTGCTCCAATCAGACCAAAATCTGCACGTCGCTCTTGAAATAGCTTGCTCGGGAGTCGGAACTGCCGCTTGTGGCCCGGGGGTATTGAAGGAATATCGCCTACCCGCTCAGGTCGTCACGGGTCAATTTGCTTTCTTTGGGTTGAAAGAGATTTGAAACATCAACTCGGGGCGCGACTCGCTAAATCAGAAGCAGCTCTAAATCGGCCCGCTTGGCCCACGTGCTCCAAGACTGAGTTTCCCGCGAGTGGAATTGCAAAAAAACTTGAACACACTCATAGCGCTTCCTCAGCTATAAGTCTCTAGAATTCATAGGTGAGTGATTTGCAGTATCAATTTGCCGCCCCGACTAAGCGCCCGAAGCGCAGGGGTTGGCTCAAAATAACCCTAATCTCCATGCTGAGTGTCGTTGGTTTGGTCGTCGCAGTCGGAGCTGGCGGTTACTGGTATCTCACCTCTACCCTTTCCGCCAGTGGGATTGATGTCTACGCAACCGACGGCAGCACCTTCGAATTGCCCACCCCCGCCGAGATTAATGGCCCAATAAACGTTCTTTTAATTGGCTCTGACACAAGAGCTGGCCAGGGCACTACCGAATTCGGGCCAGTGGGCAATGCGCTGGCCGATGTGATTATTTTGCTCCACGTTTCCGAAGATAGAAAAAATGCTGTCGCACTAAGTTTCCCAAGAGACCTTATGGTCCCAGTGCCAGGTTGCCCGAACCCCGATGGTGGCGAGGCCTACGGGCCAAAAGACCTCTATCAAATCAATGCCACGATGAATCGTGGCGGACCAGCCTGCACATTGCTAACCGTTCAAGCGCTAACCGGAGTCACCATCCCCTATCTTGCGATGATCGACTTCAAGGGCGTTATCGCGATGAGCGAAGCGGTCGGCGGAGTTGATGTTTGTGTGGCAGAGCCAATCAACGATAAGTACACCAACTTGCAACTCGAGGCCGGCGAGCACACTCTTATTGGAGCCGAGGCGCTGGCATTTCTAAGGACTCGCCACGGGGTTGGAGACGGCTCTGATCTGTCTCGAATCTCTAACCAGCAGGTATTTCTAACCTCCTTGGTTAGAAAGCTCAAGGATGAAGGCGCGCTAACCAACCCGTTTAAGACTCTGAGAATCGGCACCGCAGTCCTTGACAACATGACCCTTTCGAACTCGCTTACCAAATTGAACGTTATTTTGGGAATGGCTAGAGAAGTCAACGATGTGGACCTCGACAAAATTACTTTTCTAAAACTTCCGGTGAGAGACATGACCGGTGAGTTTGCTGGCCGGGTGGCTCTTATCGATGACCGAGCGCAATTGCTATTCGACAAGATTGCCAACGATGAGCCACTCGTGCTCGCCAAGGCCAACGTTGGAACTGGAGCCGTAGTTTCCGAGGAGCCTGCTGCCACTCAAAGCCCCACCGAAACAGCCACCGAGGAGCCTGCTGCCACTCAAAGCCCCACCGAAACAGCCACCGAGGAGCCTGCTGCAAGCACCTCTGCAACCGCAAGTGAACCTGCGCTGCCCGAGTGGGTGCAGGGCACAAACGCCTCCGTGAAGAGCTGCTCTAAATAACCCCCACTCACTGATCTGGCCACGCCAGAGTGATATTTGCATGCAATCTTGCGCCACCAGTGCCGAGGGCGGATGCGTTGTAAAAACTGTAAGTGAGTATCACTCATAGGGTCTTGCCCATTGTTATTCAAATGTAACCGCTTTCAATTCAGTGCCATGCCAACTCTCCCTAGTGTTATAGATAAACCCTGATCCCGGGTTTTGGGTGGAAACCCAAATCATTTTCGAAAGGACAAATATGTCAACATTGCGTCGTCGTTTTGTTGCGCTAGGCGCGACTGCGATTGCTGCCTCCTTGGCACTTGCTGGATGTGCAGCAACCGATGAGACTCCAATAGCATCACCAACCGATTCAGCCTTATCTGAGGACTGCGCTGCATTCGCAGACTACCTAGGTAATGAAGGCTCTGAGGTTGAGATCTACACCACCATCATTGACCCAGAAGCAACCCTATTCATTGAGTCCTTCGCAAAGTTTGAGGAGTGCACCGGCATCACCATCAACTGGAACGGTACTCAGGAGTTCGAAGCTCAGATTGCTGTTCGCGTTGAGGGTGGAACTGCACCAGATCTAGCCATCTTCCCTCAGCCTGGGCTACTGGCAGCATTTGCTGACAGCCTGCAGCCAGCTGATGCGGCTCTAACCGCTTCGGTTGATCAGAACTACACACCTGACTGGAAGAACTACGGAACCGTCGGTGGGACCTTCTACGCTGCTCCACTGGGCGCAAACGTAAAGTCTTTTGTTTGGTACTCACCTAAGACCTTCGCTGATAATGGCTGGGCCATCCCAACCACTTGGGACGAGCTCTTGGCTCTTTCCGACCAGGTCGCCGCTGAGGGCAATGTTCAGCCATGGTGTGTTGGTATCGAATCTGGTGAAGCTACCGGTTGGACTGCCACCGACTGGATGGAAGACCTAATGCTTCGCTTCCAGGACGGCGCAACCTATGACGCATGGGTTGACGGCTCAATGCCATTCAACGACCCTAAGGTCCTTGAGGTTATCGGCGAAGCCGGCAAGATCATCAAGAACCCTGCTTATGTAGGGGATGTTAAGTCGATTGCTACCACTGCATTCTCTGCGGCTGGTGCCGGAATCGTGGATGGCACCTGTGCCATGCACCGCCAGGCATCATTCCTAGGCGGAATCCTTGTTGGCGACTACGGTGCAACCGTTGTTACTCCAGAGGACACCACCGTCGAGGGTGGAATTTCAACCTTCTACTTCCCAGGTGTTTCAGCTGACAATAAGCCAGCTTTGGGTGGTGGCGAGTTCGTAGGTCGCTTCACTGAGAACCCAGCAGCCGCTGCCGTTCAGCTGTACCTAACCTCCCCTGAGTGGAACAACGAGAAGGCAGCCTTGGGTGGCTGGTTCTCCGCCAACTTGGGCCTAGACACTGCAAACGTGGCTGACCCAGTAAACGCAGTTGCCGTTGAGATTCTTCAGAACGCAACTCTGTTCCGCTTCGACGCATCTGACGTAATGCCAGCAGCCGTGGGCGCAGGTTCATTCTGGTCAGAGATGACCGCTTGGGTTGCTGAAGACAAGTCAGACCAGGCTGTTCTAGATGCAATCTATGCAACCTGGCCTTACTAACGCTAATTAGTTGAAAGCCGTGGGGCCTATTTTTAGGCCCCACGGCATTCTTCATTTAGGATTTGGAAAATGCTGAACTTCAGTTTTATCGCAGCTAGAAAAACTCCTTGGGACATCATTGGGGAGAACTTTACCCTGCTGGCAATCTCGCTGTTGGCCTTTGGTGCGGTCTTAGTTTTATTATTCTTGCTCGCTGGAAGAGCAAGCGTGAAAGCCCAAGAGTGGCTGAAGTACCTGGTGTTTTTAGTTCCAGCCCTTCTCTTATTACTCATTGGTCTGATTTACCCAACCATTCGGACCATAATTTTGTCCTTCATGGACGCCAAGAGCGAGAACTTTGTCGGTTTCGACAACTATGTGTGGGCCTTCACAATCCCCGAGATCCTGATTGTTTTGCGCAATACGGCGATTTGGGTATTCCTCGTGCCATTTCTTGCCACCACCACGGGGCTCGCAATTGCCTATATGACCGATCGCATGAAGCGACCGGCAATAATCAAATCTTTGATTTTTATGCCGATGGCCATCTCCTTTGTTGGAGCCAGTGTTATCTGGCGCTTCGTCTACTACTTTGAACCAAATGAGAATCGCCCAGATTTGGGTCTTTTTAGCACGATCGTGAAAGCCTTCGGCGGCACTCCGCCCAACTGGCTGCTGGAAGCCCCGGGAAACACCTTCTTATTAATCGCAGTGATGGTTTGGATTCAAACCGGTTTCGCCATGGTTGTGTTATCGGCAGCCATGAAAAACGTGCCGGAAGAAATCATTGAGGCCGCCATGCTTGATGGCGCAAGCCCAATGAACAGGTTCTTTAGGGTGACGGTGCCACTAATCAGGGCAACCCTGATTGTGGTTTTGACCACAATCATCATTGCAACTCTGAAGGTCTTTGATATCGTCCGCACCATGACCGGGGGAAACTTCCAGACCAACGTAATCGCCAACGAAATGTATTCACAGGCCTTCAGGCAGATGAACTACGGAACCGGGTCCGCACTAGCCATCATCTTGTTCGTGGCAATCATCCCCGTGATCCTCTACAACGTGAAGCAATTGCGTCTTGAGAGGACGGAGCGCTAATGACCACCACAGCACCAAAGCCGGCTAAGCCAAACGGCAAGCCAGAGCTAGCCTCAACCATTCGCGCCAAAAAGCGCGCGAAAGACATCTTTAGTTCACCGATTGCATCAGCGGCCGCGTGGATCATCGCGGTTATCTGGACCGTGCCAACCTTTGGCCTATTGGTCTCATCAATCAGGCCGGAAAAGGACATCAACTCTTCGGGTTGGTGGACCTTTTTCACGAACCCAAATGTCTCCTTTGAGAACTACCAAAAGGTGCTATTCGAAGGAACCACCACTAACCCACCGCTTTTCCAGTTCTTCTTTAATTCTTTCGCGGTCACAATCCCGGCGGTAATTTTTCCCATCACGCTCGCCGTGTTTGCAGCCTACGCATTGGCCTGGTTCGATTTCAAGGGTCGCGATGTCTTGTTCTTTTCAATCTTTGCTTTGCAAGTTGTGCCACTGCAGCTAACGCTGATTCCACTTCTTCAGCTTTTCTCACAGGGCTTAGTAATCGGCGGGGTGACTCTGATTCCGGATCTTGGGATTACTGGTACTTACATTCCGATCTGGATCGCTCACACTATTTTCGCTTTGCCTTTGGCGGTTTTCTTGCTACACAACTTCATTAGCCAGATTCCTAAAGAGCTAATTGAAGCAGCCAGGGTTGATGGCTGTGGCCCCTTCACTTTGTTCTCAAAGATTGTTCTGCCGCTATCGGTCCCAGCAATCGCCTCGTTCTTGATCTTCCAGTTCTTGTGGGTTTGGAACGACCTATTGGTCGGGTTGACCTTTGGGGCAGGCTCTAAAGAGGTTGCTCCGATGACGGTGAGAATTGCCGAGATGGTTGGAACCCGAGGCTCCGGTTGGGAAGTTCTAACCGCCGGTGCATTCGTCTCAATGATCGTGCCGCTACTGGTGTTCTTCGCATTGCAGCGCTATTTTGTTAGAGGCCTATTGGCAGGATCCGTTAAGGGCTAGGTAGCGAGTACCAGATTTTATTTGTTTCTCTTGCAAATTTCCTTGAACATCTTGGCGCTGTCTTTTGGAATTCGCGCTTGGTTTTTGGGATCTACGTAGTAGATACCAAAACGCTTTTCTAAGCCTTCGGCCCACTCGATGTTGTCCATCAGTGACCAGGCGAAATAGCCCCTTACATCAACGCCTTGATCTTTTGCGTCCATGACGGCATTGAGGTGGCCCAGGTAGAAATCGACTCGGTCCTGATCGTGGATTTCGCCATCAACTAGCTGGTCGTCAAACGCCGCTCCGTTTTCAGAAAGGTACAGCGGAATATTTGGCAAGCGTTCAGCCGTTTGCTTCAAAGTTTCGGTGAGTGAGGCTGGAAAAATCTCCCAACCCATCTCGGTTCTTGGTTCACGCGATGCCATTTGAGCGCCCTCAGGAACACCCGGGTAAAGGCTGAAGTCTTGGCCAAGGGCTGCTTTTTGGTCGCCTTCGCTAGCCGGTGCAATTCTGATTGGTGTGTAGTAGTTGATGCCCAGCCAGTCAATCGGTTGAGCAATGTCCTTGAGCTGGGCTTGATCAATAAATGACCAATCGGTGAACTGGCTCGTGCGCTCAATCAGAGCTTCTGAAACACCTCTACCAGCCAGTAGGTCTAGCCAAAAGCGATTCTGCAGGCTGTCAACGTGGTCGGCTTGAGCCCTGACTCTCTCATCCTCAGTTATGACCTCGGTTAGATTCAGAGCGATGCCCGGCATGTTTGCTTTGTGTTCTCTAAGCACGCTCATGGCTGCGCCATGAGCACTCATGAGACGGTAGCCGGCTTCGAAACCGGCTGCAGGGTTTCCCAAACCAGGTGCGTGGAGTTTGGTGGCATAACCCAAATACGCGCTCACCCAGGGCTCGTTCAATGTCGCCCACATGCCAACCCGATCGGCAAAGTTCTCAGCTAGCAAGTTGGCGTAGTTTTGAAAGTGCTTGTGGATGTCTTTATTGAGCCAGCCACCTATGGCCTGAAGCTCACTTGGCATATCCCAGTGGTACATGGTCAAAACGGGCTTGATGCCCCGCTCCAGCAATCCGTCAATCAGTCGGTTATAAAAACCAATACCTTCGGGATTTGGTTGATTATTGCCAGGCATAACCCTCGGCCAAGAAACCGAGAAGCGATATGAGTCAACCCCCAAGTCCTTCAGGATGTCTAGATCGCCCTCGACTCGATTGACGTGGTCACAAGCTGGGTCGGCCACAGACCCATCTTTTATGTTCCCCGGGACCTTGGCAAAATCATCCCAAATACTAGAGCCTCGGCCCTTACTATCGCCCTCGATCTGCCAAGAGGCAGTTGCCACCCCTAAGTCAAAATCCTCTGGAATCCTGGCGGCTAACGCGGCTATTTTTGAATCAGTCATGGCAATAGGTTATCCCGAGCCGCTAGCAACTTTGGTTAGTTTTTAGCCCATGCTTCAGTGTTTGTTGTGACGGCGATCCCCTTCGCTAAAGAGTCATCAATTGCCAGTGAAATCAGGTGGTCTTGGGAAGCCTGTGCAAGTGGATAGGGTGCAGGACCTGAGCCTTTGACCCAATCAGACATCTCAAGCATCAGGCTCGCGATAGCAATCTCCTCATCCATTAACCGAAGACCAACAAATGGATTTTGATGAAAGACTTTGCCATCAAAAGAAATATTTTCGGTGTCATGGCCATCGAGGTTTAGGTCGTGCCCAAGTTGGTATCGGGCAAATTGAGATTTGGTTATTGCCGTTGGTTCAATAAGCCTGATGCAGTCGTTATCCACAATCTCGCCTAGGCTCCCCCGCACCACGAGCCTGCGATGCCGCAGCTGGTTGTGCCACTGATTATCGGTGAAGTCGTAGAGGCCAGATTTGCCTTCTCCAAAATCAATGGTTGCCAAGACAGTGCTTGCAATTTTCGGCTCAAGATCTTGATTCCAACCACCTCGAGTCAGAGGGTCAACCAGTGGTGCTTTGAAACTCGAGGCACTGACTTTGGTTTCACCAAAGCCAGCTTCCAGAAAACTTCTCATTATCGCAACGGCATGATAGCCGTGGGTCGAGGAGACCTGCACCGAGCTCACTTGCCCAATCACGCCCTGCCGAGTCACAGCTAGCCGAGCGGCATGCATCGGCAGTCGCATATATTGCTCTGCGACCTGAACTAAATTTTTCGCACCAACTGCCGACCAAAGTTTTCTTAGGGCATCAGCATCGCTGGCAGGTGGAGTTTCAGACAGAACCGGAATCCCAGCCTCAACCAACTGAGTCAAAACATCTGGGCTGGATAGCCAGGTCACCGCGCTAATGACATAGTCAGGTTTCTCTTGAGCTAAAAGTTCACTAGCGCTGGAGTAAGTCTTGACCGGCAATGCTTTGGCCTTTGCCTGATCTCGAACCACCCAGCCGACAACTTCAAATCTATCCGGCATCAAGAGAGCCAGGCGAAGGTAGAAATCGGCGCGCCAGCCAGCGCCGATTATGGCAATTTTGGTTTGATTCATGGCGTCAGCCTAAACCTCGGGAATGATGAAATCAGTGGGGGTTTCGCATCTGAGCTTTATGGCGATAAACTCACGGGGTACTTGGAGACGTCGCATAGCCCGGTCGAGTGCGCCTCACTGCTAATGAGGTAGGGGTGTTAAAGCCCCTCGGAGGTTCAAATCCTCTCGTCTCCGCCAATTGGACTCATTGAAAAAATGAAGTCAATAGTCCGCACTTAACTTTGATTCGATCCTCGGCAATGCCTCTGGCAAGGCCCGGCTTAATTCAATGCATTTTGCCAAAAGTCACAATCAAGTGAAAACCATATGTTTTCTTACTTATGGGTGTAGTGTCAAAAATTACTTGGGGGTTTACTCAAAAAATGCGGGGATAGACATCGCGGCTAAAAAACCGGGGATTACAACCTTTGGTAAAAGCTGGGGTCGGCAAAACTGTTGAGTGTTAATTTTCTGAAAGTGCGAGGACCCCTGACGGGTGGTTTTCCAGAAGCCAAGTGCGCTCACCGTTGTTCAGGCAGCGAGGGGATTTGCAATCAAACTTGTTGCTTTTCTGCGAAAACTATCGATTGAAATGGGGAAAGAATGAAAAATATAAATAAATTACTGATTGGGGTTTCTGCAACCCTGGGGATTCTCGCAAGTGGAGCTCTTCCAGTGTCTGCAGCCACGACGACGACCTTGGTCGTTCCTGGAATTATGCAAGGCTGGGCATTTGTTCAAGAAGCACCACTTTTGTCCACATCTGTGGGCGCAATGGTGGCAGGCCCGGGCGCAGGGGTGGGCAGTGCAAATCTAAAAGTTGGTGCTACAGGTGGAATGACTCTCGCCAAAGCTGGGTACGGGGGCGTGAGATTGGACTCTCTCAATAGTCTCGAATACAACACTTATCGCACGAGTGGTCCGGCTGCAGCCGCAATTTCCCTTCAGTTGAACATAGATTCTGATCTCACGGATGCGGACGTTAGTTTCCAGGGACGCTTAGTTTTTGAACCATATCATTCTCAGACAGTGACCACCGGACAATGGCAAACATGGAACACGTTGAGTGGCGTGGGGACAGGTAGCTGGTGGGGGACTAGGGCTCCCTTGAATGCAACCGGCAAGTGCCCACAATCTAACCCTTGCACGTGGAATGAAGTCCTTGCCAAATTCCCCAATATCGGAATACGTAATGTTTTCGGTGGAGTTGTTCTTAAAGTCGGAAGTGGGGGAGGCCCCATGGAGATTAACGTGGACAAATTGGTGATAAATGATGACATTTACGATTTCGGACCAGTTCTCGCACTTGACCTTGGAAGCTCATTCGACTATTCCCTGCTTGCAGGAGCGGCAATCACGACTGGCGCTTCGAATTCTTTTACTAACAGTCTCGGAGCAGGAGCGGCAATCACTACCGGTGCCGGTAACGTCATTCCGGGGAGCCTCAATGCTGGAGCGGCAATTACTACCGGTGCCGACAACGTCATCGGGGTAGACCTTAACGCCGGTGCTGCAATTACCATCGGCGCCTCCAACACCATTTCAGGATCGCAAAACTTCGGTGTGGTGACGCCCATCTCTGGATACTCTGTAGCGATGGCAGCTTTTGATGTTGCTATGGCAGATTCTTTGAGTCGACCTTCGACGCTTCTAGCTGCAGAACTCGGTGAAACCACGCTGGGGGCTGGGGTTTATTCCGCACCCGCATTCTTCACTCTGACTGGAGCACTGACGCTGGATGCGAAAAATGACCCTACTGCTGTCTTTATCATCAGAAGCCCGGGGTACATTTCCACTGCGGCAGGTGCTTCTATAGTGCTTGCAAATGGGGCGCAAGCCAGCAATGTCTTCTGGGTTTCGGGTAGTTACTTCTCCGCAGGTGCGGGTGCCGTTTTGTCGGGAAACATTCTGGCAACGAGTTATGTGACCCTAGGCGCAGACGCTGGACTAACAGGCCGCATCTTTTCGCAGTCTGGATACATAACCCTGGGTGCAAATGTGACGGTGAAGAACTAATCCAGAACCAACTTTCAGAATAGCTCTGATTTAGAAACGGGGAGGCTATAGCCTCTCCGTTTTTATTTAAGATCAGGGGTCGTCGATTGGCATCCACAATTCGTGGAATTCCCGTGCCACAACCTGAATGCAGATCAACCGGGCCATGGGTAAAAAAATCTAAAGGGGGCCTTCTTTAGGCCTGCATGGTGCCGGCGAAGTTGGTGGTGATCTCCACGAGCTTTTGGGCGGCTGGGGAGGATTTCTCCTGATTTCTTCTTGCCAAATACACCCGCGAAAAAGCCTCTTTATGATCAATTTCTAGAAATTTCACATTTGGTAGCTGAATTGCCGTCAGGCTCTTTGGAACAATCGCAATGCCGGCATTGCTTGAGACCAGCCCGAGGATTGTTGCAAACTGAACTGCCTGCTCGACAATGTCGGGGGTGAAACCGGCCGAGCTGCAAAGTTGATAAATGTGCACGCCGTTACAAAAAACCACCCGGTTCAGGGCTCAGTATTCAACGCCCCAGCTCCTGATGACCGCGTGGGCTGATTAGGGGCCTTGAGTATTACAGTTCTGAATCCCAACCCTTTGTAGCCTCGTCGCGACTTGGGAATCCAAAAATAACAAATTGGTATATCTGGTTACCGGTTCGTTACTTAGGAGTAATCTCATAAATTACTGGGGGAGTATTCCCGAAGCAAATGTTTCGTCATCACGGCTGACAACCCGGAGCATTTGGCCACAAGTAATTGTGGTGGAAGAGACTCAGTCTTCGGTCAACAATGGGGTTGGCAAAGGCTTTTTAACCCTGATTGTGCTCCGATGTTGGGACCCTCACTGGAATCCCTGACGTCTACAAGGAGGACACACTTTGAAAAAACTACTAGTAGCAGCCTCGGCCCTTGCGCTTATCGCGACGGGACTTTCGGCTGCGCCTGCCTCGGCGAATGTAAGCCCCGCACAGTCTAAATACGGGGCTTCCTGCTCAACTCTCAAGCAGGTAGCTGCTAAGCGAGGCGCCGATGGAAGCAATTTAATTTGCAAAAAGGAAACCGAGGGAACCTTCAAGGGCAAGCAGATATGGGCTTATGCGAAGTACCCATCCCTCAAGACAATCAACTTCAAATTGGGAGCAGGCCCCACCTCAGGATATGCCGGGTTTGCCAATGACGTGACTCGGGCCCTCAAGGCTGAGAAATTAGTGACTGGAAACATAACCAACGAATCTGTTCTCGGCGGAAGCGGAGCCGCTGCGCTTAACGACTTCATGCTCAAAGAGCGTGGCAAATCAGGCCAGGCATTGATTACCGGTTACGCAATGTTGCTCGGTATTCAGAACAACAAGAACCCAGCAAGGGTCTCAGACGCGGTTCCAGTAGCACGCCTAATGGCGGAATACGAAGCCATTGTCGTGTCGGCTAAGTCGCCAATCAAGAACATGAAGGATCTCACTGCCGCAATCAAGAAAGACAACACCATCGCCATCGCTGGCGGAAGCGTTGGAACTCTTGACCACGCCACGATTATTCAGATCTACAAGGCGATCGGTGTTGACTCTTCAAAGCTCAACTACGTAGCCCACTCCGGCGGTGGTGAGGTAATTACATCCCTACTAAGCGGCGCAACTTCGGTCGGTGTATCTGGTTGGGGCGAATTTGAACAGTACGTTACGTCGGGTGATCTAAGAGTCATTGGTATCACCGCCCCGACAAAGCAGAGTGCAATTCCGGCAGATACCCTCAAGGGTCAAGGAGTCAACGTGGTCTCCCAAAACTGGCGTGGAATCATGTTGCCCTCGGGGACCTCGCTCGCTAACCGGAACCTGGTTATTCGGGCAATCGATGTGATGCACAAGGGTAAGACATGGAAATCAATTCTTACGGAACGCAACTGGGGTGACAACTTGATTGTCGGTGATACCTTTACACGCTTCCTCAAAATTGAGGAAAAGAAGGTAGTTTCACTTTACGCTCAGCTTGGCTTGTGAGTTCAAGCACCGTAAAAGTTGCCAAGGGGGAGCTGGTTTTTACCAGCTTCCTTTTGGTGATTTCCCTAATTGTTCTCTACGACACTTTCACTTTGGATGAACAGGGCCTAAACGTAATCGTTGGGCCAAGGGCATTCGCCTTGGTAATCGGCTTTTTATTATTCGGCCTGACTTCGCTGCAACTGATCTCTGTGCTGCGGGGTAACAAGGGGCAACCAGATGCCATCGAAGGCGGCGAACTGGTCACAAGGCCTAATTGGAAGAGCCTATTCATTGTGATTGGCGGAATTGTTTTTCACATTCTTGCCATCGAATTGGTGGGCTTTATTCTTGCCACGATTCCGCTATTTTTTGCAGTCTCTTTAGCCCTGGGCGAGAGGCGTTGGTTTAGGACTCTAATAATTGCCGCCATAGTTGCGGGCGGCACGTTTCTAACTTTCACACAAGGTCTTCAGCTGGATCTTCCCGTGGGATTCGAATTTCTCGAACAGGAAACTCCAATCGTTTTGGACGATAACGGAGAGATTGTCATTGAAGAAGATCAGGAAAGCTGGTAGAAGTGGATATCACTAACTTCCTCTTGGGGTTCAGTAATGCCCTTACTGTCACGAACTTACTATTTGGATTGCTTGGAACGGTTTTGGGTACCCTGGTAGGAGTGTTGCCGGGAATTGGCCCGGCTCTTGCAATCTCCCTGCTTCTACCGGTCACTTTGGTGGCGGACCCAACGGCATCCCTAATCATGTTTGGTGCCATTTATTACGGCGCTATGTACGGTGGATCGACAACCTCCATCTTGCTTAACACACCCGGCGAGTCTGGATCTGTCATGACGGCCATCGAAGGCAATAAGATGGCGCGGCGGGGGCGAGCGGGTGCGGCACTTGCTACGGCGGCAATCGGCTCTTTCGTGGCGGGAGCTATCGCTACAGGACTTCTAGCACTGGGTGCCCCCTTTCTAGCAAAGCTCGGTCTGCTTTTGACCCCGCCGGACTATCTTGCTCTGATCATCGTTGCATTTGGAACTGTGGGTGCCGTGATGGGGTCCAGTCCACTTCGAGGACTCATTGCGCTAAGCCTTGGTCTCGCAATTGCGCTGGTAGGGATAGATTCGCAATCGGGGGTGTCAAGGCTCACATTCGAGAACATTTACGCCTCCGATGGCATTGAGACAATAGTGATTATTGTCGGCCTGTTTGCTGTCGGCGAGACTCTCTACATCGCATTCCGTGGACGGCTTGGTAAGGGCGAGATGAATAATTTTTCTGGACTCGCATTCATGACCAAGGAGGACTGGAGGCGCTCGTGGAAGCCATGGCTTCGGGGCACTGCAATCGGCTTCCCGACCGGAGTTTTACCGGCTGGTGGGTCGGAAATACCGACTTTTTTGAGTTATACACTCGAGAAGAAACTGGCTAAGGGTAGGCAAGACGAGTTTGGCAACGGAGCCATCGAAGGCGTCGCCGGCCCTGAGGCTGCCAATAATGCAAATGCTGGCGGCGCGCTCGTGCCGTTGCTGGCATTGGGACTTCCGACTTCGGGGACCGCCGCGGTAATCCTGGCGTCGTTCCAGATGTACAACATAAATCCAGGACCCCTGCTATTCACCGAACAGCCACTTTTGGTCTGGACTTTGATCGCCTCTTTATTTATTGGCAACATCCTTCTCTTGGTCATAAACCTTCCGCTTATTGGTCTCTGGGCGAAACTTTTACAAATACCAGCACCGTTTCTCTATTCAGGGATTTTGGTCTTTGCGATGGTTGGCGCATACGCCTTGAATAATTTCGTCTTTGATCTTTGGATGCTCCTTGCAATTGGAGTATTGGGTCTCTTATTCAGAAGGTTTGGCTACCCAATTACACCTCTTATTCTCGGGGTGATACTGGGCCCGATGGCTGAAGTTCAATTCCGGAGAGCACTTCAGATCTCCTACGGGGACTATTCCATTTTGGTGAGCACTCCTTTCACATGGGTCGCTTACGCGGCATTGGTGATCATTGTTTCGATTCCGATTCTGTCTCCATTGATCAGAAAAAAACTGGGTACCCAGAGTAAGTAGGTAGCTCAATTGGCCCGAACAAAAACGGGCGATAGCCCATGGCTATTGCCCGTTCTTCTTAATGCAGGATTTCTCCAGGGCGCGGTGTATGTGGTGAGACCAATGGTCACCTATAAAGCGGTGGACATGGGAGCCGACCCTTGGCTGGTAGGCATAGTTGGGGCCACCTTCGCCCTCGCACCATTTATATTTGCAATTCAGATCGGTCGCTGGATTGACAGGGGCAATGCAGGCCGAGCGCTCTTTTATGGAACCCTGATTGCATTAGCGGCGAGCGTGGGGCTAATTTTTGTAGAGAATATAACCTTGCTGCTATTGGCCATGCCGGTATTGGGGATCGGGCACTTGCTAGTGATGTCGGGCGGGCAAACCATGACCGGCAACTTATCCATAGACAGAAATTACGAAAAGAACTTCGGCTTATTAACCTTTTACGCTTCGTTGGGTCACGCGGCTGGACCGTTCCTAGGCGGCCTGGTCGCAGACCGCGGGGACCTAGCGGTTGACGTCGATTCGGCTTTCTTGCTTGCGAGCCTTTCGTTTTTAGTGGCGGCGATTGTGATTTGGCCGCTTTTTGAAACAAAACGCCCCGTCTCGGGCACCAAAGAGAAAATCCCGAAGGGCAAAGTCTCGGAAGTCTTCGCCATTAGGAGCTTTGGATCAGCAATCTTTGTGTCGGGCTCTGTCACGGCTGTGATTGACGTGATGCTTGTCTTTTTGCCACTGCTTGGAAGGGAGTTGGGATTCAGTGTGACCCAGGTGGGCATCTTGCTGGCCGTTAGAGCCGTTGCCTCCATGATGGTCCGACTTGTTCTGGAACCCATTTCTACTCGTTTCGGCATGCGAGTTACCCTGAACTTCGGGACGGTTTTCACAATTGTGGCTACTGTGGCAATAGCGATTACCGGAAACTATTTAGTCATGGCGGTTTTGATGTTCATCGTCGGTTTTGCATCAGGCATTGGGCAGCCCTTAACAATGGCTTGGGTTTCTCGAATATCTAGACCTGAAATTCGAGGCTTGGCCATTTCGATAAGGCTAACTTCGAACCGTTTGGGTCAGGTGGTCTTGCCGGCTCTCGCCGGAGTTTTGGCAGCCTCAGGTGCGGGAACAATCTTCTGGCTTTTAGCCGGGATGCAGGGCCTGAGCCTCGTGGTGACAGAAAAGTCGTTAGGTAAAGGAAAAAATGGAAACACCGAGACGGATACAGAGGCAGAATAATGATTAGGCACAGCGTCAGAACATATAAAAGCTCCGAGAATCTTGAGATCAAAGACCAGTTGGCATGGAAAATAGCCGAGGTTGCCACTGATTTGGTAGCGGTGGAGCCACAGGTTATTGAGATGATCTCGAACCGAATCGTGGACAACGCCTCTGTGGCGGTAGCATCCTTGATGCGCGGGCCGATTATTTCGGCTCGGTCCCAAGCGTTGGCTCACCCACATTCGACAAGCGGAAACGGGTCCACAATTTTTGGTCTTCCAAGCACGGACCTCTTTGCACCGCAATGGGCGGCCTGGGCGAATTCGGTGGCTGTCAGGGAGCTGGACTTTCACGATACGTTTTTGGCCGAGGATTATTCACACCCTGGGGATAACATCCCATCGATCCTGGCCGTGGCCCAACACCTGGGCAAAAGTGGCATGGACCTAGTCAGGGGGATCGCTACCGGCTACGAAATTCAGATTAATCTAGTTCGGGCGATATCTTTGCACAAGCACAAGATTGACCATGTTGCCCACCTTGGCCCTTCGATAGCCGCGGGCCTTGGGACCCTGCTCGGACTCCCCCCTCAACAGATATTTCACGCCATCGGTCAGGCACTACACACGACCACGGCAACACGCCAATCCCGGAAAGGCGTTATTTCAACCTGGAAGTCACACGCCCCAGCATTTGCGGGAAAAATGGCAATCGAGGCTGTGGATCGAGCTATACGTGGTCAGACCAGCCCGACTCCAATTTATGAAGGAGAGGACGGCGTCATTGCCTGGCTGCTTGGTGGAACCGAGGCACGCTACACGGTGCCACTGCCAAGAACGCTAGAACCCAAAAGGGCGATTCTCGATAGCTACACCAAAGAGCATTCCGCTGAGTACCAGGCCCAAGCGCTTATTGATTTGGCTCGTCGAATAGGAGAAAAATACCCAATCGCAAAAATTTCTGATCAGGTGCAAAAGGTTGTGATATTTACCTCCGACCACACTCACTTCGTTATTGGCTCAGGTTCCAATGATCCGCAGAAGTACGACCCGGAAACCTCGAGGGAGACCCTCGATCACTCTGTGCCTTATATCTTCACCGTTGCTCTTCAGGACGGCGTTTGGCACCATGAACGCAGCTATCTTCCCGAGCGAGCTAGAAGAGGCGATACGGTTTCACTCTGGCAGAAAGTTACCACCGAGGAAGATCCCTACTGGACCAAGCGCTACCACTCAACAGACCCAGACCAACTAGCTTTTGGCGGTCGAGTAGAGATCACATTGCTAAGTGGAGAGCGCATAGTCGAGGAAATTGAGGTTGCCGATGCTCACCCCAGGGGCGCTAGGCCTTTTGGGAAGCAGCAGTATATTCAGAAGTTCATGACGCTCTCCGAAGGGATTATCACACACCAGGAGGCTGAGAGGTTTATCGCTTCGGCTTATAGAGTTTCAGAAATGCAACCTGCAGAGCTCAAAGACTTAAACGTAACCGCAAGGCCAGGACTAATTGAGTCCGCTTCTTATCCGAAAGGTATCTTCTGATGCTGCACACGACCAATTCACCGGAACAGAAGCGCGTCGCGCTTCGGGCGGGGCTGGCAAGCAATACGATCCTGCAACTTCCCGGCGCCTTTAACGCTCTTTCGGCAAGGCTGATTCAAAAGCATAATTTTGAAGGTGTGTATGTTTCCGGAGCTGTGGTGGCGGCGGATTTGGGGCTGCCCGATATTGGTCTGACCACCTCGAGCGAGGTATCGCAGCGGGCAGCCCAAATTGGAAGAATGACCGATCTGCCGACCCTGGTTGATGCCGATACCGGCTTCGGTGAAGTATTAAATCTGGCCCGCACAATTCAGCTCTTCGAAGATGCTGGAGTGTCAGCCCTGCACATAGAAGATCAAGTAAACCCAAAGCGCTGCGGTCACCTGGATGGGAAAACCGTGGTGGATGATTCGATTGCTAGCAAGAGAATAGCCTCCGCAGTGGCAGCAAGGAGAGACCCAAACTTGGTGATCATGGCCAGAACAGATATTCGTGGGACTTCGGATATCAAAACGACAATCGACCGCATCAAGATGCTTGGGGATGCGGGAGCCGACGCCATTTTCCCTGAGGCGCTAGCCTCGCTGGCAGAGTTCGAAGCGGTCAGAGGTGCAACAAATCTTCCAATCCTTGCAAACATGACCGAGTTCGGTAAAAGCGAGCTGTTCTCGCTTGATGAGCTTAGAAATGTGGGAGTGAACTTAGTTATTTACCCAGTTTCCCTTCTTCGGGTGGCCATGGGAGCCTCGGAGCGAGCGCTACTGGCGCTCCGTTCTGAGGGTAGCTTTAGGTCCGAGGTGGCTGGAATGCAGACCAGGGCTGACCTATACGATTTAGTCAACTACGAAGGCTACGGTGCATTCGATGATGAAATATATAATTTTGATCTTGATTCCCAGCTTTAGATTTGCGACTCTGCGCTTCCCACCGAAAGTCCCACAATCTAGAAGAATTTGACCCATCGGGCAGGTAGAGAGCGAATACACCGAGCCGTTAGAGGCTAGCTTCCAACAGCACCCAAGAGGTAACCATCAAGGGTTGATAGCGGTTGAGATTGGCCGCCGTGTTGACCCTGAAACCTAGAAGTTGCATCAGTGCCACAGATACCCGTAATTGCCCCTGCTCCTCCCGGGTGGCCTGCAATCCACTTGGTTAGGTCATAGGCATTGCCAGATATCGCAACCCAGCAACTAGCTGTCGAATTGTTCTTAGCGATATTTGCCATCGAGAGTCTTGACTCGATGGGAGTCTGAGTTTGAGTGGGGGTTGCAGTAGGGGTAGCAGTCGCCTGCGTTTTAGTCGGGCTAGGGGTTTGAGAAGGGGTTGCAGTAGTCGTGGCTCTTGGGGCTGCGGCTGTGGTTTCCTGGGGCTGAGCTTCAGTAGCTGAGGTTTCGGTTCTAACTTCTTGCTCCACCGCTTCTTGCACAGTTTCGGTGGGCATGTCAGTTTCCGGGGCCGCGGGTGACTCGGTGGCCTCCGGCGGCGCATCAGTTTGTGACTGAGTGGGTTGCTGGGTTTCCAAGGTCGCTGGCGAAGGTGAGGTACAGCCGGTTAGCAGTGATGCAAAAGCTATCAAAACCAGAATTCTCATCGTTACTTTGTCTCCTTGGGCTTATAAAGGCTAAATACCTGAACTAACTTTTACTTGAAGGTAGTGAACTAAATCGACAATTTCTTTCTTCCCCAAAATAAGTTAGACTTTGGCAGTCCCACTCGCGTTTGTAGCTCAACGGATAGAGCATCTGACTACGGATCAGAAGGTTGGGGGTTCGAGTCCCTTCAAGCGCACTGAGACCCAAGAAGACTTCACGACTTCTTGGGTTTCTTAATTTAATGAGTTGTAGACAAGAAAAAGCCAAAGCAAAGAGACCTAAAAATGAGTATTTTTCGCCAATTAAGCAGAGAGCATGCAACGCGAATCAAGTTAAGAGTTGAACGAGGCAAATAATGAATGACGAAATGCTTGTTGAGCTCTCAGGCGTTGAGTAGGCAACGTTTACCGAATCCAGAGACGGTAACTTATGGCTGCTCTACAGAAATTATTACCCAGAAGATGCGACGCCAACATCTCTCTCTCTATGCCAGTGGGGATTATGAAGTATCCCAAAAAAACCTCATTCAATGTCTTCAAGGGCTACTGCCCGACAAGCCGCGGATGCATTTGCAGATTGCTACTTGGATCCTGAAAGCTAGGAATAGGCCGAAAGGTTCAGAATCCTTCCGGATGCCTAGGGTTGATATCTCGTGAGGGGAAAAACGAACCTTCACACTCGCCTAGCAAATCTAGATTAGATCAATCCTGATAGCTCTGCTTCTGTGAGAAAACGACCCTGCAGCTTGCTGCTTGTAAATGCGGGGCCATTTTTACACCGACGATTAGCTAGTTGACCCCTTGTCCTGTCAGTTGATTCGCACCAAACACGCCACGGACATTGCCGAAAAAGGCTTACACGGTGCGCAGAGTAAATGGTCAAGACTAAACATGAACGGGTATCTCACTTTCGTCCACCTGTGCGCTTATCGTGCTGCCTGTTAGCGCTCCATAGGAGATCGTTTCAGAGGCGAATTTTTATCAGTCAAGAGATCTGGCAGGCAAAAATTTCCCATCCTGAAACCTGTCTTCGCAGCGAATTCAGAAAGGCTACACATAAATGAGACGATGAAGAGACCTCTTGCGAAATTGAGAGGCTTTTGTATTACCTACTGACGGCTTAAGTCTGTAATCCAATGATTCACCTGTGCTACTGCTTCACCTAGGGAAAGTGTTAGGCCAACTTCATCCGCGGCTCGATGGTATGAATACGCCCAGTGCTGATGCGCCACTACTTGGGGCGGCCAGTACCTTGGTGTGAGACCAAGGGCTAGGGAATCTTCCGCGCGCGCGTCGAAAACAGCCTTCGCGGCAAGCACTAATGCGATGCGTGCTGGGTGCCCAGTGGCAGCGACCAAGTCTCTAAGGAGGATTAGGTCTACTACGTCTCGGGGGCGGTCGTTGACGGCTTCAGGTGGATTGTGAGGGTCGCTGACTGCATGAAACTTCTGCGCTATTTGGTGACGCAGAGTGAGGCCGACAAGCCCATCCAAGTCCGGTAGGCCGAACCCACTGAGCGGCATCGACTCTATCGATTCCGATTCTTCGCCGATACCTGCCTCGTCATGGGAAATCTCAAACTGTACTCGTCTCCAAGTTGTCCCACGCAACTCGATGTAGACTTCGAAGCGTTTTGGCTTCAGCAACCGGGTCGGAACATTAATCACTTGAATCGCCCCTCGGCGGAGAGTGAACGGCCCCCAAGGTTCACGAAATACTTCATCTAAGACGCCTATGAAATCATCGATGTCACCACGAACGAGTCCATCAATGTCTTTCGTGGTGCGAGCTGGGACATCGAGGCGATGCTGAAGCAGATTGCCACCCTTTAATAGAAAAAGTTGGCGACCATCCTTGCCCAAGGCTCGTTGTACGGCCGCCACCGCAACCGACGAGGCAATCAACCATCCCAGGCGCCCGCCACCGGCTTCGTTCCCAAGTCGCGATTCAGCTTGGGTGATCCAGTTAGTCAGGATACTTGCCGAGGCAGGTTGCGATTCCTTCGCTTTTAGTTCCCGCAGCATTGCCGCAAGGCGAGAAGGAAATGGCTCAGCCATCTCGCTGCGCTAATCTTGTCGCAAGTTCTTCACGCTGTTCTTGTGTGATGCGGCCCTGCTGGAATCCACGCTCGAGCGCCTGTCGAATCAAATGAGTCGGGGTTCCGTAGTCGATGCACTGAGCGATAGCCGTGGCAGGCTTCACGGAAGGAACCCCCTCCCACCAACCAATCTGCTTCGTATCGAGGTTTTCGTAGTGAATAGCGTACGGGCTGCTGTCGGCGCGACGGAGTCGACGACCCTTTGCGATGGTGATGTGGTATTTGCTTGGGTTGATGTCACTGATCTCATATAGGTCCAAAGCCGTTTCATGGCTGAGCGCCGCTTCGGGCGCGCGCGTCCACAGGACCGCGAGCATGAGCCGATCCGCAGCGCTGTAAGGAAAGTTCGGTAATCGGTAAACACCGAAAGTGGCGCGATTGATTGTTCCGCGTTGAGCCAACATGGTTAGAGCGCCCTTGTTGATTCCGAGCTTGGCGGCCTGTTGAATCGTGACATATCCATGCTGGTTGGCCGCGAATTCCCAGAGCTTGTCGCGAGCTAGCATTTTAGTACCATGTCAAAAGAATAACACTTTCGTGGTCTTTTTGACATGGTAAGGTGATGTCAAAACGATAACGATAACGTTATTCTTTAGGCAAAAGCGAAAGGCTTGCAAAGCAGATGGGCAGGGGAAATAGGCCCATTTCTGGACAAGTTGGAAATCCTGGAGGAGCATATCGGTTCACGTGACGAATTTTTGAAGTCGCGAACAAATCTTGGACTGCAGATGAGACACGTACATGCTCACGGCGATGGTCGATTTGATGCCCTGGCAGTCACCCGCTTGTTAGAGCCCTTTGTTGGGGCGTTTCATGAGGGGCTGAGGATCCCCCTCGGCACGCAAACCCATGACCTTGGAGCTGAGTTTTTTATTTATTTCTATGCGGCGCTAGTCGTCACTCTATACAGGGATTTATTTTCAGTATTACGCCACGAGGCAACTCGTGAAGCAAGGTGTTTGAATCCGTTTATATTCCGTTCAATGGACGGAAACGGACGGAGTTGGGCGCGTCTGCAAAGGGTGGCTTGACTAATAAAATACCGGGGTACATTGCCACGGCCCCTACATATAGAGGTACTGCAACATAACTACGGATCAGAAGGTTGGGGGTTCGAGTCCCTTCAAGCGCACTGAGACCCAAGAAGACTTCACGACTTCTTGGGTTTCTTTATTTCAAGGGTCTCGGTCAGGTCCAACGGCGAAAAATCGTAATTCAGCCAACGGTCTTCATGAAGTTGCCTAACTCAGAACTGGCACCGCGACTCTAATTAGGACAACTAGATGATCCCTCAAGAAAAATCATCGGAACCCAAAGATGAGCCAATCGTTCTCTCATTCAATTGGACATCTTGGCCATTCGTTGAGGTTGGTGACGAACATTCTCTATCGTTGCGGGAGCAGCTTCACCCGGCACTTGTGTCAGACCTAGAGGCCTAGTGTGAATTTATGCTTCAAAACTACAACGAGGACGAGGGTTTCCTTAGCGCTAAAGCGGAGCAATTCTCTAATGCCCAGTATTTGGAACTCGCTGGCCGCCTTGAAGCGAGCAAGATTAGGTTCATCACCATCAACTGGTGGAGCTGAGAGCGGAGTTAATCGAAAAACTTGTAGAGGTTAATCACCCGGACTCTATTCAGCTACAACATCTCTTGAAGTCAAGAATTCAGTCATGAAGGCGCCAATAAGTGCCTTGAAAATACAGCTTGCCTAGAATTCAAACCCGCTGGAAGTCCTTAGCAATGGTGTCCCTGTCGGTTGTTGGAAGCTGAGCCTGCGAGGCAAACGTCGACCAAGAGTCAATGGCGTCATTTATCTCATTGAGTATCACTAGCGCTCCTGGAACACTATGACGCTCAGCGAAAACCAATAGGTCTTTCCTGGTTAGTGCTTGATACTTTCCGTCAATGCCCATTAGATGCTGGAACGTCCAGGGCCCTTGGGGGTTGTAGGCGTGGGTCACATCGTAGGCTGGAGCTAGCGACCATTGCCCATTCGAATCCATCAAAAATCCGAAGTTTTTGGTGTGGTCATCACAATTTGCTGCCGCTACATTAAATGCCATTCTTCGAAATCCTTCAGCCGCAGACTCTTCACCGAGCCCGAGTGCAGAGATCGCGCTTTGATATTGGGCATAGTCGTGAACTCCAATGGCGTTGTAATCCAGAGCCGCTAGTCCACATAAGGACTGCAAGTGCAGCTTGGTAAACGCATCCGTGCGATCAAAGCGCCGAGTCATGAAATGTGCCCGGCCGTTCTCTTCCAAAAGGCGAGTTTCTGACATCTGCAACCCCGCAGCCTTTGCCATCAATGAGTACGCGTATTCAATGCGGCCATACTGCCCAGTTTCACCAAGTTGTTTGTCTACACCAACGCCGTCAAACTTCAGAAGCCATGACTCTAAGCCCGGTGTTGTTTTGTGGCCAGAGTAGAGATACCCATTTCCTGGGTCGATGTTCACAACAGCCTTGGCCCTAGCGCCTCCGGCGCTGGTCCCCACGGCAAGAATCTGATCGAGCGCGGCCTCTGATTCCACTTCTGTGCCAAGACTTCCCCCAATCACGTCACGAGCAATGCTTACTAGCTCACCTATGTTGAGCATTGAAGCATCTGGTTTATCGGGTCCGGCGTCTGGCAAGAATTCAAGAGCGCCCATGCTCCTAGGCCCGGCATAAGCCAAGCGGTCAAGAGCACTTACACCGCTGGCGCTGACCCCTCTTCGTGCCAACTCGGCTGTAACGATGCTGTTTCCGAAGCGATCGGGAAGTGCGTCAGCGATGGCCGAAGGCAGGCCGAAAAACGTCTCAGGTGCCAGCCCGGGAAAAGAATAGGTGCGTGAGCCTGTTGGCATGGTGAGTGGTGCGAACTCGATTCCTGTGCGAAGCCATTCGGGGGTGTATTCAAAAACAAAGGATCGTGAACGCAAGCTTTGCGCAAGCGCCCCCACGTAGTTCCCCCAAAGGAAGACTCTAATTAGTTTTGTGGATTCAAACTCCATCAATGCCCACTCTTGATTGTGTTCGTTTCCTTGGAGAGCGTTGGCGCTTGCCCGGTTGGCGGGACAGCTCTCTTGCCATGGCCAAGGGGCTTACATCTCCTCCTGATTCATCAAGCAGCTCTAACCAGTCGGTCCGTCCAAGGGCTACGAGAACCCTAATCAACACTGCCAAATTAGAAGCCCCACCATTCTCTAGCTTGCTTAGGGTGGCACGGCTTATCGAAGCTCGATCTGCCAGGCTTTGTTGGTCAATTTCGAGGGCGAGGCGTGCACTTCGAATCGATTCACCAACAAGCTCCTGCCACTCTGCAGTTGTGCGTGTAATGTTAGACATACTAGACATTATACTCTATAAATAAGATAATGTAAGTAATTCTAGACATTATGAAGGCTAGTTGTGAAGGCCTCGAATCTCCAAGGACACCTGCCGAAGTTATCAGTGATACCCCGTGCAGAAAGTTTTCACCACCGACACCCTACGCAGCCAGGTGAAAGACACACGCTAAGTCAACGACGGACGTTACTCCAGAGCAGGAAGGGGTAAGTCAGTCGATTATTGAATTAGAAAAAATGACATCATGGTGTTGCCTGCTCCCAATCGGCTTGAGCGAACAGCTTTGTCTTTAGTACTAGCAGGAACTCGGCGGACTGCAAGCCGAGACTCGCCCACAGGTCCGCGCAGGTCTGGGCCAGACTTGCATAACCAGATCTCCAAGTGCAGCCAACCTATCGTGCAGTTTTTCACTGAAACAGACTTGGATAGTTTTAGTCGAATGCTGAAATCCTGAGTCTAGCCTGTGAGTTTCTTGTGAATCAAAAATGTGCAGGTTTGCCCACTTACTCTTAGCAAATGAAAAACACACTGTCCTCTCTTGAGGCCCATCTGCACAACCGTCGAAGCAACGTAATTCTTGGTCTTTTTGGATTGGCTGGTGTCCACGTAATGGACTTGCCGGCCAAGTGGGAGGAAACCTTTTACATAGCCATCGCCTACATAGCGGTGATAGTTTTTTCCGCCGTAATCATCGAGCGATTGACAGTGAAGGGCTCCGCTATTGATTATCTTGGCGCTGCTGGGGCCTCGGCCGCGGTCCTTTTGGGTTATGTGGTGAATCGAACTACAGGGATGCCTGGCGCAATGGACGACATCGGCAATTGGTTTGAACCTTTAGGCCTATTATCACTGGCAGTCGAGATCTTTACTCTTTGGCACTCTCTGTTTGCTCTGCGAACAATTATGCAGATTAGGAAGTTGAAGGCTTTTGAAGCCATTTCATAGTCTGGAGTCACCGACCAAGTCTTGACTCAGTCTGATATTTAGCGACACCTGCGGTGCCCTAGGGCACCGCAGGTGTCTAACTTTAAGCCGAGGTTCGTGGCCAATGATTACGAGCAGGCTTCTGATTTAGCGCAGCTTTCCTCGCCAAGCACTGAAGGACTTCACTGAACCAGAGTGCGGCAGCTTTAGCCAGGGGTAGGGGTGAACCTCGGCCAGATTCTGGAACTTAGCGAAACTTGGCACGGGCGCATGGGTAACCGCAACCCGGTTCGTCTTGGCAAATTCCACCGGGTCGCCAAGGTAAACAGAGAGCTCTCGCCGATTAGCCAGGTCTTGAAGTGTCTCTAGGTAGAAATAGATGCGCTTAGAAGAAAGCTGTAACTTCTCAAGCGCCGGCTGATTGAAAACAAATGCCACGGTTAGCTCCGGGTTTGCCACCATCGCAGGATCCATGTCCCCTAAAGATTCAATGGTGAGTAGCACCACATCGGGCTTTTGGTTTCGAATTGGGCTTAGCGGCCCGGTTGTCAACTCGGGTGTTGGGTCAAAACTAAGTAGTGGATCTACCGGCAAAGACTCAAGTTGTGTTTCGGCTGGAAAATTCTCAATTGGGCAGGCCTTATTCAAGGGGCAGGTTCGGCAAAGACTCGGCGCTCGCTTTTGCACCTGCCAGCGGGCAAAGCCGTAGGGCTTTCCGGTGCCAGTGCCCACAGTCCATTGCCAACCCAAAAGATTGGCGGCACGCGAGCCGTCAATCAGCTCTTGATGCATGCGCTCTTGGCCGTGGAGCCAACCCTTGTTATTGCGCACGCTCCAGTGTGAAGCTAGCCACATTCTGGTTTGGTTCACGAGCCAACCGTCTTGGTTTAGTTCGTCCAAAACAAAGTCAATGCAGGCCATGCCCCTTGGCCAACCATCGCCGGGAGTATCCCAGTTCTGCTCGAACCTCAGGTTCTCAAATAACCTCGTCCCAATGCGTGCATATAAGTGTCTGGCGTATTCCTGCCATAACAGCTCGTCTCGAAACTTTTCTTTATCGTATTGCGGGGCTTTGGCGGCCAGCTCCCAGAGCTTTGGAAGCTGAATAATGTTGTGCCGAATATAAGGCGATAAAACCGTTGCTCCCCTATTTTGAATAGGTAACACCTCAGAGCGATTTTTGGCATAGCCCTTTAGGCTCAGGCTCTCGAGCGCCAAGTTCGCTGCAGTTTGACCACCGGGGATTGAACTTCTACCGCCACCCGAATGCAGCCCTTCAAACGCATCGCCGAGGAGCGACTCGGCATCGGTGTTGATATCAAATTGCTTCAATTGGGTAAGACCCCTTCGGTTTCAGTGTCATAAGTTTATGTAAACCCACCTTCGTCCTGTGGACTCGGACAAGCAGAGATTACTTTGCGCTCAATTGTTGACTACGGGCTGTTCTGTTTCTACAATGTAGAAACAACGAGCGGAGGGATTCAATGGCGAAGGCAGCAATTGGCAAGTGGGGCAATAGTGCAGCACTGCGCATTCCGGCCGGCGTCATGAAGGACGCCCGCTTCAGCGCGAACCAGCAGGTAAACATAAGCGTGTCAAAAGGGAGCATCATAATTGAGCCGGCACCAGACGTGAATTTTGACCTGGAAGACCTGATTGCTGGCATCACCCCTGAGAACTCGCATTCCGAGGTCAGCTTCGGGGCGCCAGTGGGCAAAGAGACCCTCTAATGGCACCGAGTAGCTACATTCCAGAGGCCGGAGATTTGGTCTGGTTGGAGTTTGATCCGCAAGCCGGCCATGAGCAGGCTGGCCACCGACCAGCCTTGGTAATTAGCCCTGCCGCCTACAACGCTAAATCGGGACTAATGCTTTGTTGCCCGGTGACCACAAAGATAAAGGGTTATCCATTCGAGGTGAGAACAGAGTTGGCTGGAACTTCAAGCGTCATAATCGCTGACCAAGTCAAGTCTCTTGATTTCAAGGCCCGAAACGCCAAAAAGAAGGGCGAGGTGTCGCGTGAGGTTCTAGCCCAGGTCCGACGCAAAATACTGTCCTTGGTATCAGGGCTCTAGTTCAACCTAGGCTCGGATGACTCCACTACCGTCTTCATAGAAACTAGGCAACTACTCCCCGTTCCCAATCCGCTTGAGCGAACAGTTTTGTCCTCAGTGCCCGCAGGAACTCGGCGGACTGCCAGCCGGGACTCGCCCATAAATCCGCGTAGGTCTGGGCGAGACTTGCATAACCAGACTTCCAAGTGCGTGCAGCTAGCGGGTCTTGTTTGAGAATGACGACCTCGTCTGATTCGGGAAAGTCCTTCTGAAGGACATTGTGAGTTGTGTAGAGGACCCTTTGGCCAAGATCTGCAACGGTGTTTTGGCCACCAAGGTGATGCACAGCAGCACTTGTGCCGCTTAGTGCATAGTTCACCGAAACTCCATCGAGGAAGTTTTGCGCTGCCGCTAGCGTTGTTGAAACCAATGTGTCTGCACTGAGATTGCGATGTGCGGCGAGAGCCTCTAGTAGTTTCTGTGGAGAAACGACGGTGTAACCACGAAGCGGATTTGCGCGCAAGGCTCCGATCTCAACTAGCCGACCAAGTGCCTGGTGGGTAGTTGATGGTGCAACCGATGCAGCATAGGCAATCTCGCCTATGCTGCTCCAGTCTCGCTTGCCACCCAACGCTGCATCAGCTAGCGTGCGCCAGACTACGTCTAGGTTTTTCACCGTTTCATTATCGCAGTTTTTATGTAAACATGGAAGCACATTTCCGCATTTATATGGAAGTATTCCTATTTCTCTTAAATATAAAACAGGCAATCTGGGCTTCTCTGGCGAGAACGTTTCTGGCCAATGGCCAGAGAGCTCTCAACGCCAATGCCTAATGAGGCTTAGATCTCGGGTTCCGGGCAGCCGGAAGTCGTTCCCTCTGAATCAGCATCTGGTCAACGAAATTGCATCGACTAAGACCTTCTAATGCTCCTTGCATATTCGTCGAGGATGTTCAGGATCTCGCTTTGTTGCCACACCCTGTTACGCCTAAGGCCAGTTGCCTCGGTGAGTATCCCGGCATCGGTGAGTTGGGCTAAAGCTCGAGCAGCGCTCATCGCATTCATGCCCAACCTCTCCTGCACATAAGTGGCGTTCACCACCGGTTGAGATATCAGATGCGGCAGTAGTTCCCAGCCTCCAGCTTGGCTGCGCAAGTTGCCAAGTCTTTCTCGTGCCGAAGCTTGCTCTGCCGAAAGATCGTCCACCAGCTTTTTACCAGTGACCGCGGCATAGTGTGATGCCGCAGCGAACTCACGGATAATCTTGGCGGCATCACCGTCCCGATAGGCGCCGAGTGCTTCAAAATAAGATTTGGTATTGCGCAAAAGACCCACCTTGAAAGTGTTGTTGAGATCGGTTCTTAGTAACACTTTCTCAGTAAGTGTTACTAAGGCCCTTACTCAATAACAGTTAGCCTGACTTCCTAAACGAAGCAATGAATGATTTGGCTCAACTCGAGTGCGGCAGTTTGATCGCCGGGGACAGGGCTTCTGCCACCTGAAGCGTGCAGCTCCACAAACACATCGGCCCGGAGAGATTGGGCATCGGTGTCATAAGTGCAGGCAAACCTGCCCTTGTTTTTTGGACTCGAGCAATCGGTCAAGCACTTATTGTTGGAGTCATGGATTCACTAAATCGACACGAAGACTACGGTCAAGAAGCACTAGATGAGACCCAACTACTCGCCGACCCAATTGCCCAGTTCAAGCTCTGGCTAAAGGATGCCGAGGCCCAAAAGATTTATGAACCAAACGCATTTGTGCTGGGCACGGTCACAAAGGAGAACACACCAAGCGCCAGAACCGTTTTACTCAAGGGTGTTGATGAACACGGTTTCTTCTTTTTCACAAATTTTGGTTCACGTAAAGGCAGGGCAATCGCTACTAACCCTGCGGTGAGCGCGGTGTTTGGTTGGTACTCGATGTATCGACAGGTTCTAATCGAGGGCGTTGCTAAAACTGTGCCAGGCATTGATTCCGATGAGTATTTTCATTCTCGGCCGCAAGAGTCGCAAGTTGCCGCTTGGTCAAGCCAGCAGTCTCAACCCATTGCAAACCGTGACGCTTTGGATGCTCAGTTTGAAACGGCTCTCGAAAGATTTAAAGACGCCCAGGTGCCAAGACCCGATTACTGGGGCGGTTATCGAATTGTGCCAACCAGAATCGAGTTCTGGAAAGGCCGCTCCAACCGCATGCACGATCGCATCGCCTTTACCCGCATAATCGATGAAGCCGGCCTAATTGGGCCTTGGAAGATCGAACGCTTGCAGCCCTAGTAAATTCATTTTTGGCTAATCGGTCTGGAACTGCTGGTTCACCAGTTTTGAGTAAAGGCCTTTGGCCTTTAGTAATTCGGTGTGGGTGCCTTGCTCCACCACCTCACCACCACTAATGACAAAAATCACATCGGCGTTGATCACTGTCGAAAGCCGGTGCGCAATCGCGATGGTGGTTCGGTTCCGCGACAAAGTATCTAGGGCCTCTTGCACGATGCGCTCACTCTGGGTGTCCATCGAGCTAGTGGCTTCATCGAGTATCAAAATCGGTGGGTCTTTTAGTAGAACCCTTGCAATCGCGATTCTTTGCTTCTCTCCACCAGATAGCCGATAACCACGCTCACCAACCATGGTGTCGTAACCTTCGGGGAAGCTCGCAATAGTCTCGTGAATGTTCGCGGCTTTAGCCGCGGTAATAATTTCTTGATCCGTTGCCTCGGGTTTGGCATAGGCCAAGTTCTCTTTGATGGTGGCGTGAAAAAGGTAAGTCTCCTGGTTCACAATCCCCACCTGATCAATCAGGTCGCCTTGGGCAATATTGCGCACATCAACCCCTGCAAAAAGCACCTGACCCTCGCTGGCCTCATAGAGCCTTGGAATCAAATAGCTAATGGTTGTTTTGCCCGAACCCGATGGCCCCACAAGGGCCGCGTATTGACCTTTTTCTACCTTTATGTTCAAGTTCCTTAGGGTCGCCACCTCGCTCTCAGAGCCCGGGTAGCTGAAGGTGACATTGCGAAGCTCTACTGACCCCAAATCCTCGGCTTTTAGTTTCTCGGGGTTTTCCGCATCAATGATTGCCGGATTCAAATCCATGTACTCAAAAATACGAGCGAATAAAGCCTCGCTGGTTTGCAGATCTAAAACCACTCGCATCAGGCCCATCAAGGGAAAAAGCAACCTGGCCTGCACCGTGGTGAACGCCACCACGGTGCCAATTGAAACCACGCTGCCATCGGTGATCAACCAGCCGGCAAATAAATAGATGATTGCGGGAATCGCAGAAAAGAAAATCTGCACCATAGCGAAAAACCACTGGCCACTCATTGTTTGGCTAACCTGCAGCCGAATCTGAACCTTGTTTTCGGCGGCATATCGATCGACTTCGATCTGCTGGCGACCAAAGCTCTTTGCCAAAAGGATGCCGCTAACCCCGAGTGCTTCTTGAGTAATGGCGGTCATCTCACTCAAAGACTCTTGAGTCTTCCCGGCAATCTTGGCCCTGACCTGACCGACTCGGCGCTGCGCCAAGATCATCAGTGGCATTACCACCACGGCAACCACGGTCAGTTGCCAGCTCAATAGCAGCATCGCGATGAAGGCGGCAATCACCGTTACGGTGTTGCCCAGCACGCTAGAAACGGTATTGCTCAACACATTGGCAACACCACCGACATCATTTTGCAAACGCGACTGAATGGTGCCGGTCTTGGTCTTGGTGAAAAACGCCAACTCCATTGCTTGCAGGTGGGCAAAAAGCCGCTCCCTGAGCTGCCCCATGACCTCGTTGCCAACCTTGGCTGTTAGGTAGGTTTGCCAAACCCCAATAGCGGCTGCACCGATAAATATTGCCACCATCAAACTCACTAGCTCAATCAAGAGCGGCATGTTTGGCGGTCCAATTGGTGGAAATAAACCTTCATTAAAGGTGCGCTCAATCAGTAGCGGCGGAATTACGGTGAGGGCGGCACCAATCAGCACCAAAATGACCGTGCCAATTAGGGCACCCCGGTGGTTTTCAAATAAAGCGGCAATGCGCTTTAGCAGATTCTCAACTTTTGGTGCCGCAGCGTTTTCTGCTTTTCTCTTATCGGAATCAACCATGTAGCTACCCGATCCACCACGCGTTCTCATCCGTTAAGGATACTTGAGTGCTTGCAAGAGGTATTGCCTGCAAGCCGCTTGATCAATCTCCTCAAAACGCTGCTAATCGGGACCGACTCGGCCGACTAGCGGGTAGCTCTAAAGACCCACATTACCTTTTGGAGCAAAGTAAACGCTCGCGGCTTTAATGATTTTCTAGCCAGATCAAAGAGAGAGTTTGGCTCAATATTCTTAGATTAAGAGGCGAATAACGCCGAAATTTCACCTAAACCTTCGGGTATCCGAACATGTTAGAAGTCCGCTAAAACGGGGTGCTTATTATTATTTTTGATTACAAATTCGCACCATTTTTTAGGGTTTGATTGGGGCCGGGGCCATGATCCACGTGAACGCCATTAGGACGTTCCACCCCAGCACGCCTAGATTAAATCGCACCCAAAAGGGCCTCACGGTAATCAAAGATCTAGTGAAGCGCCTGCCTCCCCTAAACGCGAACATCTCACTCACCATCGCAGCCACTCTGATCTTCACTTTAGTAACCCCAATCCTGGGGCTTGCACCCAGGGCGGAGGCGGCAACAGTAATAGCCACTGGAACCAATCCGAGTGTTTGCAATCAAGTAATTGGCACGGCTGGGGCCGCCTCTGCGGTTCGAGTTGGAGACGATTGCGTAGTCACATTCACCGCAAGCACGACATGGACTGTTCCTGCAGGAGTGACTATGGCTGATGTTCTGCTGGTTGGCGGAGGAGGAGCGGGCGGCCGAGGAGACTCGGGAGCCTATGAAGCAGGCGGAGGAGGAGCCGGTGGTTTCATATACAAGACTAATTTTTCAATTTCAAGCCCTCAAACAATAACTGTTGGAAAGGGAGGTGTTTCTGCGGCCTCTCTAGTCGCCGCCACACCATCTATCGCTTTTGGCGAGAAGGCTTTTGGCGGAGGCTCGGGGGCATTTGGCGGCAATGGGGTTGGGTCTGAAAGTGTAAGGGACGGGGCTTCAGGTGGTGGAGGCGTTTATAACACAGTTGCAGTTGGAACCGGCAGTCAGGGGTTTAACGGAGGCCCCTTCGGAAATTCGAACGGTCAGAATCGCGCTGGTGGAGGAGGTGGATCTGCAGGAGTGGGAACGTCAGGGGCAGCCTCTTCCGATGCTGGAAAGGGTGGGCCAGGGACCCAGAACAGTATTACCGGATCGGCAGTTTGGTACGCAGCTGGTGGTGGTGGTGGACTGGCTGAATCTGATAACGGTAACGGTGGTCAAGAGGGGGGTGGTTCAGGTGCTTTGGAGTCTGGGGGAAAGGGCAAAAGTGGAGAAAATGCAACAACCTACGGTTCGGGCGGGGGAGGCGCGTGGGCTGATAACAGCAGTTTCTTCGGTGGTAAAGGATCCGATGGAGTAGTAATTGTCAGATACTTAGCCCGGGCTTCTATTACCTACGCGGCAGGAACCGGCGGATCGGGTTCAGCACCCACAGCACCAACGACCGCTGCAATCGGTTCAACTTTCACTACCCCGGCGAATACCTTCACTCGCAGCGGCTATAGCTTCGCCGGCTGGAAAATTGAATCAGCAACCATTGGAACCGGAGTCGCTTATCCCTCGACTGGAAACGTAACGGGCAATGTGGTGCTGACGGCCACTTGGAATGCAAACACTTACAACGTCATATTTGATTCAAATGGCGGCACTGCAGTTTCGAACTTGACTTTCACAACTGGCGGTTCGGTTTCATCGGCACCAACCCCGCCGAGCAGAATCGGTTTCACATTCGATGGTTGGTCGGCATCCAATGTCGGAGTTGCAGTTAGTTTCCCTTACAGCCCCGGTGTGTCAGCTGACGTGACGCTCTATGCGAGGTGGACCCAAGGTGTTGTGAGTTCAATATCTCCACCAAAAAACATAGCTATTGCCGCCAGTAATGGGTCCCTGACCGTTACCTGGGATGCCCCTGAGGTTCTCGAGGGAAAAACAGTGACCTCTTATCGCGTTGAGTATTCGACAACCGGCGCGGGAACCTGGAGTGTGGCGAGCGACAGTGTTGCTTCATCCGACACAAGTTTCCAAATCACAGGCCTTACCGGGGGTCAGGCTTACTTTGTTCGAGTGGCCGCTGGCCACTCCGGCGGAACAGGCGCCTATGGTTACCCTTGGACCAAAATTTATGATGTCGACAGCCCAACTCGTTCGAGCGGGAACATTGTTTACAAATCGGGTTTTGGCTTAACTGGCGGAGCGGCAAGCGCCAATTCGAGTTCGAACTTCACTCGCGTGAGGTATCGGATGGAAGCGGGTATTGGCGGAGTAACAAACTACGCCGACACTGATTTCAGCCGTATTTTAGGAAACCCCACTCGAACCGCCCCCGCTTCCGCTGAGTCTTTCACTGTCGCTAATCTGCAGGTTCCCACAACTAATAGCCGGTTCGTCATTCAGGGGGACATATCAGACCTCACGATTGTTTCGAATGCCTCTGGCGTCGTCAATGGCCATGCCCTAGATGGTCGGCTCGAGCTTTTTCCTATGGATTATGTGCCGTCGCCTGCCACGACCTATCCCAGTCCGAGGCAAGCTAACAAATATGACAACAACGACACTGCCGCCTCTAACGGAGATTACGGCTCGTTCCAGCTGCACAGTGAAGCGGCTACGAGGCAAACCGTGTTTGCTTGGAACCGGCACTCTAAAAATCCTGAAATTGGATTTGGAAACAACCCTGGAGAACACTCGGATTGGACTTTTAGCGATACCTCTGCTTCTCCTAGGAGCAACTTCGATCTACAGATTTTCATAAATGTTCCGACCACAGTGCTCTCAGGAGTTGTGGTGACTTTTGGCGCTGGTAATTTTGGTACCGGGGTAAATCAGACGGCTACCAAGACCAGTAACGTCAATTTGCTTCTTCCGAACTCGGCTACCGCAAATGGTTATTTCTCAAGGACTGGTTATGCCGTCACAGGCTGGAACACGAATGCTGATGGAACTTCGGGCACGGGATTTGCTCTAGGGGCTAGCTACACAACCAATGCCGCCTTGACCCTCTTTCCGGTTTGGACCGCCAACATCTTCACGGTCGCCTATAACTACAACAGTGCCGATGGCGGCGCTGGCACTGCGACCAGCTCCTTCACTTTCGGCGGGCCGGTCATTACATTACCCACTCCCACCCGCACCGGTTTTACTTTTGGTGGTTGGTACTCAGAAGTTGAGCTTAGCAACTCGGTTGGAGCCGGCGGAGCCGGCTATTCTCCCGCAGCTTCAATAACGCTCTTCGCGAAATGGACCGCAAATAGCCACGTGGTGACTTTTGATTCAAAGGGAGGCAGTGCTGTATCTCCGTCTAGCTTCGTAACCGGCGGCAGCATCTCGGCCCCGACTGCGCCCACCAAAACCGGCTACGCATTCACGGGCTGGGCGGCTGCCGTTGGCGGAGCAGCACTGGCTTTTCCCTATGCTCCAGGGACCATCGACGCCGTAACCCTTTATGCCAAATGGTCAGGAGCCACCTTCACGGTTATTTATAACTACTCAGGCGCTGAAGCTGGCAATACAACTATCACCGAGAACTACACAACCCTTCTTACACCGATCACCCTTCCGACCCCGACCAGGATCGGATACACCTTTGCGGGTTGGTTTACCAACTCTGCTCTAACCAGCTCAGCAGGTGCGGGGGGCGCGAGCTACACGCCAAGTTTGAACCTCACTGTATTTGCCAAGTGGACTGCAATTAATTATTCGATTATCTATAACTCGACAAACACCTCGGGCGGCATAACCGCCAATGCTTCTGGTGGCAGCGTGCCTATTGACTTGCTGAACTACAACATCGGCGGCACTGCAATAGTGAAAGCAAATAGTGGGTCACTGATTCGCTTGGGCTATGTATTCGTGGGCTGGGTAGTAAATGCGGATGGCACTGGCACGGCTCTGAATTCTGGAGAATCGATCCTGGTGGGCACAGCCAGCATTAATCTTTACCCCCAGTGGAGCGCGCTTAGCTACACGATCAGCTACAACCTAAATGGTGGTTCTGGCTCTTTGGTTGGGGCCCCGACAAGCTGGCAGACTCCCGCAGCGAACGTGACACTGCCAACCTCGGGTTTCACAAAGACGGGCTTTAATTTTGCCGGCTGGTCTGAGACTCAAAATGGCTCTGCGGTAAACAATGACTATCGCCCAAACTTTGCCAACGCCACCCTTTATGCGGTTTGGACCCTAAAGGTAATTAGCTACAGCTTTGATCAGGGGACCGCTGCGGGGCTAACAATAACCGGCTGGCCTACTAACGGCAACAACACCTTTGGATCAACAATAACCCTGCCCAATTTGGCTGGCACAACGGTCACCATTTCTAGCCAGAGCTACTTGTTCTTTGGCTGGAAAAAAGACACCACAACAACATTTAATTCCGCAGATGCCTATACCCTTGGTGCAACAGATGTCACCTTCACCGCCCAGTGGGTGCGGCTATTCGATGTGAGATACGGCTTTGCGGGCGGTACTAAATCTTCCAATGACACCGAGACCGATGGTGATGATAGAGACAGGGCTTGCATCGCTAGCCCTGCGTCTTTGTGTATCTATGGGCAATTAATCAACTTGCGTGATACTCCCACCAGAGTCGGCTACACATTTGACGGCTGGAAGATTCAGGCTACGAGTGACCTCAAGGCAGGTATGGCCCAGCACACGGTCATCGAAACTGGCTACTTGTTCTATGCACAATGGACGCCGATCTCATACTCCATGAGCTTTAACTCAGCCGGTGGTAGTAATAACTTTGCCAACCAAACTAAGAACATTGGCCAGGTTCTGGCCCTGCCAAACCCGGATGGAAAAACCGGCTACGGTTTTGCGGGTTGGTCCAATGACTCAGGGGCCACGATCTATGCAATCAGCTCGGGCTTCGTGGTGGGCTCTGTGTCAGAGGCTTTTGTAGCTCAGTGGACGCCAAATACCTCCTTGGTTAGCTATGAGTGGCAAGGCGGAGCATCTTCCACACCAAAGATTTCGGACAGCTATACCTACGATCCGATTGCAATGACCCTGCCTAGCGCCTCTGACCATCGCTTCACAAAAGACGGCTTTACTTTTGCGGGCTGGGCAACCTCTTCTGGCGGTACGGCAGTAACTGACTTTAGGCCCGCCCAAAACACCGTTTTGTTTGCGGTTTGGACACCGACCAACTTCACTCTAAATTTCGATGCAAAAGGTGGAGCGATTGCCACGGTCAATGGAGTGACCCAATTACAGGCACCAAATAACTCAATGCCAATCCTGCTGCCAACCGCCACTCGCTCAAACTTCACATTCAATGGTTGGTATGACCAAGCAATCGGTGGGGTAAAACTGGGGGATGCGGGAGACAACTTCACACCAACTGCTTCAAGAACCCTGCATGCGCGCTGGGTGCAGAATTCCCTATTCGGTGTTGATGAAGCGACCCTAGAAGCTGCTAGCACTTTTACCGCTAGCAATTCCACCAGCACTGACAGCACGCTGAATCACACGCCTTCTGGCACTTCTGCAAGAGTGCAGATTCCAACCGGTGCTCTTCCCCCCGGCACGGTCATAACCGTCCGCTACTTCAAAGACACCGATCGCCAATCAAACTTGATCCCCGGCAACAACAACTACTTCTTCTCAATCTTGGTTTCCTGGATCTATGGTTCTGGTGACTCAGCGACAGTGCCTAACACCGCGGCCGGCAAATCAATCGCAGTGACTCTCACAAACCCAAGCATTAAAGCCGGCGCAACTATTTATCAGATTATTGGTACAAACGTTACAAACCTAGGTGTTGCCCAAGTCGATGGCAGCGTGGTTGTGAATCTCACCGAAGACCCAGAGATTGTTGTGGCATCAACCAACCCAAGTTCCCCAACCACGGTTACTGCTGTGACCGGTGACACCACCGCCACAGTCAGCTGGACCCAAGGTTCAAACGGTGGTGCCGAGGTCACCAGCTACACGGTTACTGCCTCACCTGGTGGCGCTAGCTGCACCACCGCCACAACCAGCTGCACCATAACCGGGCTAAATAACAACAACGCCTACACATTCACCGTCACCGCAACCAATTCGGTTGGAACATCAAGTTCTTCAGGCTCATCTTCATCGGTGACTCCAACTCCAACAAGGTATGCGGTGACCTTTAACTCAACTGGCGGAAGCGCGGTTGCAGCGGGCAGCTTCATAGCGGCTGGAAGCTTTAGTGCCCCTAGTAACCCAACTCGCTCTGGCTTCACATTTGATGGCTGGAGCTCGATTCTAAACAGCTCAGCGACTAAGGTCACTTTCCCGCACACGCCCTCTGTCACGGCACCAATAACCCTTTATGCACTTTGGTTTGCAGTGAGCTCAGGTGGTCAACCAGGTTCAGGATCCGCCAACACCTCGCCAACACCGACCCCGACCCCAACACCGACCCCAACACCAACACCAACACCGGGAACAACCCAGCCACCCAAACAGGTTCCTTCAATGACCCCAACCGTGAATCCGGTATTACCTGTGAGCCCGGTTGATAGCCCTGCTGGGTCTATTTCAGGCTCTACCGACAAGGTTAGAATTGTCGCCGACGCACCAAGAGAAAAACTGGTTGCCTCTGCAGGGAGCTGGAAGCTAGAAATCAAAGCGGACATTTCAAGCGGTCAATCGAAACCGATTGCAACCAACCTAAGTCTCGATTTTCAACTCGGCTCCATGGCTGACCTATCAGGCACTGGCCTGAGGCCAAAAGCCAAGGTTTCGGTCTGGGTTTTCTCTGAGCCAATTTTTGTTGGCGAGGTTGAGACTTTGGCCGATGGCGCCTTCGCCACCCAGATGCTTTTGCCAGCCAGCCTCTTACCCGGCAAGCACACCATGCAGCTGATAACTACCGATGCCAACGGCAAGCAAATCACGCTGAATATTCCAATCACCGTGACCGGCAAGGTAACGGTTGGCACATTCAAGGGTTACGTGGCTCTTTATACCCAAGACCTCATGGGCCAGAAACTCTCTGCGAGAGTTGATGGCAAGTGGTTGGTGCAGGACCCAATTACTAAGTACAAGAGCTTTGATTACTCAAGAAAGGTCAGGTTCACAGGAGCCGGCTACAAGATCTTTGTTGACCTTTATCTAAACTCAAACTTTTTGAGAAGAGATGTTATTACAACTAGGTAGGTTGCCTTAGATTTTGGCGCCAATTGGTTCAGTCTCGCCCCAATACCCTGCTGAAAATTGCCATGTTGAGATAGCTCAAATCCCACTAAAAGCGGCAACGTGAAATTAAGTTCAGGTTCAATTCAGATTCTTTATCTTGAGCGACGCCCAATGGAGATTTTGGGTGGGCGCGTCAACAATTTTTGACAAGTTGTAACTTGGGGCGTCGCCAGAAGGTAGAAAAAAATTATGAACATTTACCAATGTCAGTGCCGTCTCAATAGCCCGGGGAGCTAAATGAACAACAAAACTAAACTCACGGTCGGTGCCTCAGTTATTGCCGCTCTCTTGGGAACCAAGGCGATTGTGTCGGTAAGTATCGGTAATGGGGCTGATGATTCGGCTTGTATAAAAAAATCCCACTACAGCGGCACCCGAGCCTGAAGAAAAGACAACGAACGACAGCGTTTGCAGAAGGGCCCAATCATTGCATCTGCCCTATGTGTCCTGGGGATGGAGTATTTATACTGAGAGCAACAACCTCCAAGTGATTCATGATCTTCGAGTGCTCTTCAGTAACAAGCTTTAGCGCACTACATTGGCTAGAGTCATGGGTGTCAGCGCTGATTGGTTAGATGTAAATGGCGGGCTATGTTTTTGGTGATATTGGATCCTTAGTAACGTTTATAAGGTTGTTCGGGGATAACTAAGGGGAATCATGAAGAAGCTAATTGCTGGGCTCGTGTCAGTTGCTGTTTTGACATTTGGTCTTGTGCCCGCCCAAGGCGCTACCAAATACGTTGCCAAGCAGAAGACGCTCTCAAGCTTTAGTGCCAGTGCTACCGGTCTAACGCCGCTTCAGAGATCCCAGGTGGAGCAAGCGGTGGAGGCCAATGCCTATGCCGAGAAGTTTATCTGCACCGGTGTTCGTTACTACGAGCAGGCTATGAGCGTGAACATTACCGTTCGGAAGCGTGCTAAGGCAGCTTGTGACTACGCCAAAGAACTAAACCCGGAACTGTCGACTTGGTACCAAACGAAGTCGACAGCTGCCCGGAGTTATTCCGGCAGGGTGTTACTAACTATCAGAACCGATGATGAACTAGCCAATTTGGTACCTTCGCATAATGCTGAGACCGGGTCTATTGACCAAGACCAGCCCCAAAACTGGGGAAGCCTGGCTCTTCCGCTTGAAGCCTGTCAGCTAAGAGAAACCAAGAACTTTCTTGGCGGTCAGTCAAAGGGGTTTCCTGTAGAGCGCTCGAACCGGGCGGTTGGCAATGTGAAAATAGCCATCATCCCGGTCGATTTTTCCAATGCACTGGGTGAGGGTAGCCCAGCCGAATTATTCAAAGAGGACATTCGGCTGATTGGCGAGTGGGCCAAGCACTTTAGCCGCGGCAAGCTCACCTACGAGATCGAGTTCAATGCCAAGTCTTGGATTAGAGCCCCGAAGGAGGCCCAGTGGTATACCTGCGCTCAGTGCGGCGGCGCCCCCAAAGAATTGCAACCTAAAAACACCGGCGTGCAGCAAATGATTGCCGCCGCCGATATGGCCTATGACTTTGAAGGAGTTGAAATCATCTACTTCATATTCCCCGCCGACGCCGACAGGAAGTTTGGAACAACCGCTTACGGCTTCAACCAAAACTTCTCTTCTCAAGATGGTCCAATAACAGCATCTATTTATGGGGACTTGGGATGGCGAGCTGGGAACCGGCCGGCTAACGCGACCGTTTGGGATCATGCCATCCACGAGATACTTCATTTTCAAGGCTTTGTTGGTCACGGCCCATCAAACGGGAGCGGCCATTACATAACCTCAAATCAGTGGGGCCCTTCTAAGGCCGTCACCTCCTGGGAGGCTTTTTTGAATGGTTGGTTTGATGAGGAAGAAATTCTTTGTCTTGATAAAAAATCTTTAGAGCAAGAGCTATTTATCACTATGGATTCGATAGACACATTTGGTGACGGCAAAGAGTCAGTGATGGTTCGGCTAAACGCTGAAGAGCTGATAGTTATTGAGCGCAGAGAGCCGGGCCCATTCACCAAGATTTGTAGCAACTGCAATGCATCGCTAGAGACCGGCTTCACCGCATATCGGGTGAACGTGAATGGCCCGCATTATCGAGACGATAGAGACCCCAGCTCATATCAAAAGAACTTCTGGAGTTTCCTCGGTGACAATAAAAAACCGAAGATTGATGACTCTGTTGAATACCAAGGTGTCAGAATCACTCGCATCAGCGATAAGCAAATGAAGTTGAGCTTGGATTAGGGCGCACTACAACTTCTGATTGATTTCGCAATCCGATTGTCCATTCAATACCGCCTTCCAGTCGTCTTGAGACAATCGAGTCACAAGATGGCACGCGAATAACTACTGCCCAAAAACAAAGCAGCTGCGAGATTCGAAAATTGCTCCGCAGCCTCCTTAAAACTCGGCGGGGCCGACGCTATTGCCGGGAGTTGCAAGTTATAGGCAGCTTGGACATTAGGTGAATCTGCGAAATCTTTGGCCAGAGAATTTAGAGCTCGGAATCCGATGGCCGGTTCGGTAAACACCCTGTGTCGACTGGAAAGTTCGTCAATGGAAAAGTCGAATATTTCCTGCATTAAGTCTCGGTCTTTGGAGAGTTCCCTAACTCTCCAAATGTCGTACACGTGCCGAATTATTTTGGGGTTGCGTTCGATTTGATCTAATCGAGATAAAAAAGCTACCACCTTTTGCGCCAGGGTCTCTTCAAGTGCAACGACCTCTATAACTTGTGTTTCGCTCACCACCCCAGCAAAGGTGTAGGCCAAAGATTGAACCTGCAGGGGCGTGGTGGGAGCCAAAGCGACTTGGGCGAAGAACTCTAATTTGATGGAGCTCTCAATTTGGAAGTCTGATTTAAATCGAGATTGATAGGGGATGGTGAGCTGACTGTATCCCCCATCATATTTGGCCTGGGCCGTAACACCAAAAAAATAGTTTGCTTTCAAAAGCTCTTGAAACTCAGCGCGAATTTGCCTCATGACTGACCTTCTTTTGCTATGGGACAATCCAGTTGGAGTGATAACTTTTAGGTCAACATCCTCTGATAACCGGTCCATCAGGCCACGCGCTTTGACCAAGCTGGTTCCGCCGCCAAAGGCGAGCTGGAATGGAGAGGCATTCAAGGTTGCCACCAACTCAAGCACCTTTGAGATCACTAGGTCCTTTTCCAGAATATCTTCTCGAAAAGGGGAGCGGTTGTCGCTTACGACATCTGAAACTAAGGCAGCTTGAGCATCAGAAATTAGAAACATATTCTATTTTGATCTGACCCACTGACATTTTGCGAGACACTCGCTTGTCGGTTTTCACGATTAGATGCATTGGAATTTGATCTGTTTCACCCGCCTCCCAGGCCTTGATTAATGGGTGCAGTTCGAAGCCGACACCAAGTTTTCTCAGGGCTTCTCGGGATAGTGACCAGAGGGTAGCCCTGGGTACAAAGCTCCCCGAGGAAGTTTTTCGGGTTTTTGCATAAACCCCTCTACCAATTCGATAAAGCGATCCTGCTTGAACCATGAGAGCAAGGGCGACATCTACCCTCGCGCTTGAGCCAAATCTCAACAGATCTTGGCGCAATACAACATCGGAATGCTGTCTGGCTACAGAGCGTTTAATTTGTTGCTGAATCGTGTTCATAGTTACAATCTTCCATTTAAATGAAAAACTAAACAAGACCTAAATAACTCTATGTTTAGCAAGTTTTGGTTGCAATTTGCCATTGTTTTGTGGCTAGAAGAGTCCGCGTCAGACATTGCTCTGCTCGGCGAATTTGGGAATGCGACCCTTATTTGCCTTGGCGTTTCTAGCGGCCAAGGAGCGCTTGCTAAAGCCTGCGCGGGAAGAACTCGACATCCTCGCAAACCGGTGGGGTCCGGGCCTAGCTTCTTAGGCGCCCAGCGAGATCTAGTCTTTGGAGTTTTCTGGTTTGCCCTTGGTCTTCTTTTCGGCCTCGGCTGCCTGCACCGTCTCCACCTCGTCTTCGACGATTGCGTCAGCCTGAGCTAAGTTGTCGGGCGGCGCCAACTTATCATCGTCAATGATCGCGTCTAATGTGCGCTGCGAAATACCGTCCCCGGTTTTCACTGCCTTTTTGCGCAGGCGCTCAAGCGCTGCACGAAGTGGTTTTGAGGGCTCGCGAAGCGATGGCTCTTCCACCTCGAGACCATAAAAATCACCGATGTGGTCGACAAATTGGGCACGTTGCGCCCTGTCATAGGCGCGACGTTCCCGACTGAAGGCCGTTACCGTGGCCGCACAAATCATCAGCATGACGATGCTGAATGGCAGGGCGGAAAGAATCGCCGCGGTCTGCAGCGTTTGCAGCCCACCGGTGATTAGTAGCGCAATCGCCAAGAACGATGCCAGCAGAGCAAAGAAGATACGCAGGGCCTTGGGCGGTTCTGTCGAGCCACCGGTTGCAATCATTGACATAACCAGCGCTCCCGAATCCGCGGAGGTGACAAAGAAGATACCAATCAGCAGGATCACACCGAACGTGAGAGCGGTCCCCGCCGGGAGCCCACCAATTAGATCAAATAGGGCCGAGTCGGCATCTACCGATCCGTCGGCACCGATCAAACCGCCCTGGCCGTAAAGCTCGCGGTAGATGGCGTTTCCGCCGAGCACACTGAACCACAAAAAGGTGAGCACGGTGGGAACAAGCATCACTCCGCCGACAAACTCACGCACGGTGCGGCCCTTGGAAACTCGAGCAATAAAGACACCAACAAACGGTGCCCAAGACATCCACCAGCCCCAGTAAAAAGTGGTCCAGCTCGCTTGCCACTGCTCGCCTGCTACTCCCGCATAGGCGCTCACGGTGAAACTGAGCCCAAGAAAGTTCTGTAGGTAGTTGCCCATCGATTGCACAAACTCGCGGAACAAAAACGCTGTCGGGCCAACAATCAACAGAAACACCAACAGCACCGCGGCGAGAAGCAGGTTGGTTGTCGAGAGCCATTTCATACCGCGGCCAATGCCTGAAACCAGAGACAGGATGGTGAACCCAACTACTACGAATATGACCACAATTTGAGTGGTTAGGTTTGCTTCGGCAACACCGGCTTGTTCAAGTCCGGCCGAAATTTGGAGCACACCCAAACCAAGCGAGGTGGCAACCCCAAAAACGGTGCCCACAAGTGCGATGACATCAATTAGGTTGCCCCAGCCGCCACGAATGCGCTTGCCAAGAAGCGGCTCAAGCGTCCAGCGGATAGAGATAGGTCTACCACGACGATGGATTGCGTAAGCCAGCGCGAGACCAACAACCACATAGATGGCCCAAGCGTGCACGCCCCAGTGCAAAAAGGTTTGGCTCATCGCTTTTTGGGCTAGCTCAATCTCAGTGCCGGTGACACCCGGGCGAGGGTTTGCAAAGTGGCTGAGCGGTTCGGCGACACCGTAGAACACCAGCCCGATGCCCATGCCTGCGGCGAAGAGGAAGGAGATCCAAGAGATCATTGAGAACTCGGGTTTGTCATCGTCCTTCCCGAGCTTGATGTCACCAAAGCGGCTAAACCCCAACCACAGCGCAAACGCTACAAAGAATGCAGTGATGAGCACGTAATACCAGCTGAAGGAGCTTATGACGTTCGATTGCAAAGTGGTGAACACGGTATTAGCAATTTTCGGAGCGATTATCGAGAAAGCTGTGATTGCAATTACCAGACCGGCAGCCGGCCAAAACACCCAGGGTGCCAGCACAGCAGTTGCCTTTGGTTGCGCCTTTGGCGCAGATTCGGGGGTAGATCCTGTGCTCACTTTGATCTCCAGTCGCTTGGGTCTGAGAGTCGTATCTAAGCTGTTCTAGCTTCAAGCATAGTTTTCCCAGTCAGCTCAGTGCCATTCGAGCAGCTGAGGCGATGCTCATGCTCGTTTCGACGTCGCATTTGATGAGCAGTGGGAACAGGAACTTTAGGCGTCGAGCCTCAAGCTGATATTGGCCGAAACAGAATGTGTGGATAACTCAATGTTTAGCTCCTAGCTATTGCGAAGATCGATTTGATCTACCTATACTTTTGAACAGCGAAGGCAATAGCCCGAGTTAGTAATCCCAGTGGCTCTCCGGACGGTGAACTGCTGGGATTTATGCTTTAAGGCAAATGCTTGATTCTTAGGTCAAGCGATCGGAGTGCAAGCCTCCACCTACCACCTCGTGCAAAAGCCCAGGCAAAGGCGTCGGGCAAAGCGAGCAATTGCTCTTGATAAGGCTCCAGGTGGTGGAAGATCACTTGAGTCTTATTTTGTCGACTACGCAACTGCCTACCAAGAGTCAGACGGTCTGCCGCCAAGAAGTTTTCATCTAGATCAAAGATCACTTTGTACTGCTCGGATGGGCTCAATTCTGAGACCGTGGCCATCACGCAAAGCTGCCTGGCTGCACCTTCACTGCCCCTATTTAGCCCCTTCACTACATAGCAAGTGGTTATTGAAGGAATCGTTAAAAGGCTTTTCAAAATATTCATGCGTCGAGAATCGCTCTCCTTGGCGAAGTGAATGCTCCTTTGCCCCTTCAGTCTCAGTTGGTTCAGGGTCATCCGCGCAGCCGGAGCCAAGGCCAGGTCTATTTCCACGGCACAAAGTATGTAATCTTTGCGCTTACTTTCATCAACCAATATCAATCTCAAAATAACTAAACCCGCCTGTTTTCCGCAGGGCCTCTATGCGCAGCAGAAACAAGAACTTTAGGCCTTGAGACTCAAGCTGGCTTTGCTGAAAACGGAATCTGTGGATAACTCAATAAGTAGGCGCTAGCTATTGCGAATATCTAATTCAGCTACCTACACTTTCAAGTAGCAGAGGCAATAGCCCGAGTTAGTAATCCCAGGATCCTTCCGGACGGTCGTGTTCTGGGATTTATGTTTTAACGGGCCACTGCCTGGAGATCTAATTGCTCAGAAACCTGCATCAGATTAGGACTTGGGCCCCTTACTGTGAAGACCCGCATAGTCCATGGCTAGTCAGTAGATAGTCGGAACCTCGGGGTTAGTGTGGGAGGTGGGCCTTCGTGGCAGCTGGCTACGGGTCTCAAGGAGATTTCAATGAAGACACTTGCCGCCGTAGCCCTGGCAAAGGGCGAGCCACTAGAGATGCGCGAACTAACTCTTGATGAAACCCGACCCGATGAAGTGCGAGTAAAACTCGTTGCTACCGGGGTTTGCCACACCGACGCCATCGTGCGCGATCAGATCTACCCACTCCCACTCCCACTGGTTTTAGGCCATGAGGGAGCTGGGATTGTTGAAGCGGTAGGAGATGCGGTTACCAGCGTCGCAGTTGGCGATCACGTGGTGCTTAGCTTCCCAAGCTGTGGAGTATGCGGCTCCTGTGTATCTGGTCACCCAGCATATTGTGTTGACTTTGGTGCTCTGGCAATGGGCGGCGCTCGCTCCGATGGAACAACCGCTTTTAAGGCCGAGGACGGCTCTAATGTCTCCTCCCACTTTTTTGGCCAGTCATCTTTCGCCACCGTAACCAACGTCTATGAGCGCAGCGTTGTGAAGATCTCAAAGGATGTCCCACTCGAGATCATGGGACCCCTAGGTTGCGGTATTCAAACCGGCGCGGGCGCAGTGCTAAATGTGCTCAAGCCCGAAGCCGGCAGCAGCATCGTCATCTTTGGAACCGGTGCTGTTGGGATGTCGGGTCTATTGGCCGCCGTGATAGCAAACTGCACCACCATCATCGCGGTTGACATTGTTGATAGCAGGCTGGCCAGGGCCAAAGAGCTCGGAGCCACCCACACCATCAACAGCAAAAACGAAGATGCCGTGGCCAAAATTCGAGAGATCACTGGGCAAGGCGCAAACTACGCCCTCGACACCACCGGGAACGCAATGGTCTTTGCTCAAATGACCAAGGCGCTTGGAACCCTTGGGCACGGTGCCCTGGTGGGCGCCGCAGCCCCCGGCACCGAGTCTCCTGTTGACATCGGTGGCCTACTGCTAAGCGGTATCAAGATCAGCATGGTTATCGAAGGTGACGCTGTGCCACAGACCTTCATTCCCAAGCTAATCTCGCTCTACCAAAAAGGACTATTCCCCTTCGACAAGCTCGTGAAAAAGTATGAGTTTGCCGAGATCAACACTGCCTTTGCTGACAGCGAATCTGGCGAGACGCTCAAGCCAGTGGTGATTTTCTAGTCTCGCAGCTCAATTCAAGCCGGAAGTCGAATCAAGTCAACCGTTTGGCCCTACTACCAGCTTCGCTAGGCCTTTTGGCTTAGCGAAGCTGTGAGTAGCGGGCCTTGATGCCGGCTTGTTTTCTGGTTGACACCGAGAGCTTTTTAAGAATCTCGGCCACTGAACTCTTGACGCTCGATAAAGAGAAATTTAGCTCTGCTGCAATCTCTGAGTTCGATTTATCCTGAGCCAAAAGTGCCAGCACTGTCTGCTCCCGGATTGTGAGATCGGTAAGTGGCTCTAGGCCCTGTTCAGTTTTTGCGATGTTTCGGTAGGTGACAGCTCTAATAGCCATTGACAGTAGTGATTGAAATACTTGGTAGTCGATCTTGAACTCTGGCAGTTCTGTGAACCTGGGCATGGAGGCTAGACCCACTACTCCGTAAAGGTAACCCTGGTCGTAAAGCGGCACTACCAAGGCGCTTTTGAGGTTATTGCCGACAATCACAGCATCGATGTCCGACTCCGGGGTGAGCTGACCTTTTTGGGCAGCTTCTAGAAGGTCCGATATCACGGTTGGTTGAGAGTTTTGCAGGGCCTGGGCAATGCGACCCGCACTTGAAAGTGCCACCGATTCCTTAGACGGGCCACTTCCCAAAAGACCGTAACGACCGATCTCTCTGATTCTTGCATCCGCGTCAATAGTTGCCAGGATCGTGGCAGCAAAACGATGGTTGGTGATCTCAAACATGGTGAGCAACTGGCAGATCTCGGAGAAGTTTCTGCAAGCAGAAATTCTTTGGGTAAATTGCTCCAACTGCTGCATGGCTTTTGATCCTTGGGCTCTAGTTATAAGGCGGGACACACCCGAACCTCATTAGCCACAGTCTATGGCTAAATAATGGCCATAAACTGGCCATATTTTGGCCATCGAGCCCCCTCTGTTCTGCACTATTTTCCTAGGCTTTTCAGATGACTAAAAGAGTTCTCTGGCCCCAAGTTTGGCTCGCGCGAAAGCCAGGCACTCCTAGACTGCTCAACTCGGCTCGCTTGCGTGATGAGCCCGGGAAGCAATTAGGTTTTGTGCTGACCTCCCTTTTGGTCTCAACAACCCTGGTGTTATCTCCAACTGCCGCTCAGGCCACCGCAACACTAGCGGCCCATTACGAAGCATCTAGTTACACTGCTGAGGGCACCTCATGGACGGCCACCGTAGGCTCGAATGGAACGACAGCGTTAGGCGGCATGCTAAAGGGTACTGGGCCAGAACATGTTATTTTCACCGGCAAAGAGAGCGCCAATAGCGATGTGTTAGCTGGGTCAATCGGAAGCATGGCGGGGGTTTCAGAAGTCACTGTTGAGATGAAAATTCGCCTCAAGGATTCGGGCAACGATTCGGGCAACGAGCAAAACGGCAGCGGGTCAATGCTATTTGCGTGGGAGACCGGTACGCCCTACAACGTTTACCATTTTGGTGGCTGGGTCGGGTTTAACACCGTCAACTCGGAATTATATGGATTCGATGCCAGCACCTTGCAGGGGTCTTTCCATAAGTTTGAGTTCCTGATGACCAAAAGCGATGTTCCTTCGACCCAGAAAATTTACGTGGATGGAGTCGAACAGACACTGAGCTTCAAACCCCTCTTGACCGCGGCGCACAGAACAACAAGAGACTTTGAACCACAGGGAAACTTTGTTTTCATGGATGCACTGAGGGGTAACAACCCAACCTCTAACACTTGGAATGCCATGGCAGACGTTGAATATTTCAAGATTTTTAAAGGCCCATCTTCGATAGTGGATTCGGTGGCCCCAACGCTAACTAGCTCGAACCCTGCTGACGGCGCCACTTCAGTTCTAACTGCGGCGAATATCACCCTGAACTTTAGTGAACCCATAGTCAAGGGCACCGGGAGTATAAGCATTGTGCCAACGGGAACTCCTGGAAGTGCAACCGTGCTTGAGGTGGCAAGTGGGTCAGTTGGGGTTTCGGGTTCCACGCTGACGATTAATCCACCCGATGATCTGTTGCCAAACACTGCCTATCACCTCTTAGTTGGGTCAAGCGCAGTCAAGGACACCACAGGGAATGCATTCACGGGTATCAGTAACGCAACAACTCTTAACTTCACCACTATTCAAAACCCGGTGCTTAGCTCTTCCAGCCCCTCAGATAATGCAACTTCAGTTGAGGGCAACACAAACATCGTTTTGACCTTCAGCCGGTCGGTCACGGCCGTTGCTTCAAAGAACCTAACCATTGTGAACACCTCGGACTCTTTGGACCAGCGGGTCATTGAAGCCACGGATCCTCAGGTCACGATTTCAGGTGCCGTGGTTACGATCAACCCCTCCTTAGACCTAAAGGGTGAGAGCAATTACGCTCTTTTGATTGAGGCCGGGTCCTTCCGGGACGCAAACTCGATGCCAGTCAGCGGAATCAGCGACTTGACTACTTTGAATTTCTCCACTGCCAAGACGCGCTTCACGGTGACTCTTGATGCCTCTGGAGGGGCAGGGGTGCCCGCAACTTTAATCACGAACCTAAGCGATGGTTTTGTGCAGCTGCCAAGCCCCACAAAGGCAAACGCAACATTCTTGGGCTGGTACACAGCACTGACAGCAGGAAGCAAAATCGGCGATGCGGGTGATTCATTTAGCCCGGAAGCAAACACCACGATCTTTGCTCAATGGGATCTCGCCTACACCGTCACCTTTTCCCCTGGCACGAATGCAACGGTGAGCCCAACCTCAGTGGCTTATCTTCAGAGCACTGGAGCAATAACACTTCCCACACCGATCAGGGCTGATTATGTCTTTGAGGGTTGGTATTCCGCGGACTCGGGGGGCGGCAAAATCGGTGATGCTGCGGCCAGCTACTCGCCTTCCTTAGATCTGACCTTATTCGGCCGTTGGAGCCAAGCTTCACTGGCCGGCATCCCACAGGCAGACAGAACACTTGTGAACACTGCCGTGATTGTGAATGGGGTTGAATCGATAAACATCTTTACGATCGGTTCCTCATCGGTTTCCCTCACTATTCCTAGCGGCGCCTTTGCTCAGGGGGTGGAGGTCAAGATTTACTCGATTGCCAATAACAATCGAGCTCAGACCGTTCTGCCTAATGAGACAGACTTTGTGAATTCAATTGTGGTGGCCTGGCTTGCCCCCGACACAACAGTGCCGGTAGCAAATAGCCCACTTTCACTCGTAATAAATGACCCCAACATCAAAGCTGGCGCCAAGGTTTTTTCAATTATTGGGGACCAGAGCACGTTATTGGCAACAGCCACTCAAAATGGCACAGTAACGATTCAGTTCACGACAGACCCGCTGATCGCAATCGCCAATCCACTTGCCACACCTCCCACTCCACCGGGTTCTGGCTCAGCTGGGGGTGACACAACCCCACCGTCGAACCCGTCGCCCGAAAGTCCTCCTGCCGCCCAGACTCCAGACCCAGTCCAGACTCCAGCTTTATTAAATAAAGGCGAACCCATTGAAGTGCTGTCAATGTCAGAGGTGGTCCTGGTTGGAGCGCGTCTTGAGCTAATAACGTCCGCCACGATTAATGGCCAGGAACTGAAGTTTAGATCTAGTGAATCTGGCACTCAAATAACGATTCTTCTCCCCATGCTTGCAGCAGGGGAGGCAACCCTGGTGTTGAATTTCAGCGGCGGCAAGTTGTCCCAGAAACTGCAAGTAGCTCAGGCCAACCTCTCCAAGGTGAACGCTGGCTCCTTCAACCAAGTTGTAGCAATTTATGCGAGGGGCTATGAGGGCCAACGGCTCAGTGCCAAGGTCGGAAACGACTGGGTTGTTGAGAGCTCCATCAAGGGCGGTTTTATTCGAATAACGGACCCTGTTAATAGGATCGGTAAGCCCCTAAATATCCGCATTTACATCGATCGAAAGCTAGTCCGCACTATTGATCTTGTCACCAATTGAGTTCCGTTTATTCAAGTTGGAACACAACCTCGGAACTCAACTTCTGGCGTCCTGGTGTCTCGCAACGGAATGCTTGAAGATACCTAGTCACTCTGTGAGTCTTGCCGAAGCGGACATTTAGTTTCGACCAGAAGCGGCCGCTGTCCGCGACCGAACTGGGTTGGATTACTGCCAGTGACCATGCCGAAAACTGTGACGCTCAGGGTAATGAAGACTGAGACTCTTGGTGAGAAAGCTTTAGTTGGGCAGCGCATGCGGGAAAACCGGCTGGGCTGGTTCTGGTTGCTTCATTTGGCACAAGCTCTTTAGTCGAATGTTCCACCTCGGCGCTCGCAAGCCGGCGAAGGTTTGTGCTTTAGAACTAGACCCTAATCTCAATGCCATCAGGCAATAACCCCAGGGTTCTTGCCTTCAAGACAGCCTGCTGTCTTGTGCCAACCCCTAGGGCACGACAGATCCTGACTGACTCTTGTTTGATAGTTGATTCGCTAAGAATCAGCTCTTAGTCAGAAATCAACTACTCGGGATCAGTCGGGTAATAGTGCCAACCCCAAATACCCCACTCAACCAGCGCCACTACTAACTCAGCTCAGCCAACTGGCTTCACTGGGGAACTCAGTTGATTGGAGTCTCTTCGACCATTGGACATTAGGTCCATAATTTGAGCAGTCAAGTATTGAAGCAAGCCTTTTTTCTGGAGCTATTGCTGCAACCCCCAATAGCTCAACACTTTTGAGTCTTGCCAGTGAACAGGGCTTCTGGGCCGACCTTAGGCCTCAGTCTTCGTCAAATGATCCATTCAGCGCAATCAGGATTGGTCTCAATGTTGACGGGCAACAATACTTTGCAAGACTAAGTCAGTGACCTACTTGTTTCTTCAACCAAAGACTCAAGCGAGACCTGCGTTTTTTTGAATCGGTTGGTTTCCTAACAGATATTTCCGGAAATGTTTATGACACAAGTTCGGCGCCGATTAATGGGCGTTGGGTTTTTAGAGTTTCTAGTTGCTAATGATTTATCTCGCATCATCAGCGGCCTAATTATTCGACAGGGCGCCCAGTTACCTCGACTCAGCTCGCCTGATTTGACACCCATGTTGTTGCTAGAACCAAGGTATTAAATTTGTTGGAGGAGTTTCGATTCGCTGTGGCGGGCAAAATAACAGTCCGCACCATTGTTCAACTTTGCTGGGATTCGCAATTCTTAATTGCAGGGCGGAAGCAAGTGGCGAATAGGGACCCCAATAACCTTGCAGCACTTCAGGCACGCATGCATGTTTCCCTCCGCATGTCCCCCAAAAAGGTTCTTCGGACTATTGGCGCGACTTTGGGTGGATGCGTAGTGTTATGAAGAATAATCCTGGGGGAAAAATGAAGCGATCAATAGCCGCAATCTTCGCACTAATTATTGGCTTATTAGTGCCTGTCTTGCCGGCCACTTCGGCTGCGATAACCAAGACCTTTACCATCACCAAGAGTGATGGCAGCATCTACGCGGGGGCTCAAGTGGCACTTTTGTCTTTTACGGTAGGTAGCCAGAACGGTACAACAGTGTCGGCGCTCAGTACGACGAACTCTAGTGGTGTGGCAACTATCACTGCTGATTCGAATATTGACTACTTCGGCTTCGCGGTAGTTCCCCCGATTGGCGACTTTACTCACGCCGCATTGAACGAGTACAACTCGCTTGACAAAAGCAACCAGAACATCTCTGCAAAGCTCAAGCTCGGTAACTTAGTCGTTGCCCTTAGAAATCTCGATGGCAGTTTTGCAAACCCGGGATCTTGGATTCATTTTCCTGCCACCGGCGACTATGCGGAAATGAGATCAGCTATTCCGGTTTTGCGAAGTGGGCCCTTTGCGATTGACTTGTCCTCGGATTTGAGTCTCGGGGAAGATTATCTAATCAGCGCTGAGCCCAATAACAACCCTGGAGCGTTTTTCACTGATTATGGCTTGAGACTCTTAACTGAAGGCGGACCAAACGATGCCTATAGCTTTTTCACAGGCCTTGATTACAGAACTTCGCTGACTGCCTCCCAGGAAGGTGGGATAAGCGTAATCAATTTCGCTTTCCAGCCAGGCAATTTATCGGGTCAGGTCCTTAGCCCAACCGGCGGAACTATTGCCGTGGCTGAAAGTGCAACGACATCCATTTCAATCTATGCATCGAATTCGGATGGCTCACCTGATTACGGAAAATATGTTGGCGGTGCGAATCAGATTCAGGGCAACGGATCATTTGATGCCAGGGTCAATACTGAAGTGGCTGGTAAGTATTGGCCAGTTTTCGCAATCGGAGGCTCTTTTTCAACCCCGAGTTTCTTGGGCGAACCTTTCTGGATGAACTCGTCGGGCTCCTATGCGAATTCTGTCAGCGGAGTTTTTCTTTCACCTGCGGAGTACAGATATCGAGGATTATCACCCGCTGCGAACTTAAAATTGCAAGCCAGGCAGGCGGGCTCCAGTGCTCCCCTAAGTTCCGATATCCAAGTTTCAGAAATGGAAACATCCAGTAGCGGTGCGTATTTTGGTCCAGGAGCAGTTCCGAATGGGGCGGCTGGTTTCGGATTGTCGGATGGCGCGTACCAGGTGTGGGTCAACGCCGATTCGGCTGAGGTGGCCGCCACGCGTTTTGAAGTGATGATTGTTTCGGGTGTGCCGACTGTGAGAACCGATGTTGGCGAACTTATCCAGCCTCAATCTGACGGCTCTTTTAATTTGGTTCTCAGCAGAACGAACTTATCGATCCGCTTGGTGACCCCAAGCACTCCTGCCGTGACGATAAGAAGCTTCTCAGCTGACATCTTTGAGGAATTTGAGGGAGGCGGAAACAGGTACATCACAGGAAATGGCACAGGTAATGGGTTGATTGGGCTTAGTGCCCCAGATGGCGACTTTGTCCTAAGCGTTAATGCTTGGACTGGTTCCTTTGCCGAGCGCAGGTATGGACTACGGGTTCTAAATGGCGTTGTGACGCTTAGAAACCTGGAGTCCAACTCTATAATTCTTCCAGTAGCTGGAGTCTATGTTCTAACTCCTAACAGCCCAAACATCACCGGTGTGGTGAAGGACAGTTCGGGAGTAATAATACGGACTGGTAATAATGTGAACATTGATGTCGCACTTGAGCGCGAGGTTGAGGGCTCTTTTTGGGAGCACGTATCCTCGACCAACGTGGGCATGGATGGATCCTTTGGGCTCAGAGGGGTCGAAGCTGGGACCTATAGGCTAAAAGCTAAGCCCAATGGTAGGTCCGACTTAGCGGAAACGTTGAGCTCAACCTTTGTTGTAACTGGTTCCGGATTCACACTTGATTTTCCAGATTTTAAAATGAATAAGTCTGACTTTGTCTTCAGAGTGACAGCGCCGGGTTCCTCGTTGGGGCTGAGATATGCAGGCGGTAATCTCCTCAGGCAGAGCTCCTCGAATGAGAGCAACTTCGAATACCTATCATCTTTTGATACCGGGTTTTCTGGTCTTTCCGGTATCGGCTTTACTAGCGCTGGGACTTACCGAATCGAACTTAGGGCCCCCGGCAATTTGTCGTCTTCGAGAGTAGCGGGCCGCTACTACCTGGTAACGGTCACTGGCAGTCCCGGGAGCTATACGGTCACTATTGATGGTATCGCTTCGACGGATGGTGTGTTTTCTTTAGCTCTCGCCGTGCCGAATGTGACCGGGCTAGTAAAGCGCCCCGACGGCACCGCCATCAACACAAATAATGGCGACTGGGTGAGTTTGAATTTACAAAAATATAGCACTGTCTCATCGAGTTGGGACTGGACCAACCAGTGGGCGGAGGTCGCACGCGATGGATCCTTTGGTCTTCGGTTAGAGGAGTCGGGTACCTATCGCCTGAGGCTGGAGCCGCATAATATTCCAGGCGCAGCCGTGACCTCGTCGACAGAATTCGTAGTGAATTCGAGCAACATTTCCAATCGTCTCATCGTCGACTTCCCCTCCCTCCAACTGGCTACTCCTACGGCAGTATTTTCAGTCCGAGAGCCGGGCTCCAGTGCCAACTTGAGAAGTGCAAGTATCGAAGTCCGCCAAGATGGGAACTGGGTCGACTGGATCACCACCAACCAGCAAGGTAGGGCTAGTTTCGCAGCGGAGTTGGACGGAAATTACGAATTTATAGTTCACCCCCCCTACAACAGTAATTTCACTCGACAGACTTTCTCCGGCACGGTAACTACCGTTGCCGGAGTGAAAACCCTCAGCATTGAAGGGGTCACCCCAAGCGCAGGAGTTTTTGCTCTTGAGTTGCAAGCGCCGAATATAAGCGGATTTCTTGTGGATGCAAATGGCGTGCGAATTGCTGCAGGTGACAACTTGCCGGTGAGCGTTCAACTCCAACGCTTTGTTTCAAGTGAAGCGCGTTGGGACTGGACCAACACAAATACCGATGTGAAAGCGGACGGTAGCTTCGGCCTGAAGTTTAATACTGCGGGAACATATAGGCTCCGCTTTGATCCATGGGGAAGCATTAAGTACTCCACTACATTCAGCCCCGAATTCACGATTGCCGCGGGCTCGGAGCCCAGCTTCTCAAGAAAATTTGGTGCTTTGGAGCTGAGGTCTCCCGCACTGTCGGGGGTAATCGTGGGCCCAACTGGAACAGTTGGCATTGCAAATGCCCAAGTTGTCCCGGTCGATTTAGCCACCGGGGAAGAACTTTGGGAGTACTCGCGGTCTACTGACCGACTCGGTCGATGGTCATTATCCCTACCAGCCGGGCGCTATAACCTTATGGCGCGCGCGCCCTATCAGTCTCTGATTCATGGCGACGGACCGTTGCTAACCGGAATTAGTGTGAACTCTTCGGGTCAAGCCACCGTAAACGGGGCTACTGTGCCCGCGGCCTTGCAGTTGAGGCTCAGTGAACCAACGTGGACTGGTGAAGTAGTTAGTCCGCTCGACCCCACTGTGAAGCTTCGGAATGTGTCTATTTGCCTCTGGCAAAGTGAGGCCAATAGCAACCAGAGTCGCTGCGCAAATTCCAACTCGGAAGGCAAATTCAGCCTCTCGAAGTGGGCTGGATTCACTGACTTTAATTCTTCCTCTGTTTTGACAATCAACCCGCACGGCTATTACGAGTTCACCGAAGCTAGATTCGAGGGGGCCGCCGCCATCGAAGCTCAGCTTGGTGCAATTGTCAATGGCTTAAGAGCTGATGACCGCCTAATCGTGCTTAAGCCATCATTGCCCAATGTTGAGTTGGAATTCATGGCCGGCAGTAAAGCGGCAGCGAATGTTTGGGTGAGTATTTTTGACGATGAAACAGGGCGTTGGCTCGGGGGCCGCACCACTGATTCCTCTGGAAAAGCTAGAATCAATGTTCCATCCTTATCGACCACCTTGAGGGTGGATGCTCAGGTGAGAAGCGATGCTTTTGGTGGTGCCTTCACGTCCACCAAAAAGCTATACACACCGACACAAATAGCAGCCAAAACAGTGTCTGCGCAGTTCGTTGACAAGATTCAATTGGACGTCCCAAACTTCAAAGCAATCGTTTACCAGCCGGGGATTAATTCATCTACCCCGGGACAGCCCGCTTTTAGAGCTTGGGTTGATGCTTATAACGAAACGACCAACGAATGGTTCAACGGGTCAAGTTCCAACGCTCTGGGTGAGACCTCAATGAGCTTGGGAGTTCCGCCTTCGGGTGTTGTTTGGAACTACCGAATCTCAGTGAATCCCCCTTGGCCAAATCCAGGTCTTCTCTCCCGAAAAACCTTCTTCGCACAGGTCAATACTGCTGGAGAAGTCAAAGTCTCAGCTACCGAGGGTGGGTTTGACAGTCACCCCTTGATTTTGAGTGGCGGGTACTTCCCGTTCATTTTGAACGCACCGAATGTCAAGGGAAGCGTCAAGATGCCTGTTGGTAAAGGTAACGACGGGGTGCGCGACAGCCAGGTCGTTCCAGTCGATTTCACTACTCGCTGGGATCTGTGGGAGTATGGCTCAAACACCAACCAGCTCGGGGAGTTTGGAATTACCCTTCCAGATGGTTCGTACTACATTTATGCCCGCGAACCTTGGAACGGCAATGATCTTGCCAGGTCCCAACAATGCCAAATTAACGTCATCGGATCCTCGGTGACTGGGCCTTGTGTCTCAGAAGGGCAGCTTGAACTCAAGCTTCGGGAGCCAAACCTTAAATTTACGCTGAAGGACTCCGCAGGCAATCCATTGCTGAACACTCACGTTGGGGTTTCTTATGGAAACTGGCACACCTGGGCGAATTCTGGCAGTACTGGTGAAATTTCGCTACTGATTGATTCGGCTGAGATTGCGGATCGCAATCAGGGCATCGCCGGTAACTTCGGGCTGCACTTTAACTTCAACCCACCAAGCAATTCAACGACAGCGGTTAGTTGGAATTGTGAGGCAGGCGAGGCAAAACCAGTTTGCAGTGCCTTACCCCGGTTAGTTCCCGGTCAGCCATACCTTGCAACACCATTGCAGCTTGGCCCCGTTACTGCCCTTAGCCCTAACACAGCGGTGGGGGTCACGTTCCCAAATAGTGAAGCGGCTCCGCAGTCATGGGTTAGCTTATTTGTCCACGAGACTGGCTATAAGCGCTGGCTTGGCAGTGCTGAGTCGAATGCCCTAGGTATTGCTCAATTCAACGTCCCAGATTCGTTGACGAGCGATCCCACCAAGAGGTTTAGCGTTGAAGTGGAGGCTCCTTGGGGCCAGAGAGTGGCTTTCTCAAGAGCCACCTATGAATCTAAAACTTACGAGGAGTTGACAACCGCAAAATTTGCCCTTGGCACGCCTAACCTGATCTTGACGATAAAGCAAAAGGATGGCTCAAGCCCGGCTCGCTGGTCTTATATAAGTGCCGAAGAAGTAAATCCCTCCACCCTAGCGCCGGTGAAGTGGGTTGCGGGATCGGGAACTGATCGAGCTGGAATCGCAGCTTTGGCTCTGGATGCTAGTAAGACCTATCGGCTGACAATTCACCCGGGCCCCGGATCGCAGGGTTCAAGGATTGACTGTATTTTCACTGTGGACTCTTCGAGCGCCGTAACCAAGTCAATTCCCGCTTGCGGCGGGAATGGCACGGTCACAAATAAGTCCCTAACACTTTCGCTGAGTCCTGGCAATCTAACGGGGCAGGTGTTTAGACCCGGTGGAGTTGTGGGCTTGAACGGTGCGATTGTGTTTGCAGAGGCCTTCAATGTTGAAAGTGGGGCTGCGGTATCTGGTCAAACTCGCGAGGCGGTAACCGACTCGCTCGGAAAATACGGACTGGATCTTGACCCGACGTACGACTGGAAAATTCGCGTGTTTCAAGTGAATGCTCCAGGAGAAATAACCCCGCTGGCGTCTGTTCTCGTGCCTGTGTCTGTATTAGGTACAGCACTGGGTGCAGCAACACCTAGTGCGCCAATCACTCAAAACTTCACCCTGAGTGTGAGGTAGTAACGCAATGAAAAAGCTTGCTGTAGTTGCACTTTTGAGTCTCATTGCATCCTTGGCGACTCCCGCACATTCTGCCCCCGCAAAGCCGACAAACCTAGCGGTGAGCAGTACCTCTCCAGCCGGAACTGCAACGGATCAGGCCAGCGCTACGGTTACTTGGACCGGGAGCTCTAATGCCCTCACATACGCAGTATCAGCAACTGCACCTGGTGTCACAAGCATCAACGGGTCAGCTCTGAGTTGCGCAGGTACTGCTTGCACGGCAGTTCTTGCAGGCATGACTGGCGGCGCAGATTACAGCGTGATAGTGACAGCCGTGGACAATGCTGGTGCAACGACGGCTTCGGATTCGTTCTTGTTTGAAGCTCGCAGTATTCCATTTGCACCCACTGTGAACGCCCCGACTCTAAATAATGGTCAAGTCACGCTGACTTGGGGCACTCCTGACAACGGAGGGCAGGTTATTTCCAAGTATGTAATTAGCAGTTCAGGCTTCACGTCCGCAGATGTGGCCGCGAATTTAAACACTTTTACCACCTCCAACCTAAATGCGGGCCAGGCCTACATTTTTAGGCTTGTCGCGGTAAGTAGTCTTGGAGCATCCGAGCAGGCAGTCTTTGATTCGATTACTTTTGCGGCAGTCCCAATCGTGCCCGGGGCCCCCACTGCTTCATCCGCTGGGAGTTCGATAACCGTCTCTTGGGTAGCGCCCGTGTCAAATGGTGATGCCATCACCTCTTATTCAGTTTTCTTGCTGAATAACGACGGTGACGATGTCGGCACCCCAAGCACTCCCAGCCCCGCAATTTCAACGAGTCTGACGCTGAGCAATTTGACATCAGGCACCTATACGCTGAGAGTAAGCGCAGCCAATAGGCAAGGTTCCAGTGCCCGCTCGATTGCCTCCACTCCTGTTGTAATTTCCTCGGGTGCACTCGCCAATAAGCCAGTTTTCAGCCCATCCAATCTGACTTCGATGGACATCGGAACTGATGCTTCGCTAACTGCCACGGCCCCATCTGGAGGGCAAGTCGCAGTTGCAGTGGCGGCATTGCCACTTAACGCCTGCACGTATTCTGCCGGTCGGGTGTTTGCAGTGGCTTCGGGAACGTGCACTTTGACTTCGACCATCCCAGCAAACTCGACCTTCAGCGCGGGAACTGAGACCCGGGTAATCACCATAAAGGCCGCTCAATCCATTACCTTTCCGCCCATCAGTGATAAATTTTTTCCTGGAGCAATGACCCTAGCCGCCACCTCCACTTCTGACTTAGTGGTGCGTTACTCGGTTTCTGGGCCTTGCTCAGTTTCGGGATCGCTTTTGAGCTTCTCGGGAGTCGGCAGTTGCACGGTGACAGCCTCTCAGCCGGGAAACAATACTTTTAGCGCCGCTCAACCACGACCCCAGTCGTTTCAAATCTCTAGTGCCTCTTCGCAAGTTGGAGGGTCTGGTGGAGGAGGATCTGGGGCAGGTGGCTCAACAGGACCCACTTCACCTGGAACTCCTGGAAACATTCCGAAAAATCCTGGGGGAGAAACTGGATCAGGCCTTGCCATGCCGGGTGCAAAAGTGAACGCCGGGTCTTTCAAGGGCTACGTGGCTATTTATGCAAAGAATCATCAGGGCCAGCGCCTATCCGCGAAGGTGGGCAAGGATTGGGTGATTGTGAAGTCAATACCTGCTGCAAAAAATAACCTTTATCGCCACGTCGAGTTCACGGGCGTTGGGGTTCGAATTCAGGTTAGGGTGTTCATAAATGGTGCGCTCCAGGCAACTATTCCTCTGTTAACAAAGTAAGCACAAATACCCAGCTCGAGAACTACGGACCTCCTGCTTTTGCAGGAGGTCCGTAGTTTAACTGTCATCTAGTGCTTAAGAGTGTGCAGCTTTTTGGTCCGGCACCTATCTTGAAGACAGGTGTTTTTGGTGGGCAAGAGCCAGCTTTCGGGTTTGTGTCAATTGCAGCGTTGGCACTTGAGGTCTTGAAGCCCCCAGTAGGGGTCTGCGGGCTTGCGCCATGCTGTGCGTCTGCTGCGATTTAAAATTCGGCCTTCGAATTTGGAGCTAGTGCTCGGAAATAGCGTCCACAAACTTCGTTCAGCAGTGATCCTCAGGAATGACCCCGCGAACCCTATGGGTCAGCTTGATGGCGCACTGCGTCCTAATTTTCAGATCTAGATGAGGGTTTTTAGATGATTCCATATAATTCGTTGCACAATTGAAAATTATTAGGGAGAGGGTGGAGTCGGTTAGTCCTGGGCGCATGTAATGCGCCGCTTGAGGCACTCACGAGACGGTGAAGCCTGTCAGTTTAGAACTAGACCCTAATCTCAATGCCATCAGGCAATAGCCCCAGGGTTCTTGCCTTCAAGACAGCCTGCTGTCTTGTGCCAACCCCTAGGGCACGACAGATCCTTACCGATTCTTGTTTGATGGTCGATTCACTAAGAATCATCTGCTGGGCGATAACCAAGTTGGTCCTGCCATGAGCCATGTCTATCAGAATCTGCACCTGGCGTTCTGTGAGATCTTGGGGTAAAGACTCGCGTGCTCCTGCGCCTGAGGCAACGGTGCGATACCGGGTTCAGTCCATGAATAGACCACCGGAATCTTGGATAGCTTTCAGGGTTCCGTTGTTTAGAGCCCAGGCATCAGCGCCAACCGTGTGAGTTATTAGAACCCGCCCGCTGGCAAATCGTCTCATAATACGACGCCGGCAGCAGCAGGGTTATCGAAGGTGACGCTGTGCCACAAACCTTCATCCCTAAGCTAATCTCGCTCTACCAAAAAGGACCATTCCCCTTCGACAAGCTCGTGAAAAAGTATGAGTTTGCCCAGATCAACACCGCCTTTGCTGACAGGGAATCCGGCCATGCCATCAGCAGGGCCGGATGGTTAGTAGCAGAAATATCCAAGGACTCAGGCAAACCTAAGATTTCGCATTTCAGAATTAAAAAGGTTCTCAGTAGCCCGCTTGGAACAATCAGGCCTCTTGGGCAAGTGACCAAAGGGAAGCCCTAAGCACACTGTCAGCCGCTTGAACCGCAACCCGGAAGGCATCCTTCGAGCACTCCTTAGTTTCAACAAGGATATTTTGTGATTTGCGGGGTGCAAGCGCTTCAGTCCGTCGTCAAATGAGCAATAAAGTGCTCATTTGTTATTGCGCACTAATGGTTACATTTGCTATTGTGTAATAAAAGTTACAGGAGGCCTCATGAGATTCACGCCCAGAATATTGGGACTTGTGGTTAGCCAAGCTCGCAAAGAGGCCGGGCTCACACAGCAGCAGTTGGCGCAACGTCTGCAAGTCTCCAGAAAATGGTTGAGTTCACTTGAAAACGGCAAAGAAGATGTGAATCTGAGACTGGCTCATAATGTCCTGTCCGAGCTTGGATACTCCCTCAGGCTCGAAAAACAAGTCTCGCTGGATGAAAAAGAGGCTAGCTCTCAAGAAGCCCTAGCGCCGAATAAGAAGCCAGCAGTCAGATGAACGCTGAACTCAACATCAAGCTGAACGGAATATCTTGTGGCGTCGTTAGTCAAACTCGCTCTGGAAATATAACCATCCAATATGACCCCGGTTACCAGGAAGACCAGACTCCTATTTCGCTGTCAATGCCAATTGGACAAATCGAATATCCGAAGAAAGTAGCCCTTCCGTTTCTGCAAGGCCTGCTGCCAGACAACGAAAACGCCTTGCGATCAATTGCCAAAAGGTACGGAGCCAATCAAAGAAACCCTTTTAGTCTCTTGAAACACGTGGGCCAAGAGGTAGCCGGTGCGCTGGAGTTCACTTCGGGCACCGTGGAACAGCCCATGGAGAGCACTCGCTTACTGAGCGAGTCGGACATTGAAACGATCTTGAAGGAAAAGATAAACGAGTATGAGGATGGCACGGTCGGTACTTCGACAAAGATCAATTTGAGCCTCGCAGGGGCTCAGGCCAAACTTGCCCTTCGATTGAATACAGATGGGTCGTGGCAGACACCCAGCGGTGAAGATATCTCCACGCACATAATCAAGCCGGTGCCCGATAGGTGGCAAAACCTAGACATAGTGGAGCACCAGACGATGTTGGCCGCAAGTTATTTAGGGCTCAATGTTGCCCAAACCCAGATATCTCAATTTGGAGCCACCCAGGTTTTCATATCCAAGCGCTACGATCGAAAAAAGACACCCGAGGGTGTTCTTGAAAGGGTCCATCAGGAAGACCTGTGTCAGGCACTATCAGTGCCTCCATCTAAAAAATATCAACGAGACGATGGCGGTCCAGGCGTTGGAGAAATTTCCCGGCTCTTTCAGGGAATTTACCGAAGCACAGAGCAAAAAAAGGTAGCAGCAGAGTTCTTTCGAGCTTTGGTGTTCAATGTGGCAGCCCGTTGCACCGATGCACATGCCAAGAATTATTCTCTGATTCTGGACCAGCGGTCGGTCTCTTTGGCTCCGCTATACGATCTTTCTTCCACGGTTCTTTACGGGCTCCCACAAAAATCAGCAATGAGCATTAATTCAAAGTATAAATTCAGCGAAATCACTTTTTCAGATCTAATCTTTGAAGCCAAGCGTCTCAAGTTAGATTCAGACTGGGCAGAATCAGTTATTAAAGAAACCAACGAAAATCTTCTACAGGCATTCAGCGATGCCGGCAATCAAATTCGAGCCGAATCTGATAGTGCGCACCCAACAACTAACGCCTTGCTAAATGCACTTAGCGATTCAAGGCGATAGGACAAAATCGCCTTTCTGATAAGAAACTAGAAACACATGAAATTTCTGTTTCGGATCAATTCGATCTTGCGAGCCGCTGGCTTAGCGGTGCTGATCGTTGGAAACGACAGCGAATGAATTAACCCTGCCCCAGAAAACCAGGAGGACCCAGGTTGATTCAGCCAGCTAGATGTTCTTGTGGCCCCTGCTAGTTAAATTCTTCCAGCAGTCCAGAGGCAACATCAAAGATGAAACCTCTGACAGCATCGGTGTGAGGGATCAAAGGTGAAGACTTGATCCTCGAGATGCTCTGCAGGACATTATTGGAATACCGTGGTCTTGGCATTTTTCCCATCAGGTATCTAATTGTCAACAGAGCCAGCTGGCAGATGAACAGCTGCCCAGTAGAGGTTTGAGCCCCTTGGGCTTGAACCTGAGTTAGCGACGAAGGTTCAAAGCGAAATCATCCAGGGCAGTTAGGACAGCCTCGGCCTGCCAAACTCGATTTCTTTGGCCAGATCCTTGCTGAGTCAAGATCCCCACCTCCACCAGCTTGTCAATTGCTAGCTGAGCGTTGGCTTCTGTGGTCGATAGCAACTCTTTTGCGCGTAACCGATTTATCACCGGGGATGCCAATAATTGATCGAGCAACCGATTAGCTCCAGCATCAGACCTGACGCCAAGTATTTGATTCCAAGAATCTCGAACGCTTGAGAGTTGACGCGCCAGAACCCTGCCGTTGGATACAGCAAGTAGCGATGCCCTTGCGAAAACCTCAACTATCGGCTCTGGGTTCCCAGCTCGATACTCATCCAGCGCTCCAAAATAGGCAGCGGTGTTTTTCAATAACCCTGCAGAAACCGGGACCATAACCGAGTTGGTAACACCCAACCGATTCAAAAGCACCTGCACCAATGCCCTGCCGGTTCTACCATTACCGTCGGTGAAGGGGTGGATTGATTCAAGCTGCGCATGGGATATTGCCACCAGCACCAGGGCCGGCAGGTCATCTCTTTGGCAAAATGCAAGCAAATCATCCAAGAGCTCGGACACTTTAGAGGCCTCGGGGGCAACGTATTGGGCTTTGTGTGGGCCATAGGGATCCCCGCCAATCCAAACCGGCACATCTCGCAGCCTGCCAGCATTCACCGGATCAAATTTCTCCAGTAGCACCCGATGAATCTCCAGCAAGCTATCTAGGCTAAGTGACGCACTTGCTGCCACCGCTGCACTCATTGCTCTTTGATTGCTAATGATCAAGCTCGAATTCACGGTTTCTTTAAGCCCTAGCTCTGCCCGAATGATTGCCGCCGGTGAGGCCGTCAGATTTTCTATCTGAGAAGAGGAAGCCGCCTCTGAGCGCAATAATATGCTCGAAAAAGGTGCAACCATCTGCCCCACCTCAACATCAAACCGAGCTAACTCAACGACAGCTTCATCCGCAATTGCCAACAGGCCGCTGGAAAGTAAAACCTGTCGGTTAGCAATTAGCGGGGCAACTGCCCCGAAGTAGGGGCCCTTATGACGCAGCAGCTGTCTTCTTGACACCGGATAGCTTGAATCAGGCTCCCAATAAAGCTGCTCCGACTCATACCTAGGCCAACTCAAGGCAAGCCCCCAATGTCCTTTTTCAATCGCACAGTCCTACCTTACGATTGTTTAACCGACTAAACAATCGTAAGGAGGCATTGAGGCTGGTAAAATTGTCGCGCAGGGCCTCGTGGATCAATTGTGCTTTTAGATCAAGCTGCCATTTAGGAGAGCTAAACCAGCTAGCCGAGTGGAAATTGAACGCAGAATCTTTTGTTATCTTACCCACCGCCATTTTGCATGACTCGCTTCTTGGGTTTGACCACTAGCCGCATGGGAATTAAACCCTGCTGATTAGCAATTACCACTGTGTTGAATGAAAAAACGGGCCCCAGAAAACCCAGGACCGGTTTGATTCAGCCTTGTAGATGTTCTTGTGGGCCTTGCTACTTCACTTCGTCCAGCAGTCCAGAGGCAACATCGAAGATGAAACCTCTGACAGCATCGGTGTGAGGGATAAAGGGCGAAGCCTTTATCCTCGAGATGCTTTGTAGGACATCGCTTGCGATGTCACTAAAAGACTCCGCCGCCCACTCGGGCTTCAAGCCGGTCTCCTTGCGGATACCTTCTTTGAATTCATCGTCAATAAAGGTGAGCATGCCGCAGTCGTTGTTGCTGGAAGAAAAATGTTTCTTTCCTCCGTCTTTAGGCCCAAGGAAGGTTTGGAGCCATAACTCTTTGCTGCCCCAGGTTGTGGCTTCCTTTTATTTGGTGGGGGAGTTTTTCCCGAAGGGCTGCAGAGTTATAGAAGAAACTTGAGATTTTGGCAAAGCCATGGGACGGCATTTACGAAGAGCTAACTATTGACTCGGGTTCTCGCGAAGCGAGCTCACGTGATAATCAATTTTATCGGAATGCTCGGCGACAAATTCTGCAAATCCAGGGCATCGAAGTATCTTCATCTTAGTAGAGAGCTCGAGTGCTCCGATATGGGGCCTTCGGTAATCTGCCAACTGCTTAGCTATCGCCAGCAGGCCGATTTGGGGATTCAAATCAACCTGATCTAGTAAAAAATCATCCGGGTGGACGAGTTGGACGCCGTGCACCTCGAATAAGTTTTGTGGAAAATCTTTAAGGTTGAATGTCACTAGGGCGCCAGCTTTACAAGCTAAGGCTGCAGCCAAAACATGCTTGTCGTTTTCGTGAACTTCTTGCAGCCCAGTTTCCAGATGCTCAAAGTCTCCGACCATTGCCTCAGGAAAGGCTAAATTCATGTACTCAGCCTGTTTTTTGAATGACAGACCGTAACCTGGGAATCGTCGCTCAAGTGCCCCTTGGGTTTCATCAAGTATATTTTGTGACCACCGTGGTTGGAAAAAGTGGTTTAGTCCAAATTCAAGAAGAGCATCCCGAAGGAGCTTTGAATACCAAACGTTCGCGTCCACTAAAGCCGTGAACAACTAGCTATTCCCTAATCAAAGGATTGTTAGCCAAGCTTTCTTCTGAATCCAGCTCAATGTCTGATAGCTCTCTCATCTTTGTGATTGCATTTCTTTGAGAGCTGGCCAGTTTCTCTCGCAGAGCCTGAACATCGGCGAAATTGATCTTCCTGTGTCTGCCGATGGTCTCGAAGGGTATTAGGTGCTGGGTAAGCAGCTTTATAAGTGTTGGCCTTGAAAGCCCCAAGAAATCAGCAGCCTCCTGAGTGGTGAGTTTTGTCTGATGTGAAATAATCGAAATCGATCTTCCCGCGCTAAAGTCCTCGGCAATCAATCTCAGGATTTTTGCTACTTGGGCAGAAAGCTCCAGGGCGGTTCCATCAGACAAAACTAACTTTGGTATTTGAGGTCTTGGGCCTCGAGAGCTGGTAAAGACATAACGTTCGAGCAGTTCAATTTCTTCTGCGGTCGGGCTAAAGGTGTCCATGGATGCAATATTATTCGAAATATTCAAAACAGTCAAGATTTTTTGGCAGGCGACTTGTTTGTTGGCGTTAGCTCCGGTTGATCCAAAGAATTGACATGTTACAGCCCCCCTTATTGGGCTCGCACTCTTAGACAATCAGAGGGAGGCCAACGGGGCAAAAGTCATTAGCTACTAGGGGGCAGCCCCCAACAATCCAGCTCCCAGCTCCACATCGCAATCAGTTCAAAGTTGAATGAGTAATACAGTGCGCAAATGACATTGCGCACTATTGGTTACATTTGTTATTGTTTATTACAAGTTACAGGGGGCCTCATGAGATTTACGCCCAGGATATTGGGTCTTATTGTGAGTCAGGCGCGCAAAGAATCTGGTCTCACCCAACAGCAGTTGGCACAGCGCCTGCAAGTTTCAAGAAAATGGTTGAGTTCAGTTGAAAACGGCAAAGAAGATGTGAATCTGAGACTGGCTCATAATGTCCTGTCAGAGCTTGGATACTCCCTCAGGCTCGAGAAACAAGTCGCCATGGATAAAAAAGATGAATAAAAATCGTGAGTAAAAAAAGCCACTTTCCAAGAAGCCCAACTGTCAAATCAGAAGCCAAACCAGATGAAAACCGAACTTAACATCAAGCTTGGTGGCATAGCTTGCGGCGCTCATAGTCCTTTAAGCCTTGCAGGTGCCTTAGGTCTTTAGGCAATAATGCCTGACGTGAGGGAGGGTTCTGGGGATAGTGGAAGTTCCAGAGCCTTGACTGATGCGCCACATGATTCCTGAGGTTATTTAGGGATTGAACAACACCTTTCATGAATCTCGCCCCACCTCCAAACTCATTTGCGACTGCTGTTGCAACGGGTTCATCCAGACCCGCAAACAGCCTGGAGATGTTGCCAAAGTCCAGCAACTCCACCGCTGCCCAAATTGGAAACTTGCCATCTTCAAACGTGTCGTGCTTGACCACAATATCGTTCTCTCTGTGCCTTCTCAGGGAGCCCCTGTAACCAATTAGCCATTTTTCATGGGCAGATCCAACCGAGTCTTTCTGGGCAGTTTTGAAATTTGGTGATAAACCAATTCAGTCGACAAATTGGCGTTTAGTGTGACATTTCGCCATTTAGTATGTGTGTGGCGGTTCTCTTTTTGCGACAAATCGAAAAATAGGAGAGTAGCGCACTGCGACAAAACCGCCTTTAGCGTTATAAAGAAACGTATAAGAACCAGGCGCATTGGCTCGACAAGGCTGACTCACTATTTAGAGAAGAGTGCGAACCGAGCGAAGGCACCTCAGCGTTGAGTTCACCTCTAACAAAGCTCATAAACTCCCAAATGCACTAGTTGTTCTCAACTTCTAGAAACCCACGGGCCATCTCACTCAAATCGTATGCCCGAGTCCGGTTCGGCATCGCGAATCGGGCCAGGGGCCAGAAGGCCACCAAAAGGTGCAGTGAATTTATTGGTCAACGGCAGAGTTGGCCCGTAAAGGCTCATGGCGTCAGGTCGTTGCAGGTACTTATTGCCATAGCGAAAGCTCAGCGAGTTGCCACTTTGGCGAAGCACCCCGGCAGGAATTGGTTCGGTCTTAAGGGAAGCCATACCCAGACGTAGATGAGATCAGAAGTCAAAGTTGCCATCGTCATCCTTTTTTCGAGGGTGGTCGACACGTTTCGGCAGCAGGGCAATCTTCTCTTCACCGCGAAGGCGCAGGGCAGCAAACTCGTTGGGGTCTTCTATAGAGAACAGCGGGAATCCGACGGCCAGCGCGACAGTGAATACATTGCCAACAGCTGTCGCAGGGGCACCAGCTTCGATGGCGGATACCGTGCGCGACGAGACACCGGCGCGGGCGGCAAGCTCTGCGATGGTCATCTTCTTCCCCATGCGCGCCAAGCGAACCTCGCTGCCGAGCACAGCAAGTGCATTCTCTGCTACTGCGGACATTCCAACTCGTGTGCGTCCCACGTTCTACTCCATACTTTTAATATAATTAGTGATTATGTGCGAAGTATTGCAAGATACACCCGCAAACTCTATGAGCGGCAGGTCACCAGCCAGCCATTTCGCCTGGAAGCCGGAGAGCAGCGCGACCGCGACCGACTATCTAGAAGGCCAAGCCCAGTTCGAGATGCCTCAGATTCTTTGAGTGTGAGGATTAGGTTGGTGCCTCATAAGGCGCTGCTAAGAGCCGATTTCCAGCTCGAGACGGATGCCTGCAGAGGATCGGCATGCTCGACAGTGCTCGCCCAGCAGCCGAGACAGCCGCAGAGTGAGGTAGCACCGTGGTAGTATTTTGGTATGAAGATAAGCATTAGTCTCCCCGAAGAGGATGTGGCTATCCTCGATGAATTCGCGCGCACTGCCGGCCTTGCCTCAAGGTCTGCCGCTGTGCACCATGCCGTGCGCATGCTGCGCCTTCCCGAACTGGAGAAGGATTACCAAGCGGCCTGGACTCAGTGGGAGGCATCAGGTGACCAAGCGGCGTGGAGTGTGACCGTGGCTGACGGGATCGCCGATGCTGCGCGGTGAGATCCGGCTTGTGGATCTGGATCCAGTGCGCGGAAGCGAGGCCAACAAACGACGTCCGGCAGTGATTGTCAGCAACGATCGCGCGAACTCTATCGCGGCGCGGCTTGGCCGCGGAGTGATCACCGTAGTACCGGTCACCAGCAACACCGACCAGATCTTCCCTTTTCAGGTTCTGTTGCCCCAAGCTGCCACCGGGTTACCCAGGGACTCTAAGGCCCAGGCCGAGCAGGTCCGCTCGATCCCCATCGAGCGACTCGGCGCGATCCTCGGGCGGGCTCCTGCGGAGGTCATGTCACAGCTTGATGACGCATTGCGTCTTCACCTGCAGTTGTAGCTCCACGAAAGTGAGCTTTTTATCTCGATAGTAGAGCGAGTGCGCTCTAGGCGCAGAGAACTAGGGCTTTTCATGGCGGAGGTAACCAGAGCAAGCGACAGTTGCCGAGTCACTCTGTAGACAGTGGAGGAAGGGGCCTCTGTCAGCGCAGGGTAGCTTGCCAGCGGCTTCCTGCCTTGTTGCCGCACTACCGGGATTGGTTCTCGAATAGTAGCTGGCTTCTGAAGGTGGAGCCATAAAGGCGACCAGGAGAGTTCCGATAGCAGACCCCGTTTCGAATGGTTTTTCTTAGAGTTTTGCTGCCAGATACCACTTCAGTTGTAATTGCTCTTGACTCATCCCCACAGGGCCAGGTTTAGTCTTGAGTTATCGATGGGAGTGAGTCATGTGGGCGAGTGAAGCTGCCAAGTCAGCCGGGGTGTCGGTAAAGGCATTGCGCTACTACGAAGGGTTCGGTTTGGTGCAGCCGCGACGCCACCCGAACGGGTACCGGTTTTTCAGCCCGGAGGATGTGCGACTGGCTTCTGAGATCCGAATGTTGATGTCGTTGGGCTTGACTGCGCAGCAAACCCGCCCGTTCGTGGAGTGCTTGCGCGCCGGTCACGGGCACAGTGATGACTGCCCAGAGTCTCTAGCCACCTACCAAGGCAAGCTAGACGAATTAGACCGCTTGCTAGTCGAGCTCACCGGTGACCGCGAGCGGCTGCTCAACGCGATCCAGACCGCCGCGGTCCGCGGCTTCCATCACTCAACCTCGAAGGAGACCTCTAACATGTTGCCCTCTGCTGACCCTCTACCCGATAATCTCCCGGCACCGCATGACGATGGCGCAGCCCGACACCTGCCGGGACTGCGTGTGCCGGCAGTGACGTTCCCGACCACTGAGGGTCGCGATATCACACTGGACAAGGTAAGCGATGGCCGATGGGTACTATTTGTGTACCCGCTGACCGGGGACCCCGCCGTGGATATGCCACGTGGCTGGGATCAGATACCGGGTGCGCGAGGATGCAGTCAGGAAGCATGCGGCTTCCGCGACAACTTCGCCAAGCTACGTGAGTCTGGCGCCGAACAGGTCTTGGCACTTTCTAGCGATGATGCCCGATACCAGCAGGACTTGGTGGCACGGTTGCAGCTGCCGTACCCGATGCTGTCTGATCCACAGTTGCGCCTGGCTGAGGCACTGGACCTGCCGACCTTTCAGGCGAACAACTCGAGGTTTTACAAGCGCCTGACCCTCGTTCTCACAGGCACCATCATTGAGCACGTCTTCTACCCCGTCTTCCCGCCCGATACCCACGCCGACGAAGTGTTGGACTGGCTGCGGACTAACCCCCCGTCATCGCCTCAGGTGGGTAAATGAATGAGGTGCGACAACGTTTCCTCGAGGCGGTCAGCGCCATCGACGAAACCTGGCTACACGAGCCTGATTCATCACAACACCCATGAAATCGAGATTCACCTTCGGAAGCAGCAAGAGTCTAGTCGGGCCATGAAAATCGGCGAGGCGTGGTCGGAGATTTTGCTTGACTTCGTGAACTCGGAAAATAGCTTCATGAGTGGGCTAACCTTCGTAATGCGCAAAATAAAAGATGAAGGTTGGGATTACCCGTTGCATCTATACGCTGCCAAAGCCAATGAGTTCGCTGTCCTGGCCGAACCAGACATTGAGGCTCCCAATTCGGGTCGGTCGCGCTAAACGCTTTTTGATTCGAGACAGAAAGGTTCGACTTTGAAGCCACGCACTTTAGACGATGAGATTGCCGGGCTTAGGGCCCGAAAAATGGTCGTTAATAAGGAAGATGAGGGGCTTCTCAAGGGTTGGATGAGGAACTTGGGGCCCTTGCGGTTAGGTTACTTCTTCCGACCATTTCAGCAGGAGCCCTTAGATTCAGCTGGTGAATTCCGCGGAGAGACCGACTTTCGGGAGATATATACAATTATCGAGCAGGAAAAAGCTCTCAGATTGCTGGTTTTAGCGGGCTGCCTGCATGTAGAGCTTCGATTGGAATATGAGTTGTCCGAGGCGTACCGAGCGGGAAACCGCACAAAAAGATTCCTGGAGAGTGAATTTTATGGGAACGGCAGGGAACGCTCCACTCGTGCCTTGGTAGAAAGTAAAGACCTTGATTATTGGCGCAACGACGACGACTTTAAGGGGCTACTGCCCTACAGTTTTGGCCAAAAATTGGCCCTACTAACCGCAACCGCATTTAGTACTTCAGTTTCAGGTGCACGGAAAGCTGGCCTGAGCTTCAGTAGCAAATTGGGCCGGCCAATGGTTGATCAGCGAGGACCAGTTAGCCAGACTATTGCCATGCTTGCAGCCGACTTGCACTACGTGGCCGCTTTACGCAATGAGGTTTGCCACAATAAGGTTCTTTGGGAAAACAAGTGGGAAAAGGCTGCGCCCATGAAAAAGCTCAAAAGTCTTAGCTACATACATGAAGTTTCGAGCTCTATGGGTGCGATCAATAATCTCATCAAGGTATTAGATCAAATGGACCAAGACACGTACACCGATTTGGCTGGTGAGATCATTAGCCCTATTCGAGACATTATTGGCGACACCGGGCTGTTTGTGGCTGGTCTAGAAAATGGGGCCACGGAGTATCTAATAGCATCAGAGGCAAAGGAAAACATTGCAAGTGTCGAGCTTGTAAGACATGACTCGTTTACAGAGCTGCCGAGTAATTTGGAAAGCATGCAGTCTTTTGAGGACGATCGTCAACAATGAGAAAAGCTGAGTAGTAGAGCAGAGGTGAGCAAATAAAAAAAGCCCCTGCTAACAGGGGCTTTTTTGAAATCACCCTAAAGGGCTTTTAGACTCACCAATTAAGGCTTTCAAGGAACCACTTCGGTTAGCCGATTGATTCCCGGGGGGTCGTCATTTCCTCTGGTTAATCTCTATACTACGACACATTTCACAAACTGCAAGGACAGGTTTCGCAATCTGCAACTTGTCGTCACATATTGCACCAGGTCGTTTCTAAGTTGTTGTAAACATTCACCCATTCAACCACTCAGCTCTTTGAGCGGAGATCGCCGGTGTCCGCAAACGACCGTATTTGCGACACCACATCCGCCCTTTGGCGAGGCGTTGATTTACAAGGGAAGCAAAAGCGAGATACCTGTGTGAGAAATCTATGAATAGCCACCACCGTATTTGATACTCTCGGCTAGATAGATTGGAGCAATTTAGATGAACGTTGGTTTCGGGCGCGTGAGCCCAGGGTGATGTAGACCGCTGCGACAACCATCATCACAGTGCATAACACCGCTCCCAGAACGACATACAGCCCCGCACTGGCCCCAGGGTTGATCACTGCTGGCAGCAATGCGACGTAAAAGACTATGGCCTGAGGGTTGCTCAGCCCAAACGCAAAACCTGTCACTGCCGCACGCATTGGCCTGACTTTCGGCGATGCACCGGTGGCCGTCGTCGTAACTGACGATCGCCGACGCCACATCTTCACACCCAACCAGACTAGATAAGTCGCCCCTGCGATCTTCAGCACAACGAACATGGGACCCAATGCTGCCGCGGCTGGAGTTGAGTAGTTGGATGCCATTACTAGGTCCTTTTCCAATCATGAACTTGGAAATTTAGTTCTGAATTGAAAATCCTGTTTTTGTTTATCCACAGCTGCTCGTGTTTCGCTAAGGAGCTCTTAGGGGTTAATCCGAATTTATAAGACCGAGGCTCTGAAGTCTCACTATTTTGGCTCTTGTTTCGAAGTCATTAATTTGAGCGATGAATTGCCTTTTACTTAGACCGTAGGACATTTGCAGATTTTGAGAGCTAGCCCTCACCCGGTCGAAGTCAATATTTTCAAAGCCAAATTCGTTGATTACTTGGCCCACACCACCAAGGTCAAAACCTTCGCGCATTATGTCCAGAACGGTGCGGGTCTGTGTTGTGACCGGTATGCCTTCAATAATTGTGACGTCTTCGGTTTCAAGCGTGATTGTCACTGTTTTGACGCCCTCAGTTTCACGCTTGATCCGGCTCGCTGAATAAAAGTGTAGGGAATTTCGTCAAAATCTCCGACCCCCCAAGCCCAACAGGCGGTTCTGGACCCAACAACAACTTCCGTGTCAATGGCTTCTAGCCTCTGGAAAAGCCAGGATGCTCGGCTTGAAGCTGAGCCACTGAGCCCTGAGGGGAGTTAGCCAAGAATCCGGAACTGAGCCATCAAGATATACGCCTTGCCGGATTCCTGTCCTTGCCGGTGCTGGATCAATCTAGGCAATAACTTTCAACAAAGTTGTGCCAGCGAGCTGGAGTTGTTGAACCAGATCTGGGCACTGCAGACACTGCTGACCAACCACTTCGGGCCGCAGCAGAAACTCGTCTCCAAGACCCGTAACGGCGACAAGATGACGAAAACCTACGACACCCCGAAGACGCCATTCCAGCGCGTCCTCGACGATTCGGGAATGGTACACAAACCTGCCAAAGCCAGGCTCATTCGCAAGAACGAACCGTTGAATTCCGCCGCAATCCAGCAACAGATCCAAGCGCTCACCGCGCAGGTATAGACGCTGACGTCCGGCAAGAAAGGATTGGAAGCCAAACCATCCTTATGCGATCTTTCACATGATTCCTCGGGGACAGGCTGCAGTTTGAAAACACGAGGGGTTGCCAGTGAGCAATTTTTCGTGGATCCGGCACTGAGAGAATGAAATAGCTAACTAGTTCCCAGGAAAGCTCTTTGCCATGTCTCCAGTCTTGAAGGTTGCAATACCCTGAGATGCTTGAAGTAAGTTACGTCAGGAGAAGCATCACCAGATGTCGGTCGCTCTTGCACAAAAATGACACCGGACAAGTCGCGTATTAGCTGCTACTACTGAGAGCTATGATCCCTTGGCAAGCCAAGAAGATGAAGATGCCGAGTGTGAGGCGCATCGAGAATAATTGCCCAGGGTTTAAGCACAAAGTCAATGACTGGTTGAAGGTTTCTAAAGCACCATCTCAGGGTGACAAAAGTTTGCGTGCTTATGACATCAGTTCGTTGTAGCCAAGAAAAATGATTCATCCCTGCTGAAGCAAACAAAATCGGTTGCTCTTTCGATTGATGGATTGCACTTTGAGATGAACTCACTTGGTGCGGCACTTGCCAACTTATTCCAAACATTGCATAACTACTAAAACGCTTATGGACGCACGGGTTCGGGCGGAATCCGACCACCGCACGCCAGAGCCTGAACGGCGTATTCCTGCTTTGGCTATGCAATTACGCTCTGATGAGGTCGATCGACTTGTTGCCAGGTATAACGAGACGAAGAACACGCGACTGGTTGCCAGAGAATTTCGCATGTCCCGTACGACCGTTCGTGAGCATCTTCGCAAACGCGGTATTCGTGTGCGCTCTGCAAAGCCGATGACCGAAGCGCAGAAGAAGTTAGCTAAGCAGATGTATGAAGCTGGCGAACCAAGCACGGCTATTGGCGAGAAGCTTGGGTTTTGTCATCACACGATTTTGAGAACGTTACGGAACCAGACCTTAACGAAGGTTGTTTCACTCTCTCCATAGTTTATTGAGTTATGCGCTAGGCGGGCGAAGAAAGCTACCAAGAATTGCACCCAGCGTGCTGCCCGCGATTGCAGCGAAGGTTGGGTTCTCAGTCAGAGCTTTTAGATGCTCCAAAATGGACTTCTTGTCATCACCCTCGGGCAGCGTTGCTTCAGCCTGGCTCAGCCTTGCCACGAGGATTTCACGTACTTCGATTTGATTTGCAGGACTGTTGTCACCGAAACTAACTGGTCCATGAAAGGTCATGTTCGTGCCTGAGAACTTGTCTGAAAGTGATGCCTTGGTGCTCTCTTCGACTGCCGGGGATACTCCTTCTTGTGGTCGAGGTTTGCGACCTTAAAGCACCCGCATCAGTTTCTGAGATCGCTTGATCGACTCCGCTTGCCGACGTTGGCTTTCGGGCTTATTACGCATGATCATCGCGTATCGAAATGTCCCCTCAAGAGCACCGACCGCACCTTCACCGTGTCCCTTAATTGTCTCTAGTGATTCTGATTGCCAAAAACGAACAAGTGAAGAGCCGGCTTCTTCGTCTAGTAGTTGGTCTCCTTGATTGATTAGGTCTTGTAGGTTCACGGGCTTCGCCTGCGCTTAAGGCGCTCATTAGTTTTTTGATCAGAGGCTTACCTTGATCTACTTCAATTAGATGCTTATTGATAATAATTCTCAAACAGACACTGCCAGAGACCTAACGAAAACTAGAAACAATCAACGGGGCCGATTGCCCCAGAATCGCGTCACTCTCCAAACAAAAAGCCGATGATGGACATCTGCCTCTGTAAACATGAATAATACTTATGTTTGGTGCGGCTCTTGCAAAGTTATTCCAAACATTGCATAACTACTAAAACGCTTATGGATGTGCGGATCCGGACAGAATTTGAGCATCGCCTACCAGAGGTCGGACGTCGAATCCCTGCCTCCGCGGCGCAACTGCGGCCCGAGCAGGTAGATGAGTTGGTCCGGCTCTATGGCGAGACGAAGTCAGTCAAAGGCCTCGCTCGACACCTCGGCATCCACAATCACACTGTTCGTAAGCACTTAAAGGCACGAGGTGCGGAGATTGTGCAGCCTGGCTTGATCAGCCCGGAACAATTGACTCTGGCGATCGAGCTACACGAGGCCGGACAATCAGGCATCAGAATCGGCAAGCGGCTCAGATTCGATAATCACACGATTATCCACGCTCTCCGCCAGTCCGGTGTAAAGATCCGGGCCCAACTAGGACGCAGCTAGTTCTTGGCCAACCTGCTTGCGCCTTCAGGCCAAACGATCACGACCTTTTTACCTATGCCCCGGGCATAGTGAACAACATCCCCTGTTCCGCCCTGTCCGACGGCTTCCTTGCCATCCCGTACTGCTATCAACTCGTCGGCCACGTCAGCAATCTTGTTGCCAGCCGCCCAATAAGCATCCTGCGAAGGATTGACGAACTCGAGTTGGATCACAGTTTTCGCCATCGCCTTTACACGCTCATAATTGCTATGCGCAGCGGTGCTTTCAAAAGAGCTTTCATAGTGATCAGACGGAATGACGATTTCAAGTTCGCCACCAGCTTTGAGCACTTCTTCAGCAAAGATTTGGTCAGCTCCCTCTGCCAGCGATCTCACTCCAACGACGTCAGTCTTGGTGCCGAGGTAGGCAGCTATCGAGTCGCGCACCATCAATTCGGTGTCTTCCGTAAGTACTTGATGACCGGTGACTCCGATTTTCAGATCGCCAGCCATCAGAACAGCCCCTGTTTCGCCGGCTTCCAGTAGTGCTGTCCGAGCATCGTCAGTCGGCAGGACTTGCTGTTCTTGGCCGCGAAATAAAGAAACTCTTCGTTAACGGCTTCGATCAATTTGGCGTCGCGACAGCGCTGGATCTTTTTGAAGATTGTGACATGAGCAGTATCGAAGCCCACGATGGTGTCTTCGTACGTCGGATCGAGCGGGTACTCATCCGCTACGTTGGGAAACCATGTTGGAAACTCTCGAAGAGTGGCAAGTGGCACGGCCGGCAATGCTTTTCGAAGCGACTCGACCTTGCTCAGGTTCGCTTTGAAGAGAGGACGCTGGTCCCACGCGCCAAGTTCTTCCTCAACGCACGAATAGATGCCGGGCGCTGATACATCACCAAGAACATCGGCCGCACCGCCTTCGAGTGCGCCGCATACCAGCTCAGTGAAGATACCGTTGCCGTTGCCTTCGGCCGCAGTTTGACCGGCACGTGATGCCGTCAAAAACGATACACCTTCGCTGACGTTGGCCTCGTTGTTGTTGCGCGAGGGCGAGGCACCCACTGCGCCGCTTGTACACGAATCTAGAATTATGACCCGTTCAGTTGCCGGCGAATTATTTGCACGAGTAGGCACGTCACTCAGGTTGACCCCTTCGTCACCGTTCGCGACGTCCTGTGTTACTAGATAGCCACCAAGGTCGTTCTCGGTCCCGTGGCCAGCGAAGCAGAAGAGTGCGACGTCAGCTTCACCAGGTGCAAAGAGCTGTTCGAGATCTTGTCGAAGAGAAGCTCTCGTGATTTGGTTGCCGTGCTCTGAGGTCCGAAGTACCACTTCAAAGTTAGGAGAGCCGTCGTGGTTCCCCCTAAGCAGCGCTGAAATCGCCTTGGCGTCGTTTACTTAACCGGCCAAGGGCGCGAACGAATAGTCGTCAATACCAACGACGAGTGCACGGCGTTGTCTAGGCATTTTTCCCTTCGCCCATCATCTGCTTGATCGCGTTGGCAATCGCGTCCCACTTCCAACTAATCGCTCGTCCATTCGAGAGACCCGACGGCATAGTCCTAGATGAATTCGCTCCGTCAACGCAGACCCCGAACGCTGGAACGTTCTTGTCCTTCGCCATTGCGATCTCAGCCGAGACGCCATAGGCACTTCCCATGGACTTGCCGACTAGGACGATAACCATGTTGCACGCCGCGGTCTTTGCCGCGATCCTTTCTTCCCACTCGTCTTCTTCGAGAGCCGTCTTCGATGACCAATCTTGGATTACGAGTGGCGTTGGTGAATCTTCCTTGCCCTGTCCGACGAATAGCCGGCGAGATTCTTCGTTGTGGTCGAAATCGAAACTAATGAATGCGCGTCGATCTGCCATGATTTGCTCCTTGCAAATGCGTTCTCTTCACGGCTCAAAGAGTAACGCGTTAGTTAGGTCTTCCTTACGGCCGATACGCCCATTATCAATATATTGGACCCGATTCACATACTAACCACTACATATTGTGGTCAAGCCGTTCGCGCATCACCTCGATAAGAATCTTGGCGAGCCTTGCGGGATCAATCTGTGGGGTCACCAGAATCGCGATTTTCGCTACGTATAGCTTGCCGCGGCCAGGTGACGGAAGTTGCGCAGGGACGACATCAAGAAATGGTGCGATGCGCACGAATGCTTTGCCTCCCTGATGCGGAAGTGATGCCCGCAGCTTCGTGATTGCCGCACGGTGCGCTCGTAGTTGGACATCCGTGAGTGGCTTCGAAGGTTCGTAGAAGTCATGGATCAGGATCTGCCCGGTTGGACTCAGCATGGGGAATGCGAAGCCGTGACGATCAATCCATTCACGACGAAGTTGATGATGTTGGGGTATGTACGTTGTTTGGGTGGACGAACTGAATAACGAGAACGCACTTTGTTGATCAAACATCCCTCTTCAGGGTAGATCTCCGAAAGGCTGCTTCTTGCACTACTCGTCTGCATAGCCGAGGAATTCATTGTGCTGAGTTCGGGATTCTGCCCACCTTCCTGGGTGCCCAGCTGGTCGCGCGCGGAAGTCTGATGAAGTCAGGTGAAGTTCGTCCTTTGCCCTGGAGATCGCAACAAAGAACTCGGCCTTGGCGTCGTTTCCCCAGAACATCTGCGTCTCGACGCCAACGACGACCACCTTCGCAAATTCCATGCCTTTGCACTTGTGGATCGTGAGAAGGCGCACGGCCTCGACGTCGGAAAGCCTCTTGAGCGCATCCTCAATCGAACCCGCCGCACTCAGTGCAACTTCGATCTCCGTGTCGATTTTCGACGTGACCTCCGCCAACCGACTGGCAACTTCATAGCCTGGTGCCAGTGCCACGATGACGGGCTCCGTGACTAACGTCCGGAACTCCTCCATGATAGCGTGCCAGTCGGCGAATGCTGTCCGGTCAAACACCGCTGAGCGAACGAGCTTGCGTTTCTCTGAGACGAATCGCTTCCGTTTGCTGTCGTAGCGACGCCCACCCTCATCCGAAAGTCCACGCCGTGCCGCCAGTCTCGTCAACTCGGAGTAGGCGTTCGGATCGCGGTCGAGCACCAGAACGCGCAACAAGCAAAGCACCAGGCTCGATGCAGGTTCCGCGGCAAGGTCCTGGAGTGCCGCCTCATTGCGAGAGGGGATTCCACGAACGGCGAGTTCGGCCTGGATCTTCGCTCCGTAGAGGTGGGGCTGATTGCGAATTAGAATTGCAATCTCACTGAGAGGAGTTCCCTCGGCGATCCACCGCACCACGAGGTCAACCACTGCCACAGCCTCTTTGTTGTCAGTGTCAAACGAACGCTTCACGACAATGCCAGGTGTGCCGGTCGGCTCTCCTGCCGGCAGGGCCGCTGAAGGGTCCATGACCAAGACCATGCGGTTGTGCATCCGGCGGATTAGGGGGGCTGATCGATAGTTCTGGTACAGCGACAGCCTGGTGGCGTTGAAGTCATTCGCGAACGTCTCCAGAATCCCGTCAACGGCTCCAGCGAAGGACATGATCTTCTGCTTCGTGTCGCCCACTGCAGTTAGGCGCGTAGACGTGCCTGCGAAAATCCCTTTGATTAGGCGGTACTGGCTCTCGGTAGAATCCTGAAACTCGTCGAGGAAGACTTGGCTGTAAGTCTGACGGAGCCCCCCGAGGGCGTGGGGGCTTAAGTGAAGAATGTCGATTGCAAGCGGGACTAGATCATCGAAAGTGATTTGACGGCCCGGTATCCGGTCATAGGGGTGAATCGCATAGTCGGCAGTAAGTGCCTTCGAACCGGTGAGAAGTGGCCGATAATTGTCGATCAAGCGCTTTGCAAGCGCATGGAATGTGACGCTGTCCAGGCGTGAGGCTAAGTCTCGACCGCACCGTTCCCGCACGCGCTTATTCAGCGTTGCGGCGGCATCCACTTTGAACGAGATAGCCAAGATGCGGCGAGGATAGGGGCAAACTCCGGTACGCAGGAGAAAGTCTGCTCGCTGGGCAAGCAGCTCGGTCTTTCCAGCGCCTGGACCCGCAGAAACAACTACGTTGTCGACGCGTTCGGTAGCAGCACTTAGAGCGTTGGGCTCCAGCGTCACGCCTTTCGCAGGCGCCCAGTCTTGTGGGACGATCATTCCGAAATCGCTGCGAGCTTCAGCCGCACAGCCTCAACCAGTCGCTTCAAGACTTCAGGCAGGCCATCAAGCAGGTCGTCATCCGAAAGCGCCGCCATCGCGTTGATGTGGGTTGCGGGCTTGCTGCCGCGCTTGAAGAGCTTGTGATAGCTGATGAAGAGGTTGCGGATCTCGTCACGGAGCTTGTCATCGTTGGCATGCATCTTTCCGAGCACCGCGGCAATGTCGGCACCCCCAGGAATTTCCGGCGCGGCGCCATAGGCGTCGGGGTAAGCCTCGAGAAGCATCATGTCGAGGTCGATAGGACCCGAGAAGAAGACGCCTTGAGCTTCGAGTAATGCCAATCCGCCATCGCCTAGTTTGTAGTCTGGAAATGGCTTGTCAGCATTCCAATCTGCGATTCCATCGAGTTGTTTCTGGACGAAAGTTCCGTCTCGAACGTCGTTGACTTGCTTCGCGGCGTAGCTCAACCGACCCCATCCACCCTGCCAACGCCCCGCGTCGAGGTCGAGCAGCGTCAGGTACGAGATGTCGAGTCCATCGAGCAGCCTCCAGAAGTGATGAACGAAACGCCCACCCAATGGCACGACCGAGACAGACGCATCGTCTTCTGCGATTCCCGCCGCCGCCAGGATGCGTGAAATGACAATCTGCTCGCTGTCTCCCTCGCCAAGCACAACCAACCGGGAGAAGTAGAGCTCGGGGAACGACTTAACGGCTTCGCGCACGAACTTCGCGCCGTCCGTCCCTAGGCTCGGAAGAGCGATCTCTCGGACTTGACTCGAGCGGCTCTCGTCGAGTCGGAGGTAGCGAATTGCCGTTGGATCGACCCGCTTCAACATGCCGGGTGCGTGTGTAGCCAGAATGCCCTGCGCATCGCCGTGCGCGGTCGTTTCCTTGATGAGACGAATGATTCGCCCGAGGTAATGGGGGGACAGACTGTTCTCGGGCTCTTCGATCGCAATGATCGTATGGACTGGTGGCCGCAACTTATCTGGATCGAAGGCAGCATTCGTCCCAGCTAGGACGTCGCGTGCGACGCCGAGCGAAGCAACGACAAGCGAGACATAAAGAAGCGACTTCTGGCCGTCACTCAGCCGCTCGAACGCCAAGACTCCGCCATCCGTCGATGGCGTAAAGGAAATGCTCAGCTGACTGAGAATCCCCTCAAGTTCGCCACGCCCGAACGTAATTTTCGGATCCTTCAGGAAAGGTCCTTTGTGAAGTCCGGACCACGACGTCGTAATTGTCTCGACAAGACTGGCAACAGCGGCGTTTCCGGACATCGAGGCGGTGATGTCATCGCTGAGGTCGGACAAGGATTCACGTTCCACCGACCAATCCGCCGCACGCAGGAGGCGTCCTACCAGCGAGCTTGGAGTGTAGGAGATGTGATCCGAAGGATCTCTCCTCGCGGGCAGGTAGTGCACCTCGATTGCCGCACGTTCTTGCCTAGGCATCTCTGACGTCTTTGTCGGCTGTCCGACGGCGTCTACCTGGGTGACATAGACGATCTTCTCGTCGACAAAGCCGTCGTCATCCAGTGTTGCAGTGAGACGAATCCGAATACGCGGTATCGAACCGGGATCGTCGATCGCCATATGACCGAAGAAGGGTGGGACCGAGGGGTGGACGCTCCCGTCCGAAGTCTCTGGGAAGTAGACATCAACTTCGATCCACAGCTCACGCTCGCGATCGAGCGCAGGATCGATTGGGAAATGGAAGTCCTCGGGGCGCACCCAGCGCAGCGTCTGAGATGTTCCGAACAGCCGCGCCAACGCTTCTAACACAGCGGTCTTGCCGGAGCCATTCGGACCAATCAGATAGGTCAGATCATCAAGGCGTATTTCTGTCGGAGAAGGCCCAAACGACTGGAACCCAGCCAGTCGAATCGTAGTGATCTTCATAATTGCTCCGCCTTCCCCTTCGGAAGTACTACGAACAACACGGCCAGCTGGATCTCTCGCTCCCGATCTTCGGGATGCCCAAGGATGAAGTTACGACGCTTAGTCTTGTCTGAACTGCCCTTACCCACCCTTTTGTGGGCGGGGTGAGCCTTGATCGCCTCTTCAGCCTTATCGAAGACCGCGGAGGCATCCCTGTTGTCGATGAAGACGATCAGGGCGGCCTTCTCATCACGCCAAGGGAGATAGCCAAGCAACTGATCGATAGCACTGCCGAGTCCTTTGGCTCCTTTCCACCACTTGCACTCACCAACGAAGACGTGCCGATCCTCGACACGAATCAAGATGTCGGTCTTTCCGGTCTTGACGAAGGTCTCTCCGGTTGCAGCGCCCTGAAACGTGCCGTTCAGCATGACCAAGATGTAGTCGCGAAGCTCCTCCTCGTCCTTGCCTGCGACCACCGACGGGGTTCGCTCCATAGACAGCATTGCCGACCCAATGACTTGAATGGCATCTTCATATTGCCCGTCAGTCAGCGCCCACTCGTCCTTGTATGGTTGACGCGGGGTCGCCGGAGCGGTCCGCTGAGTACCCAGCACCTTTCGTTGCAGTGGCAATGACGCAGGTGCGTTAGTCCGCTTCTTTAGAGGAAAGCCCAGAGCACCGGCGAGGTCTCGCTTGCTTTGAATTAGCGACTTCCGCCGCTCCACTGCCGGGCGAAGCCTCGTCGCTAGGGATGAGTTGAAGCCCTCGACATCTTTCCTTGAATGGCCCGCATTCGTGCGGACTTTGTCGATCTCCTGCTCGAACCCGCGACGAGCTGCTTCCGCATCGACGCCTTGACCTGCGTCCATCACGATGCGAACGGTCAGCCTCCCATCTCGAACGTCTGCCTGAATCCTGGTGAACGCCAGCGAGGTAGAGGGCTTGTAATAAAGCAGGTCTTCCTCGCCATCGAACTCGTATTCGGCGTGAAGCTTGAACACAGGACGCTTCACAGTTCTGCGGTCACGGCCCCACTCATCTGAAACATCAACGGTGCCTTCCGCGATCCCACCGTCGATGGGCTCAGGTCCAATAGCCAGCGGCGCCAAAAGCGACCTGTCAAGAAGCTCCTTGAGGAGATCATCAGTCGATCGACTCAGAATTTCGTCTTCCGGCTTCCGCTCAAACCAAGCTATGGCGTCGCGGACTAGACGGTCGAAGTGATCCCGGAGATATCCACGCTCGAAGAGGTCGGTCATGCCTCCCCCTCCGCGAACAACTCGGCCCGCTCAAGCACGAGCTCGACCACCTTGTCCTCTTGGCCTGGCGGGTAATCGTACTTCGCCAGTAGTCGCCGTACCTTCGCGCGCACAGCGGCGCGTACGCTGTCCTTGAGGTTCCAGGCGATTGTCGTGCTGGCGCGAACAGCATTCGCGAGTTCGCGGGCGATCTTCTTGAGCACGCCGTCGCCTAGGTCGATCACCGCAGAGTCGCCGTGCGTGCGCTCGTGAAAGCGGGCCATCTCATGAACGACGATGCACTCGAGGCACGCAGGGTGCTTTTTGGCGAGGGCCCAGGTCGCGTTGTCCTTCTCGTGGCCGTAGATCGTTAGACCGTGTGGCGTGGCATCAGCGACCCTTAATAGCAGCGACCCAGACCCCCAAGTCGGGTCATAGACCGTTGCGGAGTAAGGCGTGTAGGACTGGCCCTTGGACTTGCCAGATTCGGTCGCGAAGTGACGCATCAGGTATTCGTAGGCCTCACCGAGTAGGCCATCGCCCTCGGCAAGCTTGCTGATTGCCTTGTTGGTCTTGTCGCCGATCTCTTTGTCACCCTTGAAGGTCACTAGATTGTCAAAAGACCCGCCAGAAGGAACGTCAATCAGGCTGTTCTTGTCAGACTTGGATTTGTCAGACTTGGATTTGTCAGCGACGTACTTCGCAAAAGGTAGGGTCAGGACAAAGTGCCTGTATTGCGAAGTATCCATGCCCCCGCGGAGCTCATATGCGCCCTTCCAGAGCGAGCTATAGAGGTCAGGCTCCCTCAGAGCCACCACTGCGCCACCACCTTCGGTGCGCGGCGTCCGGGTTCGATGTGCTGCAGTTCTCTGCTTGAAGATCATGGTGACCTGGTCTCCTCCGCACCCTCTGGTGTTTGTTAGTTGACATCAAAGCATGACTCAACGATAACTACGCGTGATGACACGAGGATAAGAGGTGATGCTTCGGGCGATCCGCGTATCAGGAGATTGACTCGAACCGGTTGCTTCACAATCAAGGCCCGCACCAACAAGCACTCTGCTGATTGGTATGACAACGGCCGCTACTTCGATGACTTCTTCAAAACCGCCATCGAGGCGGCCAACTCAGAAGACCGATGGAGCCAGATCCGATAACTAGGTGTCACGCCTGCGTGACACCTACTTAGCCCCTTTTCGTCTTTTTAGCCCCTACGCCTTTTCAGGCGCAGGGGCCTTTTATGACTGTTCGGCGCAAACTAATGGGCAGATCCGCAATCACTGGGTCTAGCACTACCCGAGTCAGTGCCATCGAGACCCTCTAGCTAAAAGGCTGTCCGGTAGCTGTTTGAGCTGTAGGCATGCTGTTGCAATTCCAACTCGGAGGATCATCATCCTTGTAGCGTTAAACAGTTGACCCTTTTGTGAACCTAACGCGGTCTCTAGTTATGAGGCTGTGGGTTCAAGTGGCGTTAGTGAACCTCTACCTAGTTATTCGAATGATTTGTCTTTATTTTCTTGGCTTACTTGAACTAGCTTCTATTGCCGCAAATTGATTGTTGAGGTCTCTCCAAAAAACACCCAGGCATTTCTAAAACTTGAAAAGCCTTCTGACCAATGCGAATGACCCAGAAGCTTTCAAATTGAGGCCCCTAAACGCCTGATGCTAGTAATTACCTACTTGCCCTAGTCGGGGATAGACACTGGGTTTGATTTAGACACTGGTTTGGTTTAGACACTGGGTTGGGTATAGACCCTGGGTTCGGTATAGACACTGGGTTCGGTATAGACACTGGGTTTGATATAGACACTGGGTTCGGTATAGAACCTGGTCGGATTATTTCCGACCAGGATGGCCTGCCTACTGGCCCTGTGGGGCCGAGCCAAGCCGGCATTTGAGCTGGTTTTGTTTTAAACGCAAAGCTTGTTTGACTCCCCGGGAGTACCTAAGTCCAGGTAAACCCGAGAAAACTATTTTTATAAATATGCGCACACATCGTAATGTCCGAACAGTATGTCCGTTACCTTTGAACTGTAAGGGTTAGATATCTCCTGCTTGGTTGGTGGTAACTATCTCTTGCATCCTGCAGACCCAATGGTCTGTGGGTAAACCAAGAATGAAAGAGAATCATGAAAAACAATTTGACTCGTAAGAGTCTTGCTATTGTTTCAGCTGCATCTCTCCTGACATTCGGCTTTGCTGGCTTGCCAGCTCAGGCTGTTGGAATTAGCGACGGAAACGTATCGCTGAGCCCAACAACTGGTGCCGAGTACAACATGATCGCTGGAGGCAAACTTAAGCTTTCCGCAAACATGTCCACAGGAGTATTGGGCTCAGGTAAGTACCTGAAGTTCCTTGTTGCTGATGCGCTAGGTAAGACAGACGTAGCTTACGTCGGTTCGTCCCGCTACTCAATCGCTTCAACTGCTGCGGCAAACGCGAGCAATGTTGTCACCATTACAGCGGCCGGACACCTTTTCAAGGTTGGCGACGAAGTTCAGGTAATCCTTGACGCAGCCGACGCTGGAATTGATACTGCACGCGTAACCATCGCGTCGGTTCCAACTGTAAACACGTTTACTTACGCGGAGCCAACTGCTTCTGGTGACGTGCCTACCGGTGGAGCTGGCGATGTTTTCCTTCTTACCTCTACCCCTGCATCAGGTTCATACATCTTAGACACTAAGATTGCAACTAATAACGCTGATAAAACGATCGTTCTTGCATCCACCGACGAAGACGTAACTCAGACAGTTACCGTTACGGCCTGGGTTGACACGAATGACAACGGCAAGATTGACTCCACTGAGTACCAGTCCCCAGAGAGAACGGTTAGCTTCTTGGCATCGTCCGCCATTACGCCGACCCTAGCTTGGAACCCAGTTTCAGTTGGTGACAGCACCGTCTCCGCAGAAGTAACCTTCAGTCCAGTATTGAATGGATCTCAGCTCACCGGTGCCGACAACAGAGGCTCAGCTGCTGCTGCTGTCCAAGTAAATATGGAGCGACCAGGTTCGGTTGAAGTAGAACCTTCTGCAACTGTTACCTACAGCAACACAACCAAAAAGTTCACTGCCACATCTATTAACATGAACAGTGCTGCTTGGGATATTGCCGACGCTGTTGCACAGATTGCTGCGGCGACAAACTTTGTCTCGATCACCAGCAACGTTGTAACGTTGACAACCACTGTTACTCACGCACTCAGGGTTGGCGACGTAGTGGCTGTTACAGGTTCGACTGCTAACACCCGTGTGAACAACGCAACTGCGAAGGTGCTTTCTGTTCCAAGTGCCACAACGTTCACTTATGCTGTGACCACCGCCAATGAAGCAACTGATGCAGTAGTCAGAATCGCTGACGCTGCGGTAACGATGTCTGTAACAGCTGTTAACACGAAGATTCTTCGCGACTTCGCTGTTACTGGCGCTTACCAGGGTCAGGTCCTTCTGTTTAAGCACAATGCAGCAGCAACAGACGCGCTTACCTCAATTGGTGCAAAAGTATCCTCGACCGTAGGAGCTAGCTCTGCATCTGCAGATGTCACAGCCCCTACTTTCACAGGTGTAGCATCCGCAACCATTAATGGTGCAGGTACCGCAGTGAAGACTGGAACTAATGCCGCAAACTACAGGCTGTCTGTCTTCAATGAAGACGGCGATGCGGTTGGCGCTGGCGTTTCGGTTAGAGTCACAACCACAGTTACTTCGGCAGGAACCGTTACTCTAAACGGCACCACCGTCACAACTGGTTCAAGCCAGGTTTTGTCAACTGACGCACTTGGCCAGGTTGCACTTGCTGTGACCAACAGCTCGGCTGCAGCTAACGAAGCGATTGTGTTTGACGCGACCGTTCAAAACGTAACTGCAACTCGGTTGACCTCAACTTGGACTTCTGCTGTTTATAGCATCTACGATGTTGCTGACACTAACTCCCCCAACTCCGTGCGCAACCGCGCAGTAGTGACCGGTGCCTCCCACACCATGAACCTTAGGGTTCTTGACCAGTGGGGTACTGCCGCTGACGGAGCAATCTACCGTCTAGCTGTTTCCGCAACTCAGGGTGGCGCTTCTGTTACTAACAACGTAGCAATCGTTGCTGGAGCTGCTTCTGTTACTACTCCAGACGCAGGTCTAACAGGCGACACCGTGATTCTTGTTAGCTTCCAGAAGAAGTCGACTGCTGGTGTTTGGTCCGCTCTAGATGACGGAACTGTCAACGACTGGGCTGGCGTAGGTAGTGGAGACCTTGATGGCATCACCTTGAAGTACTCAACCCAGACCGACGTGTTCACATTCAACGCTGATGCAGCTACCTTGCCTTCTGGCACCGTTGCTGACCTCACCGCTGCAGTGACCACCAAGGCTCTAGTTGCAGCGGACACTCGCTTCGGCGAAGTGGCTGGTACTTACACTGCAGCAACAAAGGCAGTACTTGGTGGAAAAATCGCTAGCACCACAACTGGTGCTGCGAAACTGGGTGCAACCATTACTGTTGCTTCTCCTGGAGTGCTATTCAAGTCTGGTAACGTGTGGGCAATTGACTCAATTACCCTCCTAACCAACGATGGAACCTTCTCCGTTGAGGCGTACAGTCGCATTTCGGGCGAAAAGACCGTCACCTTCACATCTGGAGCCCTAACCGGCACCGTGAAGGCAACTTGGACCGGCATTTCTGGCGACGCGACTCTAGTAGTAACGACACCTGCCAATGTCATGCCAGCCTCAACCTTCCAGGTGAAGGCCAAGCTGTCCGACGAACTAGGCAACCCAGTTGACACTGCTGCTGGTCGCATCAAGGTCACCTACACCGGTGCTGGAATCGTGTTTGGCACATTGCCAACCGAGACCGACGCCAATGGTGAGCTACAGTTCAGCGTTCTTCTAGGTGCGAATGACACAGGAACAATTTCTGTAACCGTGTCATACGACCAGAACGCCGACAAGGACTTCGTTGACGCGAAGGACCTAAACACCACCAGCACCACCACGATCGGTGCAGCAGTAGCTGACACCAAGGTTAACGTTGGAACCTTCAGCGGCAAGCTTGTTGTCTACGCATTGAACGCAGCTGGCTCGGAGGTCTCTTACAAGATCGCTGGCAAGTGGGTTACTCAGGTTGTAACTTCTGATCTACTTCAGAGGTACGACCGTGTGGTTGGCGCAACTGGCAAGACCATCAAGGTTGACATTTATGTTGACGGAGTCTTGAAGCTAGCCAAGAGCGTTGTTACCAAGTAACACGTTTTCCAAATAGTAAAAACCTAACCACTAACCCCCAAGCCTTCGGGCTTGGGGGTTAGTCATTTAATCAAGACTTCGTTCTTTTGAGGAGAGAGTTTCTTGCTTGTGGTGACTGTGCTCGGAAAGGTGTTTTGCCCTCCCGTCTCGACTGCGGTGTTGACCCTCGGTTAGTGACAGCCCAAGCTGAAACAACCTATGTGACTGATTAGAGAAGGCTCGCTAGTTATTTAGCTAGTGCTGCCTCTTAGCAATCAGCGGAGGGTGCCGGTTCAAAGGGCTGTGGCCACTCGCCCTGATGCCGGGAAGTTCATTTGCACGGGCATCCGCTTTGAGGTTTAGTCAACTCGGCTGGATCTGCTTATGTGCGAGCGAGTCAGTGCAGCTTGTGAACATGCGAAACATCTAAACCCCAGTCTGTCGACTTGGTTTCACCCAAGTCGACGAGGGCTCAGAGTTTTTCCTGCAGTATCGTGAAGAATTTGTTACCGGTTGCTCAGGTCAGGATCTCCACAAGCGTAGGCATGAGCGTTGGGCAGTTCTACAGGGCCGTAACTCTGCTTGGAAGAGGGATGGCAGCTAAGTAGCAGGCTGGCCTAGCTCAGTAAAAGAAATCTGGGTCGATGTCGAACTGAACCCCTTTGGTTAGGGCTCCTCATTTGGATTTCAAGTCTCGTGTTCAGCTCACTCGTTGCAGACCAAAGCCAATTGGCTTTTTCGCAGACTCGATTTCACACGGATCAACCGGGTGATTGTCTAACTAAATGCGTGTGCGGCGACGATTGATTGTGACCAAATAAGGACTTAGCTCACTGACTGAGCTCGCGAATAGCGACTTTCGTTTGGTTTAGTTGGGCTGAGCCCACATTTCAAAATGGTAGACATCAGTCGTATGTGCTGACACTTTAGGACTGAGGCCTAAGTGGTCGCCTGCCTGTCGGAGGCAGCAGTTTGTGCAACCAACCGAACACTTTGCCTGGGCGCGAATTGACGGCCAATAAAGATTCATCATGAATTCAATTCCAAGGCACAGATTGTCAAATACTAAGAGAGTTGCAGGTTTTGCGATTCTCTCTGCGGTGTTAGTTGCTAGCACCTCAATAGCCGGGGTAGTGAGTCCCGCCTCGGCTAGCATTCCAAACTGCTCACCTGCAACTCTGGCCTCTAATCCGAATGTAACCAGTGGCTCGACTGCTAATGTGCTTGCCAGTACTGAGATTTGTGAAATTGTCGTAGGTTCCCCTGTGGTGAATGTGGGCGTCAAAGAATGGAACTTTATTGTTCCAGAGGGCGTAACAAAGGTTTACGCACTGCTGGTTGGTGGAGGCGGTGGCGGTTACTTCGGGGAAATAGGTAGGGATGCCGCAAATACTGTGTTCTATGGATATGCTGCGGGAGGAGCTGGACAGGCCCAGCTTGTGGAGTTTGATAAGGGAGCTGACGTCGGCTCTTTCGAGCTCAAGCTTAAAGTTGGAGACGGTGGATCTGGAGGTCAAGATCTAGGCATCGGCGCTCAAGGAGCCCCCGCCTCCGTCACCAGATTTGCAGGAAGCTCGAATCAACTCATCGAATCGGCATCAGGTGGTGGCGGTGGCTCCTTTGTCACAGTTATTGGCACACCGACAACATTTACTCTTTCATCGGGTAGTTCAAAGGATTTTGTAGGGGCGGATATTCTCGGTGCTGCCGTTGCTGTGAGTAACCCAAGTTCTTCCCTATATCTTTATGGTGCAGGTGCCGGTGGGCCTGGCGGTGCAAAAGATCTTGAAAAGTCGCCTTTCTCCGCGGATTCCTTTCTCCCGGCGGGCACTAACTTGACGGCAGTGCAGAAAAATGCGATTTGGACTCTGGCAGTGCCGACGGTTTCACGGGGCGGTACCCTTGCGTATAAAACCGAGCTTGGTATTCCAGATGGTCTCGGGCGAGGGGGCACCTCCGGTATTGGTGCTTCTTTAGACCGTATCGCTCGAAACGGAAACTCTGGCCAGATCCGCCTTCGGTATTACCTTCCCGGAAGCAGCGGCGCAGGGAGCGACTCTTCGGGCAGCGGCGCAGGAAACGATTCCTCAGACAGTAGCTCAGTGGGCGGTTCGGGCGACTCTGGCTCAGAAGCCCCGACTGTTGCACCAGCCCCATACTCGGGGCCAGTGACTTCGCTTGTAGGACCAGGCACCATTGGCTCAGAAGCGACAACCGTGAGAGTGAGTGGTCAAAGACTCGATGGGATAACCAAGGTTGAGATTCTGGGCAGAGAGCTGGAAATCCTGACTAAGTCAGCAACTGAAATTGTGCTTCGAATCCCTAAGTTAGAGCCTGGAGTTTATTCGCTTATCTACACCTCATCCTCCGGGGTGCTGACTCATCAGAATGCACTCACCGTGAAACAAGGTGCCCCAACAAAGAATGAGGGTGACTCTTCGGCAAGCCCAGGGGAGCAAGCTCCTGTTGTGAAAACTGTTTTGACCAAGCAACGCTTTTCAGTCTTTGGTGGCGGAAGCTCTAGGTTGCCAGTGCAGGATGCCAATGCAATCAGGGCCTTTCTGGATAAGAACCCAGGCATAACGCACATAACCTGCGTTGGCAGCACTTCAGGTGTCCCAGCGGCTCAAGCAGACCGTCGCTTAGCACTCGAAAGAGCACGGACGGCCTGTGCTTTTGTGGAAAGAGCGCTCCCAGGCATCAGCACCAAAGTTTTAGCCTCAACAGGCAAGGGGGTGGGTGAGTTTTACCGCTCCGCCGTGCTCTTTGCAAAGGTTGGTCGCTAATAGCTAGCCCCGGGAGGCTCAAGCTACATCCCATGATTTTGGGGTTCACCCGATCACGCCGTCAACCTGGTTGAAACGCGCCGAGGTTTAAAAAGGGTGTGAAACCTAGAATCAGCTCAGCAGAGCCTGCCCAACTGCGTGAAGCCAATAAACATATTCGTTTGCTGGAACAAGAAACGGAAGTGTCGCGTCGCGCTTTGGCGTGTGTTTCGCAAGGCATCCTGCCGGGAAAAGCTCTACCCGCTCGTAAGTGAGCTCACTGTTGACGGGATCCCTGTCGCAGTGTCGTGTCGGGTGTTGAAGCTTGCTCGTGGCGCTGATTACCGGGGTGTGGCAACCCGTCGGGATAGTGCAATCGTTGCGTAACAGGAGGATGGCAACCCTCCGGGTTGCCCATGGTGATGACCCTGAGTTCGGTTACCGCTTAGTCGCTGATGGGGCCCGCGTGGCGGTTATGTCACCACGCAGGAGTAGTGTCCGTGACGGTTAAAACCCGCCTCGCAGTTGATGCTGTGAGCAATGCGGTTTCCGGACGTGGTGTTGTAACCGGGTGTGTGGTTCACACGGAGCGGGGTGGTCTGTTTCCCAGTAAGAAATTCCAGAGGGCTCTGGAGGTGTGCGGGTTGGTCGCTTCGATGGGTCGAGTAGGTGCAGCTGGTGATAACGCAGCTATGGAATCGTTCTTCGCCTTGTTGCAAAAGAATGTCCTGAACCGGCAACCAACATGCTGATCCATGAGCAGTTGGAAGTCATAAACGTTCGGTAAACACGACTGTATCGGAGCCCAGAAATTGACCCAATCTAGACTCTGGAATTGACACAAGAGGTGAGAGCGGGTTTTTCAAGTTGATGGCTAAACAGTTCAGGAGATTAGTGGCGCTGGGTTCTGCCCTGGCGCTGATGGGGTCTTTTTTTGTCGCTTTGCAGCCGGCCGCTGCTAGCCAGATTGCCCCCTGCAGCTTTGCTGCGGGTGCGGGTACTTCAGTGAGTCCTTATCTAGTTGGGTCGCCGGAAGATCTTGTGATGGTGCAAAACTGCCACGGATCCGGAAATGACCTTTTCTTCCAGCAAACTGCTGACGTAGATTTAGGCTCAATCTCAAATTGGACCCCCATTGGCAATCACACAACCGCATTCAATGACAACTATGACGGCGGCCTCTATCTGATAAAAAATCTGACTATCGATGCCAGAACCACGGCCTCATCGGAGTTTGGCCTTTTTGGACTAGCTGATTCTGGGACTGATGTATACCCGGAAATTAGGAGGATAATTCTTAGTGGGGTTAGCCTCCGAGTGGCCGTGGCAGATCCAACCCACCAGGTGTTTGTCGGGGCTTTAGCTGGCAATCTCATAAACGACCAATTCAGCTCTCTCACAACATTCAGCGCCTCGGGCAGTGTCCTGGTAACTGGAGAAGCCGCCGCAGGTTCAGCCACGGGCGGGTTGATTGGCAAGTCTGCGGGGGCCGCAGCTATTCCAACAGGCTTGAGATTTGACGGTACAGTTTCCTCCAGCGCGGAAATAACCGGTGGCCTTGTCGGTCATCTAATTTATGGGGGGTCCCGCACCGCCAACATTGACATTAGCTCTGTGGTTGGAAGCGTAAGTGGAGCCAAGTATGTAGGCGGGTTTTTGGGTAGCTTCGATAATCCCACAGAAAAAGAATTTACAGTGAGAAACAGCTACTTGTCAGCAAGTGTCTCCTCAAGCGCTAGCTATAGTAACCGACTCATTGGCAATGCTTCTGGCAAATTGCCAAAGGTGGGCGGCAGCGGGATCCGCGTTGCAATAGATGTGTTAGGCGGGGTTGTAGATCAGACTGGCATTGAAGGTCAGGTGTCTCAAGTATCAACTTCCCTGCTCGACAGTTACTGGCCTAATGCAATAACAGACGGATACACCATCGACCCGAATACCACTCGGTTTATTTTTTGTGACGAGGTAAACCGCGGCTTGCCGGTTTCTATGTCTTTTTTTTCCAGGCAGTTCAGCTATGACGAGAACCCTGGTTCCCAATTCAATGGCACCGGTCCGTGTCAAATGACTTTTGAGGATCAGTCTGTACTCTTCTTCCCCTCAGACCGAGCAAAAGTAGCGGTCAAGCTCACTCCCGGAACTGGATACCCAGCGGTTGAGAAAAGCGTTGTTTCGATTCAGAGCGACCCGAGTGGGTTATTCAGGGTTAGCTCGGTTGTGAACAACGAAATTAGCCTGACGGTTTCAGCAACTCTTCCAGCAGGCAGCTACCCGGTGAGTATCAAACTGGACCGTCCTGACGTTCACCTCTACACAGGCCGAACCATCTCGCTCAACGTCATTTCCTGCAACTATGAGGGTTCAGGAACAACTGCAGACCCTTATGTTGTTGACTCGGCAAATCTCCTTGCACAGGTCGCGAACTGTTCTTCGGATCCTTCAACTGAATTTAAGCTAACCCAAGACCTGGACCTCAGTGGAAGGTCCTGGAACCCAATTGGCACAAATGAAAAGCCCTTCACTGGCATCTTCGACGGCAGTGGACACACCATCTCGGGTATCAGTGTTACCGGCGACTTAGGTGACCAGTTTGGTCGCAGCTCGAGCGACGGTGCAGGCCTGTTTGGCAATGTTTCAGAAGCAGAAATCAAGAATTTGTTGGCCTCTGGCAACATAATCTTAGAAGGCGAACAAGCCTCCAGCATTGGTGGAGTCGTTGGAAACCTCAATCAGAGCGATGTAAGCAATCTGAGCTTCACAGGAGAAATTTCAGCCCCCAGTTTGGATAATCTTGGTGGCATTGTTGGTGAATCCTCCAACAGCACCATTTCAAACAGCGCCATATCAAAGCTCACTATGGAGGGTGACGATAATCTCGGTGGCATTGTTGGGTTTTCTGAGAACAGCACCATCATTTCAAACAGCACCATATCAAACCTCACTATGGAGGGTGACGATGATCTCGGTGGCATTGTTGGTGATTCCAGCGACAGCACCATTTCAAACAGCGCCATTTCAAACCTAACCATTAAGGGCAAGGACGATAATCTCGGTGGCATTGTTGGTAATTCCAGCGACAGCACCATTTCAAACAGCGCCATATCAAAGCTCACTATGGAGGGTGACGATAATCTCGGTGGCATTGTTGGTAAATCCTCCAACAGCAAAATTACAGACAGCGTGGTGTCGAACCTAAACATGAGCGCGACTGGAGGTAGCGCGAGTAAGCACGGTGGCCTAATCGGTCAAATGACCGGCAACTCCTCCCTAACCAAGGCGTCTGTTTCTGGGAGCATCACTAGTGAAGCGCAAGTCGGAGGGGCAGTAGGGATGCTCGTATCGGGTGAAATCAACTTCGTATCTGTCAAAGTCAACTTGAATTTAGTGGGCGATGATATCAATGAGATCGGTGGGTTCGTCGGGAACCAAGCCGGCGGAAAAATTTCAAACAGCTATGCAATCGGAACCATCAGCGATGCCGAGGGTAGCCAGTACTCCAGCCCGATGAGCATCGGCTCCTTCGTGGGAACTCTAAATTCTGACTCCGGTAGCATTATTGTGAACAGCTATGCAGCAGTTGAGGTGTTACTTGATTCTCCAGCAACGCATGTTAAAGACGCACCGTTTGCTGGTGCATTCGTAGCAAACTTTGACATTATAAAAAGCTATCTTCTAGGAGTCGACACCACACGCACTTGCACCTCACCAACCCTGAACTGTTACGACGTCACCGCAACGGGTGCGGTAGCTATGAAGAACATTCAAACCTTCGAGACGGCCGGCTGGGAAATCCAGCCAGGCTGGGCAGCTTTTTCTTTGACAAGTGATGTCCCAACTCCGGTCAATGAGAGCATCTGGGGCATTTGTGCTTCAGTTAATGAGGGGCTGCCATTTTTGATGCATGAGGCAAGCGCGGATCCCTGCAACACATCAGCTAGCACACCTGCAGCTAGCTCGCCTGCAGCTAGCCCTCCTGCAGCTAGCCCTCCTGCGCCCTACTCAGGTCCCATAATCATGTCGGTATCAAGTACTCAGCTTTCCAACCCGGCTGGTAAGTCTTTGACCATATCGGGTCAAAGACTAAGCGGCACTAGTTCTTTGACCGTGGATGGGAAAGCCCTGACCATTATTTCTAAGTCAGACAACGTGATTGAAGTGACACTTCCTGAGCTGAGTATTGGTTCAAAGAACATAATCTTGGTTTCTAGTTCCGGAGTGGTAACCCACCAAAATTCCTTTGAGGTTGTGTTGGAGCAAGCACTTGGAGAACAAGGCAAGGTCAACGTCGGCTCCTTCAACGGCAAGCTGGTTGTCTATGCACTTGGTCTTGACCAGGCTCGCATCACCTGGAAGGTTGGCGGCATCTGGGGTCAGGACTTAGCTGATGGAAACACACTGAATCGATTTGACAGGCTTACTCCGAGAAAGGGAGTCACCGTGAAGGTGGATATCTTTGTTGATGGTGTGAAGCGGATGACAAAGAGCGTTCTGACTCGATGATCTGACAAACCATCGGCGGCATTCAGAAACCCCGGGGAGATGTGGTGTGGATGCTAGATAATGACCAGATGGATCAGAACTTTGTTCGAACGGTGTTGTTGGTTGATGACGAGCCGATAATCACGACTCTTTTGGCAGAGCGCCTAGACGCGTCAGGTTTCAAGACATTTGTTGCTCATGATGCCCTGAGTGCCAAACAAATCGCTCAAAAAAACGACCCCGATGCGGTGGTGGCGGATCTCGACCTTGGAGAAGGCCCATCAGGGACCGAGTTGATTGCTGCTTTAGCTGCAATCAATCCAGCGATGGGTTTTGTGTTACTCACCAACTACACCCCGACCGCCTCCGAACTCAAGTCGGCCCCGAACCTGCGATATCTAAGCAAGCGAGAAATACACAACATCAATACGGTGGTGGAGGCGCTGGATAGCGTGATGTCGACGGGTCGGCAGGTCACCGGGGAAATCAAGCCTTCTGTGTTGAGCAAACTAACCAAGGGTCAGCTGGCCGTGTTGGCGCTGATGGCAAGGGGTCTAAATAACCAAGAAATAGCCCTTGAACGAAAAGTTGGACTGCGGGCCGTTGAGCAGAGCGTGCACCGGATTTACATGGCCTTGGAATTGCATAAAAACAGTGGTGGTTCGAATCGAGTGGCAGCAGCCCGGATCTATTCATTGGGGATGGGTCTTAGGGGAGGTAAACCCTAGATGGCAAATTGGCGAAGAATCGGCGGACCCAACGGCATAACCTTTTTGGCCTGGGCGCTGCTGTCACCAATCAGCATATTTTTCACCTGGGCCTGGGTCCCAGAGGGCTACCTAGCTGGCGCCACGGCTCTTGCTGGAATTAGCGTGGGGGTGATTGGTCACCTTGTCACCGGGTTGGTGTTGGCCCTGGGTAAGTACACGCTGTTGCGAAAAGTTGCCATGAAGCCCAGGCCAATTGCAACCGTGTTGGTCTTTTTGGCAGCGGGTGCTGCCAGAGGGTTCTCGGTTTCATTTGGGCTTGAGGCCCTAGGGGTAACGGCCCAAGCTGATTATTCAAACCGAATGACCTCGGGCGCTTTACTGATTCTGGTTTGGTTTTCAGTCTCGGCCATATTGGTGGATCGGGTTCGAAGCTATCGGTCCGGTTACGAAGAACTCGCTGCACAAATTCAGAAGTTGCAATTGCTTAGAAATCAAGAGCAGTCCCAACTCGAAAAGACCCAGCAAGAGCTAATGCAGCAGATCTCTGGGACTCTGAGCCAAGCTTTGAAACCTGGCAGCTCGGCCAAAGACATTCACGACGCGCTGGACACCATGATCAGGCCCTTGGTGACAGGTATTTCCCTCGCACCTAATTTTGAACTTGAGCACAAAGTCCCAAAGCGAAGAATCGCTTTGGGACCGGTTCTGAAAACAGCACTGCACCAAACCCCCTATAACCCTTTGGGGGTGAGTCTCTTGGCGGTGCTGGGTTCGCTATATTCGCGAATTTGGCAGGGCGGCTGGATGGGTGTTGTTGACTCTGTTTTGACCGCAGGGATAATTGCGGTGACGTTTGTGCTGGCTAAAAAGTTTCGGGTCTTTGGACCAAAAGCGCTTCTGGTATGGCTGGCAGCCGGCTTGCTTAGCTCTACTCAAACAGTGCTTTTGTCTGGGCCTTTCGACCAGGAGAGGCTGCCGATCATATTGACGCTTTCGGTAAACGTTCTCATACCCGCATTTCTAATAGCCGTCACCAGGGCACTGAGTGTGGAATCACAAAACAACTTGCATAAGTTGGCCGAGGTTGTCGAGGGTCTCGAGTGGCAAACCGCATCACTGACTCAGCGTGACGGGGTTCAAAGAAGAAGGATCGCTCGTTTTGTGCACTCTGATCTGCAGTCCAGACTTCGAGTCTTTGCGTTGCGGCTTGAAATATCAGACCGAGCTCCAACCGATGTGGAATTAGAAGCGATAAAAAAAGAGTGCGAAACCCTCTTGGGGACTCAGCTGCAGCAGAGCGACTTCGGGAAATTCACCAAGGACATCAAAGAACTCTGGCGCGGGGTGCTGGAGATTGATTTTTACATCACACCCATCGTGCTGCATGAACTTGAGTCCGACCCCTTCTGCAGCGCAGCAGCGATCGAGGTGGTCAGGGAGTCTTTGTCAAACGCGGTTAGGCACGGGAAGGCAAGTCGGGCCAAAGTAAGCCTGAGCACTAAGCCGAGAGACCCCAAAAGCCGAGAGCTTTATATAGCGGTCCGAGACAATGGCAAGCTTGGCAAAGCCCAGCCCTACGGCTACGGCCTTAGCTCGATTCAAGAGCTCTCCAAAGAGCACGCTCTCTCAAGTGAATCTGGCTCCACCGAGCTCACCGCCTCATTGAGCCTCTCGCTCAATTAGGCGCTGCACCGCAAGCTTTTTCCTGGCCTCTAGCAAAAGTAAATCCCCGACTCGGTAGGGGTTAACTATTTCTACCCCGTATGACAAGTGATTTGTGAAGCCCAGTGCTGGTTTTTGCAAACTTCGAGACAAGCTCTCCGATTCAAGACCAACACCCTTTAATTCGGGCGGGGTATTAGTTGTTCGGGTTGCCATAACAACTGAAAGTTCTGGGTCATGATATGTGTCCCCTGGATACCTGTTATTTATTTTTATGCACTCGGGCTGTGGTTTGGGATTCCAGCGTTTTGCTAGGGATATGACAGCTAGGAAGCGCATTCAATAGTTCGGGTGATGATTCCGGCTCGTCGAGTTATGGAGGTAGTTTGCATGCGTAAAGCAGCTGTCCTTGCCGTAATATTTGGCCTTTTTGCCACCTCTGGCGTGGTGGCCTTGAATCTGCAGGCTTTCCCTAAGGACATTAGCTTCACCAAGGACATTCCCTCCTATAAATCATCGGAGATTATCGGGCAGAAGCTTTGGAATGAGACCCCTTTGCAGCTTCTCTAAACCTTCATGGGTGGCGGGGTGATGCTGAACCCTGGAGAACCTGGAACCGGCGGCTTCGAGTTCGGGGACCGATTAGTTTTGAGATATGGCGAAGAAAAAGTTGGGTTGCAAAACCCCATTGGCGATCTTCGCGAAGGTGCTGACCCGGTTGGCCTCGAAGTTGGGTTTCCTTGGCTAGTGGTGGCCGATAAACATCGTGGGCGTCTTTACTTATGAGCGTGTGGTCGCTTCCCCTAAGTCGGTCACTGATTTTTGCGGTTTTCACGATGATCAAAGCGGCCGGTCCGGCCACTTTTATTTCAAAGCTTCTAATGTCTTGGGTTTCAAACGAGTTGACAGTCAAAACTGAATTATCGACTAACGCACTGTTTAGACCGTCGATTATTCGCAGCGGGTCTTGGTCAGGCGGTCCGAGATTTGCACTTCTAGATTTAACTCCTCGGGTACTGATAATTCGTGGCTGAAAGAGGTCCAAGGGGACCCCTTCGGCATTTATCCAGTGGCCTGGGTTTTTTGCCGCCAGCGCATTTTCTAGATAGCCGGCTTGCTTTAGCAGCTTTCCAATCTCAGGGATTACTTCCAAGCTTCTAGTGTCAAAAGCAATATCAGCGTCTGAGGTCGCAGGGGCTAACGGTAGTTCGATGTGATTGGAGTTTAGGTAAACGGCTTGAGCGCCAACCAGGATCAATGAGTCAAGATGCGGTGGCAAAGTCTCGAGCGCTCCCAAGAGCGTACGCCTGGCTACAACATCAGTGCTCTTTGCGCCAAATACCATCGTTTTGTACCATCCAATCTAATAAGTTCTTGGCTTCTTCTGGGTTTCTACCTGGGCCGCTCATAAGGTCACGATAGGTCTGTGGAGCGCTGACTATTCTTAGGCCCTCAAATTCAGTGGTCCTTTGAAAGGGACCATCTGAATTTGGATAGGACAGCATCACATTGGCTCCACGGTTGGTTTGTCTAATGCCTAACTTATTGGCTAGTGCCTCGGGGTTGGTTGTACAGAGCATGGCTGTGTATAAGTCGGTGGAGCTTTTATAGGCAGCTGCCGAAATGGTGCCTGTGGCGGCATAGAGATCTTTATCGATTGTTTTCAGATCTAACAGCAGTTGCTCTAAGCCTCTGGGGGCTATGTAGCTTGTGGTCGAGCTTGTTGCAAAGAAATCACTTTCTGTGGACCAAGCTCTGAGTAGTTCTTGCCACTCAACTTTTTCTATCGAGCGTTTCTTATCGCGAGTAATGAAACCAACTTCCTCAAGCCTGTCCAAAACCCAATAGGCACTTCCTCTGGAAGTGCCAGATTCCCGAGCTAGTTCGGCAGTGAGATATGGCTCTTTTTTATCTACCAATGCCCGAATAACTAATTCAGTTGAGACTCCCGTGAGCGAAGCTTTGGGTCGCCCAGGCTTTCGCCAAGGATCCATGTCCATACCGCGGTTGCTAATTAGCAAACCCATCTGCGGGGCAGCGATAAATATGTTTCCTGTCGCATCAGCGAAGGACATCCCTAACTTTCTTAGCTCCTGCTGAGCCGGCAGTGAGATATACCTGGCGACTATAAAAGCCGTGGTTTCTTTGTCCTTGCTGGCGGCCTCTAGAACTTTGAGTCTTGTGGCTGCCAACTCGGGATGTGCTGCGCCCCGAGATCTTTCTATGACATTGAGGGCGGGGCGCTGACCCCGGGTGCATGTGTGGTAGCGTGTCAATTTGAAACGCAGTGTTTTAATTCGATGTTTCAAGGTTGAAACATCCCAATTGAGAGGAATGTCCGATGAGACGCAAAACTACCTTAGGCCTGGCTTTAGTAGCAGTTGCAGCTCTAGCGCTGTCGGCTTGCTCTTCTTCCGTTACCGTCGATCCTGAACAGGGCACTGCTGACCCCGTAGAGAGCGGAATTTCTGGTACAACACTAATTATTTACACGCCGAATGAAGAGGGAATGCTAAATAGCCTTATTCCGTTGTTCGAAGAAGAAAGCGGAGTTAACGTGCAGTTGATCACTGCTGGAACCGGTGAATTATATCAACGAGTTCGCAGTGAGGCGGCAAGGCCTCAGGGAGACGTTTTGTTTGGCGGTGGCGCTGCGCAGGCAAGTGCGAACCTTGACCTTTGGGGTGAGTACACATCTTCCGAGGACGGTGCCATGGTCGACGGGGGAAAGAATATGACCGGCTTCTTCACTCCTTACCAAGCTGACGGATCCAACCTTTTGGTTAACACCGAAGAGGCTGCAGCGCTTGGGATAGAGATCTCCAGTTATGCCGACCTACTCCAGCCAGAACTGAAGGGCAAGATTGCCTTCGGAGACCCCACTGACTCTTCTTCCGCATTCGCTCAGTTGACCAACATGCTGAAGGCTGTTGGTGGAGACTACGAATCCGAAGCCTCCTGGGGTTTCGTTGAGGCACTTGTAGCCCAGCTGGATGGCATCTCAATCGGCTCATCGAGCCAGGTCGCCCAGGATGTTGTTAACGGTGAGTACGTGGTTGGACTTACATACGAACCGCTTTCCCTCAACCTTGTGAACAGTGGCGCACCAGTTGAGATTGTCTACCCCGAAGAAGGCGCAGCCTTTCTCCCAGCAACGATTCAGCTCATCAAGGACGGGCCAAACCCTGAGGCAGCCAAGGCATTTATTGACTTTGTGATTTCGGAGCAGGCACAGACGATCATTGCTGAAGAGACCGCTGGCCGCCCACTGCGGGATGGCATTGCGAAGCCAGGCTTGCCGGCACTAACCGAAATCCCGACTATTCAGGAGGATGGAGCTTACGTTTCCGAGAACCGCGATGCGATCATCGCTCGGTACCGGACTATCCTCGAGAATCAGTAAGGCTCTTTAGACTCACATAGGAACTAGACAACATGACAAGCATTGCAATGCGCTCGCTGCTCAAGGAGTATGGCGGGCAGGTAGTTATACCCGACCTTGACCTAGATATTCTCGAAGGAGAATTTTTCACCCTGCTAGGGCCCTCCGGATGCGGTAAGACAACTTTGTTACGAATGATTGCCGGGTTCAACACGATTGAATCCGGCACCATCTCGTTTGACGGGGTGGTAGTAAACGACCAATCCCCATCATCACGAGACATCGGGATGGTGTTTCAAAACTACGCCCTCTTTCCTCAGATGACAGCTTCGAAGAACGTTGCCTTTGGCTTGCAGACCCGCAAGGTCAGTAGTGAAGAAAGTGGGGAGAGGGTGAAATCGGCACTTGAGTCGATGCGCATTACCGCTCTCCATGACCGCCTTCCTGGAGCAATGTCTGGTGGCCAACAGCAACGTGTAGCACTGGCTCGGGCGCTAGTGATTCGCCCTGCAGTGTTGCTGATGGATGAGCCACTTTCTAACCTTGACGCCAAGTTGCGCGTCGAAATGCGCGAAGTCATCCGCAACGCCCAACAAGAGGCGAGGATCACCACGGTCTATGTCACTCATGATCAAGAAGAGGCGATGGCAGTCTCGGATCGCATCGCGGTCATGAACTTGGGCGTGGTGCAACAAGTCGGTTCACCCGCAGAGATCTATCGAAACCCTGCGAACAAATTCGTTGCTGAGTTCATTGGCAAGACCAACCTGATTGAGCGGGAACTTATCAGCCGAAACGGAGCCACGATGGTGGATCTTGGCGAGGGAGTTTCGATTGATGTTTCCTCCATCGTTGGCACCGAGGCCTCTGGACGCATACATGTTTCGGTGCGCCCCGAGGCGGTGCGTGCTGGTAAAGATGGCCTCAGCGCTGAAGTTATGGAAGAGTCCTTCCTTGGTTCGCACTCGCAAGTGCGGGCGAAGCTCGAAACGGGTGAAATCATTGAGTTCCTAGAATTCTCGCGACGCGACTCTAGGTGGGAGCGAGGCGAGAAGGTCATTCTTGAGGTTGATACGAACCTGTTGACTTATTTCGACTTCGATAGCGGAATGTCGATTATGCGTGGAGCCACAGTGTGAAAATAGCACGGGGTAAGTTCGACGGTTGGACAACGATAGCGGTCGCGCTTACCGGCGGTTATTTGCTGATGGTGATCTGGCCGCTGGTAACAGTTCTAATTAGGAGTGCTACTAGCGAGGGCGAGTTTTCGCTGGCTGGATTCGAGAAGTTTTTCTCATCGCGTTTGTACTACGAAACCCTGACAAACAGTCTTCTGGTTACCGTATCTGTAACTGTCTTGGCGCTCGCAATAGCGTTCCCAATGGCCTACTTCATGACGATGTTCCGCGTCCGTGGCAACCGTACCGCCCAGATGTTGATTCTCGCCTCGATGATGTCACCGCCTTTCATCGGCGCCTACTCGTGGATCCTGCTTTTAGGCAATAACGGGTTGATTACAAATTGGGTTGAAGATACTTTTGGCATTGAACCTCCTCCTATTTATGGGTTCAGTGGAATCGTTCTTGTTCTTACGCTGCAGCTAGTTCCACTGATTTTCACCTACCTTATGGGGGCATGGCGAACCATCGATGTGTCGTTGCTCGAAGCCTCCGAAGGCATGGGCGTTACTGGTTTGCGACGCGCCTTCAAGGTGATCTCGCCACTACTTTGGCCGACAGTCCTCGCAGGCAGCCTGCTCGTTTTTGTAAGGGCATTCGCCGACTTCGGCACGCCGATTCTTATCGGACAGGGCTTTCGAACGGTCCCGGTGCTGATTTACAGTTCATTCGTCGGCGAGGTAAGCAATGACACAGGCTTCGCCGCAGCGGTATCCGTAATCGTCATCATCGTGGCGCTCATAGTGTTCCTTTTGCAGAAGTACTTTGTTGGGCGCAAGCAGATTTCGATGACCGCTGCGGTTCCCATAGTGCCAAAGCCAATGCCGGGCTGGAGGGGCTGGCTCATACACCTATACGTTTACGGGTTCCTCACTCTCGCGTTGGCGCCGCTTGTTGTTGTCGTGATCAGTTCGTTCCGCAACACGTTGTTCGGGCAGTTCGTCGACGGGTTCTCCTTTGATAACTACTCGGATTCCTCGGACGCCATCCTTCGCTACGTTGGTAATACTTTTAGAATCGGACTTTCGGCACTCTTTATCCTCGTGATTATTGCGGTGTTCGTGTCATATCTCACTGTGAGGCGCAAGGGCGCTCTTTCAAATGGTCTAGACACGATGACGATGATTCCCTACGTGGTGCCCGGGTTGGTAATCGGTATAGCTCTCGTGACGGCTTTCAGCCAGCCGCCGTTTCTTCTCACTGGCACCTTCGCGATCATGGTGCTCGCCTTGGTAATTAGGCGAATGCCATATTCTGTGAGGTCTACAACGGCGATTATGTATCAACTCGACCCGAGCATTGAAGAGGCGGCGATTAGCCTCGGTGCCTCGAAATTCAGAACACTGGTGCGAGTCATTGTGCCCGCACTTGCGCCAGGAATCCTCGCGGGCGCGGTGCTCAGCTGGGTGACCATTATCACAGAGCTCAGCACGACACTATTTTTGTACACAACATCCACCCAGACTTTGTCGCTCGGTATCTATGTCGAGGTAGTAAGGGGCCAGTTCGGTACCTCTGCGGCGCTGGCCACGGTGTTGCTTGGTCTCACCATGCTCTCGATCATCCTTCTGATGCGACTACCCGGAGGCAATAAGGATCTGCGTGTCTAACTTCGATGGAAGTCCCGCATAATCGGGCCAATTTGAGGGCGCGGTAACGGCAGATTCCTAAAAGTTCACAATCTTCAACTGCCATCTAATAACATGCCTTTGGGCGCAGCTGTGTCCAAAGGCTCTTGGTTTTAGTGCTGGTTTATTGGATGCTCGAATAGGGGGCAACATCTTTGCCGAATCGGGTAGGTAGTAGTTGGTGATCATTCTGAATACTGGATGGCAAAATACATTTTGGTCTTAGCTTTTGAAAAAGTGCACCTCTGGCATTAACATCGGCTCTATTTGCACCAGAAGTCATCGGTTTTCACCATCCAATCCAGGAGATTGCAAATGGTTATGCTCTTATTCTCCCATTAGGGCAAGGGGAATCAGGGCGACTCCGTTTTGGCGATAGGCATGCCGCCCCGAGTAGATATCAACTTTGCCGATCGGTTCAGAATCGAGCTGCAACTTAGGCCGATGCAAGTGGCGGCAGTCATGCTCGGTTATCACCTCAGCCAACTTGCCCAACCCCGCTAAGCGCCCCTGTTCAGTGTTGTGGAAACCCTCTGGCGATACCTGCTCTTTGCCGAGGATATTCCAAGGACTGAATCCTGTTTTAGTCTGGCCTGATACTAATTGCTGAAATGTGTTTTCATTCAGCGCGCGTTGGCAACGCTGTCGGGTTCGGCTGCGAGATTCGGGTCTATTTCCTTGGCGCAGTGCTGTTGCTTGAGTTGCGAGTCTTAGACAAGGGCCACCGGGTTAATGGCACCTAAGCCTAGGGATTGGGTTTATCATTTGGCAATGAAGACCTATGTGCGGCGCGTCTTGATTGTTGAAGATGAGGTGCTGATTAGAAACTTCTTGTGTCTGACGCTCGAGGAAGCCGGTTTTGAGGTCGCACAAGCCTCCTCTGCGGCGCAGGCACTGGATGTTATTAAAAAGTTTGATCCAGATATCGCAATTTTGGACATCAACTTGGGGCCAGGGCCCTCGGGGGTTGACTTGGCATTTGTGATGGACAAAATGCAATTCGGGGTAGCCCTGGTCGTCCTCACGAACCATCCGGACCTTAGAACAGCCGGTTATTCCAAAAGCGATTTGCCAGTTGGCTGCGGGTTTTTGAGAAAAGACTTGATTGATGACCCGAGTGCCTTCATTGCTGCAATCGAAACTGTGATTGCAGGTAGGAAGGAGCTGAGGCAAGACCAAGACAAATCAAGACCCTTAGCCGAACTCAGCGCCCACCAAATCGAGATTCTCCGGCTGACCGCTTCGGGGCTCACCAATGCTGCAATAGCGAAACAACGAAATACTAGTTCTCGAGCGGTCGAGCAGTCGCTAAAAGGTATTTACGAGGTGTTGGGAATCGACACCGATGGAGACGTAAACCCAAGGGTTGAGGCGGCCACCAGGTTCTTTCGCGCTGCCGGGCTTCCAAACAGCTCTAATTCCTAACCTCATTTCTGGCGCTGAGTTTCCAGCTGCCCCAGCCCTTTATCTCAACCGTTTAGAGCGGTTTGTTGAATCCAAATAGCCCCAGGCTTCGGATATCCGAAGCCTGGGGCTATGGCAGAAAGTCCCTGTGGCAGGATTTTGACAACTTGTATAAAAAAGGATAAAAATGACTTCTTTCAGACTGCGCAGACCAGTATTCCGCCCAACCGTTGCGGTTATGGCCATGATGAGCCTAATTGTTTCTGCGTTTTTGCTGGTGCCGAGTGTTCCAGAGGCTCAAGCCCAGACCTCAGCTGGTTTGAAGAATGATTATGACTACTATGCGGACCTAGATGGCACTACTCAGTACTTCAGGGGCATCGATAACCAGGCTGTTATCCCCGCTACGGCATTTACTCTGGAGGCTTGGGTGCGGCCGGCAGATATTCGAACTGGACAGGATTATTACTCCGTTATTACTCAAAATCAGAAAATTGGTGGAGGTGAAGACAATCGCGTTAATTTCGGCCTGAGGGTTATCAATGGGACTTATGGGATTCACTATGGTTCTTCTAGCACCGCGAATACGGACCTGGACGCCTTGCCGGGCAGTGGCATCCCAACCAACCAGTGGTCTCACATAGCGGTCACTTCCGAAGTTGGCGTGACCGGAGGAAAAACAACCATATGGCTGAATGGGAAACAGGTTGGCCAGAGCGATAACGCTTTCTCTGTGCTGGCTAACGCCACAGGCACGGCCTTTTCTATCGGCGCCACTGGCGGACCCACTGCAAAGAATTGGTTCAAGGGCGGCATCGATCAGGTCAAGGTTTGGAACGGTGTTCTAAGCCAAAATGACATTCAGAAATCAATGCACGCTTGGGATGCCACGGGGATTACCCCGAGTACTCTCAGGGCCCACTATGACTTTAATGACAAGTCCGCAAGCGGGGGCTTTGTTTTCGACGCAAAAGCTACAACTAATTTCAATTACCGATTAGCCATTAAGGGTGCTCCAACTTTCCCCGATGTCAAGACCTACCAAGAGCACAACGGCAAGCAGGTTTTCACCTTCCCACGTTCCTACCTAACCGAGAACGGTGGTTGGCGCGCTCCAAATTCGGCCACTAAGTTCTCGGCGGCCATTTTGGCTGGCGGCGGAGGAGGCGGGCCAGATAATGGCAGCGGCGGCGGCGGTGGTGCTCTATACCTAGCGAACAACAAAGCTTTACCTTCTTCTCGTGTGCTTGGAATAGTTGTTGGTCAGGGTGGAGTTGGCGTGCCCGATGAGTTTAACGCCAGTTCAGGCCAAGTCTCTGCAATTAGCTCTTCCTCAATAATCCAGTCCAATGGCGGTTTTCCTGGTTGGGATTACACGGACACTAATGCCAACACCTCCTTAGGTGGCCCAGCGAACGGTTCGCCTCCAGCTGGCGACGAGTCATTTGCAGGCGCCAGAGGTGGAGCAAGCCCTACCTGCTCAGACGCGCCAAATCCTGGCCTACCAGGTCAGGTGCTTACCATGCTTGGAGTCATAGTAGGTTCTGGTGGTGGTGGCGGAACTAGCGTTGGGCACCCCACGAGTGCCGGTGGCCCGGGAGCTGGATCATCATCCAATAGCTTCACAACCGGTTCTGCCGGTGAAGCCAATAGAGGTGGAGGTGGAGGTGCGGGCTCTGGCTGCAATAATCCCGCTAAGACCCCTGGCGGCAACGGCGGCTCCGGCCTGGTGATTGTGACTGTCGATTTTGTCGGTAAGTGCCTGTATGTGAATTCCGGGTTCACTTTGACTCAGGTTCCAAAGGTTCAATTCTTTGGTATTCAAACTGACCCAAAAGTGCAAATCAGATCTGAGTCCTCTCAGATTGCGGTGCAGGCTGCCTTTTATGGAGAGTCGGCAATCGTAGGTGATCAGATGTATTTTGCGGATCGAGGACGCCAAAAACTCAGGCGTTATCCACTAGATGCATCAAGAAATGTCCTTACCGAGTCAATTATCGGAGATCTTCCGACCCCTGGCATGGGGGTCACTGCGGATGAGAGATATGTTTACGCTTGGAACAACACCGGCATAGCTCGGTATGACACTTTGACCCAGAACTATCAGAAGACATTCATTGACAAGGGTGATATTGCAAAAGTGGATGGCGAGATGGCGTTCGGTAGATTCGAAGGCGTTGGCTACCTGTTTATTGCAAGCGATCGGACAGGCTTCACAGACGCAGCTGGCTATTACAGCGACGTTTACGCCGTTCCAGTGAGTGGAATGAACGCTCAAGGAGTCGCGGCAATCGTGCCTGCCGCTTTAAGCAAAACTGCTCATTTGTTTTCAAAATCTAAGCTTTCAGGTGCTAGTCCTGAAGCAAATGGGTCATCCGGCATAGCGGTGATTGGCAAGAGTGTTTACTGGACCACCGGGCTCAGCAGTTCGATTAATTCGAAGATTTGGACCAAAGTTATGACCCCCGCGAACCTGCCTGGATACCCTCGCGGCGGTGAATCTAAAACATCTGAAGCGGGCCAAATGCTTAAGGAGTACGCAACACAGAACTTTCGGGGATTATCGGCAGATTCAGAAAAACTCTACTTTCAAGCAACGACCTACAACGTCGACAGCCTGAATCCTAAGACGCTTGCTTCTAGGACGGAGGTGCTTGATTCAGCCATGTCGACCACTGCAAATGGAATCCTGCCGGCTGCAAGTTGCCCAATTCCTATAATTGCGGGCTCTGGTCGAAGTAGCTTTTACGGAGGGAATGTTGCGACCCAGTTCCCTTCAATTTTTCCGCAGAACACTCTCGGTGTTAGTTACCGTGTGGAGTATCGAATCAACGGTGGGCCTTGGGTGCTTCAAGAGGTCACAAGTGGGCGGACAGCAAGCCTAATCCCGCCAAGTGACGGTCTTTACGAAACTCGGGTCGCGACTTTGGTTGGCGGAGAACTGAGTGAATTTGGAACGACGTTCCAGACTCAGGTTGGGGCCTTACCCGATCCGCCGCTTTGTGATAACCCAACCAAACTTGTTTATCAAGTGACCGCCGGAACGACCGTGCGGCTCGACCTCACCACTGCAAGCTCTCCGGGAGTAGTCAAACCGGTAGTGGTCGACTGGGGAAATGGAACAAAGTCCCCGGTTGCGAGCTGGGCAACTGGTGATTTCACCTTCAGCAAAAGCTATCCGACTGCAGGAACCTACACTATTGATATTTGTGGTGAATTTGCTGGCTTTGGAAATGCGAGTATCTCGCAAGATCGACTTAGCCGAGTCATCCAGTGGGGTGCCGCGACAGCCACTTTGACCGATTTGAGCTTCGCCTTCAATAATGCGACGATCCTCAATGACGTGCCTGCAGTCTTGCCTGCGGGCGTAACGACACTCGAATCCGCTTTTCTAGGGGCTGCGGTGTTCAACGACGCCGATGTGAAGCTCTGGAATACCGATAACGTGGTGAATTTCGCCGGCATGTTCTCCGGGGCTAAAGCCTTTAATCAAGACATTGGTACAAATTCGACTTATTGGAATACCGCCAAGGCCACCAACATGAGCAACATGTTCAATGGTGCAACTGCTTTCAATAACGGCAACGCTGACACAATCAAAAACTGGGACACGGCTCTGGTCACAAACACTTCCTCCATGTTTGAAAAGGCTGCGAACTTTAACCAATCGATCCCAACCGATGGCAATAAGTGGAAAACCAGTTCGGTGACCCAAACTCAGAACATGTTCAACGGTGCGGCTGTGTTCAACCAAAACATTGGCACCTGGGATACCGCTAATGTGGAGAATTTTTCCGGCATGTTTAAGGGTGCCACTGTGTTTAATAACGGTGGTTCAGCTGCCATACAGGACTGGAACACCGCCAAGGTGTTGAAAATGGATAGCATGTTTGCTCAAGCCAGAGCCTTTAATCAGCCTTTGCCCACTGCTGGTTCAAAATGGGATGTGTCAAAAGTTAGCACCATGGAAGACATGTTCTCCGGTGCTTCCTCATTCAATCAGGTGCTAACCAGTTGGGTGACTTCCAAGGTCTCAAACATGAACCGCATGTTCTTTTCTGCAACCGCCTTCAACAGCGCAACTGCATTTGAGATACCCGTTCTCACAACGGCCGCAAACATGTTCAGCTATAGCGGCTTGAGTGACGATAACTACGGAACTGTGATCATAGGCTTCGATGCTGAGCAGGAAGCAAGTCGGGCGCTAACCGGCGTGGTATTTGGTGCTGTCGATAAGACCGCATTTTGTGACACCGCACACGCTTCCTTGCTCGACCTTGCTGCGACCGTCGCGGCCAGTGGCGCAGCCTGGACAATCACCGATAAGACCAATAGAACGCTCAGCTGCGCACCAACCGTGACAATCACAGCGGCTAACGCAACTCACGTCTACGGCGAGCCAGTGCCATCTATTGGGTTCACAAAAGTGGTCACCGGTGAATCGTTGCCAACTTCGGATTGGCTCTCGGAGGTCCAGTGCAAGGCTGTTGTAACTTCCGACGGAGCTAATGTGTTAGCAACCTCTGCTGCTGTTTCGGGTGCCTATAAGACATCCTGCACCGGCCCATCGGGAACTGGTATTGGAATCAAGGTTGTTTACGTCGATGGCACCTACTCGGTCTCACAACGGCCAATAACCGTAAGGGCGAAAGACCAGGCGATCTTCTCAGGTCAACCAACAACTGATACTCCCGCGACTGCCCTGTCTACTGACAGCGCTTTAGTCATGGTCACTAGCGGTTCGATATTGGCTGGTGATGTGGTGCACTTCACCCTGGGTTACACTCCCAAAACTGGTACTGCAGCAGTTGCATCCTCGGCCTACACCGGCTCTGGAGCGATGAATATCATTCCGGCAGCGGCAACCACTGGGAGTATCGGTGCCACTGGAAACTATTTGGTTACCGGCTCTAACGCTGTTCTGACGGTGTCTGAATTGACCTACATAATTGCGGCCAAATCTCAGGTAAAGACCTACGGCAACCTTTATTCCTTCAGTGATGCCGATTGGATCTGCACGATGAAGGTGACTACGGGGTCTGTTATTTCTGAAGGTGCTTGCAGTCCAACGCCATCGGTTTCCATAAGCTCGGCTGGTGCTTCTGCGAATCAGAATGTTTCTAGCACTGCTATTACATTGTCTGCCACGATCTCCGGGGTTGCTTCAAGCAATATCACAACTGTTGCTGGAACCCTTGAGGTTGTGCCCCGTGTGCTCACGGTGATTGCGGAAACCATGGTTGTTCCATACGGATCTGGGGTACCCACCTACCCAACCCCTCAGATCACGGGTTTTGCTAATGGCCAGGACAGCTCCGATGTGACTGCGCCAACCTGCGGTTCTGGCTATAACCCAGACACTGCGCGCGGAACGGTGCTCAATATCACTTGTGGCGGCGGAAATCCGGGCTCGAACTACCGGTTTGTTTATCCGGCGAGCTCTCCAACGCTAACGGTTCCAGCATTATCGACGGTGAGCTCGGATGTGCCCATCACAACCAGCCTCCCAGAAGATGTAATAAGCGCTGACTCTGTCTTTAGGTTCGGTATTGCTCCTGTGAATCGGATTTGCTTTGCAAACCTGATCATTCTGGATGGCATCAATGAACCCAATCCGATTCGCCAAGAGGTGACTTCGAGTTCGGTGGTCTTCGAGTTGCCACTTGATATCGGCGAATACGAATACGAGCTATTTCTTGATGGCAACTGTGACGCACCCACCACCAGGGGAATGTTGAGCATCTTGGAGTACGTTGCGCCAGTTATTGTTCCTGAAGCTACGGTCACCCCAGCGCCCTCGGTAGCACCAGCTCCTTATACCGGCCCACAAATTACAGACTTCTCGGCCAGGCAGCTGCCTGGTGATAAGCCTGCGACCGTTGTGCTGGATGGTGTTCGGTTGTCGCTGGTCACAGACGTCTGGGTCGGTGAGACCAAAATCACCTTCACCAGAAACGATAAGGGGCAGCTGATTCTTAGCCTCCCGGCCTTGGCCGAAGGTAAATATGATCTGCGGCTTGGTTTTGAAGGTGGTGGAATGATCACCAATATCAATGCCTTTATCATCTTGAAGGCGGGGGATATTGGAAACCAAACTCCTCCCACTGACACGCTGCCCAAAACCATAGGAACCAGAACCCTTAGATATACCAACTTTGGGGGTGACTCCTTCAGCCTCCCTAGAGCTGCCAGAACTGGCATCACTAAAACTCTAATTAGGCTCGAGGATGTGAACCGAGTGGTTTGCCGAGGCTTCACTTCTGCATCCAGGCCAAGCGCCCAGGACAAGAAGTTGGCAAACCTGAGAGCAAACGCAGCCTGTGATCTGGCAAAGCGTTTCGCTTCTGATGCAATTATCGAGACCCGCAGTTTACCTGCTGCAGGAATAGGGCCAAGGTTCAGGGCAGTGAACATCTTCATCGCTTACAACATTGACTAGGTAGTTTGAATGCAAGAGGGCTGCCGACCAGAATTTGGTCGGCAGCCCTTTTTCTTTATCAAGTCCCCGCCCCATCAATCCCTCAGTTGGGTTTATTAGGCTTATGCAATGCTCAAATCTCAAATCAAAGTCTTTGCCACAAGTGCGCTGGTTGTTTCTGTGTTCCTAGCCCTCACGGGCTGCGGCGCTGTTACTGACACGACAAGTTCTTCTGCAGCCTCAGAGACAGTCCCTGAGAGTTCTTCAGGGACTGTGGCACCTAGTGGGGCAGATGAAATGGGCTTGGCGCTTTTGGCCGTTGAGGCAAGCTATGAACTCTTTCAAAATGCTGGGATGACCGAGACTGTTTTATCTGGTGAGGATAAATATATCCTTAGCTATGACCCTGCTAACCCGGTGTTTGTAGCAGCGCTTTATAACCTCACCTTCGATGACGCAATTCCGGTTGAAGAAAAAGAGCTTTTCACCGTTTATGCCGCTTGGCTATTTAGCCAAGACGGCAGCTCGGAGGTCTTGGTGACACCGACTGGTCTTTCTATCTCCAATGATGTTTCAAGCCCCTTTGAGGTCGTGATTGAGGACGGGTTGATTGTGTCTGGTGGGGCGCTTGACGGTTCCTGGTCTGGGACCTTTAGTTACGAGCCAGACTTTGAGATTTTGGCTCTGATTGCCGATGCGGGCTAGTTAGCCAAGTCTGTAGTTTCTGGCGCTCTAATCATTTGTCATATTCTTGGCCATTGGCCCCCTTTCTAGCTGGCTCACGTATGTGATGATTGCTGTTGTTAACAGGCATTTGTGAGAGATTCAGGCTACTTTGGACACCAATCTCAAATCAGCGAGGATGCGAAATGGCAGCGATAAATCCCCTAATCTCACCGGAAGCGAGCCTGATCTCTCAGGACCCAGCTGCCGCCAAAGCGGCCCTCGGGTCACTATTGGCCATTAGGTCATTTGAAGAGGCGGTGGATGCGCTATTTGCCCGGGGCTTGATGCACGGAACCATGCACCTATCGATTGGCCAAGAAGCTTCTGCAACGGGGGTCTGTGCTGCTTTACTGCCCACCGATTACATAACAAGTACTCACCGCGGCCACGGCCACTGCATCGCCAAGGGTGCAGATCTAACTCGGATGATGGCCGAGCTACTAGCCAAACAAAGTGGCTACTGCCGTGGCCGCGGGGGCAGTATGCACATCGCCGATGTCGAAACCGGCAATTTGGGAGCCAACGGCATTGTTGCCGGCGGCATCCCGATTGCGGCAGGGGCGGCCCTTGCGCAAAAGATGCAGGGCAAATCCAATGTCGTCGTGAGCTTTTTTGGAGATGGTGCAACCAATGAGGGCGCTTTCCACGAAGCGTTGAACCTGGCCGCGATTTGGGATCTGCCGGTGATTTTTGTATGCGAGAACAATAAATACGGCATGTCTAATTCGATTGAAGAATCGATGAAGATCAAGTTCATCTCGGAGCGAGGCGCTGCCTACGGCATCGAGGGTGTCACCGTTGATGGCAACGATGTTGATGAGGTTTATCTAGCCGCCAAAAAGGCTGTGGACAAAGCTCGCTCGGGTGGCGGCCCAACTTTGATTGAGGCGATTACCTATCGCCATAAGGGTCACAGTAAGTCTGATAAAAACCTATACCGCACCAAAGAAGAAATTGAAGAGTGGAAGAGCAATGACCCAATTGGTCGCTTCGAGACCAAGGCCCTAGAAGCCGGCAGCATAAGCCAGGCTGATATTGATGCTTTGCGCGAGAAGGTTCGTGAGGACACTCGCTCGGCCATAAGGGATGCAACTAGCGCTCCCGACTCCGATCCAGCAGAACTACTATCTAGCGTTTTTAGGGCGGTCTAAATGTCATCCAGAGTTATCACCTATGCCGAGGCAATCCGCGAAGCGATTGGCCAGGCAATGGAGGCTGATCCGAGCGTGTTCATGCTCGGTGAAGACATCGGTATTTACGGTGGGGCATTCGGAGTCACCGGTGACCTGATCCACCGCTTTGGTCCCGAGCGCATCAGGGACACCCCTATTTCAGAACTCGGCATTGTTGGTGCTGCGGTTGGTGCCGCCTTGGTTGGTATGAAGCCAATTGTTGAGATTCAGTTCTCTGACTTCACAGCCCAGGCCATGGATCAGATTGTGAACCAGGCCGCCAAGATCCACTTCATGCTGGGTGGCGAGCTTTCGGTGCCAATGGTGCTTCGGGCGCCAACCGGCTCTGGAACAGGTGCTGCGGCTCAGCACTCCCAGAGCCTAGAGGCTTGGTTTGCTCACGTGCCGGGGCTAAAGGTGGTTATGCCGTCAAGCCCCTACGAGGCAAAAGGGCTATTGCTAGCGGCTTTGGATGATCCGAACCCGGTAATTATTCTTGAACACAAATTGCTCTATCGGACCTCTGGCGAGGTCCCCGAGGAGCCTTACCGCTCGCCAATTGGAGTACCAAATGTCTTGGCAACCGGCAAGGACATGACCATGGTTGCCACCGGCATCATGGTCTCAAGAGCCCTTGAAGCCAGAGAGCAACTCTTAGCAGAGGGGATTGATGCCGGAGTGATTGATGTTCGGACTCTCAGCCCGCTGGATATGGCACCAATCAACGAGGCCGTGAAGCAAACAGGTCGAGTGATGCTGATTCAAGAAGCCCCAAAGCACGTTGGTTATATGGCAGAGATTGCCGCTCGGATTGCCGAGGGCCCTGCGATTTACTCGCTTTTGGAGCCGGTGATGCGAGTGTGTGGTTTGGATATTCCAATCCCCTACGCCCCGCAGCTTGAAAAAGCCGCGGTGCCGCAGCTTGATGGCATCATCGCTTCAGCCAAAGAGCTGATGAAGGGCGTCTAATGCCAAAAACCGCAATTGTGATGCCCAAGATGTCGATGACTATGACCGAGGGTGAAGTTGTTGAGTACTACGTAGTTGTCGGTCAAAAGGTTTCGATTGGCGATGTGGTGGCAATGGTCGGCACCGATAAGACCAACATGGAGGTCGAGTCGGATATCGAAGGCGAGGTGCTGGAGATATCTTCAACCCCGGGTGCTGTGATCGATGTTGGCTTACCGCTTATGGTCCTAGAGACCGAGAGCGAAGACCTCTTGGCTGATTTGTTTGGTGACTCGGCTTCAGAAGCTGCCGCCGAGCCGCAAGCCGAGGTCGTTGGTGAAGTCACAGAAGCTGCGCCTTTGGCGCCGATTGCTCAGGTGCCAGTGCAGGAGATTCTTGCGATGCCCGGGGCTAGGAAGCTTGCTCAAGAGCTCAATGTTGATTTAGGTACTGTGACCCCTAAGAGTGAGTCTGGGGTCATCAAGGTAACTGACTTGGCCGTGAAGCAGGACCCTGAGCGGGCCCTTCGGGCCAAGAAGCTCATTGCCAAGGTGTTGGAGGGTTCATTACTGATTCCGCAGTTCTCGGTCTCCAAAGAGATATCGCTCTATGGCAATTTGCCAAAGAGCTTTGACTCGAGGATCAAAGCTTTGCTTATTGCTTGGGGTAATACCCTAAAAGCCATGCCTCAGGTGAATCAGTTATGGCAAGAGGACATTGTGCTGGTCACTGAAATCAAGGCTGCAGTGCTGCTAAAGACTTCGCTTGGTTTTGTGTCTCCGGTTATTTCTTTAGCTGATACGACTTTGGATACCTGGGGTGATGAGGTTGATCGGGTTTTGAAATCCGCTTCTCACAACAAGATTCCGCTAGCTAATCTTTCGGGCGCTACAACGGCAATAACCGATTTGAGTGAATACCTAATCGACCAGGCGAATACCTTATTGCTGCCGGGTCAATCCTCGGGATTGAACATCGGCAGCCCCAGGGCAACGGATAACGGAACAAGTCTCTATGTGACAGTAGTCTTTGACCACCGAATAGCGGATCCCGGGGATGCAGCCGAGGTGTTAGCAGAGTTCGAAAGAGCGTTGAACGAGGTTTTGTAGTGGCAACCGTCAGAGACCGCTCAATGATTGTTAATGTGGCCAGGATGTATTACGAGCAGGACATGTCGCAGGATCAAATTGCTCGGGTGTTACTCACCAGTCGCTCGAACGTTTCGCGAATATTATCCGAGGCCAAGAAAAAGGGCATTGTCGAATTCAAGGTGGTTGAGCACTCCAAGCGCGATACCGATCTAGAACAACAGCTAGTCGCACGTTTCGGGCTTAGAACTGCTTATGTTGCAAAGGTGCCCGAGGGCATAGATGAGTATCAGGCGGTTGGGCAAATAGCAGCGCAGGTATTTTTGAATCACATGAAGCCCAATGCCAAGATCGCACTTTCCTGGGGTCGGTCCTTAGAGGCGATGGTTGAAGAGATAGCGGAGAATAATCGGCCCGATCTGACGATCATCCCGCTGATTGGCGGGATGATGGAAGTCCCGGCTGCAATCAATGGTGAGAATCTAGTCAGGGTTTTGGCCTCCAGGATTAAGGCTGATTTCAAGATTTTGCACTCGCCAACAATTGTGCAGAGCTCTGCGGTGAAGTCGGCTTTTATGAGTGAGCCGAGCATCAAAGGCGTAATTGAGCTTGCCAAGAATGCGGACATCGCTTTTGTGGGAATCGGCTCCAAGGGATCTACCTCTTCGCAGTACATTCTTGAGGCCGCTGGCCTTCAGGAGGCAACCCACAGGCCGTTATTTAAAAACGTGGTTGGGGATATCGCTTGCCGTTTCTACGGTGAGAATGGCGAACCGGTGGACCAGGGGTTGGAGTCTCGAACAGTTGGTCTTGAGCTTGGTGAACTTAGAAAGATAAAAAAGGTGATTGGCATTGCGGTTGGCGATGACAAGCCACCTGGTGTTTTAGGCGCACTTCGAGGTAACTTGGTTTCCACCTTGATAACCAGCAGTGAATGCGCAAGGCGTGTGCTAGAACTTGCTGGCAAGCCTTAGGAAAGTGAGATAGCCGTGGAAGTACTGATTTGGATCTTTTTGCTCATCGCAGGAATGTGGGTATTTCAGCTGTATCTCACAGTGAAGCAATCCCAGCGCTTTCAAGACAGCGTGAAAGCCATCCGAACCGAAGGCACCACCACCGCGATTGGGCTTGGCGGGTTTAGGTATAAAGGGGGTAGGGCCTTTGTCGCACTGGCCCAAAAAGACGGTGTGGTGACCGGTGTGCGGGTGCTCACGGGTCTGAGCGTGCTCTCCAATCCGAAGCCCTTCCCAAGCCTTGAGGGTCGCTTGGTAAAGGACCTACTAAACATTGAAAATATGCCGGGGGTAAAAAAGAAGATTGCGCTGGCTGCGGTCAATGCAGCGGAGACTCTGTCTCAAAAATGAAATGCACAAACGTGCGTAACTAACTCTCCACTTCACCTTTTTTATTGCACTAGCGTGTTGGCAAGCATGGTCACAGATGATTGTGCTTCGATCCAAAGGAGGGTTGATGTTTTCACTACTTGCCGAAGACGCAACGGTTGGCGCACCAACCGGTGTCTGGGGTGCGATAGCTAGTGGAGCGGAATATTTCATCGGAATATTCAACGAAGGCGGCGCGGTCCTAACAGGTCTCGTAACAGGAATCATTCCTACGCTTTTGGTTCTACTAACCGCAGTTAATGCTCTGATTCGACTAATCGGACCAGAGAAAATCGAGAACCTAGGTAAAAAAGCTGGACAGCCTGGATTGATCTGGTACCCAGTTCGATACATCGTGCTTCCAGTTCTCGCAGTGTTCTTTTTAACCAACCCGATGGCTTACACCATCGGTAGGTTCCTACCAGAGCGATTCAAGCCAGCGTTTTACGACTCTGCTGTTTCGTTCGTGCACCCAATTACGGGTCTGTTCCCCCACGCTAACGCCGGTGAGCTTTTTGTTTACCTGGGTATCGCAGCGGGTATCACGACTCTTGGATTCGGTCTTGGCGACCTAGCCATTCGTTTCCTACTAGTTGGTTTGGTAGTTATCTTCATCCGTGGAGTTGTGACTGAGTTCATTACTTCGCGCATGATGGCAAGAAAGGTGGCTGCATAATGAATAATCTTCTTGTGAAAATCGGCCGCGGCGTCGGTGGAGTTGTTGGAGCGCTTTATCAGGCTGGACGCGACAGCGTCGAGACCGTTATCCGCAACATCCTGCCTTTTATGGCATTCATCTCTTTCATCATCGGTTTGGTATTAGTAACTGGCGTTGGAGACTTTATTGCTAACGGAATCAAGGGGCTAGCTGGCTCGCTAGTTGGTCTATTGATTGTTTCAATCGTTTGTGCAATTCCACTTTTGAGCCCGCTGTTGGGCCCAGGAGCTGTTATTGCTCAGATTGTTGGAACCCTTCTGGGTGTAGAAATCGGTAAGGGAACCATCCCACCACAGTATGCACTTCCAGCACTATTTGCGATCAACCCACAGGTTGGTTGCGACTTTATCCCAGTGGGTCTAGCACTTGGTGAAGCGGAACCAGAGACAGTAGAAATCGGTGTACCTGCCGTACTGTTCTCCCGTTTGATCACTGGCCCACTAGCCGTTGTGATTGCATACTTTGCATCATTCGGCATGTATCAGAGCTAAAAAGAAGAATCCTAAAATAGGGGTAACAATCAAAGGGTGAACTGTTTTACAGTTCACCCTTTGATTTACTCAAAACCGAAGCCAAACTAAGGAGTAGTAAATGGGCGAGTACAAAGCGGTACGCATCGAAAAAGGTTACGGCGGCTGGGGTGGACCTCTAGTTGTATTACCAACCGATGAACGGCCATTGATCTACTGCGTCACTGGCGGTGGCATTCACCCACTTGCCCAGCACATTGCAGATCTAACCGGCGGTCAAGTATTCGACGGCTTTAAATCAAGTGCACCTTTTGACAAGATTGCGGTTGCAGTCATCGACTGCGGTGGAACCGCCAGGATCGGCGTGTATCCGATGAAAAAATGTTTGACCGTGGACATCCACGCGACTTCACCCGCAGGCCCGTTGGCAATGTTCATCACCGAGGAGCTCTTTGTCTCCGGTGTGAAGCCAGCCAACGTCACTCCAGTTGAGTAATCATGGCTGAGCTCCTCTACCGGAGTGAGGTAACTGGGATTGGCGATTTGGTCTCCAGCTTTGTGGCTGAGGGCATCCTGGTCTTTTTTGGCGAGTCCGCCCCAGAGGAACTTCACGAGTTTTGCATAATGCACAAAGTTGAGCATCAGTCGGGGGTTTTGAACGTAGGTGACGTGATACAAATTGATGAGTACCATCTTGAGGTGCTCGCACTTGGCTCGGTAGCAAACGAAAACCTCATGAACCTAGGTCACATGAACATCAAGGCAGACGGCAACCTTATTGCCGAAATGCCAGGGGATGTTTGCGTTGCAATAGGTGAGCTGCCACCGGTAGCGGTGGGCAGCAAGATTCAAATAATTAGAAAGTAGCCACTCATGCGTTACCGCGAAGAATTAGCAAAGCTAGCAAAAGTCCAGGGGAGACCATTTCGCATCGCAATGGTTGGGGCGGGCCAAATGGGCCGCGGTTTTGCCAACCAATCCCACCGCATGGGTCTTGAGGTCGCAGTAGTTATTGACATCTCAGCCGATCGGATCAACCAGACCTATCAAGACATTGGCCGCGAGCTCCCTTTGATTTCGAGTGACGCCGCAGAGCTCAATGCTTTGATATCTCAGGGTAAGCCCTGCGGAGCCCAAGACATCGACCTAGTTCCATTATTGGATGTCGACGTAGTGGTCGAGGCAACCGGGGTTGCCGAGATCGGTGCGAAGGTTATATACAACGCACTCAGGGCTAAAAAGCACGTTGCCACCTTGAACGTGGAGTGCGATGTGACGGTTGGGCCAATTCTTCGCGACACCGCTATTGAAAACGATGTGATTTATGCGGTCTGCCACGGCGATGAGCCAATTGAAGCAAAAGAGCTAGTTGATTTTGCACTAGATCTGTCCTTTGAGATTATTTGTGCCGGCAAGGGTAAGAACAACCCCTTTGAGCCGCACTCAAACCCCGACACCGTGGCCGAGCGGGCTGCCAAAAAGAACATGAACCCCAAGATGCTGGCCTCTTTCACCGATGGTTCCAAGACCATGATTGAGATGGCCGCTTTGGCTAATGCCACCGGGCTCAAGCTCTCACAACGCGCGATGATTGGGCCAAAGACTTCGGTCAAAGAGCTCTCCGAAACCTACGCGCTCAAAGAAGATGGCGGAGTGCTCTCTGAAGCCGGAGTTGTTGATTACTGCACCGGAGATGTGGCCCCCGGGGTATTTGTGGTTGTGCGCACCGATTCGCCTTATGTCTCCGAGGAGATGAGCTATCTATCAATGGGCAAGGGTCCCTATTTTGCCATCTATCGCCCCTACCACTTGGCGAGTGTGGAAGCACCACTAACCGTTGCCAAGATGCTGGTTGATAAGCGCTCGAGCTTTGTCAGCGGCACCAGGATGTCCGAAGTAATAGCTAGCACCAAGCGTGCCCATAAAGCCGGCGAGCGCTTTGATGCTATTGGCGGGTTCTCCGCTCGCGGAGTAGCCGACCGAGTTGAAGACGCTAAGCGTGAGAACTTGGTACCGATTGGTTTATTGCAGGGTGCAGTGGCTAAGCGCGATCTTCCGATTGATCATTTAGTAACTTATGAAGATGTTGATCTTGATGAAACCCAAACTATCTACCAGCTTCGGGTTATCCAGGATAAAGCGGGTCTTTAGTCTCAGGCCACTTTTAGGAACTGCCTCATGAGCGAAGGTGCTAAGGATTCTGAATCAACGGATTCCGAGCCCGCTGAACTGAAGTGTGATTTTTGCAAGACGGTCTCGGTGCAAGATATTCGATACATGGGCAAGTTGCCCTATTCAACAACCTGCCCAACTTGCAAAGCTCAAACAAGCTACACCACTCGCAAAAAGCGCAAGTTGGTTATCAAAGAGCTAAAGCGCAACTCTCACAGCCGGTTTTATGTTGTAGCAAACTGGTGGAAAAAGCTGATGAAAGACATAAAAGAATAGTTTTTTAGCGAAGCCTCGAAATAATCTTCTTTGAAGTCACTAGCGCGCCACCTAAAACAGCCGGCATGCCGCCACCGGGATGGGTGGATGCGCCAACGCGATAGAGCCAAGACCTAAGCGGGTTATGGGCGGCTGGAATATTGAACGGTCCTGCTTGCCAGAGTGGTCTTGTGGCTCCATAGAGGGCGCCATTGCCGCCACCGAATGAGCCAAAGTATTCGGGATCCAGAATCTTATATTCTTCAAAATACTCATCGATGGGCTGCTCGAGACCGATTAGCTTACTGATGCGATCCAGCTCTTTTCTAACCCAGTCTGATTCAAGGTTATAGCTTTTGCCATCGGAGGCCGCTGTTAGCAATATGCCAACCGTTGGCTTTTGGTTTTGGTAGATGTCATTGGGTTTGTAGTAGTTCACAAATGCCATGGTTTGATTTGGTTGTCTAAAACTTGTCAGTGATTTATGAAGCTCATTGGCATCATCGGGCATCACAACAGAGTGGGTTACGGTTCCTTCGGGCAGTGGCTTAGAGAGCACGGCATAGATTGCAACCCCAGAACAACTCCTGCGCTTCGCAATCTTGCTTGGGCGCTCTCTGATGAGTGAGTTCGTCATGGCGTCATCAAGTGAGCTGACGATAATATCTGCACGGTATCTACCAAGGGTTGTGGTGACCATGCCCTGAGCAATCTTTGTGACCGGCTCGTTTAGCCTTATTTCGACCCCGGCTGCTTTAGCAATCCTTGCTAATAGCTGGGCAATCATGTTCATGCCGCCCTTGGGAACCCTGATTCCCTCGTGAGCCATGATTGCGGTGATGGTCGCAAACAGGGCAAGGGTGTCTTTGGGGGCAACACCTGCATTGAGGGTGTGGATGGCAATGATCTCCTTGAGATCTTTATCCATCCAGCTAAGTGAGTTTATATAGCTTTGGGCGTTGAGGTTGACCCCATAGACCTTTAGTAGTTTGCCTAATGCGGGCAGAGTGCTTAGGTCATTGGGTGAGCTGGTTAGAAGTTTGAGAATCGCAGCACTTAGATCCGAGTGCGAGCTCTCAAACTTTTTCCAATCTTCGGCAAAGGGCTGACCCTCAAGAATTGGCAGGGTGACCTCAAGGTCCTTATAAAAGTATTTGCCAACCTCGGCTAAAGCCAAAAGCTCGGGCATATCGGTTTTTGTTTTGGTGCCGAGGTTGTCATAGGTCTCTAGAATCTGCCCTAAGACCTCGGGGAAGGTTAGAAGCGAGGGACCAGTATCAATAATCTGACCACCAAGCTCTATTCTTCGGCTCTTGCCACCGATCCAGGAGTTGGCTTCTAGAAGAATTACCGGGCTGCCGGCCTTGGCTATCAGAGCGGCGCTCGCAAGACCCGAGAGCCCGGCTCCGATAACTACGACTTGTCTAGGCATTTAGTACCAACCCATCGAGATTGCAAAAACCAGTTGAACCCCCGCCACGGTCCCTGCGACATAAGGAAACGCAATTGAGTACTTATATAAAGAATGAGCTTTTTCGGGAGTGGGGGTTTTATAAACCCCCCAAACCAATAAGAATGCCAAGACGGCATTGGCTATCGCCACTGGAATATTCACTATCGCAAAACAGATGGTTGACACCGACCACCAAATGCCGGACCAAACGGCTGTCTTTTTTGCGCCGAGGTGAACTGCGGTGGTGATGATGCCGGTGTCGCTGTCTTGTGGAATGTCTTGAATCGCGTCATAAGCGTGCTTGGCAATCGACCAAGCCATTAAGCCGATAACCGCCCACCACACTGGCTCAACACCCAGTGCCAGTGGCACAAATGCCAGTGGGAAGGCGTAGTCGGTGTTTGAAAAAGCGTCCAGGTATTTTCGAGCTTTGAATCTTAAGGGCGGTGCCGAATAAAACAGGAAAAACAGTGAATAGGCCAGCATCCATAAAACTGCAGCCAGTGGCAGGGTGATTGCGAAGTAGATCAAGAAGGGAACATTGGTTGCGATTACTGCAATCCAAATCGGCTTTACCTCTTTGGGGGAGATGTGAGCACCTTCATAACCGCCCTTACGGGCGTTTATGTTGTCGGTTTCTTGGTCAAAGATGTCGTTGATGCCGTAGATCAAAAGATTAAAGGGGAAGGTCACCCAAATCAGGATTGGCAGCATGCGCCAATCCCAGATAAAACCGGCCAGCCACATGCCCATGACACTCGTGCCAATGGTGTTGACCCAAAGCACGGGCCGAGAGATTATGAATAGGCGTTTTAGCACTTAGTAAGCCTAAACGAACTTATCCACAGATTTGGTTTTAGCCAAGACGGACTAACTGGACTAACTTGTAGTTTATGGAGAACATATTCAACATGCACCAAGCGAAGACTCAGTTTTCCAAGCTCGCCAAAAGAGTGGGAGAAGGAGAAGAAATCTTAATAGCGAGAAACGGAGTTCCAATTATGAAGCTTGTCAAGTTCGAACCGGCTGAAGCACCTGAGCGGGACTTCAGCAGCCTAAAAGGGCTGATTTCCGAAGTGTCGGATGAGGAGTGGGCAGCCATGGACAAAGAGATTCTCTCGATGTGGAAGTATTCGGAATCCCTAGATGACAACTGAGTACTTACTAGACACTCAGGTGCTGGTTTGGCTCTCAAGCGACAAGAAGCGAATTGGCCGGGAAACCGCCAGAATTTTGGGACGGGCAAAGCTGAGCTATTCAGCCGTCTCTGTGGCTGAGCTAGCAATGAAAGCGTCGCTTAATAAACTGCGGTTCGATGAAAAAGCGATAGACCAGTGGCACTCCCAAGGACTTGCTTGCCTCCCCTTTGAAAATAAGGCCGCAATGGCTTTTAGTGATTTTTCGAGGGATTGGGTTCCTGACCCCTTTGATCGTATGATCATGGCAGCGGCCACTGCTAATAATAAAAAATTAATTACTTCGGATAGCAGGATCCTTGCCATGGGTTTTGATTGGGTGCTTGACGCCACAACCTAGACTTACACAAGTGGAAATCAAACAGGTAAAACCAAGGACCGAGGGCTGGACCCAGAAGCTCGACGAAAAGGGCAAACCGCTCTTGCAGTTTGCCGAAGTCAAGCGCGGCAAACCCCCGCTTCACCTAGCGGATCTGACGTTAGCTGAGCGCACCGAGCGGATCAAAGAACTTGGTATCCCAGGCTTTAGGGCCAAGCAGCTCTCCACCCACTACTTCACCCACTACACCGCCAACCCAGAGCACATGACCGACCTTCCAAAAGAAGGTCGGGAAGAGTTGGTGGCCCAGGTGCTGCCGCCGATGTTAGTTGAAGTCAAAAGACTGCAAACCGATAATGGCGACACCATTAAGTTTTTGTGGAGACTCTTTGATGGGGCTCTGGTCGAGTCAGTTCTGATGCGCTACCCGGGAAGAATCACACTTTGTGTTTCCTCGCAAGCCGGTTGCGGCATGAACTGTCCTTTTTGTGCAACTGGTCAAGCCGGCCTCACCAGAAACATGTCCTCGGCTGAGATTATTGATCAGATCGTGCAAGCCAATCGGGTTATTGCCGATGGCGAACTGGGGGGTAAGCGCAAAGCCGGTTCCGAAGGCCCGGAGCGAGTTTCCAACATTGTGTTTATGGGGATGGGCGAGCCATTAGCCAACTACGCCAAGGTGGTTTCGGCACTCCGCACGATGGTCGAACCGCAACCCAATGGTTTGGGTATGTCAGCTAGAAACATCACGGTCTCTACCGTTGGTTTAGTGCCTGCAATAAAAAAGCTCACCGAAGAGGGCATCCCAGTTACTTTTGCTCTTTCTCTGCACGCCCCAGATGACCACTTGCGGGACGAGCTGATTCCAGTGAACTCGAAGTGGAAGGTCGATGAAGCACTAGATGCAGCTAAGGCCTACTTTGATAAAACCGGCAGAAGAGTGTCTATCGAATATGCGCTCATAAAAGACATGAACGACCACGGCTGGCGAGCCGAGTTGTTGGCCAAGAAGCTAAATGATCGAGGTAAGGGCTGGGTTCATGTGAACCCAATTCCACTGAACCCGACCCCGGGTTCAGTCTGGACAGCTTCTACTAGAGAAATCACCGACATATTTATTGACCGGCTCGAAGCCGCCGGCATCCCCACCACCTTGCGCGATACTCGCGGCAAGGAGATCGATGGGGCTTGCGGCCAGTTGGCTGCGGCTGACTGAGCCCTGGCAAATGCAAACGCAGTTGTAGTGTGAAACCTGCTATTTTGGATTTTTTATTTCGCTCATCAGAGAACTCCAACTCGCATTTGCCTGGCGGCAGCACTTAGCCTTGAGTTATGCAAAACATAAAATTTGGCCTTGGCACCTTTGGAGATATGTCCCTGGATGATCAGGGCAACCCGGAATCGTTTGGGCAGGTGCTTCGCAATGTGGTTGAGCAAGCCAAGCTTGCTGATGAATTGGGGTTAGATACCTTTGTGATCGGTGAGCACCACCGAGATGACTACTCGGTTTCTGCCCCTGACACTCTCTTGGCAGCAATTGCGAGTGTGACAAAGAACATAAAGCTCTCCACCGGCGTCACTGTTTTATCTTCAGAGGACCCGGTGCGGGTGTATCAGCGCTTTGCGACCATCCAGGCGATATCTAATGGCAGGGCGCAGATAACAGCTGGCCGAGGCTCGTTCATCGAGTCGTTTCCGCTGTTTGGCTTTGAACTAAGCGACTATGCCGATTTATTTGAGGAGAAGCTCGAGCTTTTATTGGAGTTACTAAAAGAGCAGCCTGTTACTTGGTCCGGGAATCACACCCCGAGTTTCAGAAACCAAGAGGTCTACCCGAAGACCGAAACCCCAATCCCGCTTCATGTTGGGGTTGGCGGGTCACCAGAGTCGGTGATCAGGGCTGCTCGATTGGGTGTTCCAATGGCGCTTGCCATCATTGGCGGCGACCCAGCGAGATTCGCACCATTTGCCAATCTTTATCGGCAAAAATTGGCCGAGTTAGGGAAAGCAGAATTGCCGATCTCGATTCACTCTCCTGGTTTTGTAGCAGAAAGCGATGAATCGGCCATCGAGACCCAGTGGCCGCATCACGAAGTGGCTTTTGGCCGAGTGGGCGAAGAGCGCGGTTGGCCACCAATCACCAAGGAGCACTTTTTGGCTGAGGTTCGCGGCGGGTCTTTATATGTTGGCTCCCCGGAGACTGTTGCCAACAAGATTGCTTATGCGATTACCAGCCTTGGGGCTACCGGGTTTGATTTGAAATATTCCACCGGGCCAATGCCGCACTCAAAGCTGATGCGGTGCATTGAGCTGTATGCAACTCAGGTGGTTCCCAGGGTGAAGAATTTGCTAAAAATATAGCTAAAATCCTGTAAATTACTGGCCTGCAGGAGATTCACCTTTGTATTTGGCTGAAGCCAAAATGTTCGTGAATGTTCAGAAATGTTCGTTTGTGATTATTTCGTTATCAAACTGGCGTTCTTGGGGCTAAACTCCCAACTAGTCTGGTCACATTCATTCGTTTTTTCATAGGAGGTTCAATGTTGAACAAGATTGCAGGTCACCAAGTTGACCGTCGTCTTCTGCTAAAAGGTGCTGCAGCCGGTGGTTTAGGTGTCGCAGGAGCAACAATGTTGGCTGGCTGTGCGCCGGCTGCATCAGGCCCAATGTCATTCGGTGCTCGCACCGTTGACGAATCCCCAACAAAGCAGTTGGAAGCTCTAGTAGCTGCTTACACTGCAAAGTCGGGTAACGAGGTTTCTTATAACGCAACCGAGTCAAACGCTTTCCAGAACAACCTTTCTCAGTACCTTCAGGGAACTCCGGACGACTGCTTCCAGTGGATGGCCGGATTCCGAATGCAGTTCTTTGCAGAGCAGGGTTTGTTGGAGGATGTTTCAGATGTCTGGAATGACATCGGAAGCCAGTACTCGGACAGCTACAAGATCGCCTCTACAGGCCTAGATGGCAAGCAGTACTTCGTGCCACAGAGCTGGTACCCATGGGGTCTGCACTTCCGCAAGTCCATGATGTCCGAAATCGGCATGAAGCCAGAAGACCTTTATAACTGGGATGACTTCATGGGAGCTCTAGAAGAGCTCAAGGGCCAGGGCTTAGTGCCACTTGCAGCTGCCGACAAAGGTGGCTGGGAAGCAATGGGTACTTTCGACATTCTGAACGCTCGTCTAAACGGTTACCAATTCCACGTTGACCTTTTGGCTGGCCGCGAGAAGTGGACCGATGACAGGGTTAAGGAGGTCTTCCGTCACTGGGAGATGCTGCTTCCTTACCAGAACACCAACGTTCTAGACCTCGAGTGGGATGGCGCTATGCAGCTATTGCTGCAGAAGCAGGCCGGATTCTTCCTAATGGGCTCATGGTTCGGTGGCAACTTCAAGGAGCAGTCAGATGCTGACTACGAAGACCTAATGATCATTCCTTGGCCAGAGATGAACCCTGACCACGCTCGCGACACCATCGATGCCCCACTTGATGGCTTCTGCGTAGCATCAAACGGTGGTAACCCATCCGTTGGTAAGGACTTCATCAAGTTCGCAGGTGACATGGAAGGTGTTCAGGCAATGCTAGACACCGGTGTTCCAATGACCAGTGCGAATAAGGGTCAGGACACCTCAACCTACGACGCATTCCAGTTGGCTCAGCTAGCTGTTATGGATGAGGCCAAGTACATCACCCAATTCCTAGACCGCGACACCCGTCCGGATTTTGCTACCCCAGCTATTGGGCCAGCATTCCAGGCTTGGTTCAAGGACCCATCCTCTACAGACTCGATTCTCGATTCCCTGCAGAGCCAGTGGGACGCACTTCCTCCGCTATAAGCGGTCGGTAAGTGGGAAACTGAATTAATTATGGCTACGATGACGGACAGACCTAAGAAATCTGTCCGTCGTCGTAACTTTTCAGGCAGAGACAAAGTAACCCTCGGCTTCTTCATAGGCATTCCGACATTTTTACACGTAGCTCTTGTTTGGTTCCCGGCATTCGCCACCATTTTGCTCTCCTTTACCTATTGGACAGGTATTCGAATTGAGGACATTACTTGGGCGGGGCTTGACAACTACGAAAACATCTTTTTCAACACTCCAATTTTTTGGGACGCGCTTCGGGTCAACGTAATTTGGCTCTTCTGGTTTGCACTTATTGCCACCCCACTGGGTATCTTGCTGGCCTACCAGATTGACCGCGAGATACGTGGGCACAAGTTTTACCAGACCGCTTATTACCTACCAGTAGTTTTATCGCTAGCTGTGATTGGTGTTATCTGGAACTTCCTATTGCGCCCAGACGGCTTTGTGAATGGAGCCTTAGGGCTTCCGATTAGCGAGTCGGTTTCATTTTTTGGTGATGATCGCTACAACATCTGGGTAATTCTGATCATGGCGTCTTGGCGTCACATCGGTTACATCATGCTTTTGTATTTAGCTGGTCTCAAGGCAGTGGATATGGCGCTTCGCGAGGCGGCATCTATTGATGGCGCTACCGAGTGGCAGACCTTCCGCAAGGTGGTATTCCCTGCGATGCAGCCGGTGAACATCATCGTTATTGTGATCACGATTGTTGAATCTTTGCGAGCCTTCGACTTGATATATATCATTTATGGTGGCTCGGGTGGTTTGCCGATTCTTGGTGTGCTGGTGTTCCAGAACATCGCCGGTGAAGGCGCTTCAATGAAGGGCGCCGCCTACGCGGTTATTTTGTTCTTGTTATCAATTGTTCCGATCATCGCCTATTTGAGGCAGCAGTTTAGGGAGGATGTGAAGTAATGACCGCCACCCTGGAACCCATCGACGAAAAAGCAGTCTTCCAAAAACGCCGCAACACTCAAAAGATTAAAGATCGCTTTATCTCCGGTTTTATCGGTATATTCGCGCTGGTTTGGTTGTTCCCGATTTTGTGGACCATGTACTCCTCGCTGAGGCCCTACGCCGAGATTCGCGCCAATGGCATTTTCTCTTTTCCAAAGGTGCTCAACCTAGATAACTATGTTGAGGCAATCAGCCGCATGGAGCTTCCGACATATTTCTTCAACACCGCTTTGATTACGTTGCCATCGGTATTTTTGATCTTGCTTTTGGGTTCGGTGATGGCGTTTATCGTCACCAGGTATTCCTTCAAATTCAACGTAGCGATGCTGCTTTTGTTCACGGCCGGCAACCTGTTGCCCGCGCAGCTAGTGTTTATCCCGGTCTTCAAGATGTATTTGGCAATCGGTGACCTGGTTGGTGACCGCAGGATTCTTTATGATTCTCCACTTGGTGTGATTCTGATTCACGTTGCCTTCCAGATGGGTTTTGCCACCTTCGTATTGAGCTCTTATATGAAGACCATTCCAAAAGAAATCTCCGAGTCCGCACAGATTGATGGCGCTTCGGTATTCACCCACTTCTTCAGGGTCATGTTGCCTCTACTTAGGCCGCCACTAGCATCGCTTGGCGTGCTAATGACCACCTGGATCTACAACGACTTCTTCTGGGCGCTGGTCCTGATGTCAACCGACAAGAAGCGACCCATCACTTCGGCCTTGGGTCGATTGCAGGGTGAGTTTGTTACCGACTACAACCTATTGGCAGCCGGCGCGATGATCGCAGCTCTTCCGACGCTGATTGTGTTCTTCGTCTTGAGAAAGCAGTTTGTCTCAGGCCTTACCCTTGGTGCAACCAAGGGTTAGTTACTCACCCTTTTTCTAGCTGCTAAAAAACCCTTTTGGGGTCGGCATTTGCTAGTTTGAGATTAGAACCGAGTCATAACCCCGGAGCACAAATGTCATTCTTCTAACCGGCTCTTGCACGAGTTTTAGGTTTGGGAATGCTTCGATGAGCATCGGTAACGATGTGGTCATCTCCATGCGCGCCAGCGGCGCGCCAATGCAGAAGTGAATTCCGGCGCCAAAGCCGATATGGGGATTTGGGTGCCTCGAAAGATTCAACTGGTCGGCGTCTTCAAAGATGCTCTCATCGCGGTTCGCTGAGCCCAGTAGCGAAGCAATCTTCTGACCCTCTTTGATCATCACCCCGCCAATCTCGGTGTCCTGGGTCGCGGTTCGGTCAAATAAGTGAAGTGGTGCATCAAAGCGCAAGAACTCATCAACCGCAGTTGATGCAATGCCCCAGGGGTCAGCTTCGAGCTTAGTCATTTCGGCTGGTGCATTCAGTGCTGCAACAAAGCCATTGCCAAAGCCATTCACGCTGGCCTCGTGGCCGGCGTTCAATAGCAGCACGCAAGTGGCAATTAGTTCGTGGGTGTTTAGCTTCTCGCCATCTTCTTCAACCATGGCGAGCTCTGTAATCAAATCGGCCCCGGGGTTGCGCTTGCGCTCGTGCATGAGATTTTCTACGTATTGGGCAAATTCATCGGCAGCGAGCTGGGCTTGAGCCTTGTGTTCCTCGCTTGGGGCAACCTCATACATTCTTACAATGGCTTGAGACCAAGGCCTGAGTAGGTGCTCATCCTTATCGGGGAATCCGAGCATGGCGGCGATTACCTTCACCGGCAGTGGTTCGGCAAAATCGGCAATTAAATCGAAGCTGCCGGTTTCGGCCTGCTTGGCCTTGGCTTGAATAATTAGCTCTCTGGTGATTCTCTCGACATCGGGTTGCAGGCTGTCAATCTTCTTGGGGTTGAAGGCCTTCATGACCAATGAGCGGAGTCTGGTGTGTTTTGGTGGTTCGGAATCCAAGATCGAGTCGGCGTGCAGCCAGTTGAAGGCATCCCAGGCTTCCTGGGGCTCCTTTGGGGTGAAGATGCGGCCCAGGGTTCTGGTGCGAAGCACTGCATTGGCGTGGTGGTAATTAGATGCCAGAAACATCCCGGAGGGTTCGTGCCAGATCGGTCTACCCTCCTTGCGAAGTTCTTTGAGTGCCGGGTAGGGGTCGTTAATAAAGTCTTGGTTTGTTAGGTCCAGCATGTTTATCCCTTGAGCTTGATTTGTGAAATGTCTAATCTTTCGGCTTCAAAGCCGTTTACTTTTGCATCTGTTGGGTATCCAATAGCTATCCCACAAAGTAATTTATAGTCTTTTGGAACGTCAAATTCCTTTCTCACCACATCGGCCCAAATTGCCGATGCGCCCTGGGCGCAGCTGCCAAGACCATGGGCGTGGGCCGAAAGCATGAGGTTTTGCATAAACAACCCAGCATCAGAAACCGAGTGGACCCCGATGCCAGAGTGAGTGAATATAAATAGCGAAACGGGGGCTCCAAAAAACTCGTAGTTCTTGCCCCATTGCTCATCGCGACCCTTTCGGTCGCTTCTTTCTATGCCCAACATCCCGTAGAGCTCAGAGCCAACCTTTTGGCTTCTTGGCCGAATGTCTGCCGGGTAGCGCAGGGTCATTTTGTAATCACTGGTGGGCAGACCATCGCGGGTGATGAAGAGTTTGGCTTTTGCCCATAAGCCCCCTGAGAGCCCCGCAGAGGCCTTTGCCCAGCGACTTAGAAAGCCAGTGCTAATGCGCTGCAGTTTCTCCCCCTGAGCGATGCCAATAAGGTACGGGCGGGTGTTTGACCATGATGGTGCGCTCATGGCATCGGTTAGTAGTTGGTCCAGCAATTCTTGGGGAACCGGGGTGGGCAAAAAGTCTCTCGTGGTTCTTCTCGAGCTAGCGAACTCGCTAAAGGCTTGGGCTTCTAACTGGCTTTTGGGCATGAAAAGAATCTACGCCAGATGTTGGTGTTTTATCGGGTGGTAGCTTGATTACGTGCAAGAGATTATTGCCGGCCTCAGTGCGGCCGATGTGGTGCGAATTCGCGCCAGCGGGGGATTCAATGAACTTTCAAGCGCAAAGGCTAGAAGTCCAATTATCAGGATTCTTAGAATCCTGACTCAGCCGATGTTTTTGCTTTTGATCATTGCTGGAGTTGTGAGCATGATTCTGGCTGAGCCGCTTGATGCGGCGGTGCTATTGGTGATGGTTTTCGGAGTCATGGCAATCACCATCTACCAAGAAGGCAGAGCTGAAAAAGCCCTCGGAGCCCTTAGTCAATTAGCCGCCCCGAAGGCAAATGTGCTACGGGATGGGGAATGGGAAACCTTGCCTGCCAGGGAGTTGGTGGTGGGGGATATTTGCCGCATCCACGAGGGTGATCGAATCCCAGCCGATGTCGAGTTGCTTGAAACCACAAATTTGCTACTTGATGAGTCAATGCTCACCGGAGAGTCTTTGCCAGTGGCCAAGACTGTTTCCGAGTCGGCATTCGGCGGAGCTTTGGTGAACACCGGGCGGGCAATCGGTCGAGTAATCGCGATTGGGCAAGAAACCGAGCTGGGCAAAATAGGAGCTTCGATCTCCCAAGCCCCTGATCACCAAACTCAGCTGCAGCAGGACGTGAACAAGATTGTGAAGATTGTCGGGGTGATTGCAGGCCTATTGGCCATTGCTATCACTTTGATTCTTGGCTTCACCCGCACCAGCTGGCTGGATGCCGTTCTGGCTGGGATCGCTAGTGCGATGGCGATGATCCCCGAAGAGATACCGGTTGTGTTGACCCTGTTCTTTGCCATTGGAGCTTGGCGGATGTCGCAGGAAAAGGTGCTCACAAGAAAATCTGCGGTAATTGAAACCCTGGGCTCGGCAACCGTGATTTGCGTTGATAAAACCGGAACCCTCACCCTGAATCAGCTGTCGGTGGACGAGCTAATTCAGGACCCATCGGCAACCGAGCTAAAACTCTTCGCAGGGCTTGCCAGCCCGATCGACTCGGTGGACGCTGTTGACCGGGCTTTTAGTGACCTGGCCGAAGGGGCCACGGGGCGCTCATTGGTCAAAGAATATCCGATGACTGCTGACACTCCGGCTATGACCATGGTTTGGGATCAGGGTGATAACTACCTGGTTGCCATGAAGGGCGCTCCGGAGACGGTGGCTGAACTTTGCGGGGTTGATGCTCAGAACGTGCTTCAAGAGGTTCAGCTGGCAAGTGCCGGTGGCAAGAGGATAATCGGGGTTGCGGGTCTAGTTATTCCAAAAGGAGAGCTGCCCAAAGACCAGTCGGACTTCAAGCTAAAATTTCAAGGTTTAGTTGCCCTTCGGGACACGGTTAGACCTGGAGTCCCAGGGGCGATAGCTCAGTGCCACGAAGCTGGCATTCGGGTGATCATGATCACCGGAGACTTTATTGGCACAGCTCGTGAGATTGCTGCCGAGGTGGGGTTAGCGGACACTGGTGAACTAACCGGTGCTGAGCTTGATTCGCTAAGTGATGAAGAGCTAGCTATTCGAGTGAAGACGCTTAGCGTGTGTGCTCGAATGACACCGGCTCATAAGTTGCGGCTAGTCAAAGCTTTGCAAGCAAACGGCGAGGTTGTTGCGATGACCGGGGACGGTGTGAATGACGCCCCGGCACTCAAGACGGCAGACATTTCAATCGCCATGGGGCTCAGGGGCACTGACGTGGCACGTGAGGCTGCAACTCTTATCATTACCGACGATGACTTCACGTCGATAGTTGCTGGCATCAAAAGAGGTAGGGCGATCTATGCGGGAATCCGTAAATCGGTGGCCTACATAATCGCGGTGCACGTGCCGCTGTTAGGCATGGCTTTGATCCCGATTCTTACTTTGGACTGGCCAATAATCCTGCTGCCGGCGATGGTGGCATTTTTGGAAATCATCATTGACCCGGCCTGCACCATTGCGTTTCAGGCTGAGCCTGCAGAGCCCGAGATTATGCAAAGAAAACCCAGACCAGTTGGGGAGTCGCTCTTCAACTTTGAGACGCTGGGCATCTCTTTGATTCAGGGGGTAGTGGTTTTGCTGGCCGTGCTGGCTCAGTATTTTTGGCTGGTCTCTTTAGGCCGGCCAGCGGACGAGGTTAGAAGCGCCACTTTGATTCTGATGGTGCTGTCGAATCTGGCGCTGATTCTGACGAACCGCTCTTGGAATTTGAGCCTTGTGAAAACCATGTTGACTCGGAAAAACCCGAGCGTGAAGTGGATTCTTGGTTTGACTCTTTTGGGACTGTTCTTGCTTACTCAAATCGAGGTGGCTGCTCAAGCCTTCAACCTTGGCCCCACGACGGTGTGGGACTGGGCGCTCGGGTTTGTGCTGGCGGTGGCGAGCATCTTATGGTTTGAGGTTTATAAGGTGCTAACCAGAGCAAAGCGGATGGATTAGTTGATCCTTAGCGGTAGTTAGCGAATACCGTGGGCAACAGCGCACCGATGATTATCATCACCGGAATGGTTAGGGTGAGCACCCAGATTTGGACTAGGTCCCAATCAATCTTTTTCATTTTCTTCTCCTTTGCCTCTCTAACATGCTACTCGGTAGATTCGGGGTAAAAAAGAAGGGCTGGTGTTTTCACACCAGCCCTTCTTTTTAGTTTGGTTTAAGCGTGTTCGCGGTTTTCTACCTTTGCGAACTCGGCGTCATCCTCAGCGCTCTTCATGCGAGCGATGGAGAAGATCATTAGACCGAAGAGGCACTTAGCCAGGATGTCGGCTATTGAATAGCCAACCTCACGAGCTATGAAGCCACCCTCTGACGCAACTGCGCCCATGTTGAAGATGAAGGCGATTGGGTAGACACCCCAGGTTGCCAACAACAACAAACGTAGTTCCTTGATCCTGCGCTGTACTGGAGCTGACTGACGCTCTAGTGACTTGCCAAGCTCTACGAATAGTACGTAGAGGATGTAAAGGAATGGGATGGTCGAGAATAGACCCCAGAGTGATGCGTCACCTTCGTAAAGAAGGTCTAGACGAGCGTCTCCTGGGTAACCAAGACCAATCATCAGCGCCGCTGCTGGGATCAAGCGAACTAGCAATGAGCGCTGAACTGCAGCAGCTAGTGCTAGAACCGCAATGGTCTCAACCAGTAGCAGTGGAACAGTTAGGAACCAGTCGACGTAACGGTAGCCCACGTTGTAGGTTGCGCCGTCAACTGCTTCTGGACCGAACACTTCAATGAAGTTGTCGAACATACGGAAGTAGTGGTAAGCCGCGATACCGGTAACGGTAGCGGAAACCATGATTGCCATCCGGTACTTAGGAAGTACGCGGTCTTTCGCGAAGAACAAGAAGATTGTGGTGAAAAGCATGCTCGCGATTCCAAGCGAGAGCACGTTGTAAACGACTAAGTAGCCGCCAGCGGATAAATCCATGAGTGAACCCTTTCGTTGAGACTTGTTAAGAGCTGATAGAACTAAGAAAACTCGAAGAGGATTTAATCCCCACTCTTTGTTTCGAGCCATCTGCATTACTCATCTAAGTGTAGAACGAAAAGGTAGTCTGGCAAGTTCCTGACAGTGATAACGTTTTGGTAACGAACTCAGAGGCCCAGGAACCATTGGAGGTCGTTTAGCTCGGCAATACTCCCGGTGAAGCTCAATTCGAGCGTGGCGGTCTTGTCGTTGAGGATCATTTCACCCTTCGCCATTTCGATCAGAACTCCTGTTTTCGTGCGAAATTGCATCCAAGCCTCTCGCTCGCCATCCCAGCGCTTTTCGTTAACAAGTTCAATCGAGATGGTAGCTTCGAACTCATTCTCACTGACACTGATGTCACGGATTTTCAACCCAAGCGAGTTCTGTAAATCACAAGTGTTAATTTCGCAGTAAGTAACGTTGCCAGTGTCTAGCTGCGGCAGGTCTGTTCGGGGGAGAGTAACCGCAGTCACAAAAGGAATCAAACTCAAAAGCAACAGCAATGCCAAGAGCCCGCCCAGCCAAACGGTTAAACGCTGTCCCATTTGGGAAACCAACCAGGGCTTTTTCAACTTTTCCTCAAATCTTCTTCGATCAGCATGGAACATCTGCGCCTAAATCAGGGCTCATCTGAAATTGCTTGTGACAGCAACATTTTATTGTGGTTTTTATAAGTTCACCTAACCCGCCCCGCGTTGGTGCATTTCACACTGCAAATTCAAATCTTTGGTGTCGGGTGTCAATCGAATTTATTTAAATTGATCAACGACAGTGACTAATGATTAACTACCAAATCATTGGCTACCCTTAGTGGGTGCAAAAAAACCTTTTGAAAATTCAGCCCGAAGTCCAAAAAGCCATCAACGAAGGCCGAGCTGTTGTTGCCCTAGAGTCAACAATCATCTCCCATGGCCTACCCCGGCCAAGAAACTACGAAGCCGCTAAAGGCTTCGAGAAGATCTTGCGCGATAAAGGCGTAATCCCCGCCACGATTGCCATGATTAATGGCGTGGCAAACATCGGGTTAGATGAAGCCGGCATCGAGCTAATTTCAAATCAAGACATTGCAAAGGCCTCGGTCAGAGACCTGCCGATTCTGGCTGCTAAGGGGCTCTCGGGTGCCACCACCGTGGCAGCCACCGCTCACCTGGCAGCCCTAGCCGGCATCAGGGTTTTTGCCACCGGAGGCCTAGGCGGGGTTCACCGCGGTGCCGCGGAGTCTTTTGACGAATCTGCAGACCTATCGGTTTTAGGAAATACCCCAATCACAGTGGTGAGTGCGGGTGTGAAAAGCGTCTTGGATATTGCGGCCACCTTGGAGCGTCTCGAAACTCTAAGCATCCCGGTGGTGGGGTATAAAACCAACAACTTCCCGAGTTTTTGGCTGAGGGAATCAGAATTCAGCTTGGAATACCGGGTTGATTCAGCCCTGGAGGTTGCCCAAATGATGCTCGCGCAGGATTTGATTGGCGAGGGTGGTGGAATCGTCATTGCGAACCCGGTGCCCGAGGCTGAGGCCTGGGAAAAATCCGAACACGACCGTGTGTTGAAGCTGGCCTTTGCGGCAGCCGAAAAAGCCAAGGTCACCGGCAAGGAGGTAACTCCGTTTTTACTGCAATTTATTGTTGAAGCCTCCGATGGAGTTTCGCTTGATGTGAATCTAAACCTGGCTCGCAATAACGTCTTGGTCGCAGCAGATATAGCGCTGGCTTGGGCGAACCTCGGTCAGGACTAATGCCTAGGGTTTTGGTTATCGGGGATGTGATTGACGACATTCTGGTGACCCCGGATGGCGCAATCAGGGTCGATACCGATACCCAAAGCCAGATCTTTTCAAGCCCAGGTGGTTCGGGAGCCAATTTCGCCGCCTGGCTCGCGAGTCTTGGGGCTGAAGTGGATTTTGTCGGCCGAGTCGGCAGGGCAGACATCGAGCGACACTCAGTCGCACTCAGAAATGTGGGGGTGACTCCGCACCTGCAGGCTGATGACCTTTTAGAAACCGGCAAGATAATTGTCCTGGTGCAGGGTGACACCAGAAGTTTTTTGACCGATCGCGGAGCAAATCAAAACCTAGACGTTGGCGCAATTGACAAAGCCCTGTTATCGGACGCCCTCTACGTCTCCGGTTACAGCGTTTTTGATTCAGAACCCGAAGCCCTTTTGTCACTTATCAAGGACGCTAGAAAAAAAGGTATTGTGATGTGCGATCCCGGCAGTGCCGGGTTTATTCAAGACCATGGAGCCTCAAGGTTCCTCAATTCGCTTGCGGGCGTGAGTTTATTGGTGCCTTCGCTTCAAGAAGGCAAGGTCCTAGCTGGCGAGCTAGCGCCCGAACTAATTGGTGATTCGCTTTCTAGAAACTTCGACCAGGTGGTTCTGACTCTTGGACCCCAAGGCTCGATCGGCTTTGAGAAGGGCAAGCGGTTTGTTATTGAACCCACACAAGTCCTCGCCATCGACCCCACCGGAGCCGGGGATGCCTTTGCCGCCAAGCTCTTGGCAGAGCTGCTAGGTGGCAAGACCCTTGCACAAGCCCAATTAGCCGCCTCGAGGTTTGCGGCTTTAGCCACTACTAAATCTGGCGGCAGGCCCTAAGAGATTCGGAATGGATTTGCCAGGGCAATCTTTTTAAACCTTTTAAGTGAGTGATTTGAGGCGATCATGATTTGGGCAATTGCCAATGAGGTTAGGGCGATTGCTGACCATATCGTCACCCCCGATTGGTTGCCAAACTCATAATCGATGGGCGTCGATAAGAGGTAGCCGTAGGTGGCGGCAAATGGCACTAAAAGTGCTACGTAGCTCAAAAACAGCACCCAAACGTTGCGTTCTCTGCCGTCCGGATGAGTAAAGCTATACGACAAAGCCAGTGCCAACAAGGCGAGGATGGTTAAGACTGGGGGAAAAGCGGAGTGGTCAAATCCCAAGGCGGTGTGCCAGGTCAGTGGATTTTCCAGAGAATCGGCTTCGGGCCCCCAAATTTGCTCCACTAAGAGCAATAAAGCAAACGCTGCGATAACGACACCGATGGGTGAGGGGGCTTTTTTATATCCCAGCAGTCGAGCGAAGGCTAAAAGTGCCAACAGTAAATATAAGACCCCGGCAAACAGGCTGGCTTTGGGAAAACCCTGTGGAACACTTTGGCCCTGAGTGTTGATGGTCCAAATGACAATTGCCATCAGTCCCAAAAAGCCGGCGGCGGCGATGAATATCCCTGAAACCAACTTCCAGTTAAAGGGCTTTTTCAGTGCCGCTTGATTCGCTAGTGCCCCTTGGGATGCCATACGGTTTTGACTTCCATGAAGGCCAAAATGTGTTGCAGGTTTCCTTTTGCAAGGAGCCTCTGGTAGCTGCCGCGACGAATCACGCGCTTGAGGGTTTCAGCCGCCTGAATCTCAAGGTTGACAAAGTCGGCCGTACCCTCGAGGTCAATCGCATTCACATCTTGGTGCGAAGCCAGCCAGGGAGAAATCTCTGCTTCATTGCCGGTTAGCACGTTCACCACACCTCCCGGCAGGTCACTGGTGGCCAAAACCTCGGTGAGAGTGATTGCACAAAGTGGTAAAGCTTCCGAGGTCACAACCACGATCGCGTTCCCCGAAACAATCGCCGGAGCGATCGTGTTCACCAGGCCAACCAGGGCGCTTTGTTGGGGAGCAAAGGCTGCCACAACACCGGTTGGCTGGTTGGTGGAGATATTAAAGAATGGACCTGAAACCGGGTTCATGGAACCGGCAACCGAGTCAATTTTGTCGGACCAGCCAGCGTGCCAAACCCAGGAGTCAATCGCATGGTCAACCTCTAGGTTGGCCACTTTTTCACTAACACCGGTCTGTTCTTTAATCTCACTAACGAATTGTTCACGACGACCCTCGAGCAGCTCGGCGATTCGGTAAAGAATCTGGCCGCGGTTATATGCGGTAGCACCAGCCCAACCGGGCTGGGCTGCGCGGGCCGCAACAACCGCATCGCGGGCGTCCTTGCGAGAGGCTTTAGCGACATTGGCTAAGAATTCGCCCTTATGGCTTTTAAGCTCGTAGACCCGACCCGACTCGCTTCTGGGAAACTTGCCACCAATAAAAAGCTTGTAGGTCTTTTTGACATCTAGACGCATTAGTTGCCTTCCTTCAAATAAGCCATGAGGCCGTGACGGCCACCTTCTCTGCCGTACCCGGACTCTTTAAAGCCTCCAAAAGGGCTGGCCGGGTCGAATTGATTAAAGGTGTTAGCCCAGATGACTCCGGCATTGAGCTGGTCGGCTACCTTCAAAATCAACGAGCCCTTTTCGCTCCAGATGCCGGCTGATAGGCCGTATGGGGTGTTGTTGGCTTTGGCAACCGCCTCGGCCGGAGTTCTAAAGGTGATGACTGATAGCACCGGGCCGAAGATCTCTTCACGGGCAACCGTGCTGGTGGCAGCCACACCGGTAATGATTGTCGGGGCATACCAAAAGCCGTTTTTAGGGATTGGGCAATTTGGGGCCCAAGCTTCGCCGCCCTCTTTCACACCCTGTTGGACCATTGCGGTAATGCGGTCAAGCTGCTCTTTTGAGTTGATGGCACCGATATCAGTGTTCTTGTCAAGCGGGTCGCCCATCCGAATGGTCTCCATTCGGCGCTTCAGCTTTTTGATTAGTTCGTCGTGGATGGATTCTTGGACCAACAGTCTCGAGCCCGCGCAGCAAACGTGACCCTGATTGAAAAAGATTCCATTGATAATGCCTTCGACCGCTTGGTCCAAGGCCGCATCCTCAAACACGATGTTGGCGGCCTTGCCGCCAAGTTCCAAGGTCACCTTCTTATCGGTGCCGGCAATCTGCTTGGCAATCCTGCGGCCAACCTCGGTGGAGCCGGTGAAGGCGACCTTATTGACATCCGGGTGACCTACAAGCGCCGCACCGGTTTCTCCGAAACCGGTGATGATGTTCACAACACCGTCTGGCAAGCCTGCTTGCTGGCAAATCTCAGCGAACAGCAACGCCGTAAGCGGTGTGGTCTCGGCAGGCTTTAGAACAACAGTGTTGCCAGCTGCAAGAGCCGGGGCAATCTTCCAAGCCAGCATCATTAGGGGGAAGTTCCAAGGGATGACCTGGGCTGCAACACCTAGGGGTTGTGGGTTTGCGCCAAGGCCTGCGTGATCGAGTTTGTCGGCCCAGCCGGCATAGTAAAAGAACCAGGCTGAGACCATCGGGATGTCGGAATCCCTGGATTCTTTGATTGGCTTGCCGTTATTCAGGCTCTCGGCCACCGCTAGTTCGCGGGCTCGCTCCTGAATAATTCTGGCGATTCGGTAGAGGTATTTGCCGCGCTCAGCGCCTGAAAGTTTTGACCAGGTTTTTTCAAAGGCGTTTCTTGCCGCCTTCACGGCTAGGTCAACATCCTTCACCGAAGCGGTTGTGATCTCTGCCAGTACTTCTTCGGTAGCGGGGGAGATGGTCTGATAGGTGTCGTGCGGCTTGGTGAACTTGCCATCGATGAATAACCCGTAGCTTGGTTTAAAAGAAACTATCGCCCTGGATTCAGGTGCTGGTGCATACTCAAACATTTCTACCTCTAGTCCACGGTCACATAATCGGGGCCGGAGTAGTTTCCGGTTTTTAGCTTTTGTCTTTGCATCAAAACATCGTTTAGCAAACTTGAGGCACCAAACCTAAATAAATCCGGGGTGAGCCAAGTTTCACCGGCTACCTCTTTGACAACCACCAGGTACTTGATGGCGTCTTTGGCTGTTTTAATGCCACCGGCTGGCTTCACGCCGATCAGGTGCCCGGTTTGGTCGTGCCAGTCTCTAACCGCCTGGAGCATCAAAAGTGTGATTGGCAAGGTGGCGTTCACGGTCACCTTGCCGGTCGAGGTCTTGATGAAATCGCCGCCAGCCAGCATGGCTAAATAGCTCGCCCGACGGATATTGTCGTAGGTCTGAAGCTCACCAGTTTCGAGGATGACCTTTAGGTGCGCGTAGGAACCATCGGCTCTTTTACAGGCCTCTTTGGTGGCTTGAATTTGCTTATAAACCTCAAGGTAATTGCCAGCCAGAAAAGCCCCGCGGTCAATCACCATATCGATCTCATCGGCGCCAGCTTTTACCGCATCCTTGGTGTCCAAAAGCTTCACCGGCATCGATGCTCGGCCGGAAGGAAAGGCGGTGGCTACTGCTGCCACGTGAATCTTGGAGTTCCCCAACGCCTTTTTCACATGAGCAACCATGTCCCCATAGACGCAAATTGCGGCTGGAGACGGGCAGGCTAAATCGGTTGGGTCTGGAGTTATGGCCTTGAGAGCGAGTGATCTAACTCTTTGTGGGGTGTCGCTACCTTCTAAGGTGGTCAGATCCATCATCTTGATTGCCATGTCCAGCGCCCAGGCCTTGGATGTGGTTTTGATGGATCTAGTAGCGAGGCTTGCGGCACGCGCTTCGAGCCCGACCTTATCTACGCCCGGCAAAGAATAAAGCCAGCGTTTGAGGCTCTGATTAGTTATGCGTGAGCCAACTAAAGCCTCTGGTTCAAAATTGGGCAACTTCACTCCTAGAAGAAATACCCTATGAGTCTAGAGGTAGGAATTTTGTGGCGGTCAGCTCTTCACTGGTTAGCCAGAGCCGCTGCATCGTGTCGAGCTTCTTGGATCTAGAGCTACCTCGAATGGTCTTTGGCTCCCCCCACATTTCCCATTTCGGGCCAATAAAATCCCCACCTGAAATTTCTTGATTCAGCACCGCTTTAATTTGAGAGCGAGCGCCCTGTTCAGCGCTTTGCGCAAAGCGGTCCCAAGGGGTTGGGTTTCCACCCTGCAGGCCGGTAAGTGCCCAGCCGGGGTGAGCGGCGATTGATCTGGTCTTTGAACCATGAAGCCGACCGCGGATTTCTAGCTCGCGAGCAAAATAAAGGCAGGCCAACTTGGTGTCTGCATAGCGCTGCCAGCGATGGTATTTACTCGGGTCGCTTCCTCTAATCTCTGCGATGCTCGCCGATTTGAGGTTTCCCCTTCGATGCACGATTGAACTGAGGGAAATCACCTTCGGGGCATCGCCTTTTTCTAAGTTTTTCCATAGCAGCGAGGTAAGCAAGAAGTGGCCGATGTGGTTGGTTGCCATCTGTGACTCGATGCCCTCAATTGAGAGTGAGAAATCCGGCCCCATCAGGCCCGCATTGTTCATCAACACTTCGACTGGCTCTTTTATCTCTGCGGCAAAGCTGCGCACAAGATCCAGGTTAGAGATATCCAGTACCCGCTCGTGAATCTGCACGTCTGGGTATTTTTGGCGGAGATCTTCTGCCGCCTTGAGAAGCCGCTCTTCACCCCTAGCGATCAAATACAGGTTCATGCCCTCTTGGGCCAGGGCGTGGGCTGAGACTAGGCCTAATCCGGAGCTCGCTCCGGTGATAATCGCGGTCTTTTGCTTGAGCTGCACTGCTCTCCTAATGTAATTCTTATCCAACTGCCTTTTGCTAATCGCCCCTGTGAAGCAAAAAAGCGCCACTTTAGGGGCAGCACTTTCAAAACATTACTAGAGCAGCTGGGTTTTTAAGAGCTTTATTTTTTGCCAGCCTGGGAGCCAGTGAAACGGCAATACACTTAGCGAGGCCTTAGTCAAGATCGGAAGTGCCGATTGCAACCAAGCACCCGCCTTACGATTCGGTTGGGCATCTCCCAATTCATCGGCTGGAGCTCGGGTTTTTACCTACCGGCCATCCTGGCCGTGCCAATATCCAAATCACTGGGCATCGGAACCGAAATATTCTTCTGGGCCTTCACCATGGCGCTTTTAGTATCTGCGTTTTTGGGACCGGTGATCGGTAAGTGGATTGATCTTCTCGGCGGGCGAAAAGTATTGCCCTTTGGAAACCTCTTTTTTATAGCTGGCCTTTTGGTTTTGGCTCTCAGCACTAGTGTGCCAATGCTGTTTATCGCCTGGCTACTTATAGGCGTTGGTGCGGCAATGGGTAACTACGACGCCGCTTTCGCAACCGCGGTGAACTTTTTTGGCAATGATGCCAATAAGGTCATTGCTGGAATCACTGTGTTTGTTGGGTTCTCTTCAACAATATCTTGGCCGCTAAACGCCTGGGTAAGTGACAACTACGGCTGGCAGAGTGCGGTCTTGATCTGGGCCGTTGCGCACCTAATAATCGGCTTGCCACTGAACCTCACGATTCCAAAATCAGAACCTCGAATCAAGGCGGTAGCCCAGAAGCCAAAACCTAGGTTGGCTAAAGCTCGCGTTCGCTTCGATTTACTGATTGTGGTTTTTGCGGTGATGTTTGCCCTCGAGGGCTTCATGGTCGCTTCGGTAAACACCACATTGCCCTACCTCTTGGGAGAGCTCGGGGCTTCAGCTCAGGTGGCTTTATTTGCCGCAGCTATTTTGGGACCATCTCAGGTTTTGGCGCGGGTGCTGATTGTGGTGTTGGGCAAGGTCATGTCACCGATGCGGGTAGCGGCGGTGGCTTTTTTGGCTCACCCGGCCGGTGTGGTTTTGATTTTGCTTTTAGGCGTGGATGCGCTGGTGCCGTTTGTCATCCTGCACGGCATCTCCGTTGGGCTCGATCCATTTATCCGTGGGACGCTGCCACTGTTGTTTTTTGGTCCGGAAGACTTTGGTCAGCGTCAGGGCTACATCATGATGCTCTCAAAGATTGTGGGAGCCGCAAGCCCGCTGCTGCTGACGATTTTGGTTGTCAGAGACCCGACGCTTGCCATCATCACAACCATGAGCATGGGGCTTGGTGCCACCGCTTTACTAGTCTGGCTTTCGTTTATTCGCAAAGCACAGCTGCGAAAAATAGCCCCGATTAGTGACTGAGTAAATCCAGGGGGTTGGAGGTTTTGACCCACTTTGCTATGCCTGAATAGGGACCAAACCCGTCATCAAGAGAGAAGTGCCCGGCGCCTGGGAATATCAATGTCTCAAGAGCCAAGGAATCGTAGAACCCGGGACCCTCGGGTTGCCAACGGTCTTGATCGCTGGCAAGCACTGTGATGGAGCGGGCCCACTTATGCATTTGAGGCACCAGGTTCGGGTGTTGATACTCGAGCGCCTCGCCTTTAATTCCCGAGGCTTGAGAGGTGATGGCGGGGTCTGGAATCGCCACCAACAGCACCCGATCAAACGGCTTTAGAAACTGATTTGTGAGGGCGCCCAGCAGCCAGTTGACGGTGCCGAGAGAGTGTGCGATGGCGATTTTTTCGCCACCTGAAACCTCGTCCATCATGGCGGACTCCTGCTGCAAGAGCTCTTGCCAGTCGGCGGTATCGGGAAATTCGGGGTTGGGAAACTGCGGGTACCAAACCTGGTTGCCGTTATTTCTGAGTTCAGCTGCACTATGGCGCATCCAGTGACCTAGGGGTCGCTTACTGGTGTAGCCGTGGAGAAAGAGGATTCGGTTCACAGAATCAGCTTAGGTAATCAAATTCATGAGGCCCAGGTTATCCACAGATTTTTTTCCTGTTGCCTAGCTAAGGTTAGCTAAGCAATAATTGGGCCATGATTCACGTTTATAACATGCACGAGGCTAAGACCAATTTATCGAAGCTCGTTAAGCTGGCCGAGGCGGGCGAGAAGATTGTCATTGCACGGGCTGGGAAGCCGAGTGTTGAGCTAACGATTGTGAGGCCAAAGCCCAGGCCCAAACTCGGGGAGTTTGAGCCGCTGGATATTTGGATTCCCGAGGACTTTGATGCCTTGAATCCAAAGATTTGGAAAGATTATCTTTGAGCACCAAGCTTTTGCTACTTGATACAAGTGCGCTTGTTTTCTACTTCCAGGGCGGTAAACGATTCGGGAAAAAGACTAAGAGCCTCCTCGAGTCAGCGATATCACTTTCTCTTTCACCACTTAGTTTCTTTGAAATCGGCTTGATGCAAAGAGGATCAAAGCGGGAGGCCAGTTTGCCTAGCCTCGATGGTTTTGCGGAGCTTGGCTTTGAGACGATGGCCTTTTCACTCGAAGCCTCCGAGGCGGCCCTTGAGCTTCCCGCGGCGATAAAAGACCCGTTTGACCTGATGCTGCTTGGCCAAGCCAGCGCGGCTTCGATGGGATTTGTTACCTCAGACCGAACTATCATCGAGGCTGGCTTGGACTTTGTAATAGACCTGAGTCTTTAGGCCATCAAGTCTGAGATGCCAACATAACCGGTCTCAATGTGCCCTTCGATGCCCCCTTGGGAGCCCTCGCGACCGATGCCGGATTGCTTTACCCACCAAATGGTCCGGCAGGGTTAGAGACGATTCCGGTGTTCAGCCTAAACACCCCAACCGCTAATCGCTTAGCTAGTCGCAGGCCGCGATTCAGGTCCTTGGTGAAGGCTTAGGCAACCAGGCCGTATTCGGTGTTGTTCGCCAGCCGCATCGCTTGATTCGAATCTTTGAAGTTGTAAATTGGAGCCACCGGTCCAGAGATTTCGTTGGACAAAATGTCACAGTTTCCGGGCACGGACCTCAGAACCGTTGGCGGGTAGAAATAACCCTCAACCCGGGCTTCATTTATCTAGGGAGTGTTCGTGACAAGGCCTAAACCCTTTGCCCATCGGCTTGGCTAGTCATCAAACACTCCTTCGCGGAATACTTAGACTTGCCACCTCAAACGAAGCGAATTTGCAACTACCGAAACGCTCGAAAAGGCCATTGCTAGACCTGCGAGCATCGGGTTTAGGAGCCCAAGTGCCGCGACTGGAATCAGCACAATGTTGTAGCCAAAGGCCCAGACCAGGTTTTGCATAATGTTGGCATAGGTTCGCTTCGCCAAGCGCAAAGCGAAAGGAATTGCTCTTGGGTCATCATCCAAAATGGTGATAGCGCTGGCGGCCTGAGCCGCGTGGGCGCCAGACCCCATGGCGATACCAACACTTGCCGCGCTAAGTGCCGCGACGTCATTGATGCCATCTCCCACCATGGCGGTTGGAACTGTGGCATTTTGCAAATATTCAAGCTTGCCCTCGGGTGTGATGTGCCCCTCGAACTCTGTGACGCCGAGTTCGCCTGCGATGTATTCCACTCGCTTGGGGTTGTCTCCGGATAAGAGCATCGAACTTATACCCGCTTTAGAAAGCGTAGCTACGGCCGCTTTTGCGTTTGGTCGAAGCTGGTCGCTGAGCTCGATTAGACCGTGCGCCCAGCCTTCCCAAGCAACAACCACCAGGGTATTGGGTCCGGCCTTGGAAATCGCTTCATCAAGCTCGGCTTGGTTTTGATAGCTGCCCGGTTTTTCAACAAAGACCTCTAGGGAGTCGATTAGACCGAACATGCCCCTTCCGGGGACTTCTTTGATGTCGGTGGCAGTTTTGGCACTCGAAAGTTTTGCTATTGCTTTGGCCACCGGGTGCTTGGAGCCAGCTTCGATGGCTGCGGCATAAGCCAGCATTGTTGCGGTGCCGGCACCGCCAAGGCCAACCGAGTTCACGACCCGTAGCTCGCCATCTGTGAGCGTTCCGGTCTTATCAAAAACCACCCGCCTTATTTTGGCCAAGAGACGCAGTGAATCGGGGTTGCGAATAACCACTGAGCGCTTGGTGCCAACCGAGGTTGCCACCACCAAGCTCATCGGAACCGCAATCCCCAAAGCGCAAGGGCAGGCGATCACCAAAACTGCAATCGCGGCCTCGAAGCCCGTGACACCATCGGCCAGTACAAAGTTCCAAACCAGATAGGTTCCGATGGCAATCAGAATCACAATCGGCACAAACACCGAGGAGATCTGGTCGGTGAGTGAGCTGAGTTTGGTCTTCTGAGCCGTTGCCTCGCGAACCAAATCCGCAATTCTCGAGAGCCTCGAGGTTGCCGCAGACGCGGTGACCTCGAGTTTGATTTCACCAGAGAGCGAGGTTGCCCCGGCACTTAGCACCGCACCTTTTTCAAGCTCACTCGGCAGTGACTCACCGGTCAGGGTGGAGTTATCAATCGAGGCGTGGTTGGAAAGCAAAATACCGTCGGCCGGGATTCTTTCTCCCGATGCCACAAAGACCAAGTCACCGGATCGAATCAGGTGGCTCGCTACCTCTTGTCGAACCCCATCCCTTTCAACGGTGGCGGTTTCGGGCAGCGCGCTCAAGAGCGCTCGCACCGAGTCGGTGGCGCTTCTTCTAGCCCTAACCTCGATGTATCTTCCGATCAAAACCACTGTTGGCACAACCGCCGCCACCTCAAAATATGAGTGCATGCCGTGGTCGAAAAGCAAAAATACGCTGTAGAAGTATGCCGCGGTTGAGCCAAGCGATACCAGAGTGTCCATCGTTGAGTCAAAGTGCCGAGCGTTCTTGATGGCCGCTTGGTGAAAAGGGAAGGCCACATAGAAATAAACGGGCGTGGCAAAGGCGGCCACTAGCCAAACCGAGCCGTCAAAGAAAAACGCTGGAATCATCGCAAAGGCCATCGCCAAAACGCTCAGAACCGAGCCAATAAAGATTCTGGGCCTGAGCTTGGCAAGTTCGGGCTTACCGGCGCCAACCGTGTAGCCGGCGTCGGAGACCGCCTTTTTTACAACATCCAAATCCACCGCAGAGCTAAAGCTCAGGTGCGCCTTCTCGGTTGCAAAGTCCACGTAGGCGCTGACCCCCTCGACCTTATTGAGATTCTTTTCGACCCTTCGGGCGCAAGCCGTGCAGGTCATGCCCTCAATCTCGAGTTCTAGAGGCGCATTAGGCATCGAGGGTTGCAAAACTCTTCGCGGTGTAACCAGCCTCGGCTACCGCTTCAACAAGCTGATTGTTTGTTACGTTATCCGCCTCAAGCACTGCCTTGCCAGTCTCGTGGTCCACCTTCACTTGGCTCACGCCAGTGATGGCCTCTAGTTCCTCGGTGACGCTTTTGGAGCAGTGACCACAGGTCATGCCCTCGATGCTGATTTCGATTTTGCTCATTTTCTATTTTCCTTCCGGGTGGTAATTGCAAAGATCGCCCGAGCGAAGCCTGGGCTTGTCTTTGGAAAACTTTTGGTGCAGCCAGCAGCCGGCACAAAAACCGAAGGCCGCTTCGGCGAATAAAAAGACCATGCAAACTGCACACAGGGCTAAAGTTAGGGAGCCCTGCAGCCCCAGCCAACCTGTCATGAAACAGGCAAGCACGACCATGCCAAAGCCGATGGCCCAGGCGGTTTGCTTGGGCTTCGCCTCAACCCATTCGGGTCTTTGGTTCCTGACAAAGAAACCACCGACTACCAAGCCTGGCGAAAAGCGTTGGCCAAAAAATAACCTCATGAACATGTCAAACATAAAAAATGCACCGAAGGCTCTCAGAAGGTCAAAGTCCCCTGAGGTTGCGGCAATCAGCCAACCAGAGAAGCCAAAGACAAAGAGCAGGCCGGCACCGGCTCGCACTGCTCTTTCATTGAACACTGCGAAATCATGATCGGGGATCATTACCCCGAATGAGGTTTGGGTAATGGTCATGAAAATAACTTTGCAATCTGGCCCCAACGCTCGGTATTGAGCGAATACCAGACCCAGGTGCCGCGGCGCTCGCGGTTGATGATGCCAACCTCGGAGAGTTTTTTGAGGTGGTGACTGATGGTTGGCTGGCTGAGCCTGAGTGGGCCGGTTAGATTGCAGACGCAAGCTTCTTTTTGGTCAGACTTGGCAATCATTGCCAAGATCTGCAACCTGGTTGGGTCGGCTACCGCTTTTAGCAGCTCCGAGAATTCCTCGGCTTTGGTTCTTGCCATCAGCGAGGACTCCGCGCCGGGAGCGCACTCCAGCAGTTCCAGCCTCAGGTTATTCACTTTAAGTTCACTTCCTTAGATAGACAATCATCTATAAGCTCAACCTAAGCCTAAGTCATTCAGTCAGGAAATCAAGTGCTAATTATTAAAGCGCGCAAGTATCTTGCGGAGTTTTTGGGAGTTGCGATTTTAGTTGCGACGGTAATTGGTGCGGGTTTTATGGCTGCCGAATTAAGGGCCGATCCGGCCCTTAGTCTTTTGATGGCAGCTTTGGCCGTCGGTGCGGTGCTGTTCGTGTTAATCACGACTCTGATTGGCGTCTCCGGGGCTCAGCTAAACCCCGTGGTGACAATGGTGCTTGTTATTCAAAGAGTGATGCCTGCCAGAGACGCCTTTTGGTATGTCGTTTTTCAGTTGTTGGGTGGCTTTGTCGGTGCCGTAATCGCAAACGCAATGTTTGAGAAAGCCCTGATTGGCCGAAGCGATTTGTTGCGGGCGGGCAGTGGCCAACTGATTGGTGAGCTGGTGGCTAGTTTTGGATTGGTTTTTGCCATTTTGGTTTTGATTCGAATCGACAGAGCCGTTCTGATTGCTCCGGTGGTGGGTGCCTGGGTTTTGGCCGGGCACCTTTTCACATCCTCGACCTCATTTGCCAATCCGGCCGTGACTTTTGGTCGCGGTTTCACGGATGCAATTTCGGGCATTCACTGGGATTCAGTGCCGGGCTTTGTGGTGTTTCAGATTCTAGGTGCACTTTTAGCCCTAATAGTTTTCATATTTTTCTATCCAAAAACTAAGGAGCAAAAATGATCGCCTCGGTAATGTTCGTCTGTGTTCATAATGCGGGTCGCAGCCAAATGGCAGCGGGTTATCTGAGTCACCTGGCAGGTGATCGGATTGAGGTGCGCTCCAGCGGCACAGCCCCGGCTGATTCGGTCAACACTGCGGTGGTTGAGGCCATGGCTGAAGAGGGCATCGATATTTCGAAAAACACGCCCAAGGTGCTTACCAATCAAGATGTCAAAGATTCCGATTATGTAATAACCATGGGCTGCGGAGATGCCTGCCCGTTTTATCCCGGGAAGGTTTATTTGGATTGGCAGCTACAAGACCCAGCCGGCCAGGGAGTGGATTTTGTCAGGCCGATTCGCAACGAAATTAGAGCGTTAGTTGAGGCCCTAATCTCTCGGATTGACGCTAAAGAAAAATAGTCAATGCTTCACAGCTTTCACACTGAAAACTGTCCTGTTTCTGGCGTACACTTTTGGGGTATTCCCGCCTGGGTGGTCGCGGCAATAAATTTAGGCGGATTTGATTGAACTGGCTTGATGCGCAACACATCATCAACTCTTTTGGCGACTGGGCAGCAATAGCCGTAGCCGCGGTAATTTTTCTAGAAACAGCCTTCATCCTGACATCTTTTTTGCCTGGCGACTCGCTGCTATTTCTCACCGGCCTTGCCTTGGCAACTAGCGAAAGCTGGTTGCCAGATTGGCTTGGGTTTATTTTGATCTGGATGGCTGCCTTTTTTGGCAGCCAGGTCGGGTACTGGATTGGATACAAAATTGGCCCGCCATTATTTGAGCGAAATAGTAATTTCCTATTGAATCAAAGGGTTTTGGATAAAACCCACGAGTTCTTTGAAAAGTACGGCGCCAGGGCGGTTGTGATGGCAAGGTTCTTGCCAATTCTTAGAGCCTTGATCCCGATGTTGGCTGGAATCTCAAAAATGGATTCCAAGCGCTTTACCAAACTCAACGCCCTGGGTTCCACGATTTGGGTTGGGTTATTTATGTTTGCCGGCTATTGGCTGGGGCAGTTCCCGTTGGTCAAGAACCACCTAGAAATCACTGTGATTATCATCATCGTTTTCACCACCATGTTGCTGCCAATTGAGATTCTGAGAACTCGCATCGCCAAAAAAATAGCTGCTAAAAAGGCGCGTTAGCGTTTTTTGTCAAAGAACTCTTTCAGTATTGCTGAGCATTCCTTTTCAAGAACTCCGGGGATAACCTCGATTGGCTTACCAAGTCTTTGGTCTCTTAGTAGGTCCATGATCGAGCCTGCAGCACCAACTCTTTGATCCCAGGCCCCAAAGACCACCTTGGGGATTCTGGCGGCAATGATTGCCCCGGCACACATCGCGCAAGGCTCCAGGGTGACAATGAGCGTGCAACCGATCAGTCGGTAGTCATGTAGTTTTCTAGTGGCCTGTCTAATAACCTCGATTTCAGCGTGTGAGGTGGGGTCTTTTAGGGCCTCTTTGCGGTTGTGACCGCGTGCGATGACCTCGCCCTGGGCATTGATCAGAATTGCCCCCACTGGCACGTCTTCGCCTGCCTTAGCGGCCTCTATCAGAGCCAGTTGCATAAACTCAAGATTGTTCACGCATCAGAGCCTAGAACTAATAAAACCGGTTGTCATTTTTGGTAATAAATTGACAATCCGGGTTTTATCCCGCATTCTTTTCCCAATGACTACTCGGGCCGCCTCTCTAGCGAAGCAAAGCTTCGCAATGATGTCCTGCCCGATGTGTATGTGCATGCGCACGTGTCTGTAATCGAAAACTCTTAGTTTTTCGATCACCCCCAGGCACCAGCATCCCGACAAACGCACGTGATTCGTGCCTTTATCCCATCCGCACATAAAAAAGGAATTCGAAAAATGTCATTAATCACTAAAACCGAAACCCAAGCTCGTGGCTTCGCTCTCTACGTTGGCATCTCCGAGCAGGAGGCTCAAGCCGCGGGATTGTCTTTAGCCCAGCTTGCCCAGGAGCTGCGCCAAAGAGTGGCCGAGCTGGTGCCGCAAAAGGCCAATGAAACCTATGCGGCGATTGCTTTGGCTCCGGTAAACACCGCCGGCAGTAACCTCGCTATTACCCGCCTAGCTCTTCATGAACCCAAGGCCACCAGGGCGATAGCGCCAGCACCCCAGGCCACCAAGCCCGCTAAGGGAATCGTGGTTGACCTCATTAGAAGAAGGCTCTTTGTTGATGGCAGAAGCGCAAATTTGACTTCAAAAGAATTCGAACTCTTAGCATTTCTAATCGAGAACGAGGGCAGCACGGTGACTCGATCGCAGATCGCCGGGATCTCAGAGCGCTGCGGTGAAGCCAAGCTTAATTCCAGGACCATCGATGTTCACGTGCGCAGGCTGCGCTCTAAGATCTCGGGCTATGAGGATATTGTTCGCACCGCTCGCGGCAGCGGCTATCGTTTTGATAAGCACCCCGATGTTTTGATTGAAGAGCTATAGGAAAAAAATGGCCCAGGTGAAACTTTCTGAATCCAGCGCTCTTCAAAAGCTGACGGATCTTGCGCTAGATCTAAAGGACAAGGTCCCAACCCCAATCATCCTGATAGACGGTAGAGCCGCTGCCGGCAAAACCAGCCTCGCAAATCAATTGGCCGAGTCGGTATTTCAGGCCGATAAACAACTCCCCAAGATCATCCACATGGATGATCTCTACCCGGGCTGGGAGGGCCTAAGAGCAGGCTCTAATTACCTAACCCAACAGATTCTTGCCCCGCTATATTCTGGCAAAGCCGCAAGCTGGCAGGTTTGGGATTGGGAGTTGGGTGAAAGAGGAAGTGGTTTGGAATCTGGCAATGGTTGGCGAGAGTTTGATGGCGGGAATCTTCTGATCATCGAAGGTTGCGGGGCACTCAGCAGACAGGCGGCTGAGCTTACCCAGCTAAGTGTTTGGGTCGAATCGGAGTCGACAATAAGAAAAGAGCGCTTCTCAAATCGAGACGGCAAAGCATTTGATGGTTTTTGGGGAATCTGGGCGGCTCAAGAGGATGAATTTTATCAAACCGAATCAAGCCCCAAGCTGGCTGACTACCTAGTAGTCAATTAGCTAACTCGGTTCGCTCTCCAGGTTCTGACCCCTGCGATGAGGCTGAGCGTAATCACAACAATCGCAATCACATAGACCATCGAGCGAACCCAAGGGATCGTGTAGGTGAAGTAGCCCGCGAGGGTCAGCCCACAACCCCAGAGCATTGCCCCGGTTAGGTTTGCGCTAAAAAACTTGTAGTAGTTCATCTTTCCAATGCCGGCCAATGCCGGCATGATTACTCGGCCCCACGGTATGAAGCGGGCCACAACAATCGACCACCAGCCATAACGCAGGTAGAACTGCTCGGAGCGAGCAATCGCCTTAGTGAGCCAGGGGCCTTCTCGCTTATCTAAATAAGGTCTCCCGTAGTGCCGGCCCAATGTGTAGCCCACCTGATCGCCCAACCAGGCCGCGACCCCGACCCCGACCACCATGAAGTAGATGTTGATTGATTCGGGGTGAGCGGCGGCAATTAGGCCTCCGGCAAAAATCAGTGAGTCACCGGTAATAAAGGGAATGAAGGCTCCAATAAATAAACCAGTGCCCGCAAAAACCAGACCAAAAACAGCAACATAAAACATGATTGGGCCGACTATGTCGAACCAGCCAACTATGGTCTCGGTCGCAGAGGACCGAATCAAAACTGTGGGCATAGCGAAATTCTACCCAAGGCCGTGGCTGACAATCTCACTGAGATCCTTGCGATCCCGAACCAGCCGCTCGCGCTCTTGAATCGATTCTGGCTGGTTACTCACATCGCCCTGCTTACCAATCGCAATGATGCAGACCACCCAAACATCCGGAACCTGCAAAACCTCTTGGGCTTTGTCTTGGACAAAGCCGCCCATGTAGTGAGCCCTAAGACCCATGGACTCGGCTTGAAAAACGATCTGTGCAGAAGCTAGCCCGGCATCATAAAAAACGCCAGCCTGCTCGTGATCCTCGCCTTTTGCAGATTTCTTATCGGCCATAACGGCGATCAGTGCCGATGCACTCGGAGCCCAGGACTGGTTGAAGCCAATCAGTGCTTCGGCGGCCAATGCATCAAAGACATCGGTGTCGCGCAGTAAAAGCGCAAATTTCCAAGGTTGCCGGTTGCTAGATGATGGAGCCCAGCGGGCGGCTTCCATCAGGGCGAGCCCTTGTTGGGAATCAAGTTCGTGGCTTTCATCAAAGACCCGGGGACTCCAGCGATTCTTTAGAATCGCTGAGATTGGAACCTTTGTTTCGGCTGGCTTTTGAATTATTTCTGAATTAGTCATCCTGCTAACTAACAAGTCGACTCAAGGAATGCTTCCAGCCGAATCAATATGCAGCTAGCAATCCAAATTAACAGCTCTGATTGCAAATGGGCTTCTAAACTTATGAAAATGCAAACTTCACTTCGGTTATCCACCCTCGCCTTGATTTCTCTTCTAGCCCTGAGTGGCTGCAGCTCGACTCCGGCCCCCGCAGCAAGCGCTGTCTCATCTCAAACCCAGACCCCTGAGCCCGAGCCGGAACCGGTTTTTGTTTCGGCCCCGCTGACCGGAGTTGAATACCTTGAGGGCTCTAACCCGAGTCTTTTGCTTCCCGCGATTAGCGCAAAGATCGACAACACATCCCTCGGCCGGCCGCAGCTGGCTCTAAATGATGCCGATGTGGTTTATGTTTCGCGAGTTGAGGCCGGCCTCACAAGGCTGGTTGCGGTTTGGCACTCGAGGGTTCCAAAGGAGATTGGCCCGGTTCGCTCGGTTCGCCCGGTCGATGCTTCGATCATTGCTCCTTATAACGGGGTGTTTATTTTCTCTGGGGGCCAAGCCCCATTCAAAGCTGCCGCTAAAGCCACCGGCTTGGTGATGAGCGATGAAGACACCGAGATGAATAATGACAACTATTTCAGGGAGCGCTCTCGCTCGGCTCCTTGGAACCTATTTTTTAGAGCGGCAAAACTTCAACAGGATCACCCGGAGCAAGAGCTGCCCAGGGCTGGCTTTGAATTCGCGGTTATCCCAACCGCCGCGACCGCCGGAAGCCCGGTTGAGGCCCTAGAAATTAAGTACCCGGGGCTTCGCTCGAGCTGGGAGCTTGGCACTTCAACCTTCCCCTGGGGCCTAACGGCTGAGCGCGCTTGGCTTCGCACCATGGATAAAAAGGAGCACCTGCAGGCCGATGGTGCAAGGGTTGTGGCAAAAAACGTCGTTGTGATGGAAGTGAGTCACGATCTAAGTTTTGTGGATCCAAAATACGGAGCAATTCCAAAGGCCAAGATCGTTGGCAATAAGGGAGTGGCTCACATTTTCTCGGACGGCTTTTATCTCAAGGCCAATTGGTCAAAGGGTGCGATTGACGAGCCAATCATTTTGACCACCGATTTGGGCGAACCGATCAAGCTCGCCATTGGCAATACTTGGGTAGAAATGATGGATTTGCCTAAATCCACCCTCACTGTGACTGGAGTAAAGGTCGAATAGCTAGATTTCTTTGGCGAAGTCCTTGAGCCAGTGCCGAAGGTCTGTGCCGATATCAGCCCGGTCGATTGCAATCTTCAGGGTTGCTTTAATAAAATCAAGTTTGTCCCCGGTGTCATAGCGGCGACCGCTAAACACCACACCGCGAACCCCGCCAGCAATCTGCGGGTGCTTGGCGGCGTATTCCAAGGCATCGGTGAGCTGAATCTCTCCACCTGCCCCAGGGGCCGTGTTCTCTAGAATCTCAAACATTTCGTGTCGCAAAACATACCGGCCAATGACCGCCAGGTTTGAAGGAGCGTCTTCGGTTTTTGGTTTCTCGACCAACCCGGTGACCACAACCACATCCTGCTGATTTGTCTCTTCGATAACTGCGCAACCGTAGAGGTGAATCTGGTCTTTTGGGACCTGCATCAACAAGACAATGTTGTCGCCGGTTTCTTGATGAACTTCAAGCATGCGCTTGAGAATTGGGTCGCGGTGGTCAATCACATCATCGCCAAGCAAAACCGCAAAACTGTTTTCGCCAACATGGCTCTTGGCTCGAAGAACTGCATGACCCAAGCCCCTGGGGTCCCCTTGTCGGGTGTAGTGGATATCGGCTAGTTGGCTGGATTTTTGAACCGCAAAAAGTTTTTTCTCGTCCCCTTTTTTGGCAAGCACTTCTTCTAACTCTGATACCCGGTCAAAATGATTTTCAAGTGCATTCTTATTTCTACCGGTGATCATCAGTAGATCGTGAAGACCCGCGGCAGCGGCCTCTTCAACCACATATTGGATAACAGGCTTATCTACAATCGGAAGCATCTCTTTGGGCATTGCCTTGGTTGCCGGGAGAAATCTGGTGCCGAGTCCTGCGACGGGAATAACCGCCTTGCTGACTGAGTAACGCTTCTGGGTCATTGCTCAAGCCTAGACTGGAACTATCAGCTTTCAAATAACTTCGCTGGCTAGTGTTCAACCAATTGATGATCGATCGGGGTTTTTTTGTCTAAACGTTTGAGTGCAGCAGTAGCCGTAGCTGCACTAATTGCCGCCGGCTTGAGCTCGCCAGCCCAAGCTGCCACTTCAGAGCCTGCTTATAACGCAATCAACCTCGATTCCGCATGGAGTCAAGGCATCAAAGGCCAAGGTATGACAATTGCCCTGATTGATCAGGGGCTAAACCTTCAGCACGAATACTTCAGGGATCAGGTCATTGACGGAATTTGCGTTTACCAAGCCCGCTCCAACTTGAGGTGCCCAAATGGGTCCAGGCTGCAAACTGGCATCGCTGCGGCCTCGCAGCGTATCGAAAATGGTGCACTGGTTGATGACGAGAGCCACGGCAACATGGTGGCGGGCATTGTCGCCGGCAACCCAAATAACTTTGCCCCCGGGGGCGTTGCACCATTTGCAAAGATTCTGATGGCGAACACCGACATGCAGCCAAGCTCGGTGGTAACTGCGCTGAACTACATCTACGACAATCGCGAAACCCACAACATCGTGGCAGTCTCGATGTCATTTGGAATTTTGGGGCTGACCTCGAGGGCAGATCTTTTGAACTGCAACACCAACCCGGTTTATTCAGAGGTGCGACAGGCCCTGAAAAAGCTCAGAGATGCTGGAGTCATTCCTTTTGCCGCAGCGGGCAATGGCTACTACTTGAACTCTGCCGAATCTTGGGCGCCAACCTGTTTGGATGAAGCGGTCTCGGTGGGCTCGACAAACACTTTGGGAAGCGTCGCGTCCTACAACACCATGTCGAGCAAGGTCGAGCTTTTGGCTCCCGACTATCCAATATCGGCTGGCACTATCGGATACGGCACATCAAGCGGCACCTCTGCTGCAGCGCCAATTGCAGCAGCCAGTTTTACTCTGATGCGCCAGCAGTTTCCTCAGCTTTCTGCCGAGACCGTTTTGGCTGCGATGAAATCAGCTGGCAAAAAGATTGATGACATCATTCGTAAGGACATTCCAATGGTGGATGTAGCTGCCACCCAGGCTCTTTTGACGCGTCTGCAGGGGAATACAGCTGAAACACCCGCCCAAACCGAAACTCAAAAAGTAACCGTTGGCACCTTCAACGGCTTCATCGCTATCTACACCCGGGGGCACGAGGGCAGTAGGCTCACCGCCAAAGTCGCCGGTAGATGGCTGAAAGTCGATTCGATTGCCTCGGCGCCCGGCAAAAGCTACTCTCTGGTAAAGCGCAATACTGGCGCGGGCTTTTTGGTTAATGTTGAGGTTTACATAGACGGGGTTCTGTTGAAGTCCTCCACCACAACAACCAAATAAAACTATTTACCCACTACAAATATCCAGAGGTTATTAATCGAACCAAGCTCCCTCAGGCGCCTGACTCCAAAACCGAGCCTGATCAATGGCGCCAAGGGGCCAAACACTCGGCTAAAGACATTGGCTCTGGCTTTGCGGTCCTCTGGCGTGCCCCACCGTGACCCGGATGACTCCTTGGGGTGAGTGGCAATGGTGATTGGAACAAATGAACCTTGGCCGCCCGCTTTTAGAAGGTCGACAATAAAAATGTATTCATCTCCCAAATAGTTTTTAGAACCAGCACCGAACTCCTCATCGAAGAACACCCCGAGTTGCCTGATGGCCTCCACGCGAATAATCATTTCGTAGGTGGCGGCCTTGGCGGAATTCATTCTGGTGAGCTTCTCTGGCTTTTTTGGGTAGCGCTTTCGAAGGGTTCCTGTGGGGTCTTTGGCTTGCCCAAGCAAAAGCGAGAGCTCCGGGTGATTGTCTAGGTATTCGATGGCCGTCTCGAGGCCTTGAACATTGAACTCGATGTCATCGTCACTAAAAACTAGGTATTCGCCCTTGGCTTGCCAAATGGCACGATTGCGAGATTTGGCGACCCCCATTGTTGAGAGCTCCTCGAGGCTGACATCTTCGCGCATAATTAGGCTTGCAAGCCCTTCACCTCGCCAGGCGATGGCGGTGGGGTTCTGTATTAGTACTAAGCAGTCCCAGTCTTCTCTTTCTAAGGGAAAAATGATGTTGCCCACCCGCATCGCTAGCGTCGAGTAGCCAAGGGTTAGTTTGGGCGACATCAGAAGCTATTTGCCTTGGCTCTTGCGAAGCGCATGAGGGAGGATGAGACTGAGCTGAAAGTGGTGTTCTGAATCCTTAGCCCCAAGAAAAATACGATGGTGTTTGAGAGCGTCACCCAGCCCTCGAGGCTGAACCAAATCAAAATACCCAAAAGAATTACAACCCCGAAGCTTGCCAAAAGACTCGCGAACTCAGCCTGCTGAATCCTCGATCCGAGCCGCTCGGCTGGAGTGACGACGCCCTTGGCTCGTTTTTTCTCAACAAACCCACGCTGTTTGATTAGCTGGCGTTTGAATAAAACACCAACTAATTGCAAAAAGCCGAAGATGAGTAGCATGTTCATTCCCGCAAAACCGGGGCTGAGCAAAAAGAAGAAGCCGGCAATCACAAATAACTGGGTTAGAAATGACAACACGTTTACCAACTCAAGCCCCATTGCCCATTCCCAAGCCTCTTTGGTGCCGGAGCGCTCTCTGGTGTCTGAACCAAAAGCCTTATCGAAAAACTTCACTCGGTAGGTTTTCTGCAAATAGTTAGCAAATCTGGTTCCGGCGAACAAGACCGCGAAAAATACACCTGCCATCACAATCTCGATTATTGGCCTCGAGGCTCCGTTTACTACCAGGTCGGTAAAGAGCTTTGCTACTAAGAGTTCGGTTACCGGGATCGCCGCTGCTATCAAGACCAAAATAACCAGCTGCCAGCGGTATTTACCTTTTGGAACCAGCAGTTTTGAAGAGGCTAGGAGCTCGCGGAAGATTTTGAGCAATCGCTATCGCCTTCCAACTCTCTCGAGGCCTATCCGAATGTGCTCTAGGACCTCATCTTTTTTGGCTTCAGTTACCTTTATGTCTCGAATCAGGTTATCGAAATTTTGCTTAGTTAGGTCAACGGGCACCACCTTGGGGTTCATGACCTCTACCTCGGCCCCAAGCGCATAGTCCTCATATTTAATGCCAGAACCATGGACATTCTCTTCGGAACCCTCAAAGGTCACTAGGGCGCAAGGTATCCCATAGCTTTGGCAAGTGATCATCACGTGCATGGCGGAGGTAATCACCGAATCGTATGTTGCAAGTTTGCCCACAAACTCGGCTATTTTGTCGGGCTTCGACATCATCACCGATAGCTCTTCGATATTTTCAGGCAGTCTTATGGGGATAGCGGTGTGGGAGAAGTGCCGGATAAACGCGATTTTTCCGTTTGTTTCGCCGCGAGAAATGGGTAGTACTCGAGACAAGGCCAAACCAGGGTCACCAAAAGCCTGGATATCCGGTCCGCCAGAATTCTTTAGCACCCTCGCAGTAATGGGTCCGCGGACCGAAACATAATCCGCTTTTCGGTTGAGCTCAAGATCATCGGTTGAGATCCCGGTTCCGACCACAACTGAATTCGATTTGATAAACCGACCGATTGATCCGAGCGAAATGAGGTGTTTTTTATTGGTCGGCTTCACCGGAGATTGCAAAATAATTCTCGCATCCGTGGAGTGCGAAATCATCAGGGGCGCAAGCCAATCGCCAAAGTTGCCAGGAAAAGGTTTTGACCACCAGGCCAACCGGACGGTGCTTTGAGACTCCTTGGCGCTGTAATTTAAGAATGCTTCCGATGCCGTGATAATCGACTGCTCACCGAAGCTAGCGATATATTTCTTATCAAATGAGCTTCTGGCGTTGGCGAATAACAGTGCGTCACCCTTGATGCCGCCGCCAAGCATTTCGCCCATCATTCGCGAACGTTCCGGGTCGATGCTCTTAGCTTGCCCCGAGGTCAAGATACCGGTTATGCCGGACGAGTCAGCAATCCTGCGGAGCGGTTTTTTTATTGAATCAGGTAAAGACTTTTCGAACTTCTTGGCACCTTTCAGCAGCTTCTTTTTGGTTCCAACTTTTTTGCCAGTACCGTGCTGAACAACCTTGTCTTTGAAATCCGCCACGTTACCGGAGGAGCCGAATATAAAAAATGCTTCCCTGCTGCCGGGCTCAGCCAGTTTGCGGTCCCGAACTATCGCGGTGGCAGGGATCATCTGAAATGTTAGTTTCTTAGCGTTTGCGCGCCAAGCTTCTTCGAGAAAGTAGTCGTCTGTGGCCTTGATCTCAGCGCGCTTCTCAAGCTCGTACGCATCCTCCACCAGCTTGCGCCCCTGTTCGGAAGCATTCACGCCCCAGAAGCTTGGCTCCCAAAACCTAGTGCGGTTGTGATATCCGATTTGCAGGGGGGACCCGAAGCTTCTTTGAAAGCCAATAAAGTCAGCGGTGGTATTAGCTATGTAATCTGGCAGGTTGGTGATCCGGCAATCCACATCGATCCAAAAAACCATTTTGTCTGGATGTTTATGGCAAATTTCTCGGATGAATCCGATCTTGCGGCGAGTGACATCGGCCCAGTCTTCACCCTCACGCTTTTGAATCTCCAGGAGTTCGTGCTCGAGTCCGAGCTCTTGTAGCTGAGCTCGAAGCTCGCGAGCGTGACCCCCGTAGTACTCATCGGGGGTATAAAAGCTGCAGATCACTACTTCGCGTTTAGTCACGGGGCAAAATCTATCAGCTAGAGCGATTTTGCTCCTCTTATTAGCCCCCACCAAAATCCGATTCCCCAACCAAAGTGCATAACCGGCAAGACGACCACTAGCCACTGCTTTTGATCCAGGGAGAGCTCTTTGGCCCAAAGTGAGGCTATCGAGATAGTAAATATGTAAATCCAGAACGGAAACCAGAACAAGCTCGCTAAGACCAGTAGTGGGGGAATCCAATACCTAATTGCCGATTCTGCCGGGGCTTTTCTAGTCAAAGCGCCCCGCCAAAACCCGGTCTTGAAGAACTGTTTGGCCAGGGCTTTGATGTTCGAACGTGGGTAATAACCGACCTTGAGTCTCGGGTCAAACCAAACCACTAAACCTGCAGCACGGATTCTTTGATTCAGTTCCCAGTCTTGGCCGCGCACCCAGGTCTCACTGAAACCTCCGAGTTTCTCCAAGACAGATTTTCTAAATATTCCTAAATAAACACTATCCACCGCACCCGGTTGGCCTCCTACGTGAAAGGAGCCCCCACCAAGCCCAATGCGGTTGTTGTAGCCGTAGGCGACCGCACTTTGCAGGTTGGTTTTGCCTTTTGCAACCATCATTCCGCCAACATTGGCGGCGCCTGTTGTGTTCAAAATCTTGACCCCGAGTGCCGCATAACCTTCGGGGAGTTCGGAGTGGGCGTCCACTCGAACCACCACTTCGTGCTGGCTTTTGGCTATCCCCAGGTTCAGTGAGGCCGAGGTGAGTCCGGTGGGGCTTTTCACCAATATCAGCTTGGTCCCATATTTTCTTTTCAGTGCCTTGGCGACATCATCGGTTCCGTCTCCCGATGGCCCAAGTGCTAGGACTAACTCCATCTCACCAGGCACACTTTGCTCAAACACCGATTTAACGGCGCTCCCCAGGTACTGCTGTTCGTTTAGCACCGGCATGACAAAGGAAATGTTTCTAAGAGGTTTAGCCATTGTGGATGTTTCTCCCCAGCGCAATAACTTTGAATCCGGCTGATTGCCACTTTGCAACATTCAACACATTGCGGCCATCAATAACGGTTTTGGTGGCAACGAGCTCGGCTATCTTTTGTGGATCTACGTCTTTATATTCTTTCCACTCGGTTCCAAGAATTAGTAGATCTGCATTTGCGCAGGCTTCAAGGAGATCTTGCTCCTGGCCAAGCTCTGGACTGCGAGTGACCAAGGCTTCGAGCGACACTGGGTCGTGCACGGTTACCTTCGCGCCAAGGGCCTGAAGGCGCTGGGCGATTTCCAGAGCTGGAGAGTCCCTTAGGTCATCGCTATCGGGTTTAAAAGAAACACCGAGCATGGTGATGTTCTTGTTACCTAGTTCACCTAGTTCGCTGAGCGCGAGCTCAACCACCTTGTCGCGGCGGCGGATGTTTATTGAGTCAACATTTTTCAAAAAATCGACCGCTGAACCGACCCCTAGCTCCTGCGCTCGAGCCACAAACCCGCGAATGTCTTTTGGCAAGCAGCCCCCACCAAAGCCCATCCCGGTGCGCAGAAACTGATTGCCGATTCGTTCGTCATAACCGATGGCTTTGGCTAGCGCAACAGCATCAGCCCCAGAGACTTCGGCCACTTCGGCCATGGCGTTAATAAAGCTGATCTTGGTGGCCAAAAACGAGTTGGCCGCCACTTTCACAAGCTCTGCTGTCGGGACATCCATTTCAAGAAATGGTGTTCCAATCTCAATGATTGGCCGATAAACCTTTCGCATCACATCGAAGCCGTGCTGACTCCAGGAGCCAATAACGATGCGGTCGGGCTTTAGCGAATCTTCCAGGGCTGTTCCTTCGCGCAAGAACTCCGGGTTCCAAACTAAGTGGACCTCGAAGCCCGACACCGCCGACATCGAATCTTTGAGTTTTTGAGCGGTACCAACCGGGACCGTGGACTTTCCGGCCACCACCGCAGTCTCTGATAGCCAGGGTGCAAGCTCTTTGGCAGCAGCTTCAACATAAGAGGTGTCGGCAGCTTGGCTGACTGCCAGCTGCGGAGTCCCAACGCAAATGAAATGCAGCTCAATAGCGCATGATTCTTTTGAGTGATTAGCCGAAAAGGTCAACAGGCCGCTGGCTATAACCTCTTTGAGCCCTTCGCCTAAATCCGGCTCGTGGAAAGGAAGAATACCTTGTTCTAGAGCCTCGAGCCGGGTCGCATCCGGCTCAATGCCCAGCACCTGATGGCCAAGTTTCGCCATGGCAACCGCATGGGTTACGCCAAGGTATCCAAGACCAATAACTGAAACTTTCATCATGGGCGAGTTTACTTAGGAATAACCAAAGAATCCCTTAGCCGTAACGGCTATTGACAGCCTGCGTATAGTAGAAGCGATGGCCGAAACTCCAAACCAAAAAGATCCCACCCACGAGGATCCTCTCGAAGCTCTTCTAGACGAAGTCAGCGACGAAGAATTTGGCCTGCCTAGATTCAGAGACCACTTTGCAGATTCACTCACCCCGGCAGTTCTCAAGGACTGGTCGGCAAAGGATTTCGCCTCCATCTACGTGCGCTTTCGCCCGCACCTAGAGCGTCATGCCAAAAGGTTTCTAGTAAACCCATCCCAGGTTGAAGAAGTAGTTCAAGACGCGTTTTTGTATTTGATGACCACCCTGCCTGAGCTTGATTCAGAACTCGGTGTATTGAAGTTTTTGAAGTGGAAGACCAGGCTATTGGCACTGGATGTAATTCGCATTAATAGCAAAGTGAGCATGGCTCCTTTGGACGAACAGCCCGACATCGAAGCTGATATGCCTGAGATTAGCCAAGAGCTCGAGCGAGCTGAGGATGCGGCGATTGTTAGTTTGGCGCTAGCTAAACTGCAGCCCCGTCATCGCGAGGCTTTGATTGCCACTATGTATGAAGAGAAGAGCTCCGAATTAGTTGCAGCCCAGATGGGCTTGAGCGACAACGCTTTCCGGCAGCTTTTGTTCCGAGCCCGATCTTCGTTTAAGAAAGCGCTCATTGGTGAAGCCGAGACGGCCGGCCTTTCGATGGCGGAGATCCTTTCGATTGCGGCTCGCAAGGCTCGTGCCGAAAGCGGCAAGTTCATTTCAGCAGCCGGAGCCTTTTTGCTGGTTCTTGCAATTTCAATCGGTGTTCTACCGAACCTTTCTGGTGCGGTGACAGATGACCAAATTGCACTGTCTGAGCCAACGATTGCCTCAGCCGAGGCCACTAGCCCAAATGATGCCGGCATTGCATCCTCCGACCAAGCCCCTGGCGACCTGCTCCAACCCCAAGCAACCGGTCAAGGTTCGCAAGCTCAAAGAACTGACTCGGTCGATGAGTTTGCAATAGCCGATTCTCAACAAGCCGAATCAGAATTTGCTCTAGTTTCTAGCGACATTGTGACCGCTATCCCCACCGCAATTCCGGAACCGCGCCAGTCCCCCATAGTGGCTGTGGATCTCGAGCGAGTCATGATGGAAGGCTTCTTCAACGACGCTTTAGATTCTGATGCGGTTGGGATTCTTTCGAGGGACAGCGTTGGTCGCGTTCTGAGCTCCTCGAGTGGCTCCCAGGGAAATCTGACAATCACCAACAACTCCGGTCTAACGGCAAACCTTTCCTACGATCTAGCAACGGCCGATGGTATTCAGTACACCTGGTTCACCATTGAATTGGGTGGCAATGAGTTTGTGGCTGTGCCCAGGGTTGATCTTGCACAAAAAGAAGTTTTCGCGGATGGCTCTGTAAAGATTCGTTACATCGCGACCGATCTTTTGATTGGTGATGTGACTGGAAACTACAATTTTATCGCCAGCGATGAAACCGCCGTGAGTCTTGGTGCTCTTCGCCTAGAGGTTGACTTAGATCCAGAGGGCAGGGTACTCGCATCGAGTCTGTCTTTGACTAAAAAAACCTAGGTAGCTGGTAGTTTTCTCCGCTTTGGATTTTGCCTATTTTCTTATGAGCTGATTGCTCTAGACTTCAACGCGGTGACGTGTCCGAGCGGCCGAAGGTGCAACTCTCGAAAAGTTGTGTGGGTGAAAGCCCACCGTGGGTTCAAATCCCACCGTCACCGCCAAATTCCTTCAGATTGAAAGGCACTGCCGAGCAGGTGTTCTCGGTAATTCAGATGGCAGATCTAGACCTGGACCAAGAGATTCAAGAACTCAAGGGAGTTCTTGAATCCGTGCTGATCGTTAGCGATCTGCCAGCCATTGAGGCCCAAATTATTTCTCTTGAGGAATCTGCAGCCGATCCGTCTTTATGGGAAGACCAGGTGCGAGCCCAGGTGGTGACCAGTTCGCTATCTAGGTTCAAGACCAAGCGGGATAAGTTGATGGCTGCCGCTACTGGCCTTGAAGACCTAGGGGTTCTAATTGAGATGGCCAATGCAGAGAATGACGCTGACACTAAGCGAGAAGCAAAGGGAGAGCTAGAGAAGCTCAAGACTCAGATTGATGCCCTAGAGATTGAAACTTTGCTGAATGGTGAATTTGATTCTCGTGGCGCTATCGTGACTATTCGTTCTGGAGCTGGCGGCGATGATGCAACAGACTTTGCCGAGATGCTGATGCGGATGTATCTGAGATACTCCGAGAAGCACGGCATGAAGGCGAGTGTTCTGGACACCTCATTTGCCGAGGGTGCTGGAATCAAGAGCGCCACCTTCGAAATTGATGCTCCTTACGCCTTTGGTAATTTGTCTGTCGAGTCTGGAACTCACCGCCTGGTGCGGATGAGTCCATTTAACTCTGCTGGTAAGCGGCAAACTTCGTTTGCCGCTGTCGAGGTTGTTCCTTTGGTTGAGGTGACCGACTCGGTTGAGGTTGCAGATGCCGATATTCGGGTTGATGTTTTTAGGTCTTCTGGACCCGGGGGCCAGTCGGTGAACACCACCGACTCTGCGGTGCGAATAACTCACATTCCAACCGGCATAGTCGTTTCTTGCCAAAACGAGAAGAGTCAGCTGCAGAATAAAGCAGCTGCGCTTCGAGTTCTGGCTTCTCGGTTGCTGGATCTCAAGCGCCAAGAAGAGGATGCTAAAAAGAAATTACTTGCTGGTGACGTGAAAGCAAGTTGGGGTGAGCAGATGAGAAGTTACGTAATGGCGCCCTATCAAATGGTGAAGGATTTGAGAAACAACTACGAGGAGAACAACCCCGCTCAGGTGTTTGACGGGCAACTTGATGGCTTTATTGCCGCGGGAATTAAGTGGCGCAAGCAGCAAGAGAATGGCTAACACAGCGTTGTGAGAGCCTGGTTTTTCTATGTGCCATCTAGGCTTTAGAAACAATGATTCGGCTAGAAGAAGTAGTAAAAACATATAAGGGCGCTGGCCTGCCAGCGCTTGGCGGCGTATCGATAGATATCCAACGCGGTGAGTTTGTCTTTTTGGTGGGGTCCTCGGGCTCTGGCAAATCCTCCATGCTGCGCATGATGCTGCGGGAAGAAAAAGCAGACCAGGGCACGGTCTTGGTCTTGGGGGAGAACCTCAATCGGATTTCTTCTAGAAGAGTGGCTCAGCTGCGCAGGAAGCTGGGCGTGGTGTTTCAAGACTTTAGGTTATTGCCAAATAAAACGGTTTATCAGAACGTGGCATTCGCATTGCAGGTGATTGGGAGATCAAAGGGCTTTATCGAGACCGCCGTGCCGGACGTGTTGAAGCTTGTCGGTCTCGATGAGAAATCCAGCCGGCTTCCGGCTGGATTATCTGGCGGTGAGCAGCAAAGGGTTGCAATTGCCAGGGCCCTGGTGAATCGGCCGGAGATATTGATTGCTGATGAACCAACCGGAAACCTTGACCCGACCACCAGTCAAGAGATCATGAACCTTCTTGAGCGCATTAATCTTTCTGGCACCACCGTTGTGATGGCCACTCACGATCGTTCAATCGTGGATCGAATGCAAAAGCGGGTCGTTGAGATTAAAGACGGCGTGATTATTCGCGATGCTAAAAGCGGTAGCTACCGAGAGCTACCTTCTGATCAAATTCCAATTATCGAAGAGTTCAAAAAGAGTGTTGAAGATTTCGGCAATGGTGAAAACAAAGACCCGCGCGGTGACGCATGAGATTAGGTTTTGTTTTAGGAGAGATGTGGGCTGGTATTCGCAGCAACCTCTCGATGGTGGTCTCCATTATTTTGGTTTCTTTTATATCGCTGACCTTTGTCTCAGTTGCAGCTTTGCTGCAACTGCAGATTGGTCAGATGAAGACCTATTGGTATGAGCGGGCTCAGGTTGCGGTTTATTTATGCACCGACTTTTCTCCCGAGGAAGCTTGCCCCTCGGGCGCGGTGACGGATGAACAGAGAATTGCTGTCGCCGCCCAGCTGAAGTCTGAGACGCTCGCGCCATATATCGATACTTACTACTTTGAGACTCAACAGGATGCTTATGAGAAGTTCCTCACCGAGTTTCAAGATGTTGAGGCTGCTCAGTATTTGACCGCTGATCAACTCAACGAGGCCTACTGGGTCAATTTGATTGACCCAGAGCGAAGCGATTTGATTGTTGAGAGCTTCTCGGGGCTTGATGGGGTTGAAGAAGTTAGGGACCAGCGCGGTTATCTTGATCAAATCTTTGCCTTTTTGAATCTCACCAGCTTGGCAGCTGGTGGGATTGCAGCCATCATGCTCTTGAGCGCAACCCTATTGATTGCCACAACAATCAGGCTAAGTGCTTTTTCTAGAAGGCGCGAGATTGGAATCATGAAGCTGGTTGGTGCTTCGAACTTCTCGATCCAAGCGCCGTTTTTGCTAGAGGGCATTATTGCAACCGGGATTGGGGCACTTCTATCTGTTGGGGCAACCTTTGGGATCGTGCGCTTTGTGGTTCAGGATGTTTTGGCCACTCAGGTCCCCTTCACAAGCTTTATCGGGATGGCTGAAGCCTGGCAGGTTGCCCCCTATTTGCTTTTGATTGGTTTTGTGTTGGCGGTATTGGCCTCTGGGGTATCTATTCGAAGGCATCTGAAGGTCTAAGCGCCACCGCACCTCATTTTCCTAGGAGCTTCTTACCTGCGGTGGTAACCTTGGCTCTTTGAGAGATTGAATAATCTCTAACTTTTATTTAGGAGAACCAGGTGCCCAGGGAGCGCGGCCAATCAGTTGTGGCCAGTAACCGCAAGGCTCGATACGACTATCACATTGAGGATGTTGTCGAGGCTGGGCTTGTGCTGACTGGAACCGAGGTCAAGACCTTGCGCGCAGGGCGCGCCTCTTTGATTGACGGGTTTGCCAGTATTGAGCGTGGTGAGGCTTGGTTGGAGAACGTCCACATCCCCGAGTTCTTTCAAGGCTCTTGGACCAACCATGCCACTAGGCGTAAGCGCAAGCTCTTACTAAACCGCAAAGAGCTAGACAAGCTTTATGGCAAGGTTCGGGAGTCCGGCTATACCTTGATTCCGCTGAGCCTCTACTTCAAAGACGGCTATGCCAAGGTTGAGCTAGGGCTTGCTCGGGGTAAAAAAGAATTCGATAAGCGTCAAACGCTCAAAGAGCGTGACGCTAAGCGCGAGATCAATAAGGCCGTGCGCGAGGTTAAGAACCGCGAGACCTAGGTCTTTTCATTAATCGGCAGGTCATCTTTAATAAATTCCAGTAGTCAGTCTTCGGCGAGCCAATTCGTTCGGTCTTTTTTATTGCCTATTAGGTTGAAAGAATCTTTTAGAGTTCACAAAACTATTCATTGACAGCGTAAGGAAATTTCCTTACGCTTTTGAAATGTCTCTAATAAAAGCCACTTCAAAGCTAACTAGCAAGAATCAGACCACGATCCCAATCGCGGTTCGCAAGGCATTGGACATCGGGGAGGGTGACAAAATCTGCTTTCAGATCAGTGGTTCAGGCAATGTTGAACTATTCAAGGAGGTAGAGGTTCTCGCGGGAGACAAGACGGTCGCTGCTTACCTGACGTTTTTAGAAAAAGACATGGTTGCGCTGCCAAGCAAGCTGAGCGTGCTGCTTAGAGATCCCGACTCAGACAGGCTTCTGCAGGGCGTTGACCTAACGGGTTGGCTGGATGACGATCAAATAGCTTGAAACTCGGGTACTACAAAGGCTGGCTTTTACTGGCCCATCCGCACTTCGAAGATCAATGTTCGATTTGGCTCAAAGCGACAAAGGACTTAGAGAGCAAACATCCGGAAACCTATCTTTCAAGCGACAAGATAAAACGACTAGGTGCGCTGGATCGTTTGGTGTTTCAGCTAATTCCGCAGGATCCCACGGACGCCAGATACTTATTGGGCAACACACTCGGCAAAGCCAATCGAGCATGGCGCAGGGCCAAGTTTGGTTCACAGTATCGAGTGTTCTTTAGATTCGACTCCGATGCCAGGATTATAATTTTCGGCTGGGTCAACAACCAGGATACTTTGCGAGAATATGGTTCAAAATTTGATGCCTATCTGGTGTTTGCCAAGATGTTAGGGGCTGGGAACCCGCCCGCCACTTGGGATCCGCTCTTAGAGCAATCGATTGACTAGGTAACAAAGTTATAAAAATCCCACCCAAACTTAACTTGCGGAGGATAATACCGACCCCTTAGAATAGAGAGTCGCGTTCCTAATCCTTGCCTTCCTCATATTTCGGTGGTTGGCTATTGTCAAATAGCGGATATAACGGTCTAGGTTTTGCGAATTTCCCGCCTAAAAAACTATCGATTCCCTAGGGGTATTCACTTTGGCAGCTGCGAAAAACGTAAAGTCCGTAAAATCCGCAAAGAACAGCCGCGCAACTATGCGGCCCACGTTCGCAAAAAACCCAGACCCAATTGAAATCCCAGATCTGCTCTCATTGCAGACTGAGAGCTTTGACTGGTTGGTTGGTGCACCAGCATGGCGCGAGCTTGCCGGCAAGGAAGCCCGCACCGGCTTAGATGAGGTCTTTGAGGAAATCAGCCCAATTGAGGACAGCTCAAACGCTGCTCAGGACGCAAAGATGGGCCTCTCGTTTTCAGACCCAGAACTATTTGACCCGCCCTACACTCCTGATGAGTGCAAGGAAAAGGGCAAGAGCTTTACCAAGCCGCTTTATATCAAGGCCGAGTTCACCAACTACTTAACCGGTGAAATCAAGTCTCAGACCGTTTTTATGGGAGATTTCCCAGTGATGACCGGCAAGGGCACCTTCATCATCAACGGCACCGAGCGTGTTGTTGTGTCTCAGCTGGTTCGCTCCCCGGGTGTTTACTTCTCGGTATCAACCAACACCACCGGAAACTTGGATGTGCGCAACAACAAGGCGCAGATCATTCCTTCTCGTGGTTCCTACCTAGAGTTTTTGACCGAGTGGGTCAAGGACGAGCGCAAGCCTGCGGCTCGCTTCGGCCAGCCAATCTTGCAGGTCCAGGTGGACCGCAAGACCAAGGTCTCTGCAACCATCTTCCTAAAAGCTCTTGGTATGTCTAAAGAAGAAATTCGCGCCGAGTTCTCCGACCTAAAGCCAGCTGTTGAAGCCAGCGCTTTGGGTATGCGTTTTGATGAGGACATCATCGAGCGCACTTTGGAATATGACGAATCTAAGGTATTCGCAACCGCAATTCTTTCTAAAGAAGACGCGCTTCGCGAGGTCTACCGCAAGGTTCGCGGCGAGACTGCCGGTGCCGAGGTTGCTGAAGCATGGCTTCGTTCCACCTACTTTGAGGGCAAGCGCTACAACCTAGCCCGAGTGGGTCGACACAAGTTAAACCGCAAGCTTCACGTTGACCAGGGCGCCGAGGTTACCACCTTGACCAACGCCGACATCGTGGCAACCTTGAAGTACCTATTGCTGTTTGACCTATCTTTGGCTAATGGCCACGGAGCCGCCTCAAACCTCGACTTCACCGTCAAGATGAATGGCAAGAAGACTCCTTTGGTAGTTCGTCCAGATGACATCGATGACTTCTCAAACCGCCGAATTCGTTCGGTAGGCGAGCTAATTCAGAACCAGGTGCGCATCGGGCTTTCTCGCATGGAGCGCGTGGTTCGTGAGCGCATGTCGACTCAGGACATCGAGGCAATTACTCCTCAGACCCTGATCAACCTTCGCCCAGTGGTATCTGCAATCAAGGAGTTCTTCGGAGCCAGCCAGCTATCGCAGTTCATGGACCAGAACAACCCGCTTGCAGGCTTGGCCCACAAGCGTCGTTTGTCTGCGCTTGGACCGGGTGGTATCGCTCGTGAGCGTGCTCAGATGGAAGTTCGCGATGTTCACCCATCGCACTACGGTCGCATGTGCCCAGTTGAGACTCCGGAAGGCCCGAACATTGGTCTGATTGGATCGCTAACCGCATTCAGCCGCATTAACACCTTTGGTTTTATTGAAACCCCTTATCGCGAGATCAAAAACGGCAAGGTCACCAATAAGACTGTTTACCTAGACGCAGCAAGCGAAGACGGCAAGGTTATTGCCGGAGCAGACACTCCTTTGAATGAGGATGGCACTCTGGTTGGCCCACGCGCATTTACTCGCTTCCGTGGCGACATGGTTGAGGTTGCGGCTGAGGATGTTGACTTCATTGACATCTCCCCACGCCAGCTAGCTTCAGTCTCCACATCTCTGATTCCATTCTTGGAGCACGATGACTCGTCACGTGCACTTATGGGTGCCAACATGCAGCGTCAGGCAGTTCCACTGCTTCGCGCAGAGAGCCCATATGTTGGAACCGGTATGGAGCGCCTAGCCGCTATTGACTCGGGAGCAGTAACCCTGAGCGAGAAGGCCGGTGTGATTCAGGAGATAGATGCTGACGGCATGACCATCATGAATGATGATGGCAGCTACTCGAGCTACCAGCTTCGCAAATTTGACCGCTCCAACCAGGGAACTGCAATCAACCAGCGCGTTGTGGTAGAGGTTGGCCAAAGAGTTGAAGCCGGAGAAGTTTTGGCCGATGGCCCATCCACCGAAAACGGTGAGTTGGCATTGGGTAAGAACCTTTTGGTGGCATTTATGCCATGGGAGGGTTATAACTTCGAGGACGCGATCATCTTGTCTCAAGAAATCGTGAAGAACGACACTTTATCTTCTATCCACATTGAGGAATATGAGGTTGATGCTCGCGACACCAAGTTGGGTGCCGAAGAGATCACCGCTGACCTGCCAAACATCTCAGGCGAAGCGCTTGCTCAGCTTGATGAGTTTGGAATCATTCGAATCGGTGCCGAGGTCCGCCCAGGAGATATCCTGGTTGGAAAGGTAACCCCTAAGGGTGAAACCGAGCTTTCGGCAGAAGAGCGTCTATTGCGCGCCATCTTCAACGAGAAGTCTCGCGAAGTTCGCGACACCTCTTTGAAGGTGCCACACGGTGAGCAGGGAACCATCATCGGCGTCAAGGTGTTTGACGCGGCCGAGGGCGACGAGCTCGGTGCTGGCGTTAACAAGCGCGTGGTGGTTTACATTGCTCAGAAGCGCAAGATTACCGAGGGTGACAAGCTTGCTGGTCGCCACGGTAATAAGGGTGTTATCGCCAAGATCCTTCCGGTGGAAGACATGCCGTTTATGGAAGATGGAACTCCGGTTGACATCGTCCTAAACCCGCTTGGTATTCCGGGTCGCATGAACTTTGGTCAGGTACTTGAGTCTCACCTTGGTTGGGTTTGCCGCCAGGGTTGGGATGTTCAGGGAGTTGCCAAGTGGGCCGATGGAATGGCTTCTGAGCTATTCCAGGGCGATGCTGGAACCAAGGTAGCCACTCCGGTATTCGATGGGGCAACCAAGGATCAGGTTGCGAACCTTTTGAACCACACGACCCCTACCTTCTCAATCAATAAGGATGGCTCAAAGCCAAAGCGCTTGATCGACGAGTCCGGTAAGGCGAGGTTGTTCGATGGCCGCTCCGGTGAGCCATATCCAGAGCCAATCGCGGTTGGCGTGAAGTACATGTTGAAGCTGCACCACTTGGTTGACGACAAGATTCACGCTCGATCCACTGGTCCTTACTCGATGATTACCCAGCAGCCACTTGGTGGTAAAGCACAGTTCGGTGGTCAGCGATTTGGTGAGATGGAAGTTTGGGCCCTGCAGGCCTATGGCGCGGCATACACGCTCCAGGAGCTTCTAACCATCAAGTCCGATGACATTCAGGGCCGGGTTCGCACCTATGAGGCAATCGTCAAGGGTGAAAACATCCAGGCTCCGGGTATTCCAGAGTCCTTCAGGGTTTTGGCCAAGGAGATGCAGTCTCTAGGTCTAAATGTCGAGGTGCTGGATGCCAAGGGCAATGTGGTTGTTCTCAAGGACGAAGAGTTCGAGACCGACCGTGCAGCTGAAGAGCTAGGCATCAATCTTTCTCGCAATGAGAACCTAAGTGCTGAATCCGATTTCAACACCTACCAGTAATCAGCGACCGAATTTTTCAGAAGGAAATAAATAACTATGGCTATTAAAGTAGAAAACTTCAGTGCACTTCGGGTTGGTCTAGCGACCTCCGAGGACATCCGTTCCTGGTCATCTGGTGAGGTAAAAAAGCCGGAGACCATCAACTACCGCACTCTCAAGCCTGAAAAAGACGGCCTGTTCTGCGAGAAGATCTTCGGTCCAACCAAGGACTGGGAGTGCTCTTGTGGAAAGTACAAGCGCGTTCGCTTCAAGGGCATCGTTTGTGAGCGTTGTGGCGTTGAAGTAACCAAGTCTTCGGTTCGTCGTGAGCGCATGGGTCACATTGAGCTTGCCGCTCCGGTTACCCACATCTGGTACTTCAAGGGTGTTCCATCGCGTTTGGGTTACCTACTCAACATGGCTCCAAAAGACCTAGAGAAGATCATTTACTTTGCCGCTTACCGCGTCATGGAAATCGATCATGAGCTCAAGACTGGCGAATACGACCTAGTGCGCGAGGAGTACGTATCCCGTATTCGCACACTGATTGATTCTCGCGAGGAAGAGTTCGAGGCCGCAGCCTCTGTAGAGATGGCAGAGCTTCGCGAACTAGGACTAGAGATGCAGATCTCCAATAAGTTCTGGGAAGCACCGCGCTGGATCGAGAAGCAGTTCTCCAAGGCCGTCGAGCAGCTAATCATTGCTGAGGAAAAGGATGTTGACGCATTCTGGTCTCCAAAGGCTTTGGCTATCGAAGTAGACACTGATGGTGATGACGCTGTGGTTCGCACCACCGATGAGGCCAAGAAGATCAAGAAGCTTCTGGCTGACTACAAGAAGAAGACCGACAAGATTGTTCGCGAATACGCTCGCCTAGAGCGCCCAGCAAACCTCCACAAGGAGCAGTTGGCTTGGAGAATGTTCCTTTCGGCTTCGGTTGGTCAGCTAATGCCAAACGATGTTGTCTTTGACCACTTCGACTACTACTTCTCCGACTATGTGATCACCTCAATTGGTGCCGAGGCAGTGCTTCAGGTTTTGGCCGCTTTTGATCTTGAAGGTGCTGCAGCTCAGCTTCGCGCTGAGATTGCAACCACCAAGGGTTCCAAGCAGACTCAGGCCATTAAGCGCTTGAAGGTTGTGAACAGCTTCTACCAGTCCGGAACCCCACCGACTTCGATGGTGCTATCGGTATTGCCAGTCTTGCCTCCAGAGATTCGCCCAATGGTTCAGCTAGATGGTGGCCGCTTTGCGACCTCCGATCTAAACGATCTTTACCGCAGGGTAATCAACCGCAATAACCGCCTAAAGCGCTTTGTTGACTTAGGTGCCGTGCCAAAGACCATTTTGAACAACGAGAAGCGCATGCTTCAAGAAGCGGTTGACGCGCTGTTCGATAACGGTCGTCGTGGCCGCGCTGTTACCGGAACCGGTAACCGCGCCCTCAAGTCACTGTCTGACCTACTAAAGGGTAAGCAGGGTCGTTTCCGTCAGAACCTATTGGGTAAGCGCGTTGACTACTCGGGTCGTTCGGTAATCGTGGTTGGTCCGCAGCTGAAGCTGCACCAGTGTGGTCTGCCAAAGTTGATGGCTCTTGAGCTATTCAAGCCCTATGTGATGAAGCGTCTGGTTGATCTGGGTCTGGCTCAGAACATCAAGAGCGCGAAGCGCATGGTTGAGCGTTCCCGCCCACAGGTTTGGGGAGTCCTTGAAGAGGTAATCCGCGAGCGTCCGGTGCTACTAAACCGTGCTCCTACCCTGCACCGTTTGGGAATACAGGCCTTTGAGCCGCTGCTAGTTGAGGGTAAGGCGATTCAGCTTCACCCGCTAGTTTGTGCTGCGTTCAACGCCGACTTCGATGGTGACCAGATGGCAGTTCACTTGCCGCTATCGGTTGAGGCTCAGGCCGAAGCTCGCATCTTGATGCTTGCTTCGAACAACATTCTGAAGCCATCTGATGGTCGTCCGGTTGCAACTCCGACCCAGGACATGATCATTGGTCTATTCCACCTAACCGCTGATCTTGAGGGTTCAGAGGGTGAGGGCCGCGCCTTTACTTCGATGGGCGAGGCTCAAATGGCTTATGACCTTGGTGGCCTAAACCTTGGTGCCAAGGTTCGGATTCGCATTGGATCAGAGCTGAAGGAGACCACCTTTGGTCGCGCGCTATTCAACGAGACACTGCCCGAGGCATACCCGTATGTCGAGATGCAGGTTGGCAAAAAGCAGCTGGGTCAGATTGTTTCTGACATGGTCGAGATGTTCTCTCGCACCCAGGTAGCTCAGTCGCTTGACATGCTAAAAGATGCCGGTTTCTACTGGGCCACCCGTTCGGGTGTTTCGATGGCCATCTCGGATGCAAACTTTGACCCGAAGGGCACCTTCGATAAGGAGCGTGCTTCTAGGATTGCGAAGGCTGAAAAGGCTCACACCAAGATTCAGGAAGCTTTTGACAACGGTCTAAAGTCTGACCTGGAGCGTCGTGACGAGCTTGGCGCCTTGTGGTTCAAGGAGACCGGTGAGATCGAGCAGCTATTGCGCGAATCGATTCCAAAGGACAACACCATCTATAAGATGGTGACCTCCGGTGCTCGTGGTAACTGGTTGCAGATTCGTTCGATCATGGGTATGCGTGGACCGGTTGCGACATCTTCTGGTGACTTTGCACCGATGCCGGTAAAGGGAAACTACCTACTTGGCCTAACCCCGCACGAGTACTTCATTAACGCGACCGGTGCCCGTAAGGGTAACGCCGACACCGCTATGAAGACCGCTGCCGCCGGTTACCTAACCCGTAGGTTGGTTGACGTGGCGCAGGATGTCATCATCCAGATCGATGACTGCGGTACCAACCGCGGTCTCGATAAGGACCTATTAGATGAAGACCAAGTTGAGCTGTCGATTGTCGGCCGCACAAACCTGATCGACATCAAAGACGGTAAGAACATCATTCACAAGGCTGGCGAAAACATCGACCACGCTGCAGTTCGCAGAATCAAGGAAGCTGGACACGAGACCATTACGGTTCGCAGCGTTTTGACCTGTGAGGCTGAAGCCGGTATTTGTGTAGCTTGCTACGGTGTTTCACTTGCGACCAACCAGAAGGTAACCGTTGGTGAAGCCATCGGAATTATCGCTGCTCAGTCAATCGGTGAACCGGGTACTCAGCTAACAATGCGTACCTTCCACACCGGTGGTGCAGCGTCATCGGCTAAGAAGCAGACCATTTTGAAGTCAATCGGTGGTCAGAAGGTTCGTGTTGAGCGTCTGATTTCCTATGACATCACCCAGGGCCTAAACGGTGTTACCGACCTCTTGGAAGCCCGCGTTGGTTGGCGTCAGGCTGGCAAGGTCGCCGTGATGGCCTTCTGGAATGGTCAGGTTGACATCGTGGAGAAGGTCTCTCTAACCGGAGCCAAGAGCTACGAGGTCTATGTTCGCCCGCAGGGTGAGGCAGCTGAGAAAGAAGCCGAGTCATTGGCTTTGCAGTACAGCTTCTCCCGCACCGCATCAAAGACCTTCAAAAAGCTCTCTCCTTTCCTTCCAATCACCACGGTTAGCTCACTGGGCGACTTGGTTGTTGAAAAGGGTGACAGCGTTGAAGCCGGAGACTACCTAGTGGATGGAACTCCAATTCCCCACGAGGTATTGATGATCAAGGGTGCCCGTGAAGCGGCAGCCGAGATCATCCGCGGTGTTCAGGCGATCTATGGTTCTCAGGGTGTGCCACTGCACGATAAGCACCTCGAGGTTATTGTTCGTCAGATGCTAAACAAGGTGACCGTTATCGATTCTGGTGACACCGAGATGCTGCCAGGTGAGGTTATTGACCGTCAGCGTTTTGCCGTCAAGAACCGTGCCGCAGTTGCCCAGGGCTTGCGCCCAGCATCTGCTCGCCAGGAGGTTATGGGTATGACCCGTGCCTCATTGGCAGCGCAGTCTTGGCTATCGGCGGCCTCCTTCCAGGAGACCACTCGAGTGCTAACTCAAGCAGCCTTGGATAAGCGCGAAGACAAGCTGGTAGGTCTAAAAGAGAACGTGATCATTGGAAAGCTAATTCCAGCTGGTACCGGTCTTGCCACCTACCGCAACTTCGAGGTCGATGGCACCGAAGAGGCAAAGGCAGAGCGCTATCCAAACCGGATCTGGTCTGATGCAGCATTTGATGCAACCGATCTAGAATCCCAAGAGCTCTCACTGTCGCTTGCGGATCCATTCGCAATCGATGAGAACTAATAAGCATTAGTTAGAAAAGGGCCCACCGATTAACGGTGGGCCCTTTTTACATTTAATAACCCCGGGCATTTCTAACTGGGTAACGCGATAAGTTTTCTGATCAGAGCAACTAGAACCTCTGGTTTCACTTCGGCAACGCTCGGCTTTCGCTGAGAACCCACTCGATCCGCGAGTTTGTGAAGTGACACCTGTGCGTCAAACCTCGCAGCTTGGCTTGGCTTGGACAGTGTCCAGGTGTCCTGAAATTCGGGCTGATAGCTGTGGGCGATCTGCAAAAGATTATAAATATCAACCAAATCCTTATCAGCCAATCGGCTTTGGAAGGCGAGTGCTTTGATTACCAGCGCTATTTCGACACTTGGCACTCGGGCCTCAAATTCTAGGGTTTGATTATTGGTAAGAACCGCATGGGCTCGAATCAAAATCGGCGCTGCACTCAACGCTAAATAAATCCCCGGCACCGCATCGAAGGCCCGGGCTCCCAGTATTTCTTGCGAGAATTTACCGTCGAAAGATGGTACGAGTAGGTCTATTTGTTGACCGCTCATGATGTAAGAGTTGCCATAAGTGGCCTTCTAGCCAGCGGCCTCGAATTCAGCATGGAGCGCACCCGAAGCTGCCATCGAAATATCAATCGCCAGATCTGCGTCGACTGTTCTGCGCAAAACCTGGCCAGGAGTCGGGAACAAATGCATGAGTAGATCAACCATTTGGCCGCCCACAATCCGCACGTTGTGCGGTGCTGTAATTGCACAAGCATCTCTGAGGGCGCAGTAGGCCAAATCATCGGCTGCGCTGGTGGAAATAAGCTTTATAACTTTAGCTCCCATTCGAATCCCGTCTTTTTTCTAATTCGGCCAATAGTGTCGAGACTGCCTCCCGGGAATCGGCGCCCTTGGAGTTATCGAGATCGTATGCAATCAGTAGAGCATCAGCTAGTCGGGTGTGCCCAAGTGCTTTTGAAAGTGTCCAGACGGTTGGATCACCGGGAATCACCTCGATCAGCGTTCCGGCGACTGGGTCTGATTCGGCGAAGCCGAGTTCTCCCAGACCGAGCTCAGATGGCGAGTAGACAACCCCGGTGCGTGGAGTCTTCCAAGGGGCCAGCTGGTCCGCAGCCAGATCACCGGAGATTAATGCCCTTGGTCGGTTTTGAGCTATCCGCGCACCTTGAGTCATGATTGGATCCAACGAGAACCAGTGCCTTCGAATCCCCCCAGGGCCCGGGTAGTTGAGAAGAAATTCGTCGGTAACGCTTCGAAAGCTATTGGCGACCCAGCCGCCTTTAGTCTTATGCACAATTTCTCTCAGCGAGCTGAGCGCAGCTGAAACTGCGGGTTGACTCACCCCGAGTTCTTGAGCAAGCTGAGCCTGAGACCGGGGAGTGCTCCGCAGAGCCAGCGATCGGAGCAGCCCGAACCTAACCCATGGAAATTTGATTGCGGGGCGCTTCAAATCAGTATTAGCGGATTGGGTCCCAGTGGTCAAGCAAGCTCCGTGCAGCCAAATTTCACCGGTTCTTAGAGCAATTAGGCCGAGTCTCGAATCTCTAGAAGCCAGAACACGCAACCCGGGCGTGATTTTTGGAATCACATAGAGAGAGACTGCTGTTTTTAAAGAAGCGATCTGGGCGGGCGACGGGACGGTGTGTCGCAGATATATTTTAGCTAACCTGCCGCCTATCAATAGCCGGTCGGCACCGAGCGCCTCGATGATGACCCCTTGGCCCCGCAACATGTCGATTCCCTCACCCAGAGTGAAGTCTGACCCAAGTTGACTCATACTTATAAGCATAAACAGATAAATGCATTTTTGCTTATAAAAGAGAAAATTAATACTTACCGTTTTTGACATCCTATGAAAGGAGATTTTTTGCGTCATAAAAACATTTGACCCTAGCCCAGTGGAGTCTGTATGCTTGTAAAGGTTCATGTAAGTGCGTGAATTAGACCCAAGCCCTCGCAATCGCTGAGGCGCCGGTCAACAAAACTTCTGCAAAAGCCTTTTCTGGCGTGCCGAAGGAAACTAGAACAAGGAGTACTAGTGCCAACAATTCAGCAGTTGGTTCGCAAGGGTCGTAGCCCAAAGGTCATCAAGACCAAGGCGCCCGCTCTAAAGGCGAACCCACAGCAGCGCGGTGTGTGTACCCGCGTCTACACCACTACCCCAAAGAAGCCGAACTCGGCGCTTCGCAAGGTAGCACGTGTCAAGCTTTCAAACGGTGTCGAAGTAACCGCCTACATCCCAGGCGAGGGCCACAACCTGCAGGAGCACTCCATGGTGCTGGTGCGCGGTGGCCGTGTGAAAGACCTACCGGGTGTTCGTTACAAGATTGTCCGCGGTGCACTAGACACCCAGGCAGTAAAAGGTCGCCAGCAGGCTCGTAGCCACTATGGCGCTAAGAAGGGTAAGTAAGTTAGATGCCACGTAAAGGCCCAGTAGTAAAGCGCCCGGTTGTTAATGACCCGGTTTACGGCTCCCCAGTAGTTTCTCAGTTGGTAAACAAGATCCTCCTCGATGGCAAAAAGTCCATTGCGGAGTCAATTGTTTACGGCGCCCTAGAGGGCACCAACCGCAAGACCGGCGACGACCCAGTAGTTCTTTTGAAGAAAGCTTTGGACAACGTTCGCCCAACCGTAGAGGTTCGCTCTCGTCGTGTTGGTGGTTCGACCTACCAGGTTCCAATTGAAGTCAAGAGCCACCGCGCCAACACTTTGGCAATGCGTTGGTTGGTTTCATACGCTAAGCAGCGTCGTGAAAAGACAATGACCGAGCGTCTAATGAACGAGATCCTTGATGCATCCAACGGCCTGGGTGCCGCTGTGAAGCGTCGCGAGGACACTCACAAGATGGCAGAGTCCAACAAGGCATTCGCGCACTACCGCTGGTAAGCGCTACCGCATCCGTCGATTTCGCTGCTCTGGCAGCGAATTGAGACGGATGCACCACTTAACAACCAACTGAAACACTTATATTCGGAGGCAAACGTGGCACAAGAAGTGCTCACCGACCTGAACAAGGTTCGTAACATCGGCATCATGGCTCACATCGATGCTGGTAAGACAACTACCACTGAGAGAATCTTGTTTTACACCGGTATCACCCACAAGATCGGTGAGGTGCACGACGGTGCTGCGACCATGGACTGGATGGAGCAGGAGCAAGAGCGCGGTATCACCATTACCTCGGCAGCTACCACCTGTTTCTGGGACACAAACCAGATCAACATTATTGACACCCCGGGCCACGTGGACTTCACCGTTGAGGTAGAGCGTTCATTGCGTGTGCTTGATGGTGCAGTTGCGGTTTTCGACGCTAAAGAGGGTGTTGAGCCACAGTCTGAGACCGTTTGGCGTCAGGCCGATAAGTACGACGTACCAAGGATTTGCTTTGTCAACAAGATGGACAAGATGGGTGCAGATTTCTACTTCACCGTCAAGACCATTGTTGACCGCCTAGGCGCTAAGCCGCTAGTTATTCAGCTACCGATTGGTGCCGAGAGCGCCTTTGAAGGCATGGTTGACCTAGTTCAGATGCGCGCGATTACCTATCGCGGAGATGTCGAAATGGGTGCCAAGTATGAAATCGAAGAGATTCCTGCAAGCATGCTGGAAATGGCGAAGGAATACCACGCCAAGATTCTTGAGGCGGTAGCCGACACCTCTGAAGCTCTCATGGAGAAATTCTTCAACGGTGAGGAAATGACCGTTGCCGAGATCAAGGCCGGCATTCGCCACTTGACCGTTAGTTCTTTGATGTACCCAATTCTTTGTGGTTCGGCTTTTAAGAACAAGGGCGTCCAGCCGATGCTGGACGCGGTTGTTGACTACTTGCCATCACCGCTTGATGTGGATTCGGTTGAGGGAGGCGATCCTCGCGACGAGGAGAAGCGTCTGCACCGCAAGCCAGATGTCAACGAGCCTTTTGCGGCGCTAGCCTTCAAGGTAATGACACACCCATTCTTTGGCCGGCTTACTTACATCCGGGTTTACTCTGGGCACGCCTCTTCTGGAGCTCAGGTCATTAACTCGACTAAGGGTCGCAAGGAGCGTATTGGAAAGCTTTTCCAGATGCACGCCAATAAAGAGAATCCAGTTGATTCGGTAACCACCGGTCACATCTACGCTGCCATCGGGCTGAAGGACACCACAACCGGTGACACCCTTTGTGATCCAGACCACCAAATTGTTCTGGAGAACATGACGTTCCCCGAGCCAGTTATTTCGGTTGCTATTGAGCCAAAGACCAAGGCCGACCAGGAGAAGCTGGGGCTAGCGATTCAGAAGCTAGCCGAAGAGGACCCAACCTTCCGCGTTGAGCACAACCACGAGACCGGTCAGACCGTTATCTCGGGCATGGGTGAGCTCCACTTGGACATCCTGGTAGACCGGATGCGTCGCGAGTTCAAGGTTGAGGCGAACGTTGGTAAGCCACAGGTTGCGTACCGTGAGACGATTCGCCGCACGGTGGAAAAGCACGACTACACTCACAAGAAGCAGACCGGTGGTTCAGGTCAGTTCGCGAAGGTGCAGATCAAGCTTGAGCCAATCCCGGTTGAAGGCGACAAGATTTATGAGTTTGTTGACGGAGTATCTGGTGGCCGTATTCCTCGTGAGTACATCCCTTCGGTAGATGCGGGTATGAGGGACGCAATGCTGTCCGGCGTGCTAGCTGGTTACCCGGTAGTTGGCGTCAAGGCAACTTTGCTGGATGGCGCTTACCACGATGTTGACTCATCTGAAATGGCCTTCAAGCTTGCAGGATCGATGGTATTCAAAGAAGCCGCCCGTCTTGCCAACCCAGTTCTGCTCGAGCCGATTATGGCCGTCGAGGTTCGCACCCCTGAGGAATACATGGGTGATGTAATCGGTGACCTGAACTCGCGTCGTGGGCAGATTCAATCGATGGAGGATGCTTCAGGCGTGAAGGTAGTTCGCGCCCAGGTCCCGCTGTCGGAAATGTTCGGTTACGTCGGTGACCTACGTTCCAAGACCTCCGGTCGTGCTGTCTACTCAATGACATTCAGCACTTACGCAGAGGTTCCGAAGAACGTTGCCGAAGAGATCGTTCAGAAGGCCAAAGGCGAGTAAGGCGTAGCCCCTCAAATTTGACTACAATAGTAAGTCTGTAAAAAACCAAATCAGAGTCGGCCACCTGGTCGATGATTTACAAAGGATCCATCAGGAGGACCCAAATGGCTAAGGCGAAATTCGAGCGCACAAAGCCGCACGTCAACATCGGAACCATTGGTCACGTAGACCACGGTAAGACCACTCTGACTGCGGCAATTACAAAAGTACTTCACGACAAGTTCCCAACCCTGAACGCTGCATTTGCGTTCGACCAGATTGACAACTCCCCAGAGGAGAAGCAACGCGGTATTACCATCAACATCTCACACGTCGAGTACCAAACCGAGAAGCGCCACTACGCACACGTAGACGCACCGGGCCACGCTGACTACATCAAGAACATGATCACCGGCGCGGCACAGATGGACGGAGCAATTCTTGTAGTTGCTGCAACCGACGGCCCAATGCCGCAGACCAAGGAGCACGTGCTTTTGGCTCGCCAGGTTGGTGTTCCTTACATCGTTGTGGCTCTGAACAAGGCCGACATGGTTGATGACGAAGAAATTTTGGAGCTAGTAGAGGTGGAGGTTCGCGAACTTCTTTCCATGTACGAATTCCCAGGCGATGACGCACCAGTGGTGCGCGTCTCCGGCCTAAAGGCTCTAGAGGGCGATGCTCACTGGGGCGAGCAGGTCATGAAGCTTATGGATGCTTGTGATGAGTTCATTCCACAGCCAGTGCGCGACCTAGAGAAGGCATTCCTAATGCCGGTCGAGGACGTCTTCACAATCACTGGTCGTGGAACAGTTATCACCGGCAAGATCGAGCGCGGTACCGTAAAGGTTTCCGACGAGGTCGAAATCGTTGGTATCCGCGACAAGCAGAAGACCACCGTTACCGGTATCGAGATGTTCCGCAAGCTTTTGGATTACGCAGAGGCCGGCGAGAACGTTGGACTATTGCTACGTGGCACCAAGCGTGAAGATGTAGAGCGCGGCCAGGTTGTTTGCAAGCCAGGCTCGATCACTCCTCACACCAACTTCGAGGGCAACGTCTATATCCTTTCCAAGGATGAGGGTGGCCGTCACAACCCGTTCTACGCAAACTACCGCCCACAGTTCTACTTCCGTACCACCGACGTCACTGGTGTTATCACCTTGCCGACCGGTACTGAAATGGTTATGCCTGGTGATACCACCGAGATGACCGTAGACCTGATTCAGCCAATCGCCATGGAAGAGGGCCTTCGGTTCGCTATCCGTGAGGGTGGCCGTACCGTAGGTGCCGGAACCGTAGTAAAGATCAACAAGTAATCTTTTAGATCACTTCAAATAAACCCCGCAGAGCGATCTGTGGGGTTTATTTGTTTAAGAGAGAATCACGCCCCGCTTGGCTGCGGTGAGTTTTTCGAGTCGCTGTGCGCCCAGCTTCCCGGCCAACGGGTGGGGACCAAACCTCGCGGTTGCGGAAGGCGCCTTCAAAAAAGTGGAGTCCAATTTGATGGAAGCTCATCCGTCATAGTGGACATCGCAATTTTCTGCTAGACACTCTGAGATATGAACCGACTTAGGCTTTACGGATGCTAATTAACTCAAGGCCAGTGAAATTGAGCACCCGAACTGGTATTACGGTGAGTCGAACAATCCCACATCGAAACCTAAAGACCATCTCAGCTTGGTGTTTTGTCGATCACTTCGGCCCCACAGAGCAAACTGAAGCCATGGTCGTAGCGGCGCATCCGCACACTGGTCTTCAGACAGTTACCTGGCTTTTCGAAGGTGAAATTGAGCACCGAGACAGCATCGGTAGCAATCAAGCAATTCGGCCGGGTCAACTTAATTTAATGACCGCCGGTTTTGGCATTTCCCACAGTGAGCTCTCTTTAGCTACAACTGATTCTTTGCATGCGGTGCAGCTCTGGATAGCACTCCCAGAGGAGTCATTGAACATTGCTCCAAGTTTCGAGCATCACGTGGAGCTGCCAGTAGTTACTGCAGCAGGGTTTCGAGCTACGGTCTTGATTGGCGAGTTGCTGGGCATAAAGAGTCCTGCCACCAGCTTCACAGACCTGGTTGGCGCGGAGCTGATTATTGAACCTGGTACGCACCGGATCGAGCTGCGGACTGATTATGAATATGGGTTTGTTTTGATAGCTGGAACTGCCAAGGCTCAGGGTGAGGATTTAGCTGTGTCAGACCTGCTTTATGTGGCGCGAGGGGAGAGCACAATTGAAATTTCGAGCAGTTCGGGCGCAACCTTGATGCTTCTGGGAGGTGTTCCACTGAAGGAGAAGATAATAATGTGGTGGAACTTCATTGGCCGAAGTCATCAAGATGTTGTTGATGCTCGCGAGGCTTGGAACACTCGGTCATATCGTTTCGGAGAATTCGAAGATCAAATTGGCGGCTGGATCCCAGCACCCGAGCTTCCCGGAGTAAGGCTTCAGGCTAGATAGCCTCAAGTTTGAGCTCGAGGACGCCTCGCATGAAAATTACCCAAAAAACAAGCCGCCTTTAACTTGCACTGTCACCTTGGACTATGGCAGTATTGAAGAGTTCGTGAGTATTCACATCGTTTGGTGTGGACCACTGATGGTCCTTGCACAGGAAACTGGGCCGGCTATCAGCTAAGAACCAAAAAATTTATCTGAGATTAAATTCCTGGGTGATTTGCGAGTTGTGAAATTCGTTTGCCATTCAGAGTGCGAGCTCGGATCGTGCCCTAGAAATAGGGCGTTGACATAAAAACAGTGCATCAGCATTACGGCGGTCAAGGGTATTTGCGTTCTCGCAAATCGAATTGGCTCCAAAACCTGTGTGGCGTAAAAGACCACCTAGATAGATACGGAAGCGAGTCACTATGGCGGCTAACAAAATCCGCATTCGACTGAAGTCGTATGATCACGAGATCATCGACGCCTCGGCGAGCAAAATCGTCGACACGGTCACCCGCGCCGGTGCAAAGGTAGTAGGCCCAGTGCCACTGCCCACCGACAAGAACATCATTACGGTGATTCGTTCACCGCATAAGTACAAGGACAGCCGTGAGCACTTTGAGATGCGTACCCACAAGCGCCTCATTGACATTATCGACCCAACGCCTAAGGCAGTCGATTCGCTGATGCGCTTGGACCTCCCAGCCGATGTCAACATCGAGATCAAACTCTAAGGATTCGAAAATGAGCATAGGGATTAGAAACGTGAAGGGTCTGCTGGGCAAAAAGCTAGGCATGACTCAGGCTTGGGACGAAAACAACAAGATTGTTCCAATCACAGTCGTTGAGGCTGGCGAAAACGTCATCACTCAAATAAAGAATTCAGAAAAAGACGGCTACCTAGCGATTCAGATTGCTTATGGAGCTATCGACCCACGCAAGGTTGATAAGCCAACTTCTGGCCACTTTGCCAAAGCGGGCTCAACACCTCGTCGCTTTCTGGCCGAGATTCGCACCTCAGACGCAGACAGCTACACCGTGGGCCAGACCCTCGGTGTGAATATCTTCGAGGTCGGCATGAAGCTAGACGTAGTTGGAACTTCAAAGGGTAAGGGTTTTGCCGGTGTTATGAAACGCCACGGCTTCTCCGGTATCCACGCTAGCCATGGTGCGCACAAGAACCACCGTAAGCCCGGCTCCATCGGTGCCGGTACCACACCATCCAAGGTCATCAAGGGCAAGAAGATGCCTGGCCGGATGGGTGGGGACCAAGTCACCACAATGAATCTAACCCTGCACGGTGTTGACCTTGAAAGAGGCCTACTGCTAATCAAGGGTGCCGTCCCAGGTCCTAAGGGCCAGTTGGTGTTTGTTCGCAACGCCGTTAAGGAGAGCAACTAATGGCTACCGTTGACCTAATCGACGTAAAGGGTAAAAAGTCAGGCACCGTTGAGCTCCCAGAGGTGCTTTTCGATGTTCAGACCAACGTCCCACTAATTCACCAGGTGGTTGTTGCGCAGCTTGCAGCAGCTCGTCAGGGAACCCAGTCCACGCTTCGTCGTGGAGAGGTTTCCGGTAGCGGTAAGAAGCCTTTTAAGCAAAAGGGAACCGGTCGCGCTCGTCAGGGTTCGATCCGGATGCCACAGCACCGCGGTGGTGGAGTTATCCACGGTCCAAAGCCTCGTGACTACTCACAGCGCACCCCCAAGAAGATGATTGTTGCAGCGCTTCGCGGTGCACTCAGTGACCGTGCTCGTAATGGCCGCATCTCGGTAATTGACCAGTTCGCAATTGGAACTGCTCCTTCAACCAAGGCCGCGCAGAGCTTCTTGGCCCAGATCGCCACCTCGAAGAACATTCTTGTGGTGCTGGATCGTCAGGATGAGGTTTCTTATCTGAGCCTGCGCAACCTTCCAATGGTGCACGTTTTGCCAGTTGACCAGCTCAACGCGTATGACGTACTGCACTCGGATGACATCGTGTTCACCGCAGCGGCGCTTAGCTCCTTTGTCGAGGCAAACACCAGAAATGAGGAGGTCAGCGCATGAGTTCAATTCAAAAAGACCCACGCGACGTAATCATCAAGCCAATCATCTCGGAGAAGAGTTACTCCTTGATCGATCAGGGTAAGTACACCTTCGAGGTGGACCCACGATCGAACAAAACCGAGATCAAGCAGGCTATTGAGCAGATTTTCACCGTGAAGGTGGACACCATCAACACGCTGAACCGTCAGGGCAAGACCCGCAAGACCAAGTTCGGCATGGGAAAGCGCAAGGACACCAAGCGTGCGATTGTGTCACTCAAGTCCGGCTCCATCGACATCTTTACCTACATCGGCTAAGGGGATAACTAACTAATGGGTATTCGTAAGTACAAGCCAACCACGCCAGGGCGTCGTGGGTCATCTGTTGCAGACTTTGCAGAGATCACTCGCTCCACTCCCGAGAAGTCACTTTTGAGGCCGCTGCCAAAAACTGGTGGTCGCAACTCAACTGGCCGCATCACCACTCGCCACATCGGTGGAGGCCACAAGCGCCAGTACCGCGTGATTGACTTCCGTCGTCACGATAAAGATGGCATCCCGGCCAAGGTCGCTCACATTGAGTACGACCCGAACCGCACCGCAAGAATTGCACTGATCCACTACATCGATGGCGCCAAGCGCTACATCATTGCCCCAAATAAGCTAAAACAGGGCGATGTTATCGAGCAGGGACCACAGGCAGACATCAAGCCGGGTAACAACTTGCCACTGAAGAACATCCCAGTCGGTACCGTTATCCACGCTATCGAACTAAAGCCAGGCGGCGGTGCCAAGATGGCCCGCTCAGCTGGAGCTTCGGTTCGTCTAGTCGCCAAGGATGGCCCTAACGCCCAGCTGCGTTTGCCATCCGGTGAGATCCGCAACGTTGATGCCAACTGCCGAGCAACCATAGGTGAGGTCGGCAACGCCGAGCAGTCCAACATCAACTGGGGTAAGGCTGGCCGCATGCGCTGGAAGGGCGTTCGCCCAACCGTTCGTGGTGTAGCCATGAACCCGGTAGACCACCCACACGGTGGTGGTGAGGGTAAGACCTCCGGTGGTCGTCACCCGGTAACCCCTTGGGGTCAGAAAGAAGGACGCACGCGTAAGCCGAACCTTCCATCTGATAAGCAAATCGTTCGTCGTCGCTACGCCGGCAAGAAGTAGGAGATCCGTAGATGCCAAGAAGTTTGAAGAAGGGTCCTTTCGTAGACGAGCACCTAATGAAAAAGGTGCGAGTTCAGAACGAAGTGAACACCAAGAACGTGATCAAGACCTGGTCACGCCGCTCGATGATTGTTCCAGCCATGCTGGGCCACACCATTGCAGTTCACGATGGACGCAAGCACATCCCAGTTTTCGTAACCGAAAACATGGTTGGTCACAAGCTTGGAGAATTCGCACCAACCAGAACCTTCCGTGGTCACGTGAAGGACGACAAGAAGGGTCGCCGCGGCTAAGCCGGGGCGTCTAGAGAGTAAAGGAAAGATCGATGGAAGCTACCGCCAAAGTGCGTAACATCCGCGTGACCCCAATGAAGGCTCGCCGCGTCGTCAACTTGATTCGCGGAAAGCAGGCCACTGAGGCCCTAGGGATTTTGAAGTTCGCCCCCCAAGCAGCATCTGAGCCAATTTATAAGCTCGTTGCCGCTGCGGTTGCAAACGCCAAGGTCAAGGGCGAAAAAGTCGGTGCCATTGTGGACCAGGACGACCTAATTATTTCGCAGGCTTTTGTGGATGATGGTGTGACGCTCAAGCGTTTCCGCCCGCGTGCTCAGGGTCGTGCATTTCGAATCAATAAGCGCACCAGCCACATCACCGTGGTTGTTTCTACCCCGGACGAGTTGAACAAAAAGGCAGGTAAGTAATGGGCCAGAAAGTAAATCCCTACGGCTTCCGCCTAGGCATCACCACTGAGCACCGCTCACGCTGGTTCGCCGACTCAACCAAAAAGGGTCAGCGCTATTCAGATTACGTAATCGAGGATGTCAACATCCGCGCTTACTTGCAGGAGAAGCTAGATCGTGCGGGAATCTCTCGTATCGAGCTAGAAAGAACCCGCGACCGAGTTCGGGTTGATATCTTCGCCGCTCGTCCAGGACTGGTCATTGGCCGTCGTGGCGCAGAGGCTGAGGGTCTTCGTACCGACTTGGAGAAGCTAACCGGCAAGCAGGTCTTGCTGAACATTCTTGAGGTCAAGAACCCAGAGCAGGATGCTCAGCTAGTCGCCCAGGGCGTTGCAGAACAGCTTGCTGCTCGTGTGGCTTTCCGCCGCGCAATGCGTAAGGGAATTCAAGGGGCACTTCGTTCCGGTGCAAAGGGTATTCGTATCCAGTGCTCGGGTCGGCTAGGTGGCGCTGAAATGTCGCGCAGCGAGTTCTACCGTGAGGGCCGCGTGCCACTTCACACTCTTCGCTCCAACATTGACTACGGCTTCTACGAGGCCAAGACGACCTTTGGTCGCATCGGTGTCAAGGTTTGGATCTATAAGGGTGACATGACCCAGAAGGAGCTTGCGATTTTGCAGGCCAACCAACGCGGTCCTCGCCCAGCTGCTGCCGGAGGCCGTCGTGGCCCACGCAACGAGGCTGCCCCCGCTGCAGCAGGAAGTGAAGCCAAATAATGTTGATTCCTAGAAAAGTTAGGCACCGCAAGCAGCACAGCCCGAAGCGTTCGGGCCACGCTACTGGTGGCACCGTAGTGTCATTTGGCGAGTGGGGTATTCAGGCTTTGACTCCTGCGTATCTAACCAACCGTCAGATTGAGTCTGCACGTATTGCAATGACTCGCCACATCAAGCGTGGCGGCAAGGTCTGGATCAACGTGTTTCCTGACCGCCCACTAACCAAGAAGCCAGCCGAAACCCGCATGGGTTCCGGTAAGGGTTCTCCTGAGTGGTGGGTAGTAAACGTGAAGCCTGGCCGCGTGCTCTTTGAGCTTGCCGGGGTTTCTGACATTGTTGCCAAAGAGGCACTGACTCGTGCGATCCACAAGCTTCCGCTAAAGGCTCGCATCATCAAGCGTGAAGAAGGTGACGCATAATGATTGGTTCCAAAAACCTGACTCCGCAGGACCTCGACAAGATCGAAGACTCCCTGCTGATTGAAGAGTTGCGCAAGGCAAAGGAAGAGCTATTTAACCTGCGCTTTCAGTCCGCAACTGGACAGCTTGACAACCACGGCCGAGTAAGGGCAGTGAAGCGTGACATCTCTCGCATCCACACCGTTATTCGCGAGCGCGAGCTTGGCATTCGTGCCGTGCCTGTGCCGGTTGTCGCAGCACCGAAGACCACTAAAAAGGCAGCTGCTAAGCCAGCTGAGGAGGCATAAAAATGGCCGAAGAGACTAAGAAGCCAGCAGCCAAGGCTGCGGCACCCAAGGTTGCAAAGCCAAAGGTCGCAAAAGTAGCTAAAGAAGTTGTCGCATTAGATCGCGGTGACCGCAAGACCCGTCGTGGTTATGTGGTTAGCGACAAGATGGACAAGACGATTGTTGTGTTGGTTGAGGACCGCAAGAAGCACCCGCTTTACGGCAAGGTGCTTCGAGTTTCCAAAAAGGTCAAGGCTCACGATGAGAACAACACTGCAGGTATTGGAGATCTAGTCGTAATCGACGAGACCCGTCCACTATCCGCCACCAAGAACTGGCGCCTGGTCGAGATCCTCGAGCGAGCTAAGTAATAAAACCCAAGTAACAAACCTAGGAATAGCGGTCGGTAATCGTTATTCAATAACAAGGAGATAAAGTGCTACAACAAGAATCCAGGATGAAGGTTGCCGACAACACCGGCGCCAAGGAGCTATTGACCATTCGTGTATTGGGCGGTTCAATGCGCCGCTACGCGGGTCTAGGCGACACCATCGTTGCTACCGTGAAAGATGCGATCCCGGGCGGTAACGTCAAAAAGGGTGAGGTCGTCAAGGCAGTAATCGTTCGCACCAAAAAAGAGACCCGTCGTCCAGATGGCTCATACATCAAATTCGATGAGAACGCAGCCGTCATCATCAAAAACGATGGCGAACCACGCGGAACCCGCATCTTTGGCCCAATCGGCCGCGAGCTTCGCGATAAGAAGTTCATGAAGATCATTTCACTTGCCCCGGAGGTGCTATAAATTATGGCGAACATTAAAAAGGGCGATCTAGTTCAGATCATGACCGGTGCCACGACAGCACGAGGTGGCTATCGCGGCAAGCAGGGCACAGTTTTAGCCGTTATCAAAGAGACCGATAAGGTCATCGTTGAAGGCGTAAACCTAGTCAAGAAGCACCAGAAGATTGGGCAGACCGATCGTGGTTCGAAGACTGGCGGCATCATCACCATTGAGGCGCCAATCCACATTTCCAACGTGGCATTGATCGATCCATCGACCAAGAAGCCAACCAAGGTTGGTTACTTGCTGGAAAAAGACGCCACCACTGGCAAAATCAAAAAGACCCGAGTCGCACGCAAGACTGGGAAGGCAATCTAATGGCTACAGCAACCAAGAAGGCTGCAGAGTCAGCGAAAATTGCACCAAGGCTAAAGACTCGCTACCGCAGCGAAATCGTGGCTCACCTAACCGAAGAATTCAAGTTCAACAACCCGATGCAGGTCCCTGGTTTGACCAAGATCGTTGTGAACATGGGTGTTGGACAGGCTGCCAAAGAGGGCAAGCTGATCGAGGGAGCAATCCGCGATCTAATTGCCATCACCGGCCAGAAGCCTCAGGTTAACTTGGCTCGTAAGTCAATTGCCCAGTTCAAGCTTCGCGAGGGGCAGCCAATTGGTGCACACGTAACCCTTCGTGGTGACCGGATGTGGGAATTTTTGGATCGCTTGCTTTCGCTATCCCTACCTCGTATTCGCGACTTCCGCGGGCTTTCAGCTACTCAGTTTGATGGCCACGGTAACTACACCTTCGGTTTGTCGGAGCAGTCAATGTTCCACGAGATCGACATCGACAAGATTGACCACGTTCGCGGAATGGACATCACCGTGGTGACCACCGCGGCCAACGACGATGAAGGTAGAGCGCTTCTAAAAGCTCTCGGCTTCCCGTTCAAGGCCTAAAACCCCCGATTGAGAAAGGTCCAGGAGCTTGTAAAGCGCCTTTGGAAACCACCTCGAGAAAGAAGATGCATAAATGACAATGACAGATCCGGTAGCAGATTTTCTGACCCGGGTACGCAATGCGAATAGTGCCTCGCACGATTCGCTGAGCCTCCCATATTCCAAACTCAAGGGTGCAATCTCGGAGATTCTGAAGTCAGAGGGTTACATCGCTGATTTCAAGGTTGAAGACGCCAAGGTTGGTAAGACACTGACCATCCACCTAAAGTTCGGTGCGAAGCGCGAATCCAGCATCACTGGTATCAAGCGCGTCTCCAAGCCAGGTCTTCGCGTCTACGCGAAGTCAACTGAAATGCCACGCGTTCTCGGTGGTCTTGGAGTTGCAATTTTGTCCACCTCTAGCGGTCTTCTAACCGATCGCCAGGCTTCTAAGAAGGGAGTAGGTGGGGAAGTCCTCGCCTACATCTGGTAAGTAGATATGTCACGTATTGGAAAAATGCCAATCTCGCTTCCAGCGGGCGTTACCGTCATAATCGATGGCCAGAAGGTTGCAGTCAAGGGACCCAAGGGAGAGCTTCACCTAGTCATCTCCGAGCCAATTAAGGTTGCACTCGAGGAGAACGAGGTTTTGGTTTCGCGTCCAGATGACGAGGCCAAGTCCAAGTCACTTCACGGTCTTTCAAGAACTCTGATTGCAAACAACGTTCACGGTGTTTCTATTGGCTTCACAAAGACTCTAGAAATCGTGGGTACCGGTTACCGTGCAGCAGCTAAGGGCGCAACAGTTGAGTTGGCGCTTGGCTTTAGCCACCCGGTAGTTGTCACTCCACCCGAAGGCGTCATTTTGACCGTCGAGGGAAACACCAAGATTGTTGTCTCCGGTGTAGATAAGCAGGCCGTTGGTGAGATGGCTGCAAATATTCGCAAGCTGCGCAAGCCCGAGCCTTATAAGGGCAAGGGTGTTCGCTACGAAGGCGAACGCGTCCGTCGCAAGGCTGGAAAGGCTGGTAAGTAATCATGGGTCTAGGAACTAGAGGCAAGTCAAAGGCAGCGGCTCGCGGCCGTCGTCACGCAAGACTACGTAAGCGGATTGAGGGCAGCGCAAGCCGCCCACGTCTGGTCGTAACACGCAGCGCCCGCCACGTATTCGTTCAGGTAGTGGATGATTCCAAGGGTCACACCCTGGCATCGGCTTCGACCATGGAAGTTGAACTTCGCAAGGCGGATGGCACCAAGACCGATAAGTCGGCACTGGTTGGCAAGTTGATTGCCGAGCGTGCAAAAAAGGCCGGGGTCACCGAGGTTGTCTTCGACCGTGGCGGTAACCGCTATGCAGGTCGCGTCGCAGCAATTGCTGACGCAGCCCGCGAGGAAGGACTCGTACTGTGAGCCAAGACAAGAAGGAAGAGACAACCGTGGCAGAAGCTACTGTGGGCGCAACCGAATTAGCAGCAGTGGAAGCAACTGTTGTTACCCCGGAGGTCACAACAACTGTTGATCCCAACGAGCGTGAAGCCCGCCGTGGTTCGCGTGATCGTGGTCCCCGTAATGACCGCGGAGCCCGTGAAGAGGTTAAGAGCCAGTTCCTAGAGCGCGTTGTTCACATCAACCGCGTCTCCAAGGTGGTCAAGGGTGGTCGTCGTTTCTCTTTCACAGCACTAGTTGTGGTTGGAGACGGTGAGGGAGTAGTCGGCGTTGGTTACGGCAAGGCTAAAGAAGTTCCTGCCGCGATCGCAAAGGGTGTCGAAGAGGCAAAGAAGAACTTCTTCAATGTCCCCCGCGCCGGATCAACAATTCCTCACCCGGTTCAGGGAGAGAAGGCTGCCGGTGTGGTTCTATTGCGCCCAGCTTCTGAGGGAACCGGTGTTATCGCTGGAGGTCCAGTTCGAGCAGTTCTCGAGTGTGCGGGTATCCACGATGTGCTTTCAAAGTCATTGGGATCCACAAACGTCCTAAACATCGTCCACGCAACCGTTGCAGCATTGCGCCAGCTCGAAGAGCCAGCAGCTGTTGCAGCGCGTCGCGGCAAGACACTTGCAGAGGTAGCACCACCACGCCTATTGCCTAAGGTCGAAAAGGCAGGTGCCTAATCATGGCCGCTCGTCTAAAAGTTACCCAATTAAAAAGTTCAAACGGTGGCAAGCAGAACCAGCGCGATTCACTTCGCACCCTGGGTCTCAAGCGAATCGGTGACATCGTAGTTCGTGAGGACACCTTGAGTGTCCGCGGACTCGTAAACACCGTCGCCCACCTCGTCAAGGTTGAGGAGATTGACTAATGGCCGAAGAAAAGAAGCCAGCCGCAAAGGCCGCACCAAAAACCGCTGCTGCAAAGCCAGCTGTTAAGGCCGCAGCCCCAAAGGCACCAGCCGCTAAAGCTGCCGCACCAAAGACTGCTGTGCCAAAGACTGCTGCTGCAAAGCCAGCAGCCGACAAAGCTGAGCCAAAAACTGCTGCTGCAAAGCCAGCGGTGAAGGTGGTTCAGAAGGCTGCCGTTGCCCCAAAGGCAAAGAAGTCGACTCCAAAAAAGACTGACCAGGAAAAGGCTGATAGATCTCAGATCCTGAAGTTGCACCACCTTCGCCCGGCACCGGGTGCCAAGAAGGATAAGACTCGTAAGGGTCTTGGTGAAGGATCAAAGGGTAAGACTGCCGGTCGTGGTACCAAGGGAACCGGTGCTCGCACCACAGTTCGTCTTGGCTTCGAAGGTGGAGGCGTGAACCTAGTTATGCGTACCCCTAAACTTCGTGGTTTCAAGAACCCATTCCGGGTGGAGTACCAGGTGGTTAACCTTGAGAAGCTCAGTGAGCTTTACCCCAAGGGTGGCGCTGTGACAGTTTCCGACCTAGTCTCAAAGGGTGCAGTTCGCAAGGGCGAGCCTGTAAAGGTCCTAGGTAACGGCGACATCTCAGTTAAGCTGGACATCAATGTTGACAAAGTTTCTGCGTCAGCCAAGACCAAGGTTGAAGCTGCCGGCGGTAGCGTCGGCGCATAATTGATTCAAGGGGAGTAGGTTCACTTTGTTTAGTGCAATTGCACGCGCATTCCGGACACCGGATTTGCGCAATAAGTTAGCTTTCACGCTCGGCATGATTGCAGTCTTCCGTTTGGGTTCGTTTATTCCGACCCCAAACGTTGACTACTCGAATGTTCAGCAATGTTTGGCTCAGAGCGAGTCAACATCTGGCTTATATGAACTCGTGAACCTCTTCTCCGGCGGCGCGCTGCTGCAGCTTTCGATCTTTGCACTGGGCATCATGCCTTATATCACAGCCTCCATCATCACTCAGCTGTTGCGCGTTGTTATTCCTCGCTTTGAGACCCTTCACAAAGAGGGACCACAGGGCCAGGCAAAACTTACCCAGTACACCCGCTACCTAACAATCGCCTTGGGTCTATTGCAGGCAACTACTTTGATTGCGGTGGCCAGGCAGGGCGCGCTATTTGGTGCGGACTGTACCCTCCCGATTCTGGTTGACACCGGACCGCTGGCAATTTCTCTGATGGTCATGACCATGACTGCTGGAACCGGTTTGATCATGTGGATTGGTGAGCTCATCACCGAGCGCGGTGTTGGTAATGGAATGTCTCTTCTAATCTTTACTTCCATCGCATCTACCTTCCCAGCTTCGCTACTGCAGATTCTTCAGACTCGTTCAATCGAGATCTTCATCATCGTGATGGCTGTTGGATTCTTAGTAGTTGCTTTGGTTGTGTTGGTTGAGCAGTCCCAGCGCCGTATCCCGGTTCAGTATGCCAAGCGCATGGTTGGTCGCAAGGCCTACGGTGGTCAGTCAACCTACATTCCAGTGAAGGTCAACACCGCGGGTGTTATCCCGGTTATCTTCGCATCCTCAATGCTTTATTTGCCGGCGCTTCTGGCCCAGTTCTCGCAGCCAGATGCCAATGGTCAGGTTGCCCCTTGGGTCACTTGGATTTCTACCTATTTGGTCAGTGGTGACAACCCGCTTTACATGGCGATTTACTTCCTCATGATTGTTGGATTCACGTACTTCTATGTGGCTATCACTTTGAATCCTGAAGAGATAAGCGACAACATGAAGAAGTACGGTGGCTTTATTCCAGGTATTCGTGCCGGTAGACCGACCACTGAGTACCTGCAATACGTAATCTCTAGAATCACAGCTCCCGGCGCTATCTACCTGGGTCTGATCGCCCTAATTCCGCTAGTTGCCTTTACCGCAATCGGGACCAACCAAAACTTCCCATTCGGCGGTACCTCAATCTTGATTATTGTGGGTGTCGGTTTGGAGACCGTCAAGCAGATCAACGCCCAGATGCAGCAGCGTAACTATGAGGGCTTGCTGAAATGACCCGCCTCCTACTAATCGGCCCCCCGGGTGCCGGGAAGGGGACCCAGGCAGTTTTATTGGCAGCGCACTTTGGTATTCCAGCAATCTCAACCGGAGACATCTTTCGCTCTAATGTGAAAAATGAAACTCCGCTGGGCGTTGAGGCCAAGGGCTATATGGATCGCGGCGAATATGTGCCGAGCACTCTCACCAACGCACTGATCAGGGACCGACTTTCGCAACCGGATGCTAAAAGAGGCTTCCTGCTAGATGGTTATCCAAGAACCGCGGATCAGGTAGCTGAATTAGATAAAATCCTTGTCGAGAGCTCCGCCAGACTCGATGTCGTGGTGCAGCTAAGAGCTGACAATAAGGAACTTGTGCGCCGTTTGGCGCATCGCGCCGAGGTTGAGGGTAGGGGCGATGACACCCCCGATGTGATCGCCAGAAGGCTCGATGTTTATGACGAGCAAACTGCTCCACTGATTGATATCTATGTTTCCCGAGGGCTTGTTGCGATGATTGATGGCTTGGGGGAGATCGAATTGGTCACCAAGCGCATTATCGAGGCCTTGAACGCCCGCGGCCTAGAACTAGATGCGTAAAAAATACGAACTTAAATCGGAGGACCAGATTCGCAAGATGCGAATCGCCGGGCTGCTCACAGCTGAAGCTCTCAAAAACGTAAAAGCTGCAATGCGTCCCGGAGTCACGACCCTGGAGCTTGATCGAATTGCTGAAAAGACAATTCGTGATGGCGGGGGAATCCCAAACTTTCAGTTAGTGCCAGGCTACTCCCACACCATCTGCGCTTCGATAAACGCCGAGGTAGTCCACGGAATACCTTCTTCCAAGACGCTAAAAGCTGGAGACATGATCTCGGTGGATTGTGGTGCTGAGGTTGATGGTTGGAACGGCGATAGTGCCTTCACTTTCATAGTCCCCGGTGGGGATGCAGGTCTAGCTAAAAAGCGCCAAGAACTCTCTGATGCCTGTGAGGGCTCACTCTGGGCAGGGATTGCTGCCCTAGCCAAGGCTAAGCGGCTCAACGAAGTTGGCGTTGCGATTGAAGAGTTCGTAGGCTCGAAGGGCAACTTTGGCATCTTGGAGCAATATGTCGGTCACGGCATTGGTCGTTCGATGCACGAGGACCCGGCAGTGTTCAACTACCGGGTTCGTGATCTAGGTCCAAAGGTGGAGCCCGGGTTATGCGTTGCGATAGAGCCCATGATCACCGCGGGTGACCAAGAGACATTCGTGGCAAAAGACGACTGGACCGTCGAGACTTCAGACGGCGGCGATGGGGCCCACTGGGAGCATTCGGTCGCGGTTCACTCCAAAGGCATCTGGGTTCTAACTGCGGTTGATGGCGGAGTGGCCGGACTGGCTCCTTTTGGAGTGGTGCCGGTAGTTCTTTAGCTCTGAAATTAGCGATTCGCCGATTATCGGGGGTACCCCGCGGTGCCAATCGGGCGGCTTATGCGCTCGCGAGGGAGAATTCTGGCTGAGATTAGCTAATTCATCGGTAATTGGGCGGCATTTTGCAAAGATTCCACTGGCGCTTGGTGCAAATAGCCCCTAGGATTGCATCTTGGTGTTTCTGCGCAAATACAACTTCCGTTTTTTCTGGTTTTTGTTTCTGCGTGTTCGTGACGCTAACAATAAAGTAGCGAATAAGTGAGTGCATGGCCAATAAAGACGGCGTAATTGAGATCGAAGGCTCGGTCGTAGAAGCTTTACCGAACGCAATGTTTCGTGTGGAGCTGACCAATGGACACCTAGTCCTTGCTCACATCTCAGGAAAAATGAGACAGCACTACATCCGCATCCTCCCTGAGGACCGCGTGATTGTTGAGCTTTCTACCTACGACCTGACTCGCGGCCGCATAATTTACCGGTACAAGTAGAGAGTAAGAGCATGAAGGTTAACCCAAGCGTTAAGAAAATCTGCGATAAGTGCAAGGTTATTCGTCGTCACGGAAACGTGATGATCATTTGCGAGAACCCTCGTCACAAGCAGCGCCAGGGCTAATAAGCCCTACCCATAACTAAATAGCAAGGCATTGCAAAGTTGTAAGACTTCGCCCCCGGTAGAAGGCCGGGGCTTGATCTAGCCAGATTGAGACCGTGATGCCAAAGACCTTCTATAAAAACAAGGAATTAAAATGGCACGTATTGCTGGAGTAGATATTCCTCGCGATAAGCGAGTGGTTATCTCCCTTACCTACATCTATGGCATTGGTCGAACTCGTTCATCCGAGATTCTCGAGACCACCAAGATTTCAGAAGAACTTCGAGTCAAGGACCTCACCGACGATCAGCTCATCGCTCTTCGTGAAGTAATCGAAAAGGGTTACAAGGTTGAGGGTGATCTTCGTCGTGAAGTTGCAGCCGACATTCGCCGCAAGGTTGAGATTGGTTCATATCAAGGAATTCGTCACCGCAAGGGCCTACCGGTCCACGGTCAGCGCACCAAAACCAACGCTCGCACTCGCAAGGGTCCAAAGCGCACGGTTGCCGGTAAGAAAAAGGTTGCCCGCTAGTCGCGGCTCAGGGATCTAGGAGATAAAAAATGGCAGCACCTAAGACATCCGCAGCGGCCCGCAAGCCCCGCCGCAAGGACAAGAAGAACGTTCCACTTGGTCAGGCTCACATCCGCTCGACATTCAACAACACAATCATCACCATCACCGATCAAACCGGAGCAGTTATCTCTTGGTCTTCCTCGGGCGATGTCGGGTTTAAGGGTTCACGTAAGTCGACCCCTTATGCCGCTCAGATGGCGGCCGAATCTGCAGCCCGCAAGGCTCAGGAGCACGGCCTCAAGAAGGTTGATGTATTCGTGAAGGGCCCAGGCTCTGGTCGCGAGACTGCAATTCGTTCGCTTCAGGCCGCAGGCCTTGAGGTTGGCTCGATTTCCGATGTGACTCCACAGGCTCACAACGGTTGCCGCCCACCGAAGCGCCGCCGCGTCTAAATAGCTTTCCAATAACTAAAGATTCACGCATCCAGGTGCCCGCCTGGATGAGTCAAAACGAGTAGCAAATAGTGGTTACTCAGATGAAAGGAACACAACAGTGCTAATTGCACAGCGCCCAACTCTTCACGAAGAAGTCCTAGGACCGAACCGTTCTCGCTTTATCCTTGACCCACTAGAGCCAGGATTTGGTTACACCCTTGGCAACTCGATGCGTCGAACCCTACTAAGTTCGATTCCAGGTGCCGCGGTTACCAACATTCGGATCCAGGGTGTCAGCCACGAATTCTCCACCATCCCGGGTGTGAAAGAAGACGTTGTAGAGGTAATCCTGAACATCAAGAACCTCGTCGTTTCTTCCGAGCACGATGCGCCAGTAGTGGCCCACCTATCTAAGTCAGCTGCCGGTCCAGTTACCGCAGCGGACATTCAGGTCCCTGCCGGTGTTGAGGTTCACAACCCAGAGCTAGTAATTGCAACGCTAAACGCAAAAGGCAAGCTCGAAATTGAGTTCATCATTGAGCGTGGGCGCGGTTACGTTCAGGCAAACCAGAACCGCAACCCAGATGCCGAAGCTGGCGTTATTCCGGTTGACTCGATTTACAGCCCAGTTCTCAAGGTCTCCTACCGCGTCGAGGCTACTCGTGCCGGGGAATTCACCAACTTCGACAAGCTAATTGTTGATGTTGAGACCAAGCCGTCAATGGAGCCAAAGGATGCCGTTGCATCTGCAGGGTCCACCCTTGTTGAGCTATTTGGCCTGGCCAAGGAGCTAAACAACGAGGCTGAAGGTATCGAGATTGGGCCGGCCCCGGTTGAGGTCGCAGCCTCTAATGAGCTCTCAACACCCATCGAAGACCTAGACCTAACCGTGCGCTCATACAACTGCTTGAAGCGCGAAGGTATCAACACCGTTTCAGAGCTGATCGCACTTAGCGAAGACCAGCTAATGAACATCCGTAACTTTGGTTCCAAGTCCGTTGATGAGGTCCGCGAGAAGCTTGCTTCTTTGGGCCTTAGATTCAAGGATGCAGTTCCAGGATTCGATGGCGCCTACTTCGGTGGCGGATTCGATGAAGACCAGATCTAAAGCTTAGAAACCCAAGGAGAAACTAAATGCCTACCCCAACAAAGGGCCCTCGCCTCGGAGGCGGACCAGCCCACGAGCGACTAATGCTCAACAACATGGCTACCTCGCTTTTCAAGCACAAGCGCATCGTAACCACCGAGACCAAGGCCAAGCGCCTGCGTCCAGTGGCCGAGCGTTTTGTGACTTTCGCAAAGCGCGGTGACCTGCACGCTCGACGCCGCGTGATGCAGTCAATCCTGGACAAAGGAGTGGTTCACGAGCTTTTCGCTGAAATCGCACCGCTGGTTCAAGAACGCCAGGGTGGCTACACCCGCATTACAAAGCTTGGCTTCAGAAAGGGCGATAACGCTCCAATGGCAGTCATCGAGCTAGTGCTAGAGCCAGTTAACCCAAAGCCAAAGACCAATAAGGTTCGACTAACTAACAACATTGCTACCGGAGCAGCTGTGGTAGCAGCTCCAGAGCTAGTTGAAGAAGTACTGGCTGAGGATTCGGTTGCAGTTCAGGCCGAGGATGTTGTGGCAGTTGAGTCTGCTGAAACAGAGGCAACCGAAGCAGTAGCTGAAGCCGCTGCTGAAGAGGCTGCCCCAAAGGCTGAGTAAGTAATTTCATGAGTGAACCCGCTGGTGTACCCGGCGGGTTTTCTCGTTTCCGGGTTGATTTGGCTTATGACGGCACTGACTTTTCCGGCTGGGCTAAGCAGCCGGGTCATAGGACCATTCAGGGCGACTTAGAGGTCGCGCTCACCAAGTTATTCGGTGAGTCTCAAGATGGCTTTGGGATGCGAGTGGCGGGTCGAACCGATGCCGGTGTTCACGCGGGTCATCAGGTTTGCCACATCGACATCACAAGTGCTCAGCTTAAGCGCCTGGGCAGAACACCGCTTAGCACTAAGCGCCTGAACAGCCTTTTGGTTCCTGAGATAGCGATACTGTCCGTGGCCTTGGCTCCGGATGGCTTTGACGCTCGCTTTTCTGCAACGGGACGCAGATACCACTATTTGATTGCAGATCAAAGTGCCAAGCCTGACCCAAAGCGCAACCGCTTTGTACTCACTCTTCCTCGAGTGGTAGATGAGAAAGTTATGGCCGAGGCTGCAGCCAAGCTCGTGGGGCTCAAAGACTTCGGGGCTTTTTGTAAGCCAAGAGCCAAGGCAACGACGATTCGAAATTTGAAAAAACTTGAGGTTGTGAGACACAGGGACGGCTTGATTCAAATCACTCTCGAGGCCGACGCCTTTTGCCACAACATGGTGCGGGCAATAGTCGGTGCGATTGTTTCAGTGGCGGAACAAAGGCTTAGCGTGGAGGAGCTGGAGCGTGTCCAGAAAGGGGCCAAACGGACCTCAAAATTCCGAGTTGTCGCCCCTCGCGGGTTGTCTTTGGAGTCGGTTTCCTACCCGCCTGATAAAAAAATGGGCTTTCAAGCGCAAAATGCCAGAAAAAGAAGGGATTTGGGGGAAATTTCTGTTTGACCATTGGGGCTATCTTCCCCTAGACTCAACCCTTGGTTCGGCATTGCCGAATGCGTTTGAAGCCGTGGTATTCCACGGAATCACACAACACGAAACTATGAGGTAATTTAGCGTGCGTACTTATTCGCCAAAGGCCAGTGAGCTGAGCCATGAGTGGTTTGTCATTGACGCCACCGATGTGGTCCTAGGCCGCCTTGCATCTCACGTAGCGGTCTTGCTACGTGGCAAGCACAAGCCAACCTTCGCAGCCCACATGGACAACGGAGATTTCGTCATCATTATTAACGCTGAGAAGGTTGCCCTAACAGGGTCAAAGCTTGCTCAGAAGAAGGCCTACCGCCACTCCGGGTACCAGGGTGGCCTAACCGCTACCACCTACTCCGAGCTATTGGAAAAGAACCCAGAGCGCGCAGTAGAAAAGGCAATCCGAGGGATGTTGCCAAAGAACTCCCTGGGTGCTCAGCAGCTGTCCAAGCTAAAGGTTTATAAGGGTGCGGTTCACCCTCACGAGGCGCAGCAGCCTAAGACTTTCCTAATCGATCAGATTTCCCAGTAAAGGACCAGGACCTTGGCAGAAGAAACAACCACCGAAACTACCGAGGTAGTTGAAGAGACCACTTACTCCACCGAGTCAGCCCCTGCAAAGGCTGTGCGCTCACGTGGCAACCTAACCCAGCCAGGTGCTGGCACCGGTCGCCGCAAGGAGGCCATCGCTCAGGTACGCATCATGCCAGGAACTGGCAAGATCGTCGTGAACGGCCGCACCCTGGAGGACTACTTCCCAAATAAGCTGCACCAGCAGCTAATCACCGACCCATTCACCGTGCTTGAGCTGCAGAACGCATACGACGTTATTGCGAAAATCACTGGTGGCGGAGTTGCCGGTCAGGCTGGCGCACTTCGCCTAGGCATCGCCCGTTCCTTGAACCAGATCGATGAAGAGAACAACCGTGCCCCGCTAAAAAAGGCTGGTTTCTTGCGTCGCGACTCTCGCATTATCGAGTCCAAAAAGGCCGGTTTGAAAAAGGCCCGCAAGGCTTCTCAGTTCTCTAAGCGCTAACCCTAGGCTTAGCCGATGGGCAGGCTCTTCGGAACCGATGGAGTTCGCGGAACCGCGAATAAAGAAATCACGGCTGAATTCTCACTTAATTTGGCGCAGGCTGCGGCTTGGGTATTAGGCAGCCAGGCTCGAGAACGAGGAGATCGTCCAAGGGCGGTAATCGCCCATGACCCCAGAATCTCATCGGATTTTATTTCAGCCGCCGTCTCGGCAGGACTCGCCTCTTCGGGCGTGGATGTCTTTGATGCGGGCGTGGTGCCAACTCCGGCAGCAGCTTATCTAACCGCCGACCTTGATGCAGATTTTGGCGTGATGATTTCGGCTAGCCACAACTCTGCTCCCGATAACGGCATTAAGTTTTTTTCGCGGGGCGGGCATAAGCTGCCAGACATTGTTGAGGATGAGATAGAGGCTGCCATGGGGCAGGCGCTCACTCCCTTGGGTTCGGCAGTTGGCCGAGTAATTCGCTTCGCGGATGCTGAGGACCGCTACCTGCTTCATATGCTTGGCACTTTGCCGAACCGGCTGGATGGGCTAAAGGTAGTTGTTGACTGCGCTAACGGCGCGGCAAGCGCTATTTCTCCCCAGGCCTTTGTGGATGCGGGAGCCAAGGTAATCGTCATCGGCGCCGATCCCGACGGCAACAACATTAACCTGGGATATGGGTCCACTCACTTATCTGCCTTGCAGTCGGCAGTTTTGGAACATAAGGCGGATATTGGCATTGCCCACGATGGTGACGCTGATCGCTGTTTGGCTGTTGATCACGAGGGCTCAATAGTTGACGGGGATCACCTGATGGTGGTTTTGGCCATTGCCATGAAGCAGGCGGGCACCCTAGCCCGCGATACTTTAGTCACGACCGTGATGAGCAATCTGGGACTCAGGGTTGCCCTTGAAGCCGCCGGCATTAAATTTATCGAGACCAAGGTTGGGGATCGATATGTTCTTGAGGCGATGCGTGAGGGTGGCTACTCACTGGGTGGCGAGCAATCCGGTCACATTATCTTTAGCCAATTCGCTACCACTGGGGACGGTCTTCTCACCGGATTGCAGATTGCAGCCAGAATGGTTTCTTCTTCCAAAACGCTCAGAGAGCTGGTAGCCGTGATGCCTAATTTCCCTCAGGTTTTGATAAACGTTCCAGAGGTTAATAAACATCTGGTCGATTCCGATCAGGATGTTCAGTCGATGGTGCAGTTGGCCCAGGCCGACCTTGGTAATCAAGGCAGGGTTTTATTGCGAGCTTCTGGCACCGAGTCACTGGTTCGGGTTATGGTGGAGGCCAAGGACCAGGGCACCGCGCAGTCTTGGGCAGAGCGAATTGCAAACACGGTAACTCGAAAGCTTGGTAAAGATTGAAAACCATCCAGCTTAGAAGGTACGAAATTACCCCCGGGAAGATGAGCGAATTTCTGCATTGGATCGATCAAGATCTAATGCCGGTCCGGTACTCCTTTGGCTTTGAGGCCGAATGGCGCTACATCGATGTTGAGAAGAATGAATTCATTTGGGCAGTTTCGCTGCCCACCGACGAGGCGGGTTTTTTAGCGATTCAAGCCGAATACGATGCTTCGGCGATTCGGAATAAGGCTTTCGAAACCTACCCAGACTGCATCGTTCAAAAACATGTGAGCTTTGTCTCGGAGCTTATTTAGCCAAACCATACATTCGGTCACCGGCATCGCCCAGGCCGGGGACAATGTAGCCAACCTCATTTAGTTTTTCATCGAGCGCACCGAGGTAGATGCTGAAGTCTTGGGGGTCCCAGTTTTTTGTGATGTGATCTTGCACTTTTTTGATACCCTCTGGAGCACCGAGCATGCAAATGCAGGTCACCTTCTGAGCCCCTCGGCTTTTGACATAATCAATCGAATCGTTCAGCGTTCCACCGGTGGCAAGCATTGGATCAATTAAAATCACGTGGCGACCAGCTAGTGAATCCGGCAGCCGATTCGCATAGGTCACCGGCATCAAGGTCTCTTCGTCGCGTGCAATGCCTAAAAAACCGACCTCAGCCACCGGCACAACATCCAATACGCCTTCCAGCATTCCGAGTCCTGCGCGCAGAATCGGCACCACAAGCGGGTAGGGCTTGGCTATCGCAAGACCCTCAGTCTTGCCCATCGGGGTTTCGAGTTGAATTTTTGTGAAAGCAATTTCCTGTGCGGCCTCGTAGGCCAAAAGGCCGGAGATCTCCCTGACCAGCTGGCGGAAGAGCGGTGGTGGGGTTTTGATCTCCCGCATCAAGCTCATTTTTTGCCTGAGGATGGGATGGTCAATAACTTTAATGCGCATGAGAGAAGTTTATGGATTGATTAGAGCTTGCGGAGCAGAACTTGACTTACGCGGTGACCATCACCTTTTTGCATCACCAAAGTTGCCCTTGACCTAGTCGGCTCAATGTTCTCTTCTAAATTAGGAAGGTTGATGTCTCGCCAAAAACCTTCGGCCCGCTCAAGCGCCTGGTCCTTGGTTAGTTCGGTGGTTAGCGTGTGGAAATAGGAGCGCGGGTCAGTGAATGCCGAATCAAATAGCTGTTCAAACCTCGATAGGTACCAGCTTTTTATGGTTTCTACATTGGCATCAATGTAAATCGTGAAATCAAAGAAGTCACTCAGTGCTAATTCCTGCCCGGCACTTGGTGGCTGTAAGACATTCAGACCCTCCAGAATTAGCACATCTGGAGTGGTGACCCTTGCAACCTCACCTTCGACGATGTCATAACTCAGGTGTGAGTAGACCGGGGCTTCGACATTTGATTGGCCTGATTTAATGTCAGAGACAAATTGCAACAGCCTCTTGCGGTCGTAGCTTTCAGGAAAACCCTTACGGTGCATGATGCCACGCCGCTCGAGTTCTGCGTTCGGGTATAAAAAACCATCGGTGGTGACTAGCTCAACTTTTGGCGTTCCACTCCAACGCTTCATGAGTTCACGCAGCAGCCTTGCGGCGGTTGATTTACCCACGGCCACCGAGCCTGCGATGCCGATGATAAACGGCGTTCTCGCGGCTCGATCGCCAAAAAAATCAGAGGTTGTGCGATGCAGCCCCTGAGCGCCCGAGGCATAAAGACTCAGCAGTTGACTAATCGGCAGATAGACCTCGGTGACCTCTTTGATGTCCAAAACATCGCCCAGTCCGGTGATGTTTTGGATTTCTTTTTCGGTCAACGGCAAATCTGATGCGTTTCCCAATTCGGCCCAGTCGGCGCGCTCAATGGCCAAATACGGGGAGATGCCCTCCTGGGCCTTGGCTTCGCTCACAATTGGCTATTCTGCCGTAGATTAGTGAGCATGTGTGGAATCGTGGGATATGTGGGCCCAGGGTCATCCCTGGATGTTCTACTTTCTGGTCTAAAACGCCTTGAATATCGGGGCTATGATTCTGCGGGAATTTCCGTTATTGATCAAGAAAAAGGCCTGCAAACTAGAAAACGAGCCGGCAAGCTAAAGGTTTTGGTGGATGACCTCGCGCTGTCCCCACTGCCTGACACCCACATTGGCATTGGGCACACCCGCTGGGCAACTCACGGTGCTCCAAACGACATAAATGCGCACCCTCACTTGGGTGGCGAGCACCTAAAACTTTCTCTCATCCACAACGGCATAATCGAGAATTTCTCGGAACTAAAAAAAGAGTTGATTGACTTTGGAGTCAAGTTTTCCTCAGAAACCGACTCAGAAGTCGCCGCTCATCTAGTGGCTCGCGAATATGAGACGGTCAATGACCTAACCCAGGCTTTTAGAAATGTTGTCCGCCGGCTACAGGGGGCCTTCACTCTTTTGTGCATCCACGAGGATTACGAGGATCTAATTTTGGCCGCACGGAGAAACTCACCGCTAGTTATCGGGCTTGGCGTGGGTGAGAACTTCTTGGGATCGGACGTGGCGGCCTTTGTCGAGTTCACCAAAAAGGCCGTCGCGGTCGGCCAGGATCAGATTGTCGAACTCAGAGCGGATAGCGTTCGAATTACCAGCTTCGAGGGTGCTGAAATAATCCCGGAGACTTTTGAGGTCAGCTGGGATGCATCTGCCGCGTCCAAAGGAGGTTGGCCATCATTTATGGCCAAAGAGATTGCAGACCAGCCGCAAGCAGTGGGTGACACTTTGATGGGGCGGCTTTCTTCCGACGGTTCGGTGAAGCTCTCCGAATTCTCGGGTCTGTCTAGCTTGACGGAGATGAATCGCATCATCATCATCGCCTGCGGCACGGCGGCTTACGCTGGTGAAGTAGCTAAGTACGCAATTGAGAAGTGGGCCAAGATTCCTGTGAGCGTAGAGCTCGCTCACGAATTCCGTTATCGCGACCCGGTGCTAGATTCGCAAACGCTTGTTTTAGCAATCAGCCAATCTGGCGAGACGATGGATACCTTGATGGCGGTTCGCCACGCGAAGGAGTTGGGCGCCAAAGTCTTAAGCATTTGTAACACCCAGGGCGCTACTTTGGCAAGAGAATCTGATGCCACCATTTACACCCATGCTGGCCCAGAGGTAGCGGTGGCATCGACTAAGGCCTTCACGGCTCAACTCACCGCTGGTTTTCTGGTAGCACTGGCTTTGGCGTCTATGCGCAAATCGATGGGCGCGGTAGAACTGAGAGAACTCGGCTTGGAGCTTTTAAAGTTACCGCGGCATGTCAAGGAGGTATTGGAATCGGTGGAACGAATGCGGTTCTTGGGCAAGAGGCTTTCTGGAGCCAAGTCGATTCTGTTCTTGGGAAGAAACGTTGGGTACCCCATTGCTCTTGAGGGTGCGCTAAAGCTCAAAGAGCTGGCGTACATTCATGCGGAGGGTTTCGCAGCGGGCGAGCTAAAGCACGGCCCGATAGCTCTAATTGAACAGGGCCAGGCCGTCATAGTCGTGGTCCCTTCTCCAAAGGGCAACCACTCGCTGCACCCCAAAGTGATATCCAATATCCAAGAGATCAAGGCCCGTGGAGCAGTGGTGATTGCAATCGCAGAAAAAGAAGATCGGTTGGTCGCGGAATCTGCCGATGAGGTCTTTGAAATAGCGCCCACCAACCCAATAATGAGCGCGGTGTTGGCTGTCATTCCTTTGCAAATCTTTGCGATGGAATTGGCAAATGCGAAGGGATTAGATGTTGATCAACCGAGAAACTTAGCCAAGAGCGTGACGGTCGAATAGGTGATTATCGGGTTGGGTGTGGATGTTTGCTCAATCGAGCGCTTTTCGGAGTCAATCGAGCGCTCGCCGAAGCTCAGGGAAAGACTCTTTACCTCGGCCGAATCGGCTCTCGGTCATCAGTCGCTAGCCGTTAGATTTGCCGCCAAAGAGGCACTTGCCAAAGCCGTCGGAAACCCGGGCCTGCTGAGCTTTCAAGATGTGGAGATTCTCAATGACCACTTGGGGAAACCTCAGATGCAAGTGTCTGGTAAGTCAAGGGATGTGCTGGATGGGCTCGGGGTTCAAAGGATTCATTTGAGCCTTAGTCATGACGGCGGCATTGCCTTTGCAACCGTGATTTTGGAGGGCGGCTAAGTGCGAGAGATTCAAATCGATTTAGCTGTCATCCTAAAGAACTATCGCAAACTAAAAGAGCTGGCGAGTGGCTCACTTGTGATGGCGGTTGTAAAGGCCAATGCCTATGGGCACGGTATGCACGAAGTAGCCGAGGCGCTGGATGACGCCGGAGTCGACTATCTAGGTGTGGCAGATCTAAACGAGGCACTCGAGCTTCGAATGGCGGGCATTAAGACCAATATCCTGTGCTGGATTTTGAGTCCCGAGGATGACTTTGAGTTAGCTGTTTCTCAAAACATTGAGCTTGGAGTTTCAAGTTTGGAGGTTTTGGAAGGGCTACCCGAAGGCGCGAAAGTACACCTCAAGGTAGACACCGGTCTCGGTAGAAACGGATTCACACAGGGAGATTTTGGGAAAGCACTTGAGTTTTTGGCCGAGTCAAAGCTTTATCCGGAGGGGCTTTTTTCACACCTTTCGAATGCCTCCGAGGGTGATGATTTGGCCCAGCTTGAGCTATTCGAAAAAGCGAATGTGATGGCTTTGCAAAAGGGCGTTAATTTCAAACTGAGGCATTTGGCCGCTTCTGCGGCGACCCTCAAGCACCCGCAAATGCACTTCGACATGGTTCGTTGCGGCATAGCGGTCTATGGGCTGAGTCCTTTTGAGGACGAGCCGGTCGACCCCGGTTTACTTCAGCCGGCGATGCGAGTTGTGGCCAATGTGGTGAACGTGAAGCGCGTGCCCAAGGGGCAAGGGGTCTCTTACGGGTATCGGTATGTGACCAAGATGGAGACCACTTTGGTCTTGGTGCCCTTCGGTTATGCGGAGGGGATGCCAAGAATCTCAGAGAATCATGAGGTTTTGATTCAGGGCAAGCTTTACCCGGTGGTCGGGCGTGTGGCAATGGATCAATTTATTGTCGATGTCTCTGATGCCAAAATCCGAATCGGCGATGAAGTGGTGATTTTTGGTGATGGCCAAAAAGGAGAGCCAACGGCGCAGAGTCTGGGGGAGTCTTCGGGAAGCATCAACTACGAGGTGGTTACCAGAATCGGTGGCCGCGCGCCAAGGGTTTATAAAATCTGAGTATGCATTTTCTAATCGAGTCTCCTGAAAAGATGCACGAGTTCGGCATCCAACTTGCCCGGCACCTCCGGGCCGGTGACATGGTCTTGCTCAATGGTCCTTTAGGAGCCGGTAAGACAACTTTGACCAGAGGGATTGGCGAGGGCCTTGGGGCTCTGGGAACAGTTCAATCGCCAACCTTTGTTTTGGCTAGAACTCATAAAACTACGACCGGGCCGAAACTTGTTCATGTGGACGCTTATCGCTTGGGTTCAGCTCTAGAGCTGGATGACCTCGATATAGATTTTGCGAACAGCATTGTTGTCGTGGAGTGGGCTCGGGACTATGTGGATGGCATTGCCGAATCCTGGCTAGAGATTCAGATCAATCGTGAGAGTGAAGACGACTCAAGACTGGTTACGCTTTTGCCCCACGGCGCTCGCTATGAAGGAGTAACCATTGCTTTTGGCGATTGACACCTCAGCCGGCACATCAGCCGCGATTTTAGAAGATGGAAAGCTTTTAGGTTTTAGCCTCTTCGAAGACCCCTTTGGGCATGCGGAAAACATCGGGTTGGCAATTATGCAGGCTCTGAGTCAAGCGGGTATCTTGGCTAGCGATGTGACTGCGGTTGCTGTTGGCAGGGGGCCAGCTCCTTATACCGGGCTGCGAGTCGGCATGGCGACCGGAACTGCCTTCGCGATGAGCCGAGGAATACCTTTTTACGGCGTCATGGTTTTAGATGCGATTGCTCTTAGCCAATCAAGCAAGAAGTTCTACGTGGTTGCAGATGCCAAGCGTAAAGAATTGTTTCTGGCCGCTTATGAATTGGGCGTTAGGACAATCGGCCCAGAAGTTATTCAGCCGACAGAGCTCGAGCGTTTTAGTGATTATGAGGCAGTCACCATGCCTTGCGATGCCAGGCTAGTTGGCCTTTACGCTCACCAAGCCCTTGGTCTAGGCATCGATCTGAGTGATGTCTCGGCGCTTTATCTAAGATCTCCGGATGTTGCGCCATCTCCGGGTAAAAAGGTGAGTGGCTGATGATCTCCAGAAGGCTAACCCCGGCGGATATTGCCCAGGTGATGATTCTGGAGCTAGAGCTATTTGCCAATGACGCTTGGTCAGAGCGCTCCATGCGAACCGAACTTGGTTTTGAGCACAGCTACTACCTGGGCTATTTTGATCATGACCTTCTGGGTTATGGGGGCCTCAGCACTGTGGCCGGGTCTTTTTCTAGTGATATTCAAACAATTGGCATCGCGCTGAGTGAGCGCGGCAAAGGCTTGGGCAAAAAACTCATGCTGGAGCTGCTGGCTTACGCTAAAAAGCTAGGTTCGGAGCAGGTCATGCTCGAGGTGCGAAGTGATAACCCAATAGCTATTTCGCTTTATGAATCCCTTGGTTTCTTGCCGGTAGATCTTCGAAAGCGCTACTACCAGCCGGATAACGTTGACGCTTTGATTATGCGCCTTGAAATCAAGCAGCCAATTATTTTGGGAGTTGAATCAACCTGCGATGAGACGGGCATTGGAATTGTGCGGGGTAATCGACTTTTGGCCAACGCTCTGCACAGCTCGATGGATGAGCACGCCAAATATGGTGGGGTGGTGCCCGAGGTTGCGGCAAGGGCACACCTGGAAGCATTGACCCCGACTCTAGAAAAAGCTTTATTAGAAGCCGGCATAACGATGCAAGAGGTGGATGCGATTGCGGTGGCCAATGGCCCAGGTTTGGCCGGAGCGTTAATGGTTGGCATCGGCGCAGCCAAGGGCTTAGCGATAGCGCATAATTTGCCGATCTACGCGGTAAATCACCTGGTTGGTCACGTTGGTGCGGATGTTCTGGAACGCGGCTATGTCGAGCTTCCAACAATTGCGCTTTTGGTTTCCGGGGGCCACACCTCTTTGCTTTTGGTCAGGGACCTTTTAGAAGATGTCGAGCTTTTAGGTGAAACCATCGATGACGCGGCTGGTGAGGCTTTTGACAAGGTTGCCAGGGTGTTAGGGCTGCCATATCCCGGTGGCCCCCAGATTGACAAATTGGCCCTATCGGGCGATCCCAAAGCGGTGCGCTTCCCCAGGGGTTTATCGCTTCCAAAAGACATGGAGAAAAACCGCTATAACTTTTCTTTCTCAGGTTTAAAAACTGCCGTGGCTAGGCACGTTGAGAAACTCGATGCCGCTGGCGAAGAATATTCCAAGGCCGATGTAGCAGCTAGCTTCCGCGAGGCGGTGGTGGATGTTTTACTCACCAAAGCGCTAAATGCTTGCGAGGCTTACGGGGTGAAGAGGCTGCTGCTTGGCGGTGGGGTGACGGCCAACGCTCGGCTTCGCGAGGTTGCGCTTGAGCGCTGTGATCGAGCTGGGATTGAACTTCGCATTCCGCGTTTTAGCCTTTGCACCGATAACGGCGCAATGATTGCTTCACTGGGAGCCCAGCTGGTAATGGCCGGCAAGCCACCATCGAGTCTTGGATTTGGCGCGGAGTCAACCCTCGAGGTCACCCGGGTTCAGACTAACTAGCCTCCAGGGCACTCTCAGCATTTGTGAGACTAACTCTCAATAAGAGATGATTGAGTTAGGTATTCGCCAAACATTCAGGAGGAATCATGGCAGAGAACGAAAAAGTAACCGCGGAGAAAACTACGAATTCGAAACCTAAGGCCACTCCAGCAGCCTTAGCTGAGCCCTCAAAACCGGGGTTTGATTGGACCTCACTCAACTCTTTATCGGCGGTTTCATTTGCTTCTGCGCTTAGTGGTGTCGGATCTTTGGTAGCGGTGATTACCGGCCACATTGCGCTAGCGCAGCTAAAGATCAGCGGGGAAAGTGGTCGCAAGCTTGCCCTAATAGGTGTGGTGCTGGGCTACGTGCAGTTGGTAGTAATTCTCTTATTCAGCATCTTGGCCGTGATTGCTCAGGTTGCGCTTTTCTCCCTACTCGGCTCCGAACCGGGCAGCTGGATGAATTTCGTAGATATGCGAAATGGAATGCGCTTTGATTGGGGCTAGATCGGATTAGCGATAATTGCTTTTCGGGCACCTAAAACCTTGGTCATAATCAGGGTTGCGGTGCCCGAACCCTTTAACCTGAGCTTCTTGCGAAGCTCTTCGGGTGTTATGTCGACACCCCGCTTCTTGATTTCAAGAATCCCAATCTGATTTTCGATCACATATTTATTTATGGCCTTTGGGTCTAGTGGCAATATCTCTTTGACCTGAAAACCTCTGAGCCATGGAGTTGTGAGCTTCTGATCACCGGTTAGATAGGCAATCGCTGGAGAGACCAACCCCAATGAGTATTGAGCGGCAAACTCACCGAGCAGGTGGGAGCGAATAAGCGAGTTGTCCGGTTCGTAAATAAATTCGCTCAGTTCGCGCACTGCACCCTGGATCTCACCGACTCCATCAAATACTTTTCGCTCACCATTTTTGATTAGCAAGGCTGAGCGCATGTTGCCACGAGAGAGTTTTCCGAAGTAGAGCATTAGCTCGACCAGGTCACCATTATGAGAAACCCATTGGGCTTCGCAGTGCTCAGGGATTAGCTCGTGATCTGTGGCGGGGCCGAGCTTTACGGCGGTGGGTGCGGTCTTTGCCTTTTCGAAAACCCAGTCAAGTGATGGGCTGAAATCACTTGGAGTCAAACGAATATGAGTTCTGCCTTTTCGATTAATCTCTCTTCTGGCAGGGTCGATAAAAACTCCCATATCCTGAGTGTCTTGTGATTTGGCGTCTGCTTGAATCACCTTTGCATTTGGAAAACTCGCAAGATTAAAAGTTGCCAAAGCGGCGGTTTGCTCATCTTGTTCAACTGCCAAAACAGTTATGTCTAGGGCCGCAAGGCTCATGGCATCCGCGCCAATCCCACAACCCAGGTCGGCAACCCGCTTGATGCCAGCCTGCCTAAAGCGTTCGGCGTGAAGTGCGGCTACAGGCAATCTAGTGGCCTGCTCGAGCCCGGCTTCTGAATAAAGCATGTGGTTTGCAAACTCACCGAACTTGGCCTTTGCTCGATGCCTAAGCCGAGCCTGGTTTACAACTGCGGTTACCAATACAGCCTCGTGGCCCTGGTTGCGAAGCCTAGTGATCAGCGACAGCACATCCGCCTTGGAATCCAGTGGCCCGAGTTTGTTCAATAACGCCAAGGCCTCGGGCGTTAGTAGTTCTGCAATATTTGATTCCACACCTCAAACGCTATCGGGTTTGACGGTGGCGCTCATCTTGACTGCTTGCTTCTTAGGGCCTAAAGTTGGGTTAGCACTCACGAGGTGAGACTGCTAATCAAAACTTTAGATATAGAAGAGGTTTCAGTGTCGGTTTCAATCAAGCCACTAGAAGATCGAATCGTTGTTCGCCCAGTTGAGGCTGAGCAGAAGACCGCATCTGGTCTGGTAATCCCAGACACCGCAAAAGAGAAGCCCCAAGAGGCTGAGGTAGTTGCAGTTGGCCCAGGCCGCTTCAATGAGTCTGGCGATCGCATCCCAGTTGATGTTGCAGTCGGCGACTTGGTGATCTTCTCGAAGTATGGCGGCACAGAGCTCAAGTATGACGGCCAGGAGTACCTAGTACTTTCAGCTCGCGACGTTCTTGCGATTGTGGTTCGCTAAATAAAATTCGTAATCAAAACGCCCCGGGTGACCGGGGCGTTTTGCTTTAAGTTCTAGCCCCTAAGCTTTTATGGTGATGGCGAGAAGCAAAAAAACTACCGGGTTGATTTTTGGCTTTAGTGCGTATCTAATCTGGGGCTCATTTCCTTTGATTATTGTGGCGGCAAATTTCGCCGACCCACTGGAAATTGTTACCTGGCGAGTCATCTTTGGTTTTTTATTCGCAGCCCTTTTGGTGACCATCACTCGCAAGTGGCGCGAGATTATTCTGATTATGAGATCTCCGAAAAAATTGGGCTGGATAGCTGTGGCTGCGCTATTTATATTTATTAATTGGGAGGTCTACGTAATTGCCGTCGCGACTGGCAACACTATTGAGAGCTCTCTCGGTTATTTCATAAACCCTTTGATAACGATACTTTTCGCGGTTTTACTGCTCAAAGAAAGGCTGCGAACCACCCAGTGGGCGGCACTTGGTATTGGCTTTGTAGCAGTTGTGATTCTCACGTTTGATTATGGGCGTCCGCCCTGGATCGCCTTCATTCTCGCTATTAGCTTCGCCACCTACTCACTTGCCAAAAATAAAGTCGGCGGCAAGATCGGTGCACTGCAGTCCTTCACCATCGAATCCGCAGTATTGGTGCCGGTGGCAGTGCTTCAGTTTTTGCTGGTAGCCAACACCCTTGAAATCCAAATCACCAAGGGCCCCCTTGAGGCAAGCGTTCTTATCGGATTCGGGATTCTGACTGCAATTCCCTTGATTCTGTTTGGTTCTGCAGCTTCTAGAATTCCGCTGTCGATGATTGGCTTTATTCAGTACCTCACCCCGGTGTTGCAGTTTTCGACTGCTTACTTCATTCTGGGTGAAGAGATGCCGCCGGTTCGCTGGATTGGATTTTCATTGGTCTGGCTCTCCTTGGTGGTGCTAACTTCAGACGCCTTGCTTCGCAAAAGGCCTGCGATCCCGCTTGTTCCCAACTCCTAGTGCTAAATCTGAAACATAATTGTTACGCACTCCTTATAAGCCCTTAGGGTCTTCGGAATACGTATCTACAAGCCTTAATAACTTCGGATTCCGTTGTTTGTGTGGTTTATAAGGGCTATTTCGCAGTGCGAAACTGTTTATTGGCAGAATATCGTGCGAAACAACAGTGCGGGCTGATTCAGCACTAGTTATGATTTTCTCAGATCGCGTAAATTCGTGCGCGCATCCGTTTTTCCTATTGCTATTTCAAGGAGCAAAATGACAACAAAGTTCAAGAGGTCATCCTTCACCAGAAGGGCACTGTCCGCTGCATCGATCGCAATGGTGGGCGCCGTAGTCCTAGCCGGTTGCGCCACCGCAGAACCCGAAACCACCGAGACAGCTGCTGAGGAGACTTCGGCACCTGCCACAATATCTCCAGGTGGCTGTGAGCTAGCTCCAGAGCAAGATGGCGACCTAGTATTCAAAATGGGTACCGCACTTCCATTGACCGGTAACTTGGCATTCCTAGGCCCACCGGAAGAGGCTGGAGTTGCACTAGCTGTTGACGAAGTCAACGCGGCCGGCAAGGGAATCACCATTGACATGACTCTTGGTGACTCGGGTGACACCGATAACAAGGCTTACGACACCGAGATTCCTCGCCTATTAGGCGCCGGAGTCCAGGCAATTGTTGGAGCTGCGTCTTCAGGCACTTCGCTTCAGTTCATCGACCGAGTCATTGCTGAATGTGTTATTCAGTTCTCACCGGCCAACACCTCCGCAGCATTCACCGACTACGAGGACAAGGGACTTTACTTCCGTACCGCCCCCTCAGACGTTCTTCAGGGTGAAGTTCTAGGAAACCTAATCGCAGAAGATGGTCACCAGAGGATCTCATTGATCGTTCTAAATGACTCCTATGGAACCGGACTTGCGAGCTACGTTACCACTGCTTTTGAGGCAGCTGGCGGCGAGGTAATTGCAGCCCCGACCTACAACACCGGAGACACTAACTTCACCGCTCAGATTGCTGAGGCTCTTGCTGGCGACCCAGATGCTATCGTTCTGATCACCTTCGACGAGGCAAAGACAATCGTTCCCGAGTTGGTATCGCAGTTCCCAGCGGACAAGCTCTACTTCGTGGACGGTAACCTAACCGACTACTCAGCAGACTTTGCTCCTGGCACCTTGATGGACGCAAAGGGAACCTACCCTGGTGTTAACGAATCCACAATCGGCGACTTCATCACCCTGATGGACGAGAACTGGCAGGCAGCAGGCAATGCAGCCCTAGCGCTCAATGCCTATGGTCCAGAGTCTTATGACGCTGTCATCCTTCTAGCCCTTGCAGCTCTTGAGGCCCGCAGCACCGAAGGTGCAAACGTGGCTCTCAAGCTCCAGGAGGTTTCAGGTGGCTCCGGCATGGGAACCAAGTGCACCAGCTTTGCTGAGTGTGCCGACATCATCAACGGTGGCGGTACTGCTGATTACGATGGACCATCCGGTGCCATCGAGTTCAATGATGTTGGAGACCCAACTAAGGGCAACATCTTGATCCAGCAGTTCGACGGCAACAACGTTCCAGTAACCATCCGCGGCTAGTAACTAGCCTCGAAGCAACTTAGCCCCTCAAGGATTTCCTTGAGGGGCTAAGTCTTTAAGTGGACGGCTATCTTTTTTTCTTACCCAAGATTTCTAGGCCCAATCCCACTAGAGCACCAAGGCCTATCCCAATTGCTAGGTTGCCGATTATGATCCCCACCGCAATACCAAACGTGGTGGCAAGGGCGAATCTGGTGCCAAAAGCTCTTCTTCTAGGCGCCAAGAGTACCCAGGTAGAGACCGATCACTGCAGGGTCATTCAGTAGCTCCCTACCGGTGCCTGTGACGGCGTCTTTACCTTGATCAAGCACATAAGCCCGGTCAGAAATTTGTAGGCAGCGTCTAGCGTTCTGCTCGACCATGATGCAGGTGACCCCGGCCTTATTGATATCTGAAACTCTCAAAAAAGCCTCGTCCTGACGAACTGGGCTCAGACCGGCTGAAGGTTCGTCCAAAAGCAACACTGCAGGGTTCATCATGAGCGCCCGCCCCATAGCAACCATCTGGCGCTCCCCGCCAGATAGGGAGCCAGCTCGTTGCTTCAATCGCTTGCCGAGTTCAGCAAAAATGGAGACTACGAATTCCAAGCGCTCTTTATAGTGGCTGGGATCCTGGTAGATACCCATTTGCAGGTTCTCTTCAATGCTCAGCGAGGGAAAGACGTTATTGGACTGCGGGATGAACCCGACACCTTTTGAGACCAGTTGATTCGCTTTCAGGCCAATGATGCTCTCGCCATTGAGATTGATTTCACCTTCGCGAACTTTTACGAGCCCGAAGATGGCTTTCAGAAGGGTTGATTTCCCGGCACCATTGGGACCGATGATTCCAATCAGCTCACCCTTATCAGCATAAAAGTTTGTGCCATTCAAGATGTTGACTCCGGGAAGGTATCCGGCATAAAGGTCTTTTACTTCCACAACCAGAGTCATTTTTCGTCCTCTTCAGTAATGATGTTGATTCGACCAGTCACGACACCTAGATCGGTGTCTTGGTGGGCACCGAGGTAGGCGTCAATCACGGCCTGCTCTCTCATGACGCTTTCTGGTGGCCCCTCGGCCACAACTTTGCCCTCAGCCATCACTACCACCCAGTCGGCGATGTGACGGACCATGTGCATGTCGTGCTCCACAAATAAAACGGTCATCCCCTCTTTTTTGAGGTTTAGCACGTGGTCCAATAAAGACTGGGTCAGGGCCGGGTTAACCCCGGCCATCGGCTCATCTAGCATCACTAGAACCGGGTCGGTCATTAGCGCTCTTGCCATCTCTAGCAACTTTCGCTGACCACCTGAGAGTGATGCAGCAAAGTCTTTTTCCTTGCCATCCAGCTTGAAACGCTCTAGTAACTTGCGAGCCTTCAGCTCGATTTCGGCATCTTGTTTCCGCCAGAGAGCGGGGACCAAAGAGCGCAGCAGAGATTCACCCTTTTGATTTTTGGCTCCCAGCTTCATGTTTTCCATGACGGTGAGCAGGCTTAGGGCTTTAGTGAGCTGAAAGGTTCGCACCTGTCCCATTTGAGCCACTTTAAAAGATGGGACGCCAGCCAATGATGTGCCAAGAAAGCTCCACGCCCCAGTGTCTGGTGAGTCAAACCCAGTCAATAGGTTAAACAATGTCGTTTTACCGGCGCCATTTGGACCAATTAGAGCTGTGATAACTCCGCGCGGAATTTCCAAATGGTCAACCGTTACCGCGGTGAGACCTCCGAAGCTTTTGGTGACATTATCGATCACCAATATCGGATCAACTTTGCCACAGCCTGGCTTGGCCTCTCCAATGTGCAGTCCGGTTGATTTATCCGGAGTTTCATTATTTGACAAAGGTCAGCTCCTTCTTATCGCCAAAAATACCTTGCGGTCTAAATATCACCAGCAGCATCAGGCCGATTCCTACCAGCACAAAGCGCAGGGTTGATGCCTGGGTGCCGTTCACCGGCAGAATTCCAGCGGTAGCTAGAGCGGGTAGGACGTTCGATAAGAACGCCTGCAAAACCCAGAAGAGAATAGAGCCGATTACTGGACCAAAGACCGTAGCGGCCCCTCCGAGCAAAAGGGCAGTCCAGATGAAAAAGGTGAGCGAGGTCACGTAGACCCCGGGAGATACGTTTGCAAATGCAGCGTAGACAATTCCACCTAGCCCGCCAAACACGCCACCAATAATTAGTGCCTGCATCTTATAAGCGAAGACATTTTTTCCAAGAGCCCTAATGGCGTCTTCGTCTTCACGAATACCCTTGATAACTCGGCCCCAAGGCGATCTCATGAGTGCCCAGAGCAACCAAACGCAGAGCGCCAAAATAACTAGGCCGAAGACAACCACCCAGAGAGTTTCCCTGTTATACGTCCAAGGGCCGAACCCGTAACTTCCGGGTGGGAAAGGATTCGCCTCATTGAATCCTCCAGTGTTGTTATAGCCGAATAACCCATCTGCGCTTCCAGTGACATCGGTAAATGTGGTGGTGAGAAAGAGCAATCTTGCAATCTCGGCAGCGGCAATAGTCGCAATCGCGAGGTAGTCACCGCGCAAGCGAAGGGTTGGAATTCCAAGTAAGACTGCGAAGGCTATCGAACCAACAATGCCCATAAGCATGGCCAACCACCAAGGGAAGCCGAATGTCAGCACTGCGATTGCGTAGCTGTAAGCGCCAATTGCCATGAAGCCTGCGATACCGAAGTTCAACAGTCCAGCAAATCCAAAGTGCATAGCCAACCCCAAGGCCGCAAGCGCAAACGCCAGGGTAGTGGGGGTGAGTATTGCGGCCAGCGTGTTGTTGAGAATTGATCCCCAGTCCATGATGACCGCCTAACCTATCCGTTGTTTTCGACCGAGCAAACCCTGCGGCCTGACCAGCAATATCACAATTAAAACCACGAGTGCACCGACGTATTTGAGATCGGCCGGAATGAACAAGCTCGAAGTCTCCACCAATATTCCTACTATCAGCGCACCGAGGAATGCCCCAAAGGCCGTTCCTAGCCCGCCGAGAGTTACAGCCGCAAAAATCAAAAGCAAAATCTGCGTTCCCATGTCCCACTTGATGCCCGGACGGAAGTAAGCCCAAAGCACTCCCGATAGACCTGCCATGCTGGCGGACAATATCCAAACCGTTCGAATCACTTTGTCAACATCAATACCGGAAGCGGCAGCCAAATCGGGATTGTCCGAGATTGCCCGGGTGGCCTTTCCGGTTTTGGTCTTCAGTAACCAAAGGGCAAAGGCCAGAATCACAGTGATTGATATTGCCATCGAAATCAGGTCGGTGGCACTGAGTGAAACTGAGCCGAATAGCTGAATTTTTGGTGCATCAAATCCAGGTAGCTGCTCGGTGCCTCCACCAATAAAAAATTGAATCAGGTAACGAACGGTTAGCGAGAGTCCAATCGACACAATCATCAACTGCACGATTCCGATTCCGCGTTTCCTCAAGGGTCGCCAAAGACCAGCGTCCAGTGCCCAGCCAAAGCCCGCTGACATTGCCACCGCCAGGGGAATTGCCGCCCATATGGGAATTTCAAGGATTACCCCAAACAGCAAGGCCGCGACAGCACCGAAGGTAACCATTTCACCGTGGGCAAAATTGGACAGTCCGGTGGTTCCAAAGACTAAAGAAAGACCAACCGCAGCCAAACCGAGCATCAGACCAAAGTTGATTCCGTATATCAGCCTGGCAATGAGTTGGTCAGTAAAAGAGGTCGTATTTCGCTCGCCCTCTCCGATAAAAAAGTTCATTACGGTTCTGCCACCGGCACCGATTTCAACTTCCCTAACCGGTTCGCCATCTAATACGGCGATGCCCTCAGGAAGCGTGGACTCATCCAGAGTCACTGAATAATTTGTGCGTTCTGGCACCCCAACAAACCACTGGCCATTTGCGTCAGTTTTGACGTCGGCGCTGTAGCCATCTCCAGTTACCAATAACCCAACCCCCTCTACGCCCGTGCCATCAACCTTGACGTTTCCGCTTATTCCAAAGGGTAGCTCTTCACCTACTGAGTCAGCGTGCGCCGAGCCTGAGGGTAGGCCAAGACCCAGCATTAACATCGTGAACATTACGAGACTAAATTTCATAAATCGTGACGACGTAGTTGTGTCGAGGAATTGCACTGGTCCTCCAAATCATTAGGGCAACTTTGCCCTGTGGACTCTAAAAAGAGTATTGGAAAAACTTAGCAGTGTTGCGGAAAAATAAAAATATGTCACCGAATTGAAATCTTTTCGAAACCTTTTCACCCTTCCTCGCAAAGGCCCGAAGGAGCTGACAAATCAATCTGAGCTCTAGGTAGGATTGAGTTAGCGAATTATCCCCCATCAAAAAGCGAGGCCGTCGTTGGAAAACCAAGATCCCTTCTCCCTGATAGGCCTCACTTACGACGATGTGCTCCTGTTGCCAGGGCAATCAGACGTCATCCCATCTGGGGTGAACACCACAACCCAGGTCTCTAGAAATATTTCAATCGCAGTGCCACTAATTTCCTCTGCAATGGACACTGTCACCGAGGCCAGGATGGCCATCTCTATGGCCAGGCAGGGGGGCTTGGGTATTTTGCACCGCAATCTTTCCATCGAGGATCAAGCCACTCAGGTTGACCTAGTAAAAAGAAGCGAAGCGGGAATGATCTCGCACCCGGTCACCACAACCCCCTATAAGACCATCCAAGAGGTGGATGATTTATGCGGCAAGTACCGAGTATCCGGCCTTCCAGTCATAGATGAAGATGGCCTCCTGGTAGGAATAGTGACAAATCGAGATATGCGCTTTGTGTTAGAGGTGCAGCGCACAACCACTTTGGTGAAAGACGTGATGACTCCAATGCCACTAATTGTTGGCAAGGTTGGCATTAACCCCGATGAGGCAATGGCCATGCTGGCTCAGCACCGCATCGAGAAGCTACCGCTGGTGGATAACAACGGCAAGCTCCGCGGCCTAATCACGGTAAAAGATTTTGATAAGAGCGAAAAATACCCGAACGCCTCAAAAGACGGCGCCGGAAGACTGCTAGTAGGTGCCGCAATTGGTGTCGGACCAGATGCCTGGGAGCGAGCCATGGCGCTAGTTGAAACCGGGGTGGACATGTTGGTGGTGGATACCGCCCACGGCCACAACTCTGCTGTTTTAGACATGATTAGAAGACTCAAGAACGAACACTTTGCAAAGCACGCCGACATCGTCGGCGGCAATGTTGCCACCCGTGAGGGTGCGCAGGCAATAGTGGATGCCGGAGCCGACGGCGTAAAAGTTGGAGTGGGCCCGGGTTCGATTTGCACAACCCGAGTGGTTGCTGGGGTGGGAGTGCCGCAGATCACCGCCGTTTATTTGGCATCATTGGCCGCTAAGCCTGCGGGAGTTCCAGTAATCGCCGATGGCGGCTTGCAGTATTCGGGAGATATTCCAAAGGCTTTAGTCGCAGGTGCGAATTCGGTAATGCTCGGTTCGCTTTTGGCCGGGACAGATGAATCCCCGGGGGATGTCACATACGTTGGGGGTAAACAGTTCAAGACCTACCGCGGCATGGGTTCTTTAGGTGCCATGCAATCCCGCTCTTTTTCCAAAGATCGATATTTCCAAGACGATGTTTTACGCGAGGACAAATTGGTTCCCGAGGGCATCGAGGGCAGGGTGCCCTACCGCGGCAACGTGGCCTCTGTGGTGCACCAACTAACCGGAGGCCTTAGAGCTGCCATGGGTTATGTTGGCGGAGCCACAATCCCTGAGCTTCAGCAAAAAGGCAAGTTTGTGAGAATCACCTCTGCAGGGCTAAGAGAGTCCCACCCGCACGATATTCAAATGACCATCGAGGCACCGAACTACGGCACTCGCTAGGAGGCCAACAGAATGAATCAAGTTGAAATAGGTCGCGCTAAGAGCGCTCGAGCCGCCTACTCCTTTGACGACATATCAGTCGTGCCAACCAGGCGCACTCGTGACCCGGAGGATGTTTCCACCTCATGGTCGATTGACGCTTATAAGTTTGAGTTACCAGTGGTTGCAGCACCCATGGACTCCGCCATGTCCCCGGCCACAGTCATCGCTCTCGGCAAGCTCGGTGGGCTAGGAGTCCTAGACCTGGAGGGTCTTTGGACTCGCTATGAGGATCCAACCGCTCAGCTTGAGTTGATTGCTAACGCCAAACAAGAGGACTCGACGGCTGTTTTGCAAAGGGCCTATTCCGCTGCGATCAAGCCTGAACTAATCACCGAAAGACTCGCCGAGATTCGAGCCGCCGGAGTGACGGTAGCCGGAGCCCTCTCACCTCAGCGCACCGCCGAATTATCCGCTGTGGTCCTAAAAGCCGGAGTCGAGATGTTTGTGATTCGCGGAAATACGGTTTCCGCTGAGCACGTCTCTAAGACCGTCGAGCCGCTAAACCTAAAAGAGTTCATTTACCAGTTGGATGTTCCGGTTATGGTCGGAGGCGCTGTGACATACACAGCCGCACTTCACCTAATGCGAACCGGGGCCGCAGGCGTTCTAGTCGGCTTTGGTGGTGGAGCGGCTAGCTCCACTAGAAAAGTGCTGGGTATTCACGCACCGATGGCCACCGCTGTGGCAGATGTCGCAGCTGCAAGACGAGACTATATGGATGAATCTGGTGGGCGCTATGTCCACGTGATTGCCGATGGCGGGCTCGGGACCTCCGGGGATATAGCAAAGGCCATTGCTTGTGGTGCAGATGCGGTGATGCTTGGGACTGTTTTGGCCAGAGCAGCCGAAGCCCCGGGTCGGGGTTGGCACTGGGGTCAAGAGGCGGTTAGCAAACAATTACCGCGCGGTGCAAGGGTCAGAGTAGGCACTCACGCCCCGCTTGAAAACATTTTGTTGGGCCCGGCCGATGCCCCCGATGGGCACGCCAATCTCATTGGCGCGCTGAAGCGCTCGATGGCCACCACCGGTTATTCGGATGTTAAGGAATTCCAGCGCGTTGACATCATCTTGAACCCGCACGACTAAGTGAAAAAACTTAGCTTTTGGCAAGTTGCGAAACGGCCCAAGTGGATCGGGGGTCTTTTTGTGGCCTTGCTGGTTGCCGTCGTGTTTTCGCTATTGATGCAGTGGCAACTCTCAAGAACCTTCAACGTGGTTGGGGTGGTTATCGAGGAAAATGACCCGGTGCCGTTGAATGATTTGGTGCAACCAGGAACCCTGCAGCCTTTTATATTTGATCGCCAGGCCTTTGTCACAACCGACGTTGACGAAGAACACGTTTACATCGTGCAGCAGCGCCTTCAGCTGGTGGGTGAGGAAAGTGTTTCTGGCTACTGGCTGGTTGCGAATTCGATTACCCAGGTCGACAACGAGCCGGTGAGCCTGACTCTGGCCTTGGGGTTTGCTCCAAATCTAGAGGCCGCGCTCCTGGCAAAGTCCCAGCTATCAGCTGGGGCACTAGAAATATCTGGCTACATCCAGCCATCCGAGGCCCCGGCGGTGTCCGATGATGCTCAGACTCTGGGATCTTTGTCCTTGGCCCAACTAGTGAATTTCTATTCCAATGAACCATTTGCCTCTTATCCCATCTACCTGATTGTGCAAGATGGTATTGACGTTGGGCTCGAACAGATTTCAATTGGAATCAGGCAGCAGGGGATTGAGATCAACTGGCTCACCCTGTTTTACGCCCTCGAGTGGGCATTTTTTGCGCTTGCTGCGTTTTACCTGTGGGGCCGAATGGTTATGGATGAGCGCAATAGAGAACTAGGTTTATAGAATCGTTATTTGAAAATGTGAGTTTTTGCCCGTTTAGGTGGAGATTTATGAGAAATCCCTGCTAACTTGAGCTAAATCCCGATAAAAACGGGCAGTTTCAGGCAAACCTGGAGGTTTTCGAGAATGTTGGCGGAAGAGAGAAGACTCAAGCTGATTGAGTGGACTCGATCAGAGGGTCGGCTTGACGCCACCGATGCCGCTACGAAACTTTCAGTGGCCGTGGAAACTGTTCGTCGCGATTTGGATGTCCTTCAGCGCAGGGGGGTAGTGCGCAGAGTGCACGGCGGAGCTATCGCTTTAGAGCGTTTCACAAAGGAATACACGATTCCCGAGCGGTATGACCGCAACCCGAAAGAAAAGCAGGCCCTAGCTGATGTCGCAGCGGCATACATCCCCAAAGAAGGTTGCATCTTTGTTGATGGTGGAACCACAACCGAGTGCCTAGCGCCTCACCTGAGGGATAGGCCAAATCTTTTGGTTGTGACCAATAGCATCACATTGGCTCATAAAATTTCCGGCACCTCCACCAAGGTAAAGATTCTCGGAGGCCAAATCAGACCCGCCACCCTAAGCTCGGTGGGCGCTAAGACGGTGTCCGATTTATCTGAACTCAATGCCGTAGCCAGTTTTATCGGAACCAACGGGATATCTATTCAAGGCGGAGTTACGGCCTTTGATACGGATGAGGCGATGGTGAAAAAGACCATGATGAAAAATTCGATTGAGCGTTTTTTGCTCGCGGATGCTGGAAAGTTCGGATCCAGTTATCCGGCTAGGTTTGCCAATTTTGAAGATTTCGATCGGCTGGTGACGAATGTCACAACCCCGGGAGAATTCATCGAGGCCTTCACGGACGCGGGGGTTGAAATTGCCCTCGCGTAATTTAAATTTCTCTTCTCTATCTGGAGCGGAGAAAGGGTCACCAAGACAAGAGTGGATCTCAACCAAACTCTCATCTTGGCGACGCAAATGAATACAACCCCTCTTTAAGGAAGGCAGTACCCATGGCTAATTTTATCCCCACTACAGACAGTGGACATAAAGGTTGGCGAGCTTCATTGCAGAAGTTCGGCGGCAACCTTGCTGGAATGGTGATCCCAAACATCGGCGCATTTATCGCCTGGGGTCTCCTCACGGCACTATTCATCCCAACCGGCTGGCTTCCAAATGAGGATCTAGCCAAAATGGTGGGTCCAATGATCGTGAACCTACTGCCAATTTTGATTGCCTACACCGGTGGTCGCTTGGTGCATGGTCAGCGCGGAGCCGTAATTGCTTCGATTGCTACCGTGGGCGTGATTGTTGGAACCGATGTTCCAATGTTCCTCGGCGCCATGATCATTGGACCGCTAGCCGCTTTGATCTTGAAGCAGATTGACAAGGCGTTGGACCCAAAGGTCCCCGCGGGCTTTGAGATGCTTGTGAGCAACTTCTCCCTTGGCATCTCCGGTTTGCTATTGGCAATCCTTGGTTACTGGGGCATTGGTCCTGCCGTGAACGCAATCACCGATGTACTCGGCGCAGGGATCAAGGTTTTGGTCGATGCTGGACTCTTACCTCTGGTCTCGATTCTGATTGAGCCAGCCAAGGTCTTGTTCCTGAACAACGCCATCAACTTCGGAGTGCTGGCACCGCTTGGTGTAATCGATGTCGAATCCGCAGGAAAATCCATCATGTTTATGATCGAGAGTAACCCTGGACCAGGTCTCGGATTATTGCTTGCCTTCTGGCTCGCAGGGCCCAAAGCGCTTCGCGGCTCTGCTCCGGGCGCAATCATCATTCACTTCCTTGGTGGAATCCACGAGATCTACTTCCCATATGTATTGCTGAAGCCACAGACCATCATCGCGATGATTGCTGGTGGAGCAACCGGTGTTGCCGTGTTTTTAGCAACCGGCGTTGGGCTTGTCGCTACTCCTTCTCCAGGCTCGATATTCGCCTGGATGGCGATGACTCCTGCCGGTAACCACCTGGGCGTGTTGCTGGGGATTTTCATGGCCGCTGCGGTCAGCTTCACGGTCGCATTCTTTGTTCTTCGACTATCCAAGGACGATGCAACATCGGCCGACCTCGCAGGCGCCAAAGCAAAAAGCAGTGAAATGAAGAGCGGAGCAACTCAGTAAACATGGCAAAAGTATCTGGAGCCGATGTCAAGACGATAGTCGTGGCATGCGAGGCAGGAATGGGTTCTTCGGTGATGGTGGCAAAAATGCTGGCCAAGCAGCTCAAGCCGCAAGGAATCACGGTAACCCATTCCCCTGTAAATCAGTTGCCGACTACAGAGCACGACATCGTGCTTTGTCATAGAGGGCTGAGCGGTCGAGCTAAGCAGGCCGTTCCAGACTCGGTTGTCATCGCGTTTGACATGTTTCTGGGTGACCTAACCATCGCAAGATTGGTAAGTGCGCTTCAGGATGGTCAAGATATCTCCGATGACTGATCTGATTCAACAGGCCGGAATCCAACTAGCTGCTGCGGCTTCCTCCTCGGAGGAGGCCGTAGCTAGCTGTGGCCAGTTGCTGTTCGAACTCGGGGCGATCGAAACCGAGTATGCGGCGGCTATGTGGGAGCGCGAGCAGATTTTCTCCTCAGCGATTGGTATGGGCTTCGCGATTCCACACGGCACTGATGAGTCCCGCAAGTTTGTAAATTTTGACCAACTTGTTTTCCTAAGGCTCGAAAACCCCATTATGTGGGGGGACGAAGAGGTTTACTGCGTGCTAGGAATCGCCTCTCAGGGCGATGCTCACGTTGATATTTTGGGGAATTTAGCAGAGCTGATTCAGGATCCGGCCCACTTGGCCACTTTGATGAACTCGAATTCTCCTTCCGAAATCCTTGATCTGCTCCTCAGCAATCAAGATTAATTTCGGCAGTTCCCATTTAGAGATTTATAAGAAGGTTTGAACTTGAAAGCTGTTCATTTTGGCGCAGGAAACATTGGCCGCGGTTTTATCGGCGCAGTTCTTCAAGACGCAGGTTTTTTCGTCACATTTGCCGATGTCAATCAACCCCTAATCGACCTAATGCTGGCTGCCGGTGAATACCGGCTCACGGTGCTGACCGAGCAGCAAACTACTCGGCGTTATTCGAATTTCACGGCGCTGCACTCGGTGAATCAATTTGATGCTCTGGTTCAAGCGATATCGGTCGCCGATTTAGTCACTGCATCTGTGGGAGCCAATCTCTTGCCCAAGCTGGCCGGTGCTATTGCAGCCGGAATCAAAGCAAGAGGCTCCCGCGAACCCTTATTGGTAATGGCTTGCGAAAATGCCATAAACGCGACCGATATCTTGGAGAGTGCGATAGCCGAACAGGGCGAGCTCGATTATGAGAAGGTGATTTTTGCCAACACGGCTGTGGATCGAATCGTGCCGATGCAGCCTGAGGGTTCGGCCCCAAATGTATTCGTTGAAGAGTTCTGTGAATGGGTAATCGATTCGAGCCGGATGTCGGATTCATTAATCTCAATACCCGGAGCCGTGTTCGTCAAGGAGTTAGCGCCATTTATTGAGCGCAAGCTCTTCACTGTCAACACTGCCCACCTAACCATCGCCTATCTGGGGCAGCTTGCCGGGTACCAAACAATAGCTCAGTCACTTTGTGACTCAAATGTTTTTGAAATGACGCGCGCTGTCTTGGACGAGACATCCCGAGTGTTGATCGAGCGTCATCACTTTGATCCTGAGCAGCACGAGGCTTATGTCTTGAAAACCCTGGCAAGGTTGGGAAACCCCGTGATCGACGATCAGGTTATAAGGGTTGGTCGACAGCCCCTAAGAAAACTCTCAAGAAATGAAAGATTAATAGGTCCGGCAGCCTATTCCGCCGAGCTCGGACACGAACCCAAGGCAATTCTGAAGGTCGTTTTGGCAGCTCTTTTGTTTCGCGATGATTCCGATTCAGAGGTGCTTGAGCTAACTGAAATTATTGCGACCCACAATGTCTCCGATTGTGTTGTGAAGATATGTGGCGTCGATACCTCACATCCCTTATATCCAAACTTGCTTGAGGTATTTTCAATGCACAAAAGTGCGTTGAATCGGGCCTAAACGACCTAAGCCGCAATTGATAATTTTGCTATCATCTCAAAAGTAACCAGGAGGAATCATGCCCACCATTAGAGCCAACGTAATTATTCAAGATCCCATCGGCTTGCACGCCAGACCGGCTGGCCAAATAGTTAAGTTGATAAAAGAGACTGGACTCGAGGTGCGCATTGGCAAAGTTGGCGAAGAGCTAGTGAAGGCTAATTCGCCATTGAGAATGATGGCTCTAAAGGCAAAGACTGGCCAAGAGCTAGTTGTTGAGATTGATACCGAGGATCAGGCACTAGCCGATTCGATAATTCATCAGATTCAAGACTTCATTAAGGGTTGATAATGACCCTGGAGTCAGGAACAGTTCTAACCGGCTTGGGTGTTGGCCTAGAGGCGGTTGTGGCCGAAGTGCTGCGAATTCGCCCACACCAAGATTTGCCAGCCGCTGCCAAGCATTTGGGGGACGTAAAAAAAGAGGTTCTGGCCCTCAAGACCGCAATCTCCAACGTCGCAGGCGGCTTGGATGAGCTCGTCCTTGGTGCGGAGGAGACCTCGGCCGAGATTCTAGAAGCTCTCAAAATGATGCTTGAGGACGAAGAGCTTTTCGAAGCGGCCAGTTTGCAGATCGAAGCCGGCTGGAATGCGGCAACCGCGATTGATTTGGCGGTGGATGAGTTCGGTGAGCTCTTTGCTGGAGATGAGGCTTTTGAAGAGCGACTGGTTGATCTCAAAGATTTAGCTAAGCGCGTGGCAGCGGATATCTTCGGAATTTCTGTGGGACTTGAGATTCCAACCCAGGGCAGTTTTGTGATAGTTGGAGACGATTTTTCTCCCGCCGACACGGCCCAATTCACCAAGGCTGTGGTCGGGGTAGTAACCATAAAGGGTGGACCCACCAGCCACACCGCAATTATTTGCCGCTCCAGGTCCATACCGGCAGTGGTTTCTTGTGCTGGGGCCAAGGATCTTTTAGACGGCCAAATGGTTTTAATTGATCCGGTTGGCGACCGAGTCGTAGTGGACGGCGATGATTCACAGGCTACAACCGCAATTAGTTTCGTGCCAAAATCGCTAGATCCGATAGTTCCGGTCCGAGCCAATATCGGCTCACTTGAGGACGCGATTGCCGCGGCAGCTTCTAGCGCCGCTGGAGTTGGGCTTTTTAGAACTGAGCTTTTATACCTATCGGAAAAATATCAGCCAACAAGGGAAAAACAAACCCAGAGCTATACCAATATTCTTAGGGCGGCGCCGGAAGGCCCAATCGTGGTGCGCACCATTGACGCTGGTTCGGATAAGCCAGTGCCATTTTTAGATATGCCGCAAGAGGAGAATCCCGCGCTCGGGATCCGTGGCTTCAGGTTGATTCAAAACCACAGGGACTTTATCGTCGATCAGCTAGCGAGCCTAGAGAGCGCGAGAAAAGAATCTGGCCGTGAGGTTTGGGTAATGGCTCCGATGATTTCCACCGCTCAAGAGGCTATCGAATTCGCAGATCTGGCCCGATCCCATGGTCAATATAAGGTCGGAATAATGGTCGAAACTCCCTCGATTGCAATGGCAATTAAGGACTTAAAGGGCCAATTGGATTTCATCTCGGTTGGGACAAATGATCTGTCGCAGTATCTGTTTGCGGCGGATCGAATGAACGCCGGGCTAGGAGCCTTGCTGAACCCTTGGCAACCCGCGCTAATTCGCATGCTCGAAAAGATTGCCCGAGAGAGCGCCGAGGTCGGCATTAGCTCGGGTGTTTGCGGCGAGAGTGCTTCGGATCCCGCGTTTGCAATTGTTCTTGCGGGCCTTGGGTTCCAGTCACTTTCAGCTTCCAGGTCTCAGGTTGGAGCGGTTCGTAACGCGCTAAGTGCGGTGAGCCTAGATCAGGCTAAAGGGGTTGCCAGGCTCGCTTTGGCGCAAACTTCGGCGGAGTCGGCCAAGGCTGCGGTGCTTGAGGAGCTTGCATCTTTATAAGACAAGTAAACTTGTAATCATGGCCGGTCCTTCTATCTCTCAAATCCCCAAAGTACGCTCTGTGATAAAGCTTTTTAGCGTGTCTTCTTATATCACAGGAACTTTTTTGATTCTGCTGATGATCACTTGGGGCATTCGAAGATTACCCTTTTTGGGCTACGACCTATGGGCCGGTGGGCCAAACGGCTTAATAAGTTTTGAGCAGTACGGTGTTGATGGTGAAGGCCTGCCGGATGTTGGCATCAACCTCACCGTCATGATTTTGATTGTTCACGGTTGGCTATATGTGCTTTACCTCTACGCTGACTTTAGAATCTGGACACTCATGCGTTGGCCGCTTACTCGCTTTTTGCTCATTGCATTCGGTGGAGTGGTCCCGCTACTAAGTTTTTATACCGAGCACCGTTATAAGAAAATTGCTAATCAAGAATTAGCTGAAATAGAGAAAAATGCAGCCAGTACTAGTAGTTGATTTTGGTGCCCAATACGCCCAGCTAATCGCCAGGAGGGTGCGCGAAGCAAACGTGTATTCCGAAATTGTTCCCCACACCATCTCAGCCGAAGATTTGGCCAAGAAAAATCCAGCCGCGATCATTCTTTCGGGCGGCCCAGCCTCGGTTTATGAACCAAACTCACCACAGTTGGATGCAAAGATTTTGGAGCTTGGGGTTCCCATTCTTGGTATTTGCTATGGCTTTCAGGTCTTAGCTCAAGCCCTTGGCGGCCGGGTTGACAAGACCGGCAAGAGCGAATTCGGTGCGACGGATTTGAATGTGGCTTCGGCAGGAACCCTCTTGGCCGGTCAGCCCGATCTGCAGGTTTGCTGGATGAGTCACGGCGATCAAGTCACCGAAGCTCCAGCGGGCTTTGTGGTTCTGGCTTCTACCGAGACAACCCCGGTTGCGGCATTCGAGTCTGTAGAAAAAAGAATATATGGCGTGCAGTGGCACCCGGAAGTAAAGCACTCGGCCCAGGGTCAAGAGGTTTTGAAGAACTTTTTATACCAGGGGGCTGGCCTAAAACCAGACTGGAATTCCGGCAGCGTGATTGCAGAACAGATAGAGCGAATTCGCGAGCAGGTCGGTGACTCCAGGGTAATCTGCGGTCTCTCCGGTGGAGTGGATTCCGCAGTGGCCGCGGCTCTAGTGCATAAAGCAATTGGTGATCAGCTGACGGCGGTATTTGTGGATCACGGACTTTTGCGTGAGGGAGAGCGCGAGCAAGTGGAGCGCGATTACGTGGCCGCTACCGGGATCCGACTCATTACCGTTGATGCCGAAGATAAATTTCTATCTGCGCTCGCTGGGGTTTCTGACCCTGAGACCAAGCGCAAAATAATCGGTAGAGAGTTCATTCGCACATTCGAAGAAGCCGAAAGGCAATTGCTGTCAGAGTCGATGGCCGATGATCGACCAATCAAGTTTTTGGTGCAGGGGACGCTTTATCCGGATGTCGTGGAATCTGGCGGTGGCGTAACCGCGGGCATTAAATCTCACCACAACGTTGGTGGATTGCCGGATGATCTCGACTTTGAGCTCATTGAACCCTTGCGAACTTTGTTCAAAGACGAAGTTCGCGCTATCGGGGCCGAACTGGGTTTGCCAAAAGAAATTGTCGGAAGACAACCCTTCCCGGGCCCGGGCCTCGGAATTCGGATTGTTGGTGAGGTTACCAAGGAGCGGTTGAACCTATTACGCCAAGCCGATGCGATTGTTCGTGAAGAGCTCACAAAAGCGGGGCAGGATGCCTTGATTTGGCAGTGTCCGGTTGTGCTCTTGGCTGACGTTAGGTCGGTTGGGGTGCAAGGAGATGGCAGAAGCTACGGCCATCCGATTGTTTTGAGGCCGGTGTCATCAGAGGACGCCATGACTGCGGATTGGTCGAGGTTGCCCTATGACCTGCTGGCTAAGATTTCGAACCGAATAACCAACGAGGTCAAAGACGTGAACCGGGTGGTGTTGGATATCACCTCCAAGCCGCCCGGCACCATCGAATGGGAGTAGCCGTGCAGATTTTTGGCCACCGCGGAGCCTGCGGCTACCTCCCGGAAAACACAATGGAGTCCTTCGAGCTAGCATTCCAGCTCGGGAGCGACGCGATTGAATTCGATGTCGTGATGACCAAAGACGGCCACCTAGTTATTCGACACGATAACGACCTCAGTCACACCACGGACATCGCCAATCACAGTTTCTTATCCAATAAAGTCGAAGAACTAAATCTCGAAGACGTGAAAAAACTTAGAGCTATTGAGCGCTACCCCGAGGGACGCAGCGGCTCCGCCGCCAAAGACGGTCAGTATTCGATTCCGGAACTGTCTGAGGTCTTGAACAATCCTGCTTTTGATCAAAAACACCTAATTATTGAACTGAAATTTGGCAAGCATTTTGCGGCCCTCGGGCTGAATCCGGTCGAGGCGCTGGCAAGGATTCTGGAAGAATCTGGCTGGCAAGGGCGCGGGATGCGAATCACGATTGAGTGCTTCGAGTTTGACATTTTGCAACAACTTCGAGACCGGATTTCTAGGCCCGCTCGCTTTGTATTTCTGTCTGCTCCCGACATGCTCCCGACTGGCGTTACGCTGCTGACCGATGAGTTGTTGGCCCAGATAGCCAAGAACTTTGATGGCTTATCGCTCGCCATATCAATGGCACTTCGTGGAGATTTGGTCATGCGAGCCAAGGCCATGGGTCTTGAAACATACCTGTTTACCGCAAGGATCGAGACCGCAGAAGGCGGGGTCGATGAATGGTTCAAAATGCTTGTCGAAACCGGGGTTGATGGAATCTTCTGCGACCAGCCAGACCAGTTGGCCAAAGTAGTCAGTTCTCTCACCTAGGCTACCCTCCGATGCAATTAGACATTTTTGAGAACCTAAACCCAGATTCCCTGCTTGAGGGGTTGAATCCACAACAGCGAGCTGCCGTGGTGCACCGTGGCCGCGCACTTTTGATTGTGGCTGGTGCCGGCAGTGGTAAGACGCGGGTGTTGACCCACCGCATCGCCCACATGCTGCACTCTAAGGAGGTTTGGCCAAGCCAAGTCCTCGCTATTACATTCACCAATAAGGCCGCGGCTGAGATGCGAGAGCGCATCGAAAACCTGATAGGGCCTTCTGGTCAGGGGATGTGGATCAAGACTTTTCACTCTGCTTGTTTGCAGATTCTTCGGCGCGAGGCGCAGCGCCTTGGGCACGATGCTAATTTCACGGTCTACGACACGCAGGACACCAGGGCGCTTCTAAGAAGACTGCTGCGTGAGGCCGGTGCCGAAGACGCCGACATCAAGCCACAGCAGGCCGCTGCAATTATTTCCAATGCCAAAAACGAACTAAAAGACGCCGAGGATTTTGCCCGAAATGCCGATCGGTCAAACCCCAAGGAGCGAATCGTCTCCGAGGTTTACTTGGCTTATACCAATGAACTTAAGCGCAATAATGCCTTTGATTTTGACGACCTAATTGCCGAAACCGTTCATCTACTGCGGGCTTTTCCTGAGGTGCGAGCTAGGTATCAAAAAAGATTTAGGCAGGTTTTGGTAGATGAATATCAAGACACTAACCACGCTCAATACGCTTTAATTCGCGAGTTCACCAGGCCGCTTCCGGATGAATATGCCATCTACGATGACCAAACAGCCGAGCAGCTAATGCCAGCTGAATTGACCGTGGTGGGCGATTCGGATCAATCCATCTATGCGTTTCGCGGCGCTGACATTAGAAATATCACCGAGTTTGAAAGAGATTTCCCCGGAGCGGCCACCATTCTCCTCGAACAAAACTATCGCTCCACCCAAAACATCCTTTCGGCGGCCAACACGGTGATTTCCCAAAACCCTTATCGGCCAGCTAAAAACCTTTGGACCGATCAGGGAGCCGGCGAGCTGATCTCGCTTTTCACTGGATTAGACGAGCGTAACGAAGCGGCATTTATAGTCGACAAGATATCCGAACTGCACGGTGAGGGCGTCGCCTACCGGGATATTGCCGTGCTTTATCGGACCAACGCGCTAACCCCTTCTTTAGAGGCGGAGCTCAAGAGCCAAAGAGTCCCCTACGCCGTGATTGGTGGTTTGAAGTTCTTTGAGCGAAAGGAAATCAAAGACGCGCTGGCCTATCTTTCTGCTATCTCAAATGGCAGAAATGACGAGGCGGTCAGGCGCGTCATCAATGTTCCGGCCCGTGGCATAGGGGATAAGACCGAACTCAAACTCGCTCAATTCGCAAGAAGTCAGGATGTGCCTTTCAGGCACGCCTTGCTCCGCGCGCATGAATTAGGGCTTGGTCCAAAACTCACCGCCTCGGTCTTAGAGTTCGGGGAATTGCTCAATGAGCTGGATGCTCTGACTGCTACCGATGGCCCGGCTGAGGTTCTAAAGCTCGCGCTTGAAAGAAGTGGCTATCGATCAATCCTTGAGGCCTCCAGAGACCCGCAGGATGAAGCAAGGGTAGACAACCTAGATGCGCTACTGGGTCAGCTTTTCGAATGGCAAGCCCAGAACCCGGAGGGCACGGTAGCTGACTATCTAGCCGAGGTAACTCTTTCGGCTTCGGCCGATGAGATTGAAGATGAGTCGGGCACCATTTCGCTGATGACTTTGCACACCGCCAAGGGTTTGGAATATCAGGTGATATTCATGATTGGTCTTGAGCAAGGCACCTTGCCACACGTTCGTTCCTTCGATGAACCGGGTGGCCTGCAGGAAGAACGCAGGCTGATGTATGTCGGGATGACCAGGGCTCGAGAGCGACTATTTTTATCTCACGCCCTGCAGCGCACCCTGTTTGGTAATACCGCAAGCTTTATGCCTTCGGCATTTTTATCGGATATTCCAGCCGAGCTCTTAGATGCCGAGGGTGCGGAACGCCAGCCACTAACTCAAAGCACCGGTTTCCAGAAACGATCCAGTTGGCAAGGAGCAATCAATACCGTGGCTCAGGTGCGGGACAACAAGGAGTTATCTCTTGAAGTGGGCGACAAGATTTCTCATGATGCATTTGGCGCTGGCAAGGTTATTGGTGTCACCGGCAACCCTCCAAAGCAAACCGCAGAGGTTAGATTCGAATCCGGAATCACCAAGCGGTTATTGGTGAAGATGGCTCCGATTCAAAAGCATTAGCCCTTTTCACTAGGAAAACGCTCGCTAGACTTAGCTTGTTATTTATCGCTCGAGAGACGGAAAAAACCCTTGGATTTATTTGAATATCAAGCGCGTGACCTTTTTGAGGCTTATGGAGTCCCTGTTTTACAGGGTCTGATCGCGGATACCCCGGAAGAAGCTGAAGCTGCAGCTCAAAAAATTGGCGGGACGGTAGTTGTCAAGGCCCAGGTAAAAACCGGTGGCCGCGGCAAGGCCGGCGGCGTCAAGGTGGTTCACTCGCCTCAAGAAGCTAAAGATGCGGCCGCCAAGATTCTTGGGCTAGACATTAAAGGTCACGTAGTCAAGCGGGTGATGATTGCCGAGGGCGCTCAGATTGAGCAGGAGTTTTACTTCTCAGTCCTACTGGATCGTTCTAACCGGACCTTCTTGGTGCTCTGCAGCGTCGAGGGCGGCATCGAGATAGAGCAGCTAGCGGTTGAGCGGCCAGAGGCGCTCGCAAGGATTGCGATCTCGGCGACTCAGGGTATTGATTTGGCAAAGGCCAAAGAGATTGCAGTGGCCGGCGGGTTCCCCGCCGAGCTGGTTGACAAGGTCGCTCCAGTATTTGTGAAGCTCTACGAGGTCTTCACAAAAGAGGATGCAACTTTGGTGGAGGTAAACCCTCTGGTGATGACCAATGACGGCCGGATTTTGGCTCTTGACGGCAAGGTAACCCTTGATGAGAACGCTGAGTTTAGGCACGAGCGCGCCGAAATGGAGCGCGATCAGTTGGATCCACTTGAAGCCAAAGCCAAGGCGATGGATTTGAACTACGTGAAGCTCGATGGTGAAGTTGGAATCATCGGCAATGGCGCGGGTCTTGTGATGTCAACTTTGGATGTTGTGGCATACGCCGGTGAAAGACACGGCAATGTAAAGCCGGCCAACTTTTTAGACATCGGCGGAGGTGCATCTGCCGAGGTTATGGCAGCTGGTCTCGACGTCATTTTGAACGACCCTCAAGTCAAGAGTGTCCTTGTAAATGTCTTCGGTGGCATCACCGCTTGCGACGCCGTTGCGAATGGGATTGTTGGCGCTCTAAACACTTTGGGAGACAGGGCCAAAAAACCACTGGTTGTTCGCCTTGATGGTAATAACGTTGAAGAGGGCAGAAAGATTCTTTCCGATTTCAATCACCCACTAGTTTCTTTGGCCGACACGATGGATGGCGGTGCGGACCTAGCTGCCGCATTGGCCAATAAGTAGGAGTAGCAAGATGGCAATTTACCTAAACAAAGACTCCCGCATCATCGTGCAGGGCATGACCGGCGCAGAGGGCATGAAGCACACCACCCGCATGCTGGCAGGTGGCTCAAACATCGTCGGTGGCGTGAACCCCCGCAAGGCCGGTGAAACCGTAACCGTTTTGGATAAAGAGCTGCCAGTTTTTGGAACAGTTAAAGAGGCGATGGAAAAGACCGGCGCTAATGTTTCGGTGATCTTCGTGCCGCCAGCTTTTGCAAAGGCTGCGATTCTCGAAGCTATCGACGCCGAGATTGAACTTGCGGTAGCAATCACCGAAGGAATTCCGGTTCACGACTCAGCTTCGGCCTGGGCCTATAACGTCGATAAGGGGCTAAAGACCCGACTTATCGGCCCAAACTGCCCGGGCATCATCAGTCCCGGCGAGTCAAATGCTGGCATTACCCCCTCGGACATTACCGGCAAGGGCCCAATTGGTTTGGTTTCCAAAAGTGGAACCTTGACCTACCAGATGATGTTCGAACTCAGGGACATCGGTTTTTCCACCGCTATTGGAATCGGCGGTGACCCAGTTGTGGGAACCACCCATATCGATGCGCTCGAGGCCTTTGAGAATGACCCGGAAACCATGGCTATTGTTCTGATTGGTGAAATTGGTGGCGACTCTGAAGAAAAGGCCGCCGAATACATCTCTAAGCATGTCACCAAGCCGGTGGTCGCTTATGTCGCAGGCTTCACCGCCCCCGAGGGTAAGACTATGGGTCACGCTGGCGCAATTGTTTCTGGTTCGGCTGGGACCGCTCAGGCCAAGAAGGAAGCTTTTGAAGCAGTAGGCGTCAAGGTTGGAAAGACTCCTTCGGAGACTGCCGCTTTGATGCGCGAGATTATCGCCAAGCTGTAACCTCGTGAACCGAGGGCTGAGCTTCGTAATTGCAGCGCTTCAAGCGCTGATAATTTCCGCAACTGCCCTGGGTGTAGTTCTCGCCCCACTTACCTTGGCTTGGTTCATCGAGGGTGATGGCTCAGTTGATTACGGGGTTGTTCTTCAAGTAGCCGGTTATGCGTTTTTGCTGGCCTGCGGTGTTCCGGTGACTTTTGCGGCTGGAGAAATTATAGACATTCCGTTTCCGGAATTTGTCATCAGTACCATGCCACTTGGAATGACCCTTTTAATAGCTCTTTTGGCAATCCGTATCGGGCACCGCCTATCGGCGGCTTCAAGTTTGTGGCCGGCCTGGCTCGCTGGCTCAGCCACCTTTGGCGGCATCGGCTTTTTAGTGTCGTGGCTGATAAGAGGGGATGCTGTCAGCGTCGGCGAGTTCGAACCATTATTCATCCCCGCATTATTTTTCGGAATCCTAATATTCATAGCCTCGGTCTCGGGCAAGCGTTATGAGTTGTTCAGTGGCGCGAATGGCCCCGAGGCTAAAGAAAGAATTGCGGTTCGGGCATTGCTTTTGGCCTTGTATCAAAAATTGCATTGGTCGATTAGGACCGTGCTGTCTCCAGCGGCAAGAGTTGGCATTGTCGTAATGGCCACCATGATTCTGGTCTCCGCTCTCGGGATGGCTGTGGCTCTAGGTTTTGGTTGGATTGAGGTGGTGAGACTCTACGAAGCAATGCGAGTGAGCATTCTTGGTGGTGTGGTGCTGACTATTGGCCAGTTGGCGATTCTACCGAACCTGGTGATTTACGGCATGGCCTGGCTCTCGGGAGCCGGATTCTCAATTGGGGCTGGCTCTTCTGTAACACCGTTTTTAACCCAATTGGGTCCGATGCCCGCCTTCCCGATTTTTACCGCCATACCAATCGGGGGGCTTGAGCGCGGCGTGCTATTCGTTTTAGTCCCAATGCTCACAGCCTTTTTGGCAACGCTTTTGGTTCGGCGTCACACCAAGCAGATGCGTTGGGAGTACGCCACTAGATTCTCCGCCGCCCTGGCGTTCTCGGTCACCGCGGCAGCGATCGGGGCGGCGCTCGCTATCGGGCTTTCACTCATAGCCTCAGGGAGCTTTGGACCAGGGCGGTTCGGTTTTGTGGGAATCGATCCTTTATTATTTGGCGGCCTGGTTTTCTTAGAGATACTAATCCCAAGCTTCTTGGCCGGCTTGGTGGTTATTCGGCCCTATGTTGATTCTGAAGATATGAAGTAGGGGTTGGAAATGTTATCGGTGGTTGTACTTATTTCCGGTTCGGGTTCGAACCTGCTGGCACTTTTGGAAGCGGCAGAAAACCCGCTTTATCCAGTTCGAGTGCTGGCGGTCGGCTCGGATAATCCAGCTCTCGGCCTTGAGCACGCTGAGAAATATGGCGTGCCAACTTTTGTGGTGGAGGCGGACAGGTTTGAAACTCGCGAGGAGTTCGCGAATGTGTTGATGGCCAACATACATTTTTTCGATCCGGATCTAGTTGTTTTGGCTGGGTTCATGAAGATGTTGCCGCCGAGTTTTGTTGAAGCCTTTAGGTCGAAGTTGATTAATCTCCACCCTTCACTGCTGCCGCTATTTCCTGGGGCTCACGCTGTTCGTGATGCTTTGGCGGCTGGTGCAAATCACACTGGTAGCACGATTCACTTGGTTGACGCTGGAATGGACTCCGGTCCGATCATTTCGCAGCGCGAACTACAAATACCCGAAGCCGTTTTGGAAGTTGAACTCACCGAAATGATTAAGGTGTTGGAGCGCAGACATCTAGTGGATGTGATTCGTGAAATATCCGAGGGCACAATAAACATGGAGGGCTTAATCTAATGACTAATGTCAGAGGAGCAGACGAATTCAACCATAGGGATCGAATCAGGCCCAAACGCGCGCTGATATCGGTTTCCGATAAGACGGGCTTGATTGAACTTGTTGGCGCGCTGGTCTCACAAGGCGTGAAGCTTGTGTCCACCGGCTCCACCGCAAAGCAAATCGCTCAGGCGGGTTATCCGGTTCAAGAGGTATCCGAGGTCACTGGTTTCCCCGAGTCGCTGGATGGTCGAGTGAAGACCCTGCATCCGAAAATCCACGGTGGAATTCTGGCTGATCTTAGGCTCAAGGATCATCGAGAGGAACTTGCAGGTCTGGGCATTGAGGCCTTTGAGCTGGTGGTGGTGAACCTTTACCCTTTTGTGAAGACCGTGGCAGCTGGCGCGAGGGGCGACGAGGCCATAGAGCAGATTGATATTGGTGGGCCGGCAATGGTCAGGGCCGCGGCTAAAAACCACGCCAATGTCGCAATCGTTGTGGATCCCGGACATTATTCGAAACTGATAGCCGCGCTAAACCAGGGGGGAACTACCCTCGAGCTTCGCAGAGAGCTTGCGGGGTCGGCCTTCACGCACACTGCCCAATACGATTCGGCCGTGGCGAATTGGTTTTCCAAAGAGTTTGATTCGCTTAGGGGTGAGCCCGGAAGAAGCCCCGGATTTGAATCTGAACTGAACCCGAGTTTCGACCTTTCGAGCGTTCTAAGATACGGAGAAAATTCGCATCAAGCCGCAGCAATTTACAATCAAAGAGGTGCTTTTGCTGGAATTGCGCAAGCAAGGCAGCTTTCAGGCAAGGAGATGTCTTATAACAACTATGTCGATGCGGACGCTGCGCTTCGCTGCGCTTACGATTTTATTGAACCGGCCGTGGCAATCATCAAACATGCGAACCCCTGCGGGGTGGCGGTATCTTTCGAGGATTCGGAAGACGCGATTGCGAATGCGCACCTAAGGGCTCACCAGACCGACCCGGTTTCAGCCTTTGGCGGAGTTATTGCAGCCAATCGGATGGTTACCAAAAAAATGGCCGAGCAGGTGTCAGAAATCTTCACAGAGGTGATTGCTGCGCCAAGTTTTGAAGTTGAGGCCCTGACAATTCTCAGTAAGAAAAAGAACCTTAGAATTCTTGAACTCCGCGGCGGCTACCAAAGACCCAAAACCGAACTAAGGCAGATCTCTGGCGGACTGCTAGTGCAAGAATCTGACGGTTTCGAGGGGCTCAACTCAAGGGATTGGGTATTAGTCTCGGGACCGGCCTTGGATGACGCTGGAATGCTGGATCTGGAATTTGCTTGGCGAGCCTGCAGAGCTGTGAAGTCGAATGCCATCTTGCTGGCAAAAGCTGGCGCCGCGGTTGGCATTGGCATGGGGCAAGTGAACCGGCTGGATAGCTGCCGTTTGGCAATAGCTCGCGCCGGTGATCGAGTGATCGATTCGGTGGCCGCCTCCGATGCGTTTTTCCCATTCGCCGATGGGCTCGAGGTTTTAATTGAAGCCGGAGTCAAGGCGGTGGTTCAGCCCGGCGGGAGTGTGAGAGACGAAGAGGTGATTGCTGCCGCAAAAAAAGCCGGCATCTCGATGTATTTCACTTCGGAGAGGCACTTCTACCACTAAAAAAACAGGGGCCCCATGGGACCCCTGTAGTTTTAGGTTTCGGCTAGTGGATTTCTTGTAATAACCCGGTTGACACGTCAAACACAAATCCGCGAACACTGTCTGTGTGGGGGATGAATGGGCTCTGTTTGATTCTTGAGATCGAAGCCTTGACATCGATCGCTAGGTCATCAAAAGCTTCTGCGGCCCAAGCTGGCTTGATTCCGGTTTCTTTTTGAATATCGTTTTTAAATTTATCATCGGTAAAAGTGAGCATGCCGCAATCGGTGTGGTGAATCAGGATTATCTCCTTGGTTCCCAATAGTCGCTGGCTGATTGTCAAAGAGCGAATTTCATCCTCGGTAACCACGCCTCCAGCATTGCGAATTACGTGAGCCTCTCCCGGGTTGAGTCCCAATGCTCCGTGCACATCTAGCCTTGCATCCATGCAGGCTAGAACCGCCACGTGCTTCGAGGGGGGCAATGGCAGTGGTCCTTGGAAGGTCTTGGAATATTCGATGTTATTGGCTAAATACTGGTCTGTGATAGACACTTGTTCTCCTTGAGGTTTGATTTAAATTTTAAGTGACCGGCCCATTTGGCATGGTTTATGAAGATTTATTACGGGTGTATTCTGGAGGGCTGTCCCAAATAGCCTTTAGTGGAGAGAAAAATGCAACGAAAAGAACTCGGCACGATTAGAACGCTCTGGCGTTTGGTGCCATATGCAAAATCCGCACTTCCTAGAATCGCACTGGGAATGTTGGCGGCCATTTTGGCGCACCTTTTCGCCTTGGCGATCCCACAGTTTTTGCAAAACCTGGTTGATTCTTTGGTTGCCGGCGGGGTCGGTGCGCTACTTCCGGCAGTTGGTCTGATTCTTCTTTTGGGATTCATGGAGGCTGGTTTCGTATTACTGCGGCGTTGGTTGGTCTTGACTCCTGGCACATTCGTTGAGGCGGAGATGCGTAATTCGATTTATGCCAAACTCCAGGATCTTCCGGTCGCGTTTCACGATCGTTGGCCTTCGGGGCAGCTTTTATCTCGGGCCGTGTCTGATCTAAGTTTGATTAGGCGTTGGCTGAGTTTTGGTCTGGTACTTTTGGTCGCAAACTTTCTAACCCTGGTGGTGGGCTTGGGAATTTTGTTTGTCTATAACTTCTGGCTCGGGCTAATCTTCACCGTCGCATCAATCCCGATTTGGGTTATTGGCTTCAAGTTCGAAAAGCAATATGGCTCAATAGCCAGACTGGCCCAGGATCAATCTGGCGATTTGGCAACCAGGGTAGAGGAGTCGGTGCACGGGGTCCGGGTGCTCAAGGCTTTTGGTCGGGGTGGCTTTGCAGCCGATCAGTTTGCTTTGCAAGCCACCGAGCTGCGCGACACCGAGATTTCCAAGGCTCGCGCGATTGCGAATATTTGGTTGTATCTGATCATGATTCCCGAGTTCGCCCTCGGGTTGGCGCTTTTGGCTGGGGTTTGGCTTGCGGCCACTGGAGATTTGACCGTGGGCACTCTGGTGGCGTTCATTGCCACCGCGATGGTCTTGCGTTGGCCAACCGAGTCACTTGGGTTCCTGCTTGGCATGACGCTTGAGGCTAAGACTGCGACCCAGCGTTTTTACGAGGTCATGGATGAGCCCGATCTGATTAAGGATCCGACTTTGGTGAAGACCATCAAAGACCCTAAGGGGTTGCTCGAATTCCACGATGTTCACTTTAGATATCCAGATACCCCAGATGATTTACCCGATTTAGTAAACGGAGTCAGTTTGCGGATCGAACCGGGTGAGTCGGTGGCGCTGATAGGGCTTACCGGTTGCGGTAAAACAACGCTGACAGCTCTAACCACAAGGCTTTACGATGTCACATCAGGCTCCATAACAATCGATGGTGTCGACATCAGGGATCTTTCCAGGGATGACCTCAGAACTCAGATTGCGATGGCTTTCGAAGATGCCACGCTATTTTCATCATCGGTTAGAGATAACGTGCTTTTGGGAAACCTCGAGGAGAGCGAAGAAGACTTAATACAGGCTCTGGAGATTGCTCAGGCTGGATTCGTATTTGAGCTACCCAAGGGTCTTGACACGGCCATCGGCGAGGAGGGGCTCTCACTTTCTGGCGGCCAACGCCAGCGTCTCGCGCTGGCCAGGGCGGTTGCGGCTAACCCGAGTATTTTGGTTTTGGATGATCCGCTATCGGCTTTGGATGTGGACACCGAGGCAATGGTCGAAGATGCGCTGCGGCATGTCTTGAATAAAACCACCGCGCTGATTATCGCGCACCGGCCTTCAACCGTGATGCTGGCGGACAGGGTTGCGCTGATGCAGGATGGTCAAATCACAGCCTTTGGCACTCACCAAGAATTGCTCAAGAACAATGCCCACTACCGATATGTCATCACCTCTTTGGATGAAGATGAGAAGAACAGGGAGGTGAACCTGTGAGTCTCTACGGCACAAATAACGAAGAACGCACCGATCTAAATAAAGAAGAATCCAAGTTCATTCGTCGGCGCTCCAGGGTGCTCTTGGGCTCACTCCTGATTCCACTCAAAATGCGGCTTTATGCCGCTGTGGTGATGATCGTTTTTTCTACTGCACTTCGAGTAGCGGGCCCCGCACTGATTGCCTTTGGTATCGACTGGGCTCTTCCGAATGCGATTGACGGCAACTACCAGCCGCTTTGGCTGATTGTGGGCATTTATCTTTCGGCTGCGGCGCTGAGTGCGATAACCGTTTACTACTTTTTGATGCTCACCGCGAAGATATCGCAGGCCATGCTCTATGACTTGCGAAATCGGGTGTTTGTCCACACTCAAAAGCTCTCAGTCGAGTTTCATGAGCGCTACACCGCGGGCCGGGTCATCGCTCGCCAAACCTCAGACCTGGAATCTATTTCGGAGCTCTTATCGGGCGGTCTAAGCGAGTTGGTAGTGGGGGGCATGTTCATGCTTTTCACCGCTATTGCTCTTTTGATTTTGGACCCGATCAGCTTCTTTATTTTGGCTGGGGCCCTTATTCCACTTGGCATTCTCACCCGTTGGTTCCAGGTCAACACCAATAAGGGATTCAGGGCGCAGCGAGTAGCCTCGTCCACCCTGATTCAGTACTTTGTTGAGACCATGACGGGAGTCCGCGCGGTCAAGGCATTCCGCAAAGAGAAGCGTAACGAAAAGTACTTTGGCTCTCTGGTTGAAAAATACCGCGGCCTAAACGCCAAGCTGATTCAGCTTTTTGGTATCTACGACCCGGGTCTAATTCTGATTGGCAATATCACGGTGGCGGCGGTGTTGTTGGCCGGTGGATTCAGGGTTCTGGATGGCTCACTAGGGATTGGGGTTTTGACCGCGGCCATTTTGTATGCCAGAAGATTCTTTGATCCAATGGAGCAAATTGCCATCTTCTACAACTCTTACCAAGCCGCTTCTTCGGCACTCGAAAAAATCTCTGGCGTACTGCAAGAAGAGCCGAGTGTGCCAGAACCTTTAAAGCCGGTAAAAATTGATAACGCTCAGGGCAAGGTTAACTTTGAGAATGTCGATTTTAAGTATTCAACCGGGGCCGTGGTGCTCCACCCATTCAGCCTCGAGATTCCTGCCGGACAAACAATTGCGTTGGTCGGAACTACCGGTGCCGGAAAATCGACTCTAGCCAAGCTGATATCTCGCTTCTACGATCCTTCTAAGGGGGTCGTCTCAATCGATGGCGTCGACCTAAAAGATATTTCAAACTCTGATTTGCGCCGGGAAATCGTGATGGTTACCCAGGAGGCCTACCTATTCACAGGTTCGGTGGCTCAAAACATTCAGCTTGGAAAGCCCGGTGCTTCGATGCAGCAGGTAATCGATGCCGCCAAGGCGGTCGGCGCTCACGAATTTATCTTGCAACTGCCCAGCGGTTACGAGACCGATGTGAATAAGCGCGGTGGCCGAGTTTCTTCGGGTCAGCGTCAGCTAATCTCATTTGCTCGCGCTTTTTTGGCCAACCCCGCAGTCTTGATTCTCGATGAGGCCACTAGCTCGCTGGACATTCCCTCGGAGCGATTGGTGCAGGTCGGGCTCAAGACTCTATTGAAGGGAAGGACCGCTGTGATCATTGCGCACCGCTTATCAACGGTGGCGATTGCCGATCGAGTTTTGGTAATGGAACACGGCAAGATAATCGAGGACGGGTCACCTAAAGAGTTGGTCGATGCTGGTGGCAAGTTCTCCAGGCTTTATAAAGCCTGGAAGGAGTCGCTGGTTTAGGCCGACTGTCTTCAGTGATTGAATCTAATTTTCCAACTTGTGCTAACCGATAGGCTATTGGGTGCCCGTTTGGCGCGATCAGCGTCTTTTATCAGGAGTAATTTATGAGCAAAATCAAAGTGATAGGCAAGGTCGTTGAACTAGACGGCGACGAGATGACCCGCATCATCTGGCAGGACATTAAGGACAATCTGATTCTGCCGTTTCTGGATGTCGATTTGGAATACTACGACCTTTCGGTCGAAAACCGTGATGCTACCGACGACCAAATAACCATTGATGCTGCCCACGCCATCAAAAAGCACGGTGTTGGAGTGAAGTGCGCAACCATCACCCCGGACGAAGACCGGGTAACCGAATTCGGCCTCAAGAAAATGTGGCGCTCACCAAATGGCACCATTAGAAACATCTTGGACGGCGTGGTGTTTCGCGAGCCGATTATCATTTCCAACGTGCCAAGGTTGGTTCCCGGCTGGACCAAGCCAATCATCATCGGTCGTCACGCTCACGGAGACCAGTACAAGGCCACTGACTTCAAGGTTCCGGGTAAGGGCACTGTCACCATGACTTGGACTCCGGCCGATGGCTCAGAGGCTCAGACCATGACCATCGCGGATTACCCAGAGGCCGGCGGTGTAGCTATGGGTATGTATAACTACATGGATTCGATTAGAGACTTTGCGAGGGCATCTTTTAATTACGGCCTAGCCCGCAACTACCCGGTTTATCTCTCAACCAAAAACACGATTTTGAAGGCCTATGACGGCGCATTCAAAGACGCCTTCCAGGAGGTCTTCGACGCCGAATATGCCGAGCAGTTCCAAAAGGCCGGCTTGACCTATGAGCACCGCCTGATCGACGACATGGTCGCCGCTTGCCTCAAGTGGGAGGGCGGTTATGTTTGGGCTTGCAAGAACTACGATGGTGATGTTCAGTCCGACACTGTGGCCCAGGGCTTCGGCTCACTGGGTCTTATGACTTCTGTGCTAACTACCCCGGATGGCGAAACAGCCCTTGCGGAGGCCGCCCACGGCACAGTGACTCGTCACTACCGCCAACATCAAGCCGGCAAGCCAACTTCGACCAACCCGATTGCCTCGATTTTCGCGTGGACCAGGGGTTTGATGCACCGCGCAAAGCTAGATAACACTCCCGAGGTGCAGGCATTCGCCGAGACCCTCGAGGATGTCATTATCAAGACTGTCGAAGCGGGCCACATGACCAAGGATCTGGCAGCGCTGGTCGGGCCAGATCAGGCTTATCAGACCACCCAGGAATTTATGAGCACCCTCGCAGAAAACCTGCGCGGCAGAATGGCCTAGGAAAACACTGCCCTTTCGAGGGCTGTGGATAACTCCCTGCAAGAATCTGCAGGGAGTTTTACCTTTGTCGGCATGAAATATAAATTGAAGTCGGCAATAGCCAGTGCGGCACTTTTGGTCGCAACTCTAATTCCACTCTCCGCCTCAGCTAGTGAGGTGTGTGTCGGTGCTGATTGCACCGTCACCTTTGAATACACCGGTGCGGTGCAAACCTGGATTGTGCCCAATGGCGCGAGCAATGTCCAGTTTGATGTCAAGGGCGCCCAAGGTGCCGGCGGGGCCGGCGGCGGAACTGTCAAGGGAAATCTTAGGAACCTTCCCGGCACCGTCTCAATCTATGTGGGAGGTGCTGGCAGTTACGGTGCTTATCTAGCCGGGGGCTTCAACGGCGGCGGGAGCTCTGGGGGTAACCGAGGCAATGAGGGCTCTGGGGGCGGTGCAAGCGACATCAGGCTGGGGACCGCCTTGGGCTCTCGTATTGCGGTGGCTGGTGGGGGCGGTGGCCCAGGAGGTCTAACTGGAGCTGCTGGAGCACCCGGCGGGGGACTCCAGGCATTGCGCGGTGGATCCGGGCAGGGAGCCGGCGGATTTGGCGGCGGACAATCCTCGGGTGGATCGGGTGGTTCTTCCAATGGCGGCTCTGCAGCTTCAGGCGGCGGTTTTGGAGCTGGTGGGTCGGGAGGTTCGAGTTGGAACGCCGGCGGCGGCGGCGGCGGCGGTGGCTGGTATGGCGGCGGCGGTGGCGGTGGTGACGATGACAACTGTTGCGCCGATGGCGGCGGCGGCGGCGGTGGATCTTCCTTCACCGATCCAACCCATGTAGCCAATCCAACCCACATCGTGGATGGCCGCGCAGGAAACGGCACCGTCACGATAACTTATCAATTGCCTTTAATGCTAGTGAGCTTCTCCGGGGTCCAGATTGACTCTGACTCAGCTTTATATTCGCTCGAGATGTCCTCGGCAATATCGGGCTTGGACTCTCAAGACTTCGAGCTCACCTCAAGCGGATGTGTATTGAATGAGATTAACGTGAATGAATCATTGGCGAGTATTGCGCTAACAAACTGTGCAGAGGGCTCAATCCTCCTCACGCTTTTGGCCAACTCGGTGGGATCAGGTGCTACTGGTCCTAACACCTCGACGAGTTTCCAAGTGGAATTTGATGGAACTGGTCCGGATTTCGTATTTGACTCTGAAGAAATTCTGACTTCGCAGGACAGCTTGTTGATTTCTTTCACGACAAGCCCAGATGTGTTAGCGGTAGAGTCTGAAATGTTTGAAATTCAGGGCTGTGAAGCTGCTGAAATTTTGCAGAACGAAGTCTCGCTTTCGGGTTGCGTAACAGGCCTCCACCAGCTACTCCTGCCGGCAAATTCTCTCAGCGATCAGTGGGGGAACCTGGGGCCTCAAACTGAGGTCAGCTTTAGTTTCGAGGTTGATCGAGATAGCCCCGAGGCCCTGTGGTCAGAAGTGACTATCGCAGGAACCGGCCCTTTTACATATAGCGCCACTCTCACTTTTTCAGAAGAGGTGGATTTCAATCCGCAAAGCGTGAGCATTAACTTCGATTCAGATTGCACGCTCGTTTTTGAGCAGCAAGTGCAAGGCTGGAGATTCGATGCGGTGTGTGGTTACGGTGAGGGGAATTTTGAGTTAGCAGCCGACTCACTGACCGATCGAGTTTTATCTACCGGACCTTCCAGCGCCTATAGATTGGGATTTGATAATCGAGCACCGCTAGTGGTGGCCCAACCCGAACCTGAACCCGGAATCATTGCTCCCCCTAGTGCACCAGCGCCCGTTAGCGAGTTGCCGCCCACAGCTTCCGAACCCGATGTCGAGAGCACTGATCCCGCAGATTCCGAAACCGTGGCGACTCCTGAGACAACTCCGAGCCCTGTGACCCCGCCGGCTGTGCCGGCAAAAGTGATTGATCAGGCGCTGAAATTGGTTGTGGGGACAACGCCTAAACCGATAGTCATCTCGATTGATGAGAACGAATCTCCCTTGGTGGTCGAGATGGAACCAGAGAGGGTTATCGAACCCGCGGCACCGGTAGTTACGAATTTAGAGCCTCGTTCAGAACCAGTATTAGCGCAGCCTGTGAGGGGCGCACCACTTCAGGCTCAGGCAGAGCGGGCCTGGTTTGCACCTTGGATAGCCGCGCTACTGGCTGGATTTATGGTTCTGATTGGCCTTGGATTCTGGAGGTTTAGCGGAAGATAACGGTGCGAGCACCATCTTGCAGGACGCGGTGTTCAGCGAACCACTTGACCGCTTGGGTCAGGGTTTTAGATTCCGCGTCCTGGCCGATGGAAACTAACTGGGCAACGGTATTCGAGTGTTCCACTCGGGTGACGTTTTGCTCAACAATCGGACCCTCATCTAGCTCCTGGGTCACAAAGTGCGCTGTGGCCCCAATGATTTTTACGCCGCGAGCGTGGGCCTGCGCGTAAGGATTAGCTCCCTTAAAGCCGGGCAGGAAAGAGTGGTGAATATTGATTATCTTTCCCTGGAATTCTTTACAGAATTCTGGGGAAAGAATTTGCATGTAGCGCGCCAAAACGATTAGTTCAACATCTCGGGCATGAATAAACTCACTGAGTTTTTTCTCAAATGATGCTTTGTCAACACTGGTTTCGATTTGCATGGATTCGAACTCCACGCCATAGAAGGTGGCAAGCCCGGAGAGATCATTGTGATTTGCAAATACCTTGGGAATCTCTATCGGCAGCTGACCTGAGCGCTGTCGGTATAGGAGATCATTCAGGCAGTGACCTGCCTTGGAGGCAAGGACCAAAACCCGCATCGGCCTGGCAACAAAATCCAGTACGTATTCCATCTGAAATCTCTCGGCGATAGCCTCGAACTGCTGTTCGAAATCCTGCTTTGAAATCTCGGCTTCTATCTGAAGACGCATAAAAAAACGACCGGTGTCCATGGAGGCATACTGCTGGCTCTCAGTGATGTTGCCCCCAACTTCGGCGACCACGCCAGATATGGCATGCACGATGCCTTTTTTATCGGCGCAAATAAAGGTTAGGACCCAGTGTTCTTTGGTTGGTTGCATGCCAACAATCCTATTGAGGGCAAAGCTAAGTTTCAGACTTTAGGTTTGGTAAACTTAGTAGATGACAACTCAACCAAATAGCTTTACCGCACCACTATCCGAGGTTGACCCGGAGATTGCCGCTGTTTTACAGCAGGAGCTAGACCGTCAGCGCCACACCTTGGAGATGATTGCTAGCGAGAACTTCGTCTCTCGGAGTATTTTGGAAACCACCGGCTCGGTCCTAACCAATAAGTACGCTGAGGGGTACCCGGGCAAGCGGTATTACGGTGGCTGTGAAGCTGTAGATATCGCTGAGCAGTTGGCCAAGGATCGCCTGAAAGAGCTTTTTGGAGCAGAACACGTGAATGTTCAGCCCCACTCGGGAGCAACCGCTAACGCAGCCGTATTGATGGCACTTGCCAAGCCGGGTGACAAGATCCTTGGTTTGAGCCTGGCTCATGGAGGGCACCTCACCCACGGCATGCGGTTGAACTTCTCTGGCAAGACCTACGAGGGTCACGAGTATGAGCTAAACCCAGAAACCTTCTTGGTTGACATGGACATAGTTCGAGCACGAGCCCTGGAGGTCCGCCCAACTGTTTTGATTGCGGGATGGTCCGCGTACTCAAGGCATCTCGATTTTGCCGCCTTTAGGGCGATTGCCGATGAGGTTGGAGCCAAACTTTGGGTCGACATGGCCCACTTTGCTGGCTTGGTAGCGGCAGGGCTGCACCCAAGCCCAATTCCCTATGCTGATGTGGTTTCTTCGACAGTACATAAAACCCTTGCTGGACCTCGTTCTGGCATGATTTTGTGCAAGGCGGAGTATGCAAAAAAGATCGACTCTGCCGTGTTCCCTGGGCAACAGGGTGGTCCGCTGATGCACGTCATAGCCGGCAAGGCTGTTGCATTTAAGCAGGCCATGCAGCCCGAGTTCAAAGAGCGCCAGCAGCGCACAATCGAAGGTGCCAAAATAATCGCAGAACGGCTAATTAGGCCAGACGTTGTGGCGGCGGGGGTTTCTGTCTTGACTGGCGGAACCGATGTTCACCTGGTTTTGGTTGATCTTCGCAACTCCCAGCTTGATGGCCAAATGGCCGAAGACCTGCTTCACGAAGCCGGTATCACGGTGAACAAGAACTCTGTTCCTAACGACCCGAGGCCACCCATGGTCACCTCGGGTATTCGGATTGGGACCCCGGCCTTGGCCACCCGTGGCTTTGGCGCCGCCGAATTCACTGAAGTGGCTGACATCATCGCCCACGTTTTGATCCCGGGTTCTGACATTGCAGCGCTCAGGGCGAGAGTGCGAGTGCTAACCGAGGCAATTCCACTTTATTCGAACCTAGAGAACTGGTAAGCATTTGACGGCGGTCAAACTAGATGGCTTGGCAGCCGCCAAGGTTATCAAGAGTGACCTAAGACTCAAAGTAATTGAGCTCAAGGCAAAGGGAATCACCCCTGGGCTGGGGACTCTTCTAGTAGGCCAGGATCCCGGGTCACTGAAGTATGTGGCTGGCAAGCACCGAGACTGCGCCGAGGTGGGCATCGAGTCGATTCGGATTGATCTTCCTGAAACTGCAAGTGCTCAAGATATCAAAGCGGCAATCCGAGACCTCAATCAAGCCCCCGAAGTCACCGGCTACATAGTTCAACTTCCGCTTCCAGCGGGCATGGACTCCAATCAGATGCTGGAATTGATTGACCCTGAAAAAGATGCCGACGGTTTACACCCGATAAACCTTGGCAAATTGGTGATGAACGTCTCCGGTGAAATGACATCTCCGCTACCTTGCACTCCCGCCGGCATAGTGGAGCTTCTAAGAAGGCACGGGGTGCCAACCTCCGGTGCCGAGGTAGTAATTCTAGGCCGTGGCCTCACGGTGGGAAGACCGCTTAGTCTTTTGATGAGCCGCAGGGGAATTGACTCAACCGTGACAATATTGCACAGTTCCTCGAGGTATATTCCCGAGGCGGTTAGGCGGGCTGACATCGTTGTCGCGGCAATCGGCCAACCTCATTTTGTGAAGCCAGAATGGGTCAAGCCCGGTGCGGCGGTTTTGGATGTTGGAATTTCGAGAGTAAATGATTCACTCTTTGGCGATGTTGATCCCGGTGTAGCAAGTGTCGCTGGTTACCTATCGCCCAACCCAGGAGGGGTCGGACCAATGACCAGGGCGATGCTCTTGTCAAATGTGGTTCGAGCAGTTAGCTAGAACTTACTTCTGATAGCCCAAAGGTCCGGGAAGACCGGATTGAATAAAGTTGAGGCTAAGTAGCCGGCACCCGCTGAGCCGCCAGAACCCATTTTTCTTCCGATTGTGCGTTCCACCATCTTCACATGCCGATAGCGCCACTCCTGCAAGCCCTCATCAAAATCAACTAGCGCTTCGGAAACCATTGCGGCTTCCGGGTCGGTTCTGTGCATTTCAATTAGTGCGATCTGTAAGCCCTCGTGTGGCTCCCAGGCCATCGCGACATCTCTTTCGAGCGCCTCGCTGGGGAGCTTGATGCGGTGGTTGAAATAGTGCATCGCGGAATCCCAAAGCGAAGGCCTTGTCATTGCTGCCTCCACCCGAGCCCTGGCGCTTGATCCTTGCACTAGGTGCTCGGCCATTCCCATTCCGCTAGTTTTATCTGCGCCAGCCCCGGCTTGATCTCGCCTGCCAAGGACCGCCTCCAATTCTCGGAATTGAGCGGATTGAAAACCAGAGGCAGAGGAGAGTCTTTCTCTGAAGGAATTGAATTGCAGCGGAGTCATGGTTTCCAAGATATCGAGTTGCGAAACGCAGGTCTTCATAATTGTGCGAATTCGCCCAAGTATCGCCAGAGAACGGTGGCTATCTCCCTTTTCTAAAACAACCTGCAGGGCCGAGGCTTCGTGCAGAATTTGCTTGAACCAAAGTTCATAGACCTGGTGGATGGTGATAAATAAAAGTTCATCATGTTCTGGGCCATCGCTTAGCGGATGCTGCAGCTCTAATAGCTCATCGACTTTTAGATAAGAGATGTAGGTGACGTGTTTATTTTCGCTCATGTAACGCGATTCCCATCAATCTCAACGCTCTTATAGTCGCCAGACTCCACCAACTCACGCAATCTTTCGAAGCCGTCAAAAACTTCGAGGTAAGAGGTTGCCAGGGGAGAAATTGCAAGCCTCACAGCATTTGGCTCACGGAAATCTGGAATGACATTCTTGAGTTTTCGAAGGGCTAGGGCAATCTGCTTGGCGTCTTTATGAGTGAGTATGATATGGCCACCGCGTTTGCTTGAATCCCTCGGAGTCCCCAGTGTGAAGCCAAGCGGCTCGAGCCAGGCATCAAAAAGCGCAATCATCAGGTCGGTGCCGGTAGCAGCCTTCTTCTCGATATTTGCAATTCCAGCTCTCTCAATCATCTCGAAAGCCACTTCAACACCCCTGATGCCGATGATTGAAGGGCTAGCAATCTGGAACCTGCGAATCTCGTTGTTCGGCTCAAAAAACGGGCCCATTTCGAATTGCTTGTCCTGAGCAAACCAGCCTTGGATTGGAACCCTAAGTTGATCTTGTAGTTCTTTTCTGACGAATAACCAGGCTGGAGAACCGGGCCCCGAGTTGCCATATTTATAAGTGCAACCGACAGCGAGGTCGACATCGTTTTTATCAAAATCTAGTTGAATAGATCCCACCGCGTGAGAGCAGTCCCAGACCACCAGGGCGCCATATTTTTTAGCCAGCGCGTTGATTGCTTTTGTGTTCGATCTTGCACCCGATCGGTAGTGAATTGCCTGAAGGGTAATAAGTGCCACATCATCTGAAAGGTGTGGCTCAAGCGCCTCGGGGGTTATCAGTTCATTTTCGCTCTCAATTTCAACTGCCCCCGGGCCACCTTGGCCATCGTTATTCAGGGTTATCAGCTTTAGCCCAAACGCTTCGGCAATGCCGGCAATTATGTAGCGATCGGTTGGGAAATTTGAAGAATCGATGATTACCGTTTTGCGATTCGGTCTGGCTTTGATTGCAGCCACGCAGAGTTGATAGAAATTCACGCTGGTGGTGTCCATAACAAGGGTCTGTCCTGGGCCTGAGCCCAAGCTTGCTCTTGCTAAGAGGTCGCCTGCTGGCTGGGCCTGGTCAATCCAGTGACCCCAGCCATCCACTAGTTCGGGTCCCCATTCCTTTAGTAGAAAATCATTCACGACCGTGACGGTTTTCTTGGGCAGACGGCCAAGCGAGTTGCCATCCAGATAGCAAAGATCCGCATCAGTTATTAAAAATTCGGATTTGAATGCGGCTAGCGGGTCGGCAGCATCTAGCTCAATTGCGAAGCTTCTTTGCGTGGCTGATTCTTGAGATATTTTCTGGCTCATTCGACCAACCTATACCTAAACCAGCAGTTGGTGCTTCGCTAGCTCTGCGTATAGCGGGGTCGTTTTAACCAATTCGCTGTGGGTGCCGGAGCCGACCACTTGGCCACGCTCAAGCACGATGATTTGATCGCTGTCGACCACCGTAGACAAACGGTGGGCAATCACGATCAGGGTGCGGTCTTTAGCCACCGCATCGATGGCCTCGCGCATCCGCTGCTCGTTTGGACCATCCAGCGCGCTGGTCGATTCATCCAAAAGCAAAATTGGGGGAGCGGCGAGAAGTGCCCTGGCGATCGCCAGTCTTTGACGCTCTCCGCCAGAGAGCATGATGCCTGATTCGCCAACCTCGGCGTCTAGTCCCTTGGCGTCTCGGTTCAATACTTCTGAGAGGTTGACCATGTCCAAAACTTGAGTCAGTTCTTCCTGCGTGGCGCTGCCCTTACCGAGCAGCAGGTTTTCTCTTAGCGAGCCAGCCAAAACTGGAGCGTCCTGCTCGACATACCCAATTTGCTCTCGGAGTGCTTGGCGAGAGAATGAGGAGACGTCTTGACCATCGAATAAAATACTGCCACCGGTTGGCTCGTAGAAGCGCTCGATGAGCGAGAAGATGGTCGACTTACCGGCTCCGGAAGGTCCCACCAGTGCAACTCTTGAACCGCGAGGAATTTCTAGACTGACGTTCTCGAGAATCGCCTTTGGCTCCTCGCCCGCTTCGGGCTGGTAATGAAAATTCACGTTCTTGAATTCTAAGGCTGTCTTATTTTTCGCCTCTCTTAGGTCTTTAGCTTCTCCGGCCTCCTCCTCAACCAATACCATGATCTCTTGGATTCGAGCCAGAGCGCCAAGGGCGCTCATCACCGAGGTATAAGCGCCAAAGGTGCTGATCAGTGGGCCAATCATAAAGAACAACAAGATCACAAATGTCACAAGCGACGCGATGGTGGTCTCTCCGGTGGCGACCCGCAAGCCACCGAGACCAAGCACCACTATGAAAGCGGTGTTGAAGGCGATTTGGGCGATTGGGGAGATGACGGCCGAGAGCTTGGCGATTTTGACGCCCTGATCGTAAGCCGCCTCCGCATCCTTATTCATCGCGGCAATCTCACGGTCTTCCGCGCGCGCTGCGCGAATGGTGCGGATAGCTCCAAGGGCTCGCTCAACCGCAGAGCTCATTTCACCAACCATTTGCTGGGCCTTGGTAGTCGCGGAGCGAATCTTGCGACCAGCCAGCGCGATAGCCACGACCGCTATTGCAACAACGGCCAAGGTGGCACCGAGAAGAACCGGGTCGATAAAAGCCATCACAATAACTGCACCGAAGAACGTGAATATTCCACCGACCGCGGATACCAGCCCCTGGGTCAAAACTGCCTTCAGAAGAGTGGTGTCGGAACCGACCCTAGAAACCAAGTCGCCAATTCTTCGGCGGTCATACTGCCAAATTGGTAAGCGAACTAAGCGTGAAATAAGAGCCTTACGAGTGGAAAGAACAACACCCTCACCGGTTCGATATAGAAGGTAGAACTGATAACCATTTATAAGTGCGCTTGAAACTAGCAAAATAACAATCCAGAACGCCAGACCACCAATTGCGGTGCCGGCTTCAACCCCTGCAATAACCTGTCCCAATAAAAGTGGCTGCGCTAGGGATAGTGCGGACACCACAACGGACAGAATCACTGCAAAAATGAGGGCTTTTTTGTGGTCGACCAGATACGGCAGGAGGTCTTTTAGTTTTGCCCTGGGCCCTTTGTATTCGCGACTTCTTGGATTCTGGGTTGGGTCTTCGTACTGATTGCTCATCTATTCCTGATTCTTACGGGCTAGCCCATCTCCTAGGAGCTGCTCATTGAGCAAGAAATTGATTTCTTGGAAACTCAATGCCTTGGTGTAGGCGGTGTTGGAACTAAACCTCTCATAATCTAAACCTTCAAGAGTGCCAATTACATCCTCACTAGAAACTCTAAGAAACATCAAGGTCGTATTGGGCACGCGGTCAAACTGGCGCAGCACCTTGCCGCAGCCATAGCCAAATACCCGCAAGGCGATATCGGCCTCCTCGACGCTGGTCTTTTTCACATATCCGTTATCCGGCACAACGTGAAGTTTTCTCAGATCGATCCTCTTTTCCCAGACCTGAAAGCAGGTTCGAAAGCCATTTCCCTTTTGGTAGCTTTCACCAGTGTCGGTTTGATAATGAATTTCGAGGGCTTCATCGTGAACCAGGTGGAATCTTCTGTCGAGGCGATTTTGCACCGACCACTTGCGCCAAGACCTCGGCACCAAAAAGGCAATGTAATCCGAAAACTCAGCTGCATGATTGAAAAATGGCACACTAAGCGCGTTATTTCGCCCAAACGGTGGGTTAGAGATAGTTACCAAGTTCGCCAGTTTAGGTTGCCAGATTAGAAAATCGGCCTGCTCGACCGCAACGTGTTTGGGGTAGAGGTCCACTGCCTGAATCTTTTTGACCCCTTGGCTCTTGAGCGCTTCAATGAAGCTACCGGTGCCGCCCGCGGGCTCTAAATAATCCCTTGCAAGGGCGTTCGGTATTATGCCTAGGGTTTGCTTGGTGAGGTCTTGAGCCAGTTCGATTGGGGTGTAGTACTGCTCGGTTCCAGTAACCCTGCGGTTTCCAAGCTTTGGCTTCACCGGCTAAACATATCAAGGTTTCTCGAGAAACTCTTCGGGGCACAAGTTATCCGGAGTTCGGCATTTGGATTTGGTATCCTGTAGGGCTTGCCCACTCAGGCAAAAAAGATGGAGCAAAATTGGCTTTAGATACCTCTCGTGAAATAGTAATTCACGCCAAGAACCTAACCAAAACCTATAAAGACTTTATTGCGGTTGACGGAATCGATTTTGATGTGTATCGAGGTGAGTCCTTTGGTCTACTGGGACCGAACGGCGCCGGCAAATCAACCACCATGAAGATGATCTCTTCGGTGTCAAAGCGCTCGAGCGGCGAGCTCACCATCTTGGGTAAAGAGCCCGATTTTCAAGGTCCCGAAATTCGGGCTCACCTCGGAGTTGTGCCTCAAAAAGACATGCTCGATCGCGAACTAAAGGTCTGGGAGAACCTCTTCACCTATGGGCGCTATTTTGGCCTTTCACGTAAGTGGCTCAAGGCCAAGGTGGAAGAGCTTTTGATTTTTGCTCAACTAGTTGAGAAGCGAAATGCCAAAGCCGATGATCTTTCGGGGGGCATGCAGCGCAGGCTCGCCATCGCGAGGGGTCTGGTGAACGAGCCGGAAATCTTGCTGCTGGACGAGCCCACTACCGGGTTAGATCCGCAGGCTAGGCACATTCTGTGGGACAGGCTATTTCGCCTCAAGGAACAGGGCGTGACACTGGTTATAACCACCCACTACATGGATGAGGCCGAGCAACTTTGCGACCGCCTAATAGTTATGGACAACGGAAAGATCATGGCGGAGGGTTCCCCGCAGGCGCTCATCAAGGAGTACTCCTCCAAAGAGGTGGTGGAGCTTCGATTCGGCACCGATAAAAACGAAGCGGCGGCGATAGCGCTCGAGAAGTTTGATGCTCGTATCGAAGTCTTGCCTGATCGCATTTTGATCTACACCGATAGGGGCGAGGAGCTTCTTGGTCAGATTGAAGCTTCGGGTATGAAGCCAATCACCTCTTTGGTGAGGCGGTCGTCATTGGAAGATGTCTTTTTGAGACTCACCGGCAGAACCCTGGTCGACTAAATGTCGGATTTAAAGTTCACTCCGGGCAGTGCCGTTGACCCAAAACGAGCCGTTAGGTTTGGCGCCTTTCGAGTAGCCGAATATCGCTTTTACTCAATCAGCAAATGGCTCGGCGGAGTGATTGCCTTTGCGCTCGGGAATCCGATTTTGTATCTGGTATCCGTTGGGCTCGGAATTGGCGCATTGGTTGATGCGAATTCTTCCGACCAAGGCCTGGGTGGAGTGAGCTATTTGCAGTTCGTGGCTCCTGCACTTTTGGCCGCCGCTGCAATTCAAGCCGCCGTGGATGAGGTGACATTCCCAACCATGGATGGCTTTGTGTGGGACAAGTTATTTTTTGCAATCCACAACACCTCAGTTTCGGCTATCCAGATAGCCAACGGGGTCATGATCGTGGCAATGGGTCGGGCGCTTTTTACCACCCTGATGTACATGGGGGTGCTTTTGCTATTCGGAGCGATTCCCCTCAGTAGCTCAGTTGCACTGGTTTTGACCTCCATGATGGCGGCTTGGGGCATGGCCGCGGGTGTTCTGGCGATTACCGCGAGGCTCGAAAAGGACGAGGGCTATTTCGCCATGATTGCCCGATTTGTGATCGCGCCGATGTTTTTATTCTCCGGAACCTTTTACCCGCTCGAGCTAATGCCCATTTTTCTTCAGCCAATTGGATGGGTTTCACCGCTTTGGCATGCCACCGAACTCGGTAGAGCACTGAGTTATGGCAACCCGCTCGAGCCTGTAATGCTTTTTATCCACCTTGCCTATTTGGTACTCATGGGGGTCATTGGGATGGCCCTGGTTTATCCCAAGTTCCAAGAAAGGCTAAGTAGATGATTACTCAGGCCCTAGTTTCAGGCGCGGTGGCGATTGCCGAAAGACGCGCCAGCAAACCCGGCAGTGGTGTCTATGCGGGTCGCTCTCGGGTTTTGGTAGAGCGCGGTGTTTACGCAGCCAAGAGCTCCAACTGGTTGGTAATTGTTTCCGGCTTTGTGGAGCCGGTGCTTTATCTTTTGGCCTTTGGTTTTGGTATCGGCCAGTTAATTGGAGACTTGGAAGACGGTAGCGGCAACACGGTCAGCTATGCGGCCTTTATTGCGCCGGCACTTTTGGCGACCAGCGCGATGAATGGCGCAATTTACGACGCGACGTGGAATGTATTTTTCAAAATGCATTTCGGCAAGATCTACCAGGTGATGCTCTCAAGTTCGCTTGGGCCACTGGATGTCGCACTTGGGGAGATTGCCTGGGCACTATTGCGCGGCACCGTTTACTCGATTGGCTTCATGGCCATTGTTGCGCCCCTTGGTCTAGTAACAAGCTGGTGGGGGCTATTGGCGATACCTGCCGCGACGCTGATTGCATTTGGATTCGCGTCGGTGGGCATGGCAATTACTTCTTATATGTCAAACATCCAGCAGATGCAGTGGATTAACTTTTTCTTGTTGCCGATGTTCTTATTCTCCGGAACCTTTTTCCCAGTGAGTGTTTACCCACAGTGGATTCAAGTAATTGTTCAGGGTTTGCCACTTTGGCAGGGGGTCGAGATGATTCGTTCAATCATGCTTGGGAATTGGGACCTAAGTATTTTGGGTCACGTGGCATATTTTGTGGTGATGATTCTTGCCGGGCTTTGGTTCACAACCCACAGGCTGCGCGCGCTGTTTATGCGCTAACCCTCTGGCCGACTATTAGCCGAGTGAGAGCATGTGCAATGCGGCCTGGACCGCCTCTTTACCCTTGTCTTCTTTGGAACCCTCGAGCCCGGCCCTTGAAAGTGCCTCAGCTTCGGTGTTCACAGTGAGAAACCCAAAACCAATTGGGATCGAGTAATCAAGTTGAACTCTGGTTAGGCCATCGGTAGCGGAGGAGCAGATATAGTCAAAATGTGGGGTTTCTCCCTGGATCACAACGCCCAAGGCGATGATTGCATCCGCTCCGGCTTCGGCTGCCCTGAGGGCCGCCAGAGGTAACTCAAAAGCCCCTGGGATTCTTTGCAGAACTATGTCTTTGGTGCCAGATTTTTCGAGTTCCCTAAGAGCTCCTTGAACTAGCCCATCCATGATCTCGGTGTGCCAAGAAGTGGCAATTACATAGATCTGTTTTCCCTGGCCTGAAACTTCAAGCTCTGGCGCTCCGTGTCCGCTCATCCTTCAAGATTAGCGGGAAGATTGTGACCCATCCGCTCACGCTTCGCGTCTAAGTAGCCCTTGTTCTGCTCCGCCAGCCCAACAATCAATGGGACAGTCTCGGTGACAGGGATGCCGGCTTGAATCAAGAATTCTCTTTTCGCAGGATTATTGGTCAAAAGCTTTACGCTCTCAATTCCCAGATCGCGCAAGATTGCCACGGCTGCGCCGTATTCTCTTGCTTCTGAGGGAAGCCCCAGGGCTAGATTGGCGTCCACGGTGTCCAGACCTTTTTCTTGAAGCGCATAAGCCTTGAGCTTGTTCAAAAGACCAATGCCACGGCCTTCTTGGCCGCGAAGGTAGATAACGACTCCGCCATCCTTGGTTTGGTTAATAGCGTCCATTGCAGCGTCTAGTTGCGGGCCGCACTCGCACTTGAGAGAACCGAAAGCTTCCCCGGTGATGCACTCGGAGTGAATTCGAACCAGCACATTTTGCCCGGTTGGGTTTCCGGAAACGATTGCCATGTGCTCGGCGGTGGTTTGCACGTCATAGTAGCCGCGGACTCGGAAGTCGCCGTGAGTGGTTGGGATGTTTGCTTCGGCCTCGAAGCGGATTCTATTGGCAGGCTCGCTTGCCAGATCGGCACGTTTAGCCATGTGATCCTTTAAGTGTGAGATGGTCGTCATAGGTAAGTCAAACCTCTGCGCCATCTCAAATAATTCCGCAAAGCGCATCATTGTTCCGTCGTCGTTCACCATCTCCGCCATCATTGCAACTGGCTGAAGGCCTGCAAGAAGCATTAGGTCAACTGCGGCTTCGGTGTGGCCGGGCCTAATAAGCACTCCGCCAGGCTTTGCCCTAAGTGGCAATACGTGACCTGGTCGCAATAAATCGACTGGCTGCGAGCTTGGATTAGCTAAAACTCTTCCTGTCAGAGCTCTCTCACTCGCGGAGATTCCTGTTGATTCCCTTGCAGCGGCATCAACACTCACGGTGTAGGCGGTGCGGTGCGGGTCTTCGGATTGGCTCCACATCAAAGGCAGGTTTAGGTCGTTCGCTCTCTCATCACTCATCGGTGCGCAGATATAACCGGAGGTGTAGCGGATCATCCAGGCCAGCCATTCTGGGCTAGCGAACTCGGCGGCGATGATTGCATCACCCTCGTTTTCACGATCCTCGGCGTCGCTAACAAGCACTGGTTTTCCCTGGCGAAGCGCCTCTAGGACCTCTTCGATGCTGCTCAGCTGAACTGTGCTCATTTGTTTTCTAACAATCGCTCGATGTGTTTGGCCAATATGTCTACCTCTACGTTCACCTTGTCACCCGGGGATTTATAGCCCAGGGTGGTGACTCTGAGGGTTTCTGGAATCAGAGATAGCCCGATAACGTCATCCACTATTTCATTTACGGTTAGCGAGATGCCGTCAAAGGTTATTGAGCCCTTATGAACCACATACTTCATTAGCTCTTCTGGAACCCGAATCCTGACCCACTCCCAGTTCTCGCTTTCCTCTCGGCTTACCAACTCTCCGACTCCATCAACGTGACCCTGCACGATGTGGCCTCCAAACCTAGTGGCCGCACTCATCGCTCTCTCCAAGTTGATTGGGTCTCCCACTTTGACTTCGCTCAGGCTTGAAAGCTTGAGGGTCTCCAGCATCACATCGGCGGTGAAGCCGTGCTCGTCGATTTCTATAGCTGTGAGGCAGGTGCCAGAGCACGATATCGAATCACCTCTGCCTAAGTCTGAGAGCACCTTAGTAGCCCCAACAGTCAGCCTGACGGCATCTGGCTGAACCTCAATGGCAATTACTTTGCCCAGCTCTTCGATAATTCCAGTAAACATTTACGCGCTCCTTGCTCTGATAAAAATGTCGTTTCCCAAGTTTTTTGTCTCTAAGATTTCGAGATTCTTAGCTTCCGAGATGCCCTCAACCCCAAGGTCTATCAGCGAGGTTTTGTCGCCACCCAAAAGCATTGGAGCCAAATAGATCAGGTATTCATCTACCAGCCCAAGCTTCACGAACTCGCTCGCAAGGTTTGGGCCGCCTTCGATAAATACGTGCTTGATGCCGCGATCCCAAAGCGTGTCCAGAGCCTCTTCAATGGAGTGGGTCTTGAGCTGAACCGTCTCGGCGTCATTATTAAACACCTTCAAGTTCCGATCCAACTCGCGCTTACCCAGTACCACTCGAAGCGGTTGTGAGCCGCACAGCATCCCATTTGACTGCCTGGCGGTGAGCGCCGGATCATCGGCTTCGATGGTGCCGGTGCCAACCATGATCGCGTCAACTTGGGAGCGCCTTAAGTGAGTGTCGGATCTTGATTCTTTACCTGAAATCCATTTGCTTGAGCCATCCTGGGCGGCGTTTCTGCCATCCAAGCTGGAGGCCCACTTGAGTGTCACAAAGGGTCTGCCCAAACGGTTGGAGGTTAGCCAAACTCGGTTCTGGGCCTCAGCCTCTTCTAAGAGCACACCGGAGATGACCTCCACGCCAGCCGATTTTAGAGTTTCTGCACCAGCGCCCGAGGCATCTCCTGGGTCACCGGAAGCAAATACCACCCTTGAGATTCCGGCTTCAATTAGTGCTTCGGCGCAGGGTCCGGTTTTTCCAGTGTGATTGCAGGGCTCGAGAGTGACAACTGCAGTGAAGTCCTTGGGCAGTATCTCAACTCCCAGTTTTTCTCGGAGGTTTTTAAGCGCCATCACTTCGGCGTGGTCTGTTCCGGATCCAAGGTGCCAGCCCTCTGAGACGATCTTGCCATCAACATCCAGAATTACAGCCCCAACCTGGGGGTTCACGCCCATAAATGGACCCTGCAACGAAAGCTCTAGGGCGCGCAGCATCGCTGATTCATACTGATCAGTTGTTGACATTTGGCCCCTATCGAAAACTCTGACACAGACGCCAGGGGGCGCAAAAACTAGGGGTGCCAAAAGCACCCCTTAGTTCTTCTCCCATCCGGACTATGACCGTCGGTTCTGGAATTTCACCAAATCAACCGCCCAAAGCCGCCCTGCTGGATGCAGGGCTTTTACGCGGGTCGCGGACTATAACCGCCGGCTCAGATTTTCACTGACCCCGAAGAACTGTGTTATAAAGAACAATACTCTCTGCCCAAGATAAATTCCTAAACGCTAAGCGCGAACTAAGCCCAAGTTGTCGTAGACCTTCGCCAGAGTAGCTTCGGCAATGATGTTGGCTTTTCGGGCCCCGATCGCCAAAAGAGAATCCAACTCGGCCGGGTCTTCCAACAGCTCGATGGCTCGGATTCTAATTGGCTCGAGGTGGGCGATGACCGCATCAGCAACTTCGCTTTTCAGGGCACCATAGCCAAGGCCGGAGAGTCTGGTGGCAATCTGGTCCACACTTTCTCCGGTCACTGCGCTGTAAATCCCTAAAAGGTTGGAGACTCCAGGTTTACTCTCCCGATTGAACCGAATCTCACCGTCAGTATCAGTAACCGCGCTCCTGAACTTTTTCGCGATAACACTCGGCTCGTCTAAAAGGTTGACGGTTCCCTTGGGGTCTACCGCCGACTTTGACATTTTGGCGGTTGGTAATTGCAGATCGTAAATCTTGGCTGTTTCTTTAGGAATAACCGCTTCGGGAATCTCAAAGGTATTCCCGTAGCGAGTATTAAAACGCATCGCTAAATCCCTTGTCAGTTCGAGGTGCTGACGCTGGTCTTCGCCAACCGGAACCGCCTTTGGCTGATATAACAAAATGTCGGCCGCCTGCAGGATGGGATAGGTGAATAACCCGACAGAAGCCTGATCGCTGCCCGCCTTGAGGGACTTGTCTTTGAACTGGGTCATGCGACTGGCTTCGCCAAAGCCGGTGATGCAGTTTAGGACCCAGGCCAATTGGGCATGGGCGGGAACATGGGATTGGACAAATAGCGCCGCCTTTTTAGGATCGATTCCGGCGGCTAAATACTGGGCGGCGGTTCTGCGAGTGTTGTTGCGCAGCTCTTTTGGGTCTTGCGGCACAGTGATCGCGTGCAGGTCGACAATCACGTAGAAGGCCTGATATTCATCCTGCATCTTCACCCACTGGGTCAAGGCGCCAAGATAATTGCCCAGGTGAAGACTTGAGGCCGAGGGCTGCATGCCTGATAAGAGATTTGGTTTGGTCATTTCTTAGATCCTAAAGTGAGTAGTCGACTACCACTGGAGAGTGGTCAGTCCACCTGGTGTCATAGCTTGCCGCTCTGTCAACCCGATAATTCTGCCCTAGTTTCGCCAGGGCGGGGGTTGCTAATTGGTAGTCAATCCGCCAGCCAGCATCATTATCAAAGGCCTGCCCTCGATAAGACCACCAGGTATAGGGCCCCGGAACATCTGGGTGAGCGTTTCTACCAAGATCCTGCCAACCCTGAGATGCAAAAGCATCAAAGAAGACTCGCTCCTGAGGCAAGAACCCTGAGTTTTTAAGATTGCCCTTCCAGTTCTTAATGTCTAGCTCAGTATGGCCAACGTTGAGATCTCCCAACACGACCACTAGTCGATCGTCTTTTATTAGCTCTTGCATACGAGCCTGCATTGCGTTCAGAAACTTATATTTCTCAACCTGCTTTGGGGTATCAACCTCACCCGAGTGCACATAGCAAGAGATGACGGTGAGCACCGCGGCAGCAGTTTGGAAATCTGCCTCTAGCCAACGCCCTGCCGAATCAAAATCTTCGGCACCCAACTCGGTGCGAATCGCGATAGCTTCGGTTTTGGATAAGACCGCGACCCCGGCACGACCCTTTGCGGTTGCTTCGTGTTCGTAGATGTGCCAGTTATTTTCAAGGCTTAGTGGGCCATCGTCCAGAGCCAAGGCTAAGAGTTCTGATTTTGGCGCTCTTACTTCCTGGAGGCAAAGAATGTCCGGTTTGGCGACACTGAGCCAATCGGCCATGCCTTTTCTAGCCGCTGCGCGAATACCGTTGACATTAACCGATGCGATAGAAAGCATGCCTAAATTATGACCCAGAGTTCTTCGCCTCTAACCTCAAGATTAATTTTCCCTAGCGCTTGTCGAGCTGGTCCGGCCACGACTCCACCGGTTTCGACATCGAAGCGCGCCCCGTGACAACCGCAAGCTATTTGATTGTCTTGCACTCCATTTACTATGCATCCGGCGTGGGTGCAGGTCGCATTAAATGCCTTGAACACTCCAGCAATGGGCTGGGTTACCAGGATAGTTAGTGCGTCATCGATCATGAATTTGGCTCCTGAGCCAGCCATTACAGCGCTGGTCATTCCGAGCATTACCTCGCCCAGAGCCGCCTTGGGGGTTTGGTCAACTGTGCCAGAAGGGGGCGTGGTCTCAGCTAGCTGGGGACCACTTGCGCAAGCTGCGAGGGTGAGCCCAGCTGCGCCAGCGACTGATGTGACCAAAATCGCTCTTCGGGTGACTGACATTTTCTTAGACCTTAGACCTGAGCATCGCCTGCTTTACCTCAGCAATTGCCTTGGTTACCTCGATGCCCCTCGGGCAAGCTTCGGTGCAGTTAAAGGTGGTGCGGCAGCGCCAGACGCCCTCTTTATCGTTCAAGATATCCAACCGAAGCTCCGCACCCTCATCGCGAGAGTCGAAGATAAAACGGTGCGCATTCACGATTGCGGCTGGGCCGAAGTATTGACCATCGGTCCAAAACACCGGGCAACTGGTGGTGCAGGCGGCGCACAAAATGCACTTGGTGGTGTCGTCGTAGCGAGCCCGCTCCTCGGGGGATTGAAGGCGCTCTTTTTGAGGCTTATCCGAGGCAATTAAGAACGGGTTGATGTCCCTGAACGCCTGATAGAAAGGGTTCATGTCAACAATCAAATCTTTTTCAACCGGCAAACCCTTGATGGGCTCAATGTAGATCGGCTGAGAAATGTCGAGGTCCTTGATAAGGGTTTTGCAGGCCAGACGATTGCGGCCATTGATGCGCATAGCATCCGAGCCACACACGCCGTGAGCGCAAGAGCGACGGAAGGTCAAAGAGCCATCCTGCTCCCACTTGATTTTGTGCAAGGCGTCCAAAATGCGGTCGGTGCCATACATTTCAACGTCGTAATCGACCCACTTGGCCTCGGTGTCGGTTTCTGGGTCAAAACGTCGAACAAATAAAGTGACTGTGAATGAGGGAATCTCTTCGATTTGCGGTGCGGCTTGCTGTGCCATTAGTACTTACGCTCCATCGGCTGATAGTTGGTTACAACAACCGGCTTCCAACCGATTTTTATCTTTGCTTTAGTGGTCTTGTCGACCTTGTCAATCTGGTAGGCCATCGAGTGGACCATGAACTTCTTGTCGTCACGATCTGGGAAGTCTTCCCGAAGGTGAGCTCCGCGGCTTTCGCGGCGCTCACGGCAGGTGATCACTGTTACCTCGGCTAGATCGATTAGGAAGCCAAGCTCAACGGCCTCGAGAAGGTCGGTGTTAAAGCGCTTGCCCTGATCTTGAATCGAGATGTTCTCGTAGCGCACGCGAAGCTCTTGAATCTTTTCGTAGGCCTCGTTCAGGGTTTCCTCGGTGCGGAAAACCTGGGCATTTTTGTCCATAGTCTCCTGAAGCTCCTTGCGCAAGACAGCAACCTTTTCGGTTCCCTTGGCATCTCGAACCTTTTGAAGCATCCGAATAACCATGTCTGGTGCGTCCTCTGGAACTGGGACCTGGGTAGCCGTCTTGGCGTACTCGACGGCATAGATTCCAGCCCTTTTACCAAACACGTTGATGTCCAGCAGGGAGTTGGTGCCCAGGCGGTTCGCGCCATGGACCGAGACGCAGGCGCACTCACCAGCGGCATAGAGCCCCGGTACAACGGTGTTGTTATCCGAGAGGACTTCGGCCTTGATGTTGGTTGGGATTCCACCCATTGCGTAGTGGGCAGTTGGGAATACCGGCACCATCTCGGTGTAGGGCTCGACCCCGAGATATGTTCTGGCGAATTCGGTAATGTCGGGCAGCTTTGCGTCAATCACAGCTGGCTCCAGATGGGTTAGGTCCAAAAAGACGTAGTCCTTATTGGGTCCGCCACCCCTGCCCTCTCTTACCTCGTTGGCCATCGCCCTTGCAACCATGTCTCTTGGAGCAAGGTCCTTAATGGTTGGCGCATAGCGCTCCATGAATCTTTCACCGAGGGAGTTTCTTAGAATCCCACCTTCACCGCGAGCGGCTTCGGACAGCAGAATCCCGAGCCCAGCAAGACCAGTTGGGTGGAACTGGTAGAACTCCATGTCCTCTAGGGGCAAGCCCTTTCGGTAGATGATGCCCACGCCGTCACCCGTGAGGGTGTGGGCGTTTGAAGTTGTCTTATAAATCTTTCCGAAACCACCGGTTGCAAAAATGATCGCTTTACCAGCAAAAACGTGGATGTCTCCAGTTGCTAGGTCATAAGCCACAACACCGGCCGGTTTGCCATCGTTCATCACCAGGTCCAAAACGTAGAACTCGTTGTAGAACTCAATGCCGAGCTTCACGCAGTTTTGGTAAAGGGTCTGCAGAATCATGTGGCCGGTGCGGTCAGCCGCATAGCAGCTGCGACGAACCGGAGCTTTTCCGTGATCTCTTGTGTGACCACCAAATCGGCGCTGGTCAATCTTGCCGTCTGGGGTTCGGTTGAAAGGAAGCCCCATATTCTCAAGGTCAATGACTGCCTGAACTGATTCTTTAGCCAAAATTTCAGCAGCATCCTGGTCGACCAGGTAATCGCCACCCTTGACGGTGTCAAAGGTGTGCCACTCCCAGTTGTCCTCTTCAACGTTTGCAAGAGCCGCTGCCATTCCGCCCTGAGCGGCACCAGTGTGCGAACGGGTTGGAAATAACTTGGAAACCACGGCGACTTTGGCAAGCGGACCGGCTTCGATTGCGGCGCGCATTCCGGCGCCACCGGCACCCACGATTACAACGTCGTACTCGTGATATGTGACGTTGTTATTCGCTTCTAAGTTCAAGGTTTTCCTTACTATCTAGCTGGGCAAAATGAGGGGAGCAGCGAGGCTGCTCCATTGGCGGGGCAAGGGTCAAATGTGAAGATGACCAGAGTTCCCAAAAGAACAAGCAGTCCACACACCGCCCAGAGTGTGTAGTTCAAACGGACTCGAACGGTTTCCCTAGAGGTGTAGTCGTTGACGATGGTTCGCATGCCGTTGGTGCCATGAATCATCGCGAGCCAGAGCATCGCAAGATCCCAGACCTGCCAAAAGGGATCAGCCCACTTGCCAGCCACGAAGGCAAAGTCGATTGCAGTGATGCCATCGCCAAGCACTAGATTCACTACCAAGTGGGTGAAGACCAAAACAATCAGAAGCGGTCCGGAGACGCGCATGAAGAGCCAGCCGTATTTTTCCCAGTTTGCACGCTTGCGGGTGCGGGGCTGATTTGGGGTTTCGATTATTACGCTCATCAGCTGCTCCTTATTCTGCGAATACTCTTGCAAGGTGAAGCGGTGCGAACCCCGCGATGGCTACAACCGTTATAGCCATGACAGCCCAGAACATCATGCTCTGGTATTTCGTTCCCTTGGACCAAAAATCAATTGCAACGATTCTTAAGCCGTTTAGACCGTGGAACAAGATTGCTCCTACCAAGCCCAACTCGGCCAAGCCAATAATTGGGGTCTTATAGGACTCCATGACCACGTTATAAGCCTCCGGGCTGATTCGAACCAGAGCTGTGTCCAGAATGTGGACCAGTAAAAAGAAGAATATTGCGACACCGGTAATGCGGTGCAAAACCCAAGACCACATGCCTACTTTGCCGCGGTAAAGAGTTCCTTGTGGCTTTAGTGCCAATCTAGCCTCCATGGGTAGTTAAAGAGATAAATAAAGTCTAAAGGGTTCTGGTGGCCACTTTTATAACAAGGGCTAAAGTCCTAGGCTAAATGCGTGCAAAATTCTAAAGAGAGCAACATGGGCCGGTTCTTTGCAATTATTCCGGCGGGGGGATCAGGATCCAGACTTTGGCCTCTTTCTAGAGCTGCCGCTCCGAAATTCCTTCACGATCTCACCGGCAGTGGCCAGACTCTTTTGCAAGACACTTGGGACCGGCTGCAACCTCTGGCAAAGGATCGGACCATGGTTGTCACCGGCGATATCCACGCTAGAGCGGTAGAAGAGCAGTTGCCTGCACTCGATTTATCGAACATTATTTTGGAGCCGACCCCCAGGGACTCCACTGCGGCAATCGCTTTAGCAGCCGCAATACTGATGCTTCGCGAACCGGATGTCATCATTGGATCCTTCGCAGCCGATCACGTGATCTTGGATGATAAAAAGTTCCAAGCGGCAGTCTTGGAGGCGGTGGAGGTGGCTGTCACGGGTCGAATTGTGACCATCGGTCTAGTGCCAACCGAAGCCTCGGTGGCATTCGGTTACATTCAGCAAGGTGAACCCTTAGATTCCAAGAGCGCTCGTGCGGTAAAAAAGTTCGTCGAAAAGCCCAATATCAATCTTGCACAAGAATATGTTGACTCGGGGGATTACTTTTGGAACGCCGGCATGTTCATCGCACCGGCCAAGCTCTTGCTGGAGGTGCTAGCAGAAACCGAGCCCGAGCTCCACGCTGGAGTAATGAAAATCGCGCAGGTTTGGGATTCAAAGGAGCGCGATCAGGTGATGTCAACCACCTGGCTGAAACTCAAAAAAATCGCTATCGATTACGCAATTGCAGAACCAGCAGCACTGAAGAATTTGGTTGCGGTTGTTCCTGCTGAATTCGAATGGCACGATGTGGGAGATTTTGCCTCGATTGCAGAGTTGCAATCGCAGGGGCGAAAAGGCAATTTGGCGGTAATTGGGTCGGCTAAAGTGCTCTCCGATTCCTCGAGTGGAATTTTGGTTTCTTATACCAACCGCCTGGTGGCTTTGATTGGCTTGGAAGATGTGATTGTGGTTGACACCCCGGACGCACTATTGGTCACCAATAAGGCGAATGCTCAAAAGGTCAAATCACTGGTGGAGGCGCTTCGACAGTCCGGTCACTCAGAACTACTTTAGCCTTTATTTCATTGTTGTAAACCTTGATCAAAGCTGGCAAATTCATCGCAATTTGCCCACTAGAGTATTGAGCAAATACGGCGCAATCGCGCCACACTAATTCAGGAGGAACCTTGAAGCTTAAGAATGCAACAGCCGCATTCGCACTGTTAGGTGCATCGGCTCTAGTGCTATCTGGTTGCGCAGCCGCACCAGATGCAGAGCCAACGGCTACAGAAACCACGACCAGCGCAGCACCAACCGTCGACTACTTGGCCTGCGCCGTATCCGATGAGGGAAGCTGGAATGACAAGTCATTCAACGAGTCCACCTACGACGCACTGTTAAAGGCTGAAGCTGAGTTGGGTGTCCAGATCGGTGATGCCGAGTCAAACTCACCTGATGACTTTCCACTAAACCTTCAGGCGATGGTTGACTTGAACTGCGACGTAACCTTCGCGGTCGGGTTTGGACTAATCGATGCGGTGAACGCTACCGCCGAAGCCAACCCAGACATGAACTTCGTCACTATTGATGGATTCTCCATGGGAGCCACAAACCTAAAGCCAATCAACTATGCAATGGAGCAGTCCAGCTATCTGGCCGGCTACCTTGCAGCCGCTTACTCAACCACTAAGGTCGTGGGCACATACGGTGGAGCTCCGGTCGGTGCAGTTACTGCATTCATGGACGGTTTTTACTACGGTGCAATGGCCTATGGCCGCGACAACGGTGTTGAGGTTCGAGTCTTGGGCTGGGACCCAACTTTGGCGACTCCAGACGGTCAGTTCATGGGTAACTTTGACGCTAACTCTGGTATCTCGAAGTCCATCGCAGCAGCTCAGATCAACGAGGGCGCAGATGTAATCTTCCCAGTTGCCGGTTTCCAGTTCGGTGCAGTTTCTGAGGCCTTCAAGGAGGCTGGCGTTGCTGGTGTCATGGTTGGTGTTGACAAGGACATCGCACTCACCTCACCAGAGTACGCAGACCTAGTTCTGACTTCAGCTGAGAAGCGCATGACCAGTGCGGTTTACGATGTCATTGCTGAGCTTTCAGCCGGAGGCATGTTCACCGCTGACGCTTACATCGGTACTTTGGCCAACGGTGGAACTGGCTTAAGCCCGCTTTACGGTTTTGAGGACAAGATTTCCGCCGAGGTAAAGGCCCGTCTAGCTGAGCTAGAAGCAGGCATCATCTCGGGTGAAATCGACCCAATGAGCTAGTAGCAAAAATGTTAGGGGTCGCGGGTAACCGCGACCCCTTTTCTTTAAGCCATAATTAGTCAGTACGAAGGAGTACCAAGTGAAATTAGAGTTGCGCGGAATCACGAAGCGCTTCGGATCGCTGGTAGCTAACGCTTCAATTGACCTAACGGTCAATCCTGGTGAAATACACGCCCTTTTGGGCGAAAACGGAGCGGGCAAGTCCACCCTGATGAACGTCCTTTATGGCCTCTACACGGCTGATGAGGGTGAAATTCTTTTGGACGATAAGGTTCAGAAATTCTCCGGTCCCGGAGCTGCAATGGCAGCCGGCATCGGGATGGTGCACCAGCACTTTATGCTGATCCCGGTTTTTACCGTGGCGGAAAATGTTGTCTTGGGTCATGAGCCGGTGAGTAAATTCGGTTCTCTGAATCTTGCCGAAGCCCGCAAAAGAGTCATTGAGATTTCGGATAAATTTGGGTTCAATGTAGATCCCGATGCGCTGGTCGAGGACCTGCCGGTCGGCATCCAGCAGCGAGTGGAAATAATCAAGGCGCTTTCGCGCGATGCCAAGATCCTTGTTCTCGATGAGCCAACCGCAGTTCTAACTCCGCAGGAAACCGATGAGTTAATGAACATCATGCGGCAGCTGGCCCAAAACGGAACTTCAATTGTCTTTATTACCCACAAGCTTCGCGAGGTAAAAGAGGTGGCCGATGCCATCACGGTGATCCGCCTGGGTGCCGTGGTGGGCTCCGCATCTCCAGATGCTTCAACCTCTGAGCTGGCCTCTTTGATGGTGGGCCGCGAGGTAGACATGGAGCTCAATAAGGCTCCGGCAAATCTTGGCCAACAAGTGCTTTTGGTCGAGGGCATTACCGTTATGGATGATCGCTCTCACAAGGCCGTCAATGATGTTAGCTTCAGCGTGCAGGCAGGGGAGATTCTGGCAATCGCGGGAGTTCAGGGCAACGGGCAAACCGAGATCGCAGAAGCACTTTTGGGCATTCGCGATGTTGCTCGCGGCAAGGTGACCCTGAATGGCAAAGACATCACCCAGGATTCGGTTCGCAAAGTGCTAGAAGCCGGAGTTTCTTTCATTCCCGAAGACCGCAAAAAAGACGGATTGGTTTCTGAGTTTTCGATTGCAGAAAACCTAATGTTGGATTCCTCTTATCGGTCCAGATTCACAAAGGGGCTCAACATAGACTTCCCGGCCCGTCGCAAAATAGCTGAGGATTTGGTGAAACGTTTTGACGTGCGAACCCCCAGCGCGCAGACTCTCGCCAGCAAGCTATCGGGTGGAAATCAGCAGAAGGTCGTGGTAGCTCGAGAGCTATCTCGCGATGGCAATCTGCTAATCGCAGCGCAACCTACGCGGGGTGTTGATGTCGGATCAATCGAATTTATTCACGAGCAGATTCTCGCTGAGCGGGACTCTGGCCGAGCGGTGATTTTAATTTCCACAGAGCTGGATGAGGTCCTGGCTTTGGCTGATCGAATAGCCGTGATGTATCGAGGAAAAATTGTCGGTATTGTGACCCCAGAAACCTCAAGAGAAAATCTCGGCAAAATGATGGCTGGAGTTGTAGCGTGAGCCAAACTGTAGAAAAAGACCAGCGTTTCGCACAAGCCCTGAAAGAGATCTTCGCGGGTGGCGCCACCCGCACAATCATCTCGGTGATCCTTGGATTCTTGGTCGGTGCAATCTTCATGATTGCGTCGAATAAGGAGTTCATCGAGGGGCTAGGTTTTTTCTTTTCTAGACCAGCCGACGCTCTGGCAGCTGCCGGAAATGTAGTCGCAACCGGTTATGGAGCGCTATTCCGCGGAGCTGTTTTCAACGCCGACGCCGACACTTTCGTGAAGGCCATCAGGCCACTAACCGAATCGCTGCGCCTGGGTGCCCCCCTTATCGCAGCGGGTCTTGGTATTGGCCTAACTTTCCGGGTGGGGCTATTCAACATTGGTGGGACCGGGCAGATCATCTCGGGCATGATTTTCGCAACCTTTGTGGCAACTCGCCTCGAGCTTCCAATCGTTTTGCACACCATCGTCGCAGTCATTGCGGCAATCATCGGATCTACGCTGTTGGGCGCTTTAATTGGTTTTTTGAAGGCGCGCACCGGTGCTCACGAGGTAATTCTCACCATCATGTTCAACTACGTGATGATCAACCTATTTACTTTCATCTTGCGTACGCCAGAGTTACTCAAGGAGGGGCGCGAGGGAGCGAATCCCAAGGCCGACCCGGCCGCCGAAACGGCAATATTCCCGAGACTACTCGGGGATGACTACGCACTCCACTGGGGTCTAGTGCTGATTTTGGTATCGGTAGTTGTCTACTGGTGGTTGATGGAGCGATCCACGATCGGATTCAGACTGCGCATGGTTGGCCATAATGCCGATGCTGCAAAAACTGCCGGAATTAACGTAAACCGAACTTTCATCTTGGCAATGGCGCTCTCAGCAGCCTTTGTTGGTCTTGCTGCCGCCAACCAAACCCTGGGCGCTGCGAGCGGGGTTTCACCCACCTCACACTCGAATATTGGATTTGACGCCATCACGGTTGCTCTCTTGGGCGGCTCTTCGGCTCCAGGAATTCTTTTGGCTGGATTGCTTTTTGGAGCCTTTAAGGCAGGGGCACCTTCAATGCAGGTGGTGGGAATCTCCCCGGAGGTGCTCGCAATTGTGCAGGGTGCAATTGTTTTGTTTATCGCCGCTCCACCATTGATTAGGGCGATTTTCCATCTTCCCAAGCCTCAAACTAGCCACGTTCTAGGTGAATTTAAAGATCGCCTCTTTAGAAAGAGGGCAGCGAAATGAATGAAATCCTAAAAGCTGAAAAAGTTGGATTCAAGGCTCCAATCGTGATGGGTTTCCTCGGGGCCGTTGTGATTGTTTTCTTCGGATTCTTGGGTCGAGAAGGCTCAGTGGATTTTGAAATCTCTCGGCGACAGGACGTCATTCAGGTGCCTGCGTTGCCGGTCGACTCATCCTTGCTGGGAATCATCGCCGGTCTTTTGATGCTCGGAACGGCCGGCTTTGCACTCATGAGGTCGATGCGAAATCAGCGCACGCCGATGTGGCTATCTGCTCTTTACGGACTGGTCGGAGTGACTGCTTTATTGGGCTGGATTGCTGCTGGCAAGTCGGTCCCATTGGCTTTCATAATTGGAACAGCGCTGGTATTGGCAGTGCCAATCATGTTGGGTGCGATGGGCGGAATCATGTCCGAGCGCTCGGGAGTGACCAACATCGCAATTGAGGGCCAATTACTAACGGGCGCCTTTATGGCTGCGGTGGTTTCTACCATCTCTGGTAATTTCTACCTTGGTATATTCGCCGCCATGTTCACGTCCTCTTTGCTTTCGGTAATCCTTGCGGTGTTCGCAATCAAATATCTTGCCCAGCAGATCATCGTGGGAGTTGTTCTAAACGTCTTGGTTATTGGAATCACGAACTTTTTATATCAGCAGTGGCTCACTCAAGACGCCCAGAATGTCAACTTCCCTGGAACCTTAGACATAATCAGGATTCCATTTTTGAGTGATATTCCACTGTTGGGTCCGGTTCTATTTGAGAACCGGTTGACGGTATTTGCAGCCCTAATCATTGTTCCTGCACTTTGGTACGTGTTGTTCAAGACCAAGCTGGGTCTCAGGGTTCGCGCTGTTGGGGAGAACCCGCTGGCTGCTGACACGGTGGGCATCAATGTTGGGCGAACCAGGTTCTGGTGGGTCACCTTGGGCGGGGCTATAGCGGGCTTGGGTGGTGCGGCTTTGACAATTGGAGATACTGGTGCCTTTGGGCGCGAAATGTCCGGTGGATTAGGTTTTATCGCGCTGGCGGTTGTCATTCTTGGTCGCTGGCACCCTATCTACGCCGCCTTGGCAGCATTGCTGTTCGGGTTCTCAATCATCCTGCGGGTTTGGGCCAATCAGGTAAGCCCTGGAATCCCAACCGAGTTCATCACCATGGTGCCCTATGTGGTAACCATCATCGCGGTGGTTGGGTTTGTTGGTAAATCAATGCCGCCTAAGGGGTTAGCTATCCCCTACGAGAAGGGTTAGCAGTTTGGACATCAACTGGGATCAGCTTCACGAGGCAGCTAAGGGCGCCCTCAAAAACGCCTACGTCCCCTATTCCAACTTTCCGGTCGGGGCGGCCGCTCTAACCGATAAAGGTGATGTGATCACCGGTTCGAATGTTGAGAACGCTTCTTATGGTCTGGGCCTATGCGCCGAATGTTCGTTGGTTTCGGAACTGTTTCGCTTGGGTGGCGGCAAGATCGTGGCATTCGCGTGTGTTGATGGACACGGTAATGCCCTGATGCCCTGCGGGCGCTGCCGACAGCTGCTATACGAACACCGAGCACCCGGGATGCTTTTGGCAACCGTTTCCGGGATCAAGACAATGGCTGAAGTTTTGCCCGATGCCTTCGGGCCCGAAGATTTGGAAATTAGAAAATGAGTTTCAGCGCGGTAGAACTAATAATTAAAAAACGAGAGCGCCAAGAGCTCACTAGCAAAGAAATCAATTGGCTGGTCGAAAACTACACCTCTGGCGTGGTGGCAGATGAGCAGATGTCGGCGCTCGCAATGGCCATTTTGCTCAACGGCATGGATCGCCGAGAGATAAAAGACCTCACCATGGCAATGATTGCTAGCGGTGAGCGACTTGACTTCTCCGGACTCACCGCCCCCACCTCCGATAAGCACTCAACGGGGGGTGTTGGAGACAAGATTACGCTTCCACTGGCACCGCTAGTGGCATCCTATGGAGTTGCAGTGCCCCAGCTGAGTGGGCGTGGCCTAGGTCACACCGGTGGCACCCTAGACAAACTTGAGTCAATTCCTGGCTGGCAAGCGACCCTGTCTAACACCGAGCTCTACAGTCAGCTAGCTGAGATTGGTGCTGTGATATGCGCAGCTGGCACGGGTCTTGCTCCGGCTGACAGAAAGCTTTATTCGCTGCGTGATGTCACTGGGACAGTGGAGGCCATTCCATTGATTGCCTCCTCGATTATGTCGAAAAAAATTGCCGAGGGCACTAGCTCCTTGGTGCTAGATGTCAAGGTCGGCTCGGGTGCTTTTATGAAGACCCTCGACACTGCAATCGAGCTGGCTCAGACTTTGGTTCAGCTGGGCAAGGATGCCGGTGTAAATACCTCGGCGCTACTGACCGATATGTCAACTCCGTTGGGTCTCAAAATCGGAAACGCGCTAGAGGTTGAAGAATCCGTAGAGGTTCTCCAAGGTGGTGGGCCGGCCGATGTTGTGGAGCTAACGGTTGAGTTGGCCAAAGAAATGCTAAAGCTGGCTGGCTTGGGCGATGTCGATCCGAGCGAAAATCTCAAAAACGGCAAAGCGTTTGATAAGTGGCGCCAAATGATAACTGCCCAGGGTGGTGACCCGGATGCCGAGCTTCCAAAAGCTAGGCACTCGCACGAGGTATTGGCAACGGAGTCCGGATTTATCACGCGCCTAGATGCACTGGATGTTGGAGTGGCCTCTTGGCGCTTGGGCGCTGGCAGAGAGCGAAAAGAAGATGCCGTGCAGTTTGGCGCTGGCGTCCAATTGCACGCTCAGCTTGGGGATAGGGTGAAAAAGGGCGAACCCCTAATGACTCTATTCACCGATACCGAGGAAAAGTTTGCCAGAGCCCTGGGTCTTGCAGAGCAAGCAGTTTCCATTTCTGAGCAGTCAAGTGGTGCGCGTAAGCTGATCCTGCACCGCATTAGTTAGGACTCAAATGGACATCCAGGCACTACCTAAAATCTCCCTTCACGACCACTTAGATGGTGGCCTGCGGCCCCAGACCATAATCGAGTTGGCTGCCAAAATCGGTCACGAGCTTCCAAAAAGTAATGCCGAGGAGCTGGCCACTTGGTTTATCGATTCCTGCAACTCTGGGTCTTTAGTGCGCTATTTGGAGACCTTTGAGCACACCGTCGCGGTGATGCAGACCAAGGTCGGACTAGAGCGAGTGGCCTATGAGGCAGTCATTGATTTAGCCAAGGAAAACGTAATCTACGCTGAGCTGCGCTGGGCACCAGAGCAGCACCTAGCGGGGGGTTTGAGCCTTGATGACACCGTAACTGCTGTTCAGGATGGCTTGGAGCGTGGCATGGCGGACGTAGAGGCGAAGGGCGGGTTTATTCGCACCGGTCAGCTCATAATCGCGATGCGGCACACAGACCGAGCCATGGAGATAGCGCATCTGGCGATAAAACATCGTAACGATGGTGTTGTCGGTTTCGATATCGCGGGCGAGGAGGCCGGATTCCTGCCCAGCCTTCACAAAGACGCTTTTGATTACCTAGCTAAGGAATTATTTCCGGTGACCGTTCATGCTGGCGAGGCCGACGGCATTGAGTCAATCAGAGATGCAATTTATTCCGGGCGGGCGCTTCGCTTGGGCCACGGAGTTCGCTTGGTGGAAGACATTATGTTTTCTCGGAGCGAGGGTGATACCGACTTGGTGGTTTTGGGTGAGGTTGCGCAGTGGGTTCACGATCGTGGCATAACCCTTGAGGTTTCGCCCTCTTCAAACTTGCAGACTGGCGCTTTTTTTATGCTTGGTGACACCATGGCAGACCACCCCTTTGATGCACTCTACGATTTGGGGTTCAAAGTTACTGTCAACACGGATAACCGCTTAATGAGTGGCACAAGCCTCACTCGGGAGCTAGAGATCCTGGTCGACACCTTCGGCTATGACTTAGGAGATCTGGAGCAGTTTCAGCTGAACGCGGCCGAGGCGGCTTTTCAGGGATTGACCGAGCGCGAAGAGCTTATGGACATGATTGAAATGGGTTTCGCTGAGGCCCAGGTTGCTCAGTAGCGCCTTCGGGCCTAATTCAATAGCCATTGCGCGTGAGCGCATCGACTGGGTTAGCGCTATCACCCAGGCCATTGGTTTATTGCAACTCGATGATCGAGTGGGGATTGCCTATCTCGACGAGGTGCTGGCCGCTAATCAAGAACTCGGACCTTATTTCGTAGTAGCCCCCGGGATAGCAATTGTTCACGCAAAGCCTTCAAGATCCGTGAAGGCGGTCGGCTTTGCACTATTGCGGCTGGATTACCCGGTTGCTTCGGGTTCCCATAATGACCCGGTGAAGCTGGTGTTTGCGTTTTGCGCGAAGGATGCCGAATCCCATCTTGAATTGCTTGCTGAGTTTGCGACCCTTTTATCGAGTGAAGGGAATGTAAACCTTTTATTAAATGCTTCCGCTTTGAGCGAGATAAGAGATGTCATCAACGCTTAGTTGGTTAAATAGTTGCATCATGAAAATTTACGCAGTGTGCGGTGCCGGGATCGGCACCTCGGTCTTATTGAAGGCCAATGTTGATCGAGTTTTAGCGGCCTTAGGCTTCGAGGCTGAAGTGCACGCGGTAGCCATTTCCCAAGCCCTAGAGGATGACTCTCCGGCTCAGATTGTGATGGCGACTCCGGAGCTACTTGAAAAGCTCAAGAACGTTCGGTCCGAGGTAATCGCGGTGAACAACATTTTTGATCTGGCGGAGCTTGAGGAGAAGTTACGAATAGCGCTGGGCTAGGCTTTTTAGATGCCACAGCCGGGAGCCACAGATCAGACCAAGCTCAATCGTTTGAGCCATAAGGCTTCAAACAGCCAAGTAGAGCTCTACTCCATTTTGGACGCCAACCTGGTTGCCCATGTTGGAATCATTTTTGAAGACAAACCGCTAGTGATCCCAATGGCCTATGGCCGAGTCGGCAACCTCGTTTATCTTCATGGCTCTTCCGGCTCCAGGCTCATGCGAGCCTTGGCTGACGGGCCCAATTTGTGCGTGAGTGTCACCGAACTGAATGCAATCAAAGTTGCCCGATCCACCTTTAACTCCGGTATGCATTATCGCTCGGTCGTGATTTTTGGAAAAGCCGAATTAGTGCCGGATGATTTGAAGGATCGAGCGTTGAACGCGATCAGCAACGCCATGCTGCCGGGGCGGGTCCAAGAGGTTAGGCCTTCAACCAAAAAAGAACTTGCCGCGAGCCTGATAATTTCATTATCCCTTGATGAGACCTCAGTGAAAATAGCCGTCAATCAAGACGACGATGATCCCGAGGACCTAGGCAAAGGCACCTGGTCGGGGATCATTCCATTTGTCACAGGCATTGGAGAGATAGTCTCGGCCGATGAGGAAGCGCAGCGGTTAGAGATTCCCGAGAGCGTTCGAGAGTTTAGGAGAGGTTCTCCAAAAGCTCGCTAGCCCAGGAGCTGAGTTCATTAAGTTTTTCTTGGGCTACTAATTCGGAGGGCCCGGTGTATTGCAGGTAGCACTTGAGCTTGGGCTCGGTACCTGAAGGCCTGATCACCACGCGAGCATTTCGGCTTTCAAGAATCATGCCGTCTGTTGCAGGGAAATTGACCCCCAAAGCCAAATCCTCACTCTTGCAAGCTTCGCCAAGCAAATCGATTGGAGGCGATTGCCTAACCGTCGCCATAATATTTTTGATAATCCCCAGATCGGTTACTCGAATCGATACTTGACCAGTTTTCTGATGACCATACCGACCTGCAAGCTCGACTAGATATTCAGCAAGGTCGCTGCCCGAGGCCTTCAGCTCTGAAGCCAAATCCGCAATCATCAGGGCGGCGGTAATGCCATCCTTATCCGGGGTGAATTCGGGGTCAACGCAGTAGCCGAGAGCCTCTTCGTAACCGTAAGAGAGGTTCGGAACCTTGGAGATCCACTTAAAGCCGGTCAGAGTTTGCTGGTACTCAAGACCGTAGTGCTTTGCAAGCGCACTCATGTCCAACGACACCAAAGAGTTGGCAATCACAGTTGCCTTGCCCAAGGTTGCCATGCGGTCGGCAAGTATCAACCCCACTTCGTCGCCAGTCAGCATCCTGAACCCGTCGGTGGATTTGATTCCAACCGCCAGGCGGTCAGCATCCGGATCATTCGCCAATATCAAATCCGAGCCAAACTCTGAGGCAGTCTCAAAGCTCAGGTCCATCGCGCCTTTTTCCTCGGGGTTTGGAAATGCCACGGTTGGAAAACTGCCGTCAGGTTCTTGCTGCTTTGGGACCGACTGAAAATCAAACCCGGTTAGGTCTAAAATCCCTTTTACTACTCGGTGGCCCACGCCGTGCATCGCGGTGTAGGTGATTCGAAGGTCTTTACGTCTGGAATCTTCAGCTGGAATCAGTTCAGCGGCGCGCTTTACGTAGGTGTCTATCTCGTGCTGGCCAATGATTTGAAAATCATCCGACTTTGGGATTTCGGGAAATTTGAGCTTAGCTGCCACGTGGTTGATTTCATTTGCGATCTCAGAATCCTGCGGGGGCACAAGCTGAGATCCGCCGGTGGCGCCACCTAGAAAGACTTTGTAGCCGTTATCTTTTGGCGGGTTGTGGCTTGCGGTCACCACGATCGTGGCACTTGAACGCAGTCCCCTGCCGGTAAATGCGGCCACCGGGGTTGGGACCGGCGAATCAAACAGGCTTACTTTGATGCCAGCACCGGCGATAATTTTAGCCGAATCAAGCGCAAAGACATCGGAGTTCACTCGGCCATCAAAACCGATTACCACCGAAAGCGACCCGGTTGTATCCAGATACTCGCTCTGGTTTCGCTTCAGGAAATTGGCGATTGCCAGAGCGGTTTGAGCTACTAACACTCGGTTCATCCGATTTGGTCCGGCACCCAGTTCACCCCTGAGTCCTGCCGTCCCAAACTCGAGCCGACTGGAGAATCTAGCTTCCAAGGCAGCCAGCTCGTTGTTGGAAATTAGCTTCTGGAGCTCGCTGCGGGTTTCTGGATCAGGGTCCTGATCCAGCCAGGCTTGAGCGGTAGGAATCAGATTCATCAGAACTTCTTAATAATTTCTGCCAAGAGCTTGGAGATGCGCGCCTCGGCATTTTTGCCAGCCTCTAGGACCTCGGCGTGGTTCAGCGGCGTGCTTTGGATTCCGGCTGCAAGGTTAGTTATGAGGGACATCCCAAGTATCTCCATTCCCATTTCCCTTGCGGCTATCGCCTCCAGAGCAGTCGACATTCCTACAATGTCGCCACCCAGAATCTTTGCCATCTGAACCTCGGCTGGTGTTTCGTAGTGCGGGCCTCGGAATTGTACGTAGACCCCCTCATCCAAGGAGCTGTCTACCTCGTGGGCCAGGTCGCGAAGCCGCTTCGAGTAAAGATCGGTCAGGTCAACAAAATTTGCGCCCTCAAGCGGAGAGTTTGCGGTTAGGTTTATGTGGTCAGAGATCAAAACCGCCGCGCCACCATCCCACTGCCTCTTAATGCCGCCGGCGCCATTGGTCAGAATCATTATCTTTGCGCCGGTTTTTGCGGCCGTGCGCACCGAGTGAACCACTGAGCGAACCCCATGGTTTTCGTAATAGTGGGTTCTAGCCCCGATCACCAGAGCGTGCTTGCCATTTGGGAGCTTCACAGAACGAAGCGTGCCAACGTGGCCAACCACTGAGGGTTTAGAGAACCCAATGATTTGACTTGCGGGGATGTCGCTCACGGTTTCACCGAGTAGGTCGGCCGCTTTTGCCCAGCCGGAGCCCAGGGTGAGGGCTATGTCGTGGGATTGAATTCCTGAAATTTTAGCTATCTGATCGGCTGCTTCTTGCGCGATTTCAAAGGGGTTGGCGTTTTGTTCATAAAGGGGATTGACCATCAAATCAGTCTAACTAACCTTCTAGAGCGCAAAGGTTAAGCGAGAATACTCCTTGTGTCAGCTACTGAGAAAAAAACCATTCACCCGATAGTCATCATTGGCGGGGGTCCAGGAGGCTACGAGGCGGCTCGTGCCGGTCGTCAGCTTGGCGCCGAAGTCGTGTTGATCGAAGAATCTGGAATCGGCGGTAACGCGGTTCTCACCGATGTTGTTCCCTCAAAGACGCTGATTGCCACCGCCGAAGCGGCCGAGCGGATTGGAGTGGCGCAGTCTTTGGGCGTGACTCTCTTGTTGGAGGGGAAGACCGTTGAGCCTCAGATCGCGATTGATCTAAAGACGGTGAATCGCAGGTTGCTGGCCTTGGCCAAAAGCCAGTCGGCAGAAATGCTCTCAATCCTCGAAGCCGATGGGGTGCGAATAATCAATGGTCGCGCCGTGCTGGATGGTAATCATCACGTTGTTGTAAAGCCACTTGATGGCTCAGCCCCAGAGCGAATCGAGGCCAAGACCATAATTGTTGCCACCGGAGCAAGACCAAGAGAGTTAGCCAATGCCACCCCGGATGGCTTGCGGATTCTGAACTGGAAACAGCTTTACAGTCTTGATGAGCTCCCCGAGCACATGATTGTGGTGGGCTCTGGAGTCACCGGAGCCGAGTTCGCTTCGGCTTATCTATACCTAGGCAGCAAGGTCACTCTGATTTCGAGCCGAGATAAGGTTTTGCCAGGCAACGACTCTGATGCAGCAGATTTGATAGAGCGGGTTTTTAGGACCCGTGGAATGAATATTTTGAATAACGCACGTGCCGAGAAGGTGGAGAACACCGGTGATTCGGTTCGGGTCACCCTCGCCGATGGCAGCAGCGTCGAGGGGTCCCACTGCTTGATGGCGGTTGGCGCAATTCCTAATACTCAAGGTCTCGGCCTAGAAGAAGCCGGGGTTGCCCTGACTGACTCGGGTCACGTTATTGCAAACAAAGTCGCCAGAACCTCAAGAGCAAATGTCTATGCGGTGGGGGATTGCTCAACGGGTATGCCGCTAGCCTCGGTGAGCGCGATGATGGGCCGCACCGCCGTTTATCACACCATGGGGGATGTAGCGGCTCCGACCAGAATACGCAATGTGGCATCGAATGTTTTCACAGCTCCCGAAATTGCTTCGGTGGGCTGGTCCCAAAAGGAAATTGAGCAGGGCCTAGTGCGCGGTGAGATTCAAAAAGTGATGTTGGAGACCAATCCGCGAGCCAAGATGCAAGGCATAAAAGATGGCTTTATTAAGCTCTACGCTTCGATTGGGTCGGGCACTGTAATCGGCGGTGTCGTTGTTGCGCCCCGAGCGTCAGATTTGATTTATCCGATTGCTGTGGCTGTGGAAAACCGCTTAACGGTGGACCAACTAGCTCGCACCTACACCGTTTATCCATCACTCTCGGGTTCAATTGCTGATGCCGCCAGCGCGCTGCACCCGACACTGGATTAATCGAGAATATCTAAAATCCTGGTTCCGGCAGAAATTGTGGTTCCTTGGCTAACTCCAATAGAGGTGACGGTTCCAGAGCGGTGAGCGCTAAGCGGCTGTTCCATTTTCATGGCCTCTAAAACCACCAATAGGTCACCTTCTTGCACTTGATCTCCCTCTTTGACCGCAAGTTTTACCACGGTGGATTGCATCGGAGCCAGCAGTGAATTACCTTTGGCACCCATGTGACCAGCAACGCTGGAGGTTTTGGCTCGTTTCGGCGCGTGCCCTGCGGCCGAGCCAATTTCGCCAACTAGTAGCCTTTTAGGAACGCTCACCTCTAGCCTTTTTCCGGCTACCTCAACCACAACTTGGTGCCTTGGTTCAGCCTCGGCTAATTCTTCAATCTGCCCGCTCCAGGGTTCAATATTATTCACCCAATCGGTTTCAATGAACCTGGTGAAAACGCCGAATTTACCGTCTTGGGCTATAAAAGCGGGGTGGTTAACTATTTCGCGGTGGAAGGCTAAGACGGTAGGTAGACCCAAAACCTGCATCTCACCGAGCGCTCTTCTCGAGCGTTCAAGAGCCTCGGTTCGGTCCTTACCAGTGACAATTAGTTTCGCCATCATTGAATCAAAGTTTCCGGAAATCGCATCCCCTGAGACCACGCCGGAGTCAACCCTGATTCCCGGACCGCTCGGGGCTTGAAATAAGCGAATCGGACCCGGGGCCGGCAAAAAGTTTCGCCCTGGATCTTCGCCATTGATTCTGAATTCAAAGCTGTGACCGGAAACTTTTGGGTCGGGATATTCAAGGACTGCGCCTTCGGCAATCCTGAACTGCTCACGCACCAGGTCGATACCGGTCACCTCTTCTGAAACCGGGTGCTCGACCTGCAACCGGGTGTTCACTTCCAAAAATGAGATGGTGCCATCTTGGGCGACGAGAAATTCACAGGTGCCCGCGCCTTGATAATTCGCCGCACGCAGGATGGCCTTGGATGATTCGTAAAGTCTTTTGTTTTGTTCCTCCGATAAAAATGGAGCAGGGGCTTCTTCAACAAGTTTTTGGTGACGACGCTGCAGTGAGCAGTCTCGAGTCGAGACAACAATCACATTTCCATGGTTATCTGCTAGGCATTGGGTTTCAACGTGCCTTGGTTTGTCTAAGTATTTTTCCAAAAAACACTCACCGCGGCCAAATGCCGCGATTGCCTCTCGGGTAGCCGATTCGAAAGACTCGCCAATTTCCGAAATCTCACGCACCACCTTGATGCCCCGTCCACCGCCGCCGTAGGCGGCCTTGATGGCAATGGGTAATCCGTGAATCGCAACGAAAGCTTCCACTTCGCTCACGGTCTGAACCGGATTGATTGTTCCAGGAGCCAAAGGTGCACCAACGGATTCGGCGACTTTTCTTGCCGAAACCTTGTCTCCCAAAAGTTCTATGGATTCGGGCGATGGACCAATCCAAATTAGGTCCGCGTCAATCACGGCTTGCGCGAAGCTCGAGTTTTCAGATAAGAACCCATAGCCCGGGTGAACCGCGTTGGCTTTCGAGCGCTTCGCAATTGAAATTAGTTTTTCAATTACCAAATAGGTTTCGGCCGCGGTCGCACCATTAAGAGCGTAGGCCTCATCGGCTAGCTTGACGTGTTGGGCATCCCGATCGCCATCGGCATAAACGGCCACAGTTTGGATGCCAGAATCTTTCGCGGCTCGAATTATGCGCACCGCAATTTCGCCTCGGTTTGCAATGAGCAGCTTTTTGATTTTGCGTGCGGTCATAATCCGATAGCTTATTGCGCGATTTGCTGCCAGTTTTATAAGTCAGCTACAAAAAAACCGCCTTTTCGCGGTTGATTACCTCCAGAAATCCTGGTAATTATGGCCAAGTTCCTCAATCATTTTCCTGAGTGCCACCAGCGATAAGCCAACCACGGTGTGGTAGTCGCCCTCGATCCGCTCGATAAATGCTCCGCCCATCCCGTCGATAGTGAAAGCCCCTGCCACCTCAAGTGGTTCGTTAGTGCTCACATAACGCTCAATTTGCTGATCGGTCAATTCGGCAAAAAACACTTTTGTCGAAGTCACTCTTTGAGAAACCTGACTTGTTTTGGTGTCGATTACACAGTGACCTGAGAACAGCTCCCCTGATTGGCCGCTCATTTTTTTCCAACGCGCAATTGCAACGGCACTTTCTAAGGGCTTTCCTAAAATTTCACCATCAAACCAAAGCGCTGAGTCACACCCAATCACTAAAGACTCGGGGTGGTCTTTTGCAACTGCCCGCGCCTTGGCGGTGGCCAATAATTGGGTCAGATCCTCTGGTGTCGAGGGGTTCATTTGGAACACCAGGGCATCCTCATCCACCCCTGGAGACGTGGTCTGAAAGTTCAACCCTGCCTCTAACATCAGCTTTTTGCGGGCGGGCGAGGTGGAGGCAAGTATTAATTTGGTCACATTCCAAGGTTAGCTGTGGAACACTTTGAACGTGATTATTGAATTGAAGATTGAAAAAGTTGCCCACGGTGGCATATTTATCGCTCGCCATGAGGGCAAAGCGGTGTTTGTCACCGGAGCCATTGATGGTGAAGTAGTCAAGGCCGAGGTCTATGAAGACTCCGGTCGCTACATGCGAGCCAGGGTGGTAGAGGTGGTTGAGGGCTCCGAGCACCGCAGGGTGCACTTTTGGAAAGCTGCGCGCCAGGGGGCAGGTGGGGCTGAGTTCGGCCACATCAATCTTTCCTATCAGCGAGAACTAAAGGGGAAGGTGCTGGCCGAAGCCCTAGAGCGCATGGCGGGGATTGAGCTTCCCACCGAGGTAATGCCTGTACCAGGTGAAACCGATGGCCTAAATTACCGCACAAGAGTGCAACTAAACGTTGATGCATCAGGTTTGGCGGGCCCGGTGATGTCGAGAACGAATGACGTGATTTTTGCAAAGGACTTGCCCTTAGCGGTTGAAGAAATTGAGCAGCTGGGCCTCCATCTCAAAAACTGGTCCGGGGTCAAAAAGATTTCAATCTCCTCCTCGAGCGTTGGTGATTTGCAGTGGATGGTGGACAGCAAGGTAAACGGGTCCGAGAAGCTACTAGAGAGGGTTGCCGGGAGAACATTCAGGCTCTCTACCGGAGGCTTCTGGCAAGTTCACAAGGACGCGCCTGAGCTCTTGGTGGCAACTGTCACTCAAGCCGCCAAGGACTTAGGGCTTGACCCAAGCAAGAAGCACCTAGATCTTTATGCCGGAGCGGGTCTTTTTAGCGCGACATTATCGGTGGCGTTCGACTCGCTGCAGATAACCGCAGTGGAATCCAGCAAGATTGGCGTCTTGGATGGAGAGCGCTCCACCAAGGATCTAAATAATCTAAAGTTCGTGAAATCCGACGTGTTGCGCTTTTTGCGCACTCAAACCGATGTTGCATATGACACTGTGGTTTTGGACCCACCTCGCTCCGGGGCAGCCAGCAAGGTGATTGACGCACTAACCGCGGTTGGTCCAAAAAACATAATTTACGTGGCATGCGACCCGGTGGCACTGGCTCGCGATCTTAAGCAGTTGATCGCCGCCGGCTACCGACTTAGGGGGCTTAAGGCCTTTGACATTTTCCCGCACACTCACCATTTCGAGTGTGTGGCAACGCTTTCGCGAAGCTAATCTTGGATTTCATGGAGCGAGTCAGAGTAGCGATAGTCGATGACCACGAAGCGGTGCGCCTAGGGTTTGCAGGGACCTGTGACCAATTCGGTTTTGATCTTTTGGGCTCAGCAGCCACGGTCACTGAGCTCCTAGAGCAGATAGCCGATAAGGATTGCGAGGTCGTGATCTGTGACTTGTCTTTGGCAGATGGTTCGCTGGTGAAAGACAACGTTGAGCGGCTTGTGGCGGTGGGACCTGCTGTTCTGATTTTCTCCATCGCCGATAGGGCATCACTGATGCGCGCGGCCCTTCGGGCTGGCGCGGTGGCTATCGTGCCTAAATCCCAACCCATGGCAGACCTGGCAGAGGCGATTCGACTCTCGGCCAAAGGCGTCATTATCAATAACTCTGAGACCACGGCAATGATTGATGCTGACACCTTATTTCTAAGAGATGCCAATCTTTCAAATCGTGAGCGCGAGGTGCTATCGCTTTACGCCTCGGGGATGAGTCTCAAGCAGGTAGCTTTTGAGCTAAAAATTAAACGGAGCTCTGCAAAAGAGCACATTGATCGAGTCCGTGTGAAATATGCCAAGCTCGGCCGCGAGGCCGGCACCAAAGTCGATTTATTTAAGCGAGCCGTAGAAGACGGAATCCTCACGGGAGAACTGCTGTAGTGCCCTCTTCACAGCTGACCTCGGCTGCGACCATCAAGCTCGAATTGCTTTTGCGGCGTTATTTTTCTGTAGTTCTTCTGTTATCCGCAATCGAGGTGGTGGCTAATGCGATAAGCCAGGCGCTTCTTCTGAACAATCTTTCTTGGGTCTTCCTGGGAGTACTTCTTCTGGGTCAGCTCGTTCTTGTATCTGCCAGCTGGCTCGGTCGGGGCAGCAACTTTTGGTTTCTTGGCTACGGGGTCTTGTCGCTGTTGTTGCTTGCGCTTTGGCCCTTGGTGGTAAAGGACCCGGCAGCACTACCGGTTGATTTTCAGCCCTGGATGTGGTGGGCAATTGGAATTTCGGCGGTCGCGGTGGCCATTGGTGCGAAACCCCTGATCACGCTTTTTTACATAACAGTCAACGCGACTCTTTGGTTTATCGTCGATTCCTCACAATTTGGAGGCGGATCTCCAGGGCTAGAGAGTATGCAGGATTCGGCATACCTCTTTTTTTCCGCGGGAGCCATCGCGGGTCTAATTTTTCTGATTCGAGAAGGGGCACAGGCTTCGGATGATGCAAATAGTGAGGCAATTGAATCCACTCTGCAGCAAGCTAAAACCGATGCCGTTGAGCACGAGCGACAAAGAATTGATGCTCTTGTGCACGACAAGGTGCTCTCGACACTTCTGCTGGCAGCTAACGCTCAAACCGCCGTCGATATGCAAAGTGTTGTGAAGCAGGCAAAAGACGCGATTGCTACCCTTACCGCAACAAAAGAAGGCACCAACGACACCGCGGGATTTAATCCCCTCGGTCTCTTCCGCGCGCTGAAGCGAGCTGCAATTGGATTATCGCCCGGGATCGAAATCTCGATACTCTCTGGTGGCACCGAGGAAATCCCCCCGCAGGTGGCTCAATCGATTACCGAGGCGACCCTGCAAGCCATTGATAATGCCAATCGCCACTCTCGTTCGAGCAAAATAAGACTGATTTTAGACTCTCCCGCGCCAAATGGCCTATACGTGCAAGTTATTGATAACGGTGTGGGGTTTCGAGTAGATAAGGTTCCAAAAGACCGCCTTGGAATCCGAAATTCGATTATCGGCCGCCTTGAATCTGTGAACGGGAAGGTCGTCATCGAGTCCTCTCCGACCAATGGCACAACCATCCAGCTTCGGTGGTCGGCATGATTCGGATTCCGAGAATTTCAGCGATTATTCTTGCTTTAGGGTTCGGGCTTTACCATGCCACTCTGGGATTAATTAATCTTCCAAAATACGAGCATCCGGGGTTCGCAGCAGTTGCGATCGGCATATATGTTTTTGCCCTGGTCAATTCTTTACTGCAAGGCCCGGGATTTAGTTTGCGCTTAGGGTCCGCCCTCACTAATCTGGCGGCCGCCATCTTTGTGCCGCTGTTGATGTCAGTTGCGCTTGACCCTGAAGCGATAGCTGGTTTTAACACCTGGCACGTGGCAGCAATCGGAACCCTGATGGCAATCACTGCAATTCGCCAACAGCGCCTCATAGCTTGGGTTGGATTAGGGTTTGTGATTCTCCAGGTTTTGGTTTGGGGTGGTCTGGACATTATTTTCAACTCCGGCGTTATCGGAGCGCTCTTTTTAGTGGCAGCCTCCCAGGCGGCAGCTTCGGGCCTAAGGGCCTCAGCTTTAGCGGCCAGGCAGTATCGGGAGCAGGCTATTGCAACCTCGGAGGCTACTTATGCGAGCTCTGCCGCGAGAGCGGAGCGAAAGCTAAGAGTAAGCAAAGCACTGGATGATGCGCAGCCTCTATTAGAAAGAATTATCGCCAAGCAAGGGAATCTTTCAGAGGCGGAGCAAACCGATGCAAGACTCACCGAGGCGGCCCTTCGCGACCAAATTCGCGGTAGGTCGATGGTCACCGAGGAGCTGGTTTTGGAGGTGCGCAAAGCTCGAGCTCGTGGGGTTGAGGTTCAGCTCTTGGACGACGGTGGCTTTCTAGATATCTCAGAAGCCGAAAAAGCCGAGCTGATTGATCGGGTTGTGCGGGAGCTATCACTCATCAAAAGCGGGAAAGTTGTGATTCGGGCGGTTGCCGGTCAAGATTGGCGGCTTACGATGGCAGCCCTTAGAAAAGAAGCCGAGAAGCCGGATTTATTTCTCAGGCTTTAGTTCTGCCGGGCGATGGGGGCGAGAAGAATCCCGCCCCACCCAAAGCCCCGAATTGGTTCGAAGCACCCTTGTTGCTTAGAGGAACCACGTCCAGTCAAGCGCACCAGGGTGAATCTTTGGCAGTCGTTAATGATTTGTTACTAACCTATTTGGGGGACACTAGTCGCTGGATCTTGGAGAATAGCTCCAGCTCGGGTGCAAAGAACTTCTTAGCATCGCGGGGTTTTTGTGCCAGGTAGTTTTTGGTTTCCCCAGCGCTATGCGTCCCAGGCGGCGCGATTCTTGAATCGCGGCGGTAACAACCGCTAGCGCGGCGGCTTGTTCGAATTCATCCGCTGGCGACACACTCAGTAGCTCGGTAATCTCGTGGGCCTTGAATTGCTGCATTAGAGAGGAATGTTTCCGTGCTTTTTGGCCGGCAGGTTAGCTCGCTTAGTTTTTAGCGCTCGCAGCGAGCGAATAATGGCAGTTCTTGTTGCAGCCGGCTCAATGATGCCATCGAGCTCGCCCCGTTCGGCGGCCAAAAATGGTGAGGCAACGTTGTAGGTGTATTCCTTGGCAAGCCGGTCTCGAACTCTGGCAACATCCTCGCCGTTGGCCTCGGCCTCTTTAATTTTGTCGCGGTAAAGAATGTTGATCGCACCTTGGCCTCCCATGACTGCAATCTCTGCAGTGGGCCAGGCCAGGTTGATATCGGCCCCGAGTTGCTTGGAGCCCATGACTATGTAGGCTCCGCCATAGGCCTTGCGTGTGATCACCGTTATGAGCGGCACCGTGGCCTCGGCGTAGGCATAGAGCAACTTAGCCCCGCGGCGAATCACTCCGGCCCACTCTTGATCGGTGCCGGGTAGGTAGCCGGGGACATCTACCAATGTGATGATCGGGATTGAGAATGCGTCACAAAACCTGACAAAGCGGGCGGCTTTCTCGCCGGCCGAGATGTTTAGAGTGCCAGCCATTTGCAGCGGCTGGTTTGCCACGATGCCAACTGACTGCCCGTCGATTCTGGCGAAACCAATCAAAATATTGGGAGCAAAAAGAGGCTGAATTTCTAGGAATTCGCCCTCGTCTACAAGCTCGGTGATGATTGCACGCATGTCGTAGGGCTGATTCGGGCTGTCGGGAATGATGTGGTTCAGCTTTTGATCATTCTCGGTGATTTCGAGCTCGCTCTCGGCCTGGTAGGTGACCGACTCGGAGAGGTTATTTTGCGGTAAAAAGCCAATCAGAGACTTCACGTAATCAATCGCATCAGTCTCATCTTCGGCCAGATAGTGTGCCACTCCAGAAGTTTCGTTGTGAGTCCTGGCTCCGCCAAGTTCCTCCATGCCAACATTTTCGCCGGTTACGGCCTTGATCACATCGGGTCCAGTTACGAACATATTGGAGGTTTTATCAACCATGATCACAAAGTCGGTGAGAGCGGGGGAGTAAACAGCACCTCCGGCAGCCGGACCCATGATGATCGAGATTTGTGGGATAACTCCCGAGGCCATGGTGTTAAGTTTGAAAATCTCACCGTACTTGCCCAGAGCCACAACACCCTCTTGGATGCGGGCTCCGCCCGAGTCCAAGATGCCGATGAGTGGCACGCCGGTTTTGATGGCCAGTTCCATCACTTTGATTATCTTGTTGCCAGCGGCCTCACCGAGAGAGCCGCCAAAGATCGTGAAGTCCTGAGAAAAGAGAGCTATTTGTCGGCCGTGAATTGTTGCAATTCCGGTAACAACCGAATCTCCATAGGGTCTTTTGGCATCCATGCCAAAAGAAGTGGAGCGGTGCCTGACGTATTCATCGAGTTCCACAAAAGAGCCGGGGTCGGTCAGCATTGCGATGCGCTCGCGGGCGGTGTTCTTGCCTTTGGAGTGCTGCTTTTCGATTGCGGCATCTCCGGAAGCGGTCACCGCCTCGTGGTAGCGCTTTTTGAGATCGGCTAGCTTGGATTTAGTTGTAGAAAGATCGGGGGTATCAGACACGGTAACTCCTCATCCGCCTACCCTATCGGGGTAGCTGCTGCCAAAGTTTGAGCATTGACCACAAGCAAATGCTTATTTCAATGTTTATTACCTACAAAATACCCTGCTGCGATATTGTTTGGTTGTGGAACTCAATAAATCGCAACAGTTGGTCAATTGGATGCGCTATTTACCGAGCACGGATTCGACGAATCTCGAGCTTGCTCGTGTGCAGCAAATTGAACCACTTCCAAACTTCTCAGCGCTGGTTGCTGGCTCGCAAACCGGGGGCCAAGGCCGGCTCGGCCGCTCCTGGGTTTCGGAGCCAGAAACTTCAATATCACTATCGCTTTTGCTGCGCTCTGGCGCGCAAATATCACAGCTTGGTTTTCTGACTTTGATGGCTGCTGTGAGCCTCGATGCGGCAATAAAGTCCTTTGATTCGAAAATTGCTTCGGGTGTTAAGTGGCCGAATGACGTGTTGGTGCTGGAAAAAAAAGTCAGCGGGATATTGGCCCAGATTCAACCCGATGGATCATTAATACTCGGGGTTGGGATAAATCTAAAAAAACAACTTGGAGCGCCAGATACGTCTATTTCTCTAGAAGAGCTGGGAATATCCGCAAACTTTGATGAGGTGCTGGCGGCTTTTCTCGCTCAGTTTCGGGTGCGCTATGCCATTTTTGTTCAGTCGCCTCAGCTCGCGATTCTAAAAACCCGCAATGAGCTACTGGAGGTTTGTCTGAGTCTTGGCCAAAGGGTGCGGGCACAAATGCCCAATGGCCAAGAAATACTCGGCCGAGCAATCGACATCGATGAGTTGGGTCAATTAGTTCTTGAATCCGATGAAGGTATTGCAATTTCAGTGGCTGCCGCCGACGTCTGGCATCTGCGAAACTAGAGCGAGAAAAAAGGGGTTCAGATGCCAGTTGTTGGAGTAATAGGCGGCGGCCAGCTCGCTCGCATGATGCACCCGGCAGCAATTGCTCTCGGGGTGGAGCTAAGAGTGTTTTCGGAAGAAAGCGATTCGCCTGCAAAAAGTGCCACCACCGAAATAGGTGACTATCTAGATTTTGATCGACTGAAAGATTTTTGCCAGGGTTTGGATGCTCTGACCTTTGATCACGAACACGTGCCAACCGCATTATTAGAGAGACTAGAAGAACTCGGGGTAAAAGTTAGGCCGGGCTCCAGGGCTTTGATTCACGCTCAAAATAAGTTGGTGATGCGCGAGCGGCTAACCGAGCTCGGTTTGCCGATGCCGCACTGGGCGAGTGTCACTAGCGCAGCCGATTTGGAAAGCTTTATCTCAGATTTTGGCCCAGAAATTATTGTGAAAACTCCGATTGGGGGTTATGACGGCAAGGGGGTCCGAGTTGTTGAGTCCGTAGACCAGGTGTCTGATTGGCTGGAAAACATCGCGCAATTCGGTGGGGTGCTGCTAGCAGAAGAAAAAGTTGAATTTATTGCTGAGGTTGCCCAGTTGAGTGCCAGAAACCCCTCGGGAGAATTCCGCGCTTGGCCTCTGGTGCAGACAATTCAGGAGCATTCGGTCTGTTCGGTTGTCATTTGCCCAGCTCCCAAAGAATTCGATTCGATTCAGGCCGAAGAGATAGCTCGAATTGTGAGTCAGAGCCTCAGTGTCATTGGGGTACTGGCTGTGGAAATGTTTGTTGCAAAAGATGGCAGGTTATTGATTAACGAGCTGGCAATGCGGCCGCACAACTCGGGCCACTTTTCAATTGAGGGCAGCTTAACATCGCAATTTGAACAGCATCTTCGGTCTGTTCTAGATTTGCCACTGGGCGAAACTCATTCGCTTGCACCTCATGCTGTGATGGTGAATCTGCTCGGTGTAAATCAGACTAATAACTTTGTTGACCACTACCCAAGTGCAATGAAGGAGTTCCCAGAGGTGAAATTTCACAGTTACCAAAAGACTCCAAGATTGGGCCGCAAGATGGGCCACCTCACAGTTCTTGGTGAAAATGCCTCAGAAATTCAGCGACTTGGGCTTGCGGCTCGCGAAGTTTTATACCGAGCCGAGTAGTTTTTATTAGAGGCGAAAGGGTTGACATGTCAAAAGTCGCGATTGTGATGGGCTCAGATTCGGATTGGCGGATCTTAGAAGCAGCGCATCTTGAACTTAAGAGCTTTGGCATCGAGGTGGAGGTTGAGGTCCTAAGTGCCCATCGCACGCCAGAAACCATGCTGAACTGGGCCAAAAATGCTTCAGAGAATGGGTTCTCGATTGTGATTGCTGGAGCTGGCGGGGCGGCTCACCTGCCAGGGATGATTGCTTCTGCAACATCGCTGCCTGTTATTGGAGTTCCAGTGTCCCTGAGCCACCTAGACGGCATGGATTCGCTGCTGTCTATTGTTCAGATGCCAGCTGGTGTGCCGGTGGCTACGGTCTCGATAGACGGTGCTAAAAACGCAGCTCTGCTAGCGATTCGAATGCTCGGGGTGTCGGATTTGGTGATCCGAAGCAAAATGGATCAGTACCGCGAGGACCTGAAATTATCAGTTGAACAAAAAAATCGGAGCCTGAAAGCTCGCTTGAGCTAAGCCCCAAATATCCAAAACGCCCAAACCATCAGGGTTTTTTGAGAATCTAAACCTAAGGTTGAAGGTGGCAGGAGGTCAAGCATGCCTAGATTCGTTTTAATAGCGCTCTTAGCGGTAGGCACGCTTGCGCTATCCAGCTGCAGTATTTTCTACCCGAACGCCGGAGCCACCTCATTGCCTCAGGATGACGAAACCACGCAAACACAAAGCGCTGAGCCCACGGAATCTCCTGCGCCAAACCAAGAACCGGAACAGAGCGCTTCGGCTGAACCTAGCGCTTCAGCTGCCGAATCTCCTGCAATTATTCGCAAGGAGACTTCCGTAGAAATCATCATGGCGGTGCCGGAGCCGGACCTTGGGGTTCTGACTGTCGTAGCGCAGCTTCCGAGCCTGAGTGAATCGGGGGGCACTTGTACGTTGCGCCTGATTAGCGGCTCGGTAGAAAAGACGATGGAAGTAAAGGCCGAGCCCTCAAGCGATTACACCCAGTGTTTTCCAATCGAGCTGCCGCTAACCGGCCTGCCGAAGGGCACGGCAGTTGTGAGCGTCTCCTACAGTTCTGACTTCCACTTTGGAACCTCCAAAAATCAATCGGTGGTGATTCCCTAGGTGTTCAGAAGAGCTCTTGGATTATTCACTGCGTCCTTTATGGCGGCGGTTGGTTTAGTGGCCTTGCCGGTTTCGGCTCCAGTTTCGGTTGCCGCCCCAAACATCAGCGCATTTGACCCTGGTTTGATAATCAGCGACAGCGTATTTTTTGATTCAGATTCCATGACTCTGCCCCAGATCCAGGACTTTTTGGACAGTAGAGTGGCGAACTGCCGTGCAACCGATGCAGCCTTGAATTGTTTGAAGGATTATCTTTCGGAGATTCCGGAGACTCCGGCAACCGCCGCATCTCAGACTGGACCCTGCTCCGCGATTCCAGCCAAGACAAACGCGACAGCGGCTGAGATTATTTTCGCGATATCCAATGCTTGTGGAATTAGCCCCAAAGTTCTTTTGGTAACTCTTCAAAAGGAGCAGGGTCTGGTTTCTTCAACCAAACCGACTTCTTATATGTATCGAGCGGCCATGGGTTTTGGTTGCCCGGACTCCGATCCCGCAATTTGTGGCAAGGTTTTTGTCGGTTTATTCAACCAGTTATATCGAGCTGCCCGCCAGTTTGCTTGGTATGGCAATCCGGATGGCTCGTTCACATATTGGAAGCCAGGCCGCACAGTAGCGATGCGCTTTAATCCCAAGTCTTCTTGCGGCACAAAGTCATTCGAGCTTCGCAGTCAAGCTACCGCAAATCTTTATTACTACACCCCCTACACACCAAATGACGCCGCGATGAACAATCTTTACGGTCGCGGCGACTCCTGTTCGGCTTATGGAAACCGAAACTTCTGGCGCTTTTTCCACGATTGGTTTGGCTCGCCGATTGCCGGTGGTTACCTAATCAAGGCAGCCGGCAGTGACTCGTATTTGATTGTCGATGACAAAAAGTACCGAGTATCAGACTCAAGGTTGATCGCCGCGTTGCGGCCCTTGGGCCCATTGGGTGAGGTGTCTCAAGGTTATTTGGATAGCTTTACCACCGAGGGAGATGCCACCCAGATCATAAAACTCAAGGACACCGGTGCACTTCATTTACTTGTGGATGGCATTCGCTACGCGGTTCCAAATTGCGAAATGGCGGCTCAGTTTGGTGTGGATTGCAATAGCGCCATTGAGCTCAGCTCGGCTCAGGTAAACATATTTGTCAATGGCGGCAATTTGACCCAATTGGTGCAAACCGCCAACGGAACCAAGTATTGGATAGAGAACGGACAGAGCCGGGTAGTGGTTGATGATCTTGCCCTGAGCTCGGTTGGGGCTTCGGGTATTAGCCCAACTCAGATGGTTATCGAGCAGGTGTCAAGCCTGGTTCCTGGAAGCGCGCTTGCTTCCGAGCTAGTGATGTTTAGTCTGACCGGAACCAAGGATAAGGTAATCGCTGCTGGTGGCAAGTCCTATCGATTTGTGGCAAGTCTGGTCCAAGATGTTGGTTTTTCCAAGTGGTTCCAAGAATCAAAAGTAACCCTCTCGGCCCAAGCAATTGCGGGGGGTGTCGAGCCAGATACGATTCGGGGTTTTGTTAAGGACTCCGGTAATAATGCCTTTGTGCTTACCGAAAACGGCAAATTGCCAGTGGCTGATCCGTCCAACTGGACCCAGAGCATCGTGTCCTTGCCGGATTCCTTGCTTGCTGCAATTCCAACCTCGCAGGGCACGCTGGCTTCGCCAGCGATGATTAGCTCTAAGGGAAACCGGCTTTCTTATTTTATTCAATCCGGTGAGCGTCGCATCTCGGGCACTACAGAGGTCACCAATAGATTTTTGAACCTACTGAATCAGCCTTCCATAATCGAGGTTCCGCGCTCCGCCATCAACACTGTTCCCAATGTTGGAACAGCGATTGCACCTGGCTCGGTAGTGCGAGCAACCGGCACCACACAGCTGTTTTTAGTCGATGACCTGAATCGCAAAATACCGTTGCGAAACTCAGCCCAAGCGATCAGCACAATCGGAACCAAGACGCTTGACTTCACTAAGGCAGTAATTGCAGGGCTTGAGACCAGAGCGAAGCTTGATACTTTTAAAGTCCAGTGTGACGGCAGTACCTTTTTGCTTGATCGAGGTGTGCTGTATCCAATTTCCGCGGCCAGCGCGCAGCAATTCCCTGGAACCCCATACCCATTGGCACTATCAACCTGTGCTGCAATGAAACTCTCTGAAAGAGCGGTTGGGCAGTTCATTAGAGACAATAGGGGAGTCCTCTTTTTGATTGAGGATGGTAAGAAATCGAAAATTTCTGGCTGGGCACACTTTGCAAAGCTTCGTGGGGACGGGCCAGGGTATGTTGCAGCAACCAATTTCTTTGCGGCTCTAATTCCTACTTCTGGCAGGGCCCCGGCCACTGTCCAGCTGGCGTCTTTTGAGAACCTGCCAACCGGCGGCTTTGATGAATTTGGTTTCGCGGGATCTATCCCCGAGGTAGTAAACCCAACACCAAGTCCAACACCGAGTCCAACACCGAGTCCAACACCGAGTCCAACACCCACTCCAAAACCAACCCCAGTCCCGTCACCAACGCCTTCCTCGACTCAGGCACCAGTTGAGCCTGCTGAGACAGCCGAGTTCGTTGAATACAAAGTTCTGTCGGGGGACACGCTTAGCGGAATCGGCGCAAAGTTTGGCGTTTCAGCCTCGACTATTCAAAGCTTCAATTCGATTTCCAATCCTCGCTTGATTCAGATTGGGCAAATTCTAAAGATACCGACCGCTGCTGGAACCTCAAGCGCTGCTCAACAAGTTGCCAGCCCCGAACCGGTTGTCGAAATTGAGCGCACCTATCAGGTGCAATCTGGTGATTCGCTTTGGGGAATCGCTCGCAAGTTTTCTGTAAGTTCAACAAAACTTGCGGAGGCGAACGGCATAAATAACCCGAACTTCATTCGGGTCGGGCAAACCCTAATTATTCCTAACTAGCGTCCCAGGCCGACTGCACAATCTGCTTGAGGTTGTGTGTTGCCTCAAATCCCATCACTTCTCGAATCCGGTCTACATTGGCCACTAGCTTCGGTGGATCTCCAGCCCGGCGCGGTTCAACAACCTCTTTAAAATCAGTTCCCGAGGCAATTTTTAGCTCTTTAAGCACCTCGAATACCGAGGCACCGACTCCGGTTCCAACATTGAAGGTGTCAAAAGGTCTTTCATCAAGGCTCAGGTAGTCCACTGCTGAGATGTGAGCTTGGGCAAGATCCAAGACGTGAACATAGTCTCTGACGCAACTGCCGTCATCGGTTGGGTAGTCAGAACCGAAGACTTTGGGCGCATTGCCCAATTTGAGAGCTTGAATGGCGATCGGAATCAGATTCAGCGGTGCGCTGTCTCCAAGGTCCTTAAAGCCCGCTCCGGCGACATTGAAATACCTTAGGTTCACTCCGCGCAGACCCCAAACCTTGGCATTTTTCACCATCCATTCGCCAACCAGCTTGGTTTCACCGTATGGGTTTATCGGTTTGGCGGGGTAATCCTCGGTAACGGAGTCCACATCCGGCATGCCGTAGGTGGCTGCTGAGGAGGAGAAAACAAGTTTCTTGAGGCCAGACTCACGCATGGCTAATAAAAGCGCCCCTAGGCCGCCGAGATTATCCAAGTAATAGCGCTCTGGCAACTGAACCGATTCCCCGACTTGCTTTCTAGCAGCCAGGTGAATCACGGCGTCGAAACGCTCTTCATTCATTATCTTGACAAGCCTTGTAGTGGCATCTGGAGTTGCCAAATCGAGATTAATCAGCTTGCAATTCAAGCGTGATTCGACCCCGGTGGACAGGTTGTCTACAACCACGCATTCGTGACCCATTTGGGTGGCAACGCGAACCACGTGGGAACCGATGTATCCCGCACCGCCGGTTATAAGAAGTTTCATGTCTCAAGGCTATCGTGAAGGTTTATTCACAAATTGTGCCAAATTGATAAACCCCAACTTGACAAGGGCATACTTACACCGTTGTAATTACATCATTGAGATTTACCAGAAGGTGGGAATAAGGCATGGAACAACGAAGTCAGGTGCCGACTAATTGGTTTGTGGATGTCCTCAAGCTTGGGGTTGCGGGGGCAAATTCAGACTCGGGCTCGGATCCACTTTCTTGGCAGGGCGATGCGCTTTGCTCGCAAACCGATCCAGAGGCCTTCTTTCCTGAAAAGGGCGGATCCACAAGGGACGCCAAGCGGATATGTGGTCAGTGCAATGTGAAGTCCGAGTGCCTCGAGTATGCGCTCAAAAATGACGAGCGCTTTGGCATTTGGGGCGGGCTTTCCGAGCGCGAGCGTCGTCGACTGCGCAAGCGCGCCTAGTTAGTCGTGGCTGCGCTTTCAGTAGCGGCCATTGTCGTCTCGCACGAACGGGCCGATTACTTATTAGAAACCCTGAGTCAGCTCAGTAAACAGACCCACTTCATAGAGCAGGTGGTCGTTGTTGAGACCAGCTCAGACCAGACTTCCCTGGATGTTGTAACTAAGTTCGATTATTCGGTGATTACACCAGGAGATCTCAGGCTCGGAGCCGCTATTGAGTCGGGTATTGCGGCACTTGCACAAAAGCCCGGCTGGATATGGGTGCTTCACGAAGACTCCGCCCCAGATGAAAATGCTTTAGCGCAACTTGCCAAGGCCGCTGAGATATCGCCCTCGGTAGCGGTCATCGGACCAAAACTTCTGAATTGGGAAAACCCAATTGAAATTCAACAAATGGGCCTCACTCTGACTTGGACCGGCAGGCCTTTTTTGCTAGTGCAAAAAGAATACGACCAGGGTCAACACGATGCGGCTGGCGACACCTTAGCCGTCTCCACGGCCGGAATGCTTGTGTCGCTGTCGGCTTGGGAGAAACTGGGCGGCCTTAATGATAAGACTCCGGTCTTTGCCCAAGATTTAGAATTCGGCGGCAAGGCGCGGGCTGCTGGTTTTCGGGTAATTGTCGAGGCCCGCGCTCGAGTTCGCCACGCGGGCCTCTCAATGAGCTCTGGGCGCTCCAGGAAGTGGCTGGGGGGTACTTGGGCTCAGGGCATCTCCAAGGCTCACATCCACATGGCCACTTTGACATTCCCCGCTCTTTCAGCATTAGCGCTTTACCTTCTAATGCCCATCATCGCTTTGATCTCAATACCTAAACACCTTCTTTCAAAGCGTCCTGGAAGAATTCTTGGCCAACTCTCGGGCTGGTTTTGGGCCTGGGGGACAGCGCCCAAGCGCTTTGCGGCAAGAGCCGAGTTTCGCAAACTGGGAAGCCCCAAGCCACTGCGCTCTTTATACGCCACGCGAGCCCAGCAAAAAAGGCGAAGAGCCCAAAAGCTTCAAGAAGAGCCTCTGGGAGATCCAAGGGCAATCCGAGCCACTATTTTTTCTAGCAACTCAATCTGGCTTGCGCTGATCCCAATACTGGCAAGCTTCAAGATATTTCCAGTCGGCGCAATTGTGAGCGACAACTTGGCACCGCCTGGCTCGAGCGCCCTGTCGGTATTTGAAGCAACGGGGATAAGCCAGCTGCCCTTCCTTTTTGGAGTCGCGCTGCCAAGCGATCCGTTTAATTGGTACTTGTCCCTAATTTCTTGGATTTGGCCCAGCAATCCGTCTGTGGCATTGGCAATTGTCATTTTTATTTCCCCGGCTTTTAGCTTCCTGGGCCTCTGGCTCCTCTCGAGCATCTTTATTTCTAAAATCTGGGTCAGAAACCTGATTGCGCTTGGTTTTAGCCTGAGTCCATTTGCTCTCGGCTTGGCGCTGGAAGGGCAGATTGTTGAATTGACAGCCTTGAATTCAGCGATTTGGGCCGCGTTCTTCTTGATCCGTAGTTCGATGGCCATTAATTCAGCCAGAAGTTGGCGCTGGGTGGGGCTAGCAGGTTTGGCACTGGCCGTCACCGCAGTTTCTTCACCGCTACTATTTGGTCTGCTGGCCTTATTGATAGCTGGCCTGGGGATCCGGTTCTGGCGGAAATCCGCATTTATGATTTGGGCATTACTGCCGGGGATCGCCCTAATTTTGCCATGGGCTTTGGTGACAGGTAAAAGTGGTTGGCTATTTTTCACAACCAGCACGGCCGCCGCTTTACCAATGAGTCAAGACTTTGCATACCTGATGATTGCCTTTTTAGCACTTGGTGCTGGCTCACTTTTGGTTGCCAGGCTCAGTATTGCAATTCCTATTTTTGGTTTTGCAATACTGAGTTTTGCTGGGGGTTGGCTCCAGCCAGCGTCATCCGGAGTGGCCCTTATGGGGTTCTCGGCACTTTGTCTAAGCGTGGCTACCGGCCTCTTATTGGAGAACCTAACTGGCAGAGCTCTGACAAGCGTTATTGCCGGCGCCACACTGATTGGAAGTATCGGCTCGGCAGCTCTTTTGGTGAATGCCAGCTCCGGCTTTGAGGTAAAGGATTCGAGGCAGCTGCCGGCACTTGTGGTAGCTGCCGCCGAGCAATCTGATTCGGTTCGAACTTTGGTGCTGAGTTTCGAAAAAGGCGCAGTGGCCGAGCTGGTCTGGGGGGATGGTCGCTCTCTTGAAGAGCGCAGCGTGCTGATGGATTTTCTAAGGCCAGAGGATCAAAGACTGCAACCCACCATCGCCGAGCTCACGGCGAGGCTGGTTGCGGGCAATGCCAATGGTGTTAGTGGGTTAGTCGAGGCCGCCGGCATTAATTTTGTGTTATTGGCAGATGCGGAATCAGTCGAACTTGCGGCGGTCGCGGCGGGTATCAATGCCATTCCAAGTTTTCAGCCGGCTGGCAACACACCCTTCGGGTCACTTTGGAGCACCGGGGTCGAATTGAGCACCGCCAAAGTTACTGAACCCAACAATCAAAGAAATCTCCAGCTCGGTCTAATTGCGGCTTTTGTGTTATTGGCCATCCCAACCAGGGCATCTGTGATCGGATCCAAAAAAACTAAGAGGAGCGTTTCGTGAAGCTCGCGATGAGAATTTTACTAGTTCTGGTCTTCCCAGCCCTGATGGTCACAACCTGGTTATTTGTGCCGCAGTTTTTGGAGGGTGTCCAAGTTGAGAAGTCCGAGACGAGCTCCGAGTTAGTCTCGGTAGAGCCGCTCCCGCTAAAAATATATTGCCCGGGTCCCTTGGTTGAAGTCGGCGGGGAGCAGGGCACCGAGCTTGGGAGCCTAGAGCTAATTGGTAAGGCTCAAATTTTTAGACATAGCTCCAATGCTGACTTACTTCAGAGCCTCGAGGCTGAGGTCATAAATGGCGGCAGTATTGAGTCCGCTGGCTTCGAGCAATCCACCGGGCTATTAGCTGCCAATCAGGTTCAGTCAATTTCAAGAGCTCGAGCCATCGGTCTGGCTGCCACGAATTGCCCCCAGCCCCAAAGCTCTGGTTGGTTTGTCACCGGGGTGTCTGGTTCTGGCAATGAGTCGGTTCTACTTTTAGCAAATCCAAATCAAACTGAGGCTCAAGTGAATTTGGAGTTCCAGCTTCCAGAGCGAGTTTTGGAGCATCGAGTGACTCTAGCGGCCAATGAAAGTGCCGTGCTGTCTTTGGCAGCTTTTAGCGACGCTGCTCCTAATTACGCCATCAGGTATTACACCGATGGCCCGAAGGTTTCTCTGGCGCTTCAAAATCGCTCGGCTCGGGGTCTCACGGCCACAGGCATCGAACTTCAATCGCCACTGGCAGAGCTATCCAGCAAATATGTCATCACCGGTCTTTCCACCTATGCGGTTGGCTTTGAATCGCCAACACTAATAATTGCTAATCCAGCAGCTGCCGAGCTCAGGGTGTTGGTAACTGCGGTTGGCGAGGGCGTGGCTGGATTGGAGACCACAGTTGTGGTTCCCGGCGGTGCAGTTGTCAGCACATCCTTGAACCTGCCACAGGGATCCTTCACGCTGTTCTTGGATTCCAGTACTGAGTTCTTGGCCGCGGTTAGAAACACCGCTTTGGAGCCGGTGCTGGACTTTGCTTGGGCGACCCCGGCGCAAAAGTTCAGTGGGCTTTTGGTGTTGCCGGTGCCAAGTTTTGAAAGCAGGCTGTTCTTAGCCAACGATCAGGGTCAGGTCGTCTCAGTCACAGTCGAATCGGTATCGGGGGGAAATTCTGAGTATCAAACGGTGGCCGTGCCGGCTAATTCGGGTGTGAGTTTAAAGGTTTCCGCCGAGACCATCCGGCTCCAGTCAGGAGGAGACTTCTATGCCGCCCTGGAGCTTTTGGACACCGTTGGTTACGCAATCATCGAGCCTAGGGAGAATAGAAATCTAGGTGCGGAGCTAATCATCGAGGTTCGCTAGTGCTCGGGGTGGATCAACTCCCAGGGATCTTTGTCAATGAGCTCTGCCGCTGCACTCACTACCGCATGCTCGATTTCCATTCTCGGATCCGGCATTTTATGTTTGCCAAATCTCTCGATTGGGATTCTGTAAAGCACGATGCTCATGGAGCCCTTATTAGATTGGTAACGCCTAACCCCTTCGCCCTCACGAATTAGTGGAACATCTTCGATGCGCCAGCTGAGTTCGGATAGTTCTTCTGGAAAACTTTGGGTGAGGTATTCGCAAGTGTCAATCACGACCTGCTCGAAAAAGCCCGAGCGGGCGATACCGTGGCTAAATAATTTGGTTGGCAAAGGCCTCCTCAGACCGCGCCCGTGGCGGTCTCGGTGATTGATTCGCCTTTGCCCCATGGGGTCATTGTATTCTTTGAAAGTCAAAGACCAAGGAGCAAGTCAATTTGATCAACTTCAGCGAATTTGTAAAGACCTACGATGTTCGCGGGCTGGTGGGGGTTCAGCTGACTGACGAAATTATCGAATGCTTCGGCGCGGGCTTTGTTGATGAACTAGAGCTTTACGGCAAAGAGTTAGTCATTGGTCATGACATGCGGGACTCCTCGAGTGGATTCGCCCAGAGCTTTGCAAAGGGTGCAATGGCTAGGGGTGCGAACCCGGTCTTGATTGGGCTGTGTTCAACGGACATGACCTACTACGCCTCTGGAGCCATGGGGCTGGCTGCGGTGATGTTCACAGCAAGTCATAACCCGGCCAGCTATAACGGCATGAAGTTTTCACGCGCTTTGGCCAGGGGCATCAGTTTGGATACCGGGTTGGCGGAGATTTCCCAAAGAGCGCAGGATTTTCTTGCGCATGGGATATCGGCGGTTTCCCCAGTTGGCTCAATGCGGGGACTCGATGTAATCAGCGAATACGCGAAATTCCTTCGCGAGCTAGTGGATCTATCTGGCATGCGTCCTTTAAAGATTGTGGTGGATGCGGCAAATGGAATGGGTGGACTCACGGTGCCGGCGGTTTTATCAGATGGCGCGGGACTAAGCCCTTTACCCATAGAGGTGGTGGAGCTTTATTTTGAACTTGATGGCAGTTTCCCAAATCACGAAGCGAATCCGCTTGATCCAAAAAACCTAGTTGATCTTCAAAGGGCGGTAGTTGAGCACGGTGCTGATTTGGGTTTGGCATTTGATGGCGACGCAGATCGCTGTTTTGCGGTGGACGAATTAGGGGGACTTGTGAGCCCCTCGGCGCTCGCAGCAATAGTTTCAAAACGGGAGATTCGCCGCGTGAAGGAGCAGGGAGAAAAAGAGATAACGGTGTTGCATAATCTTTTGACCTCCAAGTTCGTGGCCGAAGTGATTTCAAAAGAGGGCGCCACACCAATCCGAACCAAAGTTGGCCACTCGCTAATAAAAGATCAAATGGCTCTAACCAATGCGGTGTTTGGCGGCGAGCATTCGGCGCATTATTACTTTCGCGATTTTTTCGGTGCGGATAACGGCATGCTGGCCGCGCTTCACCTGATCAGTGAGCTAGCGAGCAATAAACTCGAAATGTCAGAGCTCGCAAAAAGTTATACCCCCTATTTTTCTTCAGGGGAGATCAACTCAACAGTCACTGATATCCCCTCTGCTCTTGATCGCGTGCTGAGAATTTTCCCCGAGGCCAGCATTGATAAATTTGACGGCGTCACCATTAGCGTCTCGGGAGAAAGCTGGTTCTGGCTCAATGTGCGTTCTTCAAATACTGAACCGTTATTGAGGCTGAACGTGGAGTCAAACCAAGAGGTCTTGATGATTCAAATTCGAGATTTGGTGCTGGCTGCGATTCGAGAAAATCAAAGCATCCCAACCTAAACTTATGAGATTTTTGGGTTCGCGCGATTGCAGCTAGCTGGGGATGGGTTTCATTAACTGTTTTCACAAGCTGGCAAGCAGGATACATTTGAGTAACGGAAAATAATCCACGAGGGTTGGATTGTTGCTGAAACTAAATTGCGGAGGGCGCAATGTCTCAAAAGATTCTTGTCGTAGACGATGATGACGCGTTACGCGAAATGGTTGGCTTGGTGTTATCGGGCGCTGGCTACAACCCAGTCTTTGCCGCCGATGGCATCAGCGCGGTAGATGTTTTTAGCTCCCAGAACCCGGATCTAGTGCTTTTAGATATCATGCTGCCTGGGCAATCGGGCATTGAGGTCTGTAGGCAGATTAGAAGCAAGTCCGGTGTCCCAATCATCATGTTGACCGCTCGTGGAGATACCGAGGATGTTGTTCTTGGTCTTGAGGCCGGAGCCGATGACTACGTGGTTAAGCCACATAACGGTGCGGAGCTGTTGGCAAGGGTGAAAGCAAGACTCAGGCCACTTGCCGATGACGCTGCAACGGTTCAGATCGGCTCTTTGGTGCTGGACCCGCAGACCTTCGAGGTCAAGCGCGGTGACACATCGCTGTCCCTGACTCCTCTGGAATTCAAACTTTTGCACACCCTTGCGGCTAAGCCGCAGCAGGTCTTTAGCCGGGAGATGCTCCTCGAGCAGGTCTGGGGTTACCAGTACAAGGCTGACACTCGATTGGTGAATGTTCACGTTCAGCGTCTTCGCTCAAAAATTGAGGTAGATGCCGAGAACCCGAAGATCGTGATGACCGTTCGCGGGCATGGATATCGAGCCGGTACCGAAGCTTCGTGATTGCGCTTCTGCGCCGTTCGCTTACGGCACGAACAGTTTTCGCCACTTTGGTGCTCAGCGGCTTTGCTCTAGTTGCTCTGGGAGGTTTTCTTTCGTATTCGCTAGCTAATAGTTTTTATCAATCCCGGCTGACCCAGGTACTAAACGAAACTGAACGAGCCGTCGGCTTGGTTCAGGGCACCGTCGCCGCCGCTTCTCTGACCGATGAGACGGCGCTGCAAACTCTTATTAACTCGGTGGTGCCTTCACTTGAAATTTCCGGTGGTTCTGGAACCCGTCAGGTGGCGCTTTTGCGCAGTCCAGGGCAGCCGCAGCTGCAGCTATTTCAATCGCCAATTTCCAGAGATTTGGACCTCACGAGCATTCCCGGGGAGCTGCGGCAATCGGTGCGTGAGTCGCCGGGAATTCTCACCTACACCTCAATCTCCCTGGTGAGAGGTGGTTCCCTGGTTCCGGGAATAACGGTTGGGGCTCCAATCGCTTTTCCATTAGCCGGGGACTTTGAGCTGTATTTGGTTTTCGATTTGGCAGCCGAGCAGCAGTCTTTGCAACTGGTGCAAAACGCACTGGCCGTTGGTGGCATCGTGTTGCTGATAATCATTGCGCTACTCAGCTATTTTGTAACCCGGCAAATTGTGAAGCCGGTGGAGAAAGCGGCCTTGGCAGCCGAGGCGATATCCGACGGGAAGCTGGACGAGAGACTGCCGGAACGCGGTGACGATGTAATCGCGCTCTTGGCCAAATCCTTTAATAAAATGGCGAGCAACCTTCAGGGCCAAATTGAGCAGCTCGACTCACTCTCAAGGATGCAGCGCCGTTTTGTTTCGGATGTCTCGCACGAGCTGCGCACCCCGATGACCACCATTAAGTTAGCCGGGGAGGTAATCTTCGGCAATCGCGAGAAGCTGGAACCCGCTCTCTCTCGCTCAGCAGAGCTCATGCAAAATCAAATACTGCGCTTTGAAAGACTGCTGGCAGACCTTCTAGAGATATCTCGCTATGACGCCGGTGCGGTAACGCCAGAGTTTGAGTATCAAGATCTAAATGCCGTGGTGGGTGCCGCTATCGCCTCTATTGAACCACTAGCCATTTCCATGCAAACCGAAATCCGGGTAATACTTCCACCTAAAGCGGTGGATGCCGAGTTCGACGCCAGGCGCATTGAGAGACTCTTGCTTAACCTGTTGTCTAATGCCGTTGAGCACGGTGAAGGAAGGGCGATTGTGGTCGAGGTCGGGCAAAACTCCCAGGCCGTAGCTGTCTGCGTATCCGATTCCGGGGTGGGCATGACCAGGCAGCAGCTTGAGCGCGTGTTTGATCGCTTCTGGAGGGCGGATCCCGCAAGACAGCGCTCAGTAGGTGGCACAGGTCTTGGTCTAGCAATATCAAAAGAAGACGCGATTCTGCATCGTGGTTGGCTGCAGGTCTGGTCAAAGCCCAAGCGAGGAACAAGTTTCAGGCTGACATTGCCACGCCGCGCGGATTCCATTATCGCTAATTCGCCATTGGCTTTGCCCCCGAGGTCGGTGGAGATATGATTCGCAAGCTAATCGCTCTGCTAATGCTATTTACCCTTGCCGGGTGCGCCTCTTTGCCCACCAGGATCGATATTCGGCAGGGTCCGGAACTTATTCCGGATGACTCTCCGGAGCTCACGTATTACACTCCGTCCGGTCCGATTATGGGGTCTGGACCCGAGGAGATTGTGTCGGGCTTTCTGGCCGCTGGCACTGGACCGCAAAATGACTACGGGGTGGCTCGTGAGTTTCTATCCGAGGATTTCGCTCAGCGCTGGCAGCCAGATGTTGGAGTTCTGGTACGAACCGGCGCTCCTGAATTTCGCTCTTCGGGCGATTCGCTCCAGATTGTACAAATCAATGTTGGCGCCCGGATTGATGAGCAGGGGCGGTACCTAGATTCGGAGGAGCCAAAAACTAGTTCTTTGCGTTTTCAGCTTTCTAAAGAAGCTGGAGAGTGGCGAATTTCCTCGGCCCCCAATCTAACGGTGGTTACCTCACCAGTTTTTGCCGTAGTTTTTAATGCCTTCCCGGTCTATTTTTTGGACAACACCTCGGAGCGCTTGGTGCCGGATCTTCGCTGGTTCCCAACCAGGGCTTCCACCGGCACCAGATTGGTGAACGCGCTTTTGGATGGCCCCGCTGAGGGTTTGGCGGCCGGTGTAATCTCCGCAATCCCAGTGGGGACCAAGCTCACCATTGATGCGGTGCGCGTTCTGGAGGGGGTCGCGCAGGTCGATTTAGATGCCACAGCGCTAGAGGCTAGCGCTAGCAATCGAAGGCTGATGGCAGCGCAGTTGCGAGCAACCCTGCTGCAACTTGCAGGGGTATCCGACATCGCAATCTCGGTGAACTCTTCACCGCAGGACATTAGCGCCCCACCGATATTGATTGAGTCCTCGACCGGAGCCCCTTATGCTTTGAGCCTGCGGGGTGTTGCAAGAGTGAATGGCGGCCAGGGCGCGACCCTTAGTAGCACTAAAAATGCCGTAACTCAGCTTTCACCTGAGCTCTTTGCGATTGATTCTGATGCCAATCGACTGGCCTACGCTACGGCTTCCGGGGTCTATTTAGCCGTTAGTTCGAGTATCTCATTTCAGAACACCTTGGTTTCCGATGCCACAAACATCCAGCATCTCGAATTTGATGTCAATGGTTTTCTCTGGCTCTTCCCAAGGCTCGCAACTGACCCAATCCTCGTGATTGACCCACTTGGTAATCAGCGCACAATATCGCAGCCAGTTGGTAACGAGCGAGTATCCGCTTCACTAAGCCCGGAGGGATCGAGGCTCGCTCTTATCTCACAGGGTGCCAGTGGCCCTGAGGTTCTGATTTTTTCGGTTTTCAGGGCTCAATCTGGCTACCCACTTGAGTTGGTTCAGGCCGATTCGCTCAAGCCAGTTCTCGGACAAGCATTTAGTCTAAATTGGCAAAATGGTTCGACCTTGAGAATCTTGGAGCGCACCACTTCGGGCCTCACTGCGCTCAGCGACTATCCACTAAAGGGTCCTCGAACACAATTGAGCATGCCTCCGGTGGTGGGGGTGAAAATTGTCCCCGGGCCATCTTCGACATCCACCTACCTGCTATCTGATGCCGGTGAGGTTTGGGTGCTTTCTTCAGGCACTTGGCGGCAGAGCGAAACGGCTGTAATAGACATCTCAATTCTTCGCTAACAATCCAAGGCACAACTCGGTTGTGCCCACATTTTGGATTTTGATTGTTTTGACTGGCACCCAGAGAACAAACTTCTGGCATGAAAGATCAGATTTTGGACTTTATTTTCCCAGCTCGATGCGTGATTTGTTCGAAGCTGCCCAAGCTAATTTGCCAAGGCTGTTTTCCGCTAAACAGCCCGAGTACTTTCGAGCTAGCGGCGGCAAGTGGAATTAGCAGTTTTCAATACCAAACCGAGTTCGGTAAGGTGCTGAGCGGATTCAAGGACCGTGCATTACTTCAGCTCTCAACAACGCTTGCCAACGCTTGGCTCTTGGATTTAGAAAGAGCAGTTTCAGAATATAAACCCGAACTTATTTTGGTGCCGCCATCATCTAGGGCTAATTTCCGAAAACGTGGCTACAACCCCGTCGAATTATTGGTTAAAAAAACACTCAGCCTCTCGAGCAAAAAGGCGCGAGAGCTTCCGGTCAAAACATTGGAGTTGATTCGGCAAACCAAAGATCAAGCGAGTCTCAATCAGGCGCAGCGGGCCATCAATCTCTCGGGAGCATTCAGGTGTCAGGAAAAACCGAATCTAAGGGTTTTGCTCATCGACGATGTGCTCACTACCGGCGCGACCCTTCAAGAGATGACCCGTGCAGTACATGCCTCAGGGGCGAGGGTTACAGGAATCTGTGTTCTAGCTCAAAGAACTCTGGTTATCGACTCGCAACCAAGAATATGAGCGTAGGTTAGGGACAAGACACAGGTGTCTATTAGGAGGTCACAATGGAACTTACAATCTCAGCCAAAAACCTCACGGTATCGGACCGATTTCGGGAGTATGTCGCCGAAAAATCTCAAAAAATAGAGCGCTTCGCTTCCGAGTCCGAAGAGCTCAACATCAAAGTCACCAGGCATGAACATCGTCGCTCATCGGGAGTGGAAGACCAGGTCGAGCTGACCGTCTACAAGCCCGGCCACGTGGTTCGAGCAGAGGCCAATGCTTCTGATAAATTTGCCGCCTTCGACATTGCCCTTGGCAAGCTCATAGAGCGGCTGCGCAGATATTCCGATAAGCAAAAAGTCCATATCGGAGGTAGTCACAAAAACATCAGCACCAGTGAACTGGCCGCAACCGACTTCGCTGCAATAGACCTAAAGCCAGCCGAACTAAGACTGATAACTGGCGAGGTGGAAATAGTCAAGGAGCCCGAAGCGCCTGATTACGGAGTCTCCCCAGTGGTGATTCGAACCAAGGAGTTTGAGAAGGTGTCAATGACTCGCGAGGAGGCGATTGACCGCATGGAATTGGTAGGTCATGATTTTTACTTATTCCACGACTCTAATATTGACCAAGCCGCGGTTGTTTATCGTCGGCAAGGCTGGAGTTACGGAGTAATTAGTCTGAGCTAGTTTTTCTAGCGAGGGCTAGACTTCATTTCGAAACTCAAGGAGAAAATCTTGGCGTCAATAATCGACAAAATGCTGCGCGCTGGCGAGGGCAAGCTTATAAAAAAGCTCGAAGTTATTTCCAAACAGGTAAATAATCTAGAAGCGGATTTCCAAACCCTGACTGACGATGAGTTACGCCAAGAAACCAGCTCCTTTCGAGAGCGGTATGCCCTGGGTGAGACCTTGGACGATCTGCTCCCCGAGGCCTTCAGTGCAGTGCGCGAGGCATCTGTTCGAACCTTGGGACTTAGGCACTTCGATGTTCAGATAATGGGTGGAGCGACGCTTCACTTGGGGAACATCGCAGAGATGAAAACCGGTGAGGGTAAGACTTTGGTCGCAACTCTCGCCGCATATTTGAACGCCATCCCAGGCCGCGGCGTCCACGTGATTACGGTGAACGACTTTTTGGCCGGTTACCAATCAGAGCTCATGGGCCGCATCTTCCGCGCTTTGGGGATGACCACCGGCTGCATTATTTCGGGCCAGGATCCGAATCAGCGCCGGGCACAGTACGCCTGCGACATTACTTACGGTACCAATAACGAATTTGGTTTTGACTACCTCAGAGACAACATGGCGCTTTCTAAGCCGGACCTGGTTCAGCGGGATCACTTTTTTGCCATCGTTGACGAGGTCGACTCGATCTTGATCGATGAGGCTAGAACCCCATTGATTATTTCGGGACCCGCCCAAGCTGATGTGAATCGTTGGTTTGGTGTTTTCGCGAAGCTAGCTCAGACCCTCAAAATTGATATTGACTACGAGGTGGATGAGAAAAAGCGCACCATCGGAATCCTGGAAGATGGTATCGATAAGGTGGAGGATCACCTCGGTATTGAGAATCTTTATGAAACCGCAAACACGCCACTGATTTCATTTCTGAATAACTCCATCAGGGCTAAAGAGTTATTCCGCAACGACCGAGACTATGTCGTGGTCGATGGCGAAGTTCAAATTGTTGATGAACACACCGGACGCATCCTGGGAGGCCGCCGCTACAACGAAGGCATGCACCAAGCCATCGAAGCCAAAGAGGGCGTAGCCATCAAGGCGGAGAACCAAACCCTTGCCACAGTGACCCTGCAGAACTATTTCAGACTCTATAAAAAACTCGCCGGTATGACTGGAACCGCTGAGACCGAGGCCGCGGAATTCAATGGCACATACAAGCTCGGCGTGGTTGCAATCCCGACCAATAAGCCAATGATTCGCAAGGATCAGCAAGATTTGATATTCAAAAACGAAGAGGTGAAATTCCGCATGGTCGTGGAAGACATCTTTGAAAGGCATCAAACTGGCCAACCAATCTTGGTTGGAACCACTTCGGTAGAAAAAAGCGAATACCTCTCCAAGCTTTTGGCGAAGCGCGGGGTGAAGCACGAGGTGCTAAACGCTAAAAACAATGCTCGTGAAGCTGTGATTGTCGCCCAAGCAGGTCGCTTCGGCGCGGTAACGGTTGCCACCAACATGGCTGGTCGCGGAACTGACATCATGCTCGGTGGTAACGCCGAGTTCTTGGCGGTTACTCAAATGCAGGCTCTTGGTCTTGACCCAGTTGGCGAACCCGAGGCTTATGAGGCCCGCTGGGATGAGGTCTTTTTAAGGATGCGCCAAGACGCTCAGGTCGAAGCGGATCGAGTACTTGAAGTGGGCGGGCTTTATGTCTTAGGAACCGAACGTCACGAGTCCCGCAGAATCGACAACCAGCTTCGCGGGCGCTCCGGTCGCCAGGGTGATCCGGGCGAATCTCGTTTCTACTTATCGCTAACTGACGACCTCATGCGACTTTTCAATTCGGGAGCCGCATCCGCTTTGATGAACCGCTCTTCGGTGCCGGATGAATCGGCTATCGAGTCCAAGGTTGTCTCGCGCGCCATCGCATCGGCTCAGTCCCAGGTCGAGGCTAGAAACGCTGAAATTCGCAAGAACATTCTGAAGTATGACGATGTTATGAACCGCCAGCGCGAGGCCATCTACACTGATCGCCGTCAGATTTTGCAGGGCGAAGACATCTCGCAGACTCTGCAGGATTTTCTGGAGATAGCAATTAAGGACATCATCCGAAGCAACATGCCCGAGGGATCAGGTCAGGATTTGGATCTAGAGGGTCTCTGGAAAGAATTACAGGCGGTTTATCCGGTTGGTATCGAGATCGAAGAGGTCATGGAGAGTGCTGGCTCAAGGGCCAAACTAACCAAAGTCTGGCTCACCGAAGAAATTCTTAGCGACGCAAAAATTGCCTATCAAAAGCGCACCGACGAAATCGGTCCAGAAGTCATGCGCGAGCTGGAGCGCAGGGTAATGCTTTCGGTGGTCGACAGAAAGTGGCGCGACCACCTATACGAAATGGACTACTTGAAAGAGGGCATTGGTCTTCGGGCAATGGCTCAGCGCGATCCATTGGTGGAATATCAGCGTGAGGGCTACGGCATGTTCACCGACATGATGACTGGGATTCGCTATGAAGCGGTTCAGTTCTTGTTCAATGTTGAGATTAAGCAGAATCTTCCTGAGGTCCAGGCGCCACCAGTGCAATCACTAACCTATTCGGCACCAACCGAGCAGGGCGGGGTCGATACTCATGCTGAGCGGACTCAGCTTTCTCGTCCGACGCCCCCAGTGGTGAAAAAGCCTCCACAGGCCGGTCCCGGGAGTGCCTTCTTTAGAGGCTAAATCAGGCAAATATCCGTGATTCGATACTTGCCATGGATGAGTTCGGCTCGAATTGAAACTGCCCGGGTGGAGCCTGAAATTTTGAGAACCACCACGGCTTGGTAGGCACCTACATCGGTGAGAAAAGTCTGTGATTTTTTTACAAAAATGTCTGGTCGCAACTTAGTTCCGGTGAGTTGGCGTTGCAGAGATTGCCGTTTTACTCGCTGGCAAATATCGTAATAGGTTCGATCCGATAGCCAGCGAGCCAGTTGCTCGGGCCTTCTGACTCCTGCTAACACCTCGACGTAAGCGGCTCCGATTTGCGCAAAAAATGCAGCTGGATCCGGATTCTTTACTTCAACTGTTCCCTGTTTTAGCATTTTCTACCCTCGCTTTGCGTCGGAAGTTAAACTTCCCTTGAGTTTGGACAAGATTTGGGAATATTGGAAGTCTTATTTTCCTAGTTGTGGATAACTTTCTGGGGACAGCTTTGGCCCCATACTTGCCAGCATGGATTTTCTAACCGAACTCGAATACGAATTCTCTGAGCTGAATCAACCCAAGCCACCCCAAGGCTCGAGGGTGGTGACCGGAAAAATGGAAGTTGCCATTGACAAGGCTTATCTCGGGAAAGACTTTATTTGTGGCTTGAGCAGCCTTGGCTTGATTGCCGTGCCCACCTCGAAGATTCTCAGGATCCTGAGCACCAATCTGCCGATAAGAACCGAAATTACTTTGCTGGAATTACTCGCAGTTCAAAAGCAACCGGTTTTAATTGAGTACCCAGAATCAGATCAGGAAAACTGCTGGCTACTGAATGTCTCTGATGATTGGCTTCGAGTGGCAACCAAGCAGGGCATTGCTTGGCTGGCAGCGCAAAGTATCGAATTGGTCAAATTTTCGCCTGTGGATAACTAAATACATTTTCGCAATCTTTCTGCCACTGTCTGTGATTGACAAAGGAGTTGCAATGGCAAAGGTTTTGCGAAGAAGGATTCCGAACTGGGCCTGGCTGAGCGCTGGTATGTGTATCGTCGCGGTTGCGCTGGCCCTATCAGCGCTGAATCGGCCCCTGCCGCAGTATCTGGTCGCAGCAGTTGACCTGAAGCCAGGGGCCGCAATTTCAATCTCGGATTTCACGCTGATAAACCTGGATCTTGGCTCATCCGCCAATAGCTACTTAGGCCCGAGCGAGCTAATAGCTGAGGCAAGTGTGACAAGGCTGATACCTGCGGGGGAGCTGCTGCCGACTCGTAGCGTCAGGGAGTTTGTCGCGCCGGGGATGACTTCAATCAGATTTGTCCCAGGCCTGAAACCTTCAACAAATGTTCGGCCCGGCACTTGGGTCTCAATTTGGCAAGTGGTGGAAACTGAAACTGGGTTCGAGTCTCAAAGAATCGTGGAGCGTTCTGAGGTGACAGAGGTGGCTTTTGGCGAGGGATTATTTGCGGCGGATTTCCCCGAAGTTGAGCTGATTCTGAGCCTTGCGGAGGCAACCCTGGTGCTCGGGGCAGTGGCAGCTGACACCGACCTATTTGTTTTGGAGCAGTGATGACGATCCTTTCCGAGGGAATGCTGGCGGTGCCGGAGATCAAGCTTGCCCCAAGCACCCTTAGTGGCAAGCTGGTGAGCTCCTGGGGCACCGCAGGAAGCGGTAAAACCTCAATCGCTATCAATGTCGCCTTTGAGCTCGCACTAGCGGGAGAATCGGTTTTACTGGTGGATTTGGATAGTCGCAGGCCCAGCATCGCGTCTTGTTTGGGTTTGACCGAACCGGGGGCCGCGCTAACCGCGGTCCTGAGACTTGCAAGACAGGGCAGGTTGGATGCCGCAGAGTTAGAGCGACTCTGCAGCATGGTGAAGTTTCAGGGTAAACAATTACAAGTCCTCACGGGCCTCAACTCACTCTCCAGGTGGCCAGAGCTTGATAGCAAGGCAATCTCCGATTTCAGCTCAATCGCGAGAAATCTCTTTGACTGGGTGGTTTTTGACCTCAATGATGATATCGAAACTGGCAGTTTTTCTGCCGACACTGGGATGGAGCGCAATCAAGCCACCAGGGAGATTTTGCAGCTTTGCGATTACAGGCTGCAGAGCTTTGCGGCCGATGCTGTTGGGGTTAATAGGTATCTGAGTTTGGCCAAGGAAACTGATTTTGAGACCTGGGTTATCGCCAATCGAGTTAGAGCCTCAACCATCGGACGAAATGCCGAAAGACAGCTGCGTGACACGATTTTCAGAGTGTCTAGAGTGACGCTGCGAGCCCTGGTCCCAGAGGACCAAGCCGGCTTTGATCTTTGCATGCTAGAGGGCAAACCGCTTTGCCTGAGTGCCAAGAACTCCAAGGCGCGTGAGGCAATCAGGCTGATTACCACCGACCTCTTAGATGCTTAGAAGCTCGCGCTAAACTCGCTATTCATGAGCGACACTCAGGGGCTAGCTAATCAGTGGATCAGATCACTGTTGGCCGATTGGCAGTTGATTGCGGATGTGGCATTTGCTGATTTAGTTTTATGGCAATTTGATCAGGGCAAATTTATTGCCACAAACCATGCCAGGCCCGCTGCTGCACCAACCGTTTTCCACCGCGATCTCACAGACCAAAATCCCAGAAGCGACTGGCTGGAGATCATCGAACTCTCTTATCAAACCGGGGAGTCGGTTAATCCAAGCAGCATTAGCGAGATTGACGGCCTGAAAACCCGAGTTTCGGCCTTTCCTGTTTATGCGGGAGGTAAAAAGGATGGGGATCTGCCGATAGCGGTCATTTCCCGCCACCTTAACCTCACCGAGGGCCGGATGCCCAGCAAGGTGCAACTCAACTTCCAAGCCGTTGGCAATGAGATCTTGGAGATGGTAGCGCAGGGGCTATTTCCTACCCCCGAGGTTGGTTCAGGCTCAAAGCGCGGCGCTCCTAGGCCGAACGACGGACTACTCCGATTGGATGAGTCCGGCAATGTTGTTTTTGCCTCACCCAACGCCCTGTCACTTTTTTATCGAGCCGGAGTGAAAGTCGAGCTGGAGGGAAAACAGTTTTCTAAGGCAGTGACCGGTGCGCAATTGGATTTTGGGCCAATGGATGAAGGTCTGCCGCTGGTATTAACCGGCAAGGGCGCTTGGCGAACCGACCTTGAATTTAAGAATATGACTTTGGCGGTTCGGTCCATCCCGACAATCGAGCGCGGCAAACGAGTCGGCGCCACAATTTTATGCCGCGATGTCACCGAACTGAGATTTCGAGAGCGCGAGCTCATCACCAAGGATATGACGATTAGGGAGATTCACCATCGAGTGAAGAACAACCTGCAAACCGTGGCATCTTTGCTCAGAATTCAGTCACGGCAGTCCAAATCTGAAGAGGTCAAAGAATCATTGGCCCAGGCGATGCGTCGAGTCAGTGCTATTGCAGTCGTGCACGATGTGCTCTCCGAAGGAATAGATCAAGAAGTTTCGTTCGACCTAATCTTCAAAAGAATTTTGGCTCTAGTTCCCGATATCACGGCCGCATATCACAACAGCGTGAAAACAGAGTTGGTGGGAAGCTTTGGAGAGCTTTCAGCTCAACGTTCCACCACGCTGGCCCTAGTTCTAACCGAGGTTGTGGCAAATGCTGTGGAGCACGGGCTGGCAGGAAATTCCGGACTCATTCAGGTTGAAGCGGCCCGAGATAAACAGTTTCTCACAATTGCAATTACCGATGATGGTGTCGGTCTAGCTGAGGGCAAAGTGGGTACTGGGCTTGGGACGCAGATTATTCGTACGCTCGTTGAATCCGAGCTTCGCGGCAGTATTAGTTGGACCTCACCGATTCGCGGCGGGACTAAGGTCGCAATCAAGCTCCCTATTTAGCCGCGGCGCTGCTTGAAATTAACGCGAATCAGCCAGCGCGTCGAGCTCTGGCATAGCGACGCTTCAGCGAGCGGCGCTCATCCTCAGAGAGGCCACCCCAAACTCCGGTGTCCTGATTCTCCTTGATCGCATACTCGAGGCAGCTTGCGGAGACATTACATTGACGGCAAATTGTTTTTGCCTGCTCGATTTGCTCAAGGGCCGGTCCCGTGTTCCCGACTGGGAAGAAGAGTTCCGGGTCCTCATTGAGGCATCGGGCCTGATTTAGCCACGTCATATCCATAGTGTTTCGGTTCCTAAGATCGACATTGCTCCTACTTTTTAGCAGGTAGAGTCGCATGTGCAACCCCAAAATGCTTTCACAGCCGAGGAAAGAAATCAAGACCCAAAATGCAAAAGCAGCCAAAAAAACTCATAATCGCGGTGATTATCATTGCCCTGGAGGCATTAATTCTTTGGGGGCTCGGTGTTTGGTCTCTTGTTGCACTTTTTTTAGAAGATACCGCTTCTTTTGTCAGCGCATTGTTTTTGCTCGGCATGGTTTTGGCGGCGGCGCTTTGGGCGAGCAACATTGCAATTGGGGTCTGGCAGCATAAGCGCTGGGCATATTCGCCAGCATTGATTCTCCAGCTCATCACAGCGGCGATTGCAACTGCCAGTTTTGGCGGCGAATTTGGAATTGTTTGGCTGGGTCTTGGATTATTGGTCCCGGCGGCAACTGCGTTTTACTGCGTGTTTTCCAAAGAGGTGAGGGAGCTACTGCGCCCCACCGAGACGCTTGAGTAGCATGTTGGCGTGGCCAGTAGCTTTCACGTTATAAAGGGACTGCAAGACTTTCCCAGCCTTATCCAAAATGATGGTTGATCGAAGCGGACCGCGATAGACACGGCCGTATATGCTCTTTTCGCCGAAGGCTCCGTATAAATGGTGGACAACCATGTCGGGGTCGCTCAAGAGGTCAAAGGCTAGATCGTGAGATTCCTCAAAGCTCTTTAGCTTCGCCACGCTATCCGGAGATATTCCAACGATAGTGAACCCTAAGGCTTCAAATTTTCCCAACGAATCTTGAAAGTCGACGGCCTCTTTGGAGCAACCAGGGCTTCCGGCCGCGGGGTAAAAGAACGCAACCAGCCCCTGGCCGGAGAAACTAGAGAGCGATCTGATTTCGCCATTTTGATTTGCGAGTGAAAAATCAGGGGCCGCATCTCCAGTAGCAACTCGCACAACTTCTTGATTCACTAAAGCCCCTTTGTCTGCCTGTGAAAAGAATAGTGAGAGTTCGGGAATTTTTTTGGAGAGTTCGCCATCAGCGTGGCTTCGAAAAGCTTGCCACGAGCCGAAACTAAAGTGCTAGAATTTGGGGCTGTCGCACCTCTAGCTCAATCGGCAGAGCAACTGACTCTTAATCAGTGGGTTCCGAGTTCAAGTCTCGGGGGGTGCACCATGAAACTTTTATTGGATAACCCAGCCGAGTAATCAGGTTTCTAGATGTTCAGGGTTCCAATGACGATGACCCAGGCTAGAACCGACTTGGACACCAAGCTCAAAATAATGTAGCCCTTCTCACCAAACTCATAGAGCTTCCACTTACCAACCTTCTTGTATTGCAGCCACATGTTGATGGCGAAGGTGTTGAAGAATAAGAAGGTCAGCAAAAAGCCAAATTGAGCGTAGGTCGGTATCGAATCCGATATGTTGTTGGTCGAGACCCAGAAATAGATTCCACCCATAATCCAAGGCACGATTCCCGCAACAACGCCTAGGTTAAAGGGCAACCAGCTGGTCTTCTCGGTCAACTGGTTGTGGCGCTCCATGACGAGACCAAACATGTTCATCAAGAAGTTCAAGGTAAATACAAATACCACTGCGGAAATCTCAATTAGGCCACCAAGCATCAACAGCACGACCAGCATCAAGGAAGATGATATCGAGTACTCCCACCAGCGCGGTGGGTTGATGCCCTTAGCAATATTTTGCTCGTAGCGGCGGATGTAAAAAGGCGATGAAATCAATAGGTGGGCGATTGCCGATAGCAATAGAAATATTGGGCCGATTAGCGCTATTGGGAATTCAAAGAGTGTCTCACTCACGGGGCGAATGCCCTCGGGGGTATCGGTGAAGAACCGAGAGATAACCGGGATCCTCGTTTCATCGTTCAAGATGAAAAATAGCGCAACAGCCTGGACTAGGTGAAAAACACCAGCCAATCTGTTAAGTATTTGCAACTTGCTTCCAAGTTTTGTCTCAGGCTTCATCATTTCTCCCAGCTGATTTAGTTAGCCCACATCCCCGGGCTTCTAAAAAGTATAAACGCGTCAAAAACTTCGAGCCTAGTTTCCGATCTAGGAGAGCCTGACAGTTTGGTGAGAGTGTTTATTGGGAAATTACCAGAATTGAAACTTGATCCTGGCCCAAGGCCCTTGGCTCTAATCATTTGGTGCAAACAAGGACTGAAGTCCACATTCAAGACTCATCAAAAAAGTGCTGCCCCAAAGAGGCAAGAGACCAAGCGATGCCGTCCTTGTCGGCACACTCCAACTCGGCGGCCCCCAAGTTCAAATATTCCCGGTTATTCTTGCCCCGGTTTGAATCCCCAGTATCACCACCTGAAGATCTCTAGTTCATCAAAGCCCCCACGACTTAGATGACGCTTTGTTGTGTCTTGAAAGCGGGAATCGGGAAAAACCCAGGATTGGCGAACGGTCTTGCAGAAAAGCAAAAAATTAGTATCGGCTTGCTCTGCCAGTGTTTGGCTGTGCGCAAGGTTATTGCTCAGTCACCTGGGCGAATTGTTTTTCTAGAATCCCACGAGTTGGAATATTGCGTCAGGTCAAACTAACGAAATCAAGTTCCTTGCCACAGTGCACACAGAAGGTGGCCTCATCTTTAATCAATTCCGAGCAATACACGCATTTTCGAGTTAGTTCTGGACTTACTGGTCGCATCACTTGAATCACGAATAGCGGGATTAGCCAGCCAAGTAGAAGTGATACGACTAGAAATCCCGCGAAACTTCTTCGCCTCTCCTGAGCCACTCGAGCAACAAAATAAGCCGGAATCACCCAAATCAAAATAAATACGATGGCTATTCCAGCCCACTCCGACCCGTCTAAACCCATAACTGCTCCTGCTCTAGAACCCATTTTAACTTACCACCTGACATCAGCATTTCCTCTTAAGTAGTTGGTGGAGATGGCCTATACCCGGGTAGGCCTGGGACTCAAAGGCGCTCGGCTACAGACTGCAACTTCTTTTGCCGAGCTGACTCAAAAGTATTTAGGCGGCCTGAATCAGGGCCGCTCAGGCTCACGCTTTTTTCCAATTCGGCACTCTAGCTGGGTGAGATCGAAGGAAAGAATTGAATAGAGGCGAATTACCTGTTGACCAAGCTGCCCACATTTCTCATCGAATCAATAAAAGACGGACTCAGAAGAACGAGGTATTTTGGGCAGCTTCGAGCTCCCACGAACCTCACCCAGGCCAAGGCAGATCTGCAAAAAGATCTTCATCTAATCGAAAGAGCCTTGGCACTTCCTGAACCGAGAAGGCCTTTTGGACTTAAACCTGTGGCGCGTATCAACGAACTTATCGCCCAATATTGCCCTGAACTCGGCAATTATCTCTTGAATCAAGCTGAGCATATTCTGGCCGAGGATATGAATTGGAATGAGCAGGGCATTCGGCCAGCTTTTCCCGAAATTCGAGAGCCAAGCGAAGCTCAGCATCTTTTGGTTTCCCGGCACTCAGTGAGGGCGTTTGGTTCTGATTTGGCCCCCACAGATCAAGAACTAGAGGGGATTATGCAGCTCGCGGTGTACGGCCCGAGTGTTTCTAACACCCAAAGTTGGAGCGTTTGAGCCTATCGCGCAGAAACTGACATTGAAAAGCTTTTATCTTTGCAAAACGGGAACGCTGGTAACTCTAAAATTCCACTTCTGCTTCTTATTACCGTCGACTGCAGGAGCTTTGCGGGTCCTAGGGAGCGCAATCAGATGTGGATTGATGGTGGGATTTTCCTGCAGCAACTACTGCTGTCAATTCATGCATCAGGCTGGGCGAGTTGCCCAATGAATTTGTCTGAGATAAATGCCCAAGCCAGCAGGCTTCGAAAACTCGCACACATAGCCGATTACGAGGAAATCATCTGCTTTGTCTCGGTTGGCGAACAAGATCCTGCAATCTCACCGGCTCGTTCGGCAAGAAAGCCGGTGACCGAAGTGCTGCATATTGAACAACTTGGCTGAGCCACGAACCTAGAACTTGCCACACATGCCAACTAATTGCGCAAAGGGGACATGGAAATGCTTGAATCGGCAGCGATGAGCATTGCGGCAACTATTTGGGTTGGCTCCTGGTGTCTGGGGTAGGTAGCCTTAGCAACGCCGCCGTGACCCTTGCCAAGATAGCTGCTGGCACCATCGCTGCAATCCGCATTTGGAGCAAATCGACTGCCGCGAGCGAGCCGTCCAAAGTAAAGGGTCTGTCGAATCTTTCCTCCCGGGGAGTCCCAACGGTTCATTCAGCTGGTTGCGCTTTCGGTCCGGGAATCAGAGGCTTGGAAACTAAGAAATCGACGCCAATAGGGTCTCGGCAATTGGTGCGCACCTACTTGCCCGAAAGTTCGGGTCTTGACCATTAAAAAGCCGGCTAAGACTTTTGGTTTCTAATTTTGGAATAATCTCCAAAATAAATACAAATATTGATTGAATCCGGCAGATAGTTAGGTTAGCCTAACCATCTAAGAAACAATCAAGGACGACTAATTGATTTCAAACTTTTTGATAGGCCTGAGAGAGGGTCTAGAAGCGGTGCTCATTATTAGCATCCTGGTGGCTTATTTGGTGAAAACGAGACGCACCGACAAGCTTATTTACGTTTGGCTGGGTTCAGGACTGGCGGTCCTTCTTTCGCTATCTTTTGGATGGTTACTCACTTTTACTCAGTTCGGGCTCCTTGCAACCAGCCGAGACCAGGAGATTTTTGCTGGTGCGATGGCATTCACGGCTGTCGCCCTGGTCACCTGGATGATCATTTGGATGCGAAATATCGGCTCCAGAATTTCCCAGGAATTGCAAGGGAAATTAGAGGAGGCGATTACTGGCGGAGTAGTCGCCATAGGTGCCATGGCATTTGTTGCAGTTGCCCGTGAAGGCTTAGAAACAGCACTCTTCTTCTTCAGCGCGGTCCAGGCAGCCGGCTCAACCGCGACTCCTGTTGGAAGTTTTGTTTTTGGCATTCTGACAGCTGTTTTGCTGGGTTACTTGCTTTACCGTCGTGCGGTAAAGATTAATCTCAAGAAATTCTTCAACCTCACTGGAAGCTTCCTGATATTTGTCGCCGCCGGGGTTCTTTTATACGGAGTGCATGAATGGCAGGAGAGTGGACTCCTTCCTGGTGAGGGGTTCTTGGCGTTTAATCTCTCCTCCCTAATTCCGGATGACTCTTTGATTGCCTCATTGGCAAAAGGAATATTTAATTTCCAGCCTGAGACGAGCTGGTTGGCAGCCTGTAGTTGGCTGCTTTACGTTGGAATAACGCTCAGCTTGTTTCTATTTCGGAAACCAAAATCACAAGCCCACGCCCTGAGCTCCGGCGAAACTAGAGTCGCTGCCCGATAGATGCTTGATTGGAAGCCCCGTTCAGCTTCCCCAGGTTTTAGTTCGCGTAAAAGTTGACAGATCCACGAACCCAGACCTTGACCCTCATGCCAACCTCTGGCGCAAATGGACCATTGGATCGGGCTCGAATAACTAGATCGCCAATCTTGACTTCAAGAACTGCATCGTGACCAAAGAACACCTGGGCGATAACCTCACCTTCGCCTCCCGGATTCGGGAGTAGATAGAAGTTTTCATACCTGATTGCGGTTAGGCCTTGATCTCCATCCGACACCTTGCCCATTGGGTTTAGTAGACCAAGCGCTGTCGAGATTTTACCCTTGACTACTTGACCCTCAACCAGAACCGAGTCGCCTAAAAAAGTTGCAATGCCAATGTCAACCGGGGAGTTATAAATTTCGGTCGGGGTGCCAATTTGAACAATCTCTCCATTGCGCAGAACTGCCACCCTGTCTGCCAAAGAAAGGGCCTCTTCTTGGTCGTGTGTCACTAGAACTGCTGTAGCACCCTCTGCTAAAAGGATTGCCCTAATGTCAAGCCTGAGCCTTGCTCGAAGCTCGGCATCGAGTGCGCTAAAGGGTTCATCCATCAAAACAAGCGCAGGCCTAGGAGCCAGCGCTCGGGCAAGCGCTACTCTTTGCGCCTGACCTCCAGAGAGGCTCTCTGGCCTAGCATCCGCAAAATCCGTCAACTCCACAAGTTCAAGAAGGTGCTTCAGCCTGGCCGCTTTTTCTTCGGTTGGCCACTTTGATATACCAAATCCAATGTTTTGCGCAACGTTTAGGTGGGGAAATAATGCCGCATCCTGGGGCACTATCCCAATGTTTCTTTTATCTGGAGCAAGGACCTTCTTTGAATTGGAGATTTCCACGCCGTTTAGCTCTACTGATCCAGAAGTGGGTCTTTCAAATCCGGCGATGAGTCTCAAAAGAGTTGACTTGCCTGCACCAGAAGCGCCTAAAACTGCCACAAGCTCTTGGTTTTTTAGCTCTAGGTCAATACTTTTGAGAACATGAGTGTCGCCAAATGATTTACTTAGGCCGCTTAGCTTCAACAGCGTCATTTTGCTCGAACCTCCGAAATTGCCTTGCGAGCCTGGGCATTTAGCGCCAGCGCGGGCAACCCGGCAAGCATAATCAAAAGCATCGCATAGGGAGCCGCTTGGCTATAAGAAAGGTTCTCAGTCGCACTCCACAACCTGGTGGCCAAGGTGTCAACCTCGGTTGGGCGGAGCAAAAGTGTCGCTGGGAGTTCTTTTAGCACTGTGAGACTAACCAAGGCCATGCCCGCAATAATTCCAGGCATAGCAATCGGGAGCACTATCTTGAAAAGCGTTCTATTTGCCGGGGTGCCAAGTGATTGCGAGAGGTCCTCGAGACTTCTTGGCACCCTTGCGATAGGGGAGGAGATTGCCGCCAGAGCGTTTGGTAAAAATAGAATCAAATACCCGATTAACAGTAACCAAGTCGTTTGATAAATCCATGGTGTGATATTTGCTCCGAAAAATACCAAAGCCAGACCCACCACGATTGCCGGCAACGCATGGGTTGCCCAGGCCAGTGTTTCGATAAAAGCACCGAGCTTGGTGCGATACCTAACCGCCCAGAGTGCAATCGCGGTGGCAAAGATTCCGATGACCACACCCGCCAAACCAGCCAGGCTAAAAGAGCCCCACAGGGCCTCCAGTAATTGACCTATGTCAATGCTTGTACCGCCCTGGATGCTCCAAATTGTGAGGCTCACAATTGGCAACCCGACCCCCAGGGCCGCAACCAAGACCAGAATCGGAAGTGCGATCCAAGACCAATTTCCAAGCTCAACCCGCACTCTTTTTCCCAGGGCGCGTGAGCTTGAAAGATTCACCCCGCGGTAGCGCCGTTCCAGCCAAATCACCAGCAGTGTAATTAGCAGCAGGATTATTGCTAAGGCTGCCGCTGCCGTTCTATCAAAGGATCCGCGATAGGCATTGAAGATGGCTCTTGTGAAGGTGTCGTATCTAAGAATCGCAATCGCACCGAACTCGCTCAGGGTGTAAAGGGCAACTAACAACACCGAGGCCGTGGCGGCCGGAGCCACTTGCGGCCAAGTGACCTTTCTAAGTACCGAGAATCTGCCAAAGCCAAGGCTTCGAGCTACCTCTTCGCCTGCGGTGTCCACCCTCATAAGCGATGCGGTGACGGCTAAAAACACGTAGGGGCTGGTGGCCAAAGTTAAGACCAGCCAGGAGGCGAAGAACCCCGAAAAGGCTGGAAACACCGACACGTATCCAAGCGCCATGACGTAGGAGGGAATTGCTAGTGGCAGCGCGGCCAAAACCGCAAACATTGATGCAAACCTGATATTTGATCTAGTTGTTAGCCAGGCTTGTGAAAAACCGACCACAAAAGCCGAGATTGAGACGCTGAGCACTAGAAGTCCAGTGTTAGCCAAGAGTTCTAATGTGCGGAACCGAAAAACTTCATCGAGGGCCTGATCCAGGCCCTCGATGAATCGGATTGCAAGATAACCAATTGGCAGGCTTGCGAATAAGGTTGCGCCAAGGCTAAGTACTACAACTAGAAATGGCGGCCTTCGCATTTATAGAACTCTAGATGAGTCCCGCCTCACGAATCAGATCAAGCGTCTCGGAGAGGCTATCTAGATCGCTCAGATCGATATTTGGAGCAGGGACTTCCTCGAGTGCAGGAAGGCTGATGGTCTGTGGGACACCGGCGATTAGGGGGTACTCGCTTGTTTGGCTGGCAAAGTACTCCTGCGCGCTTTGGCTCAAAAGGTATTCAACAAAAAGCTTGGCGGCGGCTGAGTCGTGGACCATGCCCACGCCGGCGACATTTATCAGGTTGCCGACATCCTGGTCCTTGAACTGGGTGATTCTAGACTTCAGGTTCTCCATGCCAACTTCTTTACCCTTGGCATACCAGTAGTAGTGATTGATTAGCCCAGCATCTACGGTGCCGGCTTCCACGGCTTCAAGAATGGCGGAGTTTTTTTCGAATAGCACCGCGTTGGTCTTCATTGCCTTGAGCCACTCGAGGGTTTTATCCTCACCCTCCAGCACGCGCATTGCGGTCACAAAGGACTGGAACGATGCGTTGGTTGGTGCAATCGCGATTCTTCCCTTCCATTGAGGTTCCGCAAGATCAAATACGGATTTTGGCAGGTCAGTGACTTTCTCAGGGTTGTAATTCAAGACCCTGATCCGGCCTGAGATGCCCACCCATTTACCGTCTCGGGCAGAATAAGCGCTTGGCACTAGGTCCAAAAGCTCTTGCGGGATTGTCTTTAGAAGCCCGGCCTTGGATAGCGAGCCCAGGGCTCCGGCATCCTGGGAGAAGAAAATATCAGCCGGGGAGTTTTCACCCTCTTCTAGAATTTGTGCGGCAAGCTCGGCTCCACCGGCGTAGCGAACTTCAACGGCGATTCCAGTTTCTGCAGTGAAGTCATCAATTACTTGCTGAACCAAATCTTCGTTTCTACCCGAGTAAATGGTGAGCGTGGCATCTTGAAGGTCTTGATCCGCTGGTGAACAGCCGGATAGCGAAATCCCTAAAAGGGCAATAACGGAAAAGGCTAGGGTCTTTTTGAGTCTGAGTTTTTTAAACAAGGAGGGTCATCTACTTTCTGTATTCCCCAATAGGTTAGGGTTACCTAACCTTCTTGTCAATTTAAACTTATATCGAGGCTCATCGCCCCGGTTTCTATTAGCTATTAGCTACTTTTTGCGCGCTGAAATAATCAAGGTGATGGCACCCACCAGTAGGACCGCCGTGGGAGCAACATAATCAAGCCCCGAATACCAGTCGGTCCAGCTGTTGGCTATGACAAAGACGAGCCCCAGACCGCCCATTGCGATCAAGGCCCAAGAGATGGCCCTGCTGGATCGCGGATCGGTTTTTTGTAAGTCGTCTCGGGTAGTAGCGGTTAGAGCGCCACAGCTTTGGCAACTAATATCAAACTCAGAGATTGTCGCCGCACATTTTTTGCATTTCATGCCATCAGCCTAGGGCTCGATTTTGATAGCGGTTCGATTTGAGCTCTGGTACCCAGCTAGATTTTGCACTCTGGTGTGCCACCCGGGAGCTTGTCGCGATTCGCAGCAATCTTTTTGTAAGTAAGATTCGCCAAGCTCGAGATGATCGGCAAATTAAGGATTCTGCCGGCAATCAGCCATGGGGTTTTTGACTCAATTAAGACCTGGGCAACGGCCTCGCTTCCTTGAAACTTGCCCCTTTCACTCACAAATCTTAAAGCCTCCGAGCATTCTTTTTCAGAGAGTCCGTATAAGGCCGGTTCCAGCCGCTGATAGGGCTGAGTGTGGATTCTTTTCGAGCCAATCATTCGCCTAAGCACTCTCACGCTGGAACTGCAAAAAGCACAGTCCCCGTCGAAAATAAGAATTGGCATATCCATATGCATTACAAGCAGTTTTCGAGCTCCTGAATTCCTCACACTTAAGTCGAGGCCTCGATCTCCTTATTGCAATGAATACAATGCTAGGCCGAACAATTCGATCAAAATTTCCGATTGGCGGGGTCGCTAAAGCTAGCAACTCGGAGTATCTTTGTGGAGTCTTATTTAGAGGAAAAGGGCAAGGCTTTGTTTTGATTTCTACGATGCAAAAAAAGCCCATGCATCCGTCAAGGCTGGTGGCTATCGCCTTCGGGGCCGTGGCCGCCTTGGGCACCATATTGTTGTCGACGCCGATGGCTACCAAATCTGGAGAATCCACTCCGATAACTGACGCTTTGTTCACGGCAGTTTCGGCGGTAACCGTGACTGGTCTTTCGGTTGTAGACACTCAACTGCACTGGAACATGTTTGGTCACGTGGTGATTGCACTTCTGATTCAAGTTGGTGGTTTTGGAATTGTGGGCTTCGCCACTCTGATTGGTTATCTGCTGGACGGTCGAATCTCTTTGCAGAATCGACTGAGTAGCTCCTCCGAATCTGCAACGGCAATTGCACCGAATGTGAAGACTCTTCTTCTAAACATTTTGAAGATGATGTTGTTCTTTCAAACGCTCGGCTTTATTTTTCTGTTTTTTAGATTCTTAACTAAATACGGCTATAGCGTGTCGGAGGCATTTGGTCACGGCCTATTTCACGGAATCTCCGCCTTTAATAACGCTGGCTTCTCGCTCTACTCGGATAGCTTGATCGGATTCGCGGACGATGGCTGGATACTGGTTCCGATTTTCATGGCCACGATGCTCGGGTCCCTTGGTTTTCCGGTCCTGGCCGAAATTCGTGATCGGCTAAAATTGGTCATTTATCGCCTGCGCAAGAAGGTGGCGCCCTACACGATGCCGCCGCAGTGGTCCCTCAACTCGCGCATTATTCTTTGGTCCACACTGGTGTTGGTGGTGCTCGGCACTTTATACGTGGCACTTTTGGAGTGGAATAATGCCGCCACCCTTGGGCAAATGGATCCGCTTAGTAAATTCATAAACTCTGTCTTTGCGGCTGTGATGCCGAGAACCGCTGGGTTCAACTCGGTTGACATTGCGGCTTTGAATCCAGCTACTTGGCTGGGAATGGACATGTTGATGTTCATTGGTGGAGGCTCGGCATCTACCGCTGGTGGTATCAAAATCGGAACTGCCGTGATCCTGATTTTCATCATCTACACCGAAATTCGTGGTGAAACCGCTGTGAATGTTGGTAATAGAAGATTGCCTCGTTCGATTCAGCGCCAGGCTTTGGCGATTATCAGCCTCACCTCGCTCGCAATTTTGAGCGCAACCATTGTTCTTCGACTCACAACCGAATTCAGTTTGGATAAAATCTTATTTGAGGTTATCTCAGCGGTTTGTACTGTGGGACTCTCAACCGGCATCACTGCAGATCTGCACGAACCAGGCAAGGTCATGCTCTCGGTGCTGATGTTTATCGGAAGACTGGGGCCGATATCCATCGCTACCGCCTTGGCCCTGAGAAAAACTAAGCGTCACTTCGAGTATCCAAGAGAAAGACCACTAATTGGTTAGTTCTAACCAAGTTCAGGAATAGGAAATCATGGCTAAGAAAGAAGCACCAGGGCGTAAGAGGGCATTTCACGCATCAAACGTGGTGGTGATAGGGCTGGGTAGATTCGGAACCTCGCTAGCTTTAGAACTTGTGAAAAATGGACACCAAGTATTCGGTATCGACACCGATGATCGGATAGTTCAATCACTGGCTTCAAGTCTCACCCACGTGGTGACGGCTGATACTACTGACGAGGAAGCAGTTCGCGAGCTCGGTCTAGCGGATATGGATAGCGCGGTGGTCGCTATTGGAGCAGACATCGAAGCCTCAATTCTTACCACCTCACTGCTTCTACAACTCGGTGTCAAGCAGGTTTGGGCGAAAGCCAACTCGAAATCTCACGGCAGAATTCTGGAACAAATCGGTGCTCACCACGTGGTGTTCCCGGAATATGAAATGGGTCGTCGGGTTGCGCACCAAGTGTCTGGAGAATCGCTAGATTACGTTCCAATTGATGAGGACTTTGTAATGCTCAAAGGCATGGTGCCAGAAAGTTTCGATGGCAAAAATCTGGCTGAGCTAAAGATTCGCTCGAGATTTGGTGTCACAGTTGTAGCGGTCAACCAAGGAGACGGAAAGTATACGCCGGCCTTCCCTGAAACCGTTTTATCAAAGGGGCAAACCTTTGTGGTTGCCGGCCAGGTTGAACCGCTAAATAAGTTCTGCCAGCTGGATTAGGCTTTTCTTAATGAATATAAGAGCAATCCTTATTGGCCTATTTGGTATCGCGGGCATCGTTTTGAGCCAGTACTTTTATCAACCCGATCTGGCACTGATGCTTATCAGTGCAGCGATTCTTGGCGGACTTTGGGGTCTGGTTGTTTGGAGTGGCACCAGGGTTGGCAAAGGGGCTTCCGCGCTTTTCAAGCTTGCCCTGGTTGCGTTGGTGGCTAGCTTTATGTTTAGCCAGGCGCTAGATGTTGCCTATTCGCTCAGCTCAGCTCCCGCGGGCGCACGTTTTGAAATGGCTCCCGAGGTTATTATTTACGCCGCAGGTCTTTGGGGCCTTGCGATGCTGATGAGGCTATTTGCGCTTGGGCCGCAAAAAAAGAAATAGCCCAACTGCCACTGCACTAATTGATATCCAAAGGAGCCAGTAATTAGACGCCTCTGGGGCCTTGTCTGTTAGCTCCAGCTGGGTTACGGCATTGGGGCAATCTAAAAATTGGTAGCCGGCCTCTGCCACATAATCGCTTTGGTTCTCGATGAGAAAGCTTTGGCTCCCGGAAATCGGGTGACCATCTCCTGAAACAACTCGCCAGGCAATGTTGTATTCACCGGGCTGGTCAAGATCCAACCTCGTGCTCGCCTCCCTACCCTCAACAACCGCGCAGCCGTTATTTACTAGAATGCCAGTGTCTACTTGGGTGATAATAATTTCATTGCCTCCACCCGAGCCCAGGCTAATTAGCTCATCGCTAAATGCGAGAGAGATTTCCACTAGCCCAGCCTGAACCACCTCGCCATCGGCTGGCGAAAAATCGACCAGCTCCTCGTGCGCACTCGCGCTGGGTGTGATCAGCAGCAAAGCTGCCGTGGTTGCGAAAAGGCGCATAAACTTCATACCTAGAAGCTTAGGCAGGTATTGGTGAAGCAAGCACTTTATGGCATATCAGGCGGCCTAGTTGTGGGCCTGCTGGCTCTAACGGTGATTTTCTGGGGACCACTGACTTCGGGTCAGGATCCCAGCCCGGAGAATTTAGCCGCTAGTGAGCCGGTCACAAGCTCTCCTATTTCAACCGCCTCGCCCACCGCCTCGGAAATTATTTCCGAGGTTGGAAAGTGCTCGGTGCAAGAAGCTGAGAGCGCTGACGGCATCCTCACTCTGCAGGCTCAGGTGCGCGATGCGTTGACTGGCGAAGTGCTATTTGATCGAGGCTCAAACATCCCGGCCCGCACGGCTTCGGTGTTAAAGCTCTTCACGGCCGCAGCGGCTCTAGAAACACTTGGTCCAGACTATAAGGTAGCGACTCGGGTTTATGTGGACGCTAATGACTCAAGTATTTTGTATTTGGTTGGCGGCGGCGACCCGACTCTTTCGCGGACCGATGGTAACTCCCAGTCGGTCTATCGAAATGCGCCAAAGCTCGACACTCTGGCTAAGCAGATAAAGAGCTGGTCGAGAACCCAGACTTTTTCAAAGATTGTGCTTGATAGCACTTTATTCGGAGGTTCCGCCGGTGAATATCACCCAGATTGGGACAAGCTTCGGGGTCTAAGTGAAGGCTGGATGTCCCCAGTTTCCGCACTCCAGGTTGATGGTGATAGAGATAACCCGGCGAGCAAAGACTCAAAAAGAAGCGCGGATCCCGTTGCCCGAGCCGGAACCTGGTTTCTGCAGGCACTCGGTGAGAGTGCTTCTAAGGCGGTAATCCAAAAGGCTACGACCCCAGCTGATGCGATAGAGATCGCGAAGGTTGAATCAAGACCAATCAGTGAGTGGATCAACTATATGCTCAAGGTGAGTGACAACACTTTGAGTGAAGCACTAGCAAGACTCGTCTCGCTCGATGTTGGGCTCGGCGGGGGATCTAGCTCACTAACTGAGAGTTATAAGCGCGCTCTAGTGAACACGGGTCTCGACTTCACAAGCTTTAGGGTGATTGATGGCTCTGGTTTATCTGCTAATAGCGGTGTGACGCCTGCTTTGGTGAATGATCTATTGGTTTTGATAAATGCCGATTACGGTTCTTTCAAATCCATATTGAGCGGCATGCCGGTCGCGGGATCCGGTGGCTCTTTGGGTTCCAGGCTTACCGAGGCAAGCGGTCAAATTACTGCAAAAACTGGTTGGATTCGAACTGGGTATTCTCTCGCCGGGTTCGCCGATTCCCCGGATGGCACCAAGCTCATCTTCACCGTTTATAACCTGGGATTTGTTTCAACTTTAAATCGCGAGGCGATGGATAACTTGGTGCTTGCCATTTATAACTGCGGCGGCGAATTAGGGAACGAATAATGACAAAGGCTCTTTTTATAATTGATGTGCAAAACGATTTTTGCGAGGGTGGGGCGCTGGCCTGTGCTGGCGGTGCTCAAGTAGCCAAGGGCATCACCTCTTACCTGCAAGCGAAACCTCAGGGCTACGACTTTGTTATTGCCTCGCGGGATTGGCACACGCCCAACGACTCCAATGGCGGTCATTTTCCTAAAGCGGGTGATGAGCCAGATTTCACCAATACCTGGCCGCTGCACTGCATCGCGGGGGAGCCAGGAGCCGATTATCACCCAAACCTAGAGCGGTCTCTGATAGATATTCACATCAAAAAGGGCCAGGGACAGCACGGATACTCGATATTCGAGGGGGTAACGGACTCGGGCGAGAGAATTCAAGATTTAATCTCAAGGCTTCGGATTGAGTCGGTAGATGTTGTCGGCATCGCCACCGACCATTGCGTTTTGGCCTCGAGTCTTGACGCTAAAGAATTTGGACTAGAGGTTCGAGTTATTGCTAGCCTCACCGCGGGCGTTGGAAAAGCCAGCACCGAAGCCGCCATTGATCAAATGGTGGATGCTGGAATCAAAGTCGTTCCAACCGACTAAGACTCTTTGCGGGCACCCTGGCTTGGCTTCACGGCAAAAATCCGAGGCTCTTTATAGCCCTTGGCCGCAAAGGCCAACTTGCATTTTTTCTCAAGAGTAAAAAGCTCATCCTGATTAATAATTGCGATAGCGGCGCCGCCAAAACCGCCACCGGTCATGCGAGAACCGATTGCCCCGGATTCGATTGCGGTTGCAACCGCTAAATCCAGCTCGTCTATGGAGATCTCAAAGTCATCCCGCATGGATGCATGAGACTGGGCCATTAGCTCGCCAAGTGAATCTAAATTTGATAATGCAAGTGCGCTCACGGTGTCGAGCACTCTTTGGTTCTCGGTAATCACGTGCCTTACTCTGCGAAAAGTGAGGTCGTCTAATTCGACTTTTGCCCGTGGTAGGTCGGAAATATCCAACTCTCTGAGTGATGACACCCCAAGTGTTTTGGCCCCTAGCTCGCAAGCATCGCGCCTTGAGCGGTAACCACCATCGGAGTGCCGGTGGGCAACTCCGGTGTCGATAACCGCGACCACCAAGTTCTTTTCGCTTAGACCGAGTTTCACGTTGGTGGTCGTGAGGTCCCGGCAATCAATCAAGACCGCGGAATCGCTCTGGGCCATCAAAGAAGCGGTCTGATCCATGATTCCAGTTGGAGCTCCAACCACTTCGTTTTCGGCCCGCTGACCGATACGAGCCAACTCAACTCTTTCGAGACCGGCCTGCCAAAGCTCATTCAGGCCAAAGGCCACAGAACACTCCAGGGCGGCCGAAGAGGATAACCCGGCACCCACTGGAACATCCGAGGTAATGAAGCAGTCAAACCCCTGCTGGCCGTGCTCACGCATCATCCAGGCAATACCCAGTGGGTATAAAGCCCAATCCAGACCGGTTGGCTTTTGCCCGGCTAAATCCAATTGATAGATCTGAGTGTCGATGGTCGATGCCACGCGGCAGATTTTGTCAGCGCGTAAAGAGATCGCGGCGTAGGTGCGTCGATCAATACCAAACGGTAAAACAAATCCCAGGTTGTAATCAGTGTGCTCACCAATCAAGTTGGCTCTTCCAGGAGCTGACCAGACTCCCGTTGCGGGATAACCAAATGCTGCCTGAAAGCCGGTCTCGGCTTCTAGTTTTAGACTCAAGAAATTACCTCTCGCAGGCGCTTAGCGGCAGCTTCTGGTGCGACATCCCCGACAAACGCTCCCATCGCAGCTTCCGACCCTGCCAAATACTTAAGCTTGTCTTTTGCTCTTCTGGGCGAGGTGATTTGAAGGGTGAGCCTGACTCGCTCTCGGTTCTCAATCATGGGCGCTTGGTGCCAGGCGGAAATGTAGGGGGTTGGGGTTTCATAAAGTGCGTCAATGCCCTGCAACAGTTTTTTATAAAAACTGGCTAGCTCATCCGACTCTGAGTTGCTCAGGGTCGCAAGATCTGGAACCTGGCGTTTTGGCATCATGTGTAATTCAATTGGCCAGCGAGCTGCGAAAGGCACGTACGCCACAAAGTTTTCGGATTCGAGAACCACCCGATCGGAGCCAAATTCAAACTTCGCAAGCTGATCGAAAAAGCCACTTCCTACTCTATCGATGCTCGAAATAAGCTTCTTGGTCGTGGGAGTCACAAAAGGGTAGGCGTATATCTGACCGTGCGGATGATGCAGGGTCACGCCTATTTCCTCCCCGCGATTTTCGAATGGGAAAACCTGCACGATTCCCGGCTGCGACTGAAGGTTCTCGGTCCTATCCTGCCAGGCCGAGATTACAGTTCTGATTCGATTCTCCGACATCGAAGCCAGGCTGCCCTGGTGCTCGGGAGAGAACACCACAACTTCGCAGCGCCCATGCGCCTGGGTTGAAAAACCAAATACATCAACATCTGGGTGAGAAATGTGACCCGTGGCGGGTCCAAATGCTGGGCCTTTATTTTCAAATACTGCTACATCAAAGACATCGGGTAACTCGGAAGGATTGGAATCGGTAGTTGGGCAAAGCGGGCAAGCGTTGGCCGGGGGTAAAAACGCACGTTGCTGGCGGTGAGACGCAATGGTTATCCACTCGGAGCTCAATGGGTCAAATCGAAGGTTTGCCGTTTCTGGACGCTCTTCTGTGGCTCGCTGATCCGATTTTCTTATCGAGGGGAGACTGGAACCTTCATCGTCAAAGTAGATTAAGTCCCTACCATCGGAGAGCTTTGCCTCGATTTTACTACCGGTCACTTGCGAGTCTCTTTTCCGATTCTCATCGCTAAAGTAAGGGGGTGAATCAATCAAACTCCGAAGACGAACTAACCATTTCTCGCACCTCCGAGAGCTCAATAAGTATGGCAGTAATTTCGCTTTTTGGCGGTTCTCTTGCGTTTTTGTCGCTATTTGACAGAATCGTTATAGACCGCTCAAACGCTGAATCCGTGGGCCAATACGCCTTCGGAACTGTGCTTGCACCCTGGCCAAATCGGATTCCCGGTGGCACCTATGAGTTATTTGGTCAGGAGTATAAAACCGATGTTTTAGATTCTTCCGGTAACGCCAATCACGGGCTTTTGCGCAAGCGCAAGATGGAACTTCGGGAGAGGGGCGAGGCTTTTGTTTTACTTGGCTATGAATTCGGTGGAGATGAGGTTTACCCCTTCGCAGTGGACCTTCAGGTCAGGTACGAGCTCAACTCTCAGGGGCTAGCGGTCACGGCAATCGCAAAAAACCTAACCGGCCAAATTGTTCCATTCGCAATTGGGTTTCATCCCTATTTTGCTACCGAGGGACCATTTGTGCTTCGGACAAATGGAACCGAGCTAATCAAGACCGATGAGCGACTGATTCCAAATGGCACTCAAAAACTAGATTCGGCTTTCGAGCTTGACTTTCACACGGAACAGGCATTTGACGGCTGCGTGGTTGCCAATCACGCTCGGATTGAATTTGACAATCACTCAGTGCTGATCGAGGCAAGCGACAACCTGCCATACCTCATGGTCTATCGACCACCAATGACCGTTCTCGAATCTTCGGGTCAGTCTTTGGCTGTGGAGCCAATGTCTCACCCGACCAACGTGTTTCAAAGCGCAATCGAAACAACGTTACTGGCGGGCCTTGAAACCAAAACATATTTCTTCAATGTTAGAACGCGCTAGCTGGAAGCTCTTTCAAATCGTTTGCGAGAGCGTCTAAAACAATAGACGCAACATGATCGGCTGTCATTCCCTGGGGGAAAGCCGGAGCTTCTCCTGAGATTGCTCTTGTGGCAAGGCCAGTCTCGGTGTGGCCGGGGGTGACTGATAAAACCCTGATTCCTTCTCTGCGCCACTCTTTTCCAAGCGCCTGCAGATAACCACCAATGGCCGTCTTGGAAGCGCTGTAGCCGGCCATGTTGGCCATCGGCAGCTCGGCGACAACTCCTGTGAGATTTAGCACGAATGGTTCACCACCGCGCTGAGCGCTGGCTAGAAGAACTGGCTGCAATTCGGAAATCAATTGCATGGGGCCGATTGCGTTTGTTTGCATCAAGGTGGCCAGGATGCTTTGGGGGGTGTCAACCGCTTTTCCAAAGGCAACCACTCCAGCCGCATTCACTATTCCATCCAGCTCGGTGGTGGAATTCAGATAATCAGTCAAAGTTGTGATGCTGTCCTTGTTCTCATAATCAAGAAGAAGTCGCACCTCAACGGCATTGGGAATCTTGCCCGCAGAGTCATTGGATCTTGCAGTGCCCAAAACTGTTGCACCCTTAGCAATTAGTTGGGAGGTGATGGTGGCCCCAAGTGCACCAGAAGCGCCAACTACCAAAATACGTTTATTAGAAAATTCCATGCTGATGCCAACTCTGTTGGTCCCCTGAGTATTTCCCGAAGCGGTGAAAATGGTAGTCAGGCTCCTTGAATTTGGAAATCTTAATAGACTTGAAATATCTTATAAAGGAGCCAATTGTTAGCAACTATGTCAATTGTCGGAGTGAACCCGAGCGTATAAATGGTTAGAAAAGCCCGAAAACTCCTGCTTGCTGGTCTTTTGGCGCTTAGTTTTTTACCCCTCAGCTTGGCCTATTCGGTCATCATTGGTTCCGCCGCGGGCGCGACGCTCTTGGTTCTGATTCCAGAGGTTGTGCTCATGGGGCCATTTGGCCAGCTCACGCTTTTTGGAGAAGTAAGCCTCGAAGGCCTCATTCAAAACTCTGTGGCCACGATACCCATTGTGCTCGGTGTCTTTGCTTTCGCGCTTCTTTCGATTTTCCTCACACCCCATCTACTTTTCAGGCTGAGCCAGAGATTTAGGTTTGCCAAGGAATTTTTAGGTGCCTTGGCGATCTTTTTGTCTTGGCCCGAGCGTGTTTTGTTCTCGAGTCGCAGAATGAAAAATGCCAAAAGCTTGCGGGGTGAAAATAGCGGGGGAAAGTTGATGCCAACACTTCGGATATCAGCCCAAAGGGCAAAAGCAATTAGATTGCGCTTCGCCCTAATAGCAAAGAGCGCGACCCCCAGTTCCGAAACCGCCATTGATTTCAATGGTGTCGAAATAGCTGGACTGGATATGGGGAAGATGAGTTTTCAAATTGCCGCCGGCGAATTGGTGGTAATAACAGGACCAACCGGCTCTGGCAAAACCACCTTGCTGCAGGCAAGCTGCGGTTTGGCCGCTAAGTTTTATGGACGACAAGTCACCGGTCAAATCAAGGTTTTCGGATTATCGGTAAATGAAAACATCGCAGAGCTTTCAAGTTTGGTTTCTTTGGTGCCCCAGGAGCCGGGTGAGTATTTTATGGCTGAGCTAGTTGGCGAGGAACTTTTTGGGGTAACGGAACATTACCTTGGGACTCAGGATCTATTGGAGCTGCATATCAGTTCCCTATCTCAGGCAGAAGCGGTCTTCGTGGCAATCACTAGGGCACTCAACCCGCTACCAAAAGCGTTATTACTTGACGAACCATTCGCAGCTCTGGATTCTAGGGCAAGCGCTCAATTAGTTAGCTTGCTATCCGATCTGATTAGCCAAGGGGTCACCGTGGTCCTGGCCGAGCATCGGATTCGGGAAGTCGGCGTCTTGAGCCCTAGGTTTCTAAAGCTGCAGAATGGCCTTGAAGAAGGAGCCTGGAGGCCCAAAATCATCGTTCCAGAACCCGCTCTATTGCAGCTAAATCAGCACCAGGTGTTGCGGGTTATATTTGAAGAACTTCGCCGGGGCGAAAGACTGTTGGGAAAGACGGCTTTCACTGTCCAGCAGGGCGAAATTCTGGCCATTTCGGGGCCCAATGGCTCCGGCAAGACAGCCCTTTTAGAGTCAATTTTCTTTGGCCCGGCTAAAAGAGAGATTTATGGTGTCACACTCGAGGCCGCAGCCAAGCCCGACTTGATTGCCCTGGTTCCCGAAAGCTTGGAGGGGTTTTTTATCTCTCGAACTCTTCGCGAGGAACTCAAGCGCGTAGATCAGGTGGCCAAGGTCTTGCCAGGTTTCACAGAACACAATTTCAAATCAATATGTGTGAACACGGAACTTACTCCTGAGCTACTAGCAACCGACCCGAACAAGTTGTCTTTTGGAACAAGGCTCTCCTTGGCGATCGCCATGCAGTTGAGTCATAAACCAAAAGTCCTATTGCTAGATGAGCCGGTGAAGGGATTCGACCCCGTCATGCGGGCGAATGTTGCAAGGGTTTTGCGCCTGACGGTTCAAGCCGGAACATCGATTATCTTCACCTCTCAAGACTCGCAATTTGTCTTCGATGCGGCGGATAGGGAATTGGCAATTCAAGGCCAAGAACTTGTGGAAAGGACCCCTGGCAGTTGAACTCGCGTCGGCTGCCACGAACTTTGTCTTTAGCTAGCTAATTTAAGTTTCACAAGTAGTGCAGACTTGAGGCCAGAAATATAAAGGGGAGCAGTTTGCAACTAATCGGTTTATGGGCTCTCATTGCCGCAACCCTCGGCCCCTTTCAAAACGTTCTCGGCTGGAGCATCTCGGGTGCACTGGTTCAAGGATACGACCCAATTTCTAAGACCATCAGTGACTTGGCTGCCGATGATTCCCCGGTGAAGTGGATTCAATCAAGTTTTTTTCTAGCTGGATCAGTCCTTACGCTCATCGCCGCTTTTAGCGCGAAGTCCCTCGCTCTGCCCGGCAGGGTCGCACTGTTTTTAGCCGGTATTTCGGGTTTCGGTTACACCTACTTCCCAACTGCATTGGTCGCGCCTTCGCCAAATTGGCATGTGATATTTGCAACAATCGCGTTCGTGTTGTTTTCCGCTTGGCCGCTTTTGTCAATGCGTTTTGATAAGCGCTACCACTGGTCGCTTAGACCCCTGGCAGCGATTAGCGCAACATTAGTTATGGGAGCCACAACCCTTTGGTTCTTGCTCACCTGGCTTGAGCCGGGTCAGCCCATTGTCGGGCTTTCCGAAAGGGTCATAGCGGTAATGCAGGTTTTGTGGCTGTCGTTTGTGATTTGGTCTCAGTGGCTTCACCAGAAAAAAGGAGCGCCTGAGACTGCTCCAGAATTAGCCTATGGGGCCAAGAACTAGCGAGAGAGTTTCGGGGTCTTCACGCTCCGTTATTGGTTCGGCATAGTCAACCGATAATTCGCTAAAAACTGTCTTGCCCTCGTATTGCATCGGTTTGGACAGCACCAAAGTCACATCGTTTAGGACAAAATTTCCCGAGACACAATCCGGGTCACACAGGTTTGTGGTGGCCGTGGCGGTTCCAGTGGCAGTGTCTTTACCCCAGTTGCTCCATGCAATGTCGCTGAATACTTGCCCTGCATCGGCGCAATAAGGGGTAAATTCGGTTGGCTCAACCGAGTAGTTCACACATGTATACAGCTGGGTAGTTGGTGTTTGGTCGGCGCATCCGCTTAGGGATAATGCGAACAGGGAGGCTGCGGCAAGCGCAAGAATTCGATTCATAATTGCAATTATAAAGTTAAGTCCCATAATCCGAGCTTCAAGGACGCGCGCGATCTGACACGCTTGGCCCGATTTGGCCAGGAGGCTGGATAGCCATTTGCGTTGACGGGTGTTGGTCTCTCAGTTAGCATTTTGAAGAACCGCAACGAAGGGGTTTTTATGTCAGTTCAGAGGAATCGTTTAGATCCTGAATCTCGTGAGCCACTTGAGGGCTTGCTTCAGGCCATTCCTGGAGGGTTTAATGCCATCGAAGATCTTGATAAGCGAAGAGCAGTGGTTGGTCAACTTCTAGTTGAGCCAGAGCTTGACCAAAGAGTGACCATGGAAGACCGGTTGATTCCGGGTCCGACTGGAGAGCAGTTGGTTCGGATTTATAGACCGGTTGTAAATAAAGAGCCAATGCCCGCCCTAATAAATATCCATGGTGGAGGGATGGTCTTGGGAAGCGTTCAAGGTGACGCTGCTACTGCCCAAATGCTGGCCGCGGAGTCCGGCGCCATTGTTTTCTCGATCGATTATCGTAAGGCACCTGAGAATCCATATCCCGCGGCCGTCAACGACTGCTTCTCGGCATCACAGTGGGTATTCGAAAACGCCAAGGACCTCGGAATTGATGCAAATAATATTGGGATTTATGGTGGGTCGGCTGGTGGTGGGCTCGCTCTGGCCGTTTGTTTGATGGCTCGTGATCAAAGTGGCATGAAATTCAAATACATGATGCCGATTTACCCAATGATTGACGACCGAAATCAAACTCAATCCACCCATGATGTGACCGAGGTCGGAATTTGGGATCGGGCCGGCAACATTGAGGCTTGGGGTCTTTATCTCGGTGGAGAACCTGCGGATGGTTACGCCGCCCCCGCGAGAATGGAAGATCTGGCTAATCTCCCTCCGGCTTATATCGACGTCGGTGAGATGGATGCGTTTCGAGACGAAGACGCTGAATTCGCCTTGCGTTTAATCAAAGCGGGTGTTCCCTGCGAATTCAGAATCTATCCGGGCGCATATCATGCGTCCGAGGTATTTGCCCCAGAGGCCGCCCTATCAAGACGGATTTGGGCTGGCAGGCTCGAAGCTCTAAGGCGATTTATCGCTTCCTAAGTGTGCTGTGTCAGCCGGTGAGAAACGCTCGTGCGGGTCTCACCGGCTGACCGCTTCTAGGCCGCTGAGTTAGCTTCCTGGAGAGGCTTAGCCACCGTCGGGGCGGTATTTTGCTTGATAGCACCCAACCCCGAGGCAATCACCAGAGCCGAACCAATGATGATTAGGTTCTTGATGATGTATTGACCCTCGAGGGTCAGTCCGAAGGGGAATACCTCGAAGCAAATCTCCGGGAGCAAAACAAGCGGTAAGAAGGTACCTGGCATCTGGAAGGCCAAAAGCACTATCCCAATTCTGGTGAGGGCTGGGATTAGAAAAGCGACACCAATAGCAACTTCCCAAAGTCCCAAAAGCGGAACGATGATTTCTGGAGTGAGCCAATAAACCGTGGCCGCAACTAGATCATAAGCGGGGGAAAGGTGCCCAATCATCTTCAGGGCCCCGAACCAAATGAAGGTAATTCCAATTGCGAACCTTAGAAAAGGCACACCAATCTTGGCTGAGAATTCGATAACCATGTTGTCAAATTTGCTGACTAGTTTCGCCAGCGGTGCGGGGATCATTTTGAGTTCCAAATCTTCTAACAGGACTTTTTGCCCATGTCAGAGCAAAGCTTCACAGGTGCTTTTTTATTCCTGAGAGGCCCATTAAGAGGGTTCTAGAGCATTCCTGCAATCTGAGTTACGTGGTCGATGGCGATCGAGTGACCGCCGGGGTGGCTGAGCCATAAAACCTTTGCACCGGCCTCAATAAGTTTCCCAACAAGGATTTCGGTGGCCTTTTCCGGTGCATAAGAATCTAGGGTGCCGTTAGCTATGAAAACTTTTTTCCCCGTTAGATCTGGAAACTTGGCGAGCTGTGGCATCGGGTTGGTTGCCCCAAAGGCCACAACCCCGGCTATTGAAGCGGGGTTGGTCAGCAACAACGCCAAAGCGGTGTTGCCTCCGTTGGAGAACCCAACCGCGTAGGCCTTGGAGATGTCTATCGCATACTCTTTTTCCGCTATTTCAAAAAAACTACCGAGTTCTGTGATTGCCTCGGCCAAAGATTCCTGAACAAAACTGCCGTCCGAATTTCGCTCAAAAAAGCGATTCATTCCTTCGGCGGTATTCATGCCCCTGGGGGATAAAAGGGTTGCCTCGGGGCTGAGAAGCTCGCCGAGTTTCATAAGGTCGTGCTCATCGGCGCCGGTGCCATGAAGAAGAATCAGGACTTTCTCACCACCAGGTTTAAAAACGTGCGGTCTTGTTAGGTCGCTGGGGTTAGCCATCCGTTAATCCTAATTCCGGAAGCGAAAGGGCTATTTGCTCCCTAGATGGCTCAAGCCATGGGGGCAACTTGAGCTTTTTACCAAGCTCCAAAAGCGGCTCATCGATATCAAACCCGGGAGAATCGGTGGCAATCTCGAATAGGACACCGCCTGGTTCGCGGAAATAGATGCTTTTGAAATATTGCCTGTCTAAGACCTCTGTGACAGCAATGCCTCGGCTCGATAGTTCCTGACGCCAGGACTCCATTGTTGCTAAGTCCGGGGCCCTGAATGCGACGTGGTGAACTGTGCCACCGGCTTGCAGGCCGCGTTCCAGGACCCCACCCAGAACTTCAACCTGAGCTCCTGAGCCACCATCACCCATGGTGAAGGTGGCACCCGAATCGGTGTCTTTTTCGTGCGTCATGCCCAAATCGGAAACTAACAAACCTGCTGTTGGATCCATGACTCTTTGGCTTAGGGTCACTGAGTGCAAACCCCTGACGGCAAATTCTTGAGGGATTGAACCGACCCCATCCCAGCCACTGCGAGTATCCGAATCTGTCGCTACAACCGACAGCTGCATGCCGTCAGAGTCTCGAAAAGTTATCTCCTGTCCGTCATTGCTGAGAGTGTTTTCTATTTCAAGTTGGGTCAGCCGATCTGACCACCAGCCGATTCCCTCGCGAGGGACGCTGAATGAAGATTTGGTGGTGAGACCGGAGCCTTCTTTGCCCGGGGTTATGCCGGGCCAGGGGAAAAACGTCATCAGGGTCGAAGGACTTCCTTGGTTATCACCGTAATAAAGATGCCAGATGTGAGGGGCGTCAAAATTCACGGTTTGCTTTACTAGGCGGAGCCCAAGAACCCTGGAATAAAAAGCCACGTTGAGAGCTGGGTTGCCAGCCAATGCGGTGACGTGGTGGATGCCGCTCGGGTTCACAATCATTTAATACTTCTTCCTAGCCTTGTCTTACCTAAGGGTTCAAGAGCTCAAAACAGCCATCTATTCCTTTGGCCATTATGGCGCCGCACAAGTTGCCGAATATGAGGCATTTGCAGGCACTAGCTGGTTAGTCTTAATCCGTGCTAACCGCAGGAGTAGATCTAGCCGCAGAGCCCAAGGGCACCGCCCTTGCCATCATTGACTGGGGCTCAGGCCGAGCCAAATTACTAGGCCTGCAGTTGGGCATTGCTGATGAAGCGATCGTGGATGCTTGCCAAAATGTTGACAAAGTCGGTATCGACTGCGCTCTGGGCTGGCCAATTGACTTTATTGAGTTTCTGAAGAGCCACTCCGATTTAGATTCCCCAAATCACGCTGTAGATGGGGGGATGGATTGGCGCAGGAGATTGTCTTATCGAGAGACCGACAGGGCGGTGCGGGCCAGCTCCGGCCGCTGGCCGTTGAGTGTTGCAACCGACAGGCTTGGATTGACCGCAATGAGAGCGGCAGGTCTATTGGGCAGGCTTCAAAAAAGCGGAATTCCGATCGATAGATCGGGCTCCGGGGTTGTAGTTGAGGTTTATCCTGGAGCGGCCCTGAGGCTCTGGGGCTTTGACACCAAGGGCTATCGAGCAACGGAGGAGGCCCGTGAACTTCTGCTGGGCGCCATTCAGCACAAGACCCCGTGGCTTGACTTGTCGAACTTTAGGTCTTTAATGCTGGAGTCTTGCGACGCCTTTGATGCTGTTATTGCTGCTTTAGCAACCCGGGCGGCAGCGCTTGGTTTTTATGAACCACCAAACCCAAGCCAGCTGGATAAGGCCAAGGTAGAAGGCTGGATTGCATTGCCAAACAGGCCCTTGGAGATGCTAATTTCTGGTGATTAAACCGGGAGCTATCCAAGTGGCCTAAGCGGGCGTGCCAATTGCAGTCAGGATGGCCATGAGCGGCACAACCCTGGTGGGTGGCACTTCATATGTGCCGCGCTTGGCGGGCGCTAGCCAGCCACTAGAGGTCAGCTCTTTCAGGTGATGGTAGACCTGACCGCTAGTTCCAGCATCTAATTTTTCGACCAATTGTGCGACGGTGGTTTCACCGGAGAGCACCGCCTGCAGAATCTTTAGACGGACTGGGTGCCCTAAAGCTGCAAGTGCATCGGCTTGTTCTGACCAATCCTTGTCGAATAGATCCTTCGCCCCAATTCCGTATTGCCACTGGACGGTCCCTCCGGTTGGGAGCTCCACCAATCCCGCGTAGAGGACTGCCCCACCCTCAGGGGAGCGCACCTGCAATCCCTCGAGGGCCCAAAACGCATCTTCTTCCGATGAAACCTCGGGCGGAGACTTATCTCTGGATTTTTGTCCTTGGAGAGTGAGCATTGCTTGCTCCAATAAAGCGAGTCTTGATTCAAAATCCGAATTTTCATGCATAACTACGATTATACGTAATCACATAAGTTATCAGATTAAAGTACTGGATTAGATCAATTAGGATCTTTTCAATTAGACCCGGAGAGCTGCCTGCGCTATCGAAATTGGCAAAAACCTAGCCGTGGTCTAACCTCAACAACATGACTAACCAAGCAAACACTTTAAAAGCCCTTCACGATGCCCCTGAGATTCTGCGTCTAGTTAACGTTTGGGATGCCGTGACCACCAAGGTGGTTGCTGCAAATCCAGCTTCAAGGGCCATTGCTACCGCCGGCCACAGCATTGCAGCCAGCCATGGATATGCCGATGGTCAAAACATTCCTTTCGATCTTTTGGTTCAGGCGCTAGGCCGAATAGTCTCGGCAACTTCGTTGCCTGTGACTGCAGACCTAGACGCCGGCTTTGGGGGAGACCCTGAGGATTTTGCCGAGGTTCGAGAAAACGTCAGGCGCGTGGTGGCTCTTGGGGTAGTTGGTTTAAATGTTGAAGACCGCATGGAGTCGCTTGATAAGTCCAAGGCGCGCATGAGCGCATTGCTTTTGGGAGCTCAGGACGAGGGCGTGGATTTGGTTTTGAATGCTCGAACCGATGCGGTGCTAAAGCCGGGCAACCTGAGCCCAGATGAGGCTGATAACGAAGCAATTACTCGCGGCCAGGCTTATTTGGAACTTGGTGCAACCTGTGTATTTGTGCCAGGGGTTTTGGACGCCCAGCGCACCAAAACTCTGGTAGCGGGAATTGGCGTTCGCAAAATGAGTGTTATCGGCTTGCCTGGTTCCCTAAGCGCAAGCGAGTACGAAGCTTTGGGTGTTGCGAGAATCAGCTATGGGCCAATGACTCAGAATGTAGCTTTGACCTCGCTCAAGCGCTTGGCAGAATCTCTATACCAAGAAGGTGTTATTCCAATGGACACCGAGAGACTGAATAGCTAGCGTCCTAGAACGAACCTGGAATGGCGAAGGACCTCCTAGAACAGCTGGTCTTGGTCCCAACCGAATCTAAGAGGTCTTTCGCTTTCCCTCAATTTGCGCAAAGTTTGAGAATTTACCCTCTTGAGTTCAGTCGTCTTCTCGGGTCGAGGTCACGGTTAGATTGAGGTCAAGATAAACATCGATCTCCAATAGATTCGCGAGCACCAAGGTCACGGTGTAGCCGGGCCTTTGATCCCAATCAGATGCCGCAACATCCGTTGCAGCGCCTGAACCGACCGTGCTGATGGCTGCTGCGATTGCTTTATTCACGGAATTTCCACTTAGGTTTGTCTGCGGAGCAGGATCGTTGCGGTCATTGGCATCTGGCTCATCGATTGCAGTGACTGTTAGGGCCTCATTCAGACGAACCTCGACTTCACCACGACTCGTGTAAACATAGACTTCCCAACCTCGTGAATCACGATCTATCGAAACTGCAGAGCCCCCGCCAGCGGCTTTGACGCCAGCGTCACGAGCCGCTTCAAACTCCGCAATCGTTCCGGTTCTATCGGGTGAGCGTGAACCCCGATCGTCATTTGATTTGGTTCCAGGCGCAACTTTGCCTGGAGCCGGATTCGCGGAATCTTCCTCCACGACTTGGTTAGATGCGTCACTATTCGCCATCGAACCATCGGAATTTTCGGCGCTCCTGCCATCTTGCTCAGCGGTGTTGGAATTATCAACTGGTGCTTCAGCTGCAAAACTGCGGTCGTTGTCATCTGACCTATCGGCAATCGCGAAGGAGATGATTGATGTTCCAGCAATCAATCCGAGAGTTGCAGCCGCTACCCCCACTCCAATTGCCAACTTCTTAGGGATTCGAATAAAAGATTCTGCTTTAGTTTCAGGAACTTCAATTGCCTCAGGGGAGGCATTCTTGGGTGTTTTAGGTGTCTTGGGTGCTGCGTTGTCTTTAGTCATGAGATTATTTTGTCTCAGGGATGCTGAAGCCATGCTGAACCTTGCTGAAGGAAAGTTCAGCTACTCCAGGGAGTTAGTTATTTTCGCATGCGAAGCTCTAATCGAGCTCCGCCGAGCGGAGAATCCATTGCCGAGACACTGCCGCCGTGAGCGGCGGCCGAAGCGGCTACGATTGCGAGCCCCAGACCAGCACCACCGGCCTCGATTGTCCGAGCTTCGTCTAGGCGTGTGAATCTTTCAAAGATCCGGGTGCGGTCTTTTTCATCAATTCCGACGCCATCGTCATCCACTCTTACCAAGGCTTCGTTTTCAAACGTGACACACGAGAAAGAAATCTTTGAGTGTGCGTGGCGGCGAGCGTTGTCGGCAAGATTTCTTATCGCTCTGGTGAGTAGAATTCGGTCACCCATTACTCGAACTGCCTCTACTCGTGAGCTATCTATTACTATGTTGCCGATGAGTCTTTGTCTTTTTGCTTCTTCGAGAACAATGTCATCAAGGTCTAATTCTTCAAGTTGAAGTTTCTTTTCATCGATTTTTGCAAGGTCGAGCATCGCCTCGACAAGTTTGGTAAGTCGACTCGACTCGGCATCCACCAATTCGGCTAGTTTGTGCAGGCTGGTGGATTCCGGATGAGCCAGGGCGACTTGTGCGTTTTGACTTAGGGATGCAATCGGCGAGCGAAGTTCGTGTGAAGCGTCGGATATAAAGCGACGCTGCTCGCGCCCGGCTAGATCTAGACGCTCCAGCATTCGGTTCATCGTGCGCGCAAGTCTTGAGATCTCGTCGTTGGATTTACTCTGGGAAACTCTTTGAGTGAGGTCTTTAGATTCGATGGCCTCAACTTCTGAGCGGATTCTCTCAACTGGGCTAAGCGCTCTGCCCACGACAAGCCAAACTAAAACCCCGAGCAGGGCGGTAGCTATTGGCACGCTAATAATCAGTAGCGTGCCAACTGCACCCTCGAGCAGCACCACGTCTTGGATATCCTGAGCCACGACCACTACGTGGGAGACGCCATCGATATCGATTTCGACGGTTGCGATCATCGCTTGTTCGCCGTTCCATTGGCCCTCGAGCGCAGCGGCACTCGGAGCTCCAATCGGCAGCGGCAGGGCGTCAACGGCGGATTCGTAGTCGCTTGAAGCAATCAACACACCGGCTCGAAACACCTGTACCTCGCCATCATCGAGCTTGGGAGGAGAAATGTTTCCGGAATTTGCGAATTGCTCGGCTATTGTTTCAGCCTGTTGTTGGGTGGCAAGTCCTTGGGCTGCAATAAGTCTGCTGTTTAAAAGAGAGACGAATCCAGCTGATCCCATAGCTAGCGCAAGAAGAATGATGAGCGCGCTGGCAGCCGCAATTCTTAATCGAATGCTTGGCTTTCGCCTCAGCGACCTATCAGCCACCGGTCACCTCAAGTCGATAGCCGGCTCCACGCAGCGTGACGATGGCGTTTTTGCCAAATGGACGATCAATTTTGTTCCTAAGGTGACCTATGTAGACCTCCACGATGTTCGGATCACCATCAAAATCTTCATCCCAAACCCCTTGCAGAACTTGGGTCTTTGAGACAACCACCCCGACGTTTCGGGCGAGATAGGCCAGGACTGAGAATTCTCTGGCGGTGAGTGAAATTTCAACACCCTCCCGCTTTACGATCCGGCTAGCCGGGTCAATTCGCAAGTCCCCAAAGCTCAGCACGGTTGGGCGCTTATTGGCTCCTCTTCTCGCAAGAGCTCGGATGCGCGCCACCAGCACCGCAAAATGCACTGGTTTCACAACATAGTCATCGGCACCAATTTCGAGACCGTCAACCTGGTCCCACTCACCGTCTTTAGCGGTGAGCATCATCACCGGGGTCCAGTTCTCTTGCTCACGCAAGGTCTTGCAAACCACATAACCATTCATGCCAGGCATCATGACATCCAAGAGAATCACGTCGTAGGTGTTTTCAGTGGCATACCAAAGGCCGTCTATCCCGTTGCTGGCAACATCAACGGCAAAGCCCTCGGCTTCGAGTCCGCGCTTTATTCCGTCTGCAAGACGGACCTCGTCATCAACTATTAGAACGCGCATGCCTCAATTTTGACATGCACCCGCTAAATATCGTTACCGCGCCAATTTCGCTTTGGATTGTTTGTGGTCTTTTTTTCCAGGCCTGACCGAAAATACTTGCCAGCTACCAGGATTCCTGAGTGGCTCATGAGAATGCAAGGTGGGAAATCTTCTGCACCTTGTAGTCATTTAAGCTATGTCAAACGGTGCTTTTAGAAGGGACATAATCGACACCCTCCAACAAATCAATTCTTCTTGCGGTTTCAAATTTGCGTTTTGAATTATTTTTGTCTGGTGGGTTCTCGAGAGGGTTCTAAGAAAAAATTAGCTAGGCAATCAGCCTTTGAGAAGAACTGTTGGGGCTCTGGCCTCACCCGGCTAGGTAACTTACAAAAGCATTCCCAGCTTGGATCTAACCAGCACCTCGAAGGCGGCAACCTGGCCGGTCGCCGTTTTTAGTTCCTCAGAATCTAGAAACAGCTCAATCGAGCCGTCTGCATTTTCCAGCAGAACACATGGCTCTTGACCTAAAGAAGCGGCAAGCTCCTTGTCGCTGCGCTCGTTCATGTGTAAAAGGCGAAATCCAACGCCTAAGCCCGCTTGCAGCCTCTTTTCAAATTCCTTGAACTCAGCTTTTTTCCTTAGGGGAGAGTGGGTGATGTCACATAGGCTGCACTCCCTCGTGCCAATAAGGTGCCCAACCAAATACGACACTTCGCCCAAAAGCCCACCATCGGCCTTATAGACGCCTATTAGTCTTCTGTTAGTTTCGCTCACCCAAAGGCCAACACGAGCACAAAGGTAGCGCTTCCCGAGAACCTTAGGAAGCTCGGAAGGCAGCTTTTGACAGGATTGCCCGCAAGATTATTTCTGCTGGGCTGTAATTAGGCTTCGAATACGGCAGTCAGGTATTCTTCGGTCCGTCTGAAGGGTTCGGTTTGAAAATTAAGAGTAGGCCCCGTCGGATTCGAACCGACGACCCACGGATTAAAAGTCCGTTGCTCTAACCAACTGAGCTAGAGGCCCCTGCAGCTTAGAAGTGTAACAGTGGATTAGCTGAGGATGTCCTTTGTGGTGAATCTTGAGTAAGCCAAGGCACCAAAAACTGCAATGTATCCAAGTTGCAGTAGACCGTTCGAGGCAAATGAACCGAGCTCAATTGGTTGGCGCAAAAGGTCTGCAAAATCCAACCAGTAGTGGGTGAATAGCCACTCGTGCAACCATGACACCTGAGGCAGGTTGTCTAGAATCTGGCTTACTCCGGTGAGCACCACAGTCGCCGCCATGGCTCCCACTGGAACGGTTGTCAGAGTCGAGATAAACAAGCCGATGGCCAAAATTCCGGTCATCGACATCGCGGTGTAGATGGCGACCAGAGCCATGCGCCAGATTGATTCACTAAGACTAATCACGTCTCCTGATAAAAGCGTCACCGGTCCCACCGGAAACAGAATGCTTCCGATAATTGCCCCGGCAATCATCAAGGTGAAGGTGGCGGCTATGGCAAAAACTACGGTGCCAAGATACTTGACCACTAAAAGGCGCAAGCGCCCAACTGGCGCAATCAAGAGGTATCTCAAGGTGCCAAGACTGGCTTCACCGGCGATAGTGTCACCCGCCACCACTGCAACAGTGAGTGGCAAAAACAATGGCAGAGCCAAAAGAGTTGCGGTAAAGCCGGTGAATAGACCGTTTTGAGTCACTCGATCTAGAAACGGCGGGCCTTCACCTGGAGCCAGTTGCTCGCTGGTAAGAGCTACGGCAATCGCCAAAAGAATGGGTATTAGTGCGACTGCGGCCAACATTGCCCAGGTGCGGCGACGAGTAAACATGACTCGTAACTCCGAGCGCATTAGCGATAGACCTAGGGCTTTAGCGAACAACTTCAAACCCCTCTCCGGTTAGATTTACAAATAGCTCTTCGAGACTTGGCTGTTCTAGGCGAATTTCAGTCACCATAAATTTGGCTTTGACGAGTTTCTGGTTCAGCTTTGCAACATCGAAATTGGTTTCCACCGGAGCGATGATCTGGTCGGCTTTGAGCGAGAGTTTCGAGATGCCTTCGTTTTTTAGCATGGCGACAGCGTCATCGAGCCTGTCGGTTTTTAGAACTAATCGAGTTTGAGTCTTGCTGCGAAGTTCTTCGATGCTTCCTTGAGCCACAATCTTCCCAGCGGTCATAACCGCCAGGTGGTCGCAAAGTTGCTCAATTTCGCTCAAAAGGTGGCTCGAAACAAAAATTGTGATGCCCTCTTTTGCTAGGGACCGAATTAGGTTTCTAACTTCTCTGGTGCCCTGTGGATCTAGGCCATTGGTTGGCTCGTCCAGAATAAGCATCTTGCGTGGTTTTAGTAGGGCATTGGCGAGCCCTAGACGCTGTTTCATACCAAGTGAATAGGCGTGGACCTTCTTCTTGGAAGCATTGGTCAGGCCCACCCGCTCAAGAGCTGCCTCAACTCGTGCTTTTCTAGTTTTTGGGTCAGAGAATTTATCGGCAGAGTCGATGCGAATCAGGTTGTTACGGCCGGACATGTATGGGTAAAAGGCTGGCCCTTCGACCAGCGCACCCACCATCGGAAGTGTTTGTTGGAGTTTGGCTGGAATCGGATTACCCAATACCTCAATTTCACCGCTAGAAGCATCGGCGAGCCCTAAAAGCATTCGGATTGTGGTGGTTTTCCCAGACCCGTTAGGGCCTAGGAAACCAAACACCGATCCAAGCGGCACGGATAAATCAATACCTGCAACCGCTTGTTGAGAGCCGAACTGCTTTACTAGCGACTTGGTCGAAATTGCTAGCTGATTTTCATCGATCACGAATTAGTTTTGAGAAACGGAAACTAGGTAATCAACTGTTACCGCCCCGGCATAAACCTCACCGGAATCCAAGATCAAAACATTTAGCAATGGAGTGGAGAACACTTTGCCACCCGGGACGGTTTCAAACATGTCGCCGAAGAGCTCAGTGCCCATCAGCTCCATTGGGACATCCTGTGGCATGGCCGGAAGATAAATAACACTGGTCCAGTCCTCACCGATGATTTTTGGCTGTGGGTTATTGGCATACTCTGCCTCAAGCTGGGCCTTCAAATCATTTAGGTCGGCTTCGGTTACTGGGTTCTCCATCTTGGGAAGCTCTGGTACTACCAAATCCTCGATAGTGGTTCCTGACGGTGGGGTGAAATCGAACAGGGAGTCATCCACCGAAGCGAAGCTGATTGATTCAAAGCCCACTGAGATGGCAACCGCGTCCTGCTCCTTCGAGAAGACCTCTGCCTTGAGCGGCATGCCGTTTTCAGCATCAATAGAGATGACAGCCTTGGAAACCAATGACTCCTGAGCCTTTGGCTCAATGATCAGTTCATATGCCCCGCGACCAGCAACCATTTTGTCGGTACCAACTGTGACGGTGGTCGCCTCGGTTACCTGAGCCATGATGTAGTCGGCCACTGCTGCCGGGGAGCTAATGTCTAGCGCGATGGAGGCTGCATAGTCGTTGACTTGTGCTTCCAGCTCGGAAAGTTTCCCTTCAAGTTCCACACTCGCGGCCTGATCTACTTCGTAGTCAAATTGGGTATTCATCGCGGTTGCGGTCTTGGCGTCATAAATCCAAAGCTCTTTGCCATTTAGGATCAAATCGCGCTGCGACATTGGGTCAAGAATCTGGACCCTAAGCTGATCTTCTCCACCTACGTAAACCCGCATCTTGTGGGTTCCGGCGATTAGCTCAAGAGCCTGAGTCAAAGTGTTTGACTCAATAATTTGTGGAACGAAGTCTGCCATTTCGGGTGGCATCTTCTCTTCCATCTTCGCAACCATTTCTTCATTCATCATGGAGCTGAAATCGAGAGCCGGGAGGCCGAGGTCGGTTGTCTTGAGAACTGTGCCCGAAAACTCCAATGTGGAGTTCGACTCCATGTTGGATTCCATCAGAAGCATTAGCTCCTGCGGGGTGACGTCTGGAAGGTCAATGGCGTTGGCTTGCATCGGTATCGCAACCACTCCAAGAGCGATGATGGCCGGTGCTAAAGCGGCGGGAATCCAGCGGCTTGTCTTCTTCATGAACTACTCCCTTGATATCTTCTATAAATCTATGTTCTAGAACTGCAAAAACGCTGAATGTGTTCCCCCGCTGACAAAACATTCAGCGGGGGAAGCAAATTACTAGCGAATCAAGGCCGGGTTTTTTGGGTCCCTGTCGTCGATGCCCCAGTGCTGACCGTAATCTCCCGCCAGCAGGTCTAAAAATGGCTTAGCGTCGAATTCTTCTGGACCCATGACGCCCTGGCCGTCCCAGACTCCGGTCGCCAATAACTCAAGAGCGATAACAGGCACCATCGCGGTCTGCCAAACCACAGCTTGGGACTGGTAGTTGGCATTGGTCCATTCGGTATCGGCCACGTGATACAGGTAGCTGGCCTTGTCCTCACCCGCTAGCCCCTTACCGGTGACCAAGGTTCCCGCACAAGTCTTACCGGTCATCCGGTCAGCCAGTGAGGCTGGGTCCGGAAGCACGGCTGCCACAAGATCGCGAGGGGCAACCATGGCCTTGCCGTCTTGGGTGCGCACGGCAACTGGTGAAATGCCATCAAGGCCGAGATTGTGCAGGGTCTTTAGAATTCCGATGAATTCTTCACCCAGGCCGTATTTAAAAGTAACTTTTTTGGCATCCATCGTGCGCGGAAGCATGTTGACCTCCTCGTGCTCCACGTTCACACACTCAACCGGGCCAATTCCACCTGGGAACTCAAAGAATCCCGGCTCGCTAAATGGTTCGGTGGTATACCAGCCCTTGTCTTTTTCCCAAATCAATGGCGGGTTCAAGCACTCTTCAATGACAGTCCAGATTGAGAATGAAGGGGCAAATATTTCCTCCCCAGCATCGTTTGTGACAACCAGGTTGCCACCGTCGATGATTGAAATCTCATCCACCTCAGAGAATAAGTGGTCCGCGGCATAGCGGGCAAATATGTTCGAAATGCCCGGTTCTGCCCCAGTTCCAATCAGCGCGAGTTTGCCAATTGCTTCAAACTCTTTGGCTTTGTCATATTGCCAATCACCGAGCTTTTCACCAGGTTGGTTGAAGGGATCTGTTTTATGAGCATGGCTGAGGCTCATTGCCATGTCCATGTAGTTGGCCTTGGCATCGATAGCACCTTGGAAAACGCTCTGCACGAATTTTGGCTCAACCGCATTCATGACGTGGGTGATGGCATACTCGGTTATTTTCGCAGCAACATTTTCGGGTTTGGATGCATCAATTTGAGTCGCCTCAAAAAGCTGCGCCACCTCAGATTTATGATTTGTTTTTACCCAGTCCACGCTTTTTTGGGCGCGATTCAGGTCGTAGTCCGCGACCACTATTTTTTCAAAGAAATTACGATTAGCGGCAATCTTGACGATAGCATCGCCAACACCACCTGCCCCAATTAGCAAGATACGCATTGATTTCACAACCGAACTTTGACCGATTTGTAAATGGGCCCAGTCCTTGCCCTTATTCACTAATAGGCGCAAACCATGTGGTGCTGCATTGCAACCGCGCCTTCATTGAGCGAACTTTTCTTATTATGCCCGAGGTTGGAAGGATTCGCTAGCTAACCAAGCTGGCGAATAGGAATCACCAGTTGGGTTTTGCCAATTGGATCTTCGAGCACCCGGGCCAAAATATTGAATGCTCTCGCAAGGTTATTAGGAGTGATGACCTCCTTGGGCTCACCCTGGGCAATCACGTGTCCGTCTTTTAGAATCACCACCGTGTCGGCAAAGCGAGCTGCCAAGTTCAGATCGTGAATCACGGCGATGATCGTCATGGAGCGCTCGCGCTTCAAGGAAGACAAAAGGTTGATTACCTGCAACTGGTGGCTGTAATCCAGTGAATTGGTAGGCTCATCAAGCAACAAGACCTCTGGGTTCTTGACCAGGGCCGCCGCAATAACGGCCACCTGGCGAAACCCACTGGAGAGTTCGCCTATCTTCTGATCTGCCTTTTCGCTCAAGCCCGTTCTCTCCAAAAGCAAATCAATCTCTTGTTTGAGTCTTGGCGAGACTCGAGAAATGCCATTGGCAGCCATCGCAGATCTGGCAACCAAATCGAAAACCGTTTCGGTTCTTTTGGCTACGGGGATTGTGCCAAGCAGCCCGACCTTATTTTCAAGCTGACCCTTGGTTAGCGAAGTTATTGCTAGGCCATCTAATAAAACGGCCCCGGAGCTTGATTTGATCTTGCGTGCCAAGGCCTTGAGCAGCGAGCTCTTGCCGGCGCCATTGGCGCCAATAATTGCAGTGACAGAGCCGGCCTTAAAGTTCAAGTCGATGTTGTGAATAACCTCATCGGCTGAGTAGCCAGCGCTGAGCGCCTGGGCGGCTATTTTGCTCTCGGCATCAAACATGCCTTAATCTTAGTTTTGGCTAAAGCTCGAGGTGGCTAAAACAGCTCGCTCCCAATTTTCAAAGTCCTGTTGCCGGTCGGTTTTGGGCTTAAATTTAGTCTTTGGGGGGTTCAGGTTTTTGAGTTCCCTAAGCGATTTCCAGATCCCCATCCCCAGCCCGGCCATTAGGGCAGCCCCCAGACCGGTCGATTCGAGCTTTTCTGCTCGCACAACCTCGGACTTCAGCACGTCTGCCTGAATCTGCAGTAACAGATCATTTGCCGCCGCTCCACCATCAACCCAGAGGGACTGAATTGGATGGCCGGAGTCAAGCGCCATCGCGGTTACTACTGAGTTGATCTGAAACGCAATTGCCTCGAGCGTGGCATAAGCGATGTTGGCGTCTGTTGTGCCACGGGTGATTCCCATCAGGCTGCCTCGGATATCCGCATTCCAAAAAGGAGCCCCCAGACCGGTTAGTGCTGGGACAAAATAAATCCCTTGACTGCCGGAAACCGATTTGGCTAGCTCTTCGACTCCGGCCGCGTCCGCAATAATCTTGAGACCATCCCTAAGCCACTGAACTGCGGCCCCTGCGACAAACACCGACCCTTCTAGTGCATAGGTTTTTTCGCCCTTCGAGGAAAGCCAGGCAACTGTTGAAATTAGCCCGTGGGTGCTGTGGAAAATTTCGCTCCCGGTGTTGGAGAGAATAAATGCCCCGGTGCCATAGGTGGCCTTCGAGTCGCCCTTCTGAAAACCGGTTTGGCCAAATAGAGCGGCTTGCTGATCGCCTGCGATGCCCGTGATTGGTAACCGCAAGCCCAGAAAAGCGCTGGGCTCGGAGAACCCCAGCTGCCCCCAGCTCGAGACGATTTTGGGCAGTGCCTCAAGCGGTACACCAAACACTTCCAAAAGTTTTGGATCCCATTCGCAAGTCTCAAGTGCCATGAGCTGGGTCCTGGAGGCATTCGAAGCATCGGTTATATGCAGCTCTCCGTTTGAGATGCGAGCTGCAAGGTAGCTATCTACTGTCCCCAGTGCAAGTTCGCCAGACACAACCTTCTCCCAAACCTTCGGAAGATTCCTTTTCCACCACAAAAACTTGCTGGATGTGAAATAGGGATCAATGTTGAGTCCGGTGCGCTTTCTAATCCAATCGCCGCGATTGAGTTTTTGGAGTTCGGAATTCATATCCGAAGTCCGTCGGTCCTGCCAAACAATCGCACGGGTCGGGCTCTTGAGGGTCTTTCGATTCCAAACCACCGCCGTTTCGCGCTGATTGGTGATGCCGATGCAGCTAGGCGCCCCATGGCCTTGAGCCAAAGCCTTCCCGCAGGCCTTTAAAGTTGCCTGCCAAATTTCCTCGGGTTCGTGTTCAACCCAGCCGGGTTTTGGAAAGTGCTGCTCGAATTCGCAGTAGCCGCGGGCAAGAATCTCTCCCGATTCAGAAACCACTAGAGCGGTGACTCCTGTGGTGCCAGCGTCGATAGACAAAATCGTCATCAATTTCCTCCCTAAATCAGCCATATATTCCACCATACCCATTTAGCTGGCTTATGATTTTGTTGTGAGTGTGCAAAAAGAAACAAATTCACGCAAAATCGAAGATAGCAGTGATTTTGACGTTGCGATTATCGGAGCCGGCATCAACGGTGCGGTGGCCGCCGCTGCGCTGAGCGCATCGGGCCTCAAGGTGCTTCTAATTGATAAGGGCGATTTCGCCGGATTCACCTCTCAAGAATCCAGCAATCTGGTTTGGGGAGGCATTAAGTATCTCCAAAGCTACGAATTCTGGCTGGTGTTCAAGCTTTCCTTGGCGAGAAATCGACTTATGCGAAGCTACCCGAACCAGATAAAAGAGATTGGCTTTTTGGCCTCCATCGGACCGACGGCTCCCTTTGGGCGGGTGCTTGGCACTTTTGGAACTTTGTTTTACTGGGGCATTGGCCTCTTCGGCACCCAATCACCGCGGAGCTACTCTGCAAAAAGAGCGAAAGAGCTCGAGCCCAACTTGATCAAAGGCCGCAAGGCGGTGAAGTATTTTGATGCGCAGTTACCCGACAACGATTCTCGATTTGTTTACGATTTTATTCGTAACGCCAAGGCCAAGGGTGCTTCTGCAAGGAACTACACCGAGCTCAAAGGTGCCGAATTCGTGGGTGGTCAATGGCAACTCTCGCTTATCAGCGGAGAGAAGCCAGAAAACGTCACAGCCAAAGCGGTGGTGAATTCAGCCGGGCCTTTTTCCGGCAACGTTTCCGAGTTGCTGGGATCTAAGACCAAGGCTTCGCTAGTTTTTTCAAAAGGTATCCACCTAATTCTGAATCGCAGAATAGCCAAAGATGATCAGGTATTGGCTTTCTGGGACGAGCAGGAGCGCTTGTTTTACGTTCTGCCGATGGGGGATCGCTCAATGGTTGGCACCACTGACACCAGGGTGGATTCGCCAGAAACTGAGGTGACTCAGGAGGATCGCGATTTTGTGATTCGTCAGATAAACGCCCAGCTCGAGCTAGAAGTTCCAATCAGTTACGACCAAGTTATATCAGAACGCTGCGGTGTCAGGCCACTGGTTGTTGAATCTAAATCCGATGAGGCGGTCACCGATTGGCATCAATTATCAAGAAAACACATTCTTGAAATCGATCGAAATCAAAACGTCGTTACGATTTTGGGGGGCAAGCTCACCGACTGCCTCAACATCGGGCAGGAGACTATTGCCGAGATTCGCAAACTCGGCCTGCACGCACATAATCCCGGCCGCTGGTTCGGCGAGGGTGACCAGGCTCGAAAACAAGAATTCTTCGCGGTGATAAGTGCACAGGTTAAAGACTCGGCCGCAGCGACTCGTATTGCGGAGGGTTTATGGCGCAGGCAAGGTGCTAAGGCCTTCGAAATCATTGTCGGAAAATCAGTCACCGAGATAATCCCAGGCATCGGGGTCACCGAAGCCGAGATTCGACACGTTGCCAATCACGAGGACGTGCGGGTAAGAGAAGATCTGCTGCGTCGCAGGCTCCCAATTTCGATGACTCGCTCGCCGCAGGAGCTGGCATCGAATAAAGAGCTAGAAAAACTACTCGTGGAGCTTGGGCTCTAGCAATATCTGATTCTTTTTACTTGGCCATTCGACTATTAGCATTGCGGTCAGCAGTAAAGAACCGCCAATCAGCATTGCCCAGGTGGCAACTTCTTGCCCCACCACAACCGCAATCACGGCGCTGAAGACCACCTCACTTGTTATCAAAAGCGCCACTCGGGCCGGGTCTAAAAACCCTTGGGCCCAGGTCTGCACCCAAAACGCTAGCACCGAGGAAAAGATCGCCGTGAAAAGCACCGCGAACCACACTCCGGCGTTTGGTGGCCCTTGATAGCCGTCGGCAAGCGCGAAGCCCCAGCAGATGATTGCCACGGCCGTCAGTTGCAGCATCGTGAAGCGATACGAATCACGCCCCTTGCCATGCTTACTCAAAAGCAGAATATGGATGGCGTATAAAAACGCGCAACCAATCAACCAAAGCTGACCGGTTTGAAACTCGACGTCATTGGCCGCTCCGGAAAGAACCCCAATTCCGATTAGTGCAAGAATCGCTCCCAATCCAACCCGAAGGTTTATTTTTTGCTTGAGAAATAGCCAAGCCAGAATCGGAGTCAGGATTACGTAGAGACCGGTGAGAAAGCCGCTGGTTGATGCGGACGTTAGATCAAGACCAATAGTTTGGGTAATGAATCCGAACGCCAGAACCACGCCGATTGCTAGGCCGTATTTGATGTCTCCCGCCTGGAAATTTAGAGCCAATTTAGGCCTGATTGCAATCATTACCATCGCGGCAATAGAAAATCTGACGGCCAAAAAATCCAAATATGGTTGCTGAGCAATTGCGTCTTTCATTAAGACAAAGGAGGCGCCCCATGCAAACCCGACACCTAGAAGTGCAAATGCCGCCAGGCGTGTTTTAGTCATCCGAGAAGTTTAGCTAGCGCTGACCTTCTGAGCATCTGACTCAATCACTTTGGTGGCACTTGGCCCCGCTACCTTTTTGGCCATGGAGGGAAAAACGAAGCCGTGCATGAACGAGACGCTCCACCAGTAGGCATGACCAAAAAGCCCCTGTGGGTGATAATAAGCCTGCTGCACCAGCAGAGTCTCGTTGTTGGGTTGCTCGTAGAGTCGAAATTCCAGCCAGGCCAAACCGGGTAGCTTCATCTCGGCACGCAACCTTAGAAGGTGGGGCCGTTGAAGCTCTTCCACCCTCCAAAAATCGAGTGCTTCACCTTCCATTAGGGTATTCGGGTCCCTTCTTCCGCGCCTCAGACCAACCCCACCAATCATGCGGTCCATTAGACCCCGAAACTCCCAAGCCCAGGTCGCAGTCGAGTAGCCGTTCACGCCACCAATTGATTCAACCCTTGCCCAAACAACGTCGATTGGGTCAGTGGAGTGGTACTGCCTTTTATCAACATAGAGCGAGCCTCCGGCCCAGGCTGGGTCGGTCGGTAGGGGTTCGGATGGGGTTCCCGGCACCGAGGCATTGCTCCAGCGAGTCTCAACATCCAGGTCTTTCACCCGAGTAAGGGCCAGCGACACCGAAGTCTTGAAATCAGTTAGCCCGGATTCTGCGGGTGGAATTAGCTCTCGAATATCGTTGTCCCTGGCCACTACATCGTGTTTCAGGGATGCCACGAGCCGCTTAGCCAATGTCACTGGGACCGGGGTAACCAAACCGATCCAACCAGAGGCCAGTTTCGGAGTTAGTACTGGAAGAGGAATAATAATTCTTCTCGAGAGCCCTGCAACAGCGGCATACTGCTGCATCATCTCGAGATATGTGAAGACCTCGGGCCCTCCAATATCAAAATCCCGATTGATTTTCGGGTCCAAAGTCGCAGAGCCAACCAGGTAGCGCAGAACGTCTCTAATCGCGATGGGCTGAATCTTATTGAGAAGCCACTTTGGCGTCACCATGAAGGGCAGTCGCTCGGTCAGGTGCCGAAGCATCTCAAATGATGCTGACCCAGAACCGATTACAACTCCAGCCCTAAGTTCAATGGTGGGCACTCCCGAGTTGCGAAGAATTTCGCCAGTTTTCGCCCTGGAGGACATGTGCGCAGAGAGTTGGTCATCGTTGGAGATCATGCCGCCCAGATAAACGATTCTTTTGACGTTGTTGGCTTTGGCGGCTTTACCAAAGAACTCGGCAAGCTCAGCTTCTTTTGCTTCAAAGTTCTTTTCGATCATCAGGGCGTGCAGAAGGTAATAAGCCAAATCGATGTTTTTCAGCGCCAAGGAAATCTTTTCGGGGTCCGCTGCATCTCCCTCGATAACCTCGACCTGGTCTTTCCACGGGTAATCCTGCAGCTTTTGGGCGTTGCGGACTAGGACTCTCACCTGATAACCGTGAGCCAGAAGTTCTCGGATCAGTCGGCCGCCGATATATCCGGTGGCGCCAGTAACCAGTACTTTGGCGAGCTTTCCTGATTTACCCTTGAGCTCGGGAAGATCTGCGGTTACCTGCTCAATCATTTCTGCTCCAGCCCGTTTGGTTTATCTCTAGTCTCTAACCAAATCGGCCAGAAACATAATCCTCCGTTTGCTGCTCAGAAGGGTTTGAAAAGATTTTGTCCGTGCGATCATATTCAATCAGCTTGCCGGGCATTCCAGTGCCTGCAATATTGAAAAATGCTGTCATGTCGGAGATTCTTGATGCTTGTTGCATATTGTGAGTCACAATTACAACCGTGAAACGCTCTTTTAGTTCAACAGCCAGGTCTTCAATTGCGGCCGTTGAGATCGGGTCCAGGGCGCTAGTTGGCTCATCCATCAAAATTACAACCGGCTCCACCGCGATTGCTCTTGCGATGCAAAGTCGTTGCTGCTGACCACCTGATAGACCAGATCCTGGCTTATCGAGTCGGTCCTTCACCTCATTCCAAAGATTTGCACCAACCAGAGATTTCTCCGTCAGCTCTTCGGCTTCACTCTTGGTCATTTTAGAGTTGTTGAGCTTATAGCCCGATAAAACGTTGTCTCGAATCGACATGGTTGGGAAAGGGTTCGGGCGCTGAAAGACCATGCCAACCTGTCTTCTGACTCGCACCGGGTCTACTCCCGGGCCATAGACATCCTCACCATCCATCAAAAGCTGGCCTTCAACCCGAGCACCGGGAATGACCTCGTGCATTCGGTTCAGGGTCCTTATCAAAGTGGACTTACCGCAACCAGACGGGCCGATAAAGGCGGTGATGGCGCGCGGCTGAATCACCATGTTCACATCTGCAACCGCCAGAAAGCTGGAGTAGTAGACGTTGATATCTTTCAGTTCGATTCTTTTTGACATTGGTTATTTATCCCTTCGGGGCAAAGAATTTAGAGACTAGGCGAGCCGCCAGATTCAGCAGCATGACAATTAGCATCAGCGTAAGCGCACCGGCCCAAGCGCGGTCTAGATAGGCCTGGGTGTCAACACCCTGGTTGGCATAAGAGGTGAACACGAAAACTGGCAGAGTTGCCATACGCTCATCGAAGGGGTTGTAGTTCATCGATGCGGTGAATCCGGCAATCAACAAAAGCGGAGCGGTCTCACCGATCACGCGGGCGATTGCGATCATGATGCCGGTGGCGATGCCAGCAAGTGCGGTGGGCAGAACGACCTTCAAAATCGTGAGCCACTTTGGCACACCCAGTGCGTAGGCGGCCTCGCGAAGTTCATTTGGAACAATCTTTAGCATCTCTTCAGTTGCTCGAATAACAACCGGAGTCATCAACACGCTCAACGCAATCGCGCCACCCAGACCCATTCGAACCCCGGGTCCAAAAAAGATTACAAAGAGGGCGTAGGCGAACAGCCCAGCAACAATTGACGGCACCCCGGTCATCACATCAACAAAAAAAGTGACAGCTTTGGCCAAGCGGCCCCGACCATATTCGATGAGGTAAATGGCGGCCATGATGCCAAGCGGCACCGAGAATAAAGTTGCCAAACCGGTTATTTCCAAGGTCCCGACAATGGCGTGAAGCGCACCGCCACCTTCTCCAACAACATTGCGCATCGACATTGTGAAAAAGTCGATGTCAAAGCGTGCTGCACCTTTGGAGATCACCGTATAAGCCAGGGAAACAAGCGGAACCACCGCAATTCCAAAAGCCGATGAAACCATAACCGTAACGAAGCGGTCTTTTGCTTTACGCCTACCCTCAACCGAATAAGACACCAGGTATAGGGCCAAGGCGAAAAGGACCAGGCCGATTAGCGCAACAGCCAACAGATTGATTTCACCGTCTACCCCATCGGCCCGGACTGCTGAGAATGTGAAAGAGGCTAAAAAGCACAACAGAAAAATCAGCGAGCTAACGAATCCGGGAAGATCCTTGGTGCCCTGGAGGCTCGATTTGACTGAAAGTGTGGTCACTAGTTGGCCCCCGAGAATTCTTTGCGGGAGTTGATAACCCAGCGTGCAAACATGTTGACCACCATTGTGATGGCAAAAAGCATCAGGCCGGTTGCAACCAAAAGGTTCACATAATTGCCGCCAGCTTCAGGGAACTGGAGTGCAATGTTTGCTGCAATGGTGTTCGGGTTTGAAGAAGTTAAGACCGCAAAACTCACAATCGCCGATGGGGAGAGCACCATGGCCACCGCCATGGTTTCCCCCAGAGCTCGGCCTAGCCCCAACATCGCTGCTGAAATAATGCCGGGCCTGCCAAATGGCAATACGGCCATCTTTATCATTTCCCAGCGAGTTGCCCCCAAGGCGAGCGCCGCCTCCTCGTGAAGTCTTGGAGTCTGCAGAAATACCTCTCGAATAAGCGCTGCCATGATCGGCAGTACCATGATCGCCAGCACTATACCGACCGTGAGCATGGTGCGACCGGTGGCCGAAACTTGGCCTGCAAAAAAGGGTATCCAGCCCAAATTATCGTTTAGCCAAATAAAGCTCGGGGTGAGAAACGGTGCCAAAACTAAAATCCCCCAGAGGCCATAGACCACCGAGGGGATTGCTGCCAATAGGTCAATTGCGTAACCCAAGGTTTGAGCGAATCTGCGATTGGCAAAGTGAGAGATGTAAAGAGCGATGCCAATCGCTAACGGTGTAGCGATCAATAGTGCAATTGTGGAGGCGAAAACAGTTCCGAACACAAAGGGTGCAACATATACAAAAAAGCCGCCTTCTGCGGCGGGAATATCTGCTCCGGTAAAAGCCGGCACCGACTGGGCCACTAGGAAAGCGGCGACCAGCGCGAGGGTAGCCAAGATGCTCACACCGGCTGCCAGGGCGGCGTTCGAAAAGACTATATCGCCCATTCTGCGCACGGGCTTATTGGCCTGGCTTGGCTTTAGTTGAGTCATTAGTAAAAGGTCTTTCGCTTAGCTCTTATAAACATAATGAACAGAACCCGGTTCGAAGGCTCGAACCGGGTTCTGTTTACCAATTGTTTGCTTACTTGATTAGATCCACAATCGCTTGAGCACGCTCACGAAGTGACTGCGAAATGGGTGCGTTTCCAGCTGACGCCGCGGCCTTATTCTGACCCTCTTCTGAAATCAAGAACGTCGCCCAGGCCTTTGCAAGGATTGCCATGTCGTTATCCACGTAGTCATTGCAGCCCATTAGGTATGAAACTAGAACGATTGGGTAGACACCGGCAGCGGTGGTGTTGCGGTCAATCTTCACCGCGAGGTCGTAATCTGCACGTCCTTCAACTAGGGGTGATGCGTCCACAACAGCGGCTGCTGCTTCGGCTGAGTAACCGACGAACTCATCGCCAACTTTGATCGCCACGATGCCCAGTTCGCCTGCGCGCGAGGCGTCGGCGTAGCCAATGGTCCCATTTCCGCCCGACACTGCTGAAACAACTCCCGAGGTGCCCTGAGCTCCTTCGCCGCCGAACTCACTCGGCCAAGCCTCGATTGCTCCGACACTCCAAACATCGGGAGCCACTGCAAAAAGGTAATCGGTGAAGTTTTTCGAGGTGCCCGACTCATCCGAGCGGTGTACCGCAGTGATGGCAAGTTCTGGAAGCGATACTCCTGGGTTTGAGGCCTGGATTGCCTGATCATTCCACATTGTGATCTGACCTGAGAAAATTCCTGCAACAGTCGCACCATCGAGATTCAGATTGCTTATGCCATCAAGGTTGAAGATGACCGCAATGGGGGAAATCCAAACTGGGAACTCCCATGCCACGGTGCCGGGCTCGCAGGAAGGAAACTCACCAGCCAGTTCTTCTTCTTTGAAGTAGCTGTCGCTACCTGTGAAGAAGGTTGCACCGGATTGGAACTGGGCACGACCGGTACCCGACCCGGTTGGGTCGTAGTTCACCGTTACGCCCGGGTTTTCAATCTGAAAAGCCGCGATCCAGGCATTCATCCCGGCGGCCATAGAGGAGGCGCCTGAACCGTTCAGGGTTCCCTCCAGCATTGCTGCAGCGGTTGAGTCCGGGTTCTGAGTTTGGGCGGGAGTGTCTTCGTTAGCAGCGCAGCCTGAAAGCACTAGTGCTCCGACCGCAAAAACTGCAAAAACTGAAATTTTCTTTAGCATCGATTACCTCTTCTTTTATTTAGCTGGCAGAAGAAAAACTAATCAGTGAGAACCAACTCGAGTCAACCAGAAGGTTAATAACGAGTGAACTATCTCGATAGCCCAGACTCCAGCGAGACGTATTCGGTGGAGAGGACACGGGGCTTTTTATCGAGTGAGAGCCGCAACACGATGAAGTCGGCTGGCTGCAAGGTCTTGGCCGCTTCGATTTGCTGTTTGAGAGAACCGACGGCGTGGTCGGAAATGGCTTTTAAGACGTGCGGCAAGGCTGGGCGATGAGTGCAAACTAGAGCGTTCTTGGAATCTGCAAATAGGTCTTCGATTACGTTCGAGGTGGACTTGGGGTTTTTCGCACTGCCATATTCGGATAGTTGGGAGCGCTCCACCAGCACTCTTTTTCTTGAATCAACAAAAGGCATCACGGTGTCGCGACAGCGTTTCCAAGGGCTCGAAACTACCCGCTTGGGGCCATAGGCAGATAAAAGCGGAACCAACCGCTTGGCCTGAGCGGAGCCTTCTCGTAATAAGGGCCGCTTGACTTCCTCACCGGTCCAATCCGCCCGGGGGGTTGCTATTGCATGCCGAAGCACTATCAAACCCCGAGTCTCAAGTTCGTTCGCCGCTTTGAGTGCAATTACTTTTTCCAGCAGGTCTTTATCGTGCTGATAGCTGAGTTGCTCGAGGGCCTTCTGAGCTGGCAGCCAGCGAACTTCTGCAATTTCGTCATTCGGTGAAAATTTAGATTTGTTTAGAGCCTTTTGGGGCACCTTGGAAACCCAGTAGTGCACCTCTTTATCTTGACCGGTTGAGAGCGGGTAGTTAACTACCGCTAGTTTTCGACCGAGTCTGATCTTGATCCCGGTCTCTTCTTCGACCTCACGCACCGCAGTTTCTGGAAGCAACTCTCCGGGATCCTGCTTGCCTTTGGCAAAGGCCCAGTCGTCATATTTTTCACGGTAGACCACTGCTATCTCTAGGTCTGTTTCGCCAGGCTTCCAGAGAACCACTCCCGCCGCATAAACGGTCATACGCTGCGTTTTTTCAATAATGTTCTGGCCATAATCTCGTTTTGCATATCTTTTAGTGGTTCACCATCTTTTGATTTGGTTTGTCTTAGCCATTGCCCGGAAGATTCTAGTTTCCAGTGTGCAACCTCACCACCCATGCCTAAATCAAATAGCTCTCGAAGTCGAAGAAGTTGATCATCCTGCACAATTTTTACCAGAGTCTCGACTCTGCGATCGAGGTTTCGGTGCATCATGTCCGCGCTGCCGATGAAGACATCGCGGTCACCGCCATTTTCAAAAGAAAAGATTCGGGAGTGCTCCAAGTAGCGACCAAGCACTGAGTGAACCGAGACGCTCTCGCTGAGTCCCTTGACACCCGGTTTTAGGGCGCACATTCCCCGAACCAAGATATCTACCTTCACACCAGCCATCGAAGCGCGGTAGAGCTCATCGATAATCTGCTCATCCACCAGGGAGTTCATTTTGAATTTAATCTCCGCGGGTCTTCCGGCTCGTTGGTGCTCAATTTCCCGGTGAATTCGGCTGGTGAGGCCCTCGCGAACACCCACCGGGGAGATCAACATGGTTTGGTAATCGGTGTCGGCGCCATAGCCCGAGAGCTGGTTGAATAATTTGGAGAGGTCTTCTCCCACGCCCGGGCGTGCGGTCAATAGCCCGAGGTCTTCGTAATAACGCGCAGTTTTTGGATTGTAGTTTCCGGTGCCAATGTGGCAATAGCGCTTGAGCGTCTTACCTTCTTGTCGAATCACCAGCGACAACTTGCAGTGCGTCTTTAGGCCTACGATTCCGTAAACCACGTGAACCCCGGCGGCCTCAAGCTTTCTGGCCCAACCGATGTTATTTTGCTCATCAAAACGGGCCTTAATCTCAACCAGGGCCAGCACCTGCTTGCCCGCTTCGGCGGCGTCAATTAGAGCATCGACAATTGGTGAGTCGCCGCTGGTTCGGTAGAGGGTTTGCTTGATCGCAAGGACCTGAGGGTCGGCAGCCGCTTGCTCTAAGAATGCCTGAACGCTAGTTGCAAATGACTCATAAGGGTGATGAACCAAGACCTCACGTTCGCGAAGGGCTGCAAAGATGTCAGCCGCCTCATCCTCATCCGCTTCTAAATGGCGATTAGTGGTGATGGCATGGGGTTCGAAAAGCAATTCGGGACGAGACAAAAAGGCGAAGGCACTCAATGCCCTGAGGTCAAGCGGCTCTGGCAGGTGCAGGACCTCACCTTCTTGAATACCCAGCTCGCGCTGCAATAAGCTCAGCACCTTCTGATCAATATCCTCGGCTACCTCGAGACGAACCGGAGGGCCAAAGCGGCGGCGCAAGAGCTCTTTTTCGAGCTGGACCAAAAGGTTTTCACCCTCGTCCTCATCTACCTCGAGGTCTTCGTTTCTGGTGACGCGAAATATGTGGTGCTCAAGTACCTCCATGCCGGGGAAGAGCTCGGATAAAAATTCACCCATCACATCTTCCAGGGGAACAAAACGCTGAGCCACGGAACCCGGCACCGAGACAAACCTCGGCAGGAGTGGGGGTACCTTTACGCGGGCGAAGTGCTCCTTAGAGTTATTTGGGTTTTTTAACACCACCGCAAGGTTGAGGGACAAACCCGAAATATAAGGAAACGGGTGTGCCGGGTCAACGGCGAGTGGAGTGAGCACTGGGAAAACCTGGGAGCTGAAGTATTCGTGCAGGTCCTTTTTTTCGCCATCGGTCAGTGTGGACCAGTGCACAATTTGGATACCGTGTTGGGTAAGTTCCGGTCCAATTTGGTTGGCAAATAAGTTAGCGTGCCTGGTTTGAAGCTCCTTGGTGGCCTCTGAGATTTGATTCAGAACCCCTTGCGGGCTCAACCCGGAGGCGGATTGAACGGCTATCCCGGTGGCGATTCTTCTCTTTAGAGAAGCCACGCGAACCATAAAGAATTCGTCTAGGTTGGACGCAAATATAGACAAAAAGTGAACTCGTTCTAGGAGTGGGATGCTGGAATCCTCAGCCATCTCTAAAACTCGTCTATTGAAATCTAGCCAACTTAGCTCGCGGTCTAAAAACCGATCCGCGGGCAAATCGGGCTGCGAGTCGGGGAGGAAAATGACCGTGGTTTCTTCAGACATGTGTCAATGATGACACTTCTGGGTGACCAATAGGTGAACTTTCTAATCCTTGTGGTTTCCCTCTGGACTCAGGAGATAACCGACATTTCGCACGGTCCCAATCAGCCCCTCGAATTCTCCCAGCTTGGCTCTGAGCCTTCGAATGTGAACATCAACTGTTCTAGTGCCTCCGAAGTAGTCGTATCCCCAAACCTCGCTCAAAAGCTGCTCGCGTGAAAAGACTCGGTCCGGGTTTTCGTTGAGGTGTCGTAAAAGCTCGAACTCCTTAAAGGTCAAATCTAGCGTGCGCCCATTGACCTTGGCCGTGTAGCTGAGCTCATCAATAACCAAACCGGTCCGGCCCTGGTTGTCCGCTTTTTGCACCTGGTGGGCATCGAGTAGAAGCCTGATTCTGGCTGCTAGTTCAGAGATAGAAGCCTCGACCATTACAAAATCTCGCAGCCCCCAATCGCTGCTGATGGCCGCCAAGGCGGCCTCATTGACCAATAAGAGAATTGGCCGATGCCAACCCGCCGCGCTGAGAATGCGTGCCATCGACTTCGCGCCGCTGAGATCGTCTCGGCAATCAAGCAGTGTGATGTCATGCCTTGGCACTGAAGACAAAGCCTGAGGGTCAAACCCGATGCCCACCACCTGATGGCCCAAAATTTCCAGAGTGGGCAGTGGGTTGCCGTTGGCAGCAGAGATGGTCAGAATAATTGCCATTTTTATGCCCTCCGCTTGCAAAAATGATAGTCCTGATTCGGCCACAATTGGCTAGAGTTCCTAAGGTGAGTAAGCAGTGGTTTCAAATAATATTGATCTGGGCAGTGGTTCTAACGCTGGGTATCGGATCGCTTTTGGTTTTAGATGGTGACGCTGTCTACACCGCCTTTGCAACCTTGGCGGCTGGATCAATTGCCCTGGTGAGCATTGAGCACCTGATTTCAGCCAAGGCTAAGGACACCGTGCGCCAACAGGTTTACGTTGCTGCCGGGAGCTTCGCAATTCTTTCGATTCTCACGCTTTTTACTTTGCTGAGTTAGACTTAGACCATGCTTTTAGCGATCGAAATATTCTTTACTGGCCTGTTGGTGCTGGCATCTCTAGCAATTGCAGGAATTGCTGGTTTAGTAGTAGTCAAGCTCTTCAAGGGGCAAAAGTAGTTGTTCCTCATCCCGGAGAACTTGCCGATTGAACTAACCCCATTTACTTTTTTACTCGGCAATTGGTCTGGCACTGGAATTGTTAGTTACCCGGTCGGTAGCGGACCCGCGATTGAAATCGAGTTCTCTCAGGATATGAGCTTTACCCCACATCCCAACGGCCGGCTGGAATACAGCTCCGAAGCTAGAGACCAGGCCGGCAGGCTGATCACCCAAGAGCGTGGTTATTGGATGCTCTCAAGACCTGGCAACCAAGCCGACGCAGGCCCGGGCCTTATCCCAGGAAATGGCGAACCTTCAATCTCGGTGCGTGAGGATCTCGAGCTGTGGCGAAATGCCGATAAGGGCTTTGATATCGAGGCTTTGATAATTCATCCCAGTGGAATTTCGGAACTTTATTTCGGCCACATCAAGGGCGCACGGGTTGATATCGCAACCGATGCTGTGATGCGCTCGCCAAACGCAAAGGAATACTCCGCTGGCAAGCGGATGTTTGGACTGGTAGACAGCGCGCTTTTATGGGCTTGGGATATGGCGGCTCTGGGCTCACCACTTAAATCCCACGCCTCGGCAAGATTGGTTCGCAATGACAAGTAGTTCTTTTGGTAACCCTCTGGTTCAGCAGCGATCGCTCCTGAAAGGTTTGGCATTTGTCGAACTTGAGGACCAAGCGGTTTTGGAAATTGCTGGCCCAGATGCAAAATCCTGGTTGCACGCCCTGACTTCGCAAAACATTCTCAACCTCAAAACTGGTGAATCAACAGAATCATTATTGCTGGATCCGCAGGGGCACGTGGAGCAGCAACTCAAGGTAATAGCCACGGAAGCTGGGCTCTTGCTGATATTACCAAAATCAAAACTTGCAGATTTTCAAGCTTGGTTGCAGAAGATGAAGTTTCGCACCAAGGTCGAAATCAGTACCCGCGATGACCTTAGGGTCATTGCCTCCTTTGCTGCATTAGAACAAGCGCTTTATAGCTGGGTAGATCATTTTTCGGCGGGCTCGCCCGGCGGAGTCAGATACGCCGAATCGGCAAGGGCTTTTGATTACCAAGAGCACCTAGTGGGCCTTGATCAAAGAATCGACTTAGAACCGGCAAGCCCGATGGCCCTAGAGGGATTGAGAATTGCCGCCGGTCGGCCGGCGATTAATGACATCGACGAAAGGGCGCTGCCGCACGAATTCGATTGGTTAGCCAGCGCGGTCCACATGTCTAAAGGTTGCTATCGCGGCCAAGAGTCGGTGGCAAAGATTCATAATATCGGCCACCCTCCAAGAAGGTTAATAATTTTGAACTTGGAAGAGGGAGACATTTTGTCGCAGCAGGGAGATGAAGTCTTCTACCAGGACAAGTTGGTTGGCAAGGTCCGGGCGGCTGCCCTGCACTATGAAGCCGGGTCAGTAGCCCTAGCGCTGGTAAATAGAAATACGCCCTATTTAGACCTGATGGTCCAAACCGTTAGCGGTCGCTACGCGGCGACTCAAGAGGTTTTGGTTCCTTTCGATGCGGGCAAGGCCGCCAACCTTCCAAGGCCATCGGCATTTAAGCTCAGCGGCAAAAAATGAACCGCTTTGTGATCCGGTTCTCTTTTTCGAGAGTCCGGGATTCACTTTGGAGCATTGGTCAGATTGTTTTGGCAGCCCTCACCGCCTACCTAATAGCAAGATATGGTCTTGGTCACCCCGTGCCATTGTTGGCGGTCACCGTCACGATTTCCTCTCTTGGATTTAATCGGGACTCGAGGCCCAGGCAGGTGCTCTCGACAGCAATTGCGATGTTTAGTGGCGTGTTGCTGAGCGAGTCACTGCTCATAACGCTTGGCTCCGGGGCCATCCAGCTTGCAATCGCCATCGCTTTGGCGATGATGCTTGCAAGACTCTTCACCTCCAACCCCGCCTTCACAATTACCGTGGCCCTGCAGGCAGTTTTGGTGCAGCTTTTAGAGACTCCAGCCACCGGTGTCTATTCCAGGGCGATGGATGGGCTTATTGGGGGAGCGGTGGCACTAATTTTTACAGCCCTGCTGCCAAGAAACCCAATTAAGTTGGCAAAAGCCGACTCCAAGGCGCTATTTGAGGTTTTTAAAAAGACACTGTCGGCACTGCACTCGGTTTTATTAAAGCCTGATGTTGCGGTGGCCCATAGCGCACTCGAGGAAATTCGTAAAACCCAACCGCTAGTGGATAATTGGCAAGCCACGCTTCACAGCGCGCAGGCCATTGCGCGAATATCCCCATTTTATCGTTGGGCAAAAGCTGAAATTTCAGAGCAACAGGAAGTTGCCGAGGGGATGGATCTTGCCACCAGAAACCTTCGGGTGCTGGCTCGAAGAATCGATTATTTAATCAAGGACGGCAAGTCAAGGCCCCAGTTGGCAGAGCTGCTGGGGAAAATAATGATTGCGGTGGATCTTCTGGAGCAAACTTCCGATGATTTTTCGGTTACCCAAAAAGCTAGAAAGTATCTTCGAAAACTCGCAAAAGAGCTAGCCATTGAAAGCTATTCACCGCCCCTACCCCAGAGTGAGATTGCAGTTTTGATGCAGATTCGGCCGCTTTATGTTGACCTGGTAATTGCCGCAGGTGTCGAGCCTGAGGCGGCCAGGAATCTATTACCCAAGGTTGACTAAGCTTTGGTAAATGACTTATAACCTGATTTTGCTTAGGCATGGCAATAGCGTTTGGAACCAAAAAAACATCTTTACCGGCTGGGTTGATGTTGATCTAAGCGATCAGGGCCGGCAAGAGGCAAAACGTGCGGGTGAACTCTTGCAGGCCTCGGGCCTAAGGCCAGACGTGCTTTACACCTCCATGCTAAAAAGGGCTATCAACACCGCCCACATTGCCCTTGATCAAATGGATCGCAACTGGATTCCCACTATAAGATCATGGCGCCTAAACGAGCGACACTACGGTTCCCTGCAGGGTTTAGACAAGGCCCAGACGCTCAAGGAGTATGGTCCGGAACAGTTCCAAATTTGGCGTCGTAGCTTTGATGTCGCCCCTCCGAAAATTTCGGATGATAGTGAGTTCTCGCAGGCGCACGATGAAAGATACCAAGGCCTAAAGGAGCAGCTGCCCCGGACTGAGTGCCTAAAGGATGTTTTGGCAAGGATGATGCCATTTTGGGACTCAGATATTGTTCCGAGTCTCAAACAAGACAAGACCGTCTTAGTAGCAGCCCACGGTAACTCGCTCAGGGCTTTGGTAAAAGAGCTTGATGGCATTGGTGACAAAGACATTGCCGAACTCAATATCCCAACTGGGATTCCGCTTCTTTATCGCTTAGCGAAAGACTTGAAGCCTCTGGTAAGTGGTGGCGAATATCTAGATCCTGAAGCCGCCAGGGCTGGTGCTAAGGCTGTTGCGAATCAGGGCAATAAATAGTTAAATATCGGTCCACTCGCCAGTTTGCAAAAAGCTGACCTTTGCGGAAATGTCTACAACGTGATCCGCGAAGCGCTCGAAGTATCTCGAGGCTAGGGTGACATCCACCGTGAACATGGCGTTCTCCTGCCAGGCCTTATCTAGCACCACCTCAAAAACCTTGCGGTGTAGCCGGTCCACCGACTCGTCCTGGGCTTGGATTTCCCGCGCTAAATCCAGATCGGTGTTCCCAATGAGTTTGACCACCTTGGTGACCAACTCGAGATCTAGCCGTGCCATATCCTCGAAGGTCTGCCGCAGTGACTCTGGAACCGCACTGCCTGGGAAGCGATAGCGAGCGATGGCTGCGATGTGGGAGGCAAGAGAACCCATTCGCTCTAAGGACGCACTCATGCGAAGCGCTGAGACTAGGATTCTGAGGTCTCTGGCTACCGGGGATTGTGTGGCCAAAACTCTGATGACTAGCTCGTCAAGGTCCAGAGCGCGCTCTTCGTTTGCTTCGCTCAGCGCCAAAGCCTCGTCGGCCAAACTCACATCCGAATTGAGAAAGGCTCTTGAGCCCTTGTCCATTATTGTTTTTGCGCCCTCGGCTAGTTCAACTAGTCGGGCTTGAACTTCTAGTAATTCTTGCTGGAATACTGCGCGCATTTGAGCCCTCGTCTTTCACTGCCTTTGGTGCATTTTGGCTTCCAAAAGCAAACATCGTATTAATTTGTACCAAATCGCTAGCAAACTCTTTTTGGCTAAGCACTAAAGACTCCTAGTGTAGTTGTCGAACCATTCGCCTAGAATTTAGGCAATCCGCGAGGTGAAAGAGTTTTGTGAAGCTGGTTAGCAAGCGCAAAAAAGCGAAAGCAGAAGCCGCCGAGGTGAATGCCTTCGAAAAAGTTGCCTCTCAAATTGTTGATGTTATGGCTTCGGCAGGGGTGGTTTTGGATGTTTATAACTCAGCCCTCACGTCCTCACCAGGCGCCCTGCAACTCGGTTTGGTGCAAAATCGAAGACTGGTCCATCAAGAATTGGTCGAGCTGGTTCAAGAGGCCAGGCAGGGATTTGGCACCTTTCAAGCTGAGGTGCGGCTAGAAACTGGTCTGAGAAAACAGGAGCTTTGGGTTCACGCCAGAGCCGCTCGATTCGGCGAAAATTACGTCATGCTTCTGGTGGATGATCGCACCGAATCAAAAAAACTTGAGGAGACCAGGCGGGACTTTGTCGCCAACGTTTCCCACGAGCTCAAGACGCCGGTGGGCGCTATTGGGCTTTTGGCTGAGGCGATTGCTTCCTCTAGTGATGACTCTCAGATGGTTCAAAAATTCGCGAACTCAATGCGGGTCGAATCCGAGCGGCTTGGGCATTTGGTAAAGGATCTGATTGAACTCTCTCGGGTCCAAGTCGCGAACATCACAAAAGAGGGCAAAATAATCAGTCTCCAAAAGGTGGTCACCGAGGCGGTCAGACGTAACGTCAACTTGGCGCAACAGCACCAAATCAAACTTTCCGCCAGCGCCAAGACTCCTGTTCAGTTGTTTGGAGATTTTGAGATGCTCGTTACTGCAATTAGAAACTTGATTGAAAACGCGATACTTTATTCGAATCCGGGTGGGCACGTTGGGGTCGGAGTCAGGATTGCCGACGGAGTCGCGGAGATCTCCGTGACGGATTCGGGAATCGGGATTCCAGAAGCCGAACAGTCTCGAATCTTTGAAAGGTTCTACAGAGTCGACCCATCTCGCTCCAGAGAAACAGGAGGAACGGGTCTAGGTCTGGCCATTGTCAAACACGCGGCGAGTAACCACTTGGGTGAAGTAAAGATATTTTCAAAGGCTGGGATTGGCTCCACCTTCACTCTTAGATTACCGATGGAGCAAAAGGATGACTAAGTGACCAAAATACTCGTAGTGGAGGACGAAGTGAATCTTCGAGAGCCACTGGTTTACCTATTAAAAAAAGAGGGATACGAGGTCATTGAGGCGGCCGATGGGATAGCCGCACTTGAGATATTCAGATTCCAAGGGGCGGATCTTGTGTTACTGGATGTCATGTTGCCTGGGCTCTCAGGAAGCCAGGTTTGCCAAGCAATCAGGGGCGAAAGCCAAGTTCCCATCATCATGCTTACAGCTAAAGATTCTGAAATAGACAAGGTTGTGGGGCTTGAGATCGGGGCTGACGACTATGTAACTAAGCCTTATTCGACAAGAGAGCTTTTGGCCAGAATGAAGGCTGTTCTCAGGCGAGGAACGGATTCCAAACCAAGCGAGTCGGGTTTCCTGGAGGCGGGTCCGGTGTCAATGGACCTAATTAGCCACGTAGTGAAAGTGAATGATCAGAAGGTTTCCATGCCCCTCAAAGAATTTGAGCTACTGGAGTTGCTGATGGAAAATGTCAACCGGGTGCTAACCAGGGCTCAAATTATTGACCGGGTTTGGGGATCTAACTATTTTGGAGACACTAAGACCCTCGATGTGCATGTGAAAAGAATCAGGTCCAAGATTGAAGCGGATCCCGCCAACCCAAAACACCTGGTTACCGTGCGCGGTTTGGGCTATAAATTCGAGATTTAGTAGAGCGCGTCGTAGAAGATGCGGTACTCCTCGAGACTGCCATCCATGATTGGAACCTGAAGGGTTATCGGATCGCCACCACCGGAGAGAAATAGCGAGTGGAGTTGACCGGGAGACTCGCTGATTGGGACAGCCAAAGGGTTGGTGCCGTTATATCCAAGGTCAAATTTGGAATTTGCAGCGACATCGAAGCTAACTTCGAGACGCTCACCAGCTGAATTCAGAATCTGAATGGTTCCGGTTATGGGCTCCATTGTCGAATTTACAAAAGAACCGATGAGCACGGCTTTTTCACCTTCGCCCTTTATGAACAGCAAATTCCTAGCCTTCAGATCCTGAACGTCAACAATCACACCGTCGGATGGAGAGTATGGCTTGAGCGATTCAACGTCACGTTGAAAAGAACAACCTGATAAAACCACCGTAGTTAGGGCGACAGCGATAAGGGCGATGATTTTCTTGATTTTCAAGGGTCCTCCAGAGGGCCGATTCTTCCCAATTCTATCCTAGGTAATCAGGGAGAACTGTGGTAAAATCAAGGTTTTGAAGCTGAAAGAAGTCTATGAAGTTTGCAGTTGGCGAAACAGTCGTTTATCCCCACCACGGTGCAGCAGAGATTATTGAAGTCTCCGAAAAGACGATTCGCGGCGAGACCCAGACCTACCTGAAGCTCAGAGTGGCCCAAGGGGATCTTATAATTCAGGTGCCATCGGCGAATGTTGAGATGGTTGGAGTGCGGGACGTCATCGACAAAAAAGGTGTCAAGCAGGTCTTCGATGTGCTTCGCGCAGAGTTCGTCGAAGAACCAACCAACTGGTCAAGGCGTTATAAGGCGAACCTTGAAAAGCTGGCCTCTGGTGACGTAGTGAAGGTCTCCGAAGTGGTCCGAGATCTTTGGAGAAGAGACCAAGACCGCGGTTTGTCCGCAGGAGAAAAGCGCATGCTCGCCAAGGCGCGGCAGATTTTAATCTCCGAGCTAGCGCTTGCTCGCAAGGTGGATGAGGAAAAAGCTTCGGCTGAACTGGACAAGGTTCTGGCTAGCTAAAAAATGGAAATTTCTGTCGTTTTAGTGGCAGCGGGGCGCGGAGCAAGGCTCGCAGCTGGCGTTCCAAAGGCAATCGCCACAGTTGCCGGGATCACGCTTTTAGAGCTCTCCCTCATGAGAATTGCGAAATTTGCTCCAGCACAGGTAATCGTGGTAGCACCGGCTGATCGAATTGCCGAATTTGATCGTATTTGCAAAAAATTTATGGTCAATGTCGAGGTTATTGCTGGTGGCCTAACAAGGCAGCAATCTGTTGCTAGTGGGCTTTCGCTGGTCACTCAAGAAAACGTCTTAGTGCACGATGCAGCCAGAGCATTTGCTCCTGAAGCAGTATTCGAGCGAGTCGCGCTCGCCCTTGTCGACGCGGAGTCCGTGGTGCCAGTGACTCACATCCCAGATACTGTGAAAAGAACTTCCGCGGGCTGGGTAACTGAAACTATTGACCGCAGCGAACTCAGGCTGTCCCAGACTCCGCAGGGTTTTCGAGTTGCAACCCTTCGTGATGCGCTCAGTAAAACCGAAGGTGATTTCACAGACGAAGCGGCCCTGCTTGAAAGCTTTGGGATCAAGACCAAAACCGTATTGGGTGATGAGCTGTGCTTTAAAATAACCACTCCCGCAGATCTGGATCGAGCTCGTTCAACATTCGCGAATGTGCGTTCTGGAGTCGGAGTCGACGCTCACGCCTTCGGCGAAGTCGGTGAGCTCTCGCTGGGGCTGGTGAAATTTCCCGAGCTACCGGGACTGGCGGGTCATTCGGATGGAGATTCGGTCTCCCATGCGATTGTCGATGCATTGTTATCGGCGGCAGCTCTTGGGGACATCGGGTCCAACTTTGGGACCAGTCGGAGCGAGTACTCAGGTGCTTCTGGCGAGGTGTTTCTAAAAGAGACAATCAGGTTATTGGAAGCAGCAAATTACGAGCCAGTAAACGTTTCAGTGCAGGTCGTTGCCGATAAACCGCGACTTGCAGAGCGCAGGCATGAATTGGAGGCGGCGCTCAGTGAGGTCATTGGAGCCCCGGTATCGGTGCTTGCTACCACCACCGATGGTTTGGGCTTTTTAGCTGATGCCAGGGGCATTGCAGCAGTAGCGACCGCCCTTATTAGAGTGCGGGATTAGGCTCAGAATATGAAGCTATACGACACTAAGGCTCGGCGTCTAATGGCTTTTGAGCCAGTCACCGAGGGGGAAGTGTCAATTTATGTCTGCGGGCCGACAGTGCAGTCCGAGCCGCACATCGGTCACCTCAGATCGGCTTTGGTTTACGACCTATTCACTCGCTGGTTCGAAGCTAACGGCAAAAAAGTCACGCTAATTCGTAACGTCACAGATATTGATGACAAGGTGCTAGAAAAAGCGCAGGAGACCAAGACACCCTGGTGGCAGCTAGCCCACACCAACGAACTTCTATTTGCCAGCGATTACCGCAAGCTAATGATCAGAGACCCAAGCTATGAGCCAAGGGCAACTGGGCATATCCCCCAGATGCTAAGTCTGATTTCATTATTGATTGAGCGCGGTCATGCCTATCAGGCACTGGATGGGTCAGGCAGCGTTTATTTTGATGTGCGGAGCTTACCGAGCTATGGCTCCTTGACGAATCAGCCAATCGATGAGATTGAAGTTGAGGGCATCGGCTCTGGTAAGAAACAACCTCAGGATTTTGCGCTCTGGAAAGCGGCAAAAAAAACCGAGCCCGACACCGCCAAGTGGGATTCTGATTATGGCCCCGGAAGACCTGGTTGGCATATCGAATGCTCGGCCATGGCCACCCATTATCTAGGCGCCCAGTTTGATATTCACGGCGGTGGTTTAGATCTTCGTTTCCCACACCACGAAAATGAGTTAGCTCAATCAAGCGCCGCGGGGCATGGGTTTGCGAAGTACTGGGTCCACAACGGGCTCGTGAACATTGCCGGGCAGAAGATGTCAAAGTCCTTGAATAACTCGGTTTATTCGAAAGAGCTATTCTCATTAGCCGAGCCTCAGGTAGTGCGCTATTACCTAATGAGCGCTCACTATCGTTCAGTTTTGGATTTTGCGCCAGAGGTTTTAGAGGAGGCAAAGACTGCGCTGGAGCGAATCTACGGCTTCCTAGAGCGTGCCGAGCGTGAACTTGAGTTGACCAGGTTCCAAGAGCTCGAGCTGGAAATTAATCTTCCCGAAGATTTTGTGTCGGAGATGAACGAGGACCTCAATATCCCAGCGGCGCTCGCGGTTATTCACGAGGCAGTTCGCTCGGGCAACACCCACCTCGATGAGCAGCGGCTTAGCGAGGCGAGCCAACAACGCTCCCAGCTTTATAAGATGCTCGAGATCATTGGCCTTGCGCCGAACCAGTGGCTGGTCGGGAGCTCCCTAGAGCACCAGGCACTTGATCTCTTGATCAAAGCGCTGATTGCTGAGCGCAATGCAGCAAGGGAAGCGAAGGACTATGCTCGTGCCGACGCTATTCGCGATTCACTAATTCAAGCTGGCATCGAGTTATCAGATGCATCAAACCAAACACACTGGAGTCTTAGCTGATGTCAAAACCTGGAAGGCCTGGAGCCGCCAAGGGTAAAAAGGGAGCCCCAAAGGGCTCTGGCGGTAAGAACCGTCAGTCGCTAGAGGGTCGTGGACCAACCCCGAAGGCTGAAGACCGCCCCTACCATAAGGCCTATCGCTCAAACATGACACCCAAGGCAAAAGTTGCGCCCAAACAAGTGAAACGCGGAGAGTTTGTCGCGGGCAGATCGGGAATGGGAGCAAGGGCAATTTCTGGAGAAATTCTCTCGGGTCGGAACTCGGTATCAGAAGCCCTCAAGGCCAAGATTCCGGCAACCGCATTGTTTATCGCCCAGGGCATTGACATGGATGACCGGGTTCGTAACGCAATCGCGATTGCCACCAACCGCAACATTGCAGTGAATGAAGTGACTCGCCAAGAAGTAGAGCGAATGACTGGTGGGGATAGCGTTCATCAAGGCATCGCACTCCAGGTTCCGCCTTACGACTATAAGCACCCGATGGATCTGGTCGATAGAGCACTTTCCCTGGGGCAAGTGCCCCTTCTGGTGGCGCTAGATGGTGTTACAGACCCTAGAAACCTAGGAGCAATAATTCGATCGGTGGCGGCCTTTGGTGCTCATGGTGTCGTACTGCCGCAGCGTCGAAGTGTTGGGGTCACTGCGGCAGCTTGGCGCACATCAGCCGGAGCCGCGGCAAGAATACCAGTTGCACTAGCTTCGAATCTAAATCAGGCCATCAAAGAGTATAAGCAGCGCGGCCTCTTTGTTATTGGGCTCGACGGTGATGGTGAGGTTTCTATGCCAGAGTTCACTTTGGCCGACCAGCCAATTCTTTTGGTGGTTGGGTCTGAAGGTAAAGGGCTCTCTCGATTGGTTCAGGAAAACTGCGATCAAGTAGTTTCGATTCCAATCGGAGGCGCAACAGAGTCTTTGAATGCCGGGATTGCTGCCAGTGTGGCGCTTTACCAAATCTCTACCATGCGCGCAAAGTAGAGCTAGACCTTATCTCTCCAGTCGCCTTCTTCATCGTCTTCTGACACAACAATCAAACCCGATGGAACCGGTTCAGCAAGCGTGATGGCCTCAGTGGTCTGCGCTCCCCCCAGCAGGGATTCTTCGTCCGGCCTATTTGAGAGCACCTCTGAGACGTAGCTTCTAACCGCATCCACCATGGGGACATCGCGGCCGGCATTTTCTGAGGCATACCAGCGGTGTTCCAGGACTTCATGAAATACCTCTGCTGGCTCAAGTTTTCCGGTGTATTGCAGCGGCACAGCTTTGATAACAGGCTCAAAAACATCGCTTAGCCATTCGTGAGCCAATACCTCTTCGTCTGCTCCGCTTCGAGCGTGAGAAAGCCGATACTCATCGATATCGTTCAGCAGTCGTCTGGCCTGGTTCTCTTCAACATCTAGACCAGTAAGTAGTAGGAGCCTTCTCGCGTGGTGACCGGCGTCAACAACCTTTGGTTGAATCCTCACGGTCGCTCCATCGGGGCTCTGGTCCATTGTGAGTTCCTCGATATCGAAACCCAGATCATTAAGTTGTTGCACTCGCCTGGAGATTCTCCAGCGCTCAGAGGCGAGGATGGTTTGGGTTTCGGTGAGCTCTTTCCAAAGCTCGTGGTACTTATCGACTATTCGCTGGCTAATTTTGCCAGGGTCAATTTCAACCGCTTTTCCAGAGGCCATCAGATCCATCAACTCTCCGGCAATATTTATTCTCGCAATTTCGAGATCGTTTTCGCGCTGGCCGTTTGAGAGTCGCGAGTCGTAGAGCTGCCCTGTTTCGGCATCAACCAAATAGGCGGCGAACTTCCCCGCGTCCCTTCTAAAAAGGGTATTGGAGAGCGAGACATCACCCCAAAAAAAGCCCACCAGGTGAAGTCGAACCAATAAAAGCGCCAAGGCGTCGACCAGTCTTTTGGCCGTTTGTTCCCTGAGGCCCTGTGACCACATTGCCCGATAAGGCAGTGAGAATTTTAAATGCCTTGTGATCAAGACAGCTGGCAACTCTTCGTCATTTTCATCGGTTCGGTTATTGATTATGGCGAAAGCTTCAACGCAAGGGATATCCAATTTCTCCAGCTTGCGCAGCATGTCATATTCGCGTTTAGCCAGATCGAACAGGGTTTCCTTAATCGCTACCACGTGGTCTCCCAGGTGAGCAAAGCGAACCGTGTGTCGGGAAAGTCCCTTAGGAAGTGCCGCAATGTTTTCCCTGGGCCAATCCTCCAAAGGCAAATGCCACGGCAGATCCAGCAGTGCTGGCTCAGCCGTGGCAGCCGTGATGTTGAGTTGTGAGGACATGCCTAGTTGAGGCGCAAGCCACTTTCGACATCGAATAGGTGAACTGCTTCTGAATCGGAGGCAGTTAGGTGAATCTTGTCACCGGCCATTGGGTGGTCGATTGCGTGAACCCGAATAACCACATTCTGCTCGGCACCATCAAGCTGTGCTCGACCGTATAAAAAGCCGTCAGAACCGAGTTCTTCTACAACATCAACCTCAACTGCGAGGCCGTGTTCTGAGACGGTTAGCTTCTCTGGTCGAATACCAACCGTGACTCTCGAGCCAGATGCCTTCGCGAGAATATCCTTCGAAATTGGGAGAACTGCATCGCCGAACTTGACTCCACCTTCCACAATCTCAAGCTGCACGAGGTTCATGGCCGGTGAGCCAATAAAGCCAGCAACGAAAACATTGAGTGGGCGGTCATAAAGATTACGAGGGGTGTCCACCTGCTGCAGGAGGCCATCTTTGAGCACAGCCACCCGGTCGCCCATGGTCATGGCTTCTACCTGGTCGTGGGTTACGTAAACGGTTGTCACACCGAGACGACGCTGCAAGGAGGCAATCTGGGTGCGAGTCTGAACCCTGAGCTTGGCGTCCAGGTTTGATAGCGGCTCATCCATCAGGAACACCTGTGGCTTACGAACAATCGCGCGACCCATGGCCACGCGTTGACGCTGACCACCGGAAAGAGCCTTTGGCTTGCGGTTTAGGTATGGCTCTAGATCTAGAAGCTTGGCCGCGTCCAGAACGCGCTCTGCGCGTTCTTCTTTGCTAACTCCAGCAATCTTCAGGGCGAATCCCATGTTCTCGGCAACGGTCATGTGCGGGTACAGAGCGTAGTTTTGGAAGACCATCGCGATGTCGCGATCTTTTGGTGGAACATCAGTTACTTCGCGGTCACCGATGTAGATGCCGCCGCCGTTTACCTCTTCGAGCCCTGCAAGCATGCGAAGCGAGGTGGATTTTCCGCAACCAGATGGGCCGACCAAAACCAAGAACTCGCCGTCCTTGACCTCTAGGTTGAGCTTGTCAACCGCGGGCTTGGTGCCACCGGGGTAGATTCTGGTTGCGTCTCTAAATGATACTGATGCCATTTTTTGCTCCTTCACCGGCAGGTACGTGCCGAACGATCCGTTGTGTAGGTATCTGACAATTGTCAGTTCCATAAGTATCGCACCCGAATTAGAATGAGGGGACCTTGTAACAAAGCTGAGACCAAATGAATAAGGAAATCAAATGACCTCCAACCAAAAGCCAACGCGTTCAGAGCAGCGCGAAGAAGCCAGGGCAAGGGCCAAAGCGCAACGCGAGCTGAATGCTAAAAAGGAAAAACGCACCAAGTTATTGGTGCAGCTCTCGGTGGTTGTGGTAGCACTGGGCATCGTCGGGGGTGTTGGCGCGGTAATCGCGATTGATTCAGCCAATCAGGCCGATGCGCCGGTTGTTGGCGAAATTCCCGCCAACCTAACCGCTTTAGGCGGTCTGAAGGTTGGTATTGGGCTGCAAGCTTTTACCTTAGACAAGACCCCGACTCCAGATTCCACTGACCCAATTCCTGAAATCGTGATGTATGTGGACTACCAGTGCCCGGTTTGCCAGGCGTTTGATGTCCCCAACGAAGCCCAACTGCGCTCTTGGGTTGACACTGGTGTAGCTACCCTTGAGATTCGCCCAATCTCCTTTTTGGACCGCGCTTCTTTGAACGCCTACTCCTCGAGGGCAACCAATGCCTCAATGTGCATTGCAAATTTTGAGCCAGATTCCTTCTTTGATTACCACGGCATCCTGATGAATAACCAGCCCGCTGAGCAGACCGAAGGGGCAACGGACGACGAGCTGTTTGCTTTTGCGCAGGATGCCGGTGCTGGAACCGAAGAGGTTAAGGGTTGCATCCAGGCCAAGAGTTTTGGAGACTATATTGAGCAGCACACTCAAAAGGTCTTAAATAATCCGCAAGACGGCATCAGTGTCTCGGGAACCCCCACCATCTTGGTCAACGGCAAGCAGTACACCTGGGCAACCGGTGAAGAGCTTGTGAGTCCTGAGAACTTCGCTCAATTCGTTCAGTCGGCTTCAGCTGAATAGCTAGCCTTCGACCTTCATGGTTACGGCTAGCTGATTGTTATTTTCATTTCCTATTGCATCTATCAGGAGTGCCTCCCAGGTGCAATTGGTGTTTCGCATACCCTTCGGTAAAAAGCCAGTGCCTTCAAAGTTCAAGTCCGTGAGCTTCCCAACCCATCTGCCAGTCCAACTCGGTGAGCCGGGCAAAATTGCAAAGCTCGCGAACTTGGCTGAAGCGCCTTTAATTCCAAGATGGATAATCATTCTTTTTTCGCCATTGTCCATGCAAATAAGATCTGCCTGCTCCAAGTCGCGATCATCACTGATTGAGCCTGAGAAGCTAAAGACCTGATCGGCGCCTGAAATATCGAACTCAGTTTGGGAGACCTGAAACTCGCTAATAACAGGGGGAGTCGAATCGTTTTGGTAGATGAAATAAGCGACACCGGCGGCGATTGCCAAAGATGTATAAACCTGCCAAGACCTAATCTTCAATTTGCTCCTAAGTGTGCCCCAAGGCTACCTGCCCGTGGGGGCCATGTTCGCTAAAAGTGATGACCCCTAGCGCTAGGTTGAGCCAATAAAAGTTAGGTAACCAAAATAAGGAGGCTAGGCATGGAATTTCAGTTTAGGGGTGGAGCTACAACCTATTGGGGTACAGCACTTTTGGGAGCGCTAATCACAATTTTATCCCTCGGCTTTTTGTACCCATTTGCACTTGTGCTGAATGAGCGCTGGCGAGCCAAGCACTCATTCATTGGGGGGCGTCAGCTTGAATTCTCTGGTTCTGCTTTTGGCTTATTGGGTCGGTGGATTCTTTGGTTAGTACTTATTTGTTGTGACTCTTGGAATCTACTCGTTTTGGGTAATTCCAAGACTGCAGAAATGGAAGTGGGAGTTCACAAACTTTGCTACCAAGTAGGTTTTTTGTACCTAGGGTAAAAATCCCTCAACTACAGCGGTAAACTCTCAAACTTGCTTCAAAATTGGCGGCTCGAGCTTTTTTTACTTAGCAAAAACCCATGAGGAAATTTACCGATTCACGCGTCTCAGCGCTCGACCCAAAGGAGCCACTAGTGCACAGCAATCTTGTTGCCAATTTCGATTCAGTCGTGAAGCGCAATCCTGGTGAAACAGAATTCCATCAGGCCGTAAAAGAGATGTTCGATACCCTCTCTGATGTCTTAGAGCGCCATCCCGAATTTGCCAGGCTTTCTGTTGTCGAGCGCATTTGCGAACCGGAAAGACAGATTATCTTTCGCGTTCCATGGATGGATGATTCCGGGAAAGTTCATGTTAATCGAGGCTTCAGGGTTGAGTTCAACTCGGTGCTCGGTCCATATAAGGGGGGCTTGCGTTTTCACCCGAGCGTGACCTTGGACACTGTGAAATTCTTAGGGTTTGAGCAGATTTTTAAAAACGCCCTGACCGGTTTGCCAATCGGTGGTGGCAAGGGCGGGAGTGACTTTGATCCCAAGGGCCGCTCGGATGCCGAGATCATGCGTTTCTGTCAGTCGTTTATGACCGAGCTCTACCGACACCTGGGTGAATATACCGACGTGCCTGCAGGTGACATCGGTGTTGGTGCCCGCGAGATTGGCTACATGTTTGGTCAATATAAGCGAATCACAAACCGCTACGAGGCTGGTGTTTTCACTGGCAAGGGGCTTGAGTGGGGTGGGGCGAGGGTTCGCAAAGAAGCCACCGGTTTTGGAGTTGCAATCTTCACTAATGAGATGCTCAAGACTAAAGGAGACTCGCTTGTGGGGAAGCGAGTCATAGTCTCTGGATCCGGAAACGTTGCGCTTTACGCCATTAAGAAGGTCCACCAACTAGGCGGTGTGGTGGTGGCATGTTCCGATTCAGCCGGCTCGGTCTTTGACAAAGATGGCCTGGATCTTGAGCTTTTGGTTCAGATGAAAGAGGTAGAGCGGCTTCGACTATCCGATTATTCCGCCAAGCGCGGTGGGCTCTCCGAGTATCACGAGGGTCTAAATGTTTGGGAACTAGCCGGGGTGGCAAGCGCCCAGGTAGCACTTCCTTGCGCCACCCAAAATGAATTGCATGAAAAAGAGGCAAAGCTCTTGGTTGCTAATGGTCTGATTGCAGTCGCCGAAGGCGCCAACATGCCCAGCACTCCCGATGCAATACGCGTGTTCCAGCAAGCCAAGATTTTGTTTGCGCCAGGCAAGGCCGCTAACGCAGGCGGCGTTGCGACAAGCGCGCTGGAAATGCAGCAGAACGCTTCTCGTCAGTCTTGGTCATACGAGGAGACTGAAAAGCGCCTCGAAGAGATCATGCGCGGGATTCACGAGGCCTGCGTCACCACCGCCGAGGAATATGGCGCTCCGGGCGACTATATTCTTGGTGCCAACGTGGCCGGTTTTGAAAGGGTCGCTCGGGCGATGTTGGCAATGGGTGTTATTTAGCCAAAGGTCAGCTTCACAATTAGCGTTAGGGGCTTCATTTTGAGAACCACTTTGTGCTTTAGGGCCCGAAGTTCTTGGGGCTTGAGGCGATAGGAGGGGTGAATGATTGAGTCATGCCTTGAGTGCGGGACGAGTAAAAAGCCAGCGGTTTGGTTTTGCGTGAACTGCAATGCTCTAAAGGATCTCTCGGGTGAGATGGCCGACCTTGATTCCAGCGAGTGTCAAGCAGCCGAACCGACAGTCGCTTGCACAGAGTGCGGGAGCCATGTTTTTGAAGAATCCGAATCCTTCTGTCCAGCTTGCGAGTCTTTACAAGGCAGAAATCAAGCGAATTCTTACCACGCAAATTCAGGTGCCGAGCTCACTAACCAGGCTGATGCCAGACCCTCACCTCGAAAGGGCGTCAAAAAGACCCTCATAGTTCTGGGAACACTGCTCTCAATTTTCTCGCTCATTCTTGGGTCTACTCTCTCAGTGGGATTTGGCGGCAGCCCGGTGGACAACGATAGGGCTTGTGTTTATTTCTCTGACGGCTACCAGCTAGCCAAGTCGGAAAATGGTTCTGCCGATAGCATGGGCGCCTGGCGAGCAGCGGCAAGGGATGGGGCAAGCTTTGCCACCGGCCAGCTCGCATTTGAATTGCAAAGGTTTGCGGCCGGTTCAGATGATGGGGAAGCCATCGCGAGTATCACGCGGCTTTGTCGTTAGGGTTCAATGGTTTTAGGGTGAGAGGCTAGTAGCTACCTATCTGAATGCTGAAGTTCAGCCTGGCTTGTTGAGCTGATAGGCTTCCGAGCGTAACAAAGGGGATTTGTCCCCAGGCCGACTTGGCGCAATGGTAGCGCACCACTCTTGTAAAGTGGGGGTTACGGGTTCAAGTCACACTCACTTCGTATCGCGTATTGCTGCGCAATCCCGCGTCGGCTCTGGGGTGTAGCAACTACTTGGTTGTAGGGGCTTTTTATGGATAGCCCAGGCAAGTCTTGAATTGGTAGCAGCTGGTAGCAGAAACAGTATTTAGCGGGCTATTTACAGCAGTGTCCCCTCCAAATAACGGAGGAAAAAGATGTCACAGATTACTAGGCGTAAAGCAACCGTATTCCCCTATCGGGGCAAGTGGCGGGTGCAGTATGTGGACACTTTTGGGAGACAGCGCACCCAAACCGCGGAAACTCGTAAAGATGCTTACCTGCAGCTAGCTGAAATAGAAGGCCAGGTTCGTAAAGGGTTTCTAAACCTCACCCCAGAACAGATACCTAGCCTTGGTCAGTATCTGGACTACTGGCTGCAAAAGCGCGAACAAGAACTAAATCCAACAACCCATTGGTGCTACCAGTCTCACGTTGCCAATAATTTGAAGCCGCTGATGGGAAATTTGCGGCTAGATAGTGTTTCAGCCAGACAAATCCAGGACCTTTATAGCTACCTGTTAGAGGAGCGAGGGTTCAAAAGCGGCACAGTAAGGAAAGTGCACTCTATTTTGAGCTCAGCCTTCAAATTAGCCTTGAAACAAGGGCTAATTACCTATTCGCCACTTGCTGGCGTTTCCCAGCCAAAGTTTGAACAAAAGCAAATAGAAGTCTTCACAAAACAGGAGATGGAATGCCTCCTCAGGCATGCCTCTCAGAAGCCTTCAAAGCCCCATCTGAGGTGGTTACTCGCGCTTCGCTATGGATTGCGACAAGGGGAGGTTTTAGGTCTTAAGTTTGGCGATTTTGACCTTATTTCTAGGACTGTAAAAATCAACCGAACTGTCAATTCATTGCCTGGCAAAGGAGTGGTTGAACTGCCCCCAAAATCTAAGCACTCTCAAAGGACCATCCCGCTTGACGCGAAGGTAATTCAGCTAATTAGTCAAATACAAGACGGCAGCGGGTTTGTGTTTACTGCAGAAGATGGCTCAGCTTTGGAAGCAACAGTTGACCAGCGGCGATGGCGAGCATTATTGGTTGAATCTGGAGTTCGGCACCTGCCACTGCATTCAGCCAGGCACTCCGTTGCCACTCATTTAGTTAATGGGGGAGTAAACCCTCGGATTGTGCAATTGCTGCTAGGGCATTCATCAGCTGCCTACACTCTGGCTACCTATGTCCACCCAAATACCCTAGATATTGCTCACGCTCTGGGAATTGATAGCCCTGGTGTGGAAATACCAATGCTGTTAGCTGACAATAAGAGCGACATACGCCCGCCCAAGGGTGGAAATTGATGCTCAGAGTCTACTAATAGCGCTGATTATTGAGGAAGGGCATAGGTGGCCTAGTAGCCGTTAACCGCAAAACCTAGGGGCCGATAAGGGGGTGCCACACGCTGTTAGTAGATAAGAGAGGAGGCAGTAGCCAAGGCTCTGTCAAGGACAATTTTGGGCATAAGCAACTAGCGCTTGAGACGCCAGCCTTCACTTGATGCGCCTTGAGTAAAGCGACGCACTTTCAATGCATTGCGTGCATCAAAGGTCTCAGCTGGCTATGCTTTTGGTAAAGTTTTTTGGGGGCGGGGGGAGTACGTGAAAAACTGTATTGCATGCGACGAAGAAATTAAAAGCGCTGCGCTCCTGTGCAAGCACTGTGGGACGAAGCAGGACGACCCTAGCTACCTAGTTGCGGCTCAACCAGCTTTAGAAGAAGAAAACCAACCCAACAATCTTCAGTCAGTCAATGCTGATGAAGCGTCTGTGGGCCATGACCGTAAAGCTGAATCACCAACCACAAATGATTCGCTTGATTTTTTCTGCCCAGATTGCCTCACGTGGCAATCTAAGTCCTGGAAATACTGTGATAACTGCGGCAATCTTATTTACGTTTCAAGCGTCCCCATTCCCGCTGCAAAAGACAATTCGGGTGATGATTCCTTACCTAGATTGGGCGAGGTTGGACCTTCAAGGTTTCCAAAGCGGCATCGCAAGGCGGGCTTGACAGTACTAGGGGTGATTGTTCTCATTGCCATAAGCGTCGCTGTTCTAAATCCATTCGGGCTACTTATCGCGGGCAGCGAGAATGCAGCTACCAATGACGACGCTACCAAGACCAATTCTGAAGCGTCCTACGAGCTTTCGCCAGAGGAGATGCAAGCGGTCGCAGAAGAAAACAGCGAGCTTATTGATAGGGTGCTGAAATCCGCAATTGTCAAAATTACGGGTGACTATGTTGCTGGCGAGGGCTGTGCCGATGTTTGCTCGCGCATTTCTGTCAAGCTTGAATTTCGGTCGGATGAACTATACGAATTAAACAAGCTTTTTCTCGGGGGTCAATTCTCAGTTGTGGATTCCAGCGATAAAAGGGTGTTGCTTGAAGCGCCGATTCTTTCGCTGTCCACACTAAAAATCTTTGAAGAAGTTACCTTGGAGTCTTTTTATCTTCCTGGCGCTAATCTTGCCGCAAATATTCATATTGGCCCCTCCGATGAAAGAGACATTGATGCTTTTCTCAGCGCTAGTGCTCTCAGCATTAATGAGTTTGCTTTTTTGCAAGATTCGTCTTTGAGATTGGACAGTAGCAACAAGCTGCCAAGGTTGGCCAAGTTGGTGAGCAGTCTCATAACTAGTGGAATCTGTGAAAATTCAACCATTGAGGTTTATGAGAGTGAGACTTGGTGCACGGGTGACTTGGGTGGAGAATCCTACACGCTCATAGTCGCAAATACAGGGGAGAGTATTACTGGCCAAATTGCTTATGCGGCTGACTCGCCTGAGCAACTTGTGTTTGTGGGAAGCGGCTGGTCTTTCATAGCAGGGGGAATGACTTTATCTCCCAGAATTTTGTACGAAGTTGAAAAGATGGGAACCTTCGTGGTCTTGGGTGGACTATCCCTCTGCCCTGCACTCGGGGCGACTGAAGATATGCCGATGGAGACATGCTTTACGCATGCGATGAGCAATTAGGGCGAGGACTGGGGGCACATGATGAGGTGTGAATTTTGCAATTCACCTGCAAGTGAAGCTGCACGTTACTGCAGAGATTGCGGCGCCTCTCTTCGTGATGCAAAGAGAGCATCTGCCATCAAAGCTGCTTCCCCAATAAAAGCGAGCAATACGTCGTCTGCGAGCCTTGCAGGTAAGTCACCCTCGTTCTGGATTTCAATTTTAGGCTTCGGCGCAATCCTAGTGATTTTGGCAGGTGGTCTTATGAGTAACGACAGCGGCGGGAATGGCGGCAGTCAAGCGCCGACGTCTGCCTTCTACGACGCAGGTTACAATTTTGGTCGCAATAATATTGGTAGAAATACGGACCGACAAAGTGCCTACAATCAATGCAATGGTATGGCCAACACGGTGAAATTCAACAATCCAAGTGCAACAAATTCAGAGCTAACAGATTGGGTCAGGGGCTGCATGGCCTACGTGGCGAACTAGTAACATTGACACAAAAGTGAAACGAAAAAATTGCAATAAAGCCTGCCAATAATTTGACCCTTGCCCCATGATTCTCTTTGGCCATCCAGTTATGAAAACTTTCTGTGTTGTTTGCGAGCTGCGGTAGGTAGAAGTGGTAGCTCATGCACTAGTGGTTACTCATTGGCCTAATAGGTGTGCTTAAGAGGCTGAAATCGCCAGTAGCGAACAGGCTGTGTCTCGGGCGTTTCTTCTCAGGGTGCCTGGCAGTATAGGAGTATCCCTTCAAGGGCAGTGGAGTAGTAAGAGTAGTTGCCTTGCAGGCTTGTGGGAATGGCACTGAAGACCGTCTAAGCCAGTGACGGATGGGTGTGCAAAGTCGGCCTAGAGAATCTGGGGCATCAGCCAGCCCTATGAAGTCGTCGCAAATCAATTCAAAGCGTTGCTTTGGGTGGTTTGCGGCACTCAAAGCACCAGTTCCTAAGGTGCGACAAATTGACACGTTCTTCCAGCGAATCAAAAGCGGGCAAAGAGCAAAAGAGTATTTACTTATCTACTTCCACTTCTCCTACCTCCAATGCTGCACTAGCAAAAAAAGAGATAGAGAGTCTCAGAATTGCTATGTGTTCCTTTACTTCTATTAGGGGAGTGACTAGTTGCGGTATGAAACTCCTTCTCGTCAAGGTATCTCTCGGTAAACGCGAAGTTGTTGAAGTAACTGACCATTGCAAGAACAAGCATGTTTGTCCATCATGCATGAATTACCAGTACTGGAAATTCGGAAAGCGACTTGGGGTAGCAATTGGTTCTTGGCTTGACCTTGGAGGGGCAGTCTTCACGCAGACACTAACTCTTCCCAACAGAAACAAGAAACTCATTTATAAGCACGAAGACCTAGCACGAGTATGGACAGCGATGGGGAAGACAAAGAGGTACTCCTCCCTCAAACGAAAATCCGGCATGAAACAGAGCTTGAGGGTTCTGGAGGATGTTCTTGGCATCAAATATTCATTTCCCCACTTCCATTTGACTTGGTTTTTTCAAGAGCGGCTACAAATCCAGGAAATGGAGGCTTTTTCCAGAGAAGTTGCCCAGCTTTGGCAGCTTTCGGCCGATAAATGCGGAGTTCGTGGAGTTCAATCAGTGCAACAGTGGTCAGGCCCTATACAGAGTTCAATAACTGGATACTGCAACTACCTTTTCAAGCACGGGTACTTTGACCTGAATTTCCAACCCAAGGACCCAGGTAATTCAAATAGGGGGCTAAAGCCACTTGACTACCTAAGGGTTCTAGTGGCCACTGGGGATTATGAGATGCTCAAGACTTGGTTAGATTACGAACAGGCGACCTCGCATCGCCACAGAATCCAGCCATCAAAAGGATTCCAATGGGGGAAAGAATAGCCACTCACTGACCGTCACCTTTCTTCCGTGGACAACAGCCTCAAGGTAAAACTGTTGAAAATAGCCTCTTGAGATATCCGATACCTGCTCTCCACATGGGATGCCCAAACTACTCAAGTCATGTCAGCAAAATTAGTGGCGGCTTTGCACCGCCAGGCGATTAACTATTGTGGCCAGATTCGGGAAAAGTGCTGGCCCAGCCTGCAATCAGCCGCTACTGATTGCGGGCACTCTGTCAATTGCCAAAGTTGTCATTCTCTGGCTTCTGTATTACGATCTAACAATTGATTGGGGAATCATGAAAAAACTGGCAGTTTTATTAGTTGCTGCATTATTTTTGGCTGGCTGTACAGACCAAGGAAGCGATGGCTCTTCTCCATCTGCTTCTCAAAATGCGAATGCCGAAAGCCCCGAGAGTACCCCAGCTCCCAGCTCAAGCCAACAACTGGACCAACCCGAACCTGAAACCGAAGTATTTGACAGCTTAGGTGCAGCAAATGTGGTCCTTGATAGCTTGAATGCCAACAGCAGCTTTACCTGGGGCGCACAAGGAGAAGATGACTACGAAGGCGCTCCAGTCCTAATCGCCACGCCTGAAGGGGTCTTTTCAGAAGCTAAAGAGGGGTGCATAGTTCTTGCCTGGGACTCGGTTGATTATGACTATCAGGAACGTCTCGCCCTCTGGGAGGGCACAACCGACTTACCTGGGCAAGCAGTTTGGATGGGAGCTTCAGAAGGTCTACTCGTTGAACTTCGTGCTTTCAGCCCCGAGGCTGAGTGTTATTTAGATGCCAAGGAGGCTCTGGGTTGGGACCCTGAACTTAGTCCTAGTTTTATTTTTCCAGAAGCAATTTCTGATGGGGGTTCCTCCCAGCAAAACAACACTCAGCCGACACCTGAGATGGTGAAGATGCCAAACCTGATTAATTCCACTGAGTACGACGCCACGACGTGGCTGCGGAACAACGGTTATAAATTTAGCGTTTCAGCCAACTATGGATTTAATCCTAAGCTCTCACTTTGCATTGGCGGTAAGGGGCTCGTGACTGGCCAAACGCCAAGAGCAGGTTCTGAGGTTAAGAACCAAGCTGGAACAAGCGTGAGGTTGAATGTTGATTGCGAGTGGCGCTAGGGGGCTCGGCAGAACAGTGTTAGACCATGGCAAAGGAAAGGCTGAGTGAATGGCAATAAAAAAGAAATACGAAGACCTGATAACCGTTGGTGGGCCTGCAAGTTCCAACTTGGAAAATTCAATTCTCACCCTTAACAAGGCTGGATTCAAAAAAGTCTCACAGAGGGCCCCTCTAATGAGAGTGACTGGGGACTGGAAACCGATGATTGGGACCTTACATGGTGACATCACCCTTGACTTCGCAGAGTTAGAGGGCAACACCAAAATCACCATCACTGTGGTGGCTGCTGTAGACAATGCTTATGCACTCATCAGTAGCCCTGGAGAACGGATAAAGAATAAATTCCTTGAGGAGTTTGGGAAAATTTCACTGGAGCCTAGTTCTCAGGTAAAACCAGACGTTACTGCAAGGTTGGCCGAATTGGAAGAGCTTAGAACTAATGGCGTAATTTCAGATGAAGAGTACTCTCAGGCCCGAATCAACATAATTTCTCGCAATTAAAGGTTTTAGCCTTTTCTGTAAATTCGGGCGAGACCAAGCCTTTTCCGACTTGCGAAGCGAACAGTTCAGTAAGGAAATTTGCAAACGTCTTTAGTGACTGATGCACTCTAAAAAAAGCTTTGAATAACTGAGCCGCTTTAGCGATGCATTCAGAACAGCGTTGAGCTCTTCTTCATTAGCCCAGGTCAGATTCATCAATCAGGAATGTGACCGAGCTTCCGAAGAAGTCGTGCTTATAGGTGAACTCGTAGAATGAGAGGGCTGGGACGTCAAAGGCGACTTCTCCTCTTAGCTTTGAGCCTGCGGGGATGGAACCATCAAGGTCACCTTTCACATCGGCAAAGTAACCAACGCTGTACTGATAAAGGTCTGAGCCTTTAAGGTCAAAACTAGCTAGCGATGAGACACTTGCTTCCTCATCGGAAGTGTTCTCAATTGTCATGTCCAGAATTAAGTAAAAGTCATTATCAGGTCCGCTGAACGAGTCCTCCTCGGAGGACCTAACCGAGTTGAGCGTGATGGTAAAGCCAGGTCCTTCAGCAGTATCCCCGACTCCCAACCCCACGCTTGAGTTGCTCTCTTCTGGGGCAGCTGACGAGGCTATATTCAGGTCGGATGCGGCAATTCGGAAAGTAATTGAATCTGCGAATAAGTCATGAGAGTAGAGAAGAGAGTAGAACTCTAATTCGGGCACATCAAATGCTATTTCCCCTCGCAATTTTGACCCTGGTGCAATTTCGCCTTCAAGCCCACCTTTGGTGTCTGCGAAATAATCTTGGTCATACATGTAGTCGTCAGAACCTTGAAGCTCAAAACCGAAGATGCTACTGACGCTGTGTGAGTCATTGCCCGTGTTCTCAATAGTCATGTCAATTAGGAGAATGAAGTCATTGTCTGGCTCTGAAAATCCTGACTCTACTGTCGTGCGAACAGAGTTGATTATTACCGTGTGGTCGCTGGCCACGTAAAGCTCCCCAACTGCCCAAGGTCCATTGCCCTGGGAGGTTGATTCTTGTTGACTACTTGATTCACTGGCGGCACTATTGGCTGCATCCTCAGGCTCATTTGCCCCCGATTCGCTGGAGACCACGCAACCTGACAGAGTCAGGAGCATCGCGGCTCCAAGTGCTAGATATTTCCCCAATTGATTCTCCCCCTTGTTTTATCAATTACCGTTAATATACAAACGGGGGGCCACGAGGTCAACCAGAGCAATTAAACATTTAGGGGGCTTCAAAATTATGAAGACAAGACCAATTATTTCTGTAATCACAATGCTGCTTGGCTTGGGATATGCGATTCTAGTTACTACCTCAACAGGCTCAGCATTTGGCGACGCTGCAGCTGAAGGTGATGCCGAGGCAATCGGAGCAGGTCTGGGCGTTGCACTGCTGTTGCCACACATCCTGTTGACATGGCTTGCGGTAGTTTTCAACATACTGGGCTACTTCACCAGAGTTCCTGGGTTCACATTGACTGCAGCCATTATTTACACAGTTGCAGCTTTCCTGGGCTTCTTCAACATCATTTTCCTCATCCCAATCGTGATTCTTGCCTTCATCTCTTGGGTGCAAGAGAAAAAGCGCAAAACTTCATAGAGTTGAGACAAAGCGGGCTTGGCATACAGCTGAGCCCGCTTTTTCATGCCCACAACTTTTTCCATTTATCAATTCTGTTGGTATCGCAGACTGGGGGCGACCCAGGAGTCCTGCTCACCCCTTTTTGAGCGGGCTACCCCTAAAACGCCCCTGCAGCCAGGCTGCTTTGTCTTCAAATTGTGGTAGCAGCTGGTAGCAGGGTTTGTCTTTGGGGTGCATTAATGTAGAAGGTAACAACTAAACATGGGGACACTGCACGCGGCGCTCGCTGCGACGTAAGAGGGGGTCATAGGGGGAGAATCCCCCTAAATCCAAGGGAAATGCTTACAACTAGGTGCCGATAAGCGATTATCCATTAGGCTATGGCGGGGCTAAAACCCCAGGCCGACTTGGCGCAATGGTAGCGCACCACTCTTGTAAAGTGGGGGTTACGGGTTCAAGTCCCGTAGTCGGCTCTTATTTAGAAATCGATTTAGTTTCACGAGCTGGCTGAGCCAGCTGAACTACCAAGATAATCCAACCCACTACTGGAACCAGTAGCCAAAAAAAGTTACCCATTCCTTTGCCGGCGTCGCGCAGCCTTCTTGCAGAAGCGGCGGCCAGGGGAATAATGGTGATTATTGCGAGGAAATTAGAAAGCCCGCCCGAGATAACTCCCAGCGCAGCCGATGCAACCGTCAGGGCTAGAAAAAAATACCAATAGTCAGCTCGAGTGGTCTTTCCTGTAAATGTCGAGAATTGGGCAAATGCCAGCTTGGTCGCAGTCCAGAGTTCCATGCTTAGGAGACTACCGTGTCGAAGTTAGGAGGATACTTATAGGCATGACGGCAACGAGGCTCGAAAAAGACCTGCTCGGCGAACGAGAAATCCCATTTGAGGTTTACTGGGGAGTGCACACCCTAAGAGCGGTTGAGAATTTCCCGATCAGCGGGGTATCAATTGGGCACTACCGCTCTTTTGTTAGGGCGCTGGGCTTTGTGAAAGAAGCTTCGGCGACGGCCAACTTAAAGCTTGGCGCGCTGACTCCCGAGATAGCAGCCCACATCATCGCTGCATCCAAAGAGGTGCAGGAGGGGTTATTGGATTCTGAGTTCGTGGTTGATGCCATCCAGGGCGGAGCCGGCACATCAACGAACATGAATGCCAATGAGGTGATTGCGAACCGAGCACTTGAAATGGCGGGGCATAAAAAAGGTGACTATAAATTCATAGATCCCCTAAACCATGTGAATGCCTCCCAGTCCACAAACGACGTTTATCCAACCGCCATCAAGGTCTCTCTGATTATTGAGATCCTTGCTCTGATTGATGAAGTTGAAGCCCTAAGGGGAGCAATAAATATCAAATCAAAAGAGTTTTCCGAAGTCATCAAGATGGGTAGAACCCAGTTGCAAGATGCCGTGCCAATGACTCTGGGTCAAGAATTCGCCGCATGGTCACAGACGCTTTACGAAGATCAGGGCAGACTCCGCGAGATGATTCCACTGCTTAGTGAAATCAACTTAGGTGGAACAGCTATCGGAACTCAGCTGAACACTCCCGAAGGTTACGCGCAGGTGGTGTGCGCCGTTCTGAGCGAGGTTTGTGATCACGAATTCACGGTTGCCGAAAACCTGATCGAAGCGACCAGCGACACCGGGGTGTTTGTGTCCACTTCCAGCACTCTCAAGCGCTTAGCTTCAAAGCTCTCAAAGATTTCGAACGACCTCAGGCTGCTTTCTTCTGGACCGAGGGCTGGCTTCGGGGAGATCAACCTGCCTGCCAGGCAGGCAGGTTCCTCGATGATGCCCGGCAAGGTGAACCCGGTCATGCCCGAGGTTATGAATCAGATCGCTTTCACGGTAATTGGCAATGACCTGACCGTCACCATGGCGGCTGAATCTGGGCAATTGCAGCTAAATGCCTTTGAACCGATTATTGCCAGGGCCTTGATGATGAGCATTGTTTATCTCAGGCGTGGCTGCAAGGTTCTGGGGGAGTATTGCATCGAAGGAATCACCGCTAACACTGAATATCTCAGGCACACCGTTGAAAATTCAATTGGGCTGGTGACGGCGCTCGCGCCGAGATTGGGTTATGAAAATGCTTCGGCCATCGCCAAGCACGCCCAAAAAACCGGCCAGTCAGTCAAGCAGGCCGCCATGGAATTGGGTCTAATGACTGAAGCCGAGTTTGATGCCCTATTAGGAGATGTGAAGAAGCTCACCGGGCAGAGCTAAAGAATCACTCCGACCAAAACCGTAAGCAGTGGGGCAAACAAAAGTGCTGGAAGCAAATCTGCCACGCTCACCATTCTGATCTGCATGAGTCGCAACGCTGTTCCAAGGAGCAGAACCCCACCTGTGGCAGTAATCGATGCGATGACCGCATCCGACATCACGGCGCCAGCGCCAAGAGCGGCCAGTGTTAGAAGACCCTGCCACAGCCCAACCGGAATGAAGGAGAACGCGACTCCCCACCCCAGGGCCGCCGCAAAGGCGATTGCCGTGAAACCGTCAAGAGTAGATTTCAGAGCCAGGACTTCAATGCCCTGACCGAGTCCGTCTTGCAAGCTGCCCAATACCGCCATCGGTCCAATGGTGAATAGTAGAGAAGAATTAACAAAGCCCTCAATGAAGCGTTCTTTGTCTTTTGATTCACCCCTCGAGGTTTTGTGCTGAAGCCAGCTGCCAAATTCGGATAACCGCTCTTCTATTTTCAGAAGCGATCCGAAAACTCCCCCCATTAGTAGTGCACCCAAAACAACCAGGAGCGTCCCAGAGGTTCCAACGGTTTGGGTAAAAGCTTCATCTTGCAAGGCCGAAAGGTTTAGGGCGCCGATTACTAAAACTACCAATCCCATGGCATCGGTCAGGGTTCTAGACATCTTTTGAGGCAACCGATGGCCCAAAAGCACTCCCAGCCCAGAACCCACAAGGATTGCAAAAATATTAATTACTGTTCCCAAAGCCTGGCCACCTGCGATTCTTATTTCTGGGCTCAGGCAAAGCTTAGTGAGCTGCTAATCAGGCCTTGGGTTTAAAGATGATGCTCACTGAGTTGATGCAGTAGCGATCTCCGGTTGGAGTTTGCGGGGCATCATCAAACACGTGCCCTAGGTGCGATCCACAGTTTGAGCATCGAACTTCGGTGCGGCTCATGCCGTGGGCCTTGTCCTCGATGTATTCGATCGCAGCGTTGTCTTGCGGCTTGTAGAAACTCGGCCAGCCGCAGTGCGAGTCAAATTTGGTGTCTGCAACAAATAAGAAGGCATCGCAACCGCGACAGTGGTAACTACCCTCACGTTCTTCTTTTAGGAGCTCACCGGTGTACGCGCGCTCAGTGCCCGCCATCCTAAGTACGTGATATTCGAACTCTGAAAGCTCAGTTTTCCACTGCTCATCGGTTTTATAGACTTGGTATTTAAATTCGTTTTCAGCCATATCTGTTTTATAACCCTTCGATAACACATTTCATGCCCGTCGATAAGACTATCTTTTTGAGCTGTTAGAGCGTAAACTTTTCTTCGTCGAGTAAGAACAAAGGTTTTTCTTGATGCATTCGTGAGTTACGCGAGTGCGTAACGAGCATCAGGAGCAATACATGGCACAGGGAACCGTAAAGTGGTTTAACTCTGAAAAGGGTTTCGGATTCATCACACAGGACGGCGGACCGGACGTTTTCGTTCACTTCTCCGCTATCACAACTGATGGGTACCGCGAGCTAAAAGAAAACCAGCGCGTCGAATTCGACGTAAAGAGCGGCGACAAAGGCCCACAGGCCGAGAACGTCGTACCTCTATAAAGCTAGTTCTCAAACTAAACGAAGGCCGATGCGCTTATTGCGTATCGGCCTTCGCTTGCACTCGGGGGCTTAGAGTGGCAAAATGTAGTTAGCACTCTACACACGTGAGTGCTAAAACCAAGTCTTAGTGCAAACGGGAGAAACCCAAATGGCAAAAATTATTCACTTTAATGAAGATGCTCGTCGCGGCTTAGAGCGCGGCTTGAACATCCTGGCTGACACGGTCAAGGTAACCCTTGGTCCACGTGGCCGCAACGTAGTCCTAGAGAAGAAGTGGGGAGCCCCTACCATCACCAACGATGGTGTCTCAATTGCTAAGGAGATTGAGCTCAGCGATCCGCTAGAGCGAATCGGTGCAGAGCTCGTGAAGGAAGTTGCTAAAAAGACCGACGACGTAGCTGGCGATGGGACAACCACCGCAACCGTCTTGGCCCAAGCGCTTGTCAGAGAGGGTCTGCGCAACGTTGCAGCTGGAGCCGATCCAATCAGCCTGAAGCGCGGCATCGACAAGGCATCAGCAGCTGTTTGCGATGCCCTTTTGGCAATGGCAATTCCAGTTGAGACCAAGGAGCAGATTGCTGCCACCGCGTCGATCTCTGCCGGAGACAGCGTTATTGGTGAGATTATCGCCGAGGCAATCGACAAGGTTGGAAAAGAAGGTGTGGTTACCGTTGAGGAGTCAAACACCTTCGGTATCCAGCTGGAGCTAACCGAGGGTATGCGCTTTGACAAGGGCTATGTTTCTGCATACATGGTCTCAGACCCAGAGCGCCAAGAAGCAGTTCTCGAAGACGCCTACGTTCTAATTGCAAACAGCAAGATTTCCAATATGAAGGACCTGCTTCCAATTGTTGACAAGGTCATGCAGTCGGGCAAGCCACTTCTAATCATCGCCGAGGACATCGATGGCGAAGCCCTAGCAACCTTGGTTGTAAACAAGATCCGCGGCATCTTCAAGTCGGTAGCCGTCAAGGCTCCTGGCTTTGGCGACCGTCGCAAGGCAATGCTTCAGGACATCGCAATTCTGACCGGTGGTCAGGTAATTGCAGAAGAGGTTGGCCTAAAGCTTGAGAACACCGACCTAGCAATGTTGGGCCGAGTCCGCAAGGTGGTAATCACCAAGGACGAGACCACAATAGTTGAAGGTGCTGGAGACCCAGAACAGATCAAGGGCCGCGTTGAGCAGATTCGTCGCGAGATTGCCGCAACTGACTCTGATTATGACCGTGAGAAGCTGCAGGAGCGTCTAGCGAAGCTTGCTGGTGGCGTTGCGGTTATCAAGGCTGGCGCAGCGACTGAAGTTGAGCTAAAAGAGCGCAAGCACCGCATTGAGGACGCAGTCCGCAATGCCAAGGCTGCTGTTGAAGAGGGTATCGTCGCCGGTGGTGGCGTGGCGCTTCTTCAGGCATCTTTGATTGCGTTCAAGGACCTGAACCTAGTTGGCGATGAGGCAACTGGTGCAGAAATTGTTCGCGTAGCCGTTTCAGCGCCACTGAAGCAGATTGCCATTAACTCTGGCTTGGAGCCAGGCGTGGTTGCCGAGAAGGTGGCAAACCTTCCTGCTGGTCACGGTCTAAACGCTGCAACCGGTGAGTATGTTGACATGCTTGCAGCGGGTATTAATGATCCAGTCAAGGTAACTCGTTCCGCTTTGCAGAACGCCGCTTCGATTGCTGGATTGTTCCTAACCACTGAGGCAGTTGTTGCCGAGCGACCAGAGCCAAAGTCCGCAATGCCTTCTGACCCATCAGGCGGCATGGACTTCTAAAGAGTTCAAACCAAAAAAACAGGAGGGCGAAAGCCCTCCTGTTTTTTGTCTTTAAAGGAAAAGTCGCTGGTTGGCCTGTTCAATTTCGGAATATTGCCCGGCCGCTACAGCCAGAGCCTGGCCTATTTGCCCCAGCTGGGCCTCTACCGAGTCGGAGGTAATCTTCCAGCGCTGAACTAAGTCCTGGAAGCTCATGGCCGCCTGGCCCTGCCAGGTGTCGTTGAGCGAGTGGAGTTGGCCTTGTAGGCCATGAATTTCGCCTTGCAGGCGTGCGATAGTTGCTTGGATGGCGCCATTGGCCGCCAGTACTCGTTCTGAATCTACTGAGAAATAAGTCATGGCAACAGTTTCAGGGTTGAGGTTCTCATTGCGTTTGTGAAAATGCGAAACTGTGGATTAGGCCTTGGTTATTGAAGCTGTGGAGGGGAGTTCAAAATTAAAGGTTGCTCCGCCACCTGGAGTCTCGGAAACCCAAATTTTACCCTGGTGGTTCATCACGATGGCGCTTGCGATTGCCAGGCCAAGCCCTGAGCCTCCGGTGTCTCGATTGCGTGAGTTGTCGACCCTGTAGAAACGATCAAAGATTTTTTCTCGAAGCGGTTCAGGGATTCCTTCACCATGATCAATTACCTGCACCAGAACTTTGTCCTTGCTTGCACTTAGGCGTATCGCAACCTCGGAGTTTTTTGGAGCAAAGCGAGCAGCGTTTGCAACTAGGTTGGTTAATACCTGCTTGATTCGATCGGCGTCGATCTGGATTTCAATGAGTTGCTCATTGGTCTCAAATGCAAATTTCACATCTGGGTTGGCCACCGATGCATCTTTGACTACCTGTTTTGCAAGCACTACTAACTCGTGGCGCTCCTTGTTTAATGAGCCAAGCTCATCTAATCGAGTGAGGGTGAGTAGGCTCTCGACCAATCCGCTCATGCGGATGGCCTCGGACTCGATTCGCTGCATGGCCTCGGCAACATCCTTGGGTTTTTTTATTGCACCCATGCGATAGAGCTCAGCATATCCGCGCACCGTGACAAGGGGGGTTCTCAGCTCATGACTCGCATCAGAGACAAAGCGGCGCATTTGATTCAAAGTCTTATCTTTTCCAGAAACAGCGCTCTCAATGCTATCTAGCATGCTGTTTAGTGCCCCGTTGAGCCTGCCAATTTCGGTCTTGCCGTGTCTTTCTACCAGTCTGGAATTGAACTTTCCAGCCTTTACGGCAGAAGCTGTGCGCTCAACTTCTTTTAGCGGCCTGAGGGCCGAGTTTATGGTCAACCAGATGCTAAGGCCAGAGACCACCAGCAGGAAGATTCCAAATCTTGCGCCAATCACCCCGTATTGCGCAATGATTTGGCGATTCGAGCTCGTGGGTAAGGCAACTACTACCGAACCGTTGGCACGAGTCAGGGGAATGGCGACCATGCGCCAGTGAGAATCTAGCCCCCCTTCCACTTGTACTTCTACGTCAAACGGGGTTGCTTCTGTTTCAACTACCGCGTCGAGCGCTAGAAAAGAGAAATTGGGCACGGTTCTGCCACCACCGGAGGCAGAGACCAGGCCTAAGAATTGATTACCCTCGGCATCCAATATGGCAATGTAATAATCGCTCGGCAATGAGGGTAGTGCGAGGTCCCCGGAGCTGACTCTTTGCTCAAGTTGGAGGGGGTTTTCGCTTCTAAGGGAGTTGGCGGTGGAAAGTAGGAGTGCATCGGTTGTTTGTTGAAGATATGTGGATAAAAGCGCTACGGTTCCCGCACTCGACACGGTTAGCAGAAGCCCAATCAAGCTCACCGCTAGAGCGGTGAGCTTGGATCGGAGCGAAATGCGCTCCCATATCGCGAGCATCTTGGGTTTCAAGTTTTAGCCTTTGGGGCCTTTCAATAAGTAGCCAACACCGCGCTTAGTGACAATTAGTGGTTCTTGACTTAGCGGGTCCAGCTTCTTTCTCAGATAAGAAACATAGCTCTCTACGATACCCATTTCCCCGTTGAAGTCATACTCCCAAACGTGATCGAGAATCTGCGCCTTGGTGAGCACTCGATTCGGGTTGGAGGCCAGATATCTTAAGAGTTGGTATTCGGTGGGGGATAGGTCGACAACTTGGCCTGCGACTGAAACCTCGTGAGCGTCCTCGTTAATTTCTAGTTCGCCCACGCGAATCAACGAGTCGCTATCATCGCCTTTTCCAGTTCGCCGCATGATTGCCGAAATTCTCGCCATAATTTCATCGAGACTGAAAGGCTTTGTAACGTAGTCGTCGCCCCCCACTGTGAGCCCGGTGACCTTGTCCTCGGTGTCGTCGCGGGCAGTCAAAAACAATATCGGAGTCTCGATCCCCATTCCACGAATTTTTTTGGTGACTCCAAAACCCGAAATGTCAGGAAGCATCACATCGAGTAGCACAATGTCTGGCTGGGTCTCGATAATTTTGTTTATTGCATCCGTGCCGTTGGGGGCAGTGAGAACTGTGTGTCCGGCAAAGCGCAAGCTTGCCGAGAGAAGGTCACGAATGTTTGGCTCATCATCAACTACTAACACTTTTAAGGATTCCATAGGTCAATCCTGCGCCTCTTAGCTGTAAGTAGTCTGTGAAATAGCTGTATCAGATGTCTTCGCTGTCCAATATCTCGTAGCTGTAGCCCTGTTCAGCCAAAAAGCGCTGCCGGTTCTGGGCGAAGTCTTGCTCGACCGTGTCGCGAGCAACAACCGTGTAGAAGGCGGCGGAACGGCCATCAGCCTTGGGCCTCAAAAGCCTTCCAAGTCGCTGCGCCTCCTCCTGCCGAGATCCAAAAGCTCCAGAGATCTGAATGGCAACCGATGCCTCGGGTAGGTCAATCGAGAAGTTTGCAACCTTGGAGACCACAAGTGTATTTAGCTCACCCGAACGAAACTTATTAAATAATGCTTCGCGCTCGTCAACCGGAGTTGCTCCCGTGAGCTTAGGAATATTCAGTGCCTCGGAAACCGTATCAATTTGATCCAGGTACTGGCCGATAATCAGAGTCGGCTCGCCCTTGTGCTTTGCTAAAAGCTCTTTGATGATTGCCAGTTTCTGAGGAGAGGTGGCAGCAATTCTAAATCGCGACTCTTGATCCGCGATGGCATATTCCATACGTTCTTCATCGGGCAGGCTAACTCGAACCTCATAGCAATTCGCAGGCGCAATATAGCCTTGCGCCTCAATTTCCTTCCAGGGAGCGTCGAAGCGCTTTGGCCCAATCAGCGAGAAGACGTCTGACTCTCGGCCATCCTCGCGAACCAGTGTCGCGGTGAGGCCGAGTCGACGCCTTGCTTGCAAGTCAGCGGTCATTTTGAAAATGGGAGCCGGCAAGAGGTGCACTTCGTCATAGATGACCAAACCCCAGTCTCGGGCGTTCAGTAATTCCAGGTGGGTAAATTCGCCTTTTCGCTTTGTAGTGAGGATTTGGTAGGTGGCGATAGTTACCGCTGCTAGGTTTTTATGGGCCCCGGAATATTCGGCAACATCTTCTTGCTCGAGTGAAGTTCTTGCCAAAAGCTCGTCGCGCCACTGTCTTGCGGAAACCGTGTTGGTCACCAGAATCAGGGTATTAGTCCCAGCCGAAGCCATTGCCGCTGCACCAACCAGGGTCTTTCCCGCCCCACAGGGCAAAACCACAACCCCCGAACCGCCCAGGTCAAATTTCTCCACGGCTTGGATTTGATAATCGCGCAAGTGCCAGGAGTCTTGTTTTAGTTTGATCTCGTGCGGGGTTCCCGGGGTGTAGCCGGCATTGTCCTCGGCTGGCCAGCCGAGCTTCAAGAGCTCTTGCTTAAGTTGACCACGGGCCCAGTCTCTTACTCTGAAACCACCCTCAACTTCGCCCTCTAGAAGATTTGCAATTCTTCGATTCGATGAAACTTCGGCCAGAATGGATCTGGAATCGCTTTTTAGAATCAGGCCGATTGCATCCCTAGAGATGAGTAGCTTTCCAAAGCGCGCTATCGTCTCCTCAATTTCTTTGGAGACACCCTGAGGCACGGGGTATTTCGACCATTTATTTAAAGAACTAAGGATGAAATCCGCATCATGACCGGCTGCTCGAGCATTCCAGAGCCCAAGCTTTGTGATGCGATAGGTGTGAATGTGCTCTGGCGCGCGTTCCAGCTCGGCAAAGATCGCGAGCTCGTGACGAGCTTCATTGGCATCTTGGTGGTCGGTTTCAAGAAGTACCGTGCGGTCGGATTGAATAATCAGAGGCCCCAAAGACATCCCTATATCCTAACTGAGCCAGACCGCTTTGATTCTTGCCATCGGAAGGGTCAGCTCAGCCTCTTTTTCTAGGTCCCTACCTCTGATCCGGTTGCCGGCTATTCCAAGCGGTTCAATCTCAAACTCCTTCAGCTGTCCATCCGGCAACTCGACTCTTAGGGTCACTTTGAGTTTATTTTTTAGTGCAAAGTGCAATTGCCGAGTCATGTCCTCTTGCGCTGGCTCCTGAGATTCACCGGAAAGTAGCAACTCTGCCTGCTGATTGGCTGCAGCTTGATCTATCAGCACGGGTTCGGTATCAATTCTTTCCCTGGGGGAGATTACCTGACCTGATTCATCAACCATCACCGCGGCATAACCGGCCGCCCGCAAATTAAAGTAAATGAGTTGACTTTGGAACCTAGAGCCGAGCTGATTTTTAGCGGTGGGCTTGAGTTGCAACGGGGCCAGTGAAGATTCGTTGGATATTTGCATAAGCAAGATTTCGTCATCGGATTCGATTATCGTGCCAAGCGCCGAACCTAAGACCGTGAGCTCACGGAACCTTGATTCTGATTCGGCTAATAGATACTGAACCGGCTGTGGCAATTCGTGGTTGCTGTGGCTGGCAAGAAATTCGCGAATCTCGGTGACACTCATTCCGACCTCTAGGGCATGCGAAATACTTAGGGCGCTGAGTCGGAAACGGCAGGCCAAACCCAAGTCTTCGGATTCGGTGAACACGTCTAAGGTTCGGTGCAGGCTTGGGGTAATTGGCCCGGGTGATGTGATGCTCAAATCGGATTGAACTATTAGTTTGGATACCGGCTCTGGCAACATTTCGGACACCAACTTAGCCGCTTTTGGAATTGAGGTTTGGGCGGCGAGCAGAAGTTTTGTCGGAGCACCTTGATCAATCAGGCCGATTAGTGAGCCGAATGCCAGCAGCTTCACATCGGCTATCGGCCGAAGCGGAAAAGCGGCTTGCAACTGCTCAATTAGGTCTTCGTCAGTTAGCTCGATAGCCGGAAGGTCCATGATGCTCTCGGCAAGTAGCTCCCAGCGTTTAGGGTGATCGGCCGATAGCCAAGCGTGCCCTTTATCAGTTGCCACCCAACGCTCAGCATGCGACCGAACCAGTCCGGCGTGCATTGCAAACTGGAAAATCTTTTGCACACGATTGGCGGCCATTTTCACCGTGAGGCCTAACTCTTTGGCATCTTGGGCCTTGATTCCGGATCGAACCAAACCAAGCCAGTGTCGCTCGCAGGCAAATAGCGATTCGGTGATTGTCAGCAGGGTTTCATGAATTACTAGGGAGTCGCCCGGTTCCGAGAGGTGCTTATGGGTTGGGGTTGCAAGCTCCGGCATCAGCGCCCCAGCTTGCTCAAACACATTGTCACTGCTAGCCAAAAGAGCGTGAGTCAAGTTTTTGGTTGGTTTTTTATGCTCTAAGTCCTCCAGGTCTTTTGACCCAAGGTTTCTTATTCGAGACTCCAATTCACGCCTCGATAACAAGAGCCTTGACAAATCGAATAGGTCCTGGCAGTTTTTGGTCTCTGAGACGCATGAACTTATGACCGCTGCCAGCCTGGCTTGGTCTAGCTGCTTTAGGGAGCCAGCGAGGGTGAGTAGGTCAGACAATTAATCCTTATTTCCCTTAGTTCGGGTGATGATTGATGCGATTAGGAGTCCGATAATCAGCAAAAAGCCAACTGGTAGACCGATCAGCGGAAGTTGCGCCAACAAGACCGGCATGTCGGAGACTTTGAAAAGTGTTAGCACCAAGGTAAGAAGAATCGCAAGAATCGAGGCCCCAATTACTCCGACCGCCATATAAGCCAGTGTTACCTCTACTTGTGGGCGCTTGCGTTTTTCGGACATCCAACAACTCTAACCTTTCGGCTACAGTTATGGCAGGTTCGTGGAAAGAAGGAAGCATGCCAACCGGAAAAGTAAAGTTCTTCGATGATGACAAGGGATTCGGCTTCATCCAGGGTGATGACGGTGCCGAGGTATTCCTGCACATCTCAGCGCTTCCTCAGGGCCACAGTTCAATAAAGCCTGGATCGCGCGTGGAATATGGCGTGGCCGATGGTCGCAAAGGAGCGCAAGCTCTATCGGTTAGAGTGATCGAGGTTCCGATTCTGCAGGCGGTGAATCGCAAGCCTGCTGAAGAGCTAGCAATCATCACCGAAGATCTAATCCGACTCCTCGATCAAATGGGTGAGAGTCTCAAGCGAGGCAAGTATCCAGAGACGGCTCAATCTAAAAAGGTAGCTCTTCTTCTGCGCAAGGTGGCCGAAGAGCTTGAAGGCTAACAATCAAGATTTTGCGCTTAGCGCCCTAAAGGAAACTACCAATCACGCCCAAATTGGTGATTTCATAGCCGAAGTCGAATCTCCCAAGGGTGTAATTGAAGTCCGTTTTGCTGCTCTGATGCGCGGTTATGAAGGCTGGGTTTGGGTCATCACTCTGACTTCTCCCGATAAACGCAAGGGGATTTCGGTCTCCGAGGTTAATCTGATGGCAGGACCCGATGCAGTCCTTTCCCCAAATTGGGTGCCCTGGGCCGAACGTCTGGCCGAGTTCCGGAAGCAGCTTCGGGCAGAAGGCAAGGCTCAAACCGATGCCGAAGCCGATGAACTCATCAAGGGCATGGCCCTAGGATTTGCGGACGGCGAAGAGTCCGAGGACTCCGAGTCCGATGCCGACCAGGGCGGTGTGAAGCCACCACAAAAGACCCGCGTCAGACAACGCCGGATAAAACGCCAAGAGGATGATCAGGACCAAGACCCAGAGAGCGCTTCCGACTAAAACAATTTTCCTAGAGTGGATATCGGCAACTGTCGGCTCAGGGTGTCGCTCGGAAAACTTTATAAAGACCTTCACATCTCTCCCAACACATAATCGATTGAAGCAAGCAGTGCCTGAATGTCGCTTGGCTCAACCGAGACGAAGGTGGCAACCCTCAGCTGGTTTTTTCCGAGCTTTCGATAGGGCTCAACATCCACAACTCCATTGTCTCTCAGAGTTTTAGAAATAACAGAAGCATCAATTGATTCAGCAAAATCAATGGTTACGACGACTTGCGAACGATGCTCCGGGTTTTCAACAAAGGCGTTGGCAACGCTGGAGGCTTGGGCCCAGTCGTAGAGGAGGTCGGAAGATTCTTTTGTGCGAGCATCCGCCCATTTCAGACCACCGGATTGATTGATCCAGCCCACCTGGTCTTCCAGCATGAAAAGGGTCGCAATCGACGGAGTGTTCAGAGTTTGATTCAACCTCGAGTTGTCCAGAGCGGCTTTTAGGCTGAGAAACTCTGGGATGTAGCGGTCACTTTCGGCTATTTTTTCGATGCGCTCAATTGCTGCTGGGGAGACCAGGGCCAACCAAAGCCCGCCATCGGAAGCGAAGTTTTTTTGTGGGGCGAAATAATAAACATCAGTTTCATGCGCATCAAAATCAATTCCCCCGGCAGCGCTGGTCGCATCGGTTAGGTGCAAAGCTCCCGAGTCAACACCCGCAGTTCTTCTTACCGGGGCAACAACTCCTGTTGAGGTTTCATTCTGCGGGTAAACATAAAGATCCACACCAGCTTCAGCAGTCAGGGCACTTCTTGAGCCGGGCTCAGCCTTTTGAATACTCGGCGCTTGGAGCCAAGGGGTAGTGAGTGCACTGGCGAACTTGGATCCAAATTCTCCGTGAACTAGGGCTTGTGCTTTATTCTCCGCGAGACCAAAAGCGGCCGCATCCCAAAACGCCGTCGAGCCACCGTTTCCCAGAATGATTTCGTACCCCGCCGGAGCTCGAAATAAGCCCATCAGGCCCGAGCGAATATCCCCGACCAGGTTTTTTACCGGTAGCTGGCGGTGGCTGGTACCCAAAAGGGCAGCCCCCTTTGTCAAAAAGTTTTCTAACTGAGCGCTGCGCACCTTCGAGGGTCCGCAACCGAACCTGCCGTCTTGGGGAAGAAGATTTGCTGGAATCTTGATGTTTGCCATGCCCCTTAGTTTATCCATCGTCGTGGCATTAGTCTTTTGACTAGCAAAGGGGCCCAATTGTGACAGACCTGATCGACACCACTGAGATGTATCTCAAGGCAATCTTCGAGCTAGAAGAAGAGGGCATCACGCCGATGCGAGCTCGCATTGCCGAGCGCTTGGAGCATTCTGGCCCAACCGTTTCGCAAACGGTGGCTCGTATGGAGCGCGATGGCCTACTGAGTCTTGGTGATGATAAGCACCTTGAATTCACTGATGTTGGCCGTCTCACCGCCACCGAGGTGATGCGCAAACATCGTTTGGCCGAGCGGCTATTGATTGATGTGATCGGTCTCGAGTGGGAATTAGTCCATGATGAGGCTTGTCGTTGGGAACACGTGATGAGCGAGAACGTAGAGCGTAAGCTCATCGAACTTTTGGATCAACCCAGGATCTCACCATTTGGCATGCCGGTGCCTGGACTCGAGTTATTGGGGCTCCAAAGCTCCGAACCACAGCCCTGTAATGCGATAAGTGCCCTTGAAACTGGGACTTATCAGCTGGTCCGGATCGGAGAGCCGCTGCAAATCGACTCTGCTTTTTTATTGCAACTATGGGATCTGGGCTTGACCCCGGGTGAACATGTAACCATTGATAAAAGCGCTGCAGGCTGGCTAATCACCGGATTAGGGCGCAACGAAGGTTTGATTGTGGACGGGTCTGTCGCCGCCCACTTATTTGCAGCGGTTATTCAGAACTAGCGGTTATACTTCAACGAGCAAAAGTTCCAGACACTCCCTAGGAGAACCCCTTTTGATCCCTGCTCCAGCTGAAACCACGGTCTCGCGCAAAGCGCTGAGAGTGGCGGAGCGGCGAGTCTCGATAAAAGAGCAGAAGCATTCGTTGAGGACTCTGATTACCATGATGTCGGCAATGGGACTAATGGCTACTTTTGCTCTTCCTTCTTACGGTTTTGATCCAGAAACAACCGCTCTAAGTGGCCTAGCCCACGACAACACGATGGTTGACATCTCTGCCCCTTCACAGGGGCTTTCTGTTGCCGCGGTTAGGGCAGTCGAGTTTTCTCGGGGAGACTATCAAGAAGCGGATGCAAGTCAGTTTGAGGTTAAAGCCGTGAGCAGAGTGGCTTACACGGGTCCCCGAGCTGAGGATTATGTAGCCAACCCAAGATTCACGAGTGTCACTTCCGCGAGCATAATGAAAGCTGCGGCTGAGTTGGTTGGTACTCCTTATGTTTACGGCGGTTCTACTCCTTCCGGCTTCGACTGCTCGGGCTACGTGCTTTTTGTTTACTCTCAGTTTGGGTTGGACCTTCCCCATAGCGTCTACCAGCAGTCCAGGATCGCAGTCAAGGTTCCCTTGGCGGATGCGGTTCCTGGCGACATTGTGACCTTTAATGACTACAGCCACAACGGTATTTACGCAGGCAACGGTAATTTCTACCATTCCCCACAGCCGGGTGACCGCGTGAAACTGGCACCGATCTTCACCGACCGCTTCTACATAACTCGATTTGTCGAAATCTCAAACTAAAAAACGCAACCCTCTTTAGCGTTTCTACCCAATTCACAGTGAATCTCACTTACTCTTTTGATATTGTTTTGGACACTCAAATTCAAGGGAGGGTAGAGATGCTTCGAGATCAGCTCGCCAGTTATGGAGATCGAATATGTCTCAACCGATACCCCCGGATAACCGGCCTAGAAATCTTGCGCGTCGCATTATGCGGCGCGTTTTTTATTTCCAGGGCTAATCAAAGTGGCCAATTCTCATCGCCTGCAAGCCGTGCGGGTGATTTTGTCTAAGGGGAAAAATTGCGCACATTAGTTCTAAACGCTGGCTACGAGCCTTTGGCCGTGGTGTCTTTTAAGCGTGCCCTGATTCTGGTGTTAAACCAGAAGGCCACCATATTGGCTGGCGCCGATGACAAAGTGGTTCACAGTGCCACTCGGTCTTTTGATTTACCAACAGTCATCTTGCTTCAGCGCTATGTGAGAATTCCAAACTCAAGACGGGTTCCGGTCTCTCGCCGAGGGGTTTTGCGGCGCGATGATTTTCGTTGCGGCTACTGCCAAAAACCCGCAGACACCGTGGATCACGTGGTTCCAAAATCCCGCGGCGGTAAAGACACCTGGGACAACCTGGTGGCATGTTGTCTCAAGTGCAATAACCAAAAATCCAATAAGACCCCTAAGGAGATGGGCTGGGAGCTGAAAGTAAAGCCCAAGATGCCGAGTGGGTTGATTTGGAGCGTTCGCGGGGTGGACAAAAACGAACCGCAGTGGGAAGAGTTTCTTGCAATGCAACCCCAGGCCGCTTAGCTTTTTCAATTCACAGTTCGTAGCGTTTTGGATAGCGTCCGGCAGTGATTTTTGATTCGCTTCACCAGCCTTAGAATTAGGGCTTATTGCACTTCTAAGCGAGCCTTGAGAATGGATTTAGATTGAACGTAGAACTCTGGGTTTGGCTAACCACCGTTGCGGTCTTTTCTGCCGTGATAATCGGCGATTTGACTTACCAAGTGAGGCACCCGCACGAACCAACCTTCAGAGAATCTGCGATTCAGAGCTCTATTTACATTGGGCTGGCATTGTTGTTCACATTCGTGATTTCTGGAATTTGGGGTGGTCAATACGGCGGTGAATACATCGCAGGGTTCATCACCGAAAAGTCACTCTCGGTGGATAACCTATTTGTTTTCTTGTTGATTTTCACCCAGTTCAAGGTGCCGAGGAAATTGCAGTCAGAGGCGCTCTTGGTGGGTATCGTGATCGCACTTATTCTGCGCGGTGCTTTTATCGCACTGGGCGCTGCGTTTATTGAAAACTTTTCCTGGGCTTTTTATGTGTTTGGCGCCTTCTTGCTACTCACCGCCATCAAGATTCTGAAAGACACCATCCGTGACCTCAAGCCGGCCGAGCCCGGTGCGGAATATGAAGGCTCAAAGCTGATTAGCTTTTTGCAGCGCCGAATGCGCACCACCGAGGATTACCACGGCACCAAGCTGAGCATCATCCAAAACGGTAAGCGCTATTTCACGCCGTTGATGCTGGTGATGGTTGCCATCGGGTTCACGGACCTGTTGTTCGCTTTGGATTCAATTCCCGCAATCTACGGGTTGACCGAAGAGCCCTACATTGTTTTTGTGGCAAACGCCTTCGCGCTTTTGGGCCTCAGGCAGCTCTACTTCATGCTCTCGGGGCTGATGGAGCGCCTCAAGTACCTAGGTTTAGGGCTCGCCTTCATCTTGGGCTGGATTGGTTTTAAGTTGGTAGTTCACGCGCTTCATAAAAATGAACTTGGGTTTATCAATGGCGGCGAGAGTATAAAGCTAATCCCCGAGATACCGACCTCCTTGTCGCTTGGGGTAATTGTCGTGACTCTTATTGTGACTACTGTCTGGTCGCTTTATGCGACAAGGGTAAATAAGACTAAGAAGATCTAGCTTCCACCTTCGCCTATTGAGATGCTCGCCTTGGCTCCATGGCCTAAGTTGAGCGATGCTTGATGGGTCTGGACTTAAATTTCTAACCTCATTTTTAGATTACGACACGCTTTATTATGTTTGTCCAACTACTGTGCATACCATGGTACTGTGTAAAACGAAATGAGGTGTTTATGGATTCCACACAACTACTAAAGGGCGTACTTGACGTTGCAGTCCTTGCGGTAATCGAGTCTGAGGATGGTTACGGTTACGACATTGTGAAACGACTCAGGCAGGCTGGGCTGGCTGAGGTTGGAGATGCTTCGGTTTATGGCACGCTTCGCAGACTCTTTGTTGCCGGGGCTGTGACTTCCTATGTTGTTGCTTCCGAAGATGGTCCGCACCGAAAGTACTACGGAATAAATGTCGAAGGCAAAAAAATGCTGAGTCAGCAACGTGATATCTGGGCCAAATTCAGCACCAATATGACGGCACTCTTGGCCCCGGGCAAACCAGTAAAAACCAAGCAATTGACTAGCAAGAAATTAGTAGGGAGTAAATAATGAAAGCTGATCTTGACACAAGAGGTAATAAATTTGCTGCGGCAGTGAGGTCTGAGCTTGCCGATCTTTCAAAAACTGAAATACAAGAATTGACCGACGGTCTCGAGGCTGATCTAGAAGATCGTCTGGCTGAGGAAGGTTCGGCTTTTGATCCGGGTTCCCCGGTGGATTACGCGGCTGAACTCCGAGCGGCGGCTGGTTTCTCGGAAAAGGCCGGTCTGCGCAAATTCTTCAAGGGCATTGGTTTCACCCCAAGCCTGGTTGCTTGGTTGCGCAAGCGAGAGTCAACCTCGATAATTTTGGATTTTGGAATCTCAATTCAACCGTTTTGGTGGGTGGTTCGTGCATACGTGGCGTTTTGGCTAATCAGCTCGCTTGTCGGCGGCGATATTTACGCCTGACCACGAGACGCAGTCAGCTATTTCACGCTCACTGTGTTGGTGGTTCTTAGTATTCAGCTGGGGCGCAAAATCTGGCTGGTTGGTAAGTTTTGGCAGGCGGTCCTGGTGCCGCTGAACATCTTTGCAATCGCACTTTCACCGATTGTCCTGGGAAGTATTGCGAACAACATTGCTTACGCCGAATCTCTTGACAATTATTCACAAGAATTGTCAAGCCAACGTGACGGCCTGCGCTACTTTGGACAAGAGGTCACTGGAATCAAGGCCTTCACCCAGAATGGAGTAGAGGTCTACAATCTATATTTCACCGATCAATCTGGGAGTGAGTTGCCAGGGCAACTTTCCGCCAATGCGGGCCCTATTGAAGTGCCGGATTTGACTGGGATGTCGCTAAATGAAGCAAACCGCAATTTAGATGAGGCTGGATTCCTTGGGGCAGATGTGGTCTGGTTTGATGACACCACGGGGGCGGAGGCTGTTGTGCTAAGGACTGAGCCTCAAGCCGGAGTGCTGATTAGTCCAGAAACTCCTGTGACGCTCTTTGTTGGGCTAGCTGGTTCGTAATACTTGAATCATTGAGCCGGCCGGGGCCCAAAAAGGTTGGCCGGAACCACAAGTGGCCTCGAGGTGAATCGAACACCCGACACACGGTTTAGGAAACCGTTGCTCTATCCACTGAGCTACGAGGCCATTTACCCAATTGAAGCGACGGGAACCAACTCCTAGAGGAGTTGGCCCGTCTGGAAGGTTTTCCAGGCTCACAAAACTTACCAGTAGAAATCGTAAGTTCATCGCGCTTTTCAATAATGAAGTGGGACTTAATCTTAGGGCTTCTCTAAATTTCGATAGGAGCTGCGTGACTCGAATTGGGTGAGGCCCAAAAGCTTCTAAAAAATGCTCTGATGTGGGTAAATCTCTGCGTTGCGAGCCACAAAAAGACAATCACCCAGCCTTTTCTGGCCCGCTACGGTCGCGAATCACACGCGGCACAACGGCCACCATCACTACCATCACCACGAGCTCGAAGAGGGTTTGGGTGACAACCACCAGGGGTGTAAGAGCAAACGATGGAGGCAGTGACATGGCCAGAGGAAGTACAACCAGCGAGTTACGAGTCACTCCACTAAAAACAAGGGTGCGTCGCCCGGAGGCATCAAGCTTCGCCATCCGACCTGCTAGCGCTCCAAGCGGAGCGAGAATCAGCACGAACAACAAGAAGATCGGCAGGACCATAATCAACGATCCAATTGAACCGCTCACTGCAAATATTTGGGACCCGACAACCACCGCGAGGGTCAGCATCACCAGGGGCACCATTGCAGCAGCGGTAACATTTTCGATTGCCCGCATGGCGCGTGATTTGGTTGCCACCAACTGAGTAAGTGCAGCGAGGCTCAGCGGCAGGGCAATCAGCATTAGGAAAGCTTCAACGAAGGGGCGGACTTCGAACGCATCGACGACATTTGGCCCGGCCATCAGCCATATGTAGATCGGCATGAGTAGTGCTTGTAGAAGCATCAGTAAAGGAGTAGCCGCCAGAAGCCGGTCCCGTGCTCCACCCGCGAGGCCAGAAAAGACGATCACGTAATCCACGCAAGGCGTCAGTAATACCAGCAACAGGCCAACCAGCAGCGCCGTCTCACCCTGCACCAAGCGGCTCAATCCAAACACCACTATCGGGACTAAAACGAAGTTCAGCACCAACAGGGCGGCCATAAAACGCCAGTCGGCAAGAGCGCGGCCAGCCGCCATAAATGGCACACCCAGAAAAATCGCGTACATAAGTAAGCCCAGGACTGGGTTAATCGCTAGCCCCAGCGGACGGGAAAGTTCAGGCAGCAGCAGGCCGCCAATTGCCCCAGCCGCAATTGCGGCAATGAAGAGCAGAACCTGATGGCGCGTCCACCAATTCATCGCTGCTCCCATCAAATCAGGTTGCCGCATATGAGCCCGTAGTGCATGTCGGCGGCTTGAAATCCCCGGCTTTTTGAGCCCGAGCTAGTTGGCAGATTCATGAAGGCTAGCAAGCGACAGTCGATGCCTAGGTGAGTGACTTTCTCACCTAGGAACGCATCCAAGCTCTGCATGCTGTCATTTTACGCTCTTGGCGTTATGCCTGAATTGAGGGTTACAGTGGAGGGATGAGCTCGCAACCTTTCCCCTTCAAAGAATTTGATGAACGGAAAGCCAATCAAGTTTTCGTAACTCATCATTCGAGAGATTGGCTCTATTTCAAAGGGCTGAAGCAGTGGGCTAGGAAAACCCAGTCAGCCTACCGAGTTGGCTTTTATGGCTCCCCTAATGCTCCACTGGATAATTTCCACCATTTCACTTTTATAGCCTCGGTGGCGGATCAACCTGGTTTTCAAAACTGAATAATATTCCGCCTGCAGTTAGCCCTTCACAACAAATTAAGGAACCAAAATAATGGAGAACAGAATTAGCCCCAGCACCTCAAATTCCGCCCAGAAAGTTGCCGATAAGCCTTTTGATCTGATCGTTATCGGAGCTGGGACTGCGGGAATGACTGCGGCAAAAAAGTGCGTAGCCGAGGGCTGGAGAGTCGCTATCGTCGATTCGCTTCCCTATGGTGGCACCTGTGCCCTGAGGGGCTGCGACCCAAAGAAGATTCTCCGTCGCGGTGCTGAGATTATTGATAGCGCAAGGCTCCTCAGAGGTAAGGGCATCGATGATTTGGGCCTGAAGATGAACTGGTCGGACCTGATGGCGCATAAGCACGGCTATACAGACCCAGTTTCTGAGAGCATGGAAGCGAGTCTTGACCAAGCCGGCATCGAAACGCTCCACGGGCATGCGCGCTTTATTGGAGAACGCACAATTGATGTGGACGGCACAAGCTATGAAGCGGAACGCTTCTTGATCACTACCGGAGCAATCCCAAGACCACTTAGCTTTCCCGGCTCCGAGCACCTAATCGATAGCACCGGATTCCTTGATCTAGCTGCTCTCCCCACTCGGATACTTTTCGCCGGGGGAGGGTTTATATCCTTCGAGTTCGCTCACATTGTTTCTCGCGCAGGGAGCAAGGCACTTATTGTTGACCGCGGCGCACGCCCACTGCCAAGTTTCGATCCGGATCTTGTCGAGCTACTGATTAGCCGTGGTGCTGAGGTTGGTATTGAGCTTCGCCGCAACACCGAGATTAAAGCTGTCGAGCGCAGCGGCGAAACTTATAAAGTCACCCTTGAAATAGACGGCACTAGCGAAGTAGTTGAAGTGGATCTCGTGGTGCACGGTGCCGGGCGAGTACCTGACCTAGCCGGTCTTGGCTTAGAAGCCGCCGGGGTGGAATGGGGCGAGCGCGGAGTGCATGTTGGTAGCCACCTTCAGAGCGTCTCAAACCAGGCAGTTTGGGCTGCCGGAGACTCTGCAGACACAGCTGGAATGCCCCTGACACCGATGGCGGGCGCCGAAGCCAAGGTCGCGGCGTCAAATATGATTAGGGGCACAACTAACACGCCCGATTACACCGGAATTCCAACCGCGGTCTTTACGATTCCTGAACTTGTTCGTGTGGGGATGCTTGAGTCTGAGGCCATCGAGCAGGGAATCGATTTGGAAGTCCGCTACTCCGACGCCAGCGGCTGGTTCTCAAATTATCGAGTCGGCGAGAGCACTGCCGCCGCAAAGATCCTCATCGATAAATCGAATGACCAGATCGTCGGAGCGCATCTACTCGGCCCTGAATACGGTGAATTGATTAACACTTTCGGTCTGGCTATCAAGTTCGGGCTCACTACTCGCCAACTCAAATCCGCAACCGCAGCATATCCGACCGTGGGATCTGACCTCGGTTACATGATTTAGAGGCATTCAGCGGGCCTTTCACGCAACACACAAACCCAAGCTCCTGTTCTTGAGTGCACAGACGAAAGTTCTTGCTTCGCTTTGGCTTCGGGCTTTAGCAGAAGCCCGATGGAATTCTGTAAACATATTCTCGTTCGACAATGCTCGAATTAGGTAGCTGAGGTTAGAGTTGGAGTCATGTAGCCTCGAAAAAGATGCTTCATCTCAAACAATAGGAGCCCACATGGATTCAACGAGCTTAATCACCAATTGGAACACGCTAAGAAAAAGCATCATTCAGTCTCAAATGGCCTCCGTCATCATTTTGGCAGTTGCTCTTTACCTGGTAGCCACCGGGGCATTTATCGGGGCAGCTTTTGAGGTAAAGCTATTCGCAGTGGTGGTTCTGGTCGCCACCGGTGCACTCTCAATTGTCAATCAGTTTGCAGCAATGCGCGAAGGAGCCGCAGTTGTGAAGGATTTGTCGGGCTCTGGCTCCGCAGTTGCGACTGTTATTGCATCCAGTGCTCGCTACGTTCAGCTCACTCAGGCGCTGATGGTAGCTTTCGCCTTGGTCATAATCATCGTCTTCGCGTTGGCAATCTTCTAGAAAAAAAGTTCAACAGAATCAGGTCCGGAGTTTTCAGTCCGGGCCTGATTTTTTTATGCTCAGTCCCAGCTGTTTTACTTTGGAAGCCGGCGAAATCGGAATTTAGTTTTCAGGGCAAGGCAACCCTCACTAGGCCCCGACTTATCTTAAGATTTGGTCGTGGATGGCATTGATAGGCGCGTACTTTGGCGCGAAGAGTTACTCGGCTTGGGTGGTATTAATCCACTGACCAGGTTCGAACCATCCTCTTTCGGTCAGGTGGATCTTTCGCGCGCTCACCCGGGCGGGCTGGCTCAGCTAACATCAGCGCGCAGCACGACTATGGGAAACCTGGTGCGCGATGGTGTGGCTCAATCCAGGGCGCTGAGCGCGGCGAGGAGAATCAGGACCAAGGCCAGGCGCATCGAGGCAACCTTTGGAATAAGAAGTTGTTTTATCGCAGCCGGGCTGGTTGAGGTCGCATCCGATTCGCGAAAGCTTCCAATTTTGCTCTGGGCAACCCATTTGATTGCTAAAGGTGATGACTACGAGATTCGGATTGATAAAGATCCAATCCTCAATCCGGCCGTTGGTGAACTGATTCGGCAACGCAGGGGAGACTTCAGGGAATCTGATCTGCTGGCCGTAGCCAGTGGGCAGGTTGATCTGATACCGGTAGCTGTGCTTTCCTTAGTTGCGGAACTGGTTCAAGGTTCAGACATCGAAGTGCAAAAACTACTGGTGCTTGGAAATTTTGTTCCAGACCTTCTCCAACTACAAAGACTTGGTTTCGGTGAATCAAGTCCTTTGATTGATGAACTTATCTCCGACACAAAAATCATTCAAAAAAGCTCAACCCATGAAATTACTCTGGTGACAAACGCGGATGCAACCCAGCGTCAAGTCATTGAAATGGCGCATGCCGGCAACTCCTTCGCAGTTGAAACCCTGCCCGGCTGCGGGTATATCCAAACCGTGGTTAACCTGCTCGCGAATTTTGCCCTCGACGGTAAGTCGGTTCTTATTATCGCCCCCCGAGCCCAGACTGCTGATGAGCTGGCCGAGCGCTTGGCCGAGGCTGGTCTTGCTGGTCTTGCCTTTAGAAATACAGACACCTGGGCTGACACGGTGGCGGCTATTTCGAGAAACGAAAAGGCAAAACCGAATAATTATCAGAATGCCTTAGAGGCGCTAACTGAAGCCGAAACAAGAGTGAGTGATTATTTCGCGAGCATTGAGTCAAGTAATAATCCGGTTGGGGTCTCGTTGATAGCCGCTCTTAGCGAGCTTGCCAAGCTATCGGGCCTGAGCCCTGCACCAGTAAATAGTGCTCGAATTAGAGCCGAACTTTTACACGGCATCAAAGAGCCAGGGCTCGATGCTCTCACTAGAGCGCAAGAGTCGGGGTTATTCAGGTTTGGCGCAAAAGAGACTCCCTGGTTCCACTCTCGGTTTACTGCTCAGACACAGATCGATAGCCTGCTTGTCAAGGTGAGGGAGTTAGCGGGAGAAGAACTGAGAACCCTTCGGTATCAAATCAGTCGCTATCTCCAAGATCTCTCGCTCAGGGCCTCTGATAGCGTCGAAGAGTGGGCCGAGCAGTTAAATTTACTCCTGGGTATTCGGGAGACCTTAGATAAATTTTTACCCTCGATCTACGATCGAAACATATCGGACCTAATTGCCGCAACGGCAGTTCGCGGAGACCGTGGCGCCCTTTCCGGGGCTCAGCGGCGCAGGTTTAAAAAACTAGCAAAAGAATATATTCGCCCTGGCAGCTCGGTTCCAAATCTGCACGAAGCCCTCATTAAAGCGGAGAAGCAAAGAAGCTCCTGGAGCAATTATTGTCAGACCCAGGCCCCGCCAACTGTGCCGTTGGGCCTCAGCGACACGCAGTCAAAATTCGAAAAAATCGCGGCACTTATTGACTTATTGCAGCGCCACCTCGACCCGGATCCAGATATTCAGCTTTTGACCAGACTGAGCCTCGATCAATTAGAGCAACGGTTCACCGATTTGGCATCTAAAACAGAGATTTTGAGCGGCTATATTTCAAGGCTGCCGATACTGACTGAACTAGATTCGCTGGGGCTCGCAGCGCTTAGTGATGAGCTGTGTCGAATCCATCCAGAGCCCGAGCAACTTGCGGATGAGCTCAGTCTCGCCTGGTGGCAGTCGGCTTTTGAGGCGATTGTGGCGGCAAACCCCAGCATCTTAGAGTTCAGCGCGGAAGAAATTTCAAGGCTGGAATCAGGGTTTGAACTCAGGGCCGAGGATCTCATAGCGGAGGGATTACTCAGAGTCCAAGGTGTTCTTGCGACGCGCTGGAAGAGCGGCATAGAGGCGAAGCCAGCCCAAGCCGATGTCTTGAGGAATCAATTGCGCAGGCGCGAGCTGAGCTTGAAGTCTGGGTACCGAGATTCCAGGGAACTCTGGGAAGCGCTCAGCACGGCTCAGATTTTGTCACCGTTTCGGTTACACGAGCTCAGCGATAAGCAAGAATTTGATGTGGTCTTGGTTTTGGATGCCTCTTCAACAGGCTTAGCCGAGTCCGTCCCCGCAATCTCGAGGGCCAAACAGATAATCGCTTTTGGAGACCCGGTGTTGGCAAGACCGGAGAATTTCGATACGGTTGCAAGGGCCAACCAGGGTTATGTTCCTTCTTCGCGTGAATCGGTATTTGATGCTGTTTCTAATCGCTTCGGCAGGCTTGAAATTTCCAGGAACTACCGAACCCAAGGTCAGGTTCTTGGCCTCTACCTCAATCAAAACTTTTACCAAAACCGTTTGGTTTTGGAGCCAGCCGCAGCTCAGCTCGCTGGTATTCACAACTTCGAACACATTGAGATATCAGAGGGCGACACCGCTGCAAGCACCATTGAGGGCGCCACCGAATCGCTTGATGCGGAGGTCACCCAGGTGGCCAACCTGGTCATGAACCATGCCAGATGGACCCCTCAGGACTCACTGATGGTTGTGACAGCATCTAGAGTTCATGCTGAGCGCATCAGTACCCTCGTGCAAAAGCTCCAATCAGAGTCGCCGCAGGATGCGGAGTTTTTCGCCTCCCACGGCCGCGAGCACTTTGAAGTGGTCACGATGAGCGAACTCACCCATCGAATCGCCGATCGAGTTATATTTTCGGTCGGTTTTGGTCGAACTCCAGAGGGACGTATTTCCGGCACGCTCGGAGATTTCAACTCGGAGTTCGCCGGCTCCTGGATGGTAAATCAAATTGTGTCTGCGAGAAAGCGCCTGAGTGTGGTTTCTTGCTATAACTTCGAGGACTTTGCGGCTGGCAAGTTACCGGAGAATCAAACTTGGCTGAAGGACCTGATCGCACCAAGTTTTTTGAGTGATGTTAGGTCGGGTGAGCCGGATCCTCTTCTGGTCGACCTATCGATGAGATTACGAAAGCTTGAAATCAAAGTTGCTTTGAATTTTGGTGGGCGAATTGGGCTAGCTATTTCTTATGGAAACAAATCGGCTGTCGTGGATCCCGATTGGGCCTTGGTGGGAGACTCTTGGGATGAAAAGCTCAGACTCAGGCCGGGTCTTCTTAGGGCAATGGGCTGGGAGTATCTGAGGGTTCACGCCCTAGAGCTTTTCGCCAAGCCGCAAGATGTTGCAAATCGAATTGCCATGGAATTAGGGATTGATTTGGTGCGTAGGGCGCAACCCTTATTTGAACAAGCCGCCTTTGAGGACACAAATCGCGCATGGGGCGACCCGGATGATTCAAATGACGATCGGTTAAGAGACGATAAACCCCCTCACTGGGGCTAGTCGCTCTTATCTGATTTAGTTGCGTTATCAGTTTTATAAAAACCGGATCCCTTAAATGTGACGCCCAAATTGCCGAATTGCTTGCGCAGCAGCCCGCCACAAATCGGGCATTTTGTCAGGGCTGCAGCTGAAAACTCCTGTTGAGCTTCAAAAGCGTGTTCGCATTTTTTGCAAACATAGGCATAGGTTGGCATGGTTCCTCCGAACAAGAAGTTTAGACAACTATCTAGTCACCAATGCGCGCTTGTCGGATTGGTGTAACAAAGCCATCTACTTTTTGATCGTGGGGCTCAGTTTCTAGTGCGGGCAAATACTCGGTGTCGAAGATCACCGCAAAGACATGCGTGGGCCTAGCCCTAAAAAGCACTCGATCGTAAAAACCCTTTCCCTTGCCCAATCTAAAGCCTTGATGATCAACCGCTAAGGCTGGCAACAGCATCAAGTCAAAGGTCCTTAAATCTTGACTGAACGCTATCGGTTCCTGAATGCTGAAGCTGCCCTTCGCGAGCTCACCTTGCGCAAAAACTAGATCTTGGTCGACGATTTTCGGCAGTGCGAGTTGGTAGCCATTTTGGATTGCCCAATTGTTGAAACCCGACACATCCGGCTCGGTCGATAGCGGCGAATAACTTGCGATGGTTTTGGGCTTGGTAGTTAGCACCAGCTCAATAAGTTGTTCGGTAAGCCCGAGGCTCGAGTGAGGCCTTGCGCTAACAATTCGCAATCTAGTCTCACTCTTAGTTTCCATAGCGGTAATCTTGCCAGCGTGCGCGCAATTATGCCTTTGACTCACCAGGAGATTTCGCTGCGCTCAGTTAGGCGCCGCGATATCAGAACCTTGGAGAGGCTGCTGGTTACGGATCGAGAGTGGCTAAGACCCTGGGAAGCTTCCACCCCCGGAATCCGTTACCCACTTGATGTTCGATTCATGGTTGGCTCGCTGATTGCGCAGGCCAGAAACGACAGCGGCCTAGGCCTGATCATTGAGTATCAGGGCCAAATTGTTGGGCAAATCAATGTTGCAGGCATACAGCGTGGGTCTTTATCAAGTGCCACAATCGGTTACTGGATATCTAAAAAAGTTGCCGGTAATAACATCACTCCAATTGCGGTGGCGTTGACAATTGACTACCTATTTCTTGAAGCAAAACTGCACCGAGTGGAGATTGATATTCGACCTGAAAATACGCCCAGTCTTCGGGTGGTCGAGAAGCTGGGTCTGCGCGAAGAGGGGCTTAAAAAGCGCTTCATCCACATCGATGGCGACTGGCGAGACCACAGGATATTTGCCATCACAAGTGAAGAGATTTCTGGCTCGCTGTTGAACCGCCTTTAGAACACGCCATCCCAATGCGGACCGTTTGATTTAGAAGCCCATATCTTTATAACATTATGGAGATTCCGGTTGGGCTTGGCGGCATAACACTTTTGGTGTTGGCAGTTTTATGGTTGGTTATTTTTGTGCCAGGACTTTCTAAACGCGCGCAACTAAAAGAGGCGAGTCACATAGCGCAGTCTGAGATTCGCAGACAGCGCGAGATCATAAAAGTTACCCCCCAAGATCAACTCCGAAGGCTAATCAACACCCAGAGAGTCTTCTCTTCACTATTTGGCCTCTTTGCTCTATTGACCGTCTCAAGCGCAATCGGCTCGGCCTTAGAAAGTGCCTGGTGGCTGGCTTTTTGGCCGGCCTTGGTTTCGACCTTATTCTTTCTATTTGTGCAGCGCGCAGCTGGAATAAAGGCAAATCAGCTCGCCACTAAATTGCACCGCTCGAGGCAGTCTGTCAGGCGAAGTGCTCAGCGTGACATGCCAAAGAGTCAGGGATCTCGCGAGTGGATGCCTAATCCTTTGCCCTCTCCGATCAAGAGCTCCACCGAAGGTGAGATGCTCGAGCCAATCGCCCAGGTTATTGCCATTGCTAAACCAAAGGCTTCAATGAGTTCAGCCGAGATTGACGCAATCCTCGCTAGACGGCGTGCGATTTAACTGCAGCACAATAAGCTCTAGATAGATTTCAACCTAATAACTAAATTGGAGAAGACAACATGGGCATTTTTGATTCCATCAAAAAGTTTTTTAAGAGCACCACAACCGCTGGAGCTAAAGCCGGAGACAGCTTCGCAAAAGAGGTTTCCAAAGATGCCAAAGTTTTCGCTGAGGAAGTATCAAAGGCGAGACAAAAAGTCACTGAGGAAGCTTTGACTAAAATTGAAGAAGGGGCAAAGACTGTTGCTACCTCGGCAGCCGCTGCAAAAAAACCCGCTGCGACTAAAAAGCCTGCCCCAGCAAAGTCTGCAGCAAAGCCGACTGTAAAAGAGCCGGCAGCAGCTAAAGTCACAGCCAGCAAGCCTGCGGCGGCTAAGCCAGCCGCCAAAAAGAGCCCAGCTAAGCCTGTCGCAAAAACTGCCAGCAAGCCTGCGGCAGCTAAGCCAGCCGCCAAGAAGACCACAGCTACTAAGCCTGTCGCAAAAACTGCCAGCAAGCCTGCGACAGCTAAGCCGGCAGTTAAAAAAGCAGCCGCGGCCGCACCAAAGACCGCTGCGGCTAAAAAGCCAGCTGCTAAAAAGCCAGCTGCCAAATAGCTTCTAGCTCAGAACGTATCCCACCGATTCTTTGAGACTCGGGTGCTTGAATTCAAAGCCCGATTCGATCAGTCGGTGGGATTTCATTTTCTGCGAGCACAAGAGGAGCTCTTGAGCCGCCTCCCCAATTAGCAACCGCATTGCCCAAGCCGGCACTTTCAAAAAGGTAGGACGCTTGAGCTGTCTTGCTAACTCATGGACCATTTGAGCGCAGGTGGCCGGCTCCGGAGCCGTTAGGTTATAGGCGCCCTCTGTGGATTGATTTTCAATTAGGTGAATAATCGCGCGCGCTTCATCTTCTAGAGAAATCCAAGCCCACCACTGTTTTCCCGAGCCAAGCGGTCCGCCGATGCCTAATTTAATCAGGGGCAGTAATTTACCAAGCGCACCGAGTTTTTTACTCATTACCAACGTGGTGCGAATCAAAACCACTCGTGTGTCGGCTTTGTTGGCTTGTTTCTCCCAGGCATCGGCCAGGTCACTCAGAAAGCCGCTACCTTTGGGGTCTGCCTCGGTAACTTCTTTGTCTCCACACTCCCCATAGAATCCAGACGCCGATCCGGAGATTAGCACTGTCGGTTTTTTGGAGGCATTATTTATTGCTTCTACCAGGGTTTTAGTCGAATCTAACCTGGAGGCAATCAGTATTTCCTTGTATTTTTTGGTCCATGGAATTTTGCCTGTGGTTGCTCCGCCAAGGTTTACCACGGCGTCTATGGTTTCCATCAGATCAGCTGGAATTCTTCCGGTGGCCGGATCCCAGGACGCCTCAGACTCATTTTTTGCGTCTCGCCTCACCAGCGACACCGGCTCGTGACCAAGCTCCTTGAGCTGTAACTTTAGCTCCGTGCCCACTAGCCCTGATGCTCCTGAAATTAAAACTCGCACAAGCTCCCTCGCCCTCTTATCTGCATGTTCCCTACAATGGCAGATGGCAGATTATTCCGCCAATGAACTGAAGCGGTTGCCATGAATGTAGAGCTGTGGGTTTGGATTCTAACCATTGGAATTTTGGGTATCGTCCTAAGCCTCGATTTTTTTCTTCAGGCCAGAAGGCCCCACGAGCCGACCATGCGAGAATCCGGCATTCAGGTGACCGCATACATCTCATTGGCATTGCTATTTACTTTTGTAATTGGCGGGGCTTGGGGGCCGCAATACGCGGCCGAATACATCGCGGGCTTTGTCACTGAATATTCGCTTTCAGTGGATAACTTATTTGTATTTCTTATTATCTTCACCCAGTTTGCGGTTCCTCGAGTTCTTCGGAGTCAGGCACTGTTGGTCGGTATTGCAATTGCGCTTGTCTTGCGGTTTATCTTCATTATTTTGGGAGCCGCCTTTATAGAGGCCTTCAGCTGGGCCTTTTACATCTTTGGTGCCTTTTTGATTTACACGGCAATCAAGCTTGTGGTCGAGGCGCTTCATAAGGGGGATGATGATCGCAATGAATCAGGCGGGTTGCTAAAACTTTTGACAAGGCGGCTGCCCACCACTGATGAATACCATCAGAACAAGCTCTCCATTATCAAAAATGGCAAGCGACTCTTCACGCCCTTTTTGCTCGTGATGATCTCAATTGGGTTCACGGATCTTTTGTTTGCACTGGATAGCATTCCGGCGGTTTATGGCTTAACCAATGAGCCCTACATCGTATTTGTGGCGAACGCATTCGCCCTTCTGGGCCTCAGACAGCTTTACTTTTTACTCGGTGGTCTGATGGAGCGACTCAAGTACCTGAGCATCGGCTTGAGTTTTATTTTGGGATGGATTGGAGCAAAGCTCATCCTCCACGCCATGCATAAAAATGAGCTGTCTTTCATCAATAACGGGGAACCTATAACCCTGATACCCGAAATTTCCACTGAGCTTTCTTTGGCGGTCATTGTTATTACTTTGGTCATCACCACCACCTGGTCGCTCGCGGCCACCAGTAAAAAGCCCTAGCCCAGGTTGAGGTTCCTGGCGGCATAGATGGCCGCTAATAGGGTCGCAATGCCAAAGACAATTGACACCAAAATTGCAGCCGGAGGGGCCACCGTGTCAATCGCAATTCCCGCCAGCGCGCTGGCGGCACTGAAACCAACAAGTTGGCCCGTGGTGGTCCAACCATAGGCTTCTGCGGTGTCTGTGCCACCGGTGCCATTGACTATCCAAAGTGAGAGAATTCCCAAACTCGGTGCTACTCCGATTCCTGCAATAAATAATGCGGTTGCGCCCCAATAAGGATTGTCCGGGTTTATCATCAAAAGCAGGTAGCCGCCGAGCATGATGCTGACAAAGATTGTCAGAGCGTATTTGCCCTTGATTCTGGGAGCCAAAACAAAGCCTCCAAAAATTGAACCAATCGAAAAAATGGCAAACATGAGGCCCGCAAGAGCCTTGCCGTAAAGGGCAACCGAACCGATCTCTACCCCGGCAAAAGACCCGACCAATAGCAGCCCCAAAAAGGTCACAGCTGTGACACTGGGGTTCTTCAGCACCCTTCCAACTGCGGCCTGTGATTTTGGTATTTTTGCCTGGCCCACGGATTTATTAGCCAAAAACCAGATCGAGCCTAAAATTTGAATACCGGCAACCGTCAGCATCATCACATGATGATTAAAAGCCGCCGCCACCAGCGTCGCCACCAGGGGTCCGAAGATCCAGATGACCTCTTGAGCGGTGGCATCAAGCGCATAGATTTGCCTCAGCAGCTGCTTGGGCGTCACATGTGGGTAAATAGTCCTCACCGCAGACACGATCGGCGGTGAGCTCAAGCCCACAAGCGTGGCCAGAAGAACCAAGTTAATAGGTTCGGGCTCGACAATTACCATCGCAATAATTGCTGATGTGGTAACAAAAGTGGCAGTGCCGATAACTCTTCTGACCCCAAAGCGAGACATGTATCGGCTGATGATCGGACCAGAGATGCTGGCGCCAACAGTCTCGGCGCCCAAAGCAATTCCCGCAATTGCAAAAGAGCCCGTCTCGGCCTGAATGAATATTATGAAGGCGAGCGAAAACATGCCAAAAGGGAATCGGGCCACTAGTTGAGAAATTAGTAGCCTGATCGCTTCAGGAGCTTGGGATAATCCGCGAACGCCAGTACTCACTTAGACACCTAAATCCAGTTGGGAAGCCACATCTGAATCCGCCAGATCCAATATGGGACTTCGAAGCCCATCCAAAGGCTCGAAAAATAAACCGCTAAGACAATGCTTAGAAAAACAAAAAGAACCAGCGTCCGTTCTCTAGCTCCGATTCTACCTAAGACAAAGCCCCTACGTCGATAGCGATAAAGCGCATAAACCAGGGCCAAAATCAAGAACGGAGTCATGACTACGGTGTAAAACTGGAATGTGGTGCGATCAAGGTATGCCAACCAGGGAGCCCAGCCCGCCAAAAAACCAAGCAGGATTATTCCAGCGGTCTTGTCAAAGGTTCTAAAAAATCTAAAGAGCAACCAAATTACTGCTGCGACACCAGCGAACCAGATAAGCGGGTGCGGCAAAGCGGTAATCGCCGCCGTGCAAAAATCAAGCCGACCGCAATCCTCCGGTTTCTCGAAATAAAAAGCCGTGGGCCTTGCAAGTATCAGCCACTCAAGGGCATTGGCTTGGTAGGGGTGAGGGGTCGAGAGTCCAGTGTGAAAAGTGAATGCGTTTTGATGGTAAGCCCAAAGCGATTCCCACCAATTGGCTTTGGCGTTTCTTCCCCAACCATTCGAACCCAAAATCCAGCCCAGCCAACCCAGAACATAGGTCCCGACTGTGGCAACAAAGAGAGTCAGCGCATTAATAAACCCTTGCGCAATAGCCCAGGCCGGCCGCTGATGAAGCTTTTGTCTTTGATAAAAATCAACCAAAAAGGTGTAAAGACCGAAGGCAGCCACAAAATAAAGCCCAGACCATTTTGTACCAGCCGCAAGCCCGAGCACTATGCCCATTAGTAATAACAGTGGCCGAAAACTCAACCGAGTTACTTTTTGGCTTAGCCGCTTTCTAAAGTGAGAATCATCCAAAACCAGCAGATAAAAAGCCAGCAGCACAAAAAAGGCCAGGATGCCATCCAGGATTGCGGTGCGAGACATGACAATTGCCTGGCCGTCGATAGCTAGAAATAGACCCGCCAAAGCGGCAAAAATCTTTGAGCCAATGAGTTTGTAAGCAATCAAGATAATCAGTGGAATGGCTAAAGTTCCAAGTAATGCAGTGGAGAACCTCCAGCCAAAACTCGAATCAGCCCCGAAAAGTTGCATTCCTAAGAAAATTATCCACTTGCCAATTGGGGGGTGAACGACATAGGCCGCGGTATCCAGATAGCCGGTCAGGTTTCCCGACTCGAAGGCCGGATTCGGATCTAATTCCCAATTCCTTTCGCTGCCAAATAAGTTGAGGGTGTAGGCGTCTTTTACGTAATAAGTTTCGTCAAATACCAGCTGTTTGGGATTGGCTAGATTGCCAAAGCGAAGAATTGCTCCGAGCAGCGTCAGGAAAAGACTGGATAGCCAGCCGAAATTTTTAGATAGCGCGGCTGAGCTAACCCCCAGTCGAATTCTCTCTAGCACTCTTAGATGCTAGCTTTCATAGCGTGTTAGTTCTCGCAGCAACTCCCATCGGTAATTTGCAGGATGCTTCAATGCGACTGCGCCTAGCGCTTGAGAGTTTTGAGTTCATAGCCGCCGAGGACACCAGAACCCTAAAAAAGCTAGCAAATGGCCTCTCAATCAAACTGAAGGCCCAGCTATTCAGCCTTCACGAACACAATGAGTCCGAGCGGATCGCTCAACTGGTGGAGCTGGCAACCGAGAATGATCTTCTTTTGGTCAGTGACGCTGGGATGCCAACGATCTCAGACCCGGGGTTTTTGTTAGTTCGAGCCTGTGCCCAAGCGGGGGTCGAAGTTATCTCGTTGCCCGGACCCTCCGCGGTCGTGACGGCGCTCGCAGTCTCTGGCCTTCCGACCGACCGTTTCTGCTTCGAAGGTTTTTTGCCGAGAAAATCAGGGGAGCGACAAAGGGTGTTCCTAGCGTTGGCTCAGGAAAAGCGCACCATGGTGTTTTTTGAGGCCCCGCACCGCATTCTCGACGCGCTGCAAGACGCCCATAAGGTGCTGGGAGACCGAAGAGCTTCGGTCTCTAGAGAGCTCACCAAAAAGTTCGAACACACCGAACGCGGCACGCTCTCAGATTTGATCGAGTGGGCGAAGTCAATACCCAAGGGGGAGATGGTTCTGGTGCTTGAAGGGGCAGAGGATCTGGTCTATGACGAAAAACTTCTCGGTCAGCAGGCGTTGAATTTAGTAGCCCAGGGAATGGGTCTTAAACAGGCGAGTATTCAAGTGGCAATGCAGACCGGTGCGTCACGAAGTGTCATTTATGAACAAGCACTTTTGCTAAAAGCCTAAGATATCTAGGTGTCCAAGTCTTTTTATGTAACCACGCCAATCTTCTACGTGAACGATGCCCCGCACATCGGGCATGCTTACACCGAGGTGGCGAGCGATGTTTTGACCCGCTGGCATCGCCAGCGCGGGGAGAACACCTTTTTGCTGACCGGAACCGATGAGCACGGTGAGAAGGTTTTGCGCAGTGCCCTGGGAAACCACGTCAGTCCCAAAGAGTGGACGGATAAATTAGTTACCGAATCCTGGCTGCCGCTTTTAGAAACCATCGACATTGATAATCAGGATTTTATCCGCACCACCGAGCCCCGCCACAAAGTTGCAGTTCAAAAGTTCTTGCAACAGCTTTACGATGGCGGCTTTATCTACCAGGGCTCTTTTGAGGGTAATTACTGTGTTGGTTGCGAAGAGTATAAAAACGATGGCGATCTGGTGCTGGGGACTTTGGAGTTTGCCGGAGTAAAGGTCTGCGCCATCCACTCGAAGCCTGTGGAGCAACTTAACGAAACTAATTACTTTTTCAAACTCAGCGACTTTCAGCAAAGGCTGCTGGATCATTACGAACAGAATCCGACATTTATTCAACCCGAATCTGCCAGAAACGAAGTCATATCTTTCGTGCGATCAGGCCTGAGTGACTTGTCGATTTCACGCTCCAAAGAGCGCTTTGACTGGGGGATTGACATCCCCTGGGATCAAAATCACATCACCTATGTCTGGTTCGATGCGCTTTTGAACTACATCACAGCCATCGGTTACGGAGTTGACGATGAAAAGTTGAACTCGCTTTGGCCAGCGGATGTTCAGGTAGTCGGCAAAGACATTCTGCGCTTTCACGCCGTCATCTGGCCCGCGATGTTGATGGCAGCCGAGCTACTCCCGCCAAAACAAGTGTTCGGCCACGGCTGGCTTTTGGTTGGTGGCGAAAAAATGTCGAAGTCAAAACTCACCGGCATTGCCCCAACTCAAATCACTGACATTTTTGGCTCCGATGCATTTCGGTATTACTTTATGAAGGCCATCGGATTTGGCTCCGATGGCTCCTTTAGCTGGGAAGACCTTTCGGCAAGGTACAACTCAGAGCTCGCGAATGGTTTTGGCAACTTGGCCTCTCGAACCATCGCGATGGTGAATCGCTATTTCGATGGCGTGGTTCAGGCTCCGGGCGAATACTTAGAGGCAGATCTCAGAGTCCAGCGGGTAGCTATTGAAGCAGTAACTGGAGCTGAGGCAGCAATCGACAAAGTAGCAATTCACGATGCGATTGCCAAGTCGTGGCTTTTGGTTGATGAGTTAAATAGCTACATCACCCAGCAAGAACCCTGGGTGTTGGCTAAGCAGGAGTCAAATAATGAGCGCTTAGCGACTGTTTTGTACACAGCCCTTGAAGGGCTTAGGGTACTGGCAACCCTGTTGAATCCAATTACACCCAAGGCCTGTAAAAAACTCTGGGGGGCTATTGGCGAATCGATTGGAGAACTCGATAGCCAATCCGTCACCAACGCTGCCAGCTGGGGCCAGCTAGCGCCAGGGGTGAAGCTAGGAGAGCTAGAGGCACTGTTTCCTCGCGTGGAAGAGCAATGAGTGAGTTTCTAAGAACCAGAACTAATTACCCGGGCGCGGTAAACCAGCCCCAAAATTACCCGGAGTTGCCTGAAGCCTTAGAGCTTGGCACTTACGATAATCACACCCACCTGGAGATTGCCGATGGCGATACTCCAATCAGTGTTCCTGAGCATTTAGAGCTCATGCGGCAAGTCGGAATGCTCGGAGCCGTGCAGGTTGGAGTTACCTTAGAAAGTTCAATTTGGTCGGCCGGGGTTGCAAAAAACGAGCCGATGCTTTTAGCTGCAGTCGCAATTCACCCAAACGAGGCGCCGCGTTATAAATCCAAGGCCGAACTCGATGAGGCCATCTCGGGAATCGCAGAACTGGCTACTCAGCCAAGGGTGCGGGCAATCGGTGAGACCGGACTGGATTTTTTTAGAACTCAAGGCCAAGAGGCTCTTGAAATGCAGCAGTACTCTTTTGAGCAACACATAAAGATTGCAAAAGAGAACAACATTGCCCTTCAGATTCACGATCGCGAGGCGCATGCAAATGTGGTCGAGACGCTAAAAAAAGTTGGGGCTCCGGATCGAACTGTATTTCACTGTTATTCGGGGGACTTGGAACTTGCTGAAATCTGTGAGGAAAACGGTTGGTATCTGTCTTTCGCTGGCAATCTGACCTTCAAAAAAAATCAGCACCTGAGGGACTCGCTAACCTCAGTGTCTCGATCCAGACTGCTGGTTGAAACTGACGCACCTTTCCTAACGCCTGAGCCGCTTCGTGGAAGGCCAAACGCGCCTTATCTAATCCCGCACACCCTTCGGTTCATGGCAAAGCTGCTGGACATTCCAGAGGTGGAAATGGCTGAAGTTTTGAATAACAACACCAAAAGCGTCTATGGGCTTTGGAGTGAGGGTCTCTAGTGCTAGGTGCAGCGGAAATCCGAGAGCTCGCCCTGGGGCTTGAGCTAAAGCCCACAAAAAAGCTCGGTCAAAACTTTGTTATCGATCCGAATACCATCCACCGAATCGTAAGCGCCGCACACTTGAATTCTAAAGACTTGGTGGTTGAAATCGGACCGGGCCTAGGTTCTTTAACACTTGGAATTCTCGCGAAGGTGCCAAAGGTCATTGTTGTCGAAATAGATCCGCGACTGGCAGAGCTTTTGCCAGTCACAATAAAAAAACACTCTCCAAACGGCCAGCTCTTGGTGGTTTTGGCAGATGCAATGAAGGTCACGGAGCTTCCCGGTGAGCCAACCGCCTTGGTCGCGAATCTGCCCTACAACATATCGGTTCCAGTGCTTTTAACTTTTATGCAGCGCTTTCCCAGTCTGGAAAAAGGCTTAGTTATGGTGCAGGCCGAAGTGGCTCATCGCCTTGCTGCAAGTCCCGGTTCAAAGGAATACGGCTCGCCATCTTTGAAGATGGCATGGTACGGGCCGGCAAGGCTGGCTGGCAACATTTCGAGAAGTGTGTTTTGGCCAATCCCGGGGGTTGATTCAGCTCTTGTGTACTTTGAGACTAACGCCAATCGCGATCAGTCAATTCGGGCTGAGGTATTCAGCGCGATTGACCAAGCTTTTTTGCAGAGAAGAAAAACCCTGCGACAAGCTCTTGGAAATTGGGCGGGCTCTGTGGCTGAGGCCCAGGAGATACTCTTAAGGGCTGGAGTGGATCCCTCCGCTCGAGGCGAGCAGCTGGGTATTGAGAGCTTTATCAGGATTGCGCAGGCGAAATGACCTCGGCTACGGCTCCAGGCAAAATTAACCTCTTTTTTGAAGTCGGTGGGCTTCAACCTAGCGGCTATCACGATGTGGTGTCGCTTTACCAGGCCTTGGAGATACACGAGACCGTAACCGTCTCGGCGAGTGACAGCTGGGGCATCTCGGTTGTTTCGGATTTACCCGAAGAACACGTCGCGAGGGTCCCAAAAGATGAATCGAATATCTGCATCCAGGCGGCTTACGCTTTGGCTAGCTACGCTGGCAAAGCAACCCCAGAGCCGATGCATTTTGAGATTAATAAGCAGATTCCTGTGGCCGGTGGCATGGCAGGCGGTTCTGCCGATGCGGCTGCATCGCTGTTGGCTATCAATCAAGCCTGGGGTTTGAACCTTGACCGAGCCGCGCTTTTAGAGGTGGCTGCAACTCTGGGTGCGGACGTACCCTTTTCCCTGATGGGCGGCACAGCTTTGGGAAGCGGCTCTGGTATTAGGCTCGAGCAGCTTGAACCAATCTTGCAACTTCACCTGGTTTTGGTACTTAGTCCTGCGGGATTGGAAACCGGTGCTGTGTTTGCCAAATTCGATGAACTCCAATTGGGTATCAAATTGCTAGATGAATCCCGAGCTCGCTCCCTCGCAAAAGATTTGACTGCCGGGATTCAAAACCCGGCTCTTGGAGAGAACACTATGACGATGGCCGCTTTGGCAATGGTCCCCGGTCTGCAGGATTCACTCAATCTTGACCTAAGAATCGGTGCCGGCCACATGTCTGGTTCTGGGCCGACGATATGGTTTGCTACCAGAAATCTTCCAAGCGCTCAGCGAGCCCTTCAAAGAGCAGCTGATGCAGGCCACAAGGCTATTTTAACTTCAACATCAAATCTAGGCGCGAGGCTCATCTAATGGCACATCTTCTAGGAGCCGAGCAAATAGACCTCGAGTTTCCAACCAAGTCTGTTTTCTCATCGATCACTGTTGGTATCAACGAGGGTGATCGAATTGGCATTGTTGGTCGAAACGGAGACGGTAAATCGACTCTTTTAAGAATTCTTTCAAAAGAGTTGGAGCCGGATGCTGGGCGTGTAACTTGGCGTGGCGGTCTAACAATTGGTTATCTAACTCAAACGGATCAGATCCCCGATGACTACACCATCGCTCACGCTGTGGTGGGGGACATGCCCGAGCACCAGTGGGCCTCGGATCCCAAGATCAGAGACGTGCTGAACGGCCTGCTGGGTGATTTGGATTGGAATCAAAAAGTTGGCGTGCTTTCAGGAGGTCAAAGAAGAAGAACCGCACTGGCGGCACTTTTGGCTCAAGACTTCGATGTCATCATGCTGGATGAACCGACCAATCACCTAGATGTCGAGGGTGTGGCGTGGCTGGCTCAGCACTTGAACTCGCGCTGGAATAAATCAAGCGGCGGTTTATTGGTTGTGACTCACGACCGCTGGTTCCTGGATGCGGTTTGCAATCTCACCTGGGAGGTCTACGGCGGCAAGATCGAGGGCTTCGAGGGCGGTTACGCCGCCTATGTTCAGCAGCGGGCTGAGCGCAATCGTCAAGGCCAAGCAATTGAGACTCGGCGTCAGAACCTCATGCGCAAAGAACTAGCCTGGCTCGGTCGTGGAGCGCCTGCCAGAACTGCAAAGCCAAAGTTCAGAATTGATGCTGCCCTCGAGCTGATAGCTAACGAGCCTCCCGTCAGGGACACGGTTGCCCTTTCCAAGCTCGCCACCCAGAGACTCGGTAAAGACGTGGTGGATCTTGAGGATGTCAGTTACGAAACTGAGGATGGGCTCAAGATTCTAGATAATGTCACCTGGCGGCTGGGGCCTTCCGATCGAGTCGGCCTAGTCGGAGCTAATGGAGCCGGCAAGACCACGCTTCTAAGGATCGTAACCGGCAATCTGCAACCTCAAAAAGGCCGGGTCAAAGTTGGTAAAACTGTGAAGTTTGCGACCTTGAGTCAGGATATTCATGAGCTTGACGAGTTCGCCAAGGACCGGATTTTTGACCTAATCAAGCGCGAGAAGACGACCTTCTTGGTTGGGAAAAAAGAACTTGGACCGACCCAGTTGGTTGAGCAGCTCGGTTTCGATTCCCCGCAACTACAGTCTCCCATTGGGGACTTATCAGGTGGTCAGCGGCGGCGCTTCCAGCTTTTGAGATTGTTATTCGCAGAACCCAATGTTCTGATTCTGGATGAGCCAACCAATGATCTTGACACTGACATGCTGGCTGCTATGGAGGACCTGCTCGATAGCTGGCCTGGCACTTTGATTGTGGTTAGTCACGATCGTTATCTTTTAGAACGCGTGACCGATAACCAATATGCCATGCTCGGAGACGGCCAAATCCGACACCTCACCCGCGGTGTCGAACAGTTCCTAGAACTTCGCAAGGCGCAACGCGCTGAGGTTTCTACCCCGACCTCATCAAGGCCAGCAGCAGCTAAAACATCGAGTCTCTCGGGTGCCGAAAGACGCAATTTGGAAAAAGAATCCTCTAAAGCGCAACGGGCAATTGCCAAGGGGCATACCGAAATAGAGCTATTGGATCAGCAGTTGGCAGAGCTGGATCCTGCAAATTACCAACAGTTAGCTGAGTTATCGGGGAAAAGGCAGCAAATAGCGGGTCAAATTGAAAAAAATGAAACTATTTGGCTGGATAGTTTGGAGAAATTGGCAGGCTAGCCAAAGTTTCTGGCAGACTTAGCGCCGAGGTTAAACCTCGTTCCGCCCTAGTGTAACGGCAGCACGGCGCTCTTTGGAGGCGTCCGGTCTAGGTTCGAATCCTAGGGGCGGAGCTGGTTGATCTTTAGGAGGGTGCCTTTTGCGCAAACTAGCCGTTGTTGTGCTCGCCGCAGGCGAGGGCACTCGCATGAAGTCGAACACCCCCAAGGTGCTTCATGAGATTGCCGGTCTTCCACTAATTGGACACGTGCTCGCCACGGCCCATTCTTTTGATTCGGATGCTGTGGTGATAGTTCTCAGACATCAAAAACAGCAGATCGAAACTTACGTTTCGAGCTTTTACCCAAGAACCCTGATTGCCACTCAGGATGATATCCCAGGAACCGGCCGGGCCGCGCAGCTCGCGATCGCCGAACTGCCCAGCGATTTTGATGGGGATGTTTTAGTTTTATCGGGGGACGTGCCCCTGTTGGATGTGAATTCGATTTCAGAACTAATCGAGATTCACCGCGAGTTTGGAAATACCGGAACTTTATTGTCCACCGTTCTAGAAAACCCGCAGGGCTACGGCCGCATAATGCGCAGCCGGGAAAACTTTGTGGGAATCATTGAGCAAAAAGACGCCTCTGAAGAGCAGCTGGAGATTAACGAGATAAATGCCGGTGTCTATATTTTTGATGCGATAGTTCTTCGAAAACACCTGGAGTCTTTGACGGTCAATAATTCGCAGAACGAAAAGTACCTAACCGATGTCGCCGGTTTGATGCTGACTGCCGGCGAAAGAGTCTCAGCGCATCCAATTCAGGATAAGTGGTTGGTTGCCGGTGTCAATGATCGAGCCCAACTCCAAGAGGTTGCCGCTGAACTCAACTCACGCATCATTAGGGGCTGGCAGTTGGCGGGCGTGAGCATTAAAGAGCCTGCTAGCACCTGGATCGACGTTACGGTCCAGTTGGGCAAAGATGTCACGCTTTTTCCCGGAACTAGGCTGCACGGCAAAACCAGTATTGGCCAGGGTAGCCAAATTGGCCCGGACACCACCTTGACTGACAGCAAGATCGGTGAGGGGGTCCTGATCTCGAGGTCCCAGGTTGAGGGGTCAATCATCGCTGCCGGCGCTACTGTCGGACCCTTCTCCTATCTTCGAGCCGGCACCGAGCTCGGGGCAGATGGAAAAATTGGCGCTTTTGTTGAAACTAAAAACGCTCAGATTGGCGCTGGAACAAAGATTCCACACCTTTCTTATGTCGGTGACGCCGAGATAGGCGAGGGATCAAATATTGGCGCTGGAACAATTTTTGCTAACTACGATGGCGTGAATAAGCACCGTACCAAAATTGGAAATCAGGTCCGCACGGGAAGTGGGAACGTCTTTGTGGCACCTGTTTCTATCGGTGACGGCGCTTACACAGCAGCAGGTTCGACAATCCGCCGAAGCGTAGAGTCTGGAGCGTTAGCATTGAACCCGACACCTCAAAAAAACATTGCCGGCTGGGTGCTTGATCAGCGCCCCGGCTCAAAGGCGGCTCTAGCCGCATCAAAAGATACGGAGTAGCGATGGCAATCGAAAAGACTGCTAGCAAGCAACTGGTCATCGCATCGGGTAGGGCTCATCAAGCACTTGCCCAAGAGGTAGCCGATATTCTGGACACCGAGCTGGTGCCGGTTACCGCATACGACTTTGCTAACGGGGAAACCTTTGTTAGGTATGAAAGAAGCGTCCGCGGAGTTGACGCCTTTATCATTCAAGCTCACCCCAACCCGATCAACCACTGGCTCATGGAGCACCTTCTCATGATTGATGCCATGAAGCGAGCAAGCGCCAAGCGCATCACCGTTGTCGCACCATTTTTCCCTTACGCGCGTCAAGACAAAAAGCACAAGGGTCGCGAGCCAATATCTGCGCGGCTCGTAGCGGATTTATACCGTGCCGCTGGCGCCACCAGGCTGATGTCGGTAGACCTACACTCGCCACAGATTCAGGGTTTCTTCGACGGTCCGGTGGACCACCTGTGGGCATTGCCGTTATTGGCAGACCACATTGCCGCAACCTTTGGAACCGAAAACCTAATGGTGGTTTCTCCAGATTCGGGTCGAGTTCGAGTGGCAGATATTTGGGCCGATCGTCTCGGCACTTCGCTCGCCATTGTTCACAAGCGCCGTGATCCAGATCGCCCAAACCAGGTTGAAGTCAACGAGATTGTGGGAGATGTCTCTGGTCGAGATTGCTTATTGGTGGATGACATGATCGACACTGGTGGAACAATTCTGGCGGCAGCTAAGGCCCTCAAGGCCAATGGTGCTGCAAGGGTGATTGTGGCAGCCACGCACGGTGTCTTATCTCCTCCAGCCATCGAAAGACTAAGTGATCCGGTAATTGACTCGGTGGTAGTTACTAACACCTTGCCGATTACCCCGGATAAAGAATTTGCAACTCTGACTGTTTTATCCATTGCACCGCTGATCGCCAAGGCCATCGCCGCGGTGTTTTACGATGATTCTGTTAACTCGTTGTTTCCCGGGCACGCATAACCTGACTGAGTGAAAAAACTCCTCAGCCTGAAGGATGCCGTCTTTATCGGGCTGGCTGCGATGCTCGGTGCCGGTGTTTTTGTAGTTTTTGGCCCAGCTCTTGATGCTGCAGGAACCTTGTTGCCGCTGGCGATTGTGATAGCAGCCGGTGTGGCTTACCTCAATGCAAAAAGCATCTCCCAACTCGCTGCCAAGGTGACGCGCTCGGGCGGGGCATATTCTTATGCGCGGCATTACATTGGACCGGCCTGGGGTTTTCTAGCTGGGGCAGCTTTTATGATTGGAAAAATTGGCTCGGCCGCTGCTATTTCGCTGATTTTTGCAAATTATCTGACCCCCGATTATCCGATTCTCACTTCGGTTTTAGCCCTTGCCCTGATGGCAATTGTCAACAGCCTCGGAGTGAATCGAACAGCATTTGGCAGCACGGTGCTTGCAAGTATCACCCTGGTGTTTTTGGGCCTCTTGATTATCTCTTCCTTTTTTGCACCAGACTCCAGGGCTCCGGTGGCTCCGGGCACCCTTGGAGGAGCGCTGACAGCCAGCGCTTTGATATTTTTTGCTTTTGCCGGCTACGCTCGGGTCGCAACACTGGGCTCAGAGGTTAGTAAGAGTTCTAAGAATGTGCCTCTTGCCATCAATATCTCACTGGGCATCGTGCTTTTGATTTATTTGTCACTTGGTTTTTTGGCGTTGAATAAACTCGGGGGCGATGGCGTGGGGAGCCTAACGCCGCTTCGCGATTTGGCGGCCATCTCCCTGCCCGAACCCTGGTCAGATTGGGTATTCGTGTTTGCCGCTGTGGCCTGTCTGGGTTCTTTATTGGCCCTGCTGGCTGGAATTAGTCGCACCGCCGCAATCATGGCCGAGGATGCCGAGCTTCCAAAGATCTTGCAGACTCGTTTGAAGAATGGGGCTCCATGGGTGGCGGAACTTATGGTGGCCCTGTTCGCTGCGGTGTTGGTTCTCAGCTCGGGAGTGGTTTTTAGCATTGGGGTCTCTTCTTTTTGTGTGTTGACCTATTATTCGATTGCAAATTTTGCTGCATTTAGGCAACCTAGGTCTGAAACCGATAGGCCCAAGGTCTGGAATTTGATTGGGCTGTTGCTATGTTTGGGGATTGGCGTGGCCGTGCCCTTTCAAGCGCTTGTAGTGGGCGCGACACTTATGCTGCTGGCTCTCTTGCTCAGGAAACTCGGCTCCATACGGCGAAATTAAAAAAAGCATCCCGCTGATTCTCCAATTGAACTCACTTATCGGGAAGAAATCCGGGTCACTTTAGTTATCACGTCTATGGAAAGAACCTTAAAACTCGGTACAGATTTTTCTACCATTTACGCAAAGGCGCGGGCTGTTGCCCCGGAGGCGTTCGATGAAAGCTCGATTAGGAACCTTATCGGCGGTGAATGGCAGGTATTGGGATCCGTTGTTTCCCATGTCACTCCAGTGGATCAATCGGAGATTGTCGGACCTTCGATGCTCAGTCTTGACCAAACGGTCACCGCCGTGAAAAAAGCCGCTCAGATGGATAAAGACTGGGCCAAAGTCGCGCTGGATGAAAGAAAATCTCGAGTGGCCAAAGCGGTTGAACTTCTCAGAGAGCACCGCAATTTGTTGGCCCAGTTATTGATTTGGGAGATTGGCAAGCCTTGGAAACTGGCTTGCGCAGACGTGGATCGCTGCATCGAAGGCGTGCAATGGTACCTAGAAGAAATTGACCGCCAGATGGCCGGCCGAACCCCGCTAACGGGCCCTGTTTCAAATATCGCAAGCTGGAACTACCCTCTCAGCGTTCTGGTGCATGCCGAACTGGTCCAGCTCTTGGCCGGTAATGCGGTTATCGCAAAGACTCCGACTCAGGGTGGTTTTCACGCCCTGACACTCTCGCACGCACTGATGGCCAGAGCCGGCCTCCCGGTGACCCTGGTGTCCGGCTCGGGCGCCGAACTAGCGCCGGCTCTGGTGAGTTCCCCGGAGCTTGGAGCAATGGCTTTTGTGGGAGGAAGAAATAACGGTCGATCCGCCGCAAGTTCGCTGCGGTCGCTAGCCAAGCGTCACATCCTCGAGCAAGAGGGGCTGAATTCCTGGGGGATTTGGGATTATTCGAATTGGGATGAGCTCTCGGCTCACCTGAGTAAGGGTTTTGAGTATGCCAAGCAGCGCTGCACCGCATACCCGCGATACGTGGTTCAGCGCGAGCTATTTCCCGAATTTTTAGAAATGTATTTGGGGGTTGTCAAGGGCCTCAAGTTCGGCCACCCTTTGGCGGTGGAGAACCCCGAAGACGATTACCCAGAGCTGCACTTTGGGCCGGTGATCAGTGCCAAAAAAGCGAGTGAGTTGGGCGAAGCTTTTAGTGAAGCTGTCTCTCGCGGTGGGGTTCCTTTATACGCTGGCAGCCTAAGTTCGGGAAGCTTTCTAGAAGGCCAAGATATCTCCGCTTACGTTGCTCCTAAGACCGTGTTGGAGCCACCAAAATCATGGTCAATTCACCATTCAGAACCTTTTGGACCGCTGGACTCGGTTGTTTTGGCAGACACAGAGGCCGAATTCATCGCCGCAATGAACGTATCAAATGGAAATTTGGTGAGTTCAGTGGCAAGTGATGATTTGGGGTTTGCGGATCGAGTAAAAGACGAGTCTCAAGCTTTTAAGTTTGGAGTGAATAAGCCAAGGTCTAGAGGAGACAAGGCGGAGGTCTTCGGTGGTCTAGGAGCAAGCTGGCGTGGCTGCTTTGTTGGCGGCGACCTCTTGGTTGAGTCGGTTACTGAGGGCCCGGGGCAGCTTTACGGCAACTTCTCGGACGGTTCTAGATATCCGGTGGATGTTTAGGATTAACCAGCGCTTCTAAATCAAACTTGAATCGGCTAAGCTTTGGCTCGAACAGCGGCGAGGGATGCTTTTAGTATTCGTAATCGACGGGGTGCTTTTTCCTCGCTGCGCCAAGACCTAGAGGAAAAGATGTCTGAAATTCAAATCACCGCCGAAGTTCGTGAGAAATTCGGCAAGGGCGCGGCTCGTAAACTCCGCGCCGCTGGTCACACCCCAGCCGTAATTTACGGACACGGTAACGCCACTCGCCACATATCACTTCCCGCCCACCAGGTCGCCCTAGCGCTTCGAAAGAAGAACGCCCTTCTGGAATTGAGCATAGAAGGTAAGACTGAACTGGTCTTGGTGAAGAGTGCGTCCAAGGACCCGGTGACCCAGATCATTGAACACGTGGATCTAGTTATGGTCACCAAGGGCGAAAAGGTTAATGTTGAAGTTCCAGTGCACGTAATCGGCGAAGCTATGAGCGGCACAATCGTTGACCTTGAGCACAAGAGCGTCAAGCTCGAGGCCGAGGCCACTCATATCCCCGCGTTTGTTGAACTGCACATCTCCAAGGACAACCCGGCCGGCCACCACTACTTGGTTGGCGAGCTGGTTGTTCCAAAGGGTGCGGTTCTCGAGCTTGCCGCCAGCGAACTATTGGCTTCGGTCGTAGAGACTAAGGGCGGTGCCGCTAGTGATACAGAAGTTGTTGCAGAGGTTACTGACGCAGCCACCCCAGCAGCTGAATAACGATTCTTGGTTAGTAGTTGGGCTCGGTAATCCCGGGCCCAACTATCAATCCAACCGGCATAATATTGGCCAAATTGTGCTCGATGTATTGGCAAAGCGACTCGGTACAAATTTCAAATCATCTAGACAGCAAGCGCTTTGCGCCGAGGCAAGAATTGCCCCTGGCAAGCCGAAGGTGATTCTTGCCAAACCGACCAGCTTTATGAATCTCTCTGGCAGCCCAATAAGCCTGCTAGCTAAGTTCTACTCAATCCCGATGGATCGAATTATCGTGGTTCATGATGAAATTGATATTCCATTTGGTGACATTCGTTTGAAGTTTTCGGGCGGGCACGCTGGCCATAATGGCCTGAGAGACATAATCGCCAAATTGGGAAACGAGTTTCATAGAATCCGATTCGGGGTCGGTAGGCCCCCGGGATCTCAAGAGGTTGCGAGCTTTGTGCTGGAAAACTTCAACTCTGTGGAGCGCAAAGAATTGGATGTTTTGTGCGAGATTGCCGCCGACAGGGTAATCGAGTTAATAAGCGCCTAAACTCCATAGGTGACCCTCCGCCCCGTTCTAAAGGCATTGGGCCAGTCGCACCCGCTTTTGAACCTAAAAATCAAAAAGCGAGGGTTAACGAAACTCTTTGCGCCAGAAAAAGCCTCCAGTTTCGCGGTTGCTCAACTCTTATCAAAAGTCACAGAGCCCCTAGTGGTGATAACTGCCACCTCAAGGCAGGCGGAGTCTTTGGCTCTGGTGGTAAAGGAGCTGGTTGACTCGGTTGAGCTAATCGAGTTTCCAGCCTGGGAGACCCTTCCGCACGAGAGGCTAAGCCCCTCGGCCGAAGTTGTGGGCCTAAGACTTCGGGCGCTTCATCGAATGATTGAACTCAGAGACACCACCCCGAAACATCCGGTAATGATTTTGATGTCGGTTCGGGCCGCTTTGCAACCGGTAGTTGGTGGCCTTGAAGATCACCCACCCTTTGTCTTAGAACGCGGCAAAGATTATTTATTACCCGAACTTGCTCTAAAGCTGATTGAGCTCGCCTATGAGCGAGTTGACATGGTGGAGCGCCGCGGCCAATTTGCCATCCGAGGCGGAATTCTGGATTGTTTTCCAACTACTAATCAGCACGCCCTGAGACTCGAGTTTTTTGGTGATGAGCTCGAGGACATCCGGGAGTTCTCGGTTTCTGACCAGCGCTCCATCGCATCTCAAATTGATTCGATTGAGCTTTATGCAGCAAGGGAGCTTCTGATAACCCCCGAAGTGGCCTCAATTGCCCGACAGATGGTGCACGAGTTTCCTGCGATATCAACGCTATTGGAAAAGATTGCGAACGGCATTCCCGCTGAGGGGATGGAGTCCCTTGCTCCCGTCTTATCTTCAAAGATGGGCTCGATTTCAGAGTATTTTCCCAAAGAAACCAAGATTGTGGTTTTGGAGCTCGAAAAGGTTTCTGCGAGGGCAAAATCCCTGAGTGATACCAATGAGGAGTTTCTTCATGCGGCATGGGACGCCGCAATATCCGGGTCAGAGGCTCCGATTGATTTGAGTGCCGGGGGGTTTTACGACCTTGATATCGTTCTGAAAGATTTATCCAGGAGCCACGCCCTAATCCAAATCGGGTCCTTACAAAATGAGGGAGCGGTTGATTTGGGGCTTAGAGACGTGCCGCGCTTCAGCCAAGAGAACCCGGGGGTCGATTGGCTTTTGGATTTAAAGGATCAGGGTTATCAGACGCTGCTGGTTGCAAATGGTCATGGGACAGCGGAGCGGATTGTTGAAATTCTGACCGAAGCCAAGGTTCCGGCGGTATTGACCGAGGTCGTGGGCGAGCTTACGGATCAGCACGTCACAGTCACAGTCGGCAACCTGGTTGCCGGGTTTGTGGCTAGTCAAAGCAAGCAGCTGGTGATGACCGACAGCGAGTTTTTCGGAGTCGCTCCAACTTACGCTTCGCCAACCGAGCGAAAACTGGCCAGAAGACGTGGCCCACAAGTCGATCCGCTTGCTCTAAAACAGGGCGATTATGTGGTGCACGAGATTCATGGCATTGGAAGATTTACCAAGTTGGTGCAGCGCTCATCTGGTGGTTCACAGCGCCAGCACCTGAGGGAATATTTGGTGATTGAATACGCTCCTCCAAAACGTGGATACCCCACCGACACTCTTTTCGTGCCCACCGACCAGCTGGACATGCTCACTCGGTATGTCGGTGGTGAGGCCCCCGTGCTTAATAAAATGGGCGGCACCGACTGGGCCCGGGTGAAGGGCAATGCCCGCAAAGCGGTCCGCAAGATTGCAATTGACCTAGTGAAGCTTTACTCGGCGCGCATGAAGAGTAGGGGATTCGCATTTAGCCCCGATACCCCCTGGCAAAAAGAGCTAGAAGAAGCGTTCTTTTTTCAAGAGACTCCGGATCAGCTCACCACCATAGACGAGGTCAAGCGGGATATGGAAAAGGAGATTCCAATGGACCGGCTATTGGCCGGCGATGTTGGATACGGTAAGACCGAGGTGGCGGTAAGAGCGGCTTTCAAGGCTATTCAAGATGGCAAGCAGGTCGTGATGCTGGTTCCCACGACCCTTTTGGTCAAGCAGCACTTCGATACTTTTTCTGCGCGCTACGCCGGATTCCCCGTCACGATAAAGCCGCTTTCAAGATTCCAAAGCGCCGCCGAAACTAAAGAGACCCTACGCGGATTGGAAAATGGCGGGGTCGACATGGTTATCGGAACCCACCGATTGCTATCTGGGCAGGTGAAATTCAAGGACCTAGGCCTCGTGATTATCGATGAAGAGCAACGCTTTGGAGTGGAACACAAAGAAAAACTCAAGGACCTAAAGCACAACGTAGATGTTCTGGCCATGAGCGCAACTCCGATTCCGCGCACCCTGGAGATGGCGGTCACCGGCATCCGAGAGATGTCCACCCTCGCCACTGCTCCTGAGGAACGACACCCAATCCTGACTTATATCGGGGGCTACAGCCAGAAGCAGGTAGCAGCAGCAATTAGGCGAGAGTTGATTCGAGAGGGTCAGGTGTTTTTTGTTCACAATCGAGTTGCAAGCATCGATAGGGTGGCGGCTGAGTTACGAGAGCTGATTCCCGAGGCCAGAATCGCGGTGGCCCACGGTCAGATGCCAGAGCATCTGCTGGAGCAGGTGGTAGATGACTTCTGGGAGCGCAAATTCGATGTTTTGGTTTCGACCACGATCATTGAGACTGGAATTGATATTCCAAACGCCAACACTTTGATTGTCGATCGTGCCGAGAACTATGGGCTCAGCCAGCTGCACCAAATTCGCGGTCGAGTGGGCCGCTCGAAGGAACGCGGCTACGCTTACTTTTTTTATGACCCAACAAAACCGCTTGGGGAAACCGCATTCGATCGGCTCTCCACCATCGCCACTAACACGGAGCTCGGAAGCGGCATGCAGGTTGCGATGAAGGATCTAGAGATTCGAGGCGCTGGAAACCTTTTGGGTGGCGAGCAGTCCGGGCACATTGCAGGAGTCGGTTTTGACCTTTACTTGCGCATGATTGGCGAAGCGGTAAGCGAATTCAAGGGCGAGGTAATCGCATCACCAGCCGAACTAAAGCTAGAGCTGCCGATTGATGCCCATATTCCAGCCACCTACGTGGATAGCGAGCGACTAAGGCTCGAGGCGTATCACAAACTCTCAAGTGAGTCAGGGGCAGGGTCGGATAAAAACCGCCTCGATTTGATTCTTGCCGAATTGGAAGATCGCTACGGCAAGGCTCCTGAGCCGGTGAAGAATCTTTTGGCAGTAACTCATCTTCGACAGCAAGCATCAAGACTTGGTCTGAAAGATGTGAACCTCTTGGGCTTGCAGGCAAAGTTTGCTCCGGTGGAATTGAGCGATAGCGAATTAGTGGCCTTGACCCATCGACTCAAGGGTGCAAAGTACTTGCAAAGCGCAAAGTTGCTGAGCATAACTTCACCGACATCACCCGAAGGTGAACCGCTTCGAGATATCGAAGTGATTGACTGGATATGGCAAGTGTTTCAAATCGTGTTTGGGGATAAAAATGGAAAAGCTTAAATCTTTAATTCAGACTGCTCACCAGTTGCGAGCCCCGGGGGGTTGCCCCTGGGATGCCGAACAAGACCACCGCTCTTTGGTGCAATACCTCTTAGAAGAAACCTACGAGCTGATCGACGCGATTGAGTCGGGTTCGCGTGCGGAGGTGCTCGAGGAGCTCGGTGATGTTTTATACCAAGTGATTTTCCATAGCGATCTAGCTTCCGAAGGAACTCTGGGCGAACCTTTTGATTTGGAGGATGTCGCTGAATATATGGAAAAAAAGATGCGTTCGCGCCATCCCCATGTCTTCGGGTCAGATCAAGAGATCGCTAGGTTCAAAGCGGAGACCGGTGATGATGTCATGCAGCACTGGGAGGGGCATAAGAAAAAAGAAAAGCCGGATCGCACCTCGATATTGGACGGCATTCCGCAGGCAATGCCCGCCCTGGCATTAGCCAATAAGGTCATGAACAAGGCTGAGAAGATCGGAATTCTAGAAAAATCTGAGCACCCGGCAATCCCGATGGAATCTGAGGATGACCTAGGTAAATTGCTGCTGGCCATTGTCGCCAGCGCCAGAAGTGCAGGCTTGGATCCAGAGCGAGCCCTTCGGGAAGCCACTAAGGAGTTACAGGTCGAAATTCGCGCATTTGAGCTCAACCCGGACAACGACGCCGGAGTCATTGGCCTTGCCGACTAACTTTCGATTCTCGACGCTGAGACTGCTCGATAAATTTTCTTTGGCGAGGGGTCCCATGGCTTTTATTGACGAGAGTTTTTTATCGCCGGCTCAATCGGAGGATTCTTTTTATATTCTGACCGCCGCGGTTATTGATAAAAAGCGCGTGCTAAAAGTGCGCCAAGAACTTTTCAAATTAGTTGGTGCAAATTATTGGCACACCACCGATGCGGGCAGATCCGATCGCGGACGCCAAAAGATTAGAGAGCTAAACGCATATTTGGCGAGAAACGTCTCTCCAGTAATCGTTGTCATCGAGCAGCTCGCTGAATCGGATAAAAGCGCGGAGGCCGGCAGGGTTGAATCGATTCGGACTCTTTTGAATGAGCTAGCCGAAAATCATCTTTATCTCACCGGCACCGTGGTGTATGAAAGTCGAATTCCCGGTTTCATGCAAAATCAGGATCGAAGAATAATCAAGGAAATTGCTGAGGGTCAATCCAGCGCAGCGAAACTTAAGGTGTTTGGTCTTGCATCTAAAAAAGAGCCGATGCTGTGGGCACCCGATCTGATCGGCTGGGCTTACCGGCACGCCTACGCCGATTCTGATAAAAGTTTCTTTCAGGAGCTAGCCAAAGTGGCAACTGTAATAAAGCTTTAGTTAAAGACTGCCTCAAAGTCACTAAAGCCCTCATCCAAAACCTGAGCCGGGCTTCTTGGATCGTTGTTTTGTGCCCACCAGGTAAGAATCGCCATAGAGGCCGAAATCATCGCGCTGGAGACTACCTTGGCCCGCATCGGGTTTGAGTCATCGAGTCGCAAAATCTCATTTTCTATTACCGATCGAGCTTCCTCAAGCTGAGCATGACCCCAGCCGGAGACTTCGGGGGAGGAGGCGATCAAGCGCAACCTGAGTCTCATTGTTTCCATGCGCTCATCACCTACATCTTCGAGGGTTCTGGTCCAAGAGTTGTGCAGGTGGGTAATGATCGAGGTCTCGGTATCTTCTTTGAGCTTCTGGGCTAAGTCTTGAGTAAATTTGTGCATTGTGCCCCAAATAACGGCTGATTTTGAGGGGAAGACTCGGAATAGGTTGGAGCGCGAAATGCCCGCCTCGAGGGCCACCTCATCCATTGTCACGTTATCGATGCCGCGCTCCTGGAATAGTCGCAACGCTGTGAGACCCACCTGAATCGGGTCAGTTGTTACCGGTCTACCTCGGCGGGCTTTGTCATTGGTGTCTGGCATGTCAAAAAGAATACCAATCTTGTTGGTTTTTAATAAAGTTTGAGCTTTGCTAAGTGGGTTATTCGTCGCCGCTATGCCAAGCTTATAAAGTGGCAAATCAAATCAATCCCCCAAGAGGCATGCGCGATTTTTTGCCACAGGAAAAATCCATGCGCGAGGCAATGTTGGCAAAGATTCGCTCTCTTTATGTTTCGCTTGGCTTTCAGGAAATCGAGACTCCGGCGCTTGAGGAGCTTGAGAGGCTGAGCTCGGGCCAAGGAGGAGACAACGAAAAACTTGTTTTCAAGGTCCAGAAACGCGGTCAAGAGTTCGAATCAGCACTAGCTCAAAATCAAGAACTCGCAGATCTTGGCTTGAGGTTCGACCTGACAGTTCCGCTCACAAGGTTTTACGCCAGCCATCACTCGAAATTGCCAAAGGTTTTCAAAGCGATTCAAATCGGTCCGGTCTGGCGAGCGGAACGACCGCAAAAAGGTCGTTACCGCCAGTTCATGCAGTGTGATATCGACATCGTTGGCGATCCTAGCCACCTCGCCGAACTCGAACTTCTGAGCGCGGCACTTAGCGCACTGGCAGCGCTTGGGCTCAAAGAAGCCACAATTCGCGTGAATCACAGAGAGTTATTGACCAATAACATCTTGAGCTTAGGAATCTCAGCACAGGACGCCCTTAGTGCAATGATTAGCATCGACAAGCTTGACAAAATTGGGATTGCCGGAGTGGCGAATGAGCTCGGCGATAAGTTTGGCGCCGAGGTTTCTCAAAGAGCGACCCTTTGGCTTTCGGACATCGATCAAGCCGCAATTCCCGAGCTGCTAGCGCCACTATTTGAGGGACTGGCCGGTCACGCGAGACTGCGGTTTGATCCCAGCTTGGTTCGAGGTATGGGCTACTACACCGGCAGCATATTTGAAATAGAGCACCCCGAGTCTGGCTCCTCAATTGGTGGCGGTGGGCGTTACGACTCGATGGTGGGTAAATATCTTGGTGTTGATGTCCCCGCGGTGGGCATATCTTTGGGTATTGAGCGGATTATGGAGCTAGTCGCGCCCTTAGAGTCGAAAACCAATGCTGTGGTGCTCCTGATTCCCAGTCCACAATTCGCGCTAGCCGCTCTCAAATTGCAAGCTCAAGGGGTAGCTTCGGGCTATCGGGTGCGAATAGAGCTGAGGCAAAAAAACCTCAAGACTCAGCTTGATGACATGCAAAGCCAGGGCTTTGAGTTTTTTGCAGAGCTGACACTGGAGGCTAGCTTCAGCGAGCTAAACCTTAAAGCACTCGGCTAACTCGCTAAGCTTTCAAGCGAATACAGCGAAGTTTTCTGGCCACCTGCCAACTTTTTTATAACTGCGATCACAATTACGCAAAATCAAAATAAGGAGAACCCTTGTCAATCATTACTGCAATCGGCGCCCGCGAGATTCTTGACTCTCGTGGCAACCCAACCATCGAGGTTGAGGTTTTGTTATCAGACGACAGCTTTGGTCGCGCAGCCGTTCCATCCGGGGCGTCAACGGGAGCCTTTGAGGCCCACGAATCGCGCGATGGCGACCAGGGTCGCTACCTGGGCAAAGGCGTTCAAAATGCGGTTCAGGCCGTAATTGAAACTCTGGATGAGGCGCTGGTTGATTTTGATTCAACAGACCAGCGTTTGGTTGACGCCGCTTTGATTGCAGTTGATGGAACTGAAAATAAATCCAAGCTGGGAGCAAACGCGATTCTCGGTGTTTCACTTGCCAACGCCCGTGCTGCTGCTGAGTCTTGCGCACTTCCGCTTTATCGCTATCTGGGTGGCTCTAACGCTCACGTGTTACCCGTGCCACTGATGAATATCATCAATGGCGGGGCGCACGCTGATAACGGCGTCGATATTCAAGAATTCATGATTGTGCCGCACGGTGCCGAGAGCTTTTCTGAAGCACTTCGCTGGGGCACCGAGGTCTACCACACTCTCAAAAAGTTGCTCACCGAGCAGGGTCTAGCTACTGGCTTAGGCGATGAGGGTGGCTTTGCACCTGATCTTCCGACTAACCGGGCGGCACTAGATCTGATATCCGAGGCAATCGTAAAGGCCGGCTACAAGCTAGGCAGTGAAATTGCACTGGCCTTGGATGTGGCATCGACTGAGTTTTACGATGAGGAGACTAAGACCTACTTATTTGAGGGGCAGAACCGCTCGGCCGATCAAATGGTCTCTTATTACACCGAGCTTTTGGCGAACTACCCCTTGGTCTCAATTGAGGACCCTCTGGCAGAGGATGACTGGGCCGGCTGGACCAAGATGACCCACGAGTTGGGGCAAAAAGTTCAGATAGTCGGTGATGACCTCTATGTCACTAACCCGGCGAGATTACAAAAAGGAATTGATCTCAAGGCCGGCAACGCCATTTTGGTCAAAGTGAATCAGATTGGCACACTCACCGAGACCATGGATGCGGTTTCCTTAGCTCAGTCCCAAGGCATGAAGGCCATTATCTCGCACCGCTCCGGTGAAACTGAGGACACCTTCATCGCAGATCTTGCGGTGGCTACCAACGCTGGACAGATCAAGACGGGGGCTCCGGCCCGATCCGAGCGAGTTGCTAAGTACAACCAGCTTTTGCGAATTGAGGAAGAGTTATCGGACGCCGCGGTCTACGCCGGTCGCAGCGCGTTCCCGCGCTTTCAAGGCTAATTCAGAGTCTGTTTGCTTGGGTGAGGCAGTTGCCTCACCCAAGCAAACTCATTTAAGATTGTGTGGTTATGGCGCGTGAAAATCTAAATCGCGAACCCAAGGTTCCGGTTCCACTTTCCCAGGGCAAGATCCTGGTCAGGATGCTGCGCCTAAATTCAATCAGCTTCAGCTTGATAGCGGTGGTCGTGCTGGGTACCATTTTGATCTCACAGGACGTTCAGTTGTTTTTGAATCAAAGGCGTCAGATTGCCGACATGGAGGTCAGTATCCAGTTGGCCAAAGATGACGTCAGCGAGATGCAAGCCGAAAGAGATCGCTGGCAAGATCCGGTTTACATTCGTTCCCAAGCTCGAGATCGGCTTTATTACGTGTTGCCAGGTGAGGTTAGCTATTTGGTTATGGATGCCGAGGGCATGGACTTCTCTGACACCTCAGGCACTTTAGGCGCGAAGCTTGCCCAAAAGCGCAACGCCGATGTTATTAGCCTTGAGGTCGCCGCAGCCTCTGAGAATTGGGTGGATTCCTTGATTGAATCGGTCTTGGTAGCTGCACTGGATCAGCCGGCGGAAGCCGAATCTAAAACCGATTCTGATAAAGAGTCTGGAAAATAGTGGCTGAAGTCAGTCAGGCAGACATAGCAGAAGTGTCAAGGCAACTGGGAAGGCCAGCCCGAGACATACTCGAGATAGCAGCGCGGTGTGTTTGCGGCAGGCCACTGGTGGTCAAGACAAAACCGCGGCTCGAGAATGGAACTCCATTTCCCACTCTTTATTATTTGACTCAGCAGGCTGCCACCGCGGCGGCATCGACCTTAGAGACCTCGGGTTTTATGGTGGAGCTGCAGGATCTTTTGTTGGATCAAGAAATAGCGGCGCAGTATCTATTGGCACATCAGGAGTACTTGCGCGAGCGCGAGGAAATCGAACTGGTGGAGGAGATTGTGGATTTTTCGGCCGGCGGTATGCCGGTCCGAGTGAAGTGCCTACACGCCTTAATTGGCCACTCGCTAGCCAAGGGCCCAGGCGTGAACCCCATGGGTGATAGGGCGCTGGAAAGACTCAGTTGGTCTCCCACGGTCTGCTCTTGCGTTTAGCCACGCTCTTACTGATTCCAATTTTTTTGTCGCCAACAAACTGGTGGCTTGACGACTATGGATTTGATTCGATAACTGAGCTTGATGGCAGTGGAATCAAGGTGGCGGTGATTGATACTGGCATCGATGATTCGCACCCAGATCTAATCGGCACAGTGGTGGGCGGGGTTGATTTTTCTGGAGTCGGAACGCCAGATGGCACGACCCCGGTCGGAAGCAGTGCTTTTCACGGAAGCATGGTGGCGTCTTTGATAGCCGGCCAGGGCAGGCTGGGAGTGTTGGGAATTGCACCGCGGGCCGAGCTGCTATCGATCTCTATTGGCCTCGGTGTCCCGGGCGCCAACACCGACCAACAGATTGCGAATGGCATCATTTGGGCGGTGGACCAGGGCGCTCAGGTTATCAATCTTTCGCTGAGTAGAAACTCCATGAATTGGCCCATAAGTTGGGATAGGGCATTCAGTTACGCGTTTCAGAATGATGTGGTGATTATTGCCGCCAGCGGCAATCGGAGCGAGGATAACTCTCGGCCTACCGCTCCGGCAACTATCCCCGGAGTTATTTCTGTTGCCGGGGTTTCTCGGGAAAAGCTGGGCTCAACATCGGCCGCAACCCAGGGAATATCGGTGACAATTACTGCCCCCGGGGAGGATTTGGCGGGAGCCTTCCCGAAAGATCAGGTGCGCTTATTTTCGGGTTCGAGTGCCGCAGCCCCGATTGTCAGCGGTTTGGTTGCTCTCATGAGGCAGGCGGACCCAAAAGCCACTGCGAACGACATTATCCAGCGGCTTATTGGCAGTGCGGAGGATCTTGGTGAACCGGGCTTCGATGCAATTTACGGTTTCGGTCTGATTAATCCTTTAGGAGCGGTTCAATCGGAACTAGTTTCCGACTCTAACCCCTTGGGCTCCTTGGATAAGTGGGTTGAGCTTTATCGCCCCGAGCTCATGGAGCCGGAGCCCGGTGCCAATCAGCTGTTGCAAGAACCAAAAGCCCCGGAAAAACTGTTGGATCAGGTTGCTGAATTACCCCCAACCGATGAGCCTGGTTCTGAGCGGGATGACCTTTGGGGCTTTATATCCGCCTCAAATCCGCTACTGTATTGGTTGTTAGCTCCCCTGGCGCCGTTGCTGTGGCTTTTATTGCGCAATTGGCGTAAGAAGGCCCCACGCGGCTAATCGATAAGACAAAGGTAATTCGCCAACATGACAGTAGCGACCTCTCAGTCCAGGATTCCTGAGGCAATAAAAGAGACCATCTTCAATAAAAAAGAGCCACAGCGCATCCTCATCATTGGTGGTGGTTATGCCGGCTTCTACGCAGCTTGGAAGCTAGAGAAGATTCTGAGAAAGGGCGAAGCAGAGGTAACGCTGGTCGACCCGCTTCCGTATATGACTTATCAACCCTTTTTACCAGAGGTTGCGGCTGGCTCGATTGAGCCAAGACACGTTGTGGTGAATCACCGCAGCCACCTAAAAAAGACAAACTTGTTGTCCGGCAAAATGCTGAAGGTGAATCACAAGCTTCGCAAGGCAACCATCGAGATAGATGGCGGCAAGTCGATTGTCTTGAAATACGACCAAGTCATCATGACGGCCGGGGCCGTCACTCGAACCTTCCCAATCAAGGGCATCGCCGAAGAGGCGATTGGCATGAAGACCATTGAAGAAGCGGTGGAAGTCAGGAATCGACTCGTCGGCAACTTCGAGCGAGCAGCAGCGCTTCCCATGGGGCCAGTGCGTGAAAGACTCTTGACCACCGTGGTGGTTGGCGGTGGCTTTGCCGGAATCGAGACTTTCGCCGAGCTTCATAGCGCAGCGGTTCACTTGCTGCGCAGTTTTCCAGAAATTAAGTTTGAAGAAGTTAATTTTCACTTGATTGAGGCAATGGGCAGAATCATGCCCGAGGTCTCAGAAAAGACCGCTCTCTGGGTTATCAAAAACATCGAATCCCGCGGGGCCCACATCCACCTAAACACTCAGTTGGAATCGGCCGATAAGGGCATCGTCAAACTCTCAACTGGCGAATCTATGGAATCAGATCTCATTATCTGGACCGCCGGAGTTGCAGCTGCACCGGTTGCTAAGAACTGCGATTTCCCATTGGATAACCGAATGCGCATCATGGCCAATGCCTCCTTGCAGATTGTGGATGGGGACAAGGTCATTCAAAACGCGTGGACCGCCGGCGATGTTTCGGCAGTTCCAGATTTGTCTGGCGGTGGAGTCGGCGGATTCTGTGTTCCAAACGCTCAGCATGCGGTTCGTCAGGCCAAGCTTTTGGCTAAGAATTTAGTTGCTGATATTCGTGGCGAGGCCCCGAAGCCTTACATCCACAAAAACTTGGGTGCTGTGGCGGGATTGGGGCTTTATGTTGGGGCCTTTCAGTCCGGGAAAATCGGTGTCACGGGCTTCACCGCTTGGGTCATGCACCGCGGTTACCACGGCCTCGCGATGCCGACCTGGGAGCGCAAGATCAGGGTTGTTTCTGGGTGGTTCTGGAACTGGATTTTTGGCCGCGACCTAACTTCGATCGAAGCGGTTCGCTCACCTCGATTATTCTTTTCCACATGGGCAACCCGTCCAGCTAAGAAGTAGCTTTATCAAAACGGGGCCCGGGATTTCCCGGGCTTTTAGTTTTGCCCCGATAGCCCAATGGCAGAGGCAGACGACTTAAAATCGTCACAGTGTGGGTTCGAGTCCCACTCGGGGCACCAAATTCCTTGTATTCTCATGCGATGAACTTTGAGACAGTGGACCCTGAGATTCTTCTAAAACTAAAGCGTTTTCCAAACTTTAGCTTTAGCAGCAAATCGGCTACCAGGGGATTTAGATTTCTCTCCTTGGTCACGGCAAAAAGAGTTCGTGTGCCAAAGGGGATTGAGATAAAGAATCATAAAATTGGCAACAAGCACGTCCGAGCAATCCTGCCTAGCACGCTCAAATCTGATGGGGCAATCATTTGGATTCACGGCGGTGGCATGATTGCCGGCAGGTCCAAGGATGCGGATGCTCTTTTTATCGAGTTGGCTCAGGAGTTTGGAATCGCGGTCTTTTCTTTGGAATATAGGCTCGCCCCCGAACATCCATATCCAGCCGGCTTGATTGATTGTGAGGTCGGCTATAAGTGGGTCTGTGCTAACGCCGGAAGGTTCGGTTTTGACCTGAATAAAATTGTGCTCGGAGGCGACTCGGCCGGGGCTGGTCTGGCGGTTAGCTTGAACCTCAAATTGCTTAGTCAAAAAGACCTGCTGCCACTTGGGCAGCTACTAAAGTATCCGATGCTGGATGATCGAACCGCCATGAACCGAGCACTTGATGACAAGAATTTTGTTTGGAATAATTCTTCCAATTACTTTGCCTGGAAGTCGTATCTTGCTGCCGAGCCTGGATCAAAGGGAGATTTTGGCTTCGCAGTCCCTGGAAGAGTTCAAGACCTCGCTGGCTTGCCAGCCACTTGGATTGGAGTCGGAGATATAGATTTATTTTTTCAAGAGAACTTCAATTTTTTTGAGCGATTAAGCGAACAGGGGGTACCGGTGAGCTTCAATAAATATCCAGGGTTCCCACATGCCGGAGAGCTTGTGAACCCGGAGGCCAGGGTTTCCAAGAAAATGGCCATTGATTTCAAGAGTTGGCTTAGAAATTTACTTGGCTAGTTCTCCAGCCAACTTCCAGTTGGTGCAACTAATCTAAATAGGTTAGAAGAGGGAGATTTATGGATATTGCATTTTGGATAGTGCTGGGCATCATTGTGGTGACAGTGATTTTCCTATGGGCCACCTATAACCAGCTAGTAACTCTGAAGGTGAGGGTCGACGAAGCCTGGAGTGACATCACAATACAGCTCAAGCGCCGCGCGGATTTGATTCCCAACCTGATCGAAACCGTGCGCGGATACGCCTCGCATGAAAAAGAGGTGTTTGAATCCGTCACCAGGGCGCGCGCCGCGACGGTATCCCCACAAGCCCTCGAGCACCCGGCACAGGCTGCGCAAGCCGAAGGCGAGCTTCAGGGAGCTCTCAAGAGCCTATTCGCGGTCTCAGAGGCTTACCCGCAATTAGTCGCCTCGGCTAACTTTCTCGAGCTACAGCGCGAGCTAACCGACACTGAGGACAAGGTGATGGCTTCTAGGAGATTCTTTAACGGTGGCGTGCGCGAGCTGAACATCAAGCTCGAGCAGTTCCCTACCAATTTCTTCGCCCGATCACTGGGCTTTATCGCACGCGAATTCTTCGATGTTGAAGACGTAGCGGCAATTCAAAATCCACCGCAGGTTAGTTTTTAGGGGAACTCTTGTATTCGGCAATAGCTGCCAATAAACGCAACACCGTATTTATAGTTGCGGGCTTCGTGATTATTTTGGGAGCAATCTCCTGGTTCTTTGGGCAAGCAACTGGAAACGGTTCCTCGGCAATTTGGATAATCGCTTTCATTTTTGGCTACGCAATCTTTCAGTATTACGCGGCTTCATCGATAGCGATTGGGCTCAGCGGCGCCAAGCAGATCCAAAAAAGTGACAACCCGCGGCTCTGGAATATTGTCGAAAATCTTTCCATCTCGCAGGGCATGCCAATGCCCAAGGTTTATCTCATCAACGACCCAGCGCCGAATGCCTTCGCCAGCGGAAGGGACCCCAAGCACGCCATCGTTGCCAGCACCACGGGCTTATTGGAGATTATGGATGACGCTGAGCTGGAGGGCGTCATGGCCCACGAGCTCGCCCACGTCAAAAACTACGATATTCGGGTCTCAACGATTGTTTTCGGACTAATCTCGGCGGTTGGCATTTTGGCGGATATGGCAATTCGGATGGCGTTTTTCTCCTCGCACTCCAGGGGCAAGAATTCCGGACAGCTCGGACTCATCCTGATTTTATTGGGCGTCATTGGCTGGATAATAGCCGCGCTAATCGGGCCGCTGGTCTCAGCCGCGGTTTCGCGACAGCGAGAATATTTGGCTGATGCTTCTGGTATTGAGATGACCCGTTTCCCCGATGGGTTGGCCTCAGCTCTGAAAAAACTTGGCGAATATGGCCAGCCAATGCGCCGGGCGTCGCCTTCGATGTCGCACATGTACATCAATGATCCAGTGAAGCCCTCATTGGCACAGCGGGCCTTTTCAACCCATCCGCCAATTTCTAAGCGAATCGAAAGACTCGGGGCGATCGGAACCAGCTTCTAAATCACTAGACTTTTCAAGAGTTTTAGTTTGAGATTGAAGGTTTCTAATGCCCACAAGTGACTTACCCACCCTGAAAGAATTTGATGCGGCCTGGGAGCGGGTTTCAAAAGTCGCAATGAAGACCCCGATTCTTGAGAGCAACTGGCTTTCGGATCTCACCGGAGAGCCGGTCTTTTTCAAGTGCGAAAACCTGCAGAGAACGGGTGCCTATAAAATTCGCGGCGCCTACAACATGATTTCAAGGCTTTCTGAAGAAGAAAGAGCCCGCGGGGTGGTGGCAGCATCGGCTGGGAACCACGCCCAGGGAGTGGCGCTTGCGGCCAGGCTGTTGGGTATTAAGGCAACGATTTTTATGCCCATCGGAGCGTCTTTGCCGAAGTACCAAGCGACCATCGGTTATGGGGCAAACGTTGTGCTCACCGGCGCTATTTTCGATGACACCCTTGTTGCCGCAAAGGAGTTCACTAATTCCACCGGAGCGGTCTTCGTGCCGCCTTTTGATCATCGCGATATTGTTATCGGGCAGGGCACGGTTGCTCTCGAGATTTTTAATCAATTACCCGAGGTTGACAACATCGTGGTGTGTCTTGGAGGGGGAGGTTTGGCGGCCGGAGTGGCGCTTGCCGCCAAGCTAAAGGCCGAATCACTCGGCAGAAAAGTTAGGGTCTACGCTGTGCAGTCTGAGATGGCCGCCTCCTACCCGCCCTCGCTAGCTGCTGGGGAGCCCACCGCAATTGAAGTCAGGCCGACCATCGCAGATGGAATTGCCGTTGCTAAACCTGGCGCCTACACCTTTGGAATAGTTAGGGATTATGTCGACCAAATCGTGACGGTGTCTGAAGATGAGATGGCCAAGGCGATGCTTGCGGTGATGGAAAGAAGCAAGCTGGTGGTTGAAGCAGGGGGAGTAGTTGGGGCCGCTGCCCTGATGGCTGCCAAATTGGAACTTCAGGGCACCACCTGTGTGATTATCTCGGGTGGAAATATCGATCCGCTATTACTTCAGAAGGTCATCGGACACGGTTTGGCTGCCTCTGATCGCTACACAAACATTTCGGTGATGCTGCCAGATAGGCCGGGGCAGTTGGTGAAGACCGCCCAGGCGGTAGCTTCGGCTCAGGCCAATGTGGTGGAGGTGCTCCACACTCGCCATGGCAACGGTTTTCAAATCAGCGAGGTTGAGTTGCGCTTAGCGGTTGAGACTCGGGGCAAGGAACATCGCGATGAGGTACTGCAGGCCTTAGAAGAAGCTGGGCTTAGACCGTCTATGGATAAAGACTAGAACTCGAAATTGGCAAGGTTAGTGACTTCAACGGAAATCTCTTTGCCGTTGGGGGTTTTGTAGCTAACCGTGTCACCCACCTTTTTACCGCTTATGACCCGGCCGATAGGTGAATCGGGGGAGTAAACATTCAGGTCACCTTCATCGATTTGCTTTTGGTGCTTTGTGCCCTCAAATAGCTCTTGGCTACCGAGATAAAATTCTGTTTCTTTGCCGTTTAGTTTGCACGTGACCATGAGTCCCTGCTTCACTATGCCATCCGTTGCATCGGCCTCGCCGATAGTTGCCAGCGCAAGAATATTTCCAAGTCGGTTGATCCGGGATTCAATCTTGCCCTGCTCTTCCTTGGCGGCGTGGTAACCGCCATTTTCTTTCAGGTCGCCTTCTTCGCGGGCCTCCTGGATGCGCTTGGCAATATCTGGTCGGGCGATAATTATCAGGTCGGCAAGTTCTTGCTTGAGACGCTCATAGGCATCAGGTGTCAATAATAAGTTTTCGCTCATTGTTTTACTCCGGGTAGTGAAAAAGCTCGCCTAGCGAGCATTCCGCAAAGCCTAGCGCACCCAGCACTCATCGACCAGACCGGTCACAGCTAGATTCGTTGTGTTAATGGCCTCGCTGAACCTCAGGGTTTCGGTTTCGAAGGGCCCAAATTCAAACTGCTTGTGACCCACAACGCCGAAGCTGTTGCTTAAAGCTTGAACATTGCAATACCCCACGGTGCCGATTGGCATCTGAAGCTCAAAATCTACTATCACCTGATAATCGGACACTACGCTAAAGCCAACGTCGGTGAAGCTGATGGGAGAGTGGTTGGCAAGGGCAAACCATGCTGTGGTTGCGACCATCGCGGCCACGCCGGAAAGCCCAAGTATGAGCTTTTTGCGCTTCGAGCTTGGCTTTTTGGCCCCGTAACGCTCAGCCAGAATCTCATTGGTCATGTAACAAGGTTATGCGACCAGGTGGAATACTTATGACATGAACTTTCTGTATTCACTTTTGGCCGAAGTAACCGTCACCCCAATACCGGTGCCAGATGATCAATACAACTCCCCAGGAACCATCGGATTTATTGTTACTTTCCTGATGGCGGCCGTTGCTGTTTTTCTAATTTTCGACATGACTCGGAGAGTTCGAAACACTCGCTACCGGACGGAGATTCGCGCGAAGCTGGCCCAAGAGGAGCTTGAAAACCTAACGGTGGAGAAGCCTGAACGGCCAATCCCTCCTATAAAACCGAACCGAGAGAACCCGGAAGCGGATCTAAACCGATAATCATTGCCGCGCTCCAGTGGCAGATAAAGGCTGCGACAGTGAGCGAGTGAAAAATCTCATGAAAACCAAAGTGCTTGGGAAAAGGGTTGGGTTTTTTCAAGCCGTAAATAACAGCACCTATTGAGTAGAGCACCCCTCCAACGATTATCAAGACCATCATTGCGATATTGGCCGCAAAGAAATCTTGAATGTAGATAACCGCCACCCACCCGATTCCCAAGTAAATCGGCACGTAGAGCCAGCGTGGAGCTGAGATCCAAAAAACCCGAAAGCCGATTCCAAGAATTGCGATTCCCCAAACCAAGGATATAAGGACCATTCCCTTTTGGGCTGGAAGCGCCAAGAGTGTTATCGGGGTGTAGCTACCGGCGATTAGCAGAAAGATGTTGGCGTGGTCGATTCGCTTTAGAATCTTTTTGGTAAGCGGTTTCCAGTTGAAGAGGTGATAAACCGCCGAGTTCCCAAAAAGTAAAAACGAGCAGGCAAAAAAGATAGCACCGGAAGTCTTGGCCACCCAGCCCTCGCCGAAGACAATTAGCAACACACCACCGGCCACCACAAAAGGCAGCACCCCGGTGTGGATCCAGCCTCTCCAAGAAGGCTTGAAATCAACGGTCTGTTTCGATCCCTTGAGTTCACTCAGTGGAACATATAAGGGGTCTGGGCGCTCTTGTTCTGGCATCATTCAAATAACGATAAGCCATGTTCAGAGTTGCTCTGGTCTCGGATAACCTTATGGCGTGCAAAACCTTGTTTATCGGTTTTATGAAAAGCGGCTAGAGGCTGCCCTGAGTGAAAAAGACATGCCCAAACACGTGGGCGTTTTGGTGGATGGAAACCGCCGTTGGGCCCTGAGTCAAGGCTTTGAAAAAGCCGGTCAGGGCCATGCTGCCGGGGCCAGAAAGATTATTGATTTTCTCTCCTGGTGCTCTGAACTTGGAGTCAAGCGAGTCACTTTGTATCTTTTGTCAACCGATAATCTGACTGGGCGCAGCAAAGATGAGCTAGATGAACTGATCGAGATCATCGTTTCACTGTCCGAGGAATTGGCAAAGTTATCGCGCTGGAAGCTTCAGGTCGTGGGGGACATCTCCAGCCTTCCTTTTCAAGCGGCCCAGCGACTTGGCAAAGTCGAGAAAAAGACCGCAAAAAATCAGGGAACCCACGTGAATCTTGCCGTTGCCTACGGGGGCCGCAAGGAAATCGCCGATGCCATGCGCTCGATTCTAAAAAAGCACGCCCTAACCGGGGCAAGTATCGAGGAGCTGGCAGAGGTTATGACACCGGATTTGATTGCCGAGCATCTTTACACTGGTGGGCAACCAGACCCTGATCTATTGATTAGAACCTCTGGGGAGCAGCGGCTGAGCGGGTTCCTATTATGGCAAAGCGCAAATTCCGAATTTTATTTTGCTGAGGCACTCTGGCCTGATTTTCGTAAGGTTGATTTCTTAAGGGCGATGCGTGATTTCCAGCGTCGTAGGCGCCGCTTTGGGGCCTAAGTATAAAGTTTCATAAACCTATTTATTTTTGGCGTGTCTAAAGCGAAAAATCCTCATTCGCGGGCTTAACCTTCGAGCAACATTCATCCACGAGGAGCGTCTGTGCCAAAAACTTCAAACCCCAAATCGGAATCTCAAGTTGCTACAGTTGAAAATCCGCGGGGGGTGAAGAGCGCGGTCGCCAAGCCAAAATCAACTGCAGTCAGAACCTTTGTTTTGGACACCTCAGTTTTACTTTCGGACCCGCAGGCGCTTTTCAGTTTTGCCGAGCACGAGGTGGTGTTGCCCATAGTCGTGATCAACGAACTCGAAAAGAAACGCAACGACAGCGAGATTGGCTTTTTCGCGAGAAAAGCACTCAGGCATCTAGACGATCTAAGAAAAAAGCATGAGAGATTGGATTTCCCAATTGAAGTCGGATCGGGAGGTTCGCTAAGGGTCGAGCTCAATCACATCGACCAATCGATTCTGCCCAGCGGGTTTCAGCTCGGGGACAACGACTCCAGGATATTGGCGGTAGCGGCCAACCTAAAGTCCGAGGGTTTTGATGTAACTGTCGTGTCAAAGGATTTACCAATGCGAGTCAAAGCCGCTTCCATCGGCTTGCAAGCGGAGGAGTATCTGCACGAGTTGGCCAGCGACGAATGGTCGGGCACTGCGGAACTGAGCCTTACACCACAGGAAATGGCCAACCTTTATGACGCCGAGGAAATCAGTCACCCGGATGCAAAAACTCTGCCAATCAATACCGGGTTGGTAATTCACTCAGACCGCGGAAACGCTCTTGGTCGAGTCTCGGAACAGCGCACCATTAAGTTAGTCCGCGGGGATCGCGAGGTGTTTGGCCTTTATGGGCGTTCTGCAGAGCAACGCCTCGCCATCGACGCATTGCTTGATACCGAGATTGGCATAGTTTCAATCGGTGGTCGAGCAGGAACCGGTAAAAGCGCCTTGGCGCTATGCGCTGGTCTGGAATCAGTCCTTGAGCGCAGAGCCCATAAGAAAATAATGGTCTTCCGCCCGCTTCATGCTGTTGGCGGTCAAGAGCTTGGGTTTTTGCCTGGCACCGAGGCGGAGAAGATGAATCCTTGGGCGCAGGCGGTTTTTGATACCCTCGGGGCCTTGGTTTCAAAGGAGGTGGTAGAGGAGGTGTTGAATCGAGGAATCCTAGAAATCCTGCCACTTACACACATCAGGGGTCGTTCGCTTCACGACACCTTTGTCATCGTCGACGAAGCACAATCACTTGAGCGCAATGTTTTATTGACGATGCTCTCTCGAGTGGGACAAAAGTCTCGAGTTGTTCTAACCCACGATGTGGCGCAGCGCGATAATCTCCGAGTCGGGCGGCACGATGGAATTGCTTCGGTCGTGGAATCCCTAAAAGGTCAGCCACTTTTTAGCCACATAACTCTGATGCGCTCTGAGCGCAGTGAAATTGCCGCTCTGGTAACCAAACTTCTGGATTAGCTGGAGCGCTAGCCGATCGTGAATCGGCTGGGGATAACTTGGAGCTGATTTTTTCTGAAGGCCCTAATCTTTCGGGTTATGAGGGTTCTAGAGATAATTCCGGTTTTACTAATGCTGGTCTTGGCCTACCCGCTGATCAAATACGACTTTCTAGAACATCGACTACCAAATCGTTTTACCTATTTGGCGATTGGGGTCTCTCACGGTGCCACCTCACTGATTACTTTGGTTGAAATGGATTTTGGGAGATTTTTTACAGCCGTGCTGATTAGTGGTTTGACTTTTGGGATTGGCTACCTAATGGCTAAGTACGATCTGATTGGTATGGGTGACATAAAGCTTTTGGTTGCCACCAACCACATCCTGGCTTGGTTCGCGCCCGGGCTAGTGGTTGTTGCTCTGACGGTGGGGTTGGTGCTTGGTTCGATTTACGGGCTGGCTTTGGTGCTTTTTAATAAAATGAGCTGGAAGGCCTCCATGGCACTTGGACCCTTTTTGCTAATCGGGTTTTTCCTAACAATCACACCGGAATTGGCGGTGTCTTTTATTGCGGCGGCCGGGTCATAGTAAAAACATCCAGGGCCTGATCGAGTTGGGCCATGGTTAGTTTTTGATTATCTACAAAACCGAGTTCTATGGTCGCTTCTTTTACTGTGACCCCACTTGCCACCGCGTGCTTGGCAATCTTGGCGGCGTTTTCGTAGCCGATGTATTTATTTAAGGGAGTGACAATCGACGGGCTTGATTCGGCCATTGCCTTAGACCTTTCAACATTTACTTCCAGGCCCCTAATGGTCTTATCGGCTAATACCCGCATCGAGTTCGAAAGCAGCCTGATGGATTCTAAGAGCGCATTACCCATCACTGGGATTGCAACATTTAGCTCAAACGAACCCGAGGCCCCGGCCCAGCTGACGGTCGCATCGTTTCCGATTACTTTGGCGCAAACCATCAGGACCGCCTCGGGGATAACCGGGTTGACCTTACCCGGCATGATTGAGCTGCCTGGTTGAAGATCCGGGATGCTGATCTCGGCGAGGCCGGTGTTGGGCCCGGATCCCATCCACCTGAGGTCATTATTTATCTTGGTGAGGCTGACCGCCAGCACCTTGAGTGCCCCAGATGCCTCCACCAGCGCGTCTCTGGCGCCCTGAGCCTCAAAGTGATCCCTGGCCTCGGTAATTGGTAAGCCGGTTTCTTTGGCCAGATTCGCGATTACCGCCTGCGGGAAACCTTTTGGAGTGTTAATGCCAGTGCCGGTTGCGGTTCCTCCCTGGGGCACTTCCGCCACTCTTGAGATTGTGCTTATAACCCGCTCGATACCGTAGCGAATCTGGGCAGCATAGCCGGCAAAGACTTGCCCAAAGGTAACCGGGGTCGCATCCATCAGGTGGGTGCGACCGGGCTTTACAAATTCGCTCCAGTCAGTGGCTTTTTCTTCCAGAGCCTTAGCCAGGTAGTCAAGCGAAGGCAATAGGTTGTGAATCAGCGATTTTGTAACAGCCACGTGCACCGAGGTTGGAAATACGTCGTTCGAGGACTGTGAAGCGTTCACGTGGTCGTTGGGGTGGACTTCCGAGCCCAATAGCCTGGTCGCCAAGGTGGCCAAGACCTCATTCATGTTCATGTTGGAGGAGGTTCCAGAACCGGTTTGAAAAACATCCACTGGGAAGTGGTCTAGGTGTTGACCCGCAATAATCTCATCGGCGCTCGCAGATATCGCATCGGCAATTTTGGCATCGAGTATTCCTAAGGATTGATTGGCCTGCGCGGCGGCCTTTTTGATTTGAGCTAGCGCGATGATGTGCTCGCGCTCCAAGCCCTGCCCGCTGATCGGGAAGTTCTCGACTGCTCGCTGAGTCTGAGCTCGATACAGGGCGTTGAGGGGAACTTTAACTTCACCCATGGTGTCGCGTTCAATGCGGTATTCCATTTGCATCCCTTATTTGCTTGACTGAATATTTCCGTGAACCACAATCGGTTGAATGTCTCCGAGTTCTAGTTTGTAGTTCGCACCCACAACAGCTAGTTTGCCAGTTTTTATGGCGTTGGAGATTACTTCGGAGGTATCCAGCATTTCGGCAATGGTGTCTCTAACGTGACGAATGGTCAGCTCATCGATACTGGTTTCGCCTTCGAGAATTCCGCGTTCAATGGTTGGCAAGATTCTTGCAACTAGGTTCTTTATGAACTTACCTTGCACCTTGAGTTCCCCTTGTGCAGCATTCATGGTTTCGCGAACCGCCCCGCAGTCATCGTGACCCAAAACCAAAATCAATGGAACGTTCAGGACCTCCACGGCGAATTCCAGTGAGCCTAAAATCGTGTCGGCCATAACCTGGCCCGCATTGCGAACCACAAAAAGATCCCCAAGGCCAACATCAAAAATCATTTCCGCCGCCAGCCTGGAATCTGAGCAACCGAAAACCGCTGCAAAGGGCTTTTGTTTGTTCACGATATTTTTTCGAACATGCACCCCTTGCCTCGGGTGATTAGGGGTGCCCAAGACAAAGTTTGCGTTGCCCATTTTTAGGGCCTGCCAGGCTTCGAAGGCGGTTTTTGGTCTTGGCAAGCTAATCCATTTCGGCTGCGATGGCAGTAGCGAGGATATCAAAATCAGCTAACTGCGCGGTCCCAAAAATCACCACCACACTCTCGCCATATTTGTGAACTAGGGCGTATTCCTTGGTGCCCGGTGGGTTTGATGGACTCAGGGTCGGCCAGATTTCCCAACTCAGGCCGGCAATTTGGGTTTCACCGTCTTGCCAGTTGCCCTGCAGCGTTAATGCCAGCCAGCTCGGGTTTGATGCAGCGGCCTGAGTCAGGCCTATAAATTGATTATCTTCGGTGACAAAGCCGACATACCAAGAGCGAACATCCAGATTATTCTCAACTCTTGCGCCATTTGAATACCAATCGGCCGGAATTTTTGGAGCGAGAGGTTCTGCCCCGAGGCTCGAGGCAGCGGACTGGGCAATGGTCTGATAATCGATTGGCACAATTCGATTGGTGTCATCCCTTGGAACACCTAGGACAATTGCCGCGGTGAGCCCGAGGGTGACCAAGAGCGAGAGAATCAGGTTTCTGACAGTTTGCTTGGCGCGCCTTTGGGCTGCTGCGTCGCTCACTTGGAGTCCTTGGTGGCTATTGTTTCGTCAAGTTTTTTACGAGCACCGGAGAGCCAGCCCTCGCAGTGGGCTGCAAGTGCCTCACCTCGCTCCCAAAGCGCCATTGAGGCCTCCAGGGACACATTCTGCTGCTCCAATTGGGAGACCACTTGCTGAAGCTCTTCGCGAGCCGCCTCGTAGCTGAGTGTAGATATTTCTTTAGTCATGGGATTCCTTAACCGAGTTAGTTGTGGCCAAAATTTCCTGAGTGCTTGTGATGATGCGAAGCTCGCCGCCTTTTTTCGCTTTTGTGAGTGGCTTCCCGGTGGCGTCTGTTATCACCGAATAGCCACGCTCCAGAGTTAATTTCGGTGACAGGCTTTTCGCGCGAGCGTGCAGTTGAGCCACGTCATTAGTCCCTTGCTCAAGCCTGAATACAAGAATCTCACCGATTCTTTTTTTCAGTGCGCCAAGTAAATCAGTTTGGGCGTCTATCACTCCGTAGGGAGAGGACAGAACCGGCCTGGAGATAACCCCGGCGATTAGTTGCTGCTGAGAATCAAGGGTGCTTTTCATGCGGTAGCGAATTCTGTCTAAAGAAATGCGCAGCCCTTTTCGCTCTTCGGTGACATCCGGCACAACTCTTTTAGCGGCATCGGTTGGGGTTGAAGCCCGCAAGTCGGCCACCAAATCCAAAAGTGGCTGGTCATTTTCATGGCCGATCGCCGAGACTAGGGGTTTTGAGAGATTTGAGCATGCCCTAACCAGTCGTTCATCGCTAAATGGCAGTAGGTCCTGGAATGAGCCTCCGCCGCGCGCGAGAATAATCACGTCCACCGAATCCATGGCCTCCAATTGTTCCAGTGCAAATAAAATCTCTCCTACTGCCTTTTCGCCCTGCACCAAGGTGTTTATCACTTCGAATTGCACCTCGGGCCAGCGAAGCTTGGCATTTTGCAAGATGTCCTTCTCGGCGTCGGAGTTTGCGCCAGTGATCAAACCGATTCGATTTGGCAAAAAGGGCAGAGGTTTCTTGCGGCCCGAATCAGCTAACCCCTCGGCAATTATTTGCTGCTTGAGTTTTTCTATTCGCTCCAGGAGCTCACCCAGGCCAACTTTATGCATTGCGATGATGCGCAGGGTGAATTTGCCATTTTTGGCCCAGAACTGGGGTTGGAGCAATGCGACAACCCGGTCGCCCTGTTTTAGGCCTGCTTCGATCTCGGCGCCGGATCTTTCAAAGGCGTGTATCTCCACTGCCGCTTCCACATCCAGGTCCCTCAGGGAAGCGAATAGTCCACTGGAGCGCTGAGAAAAAGATTGCAATTCCCCTTCAACCCAAACTTGGCCGAGTTTCTCAATCCAGTCTTTGACGGATTTTGAGAGCTGAGAAACCTGCCAGGGGGAATTCTCTTGGCTAACCTTTGATTGGGACTTAGTAGCCGCAGCGTCCTGCATTTGGACCTCCTTGCGGCTCTTCGTAGACTTGTTAGGTGATGACTATCAACAATAACGCCCCGACCCACATTGATTTGGGAAACAGAGTACTTCTAGCAGCCCCTAGGGGCTATTGCGCGGGAGTTGATCGAGCCGTCATTGCAGTCGAGAAGGCCTTGGATCACTACGGGGCTCCGGTTTACGTACGCAAGCAGATTGTGCACAATAAGCACGTTGTGCAGGCCCTAGAAAGGCGCGGCGCAATATTTGTCGAAGAAGTAGACGAGGCACCCGAGGGTTGCGTCATGGTGTTTTCGGCCCACGGAGTCTCACCGGCGGTTGTGCAAATGGCCGAGGCCCGAAATCAAATGACAATTGACGCGACCTGCCCACTAGTGACCAAGGTCCATCGCGAGGTGCAGCGCTTTGATAAAGAGGGTTATGACATTTTGCTGGTTGGCCACGAGGGTCACGAAGAAGTCGAGGGCACCGCGGGCGAAGCCCCCCACGCTGTTCAGCTAATCGATGGCCCAGACGGCATTACCAATGCCAAGGTTAAGGACCCATCCAAGGTCATCTGGCTGTCGCAGACCACCTTGTCGGTGGATGAAACCATGGAGACGGTGATAAAGCTTCGCGAGAAGTTCCCTACCCTGCAGGACCCGCCAAGTGATGACATTTGCTATGCCACACAGAACCGCCAGGTTGCCATCAAGAAAATTGGTGCCGAGAGCGATTTAGTTTTGGTGGTTGGCTCAGCCAACTCCTCAAACACCGTTCGCATGGTCGAGGTGGCACTCCAGGCCGGAGCCAAGGCTGCCTACCGCGTTGACTATGCCTCCGAAATCAAGCCAGAGTGGTTTGAAGGAGTGAAAACCGTTGGCGTTTCTTCCGGAGCCTCAGCTCCAGAGGAGCTGGTTGCCGAGGTTTTGGACTACCTAGCAACAATCAACTTTGGCGATGTGCGCACCGTAACCACCGCCGAGGAAAATGTGCAATTCTCATTGCCTAAAGAGCTTCGCAAGGATCTCAAGATGGCCGGAGAAGACACCTCGAACAAAATGAAGAAGTAGCTCTCAAGCCTTTCGCCATTATGTACAAAAACATGTACATAATTGCTAGAGATGAAAGACGGTTACTTCAGTCCCGCAACCCGTTCTTAGCGTTGCTGAAGCCCGGGCGGGCCTCAGCAAAATCATCAAGCTTCTCAATGAGGATTCCAGCACGGGGGTAACTGCTTTCATCGGCTCTCATCGCAAGGCCCAGGTCGTGATCATGGCCGCAAGAAATTATGAGTCTTTTGCGGCAGAAAGAAAAACTGCCCTCACTCTTTCAGGGGTTAGGCGGTTGAGTTCGATAATCAGAAAAATCGCAGCCAGCTGGGGGCTGGCAGCAGTGTCACTGTTTGGGTCGGTAGCTCGAAACGAGGCCACAGAGCAAAGTGATGTTGACCTTCTGGTGACTTCTAAGCATGGCGTTTCACTCTCAGCCCTCTCCGGATTCAAAGAAGACATGGAGTTGCTTCTTCGCTCTGAGGTCGATGTTTTGCTGCGAAACGTCAATTCGGAAGTAAATAATCTAATTGCAGCTGAAGCGATAGAAATTTAGTGACGCTCCAAGAGGAGTGCGCCCAGTTGGAGCTGCTCTTGACAGACTTTTATCAAGGCGAGGCCATAAGAGATTTTGGCGAAGAGGACTTTTTGAGTCGGTTCGAGCTCGAGCTTGCCGCTGAGGCTCTTTCGATTCATGTGGGGGAGTCATTGGAAAGACTCTGCATAATCACAAACCTTGATATTTATTCGATCGGGATCTACAAACTGGCTATGAAGAACCGTGATTTCGTGGCCCATAAATACGGTCAAATTGACCACGCAACGCTATGGAGAACTTTATGCGACGACTTCCCCGAGCTCGAAATCCTTATCCAAGCCAGGCTTAAAAATCTGGAATGCGCTGAGCATCGCGGCTCCGCAGGTAAATAATCATCCAAGGCTTAAACAGCCTGCTGCGTGCCGCGGCGTTTAGCTATTTATTACCAGGCTGACTTTCCTGCAGATCCAAGCTGCTGGGCGGCTTGGATGATTCGAGCTGACATTCCAGCTTCGGCTGACTTTCCCCAGTTGCGAGGGTCGTAAAGCTTCTTGTTTCCAACTTCGCCATCAACCTTTAGGACTCCATCGTAGTTTTTGAACATGTGGTCAACGATTGGTCGGGTGAAGGCGTACTGGGTGTCCGTGTCAATGTTCATCTTGATGACTCCGAACTTCACTGCGTCAGCAATTTCTTGGGGGGTTGATCCTGAGCCACCGTGGAATACGAGGTCAAAGGGGTTGGCCTTACCGTATTTTGCTCCAACTTCGTCCTGAATCTGCTTGAGCAGTTCTGGGCGCAAGTGGACATTGCCTGGCTTGTAGACACCGTGGACATTGCCGAAAGTCAATGCCGATAGGTAACGACCATTTTCTCCCATACCCAGGGCCTCAATGGTCTTTATGCCGTCTTCAACTGTTGTGTAGAGGTGCTCGTCGATTGCGCCCTCAACGCCGTCTTCTTCGCCACCAACTGCGCCAACTTCAATTTCGAGAATGATGCCAGCATTGTGTGCCTTGGCTAAAAGCTCTTTGGCAATCACGAGGTTCTTGTCTAAAGAGATGGCAGAGCCGTCCCACATGTGGCTATTGAAGATCGGCTCGCCGCCTTTGGACACTTGTTCTTGGGACAGCTCTAGCAGTGGCCTCACGAAGCCGTCCAGCTGATCCTCGGCGCAGTGGTCGGTGTGCAGGGCTACTTTGATGTCGTAGTTCTTGGCAACCTCGCGAGCCATTGCAGCGAATGCCAAGGCTCCTGAAACGCGGTGCTTGATGGTTGGACCACTCCAGTAGTCGGCACCGCCAGTGGAGACCTGCAGGATTCCATCAGAGCCGGCTTCTTGAAGCCCGGCCAGTGCTGCATTCAGGGTTTGAGAGCTAGAGACGTTGATCGCCGGGTAAGCGAAGTGACCCTTTTTGGCGCGGTCCAGCATTTCGCCATATTGTTCTGAATTTACAATTGCCATTTTCGGCTCCTTAGTTATGCTTTTGCCGGTTCGCCGAGTGGGCGGTTACGGTCTGGAATTAGTTCTATAGTTGCGTCTACTAAATTATCAATTGACTTTAATCCGCTGGTCGGTTGCTGAACTTTAGCCGCTCCCCACTGAACCGCTGCGGAGATGCCTTCAGCAACATCAAAGCCAACTCCGTAGGCTCCGGGCTCGGAGGGATGGGTTGTGACTGCGGCTAAAAAGCCAGCAATAGTCGAATCTCCGGCGCCAACGGTGTTGATAACTTTCACCGGCGCAGTGAAGGCGTGAATGGCGTGGGTTGCGGTGACGGCAATTATGCCGTCGATACCAAGGGACGCCATCACGCAATCAACTCCCCAGTGATTTAGTTCGTGGGCAGCATCGATTACATCGCCGATGGTTCTCAGGTCACGTCCTACGCACTCAGCAAGCTCGTGAGCATTCGGTTTCATGATTGTGGCGTAGCCCGTCTTTGCCCAGTAGCGAAGAGCTGGTCCGGAGGTGTCGAGTAAAACCTTCACCCCGAGCTGCGCCATGTGTTGAAAAAGTGGTTCTAGGTCTATGACTTTGCCGGTTTCAATAATCTCGGGGTGAGCTCCGGCCACGACCAACCACTCAGCCCCGGTCTCTGTGACGGTCTTTTCGGTCATTGCTACAACCGCATCCCAGTCTTTTTGCTTTAGGGGCCTCGGGTGCTCGTTTATTTTTGTTGTGGGCCCGTTTTTTTCCAGGACCGTGGTCGAGACCCGAAGGGTGCCCTCGACCCAGAGTGGCTTCAAAAATGTGGTTGAGCCGGTGCGTTCCAACACGCTTGGATCCGCATTGCCGATTGGAACAATTCCAGGAGCGCTGATGCCAGCAAGAGCTAGGCCGCGAGATACGTTTATTCCTTTACCCGCAAGCTCCTCGCCAACCTGGTAGGCACGATTCACCGCTCCCTCCTCAAGATTTTCTACGAAATACGTTCGATCAAGAGTTGGAGCTGGAGTGAGAGTGACAATTGGCGACGATTTGCCAGCCATTGGGTTCTCCTTGGATGTGAGGGGGATAGATTTCGCACTCACATCGTTGTAGGCACGAAACCACTATAACTAAAAAACTCCGGCTAATCTTTAGCGTCGAGCTCCTTGGCGGTAATCGAGGTTGCCGACTCTTCAATTACCTTTGGGCTCGCTATTGAATCGATCGCTAACTCATTTTCATCTAAATCGTTCAGCTTGCGTGCGGTGACAAGAACCCTTGATTCCAGTGACGACACGAAACTGTTGTAGTCCTTGACGCTCGTGGTTATTGAGCGACCTAATTTATCGGCTAGCTGGGCAATCTTGCCGATGCGATCGTAAAGCTCTTTGCCGAGTTTGATCATTGAGCGAACTTGGGACTCATCAGCGTTTTGCCGCCAAATATAATTTATGGTTTTTAGCACCGAAAACAAGCTAACCGGCGAGGCCAGCGCCACATTTTTCTTGAACGCATATTCCAAAAGTCCAGGATCGGTATCAAGCGCTGCGGACAAAAGCGACTCGGAAGGCACAAAGCAAATTACAAAATCCGGGCTCGCGCTAAGGCCGGCCCAATATGTCTTAGCGCCAAGGGCATCGATGTGTCCCCGAACTGCCCTCACGTGTTCTTCTAGGAGCTTCTTTCTTCTCGAAAGCTCCTCACCGCTGGCCATTTCTGAAATTGCACTGGCCTCTTGATAAGAATTGAAAGGGACCTTCGAGTCAATCGCAAGCGACTTGCCGCCGGGGAGATTTATAACCATGTCCGCTCGGCCCAAACCCGCGTCGGAGGAGATAGTCGCTTGCTCCGAAAAGTCAGCGTGCTTGATAAGCCCGGCTAGCTCCACAAGCTTGCGAAGCTGAGCTTCGCCCCAAACACCGCGCAGGTTATTCGAGCTGAGGGCTTGAGCCAACTGCTGGGTTTGCTTGCGAAGGTTCTCGTCGGTTTCGATGGCGCTGCGAAGCTGTTCTTGAATGGAGCTGAATTGCTCCGTGCGGTCTTTTTCGAGCCGCTGGACAACGGTTTGCATTTGCTCGAGTTGCTGTTTCACCGGGGCCAGTTGCAAGAGCACTTTGTTTTCCTGGTCTTGGCGCAGGCCCTGTTGGGTTTGAGCCTCGTCCGCTTTTTGGAGCTGAGCGCGAAGCTCTTTTTCGGTTGCTTCGAGGGCACCCAATCTCGCGGCGAGGTCCACGTCCTGAGCTGGAGCGCGCTTTTTACCCAATAGGTAGCCAATTAGGGCGCCCAGCGCCGCGCCTATAAAAAGACCGTTGATTAGAAACCAGATTGCATTTTCCATTTAAGAAGTATTGCAGTGGGTTCAGACAATGATCGGCTTGAGCCTTTGTTTCGTTGCAATCAGTAGCTCAGCTAGATCTTGAGCATCGTGCCTATCAGCCATATTCAATACAATTCGAGCGCAGGCATCCGCATCTGCGAGTGCATCGTGGTGTCGAAACTCTTCATGACCTATCGCGTAAGCAACAGCGTTGAGGCGGTAGCTCTCAAGCGCATAAGTTCGTCTTGCCATCTGCAAGCTGCATGCGTAGTTCAGGTTTGGTAAATCAAAATCAACTGCTCGAGCTGAATCCCTCAATACCCGCATGTCGAAACTGGCGTTATGAGCAACCATGGTGAGCCCCTGGGTAAAAAGCAGCAATTCGGGCAGAACCTCCTGCCAATCTGGCGCATCTGCAATGTCCTGCGGGTGGATGCCATGAACATTTATGTTTCCCTGATTAAAATAATTATTTGGGTGCGGAGGCCGAAAAAGCATTGAAAGTGTTTCGGTTATTTGACCAGCTTGAACCCTCACTAAGCCCACGGCACATGGGCTTGCGGGGGAGGAATTGGCCGTTTCAAAGTCGATTGCGCAAAACTCGAGAGCCATACCTAAGTATGAGGCAATAAACTTTGGCCCGTGGCCCTAACTATCGGAATCGTCGGACTGCCCAATGTCGGCAAGTCAACCCTGTTCAACGCACTCACCAAGAACAACGTTCTGGCGGCAAACTACCCGTTTGCCACCATTGAACCAAACATCGGTGTGGTCAATCTGCCCGACCCCAGGCTGACGCGCCTTGCGGAGATATTTGGTTCGGAGAAGATACTGCCCGCTCCGGTGTCTTTTGTGGATATCGCAGGCATCGTGCGCGGAGCCTCGGTTGGTGAGGGGCTCGGCAATAAGTTTTTGGCTAACATCCGCGAGGCTGACGCAATAGCACAGGTGGTGCGCGGCTTCAGCGACTCCGACGTGGTTCACGTGGATGGCAAGGTAGATGCGAAATCTGACATCGAAACCATCAACACCGAATTGATTCTCGCGGATATGCAAACTCTCGAAAAGGCTCGGCCGAGAATTGAAAAGGAAGTCAAAACCAAAAAGGTGGAAGCTTCAGTTTTGGTTGCCATCGACGAGGCCTTGGCTGTTCTCAATAACGGAACTCCTTTGTCCCTGAGCAAGGTCGATCTTGAGCCAATCAAAGAGCTCGGCCTTTTGACAGCAAAACCAATCCTCTTTGTCTTCAACGTCGATGAGGGAATTCTCTCGGACCCCGCTCAGAAGAAGGCTTTGGCCGATCTGGTTGCCCCTGCGCAGGCGGTTTTTCTAGATGCCAAGGTCGAGTCGGAGCTGATTGATCTTTCCACCGAGGAAGCCAATGAGCTATTGCAGTCACTAGGTCAGGAGCAATCGGGGCTTGACCAGTTGGCACACATAGGTTTTCAGACTCTCGGGCTTCAGACCTATTTGACCGCAGGGCCAAAAGAAACTAGGGCTTGGACAATTAAAAAGGGAGCCAAAGCTCCGCAGGCAGCCGGTGTGATCCACACGGACTTTGAGCGCGGCTTTATTAAGGCAGAAATCGTCTCTTTTAGCGACCTAGATGCCAATGGCTCTATGAATGATGCTAAGGCGGCTGGCAAGGTGCGCATGGAGGGCAAGGAATACGTTATGCAAGATGGCGATGTGGTGGAGTTTAGGTTCAATGTCTAGTAGTTCCCAAGCAAACTAAGGGTTTTCAAATCGCTCGGCCAGCTTCCGAAATTACTGCTCGAGAAGGGCACGGGATCAAAGGCGGAGCCTAAGAGTCAGTCTTCGGTGGACGCCGAGCGGGCGGCGGAGGAACCTCCTTGGCAGCAAAGACATCAGCAAACATGATTGTGACCAGCTCTCGTTTGGTCTTTATAACGCAATAACTTTGCGTGCGGGAAATAAGAAAACCGACCGAGTCAGTGAACCCGTTTGTTATTCGCGTGCGCACTACGACCCGGGTCTCGAGTTTCACTTCTTTGAGAAACGCAACCGCATGTTCTTCCATCGGGCCGAGCCTAGCTCAGGGCTAAGAATGGAATTAGCAAGAGCGCTGTTCGGTGAATAAGTGAATAGCTGTCGGGTCCAGACTAAGTAGCTGAGCCCGAGAATAAATCAAGGAATGTCCTTTGAAGCCATAGCTCTTCTGACTCCCTCATGTTTGGTGCTGGTTTAGAGTTACCCGTTGTTCTGCTCAAAAGCTCTATTTTTAACTCTCTCGCGAAGCAAGCCAGCTTCGTAGGAGGTAACAGCAATAAGGGTGACTGCGACAAGCGGAAGCACGAACCAAAGCATTATCGAAGTAAAGCCCTCAGCGGCGTCGTGTTCGGTTGATGCAAGCACTAGGTAAGCGGTATAGGCAACGTAAAGAGCCACGAACATCCCACCTTCCCAGCGGGCTATGACAAAGCCCGTGAAGGCAATGGGCAGCAGGGCTATCGCGGTCGCAAGCATTAGTGGCATGTCCAGTGCAATTGCCGCCGAGGGAACCGGGATGCCCTCGCCGAAAATAATCGCCGGTAGCCCTAAAACGAGGCCGATATTAAAAATATTGCTGCCAACTATGTTTCCGACAGCCATGTCGGTTTCGCCGCGCCTAAGAGCAATGATAGAAGTTGCCAGCTCGGGTAGTGAGGTGCCGATGGCGACGACGGTGAGCCCGATGACTAGGCTGCTCACCCCAAGGTATGTGGCGATGTTGACGGCTCCAGTAACTAAAAATTGAGCACCAAGAACCAAAAGGCCAATGCCCGCGGCCAACAATATGGCGGCGAGCCAAAGTGGAACCGGCTTGGTGTTCAGTGCCGGTTCTACGGGGTCCAAATTGGGCCGGGAAGATTCTTTTTTGCCCATAACAATGCTTACGATTGTGTGCAGCACTAGCACTCCGAGCAACAGCACACCATCGAAAAGACTGATTTTTCCATCAAGACTCACTGCCACCAGCAGAATCGTAAGCCCCACCATCACTGGGATGTCGAAGCGCACAATTTGTCGCTTGATGACTAGCGGGCTAATGATTGCGGAGATGCCGAGAATCAGAAGAATATTCACAATGTTGCTGCCAACAACATTTCCCACTGCCAGATCTGGCTCACCGTCGATGACTGCCCCCACTGTCACCGCAAATTCCGGTGCGGATGTCGCCGCAGAAACAACTACCAAACCTATTATCAGTGGGGAAAGACCGACTTTAGCGGCCAGAGTAGAGGCACCCCTAACAAGGGCCTCTCCGCCCAAAACTAGAAGAACAAGGCCCACAAGTACTAAAACGATGTCAATAATATTCACCCCTGAAGCTTACATTTTTCACAAGGCCCTTAGCCTGAGAGTCCAGTGCTACTTGCTCAAGCATCCTTAATTGCAGTGAGGGCCAGCTCTAATCTTTCGGCAAGATACTCGCTCAGGGGTCGAAGGGCCGAGTCCGGGGCGCTAGGGATCCAGCGAACCAGAAGCTTGGATTCTTGATTGGAATCAATTCTGAGCACCAATGGGCCGTGCTCTTTAGTTAGAGCTAGGGGATCATTTAGTGGAATCGGGCGAGCGTCAATCAAAACGGTTCTATTTTCAGGAAACCGAGCTCTAAGAAGCTTGTCTTTGAGGCTTTGACGAACCTGAGCGTTTTGAGATTGATGGTCCGGGGCTACCTGTCGGCTGGCTCTAACTATTTTTCCTGGTTCAAACACCTCACCCTGAGAGGTGACAAAAAGCGCACCTATCAAAAATCCCTCCCCAGCTTTTTTGAAAGTCTCGGGCCTGGGAATTAGTCCTAGCATTCGGTGCGCAGGAATGGTCTTTGCGAGCTGCTCGGGGGTTGCTCCGGCTTCCTGCAGCTTTTCTGCGACGCTCGCGAGCAGGTCTATTGCCTGCGTAATCGCCATAAGGGAATCCATAAAAAGTAATCGTGCCGAATAAGAGTGAGAGTTGCAAGGCAAAACGACACTTGAGTCCCATCAGACTTTGATGAGCTAACCTCTAATGATGTCTCGTAAAGGTCTCATACTCTTTAGTCTCGCCGGCCTCTTTTGGGGCATTCCATATTTTCTGATTGCAATTGCACTGGAGAGTTTTTCTACTCCAACCATTGTGTTCGCTAGAACGGCTATCGGGGCAATAATTTTGATTCCCTACGCGATCAAAACTGGCTCCTTGAAACCGGCGCTGAAAGCTTGGCCCTTCGTTTTATTATTTGCGGCTTTAGAGATGATCGGCCCTTGGTTCTTGATCACCGAGGCTCAAAAGCATATTTCCTCGGGGCTTGCCGGCCTTCTAATTGCGACGGTCCCGTTCTATGCCGTGGCCATTTTGGCGCTTTTTTTCAAGGACCGATCCGCATTGCGCCCAGTGCCTTTGGCCGGCATGGCAATCGGATTTTTAGGGGTCGGGATAATCATTGGGATTGATTCGATTGTGGGGGACACCAGCGCGATATGGATTGGCGCAGTGGTGCTAGCCGCACTCGGTTATGCCAGCGCCGCAATTATGGCAAATCGAAAGTTGGGCGAGGTTCCAATCGCGGGCACAATCGGTCTTTCAATGCTGATTGTCTCTCTGGTGTATTCCATTCCTGCAAGCTCATTCATTCCCAAAGAGATTGCAAGTAATCCACCACTGGAATCTTGGTTGGCGATTTTAGCTCTAGGGGTAGTCTGCTCCGCCCTGGCTTTTGTGATATTTTTCAGATTGCTTCGGGAGGTTGGTGCGGTCAAGGCAACCCTTATAACCTATGTAAATACGGCAGTTGCGATTTTACTAGGCACCGTTTTCTTGTCTGAGCCCATAACTCCTGGGCTAATTGCCGGCATTCCGCTTATCGCGATTGGGTTATATCTTTCGACTAAATCACCAGGCATTAAAAAGAGGCCGAGGCGATTCGCTTCCTATGAGGATTCGAGTTCCTAACTTTTCTGAGAATCTTCACAATTGTCAGGGCGTTTTATTTAATTTCGTTTACACTTTTTAAATGTCGACTCTAAGCCCAGCAAGACCGCTCACAAATTTCAACCTAATCCTCACTCAGGTGCGAGATGCGGGCCTCATGCGTAAGCGTCCGAGCTTTTACATCATTCGACTGGCAGCCATCTCGATAATCGCAATTGCCCTGTGGGTAGCGGCCGGATTTATAGCTAGCGCCGTCAACAGCTCGCAGTGGTGGATCATCGCAGGTTTTGCTCTTGCCGGGCTCCTGGGAGTCATGAGCGCTCAGTACGGCTTTATTGCCCACGAGGCTTCTCACCGACAGGTATTCACTAACAACAAAGCGAACGATTGGTTGGGTCTAATTCTCGCTAATCTCTTCGCGGGTCTGAGCTATGGCTTCTGGCTAAAAAAGCACAATAAGCACCACCAGCGCCCCAACCAAATTGGCGAAGACCCAGATATCGCGATTCGCGTCCTTAGCTTCACCACCGAGTCCAAGGAATCGAAAAAGGGTCTTGAGCGTTGGGCCTCAGATCGACAGGGTTACCTATTCCCATTCCTTCTTTTATTCACGGGTTTTGACTTATTGCTGGACTCGGTCGCCGGCATGAAGCGCAAGGATCGCACACTCAAGATTCGTCTCTTGGAGTTCTCACTGATGGTCATTCGCCAGACCGCCCCTTATATCGTGATGGGTCTGATGTTTGGTTGGCTCTGGGCGATTGCACTTTGGTTCTTTATGATGATGACCTTTGGTTTTTTCATGGGTGCGGCCTTTGCCCCAAACCACAAGGGCATGCCGTTGGTTGAGAAAAATTCAAAGCTGGATTTCTTCGAGCGGCAAGTACTCACTTCCCGAAACATTCGAGGCAGCTGGTTGAAGGACAACCTAATGGGCGGTCTCAACTATCAGGTGGAGCACCACCTATTCCCCTCAATGGCTCGTCCAAATCTTCGCAAGGCTCACGTCATTGTTAGCGAGTTCTGCAGAAAAAACGAAATCACCCTGGTAGAAATGAACCTTTTTTCCAGCTACCTCGCGATCATGAAGCACCTAAACAAGGTTGGCCTGAGCAATAATGCCGATCCCTTTAATTGCCCAATGGTTGCAGAGCTAAGACCTCGTAGCTAATCTTTTTTGAATCAGACCTGAGGAATATTTAGGTCGAGGCAATTTGCACTGATCATCCGATTCGGTGGATTATTTGGGTAAATGCTTATTGATTCAAGCAAACTGCGGGCAAGAGCCAAGCCTTAGATTACGTAGTAATCCTCGCCGGTCATTGGCAAAAGTCTGGCATTGACACCCACGGCAACTGTGCCATTTGGCATGCTTCGAGTTACCACCGCATTGGCGCCAACTGCACAATCGTTTCCGATTTCGATGTTTCCGATGAGCTTGGAACCCGCGCCGAGTATTACTCTGTCGCCAACGGTTGGGTGTCTTTTAACTGGCTCCAGAGTCTTTCCGCCCAGAGTTACCCCGTGATAAATCAAAACGTCGTCTCCGATTACGGCGGTCTCTCCGATAACTACTCCAACCCCGTGATCAATCACTAACCTTTTTCCAATGACAGCGCCGGGGTGTATTTCTATTGCTGTGTAAAATTTTGCGTGGTTTGAAACCATTCGGGCCAGGATTCTGCGCTTTCGCTTCCAGAGCCAATGCGCAGATCGATAAAGCCAGATCGCGTGCAGGCCGGGAGAAGTTAGGAATAGTTCGAATCCGGTCAGGGTGGCCGGATCTCTTTCGAGCCCGGCTCTAATGTCTTCGCGAATGCTCAATTCTTCGGCAGGTACTGCTCTTGGAGGTCTCGATAAAGGGTTGAAGAAACATACCTCTCCCCAAACGACGGCACCAGGACGACAATGATTTTCCCGGCAAATTCTGGTCTACGAGCAACCTCTCGAGCGGCGTAAAGTGCTGCGCCCGAGGAGATGCCTGCCAAAATACCCTCTTCACTGGATGCCCTGCGGGCGAATTCAAACGCCTTATCGTTCTCCACGCTGATGACCTCGTCATAACTCGAAGGGTCAAGCACCTTGGGGATAAAGTTTGGGCCAATCCCAGCCAGCGGGTGACCTGCGGCTTTGCCGCCGGTCAGTAGCGGTGAGGCTGCTGGTTGAACTGCAAAAGTTTTGATCTTCGGGTTGTGCTGTTTGAGTCGCTGGCTAGTTCCGGTGATTGTTCCACCAGTTCCCGATCCGGCAACAAATGCGGCCACTTTGCCTTCGGTGTCACGCCAAATTTCCTCAGCAGTGGTGTTTCGGTGAATTTCTGGCCCAGCCTCGTTTTCGAACTGGCGAACCATGACTGCGCCTTCGATACTGCGGCCTAGTTCTTCTGCTTTTGCAACAGAACCAGTCATGCCCTCGGCTGCCGGGGTGAGAATCAGTTCGGCTCCGTAGGCACGAATCAGGATTTTGCGCTCCAGGCTCATGGAGTCGGGCATAACGATAATTGTTCGGTAGCCGCGAGCAGCCCCGACCATGGCGAGAGAAATTCCAGTGTTTCCACTTGTGGCTTCAATGATTGTGCCGCCGGGTTGTAATTCGCCAGAGGCTTCCGCCGAATCGACCATGGCTATTCCCAAACGATCTTTGACCGAACTTGATGGGTTATAAAACTCTAATTTTGCCAGCACACGGGCTTCTGCTCCGTCGGTGATGTGATTTAGCTGCACCAAAGGCGTGTTTCCAAATACTTCGGTGATGTTGTTGTAAATTTTCATCGAACTCCGTTGCTTATTGACTCGTGAAGTGTAACCAGAATTGAGTTGGTTTGTTCCTAGCGTTACTGATAATGACTTTGGAGGTCAATTATCACGACCCTCTCAGCTAATTCTGAGTAGGGCTAGATAACCTTCGCTCACTATGAAGATAATTGCACTCGCCCTAGCGGCTTCAGCCTCCCTTGCCCTTTCCGGATGCAGCATTGAGGAACTCACCGCAACGGCCGCGGATGCCGCGGCCTGCACTGCCGCAGAGTCGACCATAACAGCGACCATAGATGCCTATAATTCTGGGCTAGTTGACTCCGGGGTTATTGCGCAGCTGGACACCTTGATAGGCGCTCAAGTAAGGTCCCTATTGTCTACTCAGTTGGCCGCTGACTTTTCAGAACTGACTGCGACCTTGTCAAAGTCAGACCCCTCGGTGGCCGCCTCGGCCAAGATTGATGAATTACAGGCTTCGATTGCTGAGCGCTGCTCTGCAGTGGGAGTCTCGTTCGGGAATTAGTCGCAACTAGGGACCCTAAGACCCGCGGGTCGGTATTGTTGGGGCATGAGCGAATCTCCCGAGTTACATCCAGATCGAAACCTTGCAATGGAGCTTGTGCGGGCCACAGAGGCCGCCGCAATCAGAGCTTTTCCGTTCATTGGTAAAGGGCAGAAGAATGCCGCTGATGGCGCTGCAGTGGATGCTATGCGGGCATTTTTAGGCACCGTGAACTTCGAGGGACTGGTAGTCATCGGGGAGGGCGAAAAAGACGATGCCCCGATGCTTTTTAATGGCGAACTGGTAGGCAATGGTTTTGGGCCAAAGGTGGACATCGCCGTGGATCCGATTGATGGCACCTCGCTCACCGCGGCCGGAAGGCAAAACGCAATTTCTGTAATCGCGGTTGCCGATCGAGGATCGATGCTCGATGCCTCTTCGGTTTTCAAGATGAACAAGTTAGTCACCGGTCCAGCCGGTGTTGGGGTTTGCGATATTCGGTTACCGATCGCTGAGAATATCCGCCGCTATGCGAAAAGTTATGGCAAGGCTGTTGATGAAGTGGTGGTCGCAATCCTGGACCGTGACTATAACGCAGAGCTGATAAGTGAGGTCAGAGCGGCCGGTGCCGGCACCAGATTGCTTCTGGATGGTGATGTGGCAGGTGGCATTCAGGCCGCCAGAGACGAAGCCAGGATCGACATATGTGCCGGAATCGGCGGCTCCCCAGAAGGAATTGTGACAGCTTGCGGGATCAGAGCGCTTGGCGGCTTTATGCAGGGAATCCTGACTCCTCGCGAGGACCATGAGTTTGAAAATGGCGAGGCGGCGGGCCTGAAATTCGAATACGTCTATGAGATGAATGAAATGGTGGCTTCAGATAACACCTTTTTTGTTGCAACCGGGGTCACCGACGGCACTTTGTTGTCCGGTGTAAAAAAACGCGGAGACACAGTTCATACCGAGTCGATTGTGATTCGCGGAAGAAGCGGCACGACCCGCAAGGTGTTCGCTGAGTACCAGGCTTCGCGCTGGCTTTAGTGCTTTAGTTCGTCATCCACGAAGTGGTTTTTAGCAAGCTGTAATCCTGCTAGAAGGCTCAGCGCCGAGATTGCGAAGAGCAACCAAAGGGTTAGCTCCCAGCCCCCGGTGACCTGCCGCAAAACGCCAACTGAGAAGACGATTATTGTGGCGAATATGTAGCTCATTCCTTGGCCAAAGGCGCTAACCGCCAAGACGGTAGAGCGCTCTCTAGATCTTAGGTTGAATAAGGTCAGTGCTAGCGGAAACATCGAGGGCCCAAGACCATAAAGCATTACCCAGAGCCAAAGGCTTTCATTGCCTGAGAAAAGAATGCCAAGGGTACCCACGATTCCCATCGTCCCTGAGAACCAAACTATGTATTTATGAGAGTTGTGGTATCTGGTCGCCAGAATCGGTACAAGGAGCGAAGCGGGTAAACCCATCAACGCGAAAAGCGAGAGCAAAAGCCCGCCCTGGGCCACCGTCACTTGGTTGTGTTCGATCAAAAGTAGCGGTAACCAAGCGAAGCTCACGTAACCCAACACCGAGGTCATGCCCTGGGTGGCGGCTATGGCGATTGCAGTGGGGGAGCGCCAAATAGCTTTTTGTGCCCCACGCTCCGCGGCGCGTTTTTCAGGAGTTGATTTTTTTCGCAATCCAATCAGCGGCACCAGGGTGAGTGCCGCCAAGATTGCCCATTGGCCAAGCGAAAAGCGCCAGCCAGCCGCTTCGGCCACCGGAACCGCAACCAGCGACCCTGTGGTTGCCGACAAGGCGGTGAGTGAGATATAGATTGAGGTCACCAGGCCAACCCGATGTGCGAAGTATTTTCGAACCATCACCGGCAATAACACATTGCCAATTCCCACCCCGAGTAAAGCCAGCAGGCTCCCGAAAAACAATGAGGTTGAGTCCCAGGCCAAGGCCCTAATAAGGTGACCCGACACAATCATCAACACGGTGAGAGTTAGGGTGCGCTCAACACCCAATCTTCTAGTGGGTCGATAGCTCAACGAGGTGGCAATCGCGAATGCCATTGGGGCTGCAATCCCCAAAAGGCCGATGGTGACAATTGGCAACGAGATCTCGGTTTGGATGTAGGTCACTATCGGGGAGAAGCTTGAAACCGCGGTTCGAAGATTTAATGCGAGCAACCCAATGGCAAATGCGGCCAAGATGCTTCCGGTTTTTTGCTTCATCTATTGACTAAGTGGTCAGCTCTGATTGAAAGCTACGATGCAATAAAGAGTTTGTGGCCAGAATGCTTGAAGAGTCCTCGGTTAGTTCTCCGAAAAGATCGGTGATAGACCCACCGGCCTCCAAGATAATCGGAACCAGGGCGGCAATATCGTGAATCTTTAGGTCGTGCTCGCAAACCATGTCGATGCTCCCCTCAGCCAAGTACATGTAGCTTAAAAAATCCCCAAAGGCGCGCGTTCGCCATACCTTGCGGCTTAGTGAGATCAGGTTTTCGAGCATGCCAGCTTGATCCCACTGCTGCATCGAGTTGTAGCTAATCGAAGAATCACCGAGGTCTGCAACTTTGGAAACATCGAGACTTCTGACGCTTCCGTCGACATCCTTGGTGAATGCGCCGTTTCCAAGCTTCGCCCACCAGCGCCTGCCTAAAGCTGGGGCCGAAACCACCGAGGTGGTAATGATTCCGTTTTCCCGAAGGGCAATCAGGCTGGCCCAGATTGGTAAACCGCGAAGGTAGTTTGCCGTGCCATCGATTGGGTCAATAATCCAAACTCGCTCGGAGCCCAAAGTGTTCTCAAACTCCTCGCCAATCACACCATCACCCGGGGAGTGTAAATCGATAATCTGGCGCAATTTCAATTCAACAGCTTTGTCGGCATCGGTAACCGGAGTGCGATCGGGCTTGGTTTCCACCAAAAGGTCGACACTTCGAAAGCGAGTGAGGGAAATTTCATCTGCGGCATTGGCAAGCAGAATCGCCAGGTCTAGATCGTTCATCACTTGGTTTAATCTACCGACTGGATCGAGAGAATTAGTCTCCTAAAGGAATCTAGTCGAAGCTCCTGCAGAACACCCTCGGCCGCTTGGTCATCCAGCGAGCAATCTGGTGCCTCTATCATGTGGGAGCAGCCCCTGGGGCATTTTTCTGCGGCAAGCGCCAGATCACTAAAGCCTTTGAGCACCCCGGCGGCATCTATCCCGCTGAGACCAAAGGTCCTAATTCCCGGGGTGTCGATCAACCAGCCACCATGGGCGTGGATCGCCTTGGCCGATGAGGAGGTGTGCTTTCCGCGCCCGGTAACTAAATTCACTTCGCCGGTTGGTCTTTGGTAGTTGGGGGCTAGTTGGTTAATCAGAGTTGTCTTGCCCACTCCCGAATGGCCAACAAAAACCGTAGTGTGATTTTCGAGTAGGCTCGCCAGTCGGTCAATTTGCGGCTCATCTTTTCGGTATTTAATTATCTCTAAATCGAAACCGCGAAAGTTTTCCAGAAACTCATCGGGGTCCTTGAGATCGCACTTGGTCATGACCAAAATCGGCTTTAGGCCTGCGTGGTATCCGGCCACTAGATAGCGATCCACCAGCCTGGGTCTTGGCTCCGGGTTTTCACTTGCCATTACGATAACTAATTGATCGGCGTTCGCAACAATGGTTTGCTCAGCCCCCTCGCCATCTTCGGAGGTTCTAGTTAGCTGAGAGCTTCTGGGTTCACGTCTAACTATTCTCGCAAGCGAGCCTTTATCTGAAGAAACATCCCCATCCAGCGCGACTCGGTCGCAAGTCACGCAACCGTCTTTGCGCATGTCCTTGGCCAGGGTCGCCAGCACCTCTATCCCGCTATCTAGCAACACCCGATATCTTGCTAAATGAACCTCAAGCACCATACCCACCGGAGCGTTATCGAAATTAGGTCGTCGCTTGGTTCTGGGCCTAGAACCTTTGGGGTTGGGCCTGATTTTGACATCGTCTTCGTCTAGGTCGTGGCGATTCTGCGGTTCATAAAGCCAGCTCACTCGATGCCCAGCATGGTTTCCCAAAGAGCCACAAAATCCGGCATGGTCTTTTGGGTGGTTTGAATATTTTCGATCTCAATACCCTTTACCCGCAAGCCGATAACGGCTCCAGCAGTAGCCATCCGGTGATCTTCATAGCTTTGCCATTGCGCACCGTGCAGGGTTCCGGGCTGAATCTCAATTCCATCGGGTAATTCGGTGGCATTGCCGCCAATCCGATTAATCTCGGTGCAAAGCGCAAAGAGTCGATCGGTTTCATGACCGCGCAGGTGCGCTATCCCGGTGATGCGGGAGGGGGAGTCGGCCAGGGCCGCCAAGGCCGCAATCACCGGTGCCAGCTCCCCACCGATTGATAGATCGATATCGATTCCGGATATTGACCCGCCTCCTGAAACCACCAGGTCGCCATCCTTGAGCTCAACCTCAGCGCCCATTTGGGGCAGGATTTGTCGAAATTCGTCTCCCACTTGGGTTGTGTTTGCCGGCCAGTTTTTGATTCTTAGGTTCCCACCAGCCACCAGCACAGCGGCCAAAAATGGCCCGGCGTTAGATAAATCGGGCTCAATGATTACTGTGCCCCCGGAGACCAGGCCCGGCTCTACCCGCCAGGTGCGCTCATCAATTCGCTTGGCTTTCACGCCTCGGTTTCTTAGAACAGCTAGCGTCATCTCGATGTGAGGAGCTGACGGCAGCTCGTTCCCATTATGTTTTAGAGTTAGCCCCTCTTGGAACCGAGCCGCCACAAGCAATAAGCCGGAGACGAACTGGCTGGATTTAGAAGCGTCAATTTCCAGCTCACCGCCACGCACGAATCCATTTCCATGAACGCTCAGCGGTAATGAATTAGTCTCCGATTCAACATTGACCCCCAGCTCTCGAAGGGAGTCGATGGTGGTTTTCATGGGGCGTTTTCTAGCCCCGAGGTCGCCATCAAACTGGGTTTCACCCTTAGCAAGAGCGGCCAATGGCGGCAAAAATCTCATGACCGTGCCGGCCAAGCCGCAATCAACTTTTGCTGGCCCTATAAGCTCACTCGGGATGACCAATAGGTCCTCACCTTGCCATTCAAACTTTGTGCCCAAGCCCTCCAATGCCTGAATCATCAGCAGGGTGTCTCTGGATTTCAGTGGAGAAATGAGAGTAGAAGGGGCCATCGCAATTGCCGAGAGCACCAATTCTCGATTGGTGAGAGATTTAGAGCCGGGAAGCGAAATGCTTGCGTCCAGGGCTTTGCCCAAGGGCGCTTTCCAATAGGTGTGCTCAGCTGTCATCAGCTCAAAGATACCCTAGCCAGGGCCCTCGAGCTAAAAGGTACTAAATCTCAAAATGCTAGAATTTAGTAATGACCGATACGCAATTAGAGCCGGAATCTGGACTTAAACACCTACCGATTTCTTTATTTGCCGCCGTCATGGGTTTTGCGGGCCTCACAATTGCAACGAAAAAACTCGAAGAAATGTTCGAACTGCCAACCATCGGCTCGACCATGTTGCTTGTTTTTTCTATTGCTATCTGGTTGTTGGTTTTTGTTGCCTACGCCCTCAAAGCGTTGCGTTATCCCGAAGCCGTGATTGAGGAACTAGATCACCCGGTTCGGTTGAGTTTTTTTCCGACCGCAGCAATTGGGTTATTGCTGATTGCCATACCGCTGGTTGAAATAAATGAGCTGCTGGCCAATTTGATTTGGTGGATTGGCGCCCTGGGCCAGCTTGGCCTAATGCTTCTTATCTTGGACCGTTGGATTCATAAGGAGCACTTCAAGCTCGAGCACAACTCCCCGGCCTGGTTTATCCCCGTGGTCGGCAACCTGGTTGTCCCTTTGGCGGGCGTCGAACTTGGTTATGTTGCGCTTTCCTATTTCTTTTTTGCGATCGGAATATTCTTCTGGCTGCCACTTTTGGCAATCAGCCTGAACCGCGCCTTCTTTTTTCCTGCAATACCCAAGAAACTATTGCCAACCCTGTTTATTCTGATCGCACCGCCCGCGGTAGCTTTTTTGGCCTGGGTGAGACTCCAGCAAAATGAAATTGATGATTTTGCGGTGCTGATTTACTTTTTTGGGCTATTCACCACGCTGATGCTGGTCTCCCAGGCCAAGCGATTTATGAATTTGGATTTTGGCCTGCCCTGGTGGGCTTTTACTTTTCCGCTGACTGCCATCACCGTGGCTAGTTTTCGATTCTATGAACTTGTTCCTCAACTTCAGTATCAGATCATTGCTCTTTCGCTTTATGCGGTGACGGTGCTGGTGGTTGCCATGGTCTTCGCCGCGACACTTTTCGGCTTTTGGCGCAAAGAAATTTGCGTTCCAGAATAGCTAGCTGGACGGTTAGACTCATTTTCAATGCCTAATCCAAAATCAGAGTCACTCGTCTTATTTGAGGCGCAAGCATTGCCCTTGATGCCCCAGCTTTATGGAGCGGCACTTCGCTGGACCAGAAACCCATCGGATGCTGAAGATCTAGTTCAAGAAACCTTTGCCAAGGCATTTAACGCTTGGGCCAAATTCGAGCAAGGCACTAACCTCAAGGCCTGGCTCTTTAGAATCATGACCAACACCCATATCAATCTTTATAACAAGCGCGGCCGGGACAAGGCCAAAACGGCGCTGGATGACCTAGAGGACTGGCAGGTGGGCCAAGGTGAGTCTTTGACCGCTACCAGATCAAAGTCTGCCGAGCTCGAGGCTCTTGACAACTTGCCGTCTCAGGTGATTCGAGACGCTCTAGATCAGATTCCAGAAGAGTTCCGAATGGTGGTTTATTACGCGATAGTGGAGGGGCTGCCCTACGCTGAGATTGCTGGGGTTATGGATACACCGGTTGGCACCGTAATGTCTAGACTTCACCGCGGGAAGAAATTACTAAAAACATTGTTGTCTGAATATGCCGTCCAAGAAGGCTATGGATTAGAAAAAGGAGCCAAACTCGAATGAAGCAGGTAGATTGCGACGAAGTTAAACGCAACGTTCACGAGTACATTCACGCAGAGTTGATGGATTTGGAGCTCAACACCCTCACGAGCCATCTTGCCAATTGCGATTCGTGCGAGGATCACTACGACATCGAGGTCGTTCTCAATCAGGTGATTTTGCGCTCTTGCGACGAAGTTCCGACCAAGGAATTGGCTGAGCGCGTGATGAATCGCTTGATGCAGATTCAGACCAACTCTTAGTCGCTGGGTTCCGCAAGCCCCAACCAGTCAAACCAGCCTCTATTTAGAACAAGCCAGGCAATTAGACCGTAGCCCACCTGGCCAGGCAGTCTCCTTTGATGACTTTGCACCTCTGCCAACCAACCCTCGTGTTCGCGAAGCGGCTTAAAGCAATCCACAAAAATAATATTCCTGCGCCGCACGACGTCTTCAAAGCCAGCGCAAAGATGTTCTAACTCGTGATCAAACTCGGTCACCCCGGTCGGTGCCGGACCCACGACAAAAATCTTTACCCCTTCGCGCATCGCGTCATCCAGAAGTGAGGCCAGGTTGAGTCTGGATCGCGAAATCGTGATTGCCGCTGAAATGTCTGCAGCGCTCAGCGCTAAGACCAGGTAGTTTTCGCTCTCCGGAGTGAAGCGAAGCATCGCTTCTGATCTCCAGCGCTCCAATAACTTACTGGTAGTTTCGCCCACCATGGCCAGTGGAAAAAAAGCAACATCCTCGCCCTGCGGCAGCCTAGCCTGAACCCTACCGAGCCAACCCAGGCCCTTCGGGTCGCCAGCACCGGTGAGGAGTTCATCACCGAGCACCACCACCCTTAGGGAACGCAATGTTGCTAGGCCCCGAAGGCTCGCTGAATCAAATCAGCTTGCTCGGTCGCATGACGCTTCGCCGAGCCAGAGGCCGGCGAAGCTGAGGCTGGACGAGAGATTGCACGAAGGTTGAGTCCGTACCTGGGCATAAATAGCCCCATATAGGTCCAAGGACCCTGGTTTACGGGCTCATCTTGCACCCAGATCAATTCGGCATTCGGGAACTGCCCCACGGCTTGGCGCATCTCTTCAACCGGAGTTGGGTAAAGCTGCTCAATTCTTATAATCGCGGTCTGGCCATCATTTCGCTTCTGGCTTTCTGCCAAAAGATCCCAGTAGATTTTTCCAGAACAGAATAAGACGCGCTTGACGTTGTTTGGGTCTAGCCCCTGCTCGTCATTAATCAGCGGCCTAAACGAACCATTGGTGAAATCCTCCACCGAAGAAGATGCCGCCTTGAGGCGAAGCATCGATTTGGGGGCGAAGACTATAAGAGGCCTTTTTGGGGTGGTGTATGCCTGGCGCCTAAGGAGGTGAAAATGCGAGGCCGGGGTTGAAGGCTGCGCCACGGTCATGTTATTTTCGGCGCACAGCTGCAAGAATCGTTCAATCCTTGCGGATGAGTGGTCTGGCCCCTGGCCCTCGTACCCGTGGGGCAGAAGTAATACCAAAGAGGAGTGTTGGCTCCATTTTTGCTCTGCAGAGGTAATGAACTCATCCACCACGATTTGAGCACCGTTCACAAAATCACCGAACTGGGCTTCCCAAAGAGTGAGTGTCGCCGGCTCTTCAACCGAGTAACCATACTCAAAGCCCATGGTCGCATATTCACTCAGAAGAGAATTATAAACATCGAATCGAGCCTGATTTTCGGAGATGTATTTCAGCGGTGTCCACTCTTGGCCGGTTTCACGATCGTGAAAGACTGCGTGCCGCTGTACAAAAGTGCCGCGACGCGAATCTTGACCGACAAGGCGCACGTTGATGCCCTCTAATAAAAGCGACCCAAATGCCATTAGCTCGCCGTAACCCCAATCAATGCCGCCATCGCGGCTCATCTCTTGACGCTTTTGCAGTAGTTGAGCGAGCTTTGGGTGAACACTGAAGCCATCGGGCTGGTTGGCGTGTGCGTTGCCTATCGCGTCGACTATCTCTTTGGCTATGGCGGTTGGTCTAATAAGCTCTTGTTTCTCGCTGGCTGTTGTTCCGATGCCTTGTGGGCGAGTTAGAAGCGGAACTGGCTGTGACATCGCTTCGTGAACATCGACAAAAGCTTGCTCCAATGATTTTTGGAATGAGGCGTTGGCCTGGTCGAACTCTTCCTGGGAGATATCTCCGCGACCAATGAGGTTCTCCATGTAAAGGGTCCTGACGCTGCGCTTGGCCTCTACCAAGTTATACATCAGCGGCTGGGTCATCGAAGGATCATCGCCTTCGTTGTGGCCGCGCCTGCGGTAACAAACGATGTCAATTACGACATCTTTTTGGAAGTCTCGGCGGTATTCAAAGGCGAGCTTTGAAACTCTTACTACCGCTTCTGGGTCGTCACCGTTAACGTGGAAAATCGGCGCTTGAATACTCTTTGCAATATCTGTCGAGTAAACCGAAGACCTGGAGTCTTTTGGCAAAGTTGTGAAACCAACCTGGTTATTGACCACGATGTGGATTGTTCCCCCGACTTTATAGGCTTCCAGCTGCGACATGTTTAGAGTCTCAGGAACCACACCCTGGCCCGCGAATGCGGCGTCACCGTGAATCAAAACTGGCAGCACCGGATAGTTGTCGGGGTTGCCCATGCGATCTTGTTTGGCCCTAACGATTCCCTCGAGCACCGGGTTCACGGCCTCTAGGTGAGAAGGGTTAGCGGCGAGTGAGACTTTGATTTGCGAGCCGTGTCCCGAGGTGAAGATACCTTCGGTCCCCAGGTGATACTTGACATCTCCCGAGCCTTGAACACTTTTTAGGTCCAGGGACCCTTCAAACTCTCGAAATACCTGACCGTAAGTCTTCCCCGCGATATTGGTAAGAACATTTAGCCTGCCGCGGTGAGCCATTCCGATGGCAACCTCATCGAGTTGCGAATCGGCCGCTTGCTGCAATATTTCATCCAGGGCGGGTATCAGTGACTCGCTACCTTCTAGAGAAAATCGCTTTTGACCCACGAACTTGGTTTGCAAGAAGGTCTCAAAGGCCTCGGCCTCGTTGAGCTTATTTAGAATTCGAAACTGCTCAGCCTTGCTGGGTTTCTCATACGGGCGCTCGAGCTTATTTTGAAACCATTGTCTCTCGATGGGATTTTGGATGTGCATGTATTCCACGCCGATGGTGCGGCAGTAGCTATCGCGCAAAATCCCGAGCATGTTTCTAAACTTCGCCTTGGATCGGCCACCAAAGCCGGCCGTCTTAAAGGTTCTATCGAGGTCCCAAAGGCTTAGCCCGTAGGTTCTGATGTCTAGATCCGAGTGCCAGCGTTGGACATATTCAAGCGGGTCGATGTCGGCAATCAGGTGCCCTCGCACTCTGAATGCGTTGATATATTCTTGGATCCTGGTGTTTTTACCGGATTGGTCGGCAAGGTCCCAGTGAAAATCGCTTACCCACATCACAGGCGTGTAGGGGATTCGCATATCGGAATAGATTTTCTCGTAGAAACTTCTTTCGCCAAGTAGCAGCTCATTCACAATCTTGAGAAACTCACCGGATCCAGCACCTTGAATAACACGGTGATCGTAGGTTGAGGTGAGGGTGAGAATCTTCCCGAGTCCCTGCTGCGCCAAGACTTCTTCGGCCATCCCCTGGTACTGAGCTGGATAATCCAGTGCTCCAACTCCAACTATGCAGCCTTGACCCCTTGTGAGCCTTGGAACCGAATGCACAGTCCCGATACCGCCAGGGTTAGTGAGTGAAATGGTGGTACCCGCGAAATCCTCGGCGGTGAGCTTATTGTCCCTAGCCTTTTTCACCAACGCCTCGTAAGCGAAAAGAAATTCTGAGAAGTTTAGATTCTGAGCTCGCTTGATGTTTGGGACTAGCAGTGCTCGGGAGCCATCCGGCTTAGGGATATCGATTGCGAGTCCGAAGTTCACATTGGCCGGCGAAACTAGTGCTGGCTTACCATCAACCTCATCGTAAAAAACGTTTTGGCTTGGGAATTCTTTGATTGCCTGAACTACCGCGTAACCAATTAGGTGCGTGAAGGAGATCTTGCCGCCACGAGTTCGCTTCAGGTGGGAGTTGATAACGATGCGGTTGTCGATCATAACTTTTGCTGCGACCTGGCGAACACTAGTTGCGGTTGGCATCGAAAGCGAGGCGTCCATATTGGTCGCCAAAGTTTTCGACATGCCACGCAGGATCGTAATCTCTGGTTCGTCACTTACTTGCTCAATCGCAAGCGGAATGGTTCCGGTAGCCGGCAGGTCTGCTGGGACCGGAGTGGTTTTTGGGGCCTCATCAGTTGTCTTTGCGACCGGAATTGTGATGGCCTCGGTTGGCGGGGCGGGAGCGTCGGCATCAAATGCCTGAACAATCGTCGAGTCAGTATCGATGATCGTGATTGATCCGGTGGCCGGTTCGCCCGAATCAAAGCTATTAGCCGGCTCGGGAGCAGGCGCAGTTTGGGGCTTTGCCTGAGCAAGATGGTAGCGCTCTAAAATTTGCCACCAGGATTTATCTACCGAGTCTGGGTTTACTAGCCACTGGCCATACATTTCGGCGACTAACCACTCGTTGGCGCCGAAATCTGATTCGGAATTGTGACTGTCTTTATCCGACAAGGATGCCCCTTTGAACGAAAACTCTTTGAAAATCTTGCCAAGTCTAATGCTTCAGCGAGTTATAGTGAACTCACTAATGGAGCATGATAAACCTAAGACCCTAGAGGTAAGCGCTTGAGCGACTACCTCCTGCTAGCCGTTGGCCTGGCACTGATCTTTGGTACCGGCTTATTTGTGGCAAGCGAATTCTCGCTCATCAACCTCGAGCGCATCGAGCTTGAAAGCCGCAGGGAAGGTGGCGAAAAGGGCCTAGATAGGCCAATTGCCGCGCTGATTAAGACCTCCACCCACCTTTCTGCCGCCCAGCTGGGAATCACTCTGACCACTCTTTTAACGGGGTTCGTGGCAGAGCCTTCGCTGTCGCGACTGCTCAGTCCTTGGCTCGGAACTTTTGGGCTCGACGAAGGGGCAATTTCGGCTATTGCTTTGGTTTTGGCAATGACTATCGCCACGATCTTTTCTTTTTTGATAGGCGAATTGGTGCCAAAGAATATGGCACTTAGCGAGCCACTCAAAGTTCTTAAGCTTGTAGTTCGCTTTCAGACCGGGTTCACCTGGATATTCGGGCCGATTGTGAAGGTCTTAAATGACAACGGCAACTGGCTGGTAAGAAAATTCGGTGTCGAGCCCAGAGAAGAGCTATCGAGTGCTAGAACAGCGGAGGAATTGGCATCCCTGGTCAGAAGAAGCGCATATCTAGGTTCATTAGAAAAAGACACCGCGCAACTTTTAGAAAAGACCATCTCAATGTCCACTCTGGTGGCGAGCGACATCATGACCCCGCGTCCGAAAATGTATTCTCTAGAACGCGATCAAAGCGCCCAAGACCTGGTTCTTTTAGCCAAAGCCACCGGGCACTCAAGATTCCCAGTGACCGGCGAGGACTCCGATGACATAGTGGGCGTGGTCCACCTAAAGCGCGCCGTCTCGGTGCCATATGCCAGGCGAGATCAGGTTCCAGTGAGTGCTTTGATGATTGATCCGATTCGGGTACCGGAGACCATGTCTTTAGACCGACTTATTTTGCAATTGCGGGGAAGAGGACTGCAGTTTGGAATTGTGGTCGATGAATATGGCGGCACTGCTGGAATCGCGACCCTGGAGGATGCGGTAGAGGAGCTGGTTGGCGAGCTCGCCGATGAGCATGACCGTTCTAGAAGTGGTATTTCCCGATACGAAAATGGCTCAATGACCTTTAGTGGATTGACTAGACCGCTAGAGCTTGCCGAGTTCGGGGTGATGGTCGCAGAAGACGATGATTACGACACAATAGCTGGCTTCTTGATGGCGGAACTTGGCGAAATTCCCGAGGTTGGGAATCAGGTTGAGATTGCCGCAGGGGTGCTAAGCGTGCTGCGGATGGATGGGCGCCGGGTGGATCGAGTGAAATTCACGCCTGCGAATTCAAACCTCGAGGTGAATGACGAATGAGCGATCTAATCGGGCTGGTCTGGCTGGTTGTATTACTTGCGAGTAATGCGTTTTTTGTCGGTGCGGAATTCGCTGTTATTTCGGCGCGCCGCGCTCAGATTGAGCCCCTGGCAGAGGCTGGCAATAGAGCTGCCAAGATAACCCTAAAGGGAATGGAGCGGGTTTCACTAATGCTCGCGACCGCTCAACTGGGCATCACGGTTTCATCGCTTCTGATTTTGGTTATTGCCGAGCCCGCAATTCACCACCTGCTCGAGATTCCTTTTTCCGCCATCGGCTTGAGCTACACGGCCGCTTCGGTGACCTCTTTCGTAATTGCGCTTTTGATAGTCACTTATCTCCACGTGGTGCTGGGGGAGATGCTTCCCAAAAACCTAGCTATTTCCGTTCCCACCAGGGCCTCCTTGCTTTTGACCCCAATTCTCTACTTTGTCTCCCAGCTAGTGAAGCCGCTGGTTTGGTTCATGAATACGATTTCTAATGGAATCCTCAGGGTCTTTGGTTTTGAACCAAGGAATGAGGCGGATAGTGCTTTCACGCTCGAAGAAGTGGGAGACATTGTTACCGAATCAACCCGCGAGGGAATGCTCTCCGATGGCTCGGGTGCGATTTCAAAGGCCTTCGAATTCACTGAAAAAATAGTTGTTGACATCGCGGTTCCAATTGAGAATCTGATCACTTTAGAAATTGGGACTACGGCAGCAACGCTTCAGGCGATGGTTGCCGGGCACGGTTTTAGTCGCTATCCGGTAATCGATAAGAATCAAGAAATCATCGGTTATTGGCACCTGAAGGACGCTTTAGCAGAATCTGAATCTCAGATGGAGCTACCTCTTCCAACTAAAAAACTGCGCGCCATGATCTCGATCCCTGAGACCCTCGAGCTAGAGGATGCCCTGGCTCAGATGCGCCGGGCGGGTGCCCATATCGCTAGGAGCTTCTCGGCAAACGGAATGATCGTAGGTTGTCTATTTTTAGAGGACATCATCGAAGAGCTGGTTGGCGAAATTGAAGATGTGACTACTCGTTAGTCACATCTTTTTGCTCCACCAAAATCAATTTCAGTAATTTTTGGAGCCTGTGCTTTTTAGAAACTAAGCCACCGGCCACTTTCCTCGTTCGTACTGAGTTGGCCAACTCACCTCTTCGCCCAGCTCATGGGCAGCCCGTAGGGCGAAATAAGGGTCTCTAAGAAACTCCCGACCCACCATTGCAACATCTGCTTGGCCGGAAGCGATAATAACTTCGGCTTGTGTGGCATCTGTGATTTGACCAACTGCTATCACATCAGCTTGGGTTGCCAATTTGGCGCTCTGGGCAAAGCCGACTTGATAGCCTGGCCCGGTCGGAATTTTGACTCCAGTCACGAGTCCTCCTGATGAAAGATCAAATAGGTCAACGCCCAATTCTTTGCACCAAATGGCGACCTGGTTGGTTTGGGCTTGGTCCCAGCCGCCTTCAACGTAATCGGTGGCGCTAAACCGAATCATCAGCGGCATGCCCTCTGGAATTACCAACCTCACTGCCTGCACTATTTCGGTAAGGAACCTGGCTCGATTTTCAAGACTCCCGCCATATTCATCTTGGCGCTTATTGGTGATGGGGGATAAAAACTGGTGAATGAGGTAGCCGTGGGCGGCGTGAATCTCCAGCGCGTCAAAACCTGCCAATACGGCATTCTTAGCGGCATTGGCAAAATCTTGAACAAGACCGGGTATCTCGTTTGTGGTCAGCATTCTTGGTGAGGCGTAGCCTTCAAAAGCAACATCGGTGGCCGAATAGGTTTCCCAGCCGCCCTCACTTTTACCAACGGTTTTATTAGCTTGGCCCATTGACGCCTTGCGACCAGCGTGGGCGAGCTGAATCGCACTTTTAGACCCCTCGGCTCTAATGAAGTCGGTAACTATCTTCCAAGCGGTGACCTGGACATCATTCCAGATTCCTGGACACCAAAGACTGATTCTCCCCTCCGGATTCACTGCGCTGGCCTCGGCCATTACTAGACCAGAACCACCGACCGCCCTGGAGCCTAGATGAACCAGGTGCCACTGGCCAACAACGCCGTCTTCTTGCCTGCACGAATACATACACATGGGTGATACCCAGAGGCGATTCTTAACTTCGAGTTCGCGGATTTTTATCGGGGTGAAAAGTTTGCTCATTGGGGTAATTTCTCTAACTTCGGGTTGGCCAGGACAATAAATAGTCCAAGCACGACCCCCCAGCCTATTGCCACATCAAGGGTAAAGAAATTTGTTAGTAGCCCAATTATCGAAGGACCCGCCAAGCCGCCGATGTAGGTAATGCCGACCACTCTGGCCATGTTTCGGCCCGAGTGACTCGCTTCACCGATTTCGCCTGCTGCTGCAAATAGCTGCGGCACAACTCCGGAAACACCGAGCCCCAAAAAGAACCAAAGAATCAGTGAGGTTTCGGGGTTGGGGGCAAAAGCCTGAGCAAGAATCGCAAAGGCTGCCATCAAAGAGCCCCACTTGATTATGAATCCACGGCCACGAACCTCAACGATTCGGTCAATAAAGATCCTCCCGAGAATCATGCCAATGTTGAAAGCGATCAACCCTCCGGCGGCGGCGGCAACACTGAGACCTTGAATATCGATTAGATAAAGAGCGGACCAGTCCTGAGCTACGCCCTCGATGATGGCGCCGGCAGCCGCCATTAGGCCCGCAAGAATCACAAAACCTAGAACCCGACGGTTGGCCTTACCGGCCGCCCTATTCTCTATTTTTTGGCTCTTTTGGGCATTTGGCTCATTTGGCAAAAGCCAATTGGCAAGGAAAACACCGATTAGCGCAAGCAGGCCGCCAACTACGGGCAGGGTTTGGCTCTGGGAAAAGCCAGCTTGAATGGTCAAAAGACCAAGGCCGGCTCCAACAAGCCCTCCGACCGACCAAAAGAGGTGGAAAAATGTGAAGATTCTGCGCTTATTGACCCTTTCGACCTGCAGGGCCGCCGCGTTCATTGGCACATCAATCCCCGAAAGCCCGAAGCCGATGCCAATTACCGCAAGACCTAACCAAAATACCGAATCCGCAAAGGCTGGACCAAAAAGTGACAAGCCGATAACCACGCCACCGATTCTGGTTGTGGTTTTTGCCCCGACGTGGTCAATCATCCAGCCGGCAAGCTGCATTGCGGCAAAGCCGCCTAAGCCCGAGAGCATCAGCAATAAGCCAAGAGTCGAGTAGCTAATGCCGACTGTCTCTAAAACCAGCGGAATATGAACCGCCCAAAGAGCCAGCGCGCTGCCCCCCGAGAGGAAAAAGAAGGAGACGGCAATTTTAGATTTTAATAAAGGCACCTGGTTATGTTAGGGCGCTAATAGAGTTCTGAGCTCGTTACCGACGGCTTCGAGTTCAATTAAAAAGCCATCGTGTCCATATTCGCTGGAAATGACCTTGAGTCCGCCGCCAATTAGTTCGCCCGCGATTCCATCGGCGATCACTTCTTGGCCGCTCACTGGAAATAATCGGTCGCTATCGACCCCCAAGACAAGGGTCGGGCAGGTGATTTTTGATAGAGCGGCCTTGGTTGACTCACGACCCCTTGCAACATCGTGGGAGCTCATCGCACTCACCAGGGTGATATAGCTATTTGCATCGAAGCGACGAACAAACTTGTTTCCGTGAAAATCCAAGTAGCTCTCGACCGCATACTTTCCGGCATCGTTTATCGGGCTCACCTTCGACTGCCAGCTTCTCCCAAAGCGCTCGTTGAGCTCTTTGGGGGAGCGGTAGTTCAAAAGAGCCATTCTTCTGGCAAGTGCCAAGCCCTTATGGGGGCCAAAGCCCGGCTTGGCCTGGTAGTAGTGCCCGTCCTTGAAATTCGCATCCGATCTAATTGCCTCTAGCTGAACTGTGTTGAGCGCAATCTGGTCAGCCGTTGCATAGGGCGGAGCCGCAAGAATTGCCAGCCTCCCAAGCGAGTCGGGGTTAGTGATCGCCATTTCTAGAGCGTGCATGCCCGCCATCGATCCTCCGATAATGGCAAACCACTTACTGATTCCCAATTGATTTCCAAGCTCCACAAAAGCATCCGCCTGATCACGAATCGTGAGCCATGGAAAATCGGAGCCGTATTCAATCCCCTTTGGGTTCAAAGATGCGGGCCCGGTGGAACCCTGGCAGCCACCCAAAACATTTGGCGTGATTACAAAAAACCGATCGGTGTCAACCGCCAGCCCCGGGCCAATGAGGCCATTCCACCAACCCGATGTTAGGTGTCCTGGGCCAGAATTCCCTGAGGTGTGACTGTCTCCGGTGAGGGCGTGCAACACTAAAACCGCATTTGATTTATCCGCGTTTAGCTCACCCCAGCTTTCATAGGCCAGTCGCGCTCTTTGAAGCACTTGGCCTGATTCGAGCCTGATGTCAAACGCCTCGGAGAACTTGCGATTGCCTAATTCATCCCCAGCCATAAAGGCTCCGGAGGCCGGAGGCCTTCCAACCAGCTGACGACGCTGCTCCTCGGTAATAAATTCCGAGGGAGCAGAGTCTTCAGATAACTGGAAATCCATTACTTGGCAGCCGCAAAACCCTTCTGCAGATCAATAATTAGATCGTCATAGGTTTCGAGGCCAACCGAAAGCCTGACCATGCCGGTTGTTACACCGGCTGAGGCAAGATCCTCGGGTGAAAGCTGAGAGTGAGTGGTCGAAGCGGGGTGAATTACCAGTGAGCGAACGTCGCCGATGTTGGCAACGTGACTGAACAGCTCCAGTCCTTCGACGAACTTGATTCCGGACTCTACGCCGCCGGCGATTTCGAACGAGACAATGGCACCGGCACCCTTTGGGGAGTAGAGCTTTTGGGCCTCGTGGTAGGGGCTTGATTCAAGCCCTGCGAAGTTGACGCTCAAAACCTGCGGCTGAGCTTCGAGCCACTTGGCAACTTTGGTCGCGTTTTCTACGTGACGCTCCATTCTGAGGCTCAAAGTCTCGATGCCCTGAATCAGCGAGAAGGCCGTGTCAGGCGAAACCGCAGCACCAATATCGCGCAGTAGTTGCACGCGGGCCTTGATTATGTAGGCAATTCCATCGCCTAGGGCCTCGGTGTAGACCACGCCATGGTAGCTGGGGTCTGGCTTGGTGAGTCCTGGGAACTTATCGGATTTTGACCATTCGAATTTGCCACCATCAACAATGGCGCCAGCCACTACTGTGCCGTGGCCACCCAAGAACTTTGTGGCCGAGTGCACGACGATATCGGCGCCGAACTCGAAGGGCTTCACCAAATAGGGGGTAGCCACAGTGTTATCAACTATTAGCGGCACTCCGTTTTTATGAGCCAGATCCGCAACCTTGCGAATGTCGAGGATTGAGACCTTTGGGTTTCCGATGGTCTCTGCGAAAAACAACTTGGTGTTTGGCCGAACTGCTGCTTGCCACTGAGCCGCGTCATCCTGGTCTGTGACAAAAGTGGCCTCGATGCCGATTTTCTTCAAGGTGTATTTGAAAAGGTTGTAGGTGCCGCCATACAGCTGGGCGCTTGCCACGATGTGATCGCCGGCTTCTGCAATATTCAGAACTGCAAAGGTGGTGGCGGACTGGCCCGATGCTAGCAAGAGTGCTGCGGTGCCGCCTTCTAGAGCCGCAATGCGCTTCTCAGCGACATCCTGAGTCGGGTTCATGATGCGGGTGTAAATGTTTCCAAATTCGGCCAGACCGAATAGTTTCCTGGCGTGCTCAGCAGAGTTGAATGTGTAGGCGGTGGTCTTGTAGATCGGAACCGCTCTGGCGTTGGTGGCGGGGTCACTAACTGCGCCAGCGTGAATCTGAGTAGTCTCAAAACCCCAGTTTGGGTTAGTAGTCATTGTTTTATCCTCGTGTTTTGGTGGAAATCTCTTAGGTGGCTATGAATAAAGTAACTGCGAATACCCCAACTATGAACTAGTGAGGCGCAAGGGTCAATTCATTCGGTAACTAGACGTAACTTTATCTCAGATGCGCAAGCGCCAAACCTGCTAGCAGGCTTGCGCAAAGGGGCAGCACCGAGTCGTCAAACTGAGCTCTAGTGCTGTGGTTTGTGGGGGCGGTATCGGGGTCGATCTCTGGCGGACAAGCCCCAACAAAAACAAAGGCCCCGGGCACCTGATGCACAATAGAAGCGAAATCCTCACCGCCGGCCATCGGGGTCGGCATTGTTGAATAACTGGATTCACCCACAAGTTCTTTGGCCACCTGCTCTACAACCTCTATGGCTTTGGGGTCATTCATCAAAACTTTTGTGGCCCTAGAGAATTCGAGCGTTGCGGTCACGCCATAATTTTTGGCAATCGAGTGAATTAGCTCGGGGGCCAATTGGTGAAGCAGCTGAGTGTTTCGCTCGGAGAAGGTCCGCACTGTCGCACCAAAACTTGCGGTATCCGGAATCACGTTGGTGGTAGCAGTATCTCCCGCTCGAATCCAGCCGACGTTGAGGATAACCGGATCAAATTGATCAAAACGCTTATTTAGCATCACCTGAAGTGCGGAAATGGCTTCCACCATCGGGGTTACCGGATCTTTTGAAAGCCAGGGCATCGAGCCGTGGCCGCCAGCACCAAAAAATGTTACGTTCAAATCTCCGGCGCTCGCCATCATCGGCCCAGCCTTGGAGGTTACGACCCCAAGCGGTAGTGAGGTGAAAACATGCAGACCGTAGGCTGCAATTGGGCGCTCGCCACTTAGCTCCAAGAACCCCTCTTCAATCATGATGTCGGCTCCATGGTGACCCTCTTCGCCGGGTTGAAACCAAATTAGGACATTGCCCTTCAGGTTTTCTCTTTCCTCAAATAACAGCCGCGCTGCCCCAACGGCGGCGGCCATGTGGAGATCGTGACCACAGGCGTGCATAAAGCCATTGGTGGATGCAAACGCAAGCCCGGTTTCTTCTTTTACGCTCAAAGCATCCATGTCGGCGCGCAGCAGAATTGTTGGCCCAGGTTTACCACCTCGAATCAAAAGCCCAATCGAATTTAGGCCCTTACCGAGGGTTATCTCACCCAGATCCCCCACTGCTTCTAGAAGACGAGCCTGAGTTTTGGGCAATCTAAGGGCAAACTCGGGTATCTGGTGCAACTGTCTTCGGAGCTCGACTAGCTCTTCTTTTAGGGTTTGGGCTCTTAGCAGCAGCTCTTGACTTGTGGGCATTTGGGCTCCCTTTCGCGTCTAATAATCTTTGCACTTTTACTATTGAGACATGTTCTTCAATCAAATGCACATTCGTTGGCAGGAATTACTGGCTCCGCAAGCTGAGTTACTTGCGGAGATTGAAGCCAGGGTGATGGCCGATTTAGACTCAATTCCTCAGGCCAAGCTCGTCATGAGGGCTTTCGAGCTGCCGCCAGAGGATTACCGAGTACTGATTGTTGGTCAGGATCCATACCCCAATCCACTCCACGCAACGGGCTTGGCTTTTGTAGTTCCGCCCGGCACTCACCCGCTACCACCAACCCTGGCAAACATATTTCGGGAGCTCAGAAGCGATTTGGGGGAGTTTATGGTCAAAACCGGTGATATCTCCCCCTGGGCCAATCGGGGAGTGATGCTACTGAATCGGCATTTAACCACCAAGGGTCAAAACTCCGCGGGCCACTTATTATTCGGCTGGGATAAGTTCACCACTTCGGCCGTGTCAGCGCTAGAAAGCGTCCGCGGCGAGAAACTGGTAGCAATTCTTTGGGGCCTTCGGGCTCAACAACTAAAGCCGCAATTATCCAATTCAACGCTGTTGCAAAGTGCGCACCCTTCACCACTTTCGAGCTACCGAGGGTTTTTTGGTTCAAAACCTTTTTCTAAAACCAATCGGGCTTTGATTCAGATGGGAGAAGCCCCCATCGATTGGAGCGCTTAGTCAGATGGCAGCTAGCTCTTGGCTACCTTTATCTCGCGCATTCTAGAATTTAGGATCTCAAGGGCATTAGAACCTAGGCCCTGGCTGGTAATCAAAACATCGGCTGCCTCGAAGCTTGCGAAAGATGAAAAGCCTCGGATTCCCCACTTGGTGTGATCTGCCATTATCACTTTCAAGCTGGCGTGCCGCATTACTTCGCGGTTGGTTTCTGACTCCACCAGGTTGGGAGAGGAAAAACCGAACTCGCTATCGATTCCGTGGGTCCCCATGAAGACTATGTCTAGGTTAAATCTCGCAAATACCTCGGCGGTCAAGTTCCCGACCAAAGAATCTGTGGGGGTTCTAACCCCTCCGGCCAAAACTACTATTTGGTCTGACTTGGGGCTTTGAGCAAAAAGGTCAGAGATCGGCACCGAGTTGGTCACGATGGTGAGTGAGGGCATATCAACCAGCTTCTTGGCCAGAGCATAGACCGAGCTGCCGCCCATCAGTGCGATGGCCTGACCGGGCCGAATCATCGAACTTGCAATATCGGCCATGGCCTCTTTCGCCAGCTGTTCTTTTTTGGAATTAATCGAAAAAGGTGGCTCGAGGGTGGATGAAAGCGAGTTCGCAGTTACGCCTCCGTGGACCTTATCCACCAGTCCTTGTTCGGCGAGTGACTCTACATCGCGCCGAATGGTTACCTCGGATACTGCAAGGGCTGCCGCTAAATCTGAAATGCGGGAAGCGCCCAGCGTCCCGACCTCTTCCAAGATGCGTTTTTTCCGTTGCGCAGCTAGCAAATCTTCCCCTCAGCCTCATCAATGATTCAAGATTATGGCTAATTAGTGTTTCTTTTTCATTTCCAACTAACAAAATGATTTCTTTTGTCGTTTTTAGTTCGAAATCTTTGGTTTGAAGATAGATTCATAAGCACAAATCGTAGAACGCAAACTTGCCCTGCTTGTTGGGCCAAAAGACCCCTAATACAAGAAAACAATTTTCAATAAGCGTTAGGAATAACCCTTTCGGGTAACCCAAGAAGAAGGTTCGAATTGCCAGAGCAAGATTTTCACCACCTGCGCCAAGATGGCGTGAGTTTACTGCTTGACCTTTCTGGTCAAACCGTGCAGCTCATGCACTATGGCAAAGCGCTTGGTCAAATCGAGTCGATAAAAGATTGGCAACTTAGCCAGCAGGAGCCGGTTGCCCACGGTGAGTTAGACGAGCCAATTTGGCCGGGACTTTACCGTGAGAATTCAAGGGGAAACATTGGTCGTCCCGCCTTATTGGGACACCGCTCCGGCCTCGATTGGTCACCGAAGTTCCTCTTGATTAACGTTGACAAAGCTGAAACCTTTCTAACCGCTGTTTCGCAAGACGCTCAGGCGGGTCTTGAAATAACCAGCAAGTTTGAGTTTGTTGGAGCCGGGGTTTTGGAGATCTCCCAGACCCTAAAAAACATCGGGGCTGCTGATTATTCGCTGGATGATCTGAGCGTCATCTTGCCACTTCCAGACCAGGTTTCTGAGTCGATGGATTTTGCCGGCAGATGGGTCAAGGAGCGCCAACCGCAGCGCAGGCAGATTCAGCCCGGGATGCAGGTGCGCGAGGTGCGCGAGGGTAGATCCAGTCACGACTACACAATTATTCAAATGGCGATGACCAAAGGCGCCAATTACCAGCAGGGTGAAATTTGGTCACTCGGGTTGATGTTCTCTGGTAATTCTCGGCACTTTATCGAGCGTCAGCAATCCGGCCGCAGTTTCATTGCCGCGGGGGAACTGCTACTTCCCGGTGAGGTGATTCTGAAACCCGGCGAGAGTTATGCTGCACCAAGTGTTGCCGCCAGCTATTCCGCAAATGGTTTTGATGAACTGACAAACCGACACTACGACTGGCTTCGCTCGAGGCCAAACCACCCTAAAAGAGCGAGGCCGCTAACCCTAAATGTTTGGGAGGCGGTCTATTTTGACCACAACCTAGAAAAGCTCTCGGAGCTTGCGGATGTGGCCAAGGAAATTGGCGTGGAGCGCTTTGTGCTTGACGATGGTTGGTTTGGATCGAGACGCAACGACACCCTCGGGTTAGGTGACTGGGTCGTATCTAGCGAGGTTTGGCCAAATGGCCTTGGCCCGCTCATTGAAAAAGTAAAAAGCTGCGGCATGGAGTTTGGTCTTTGGTTTGAGGGCGAGATGGTGAACCCGGATTCTGATGTCTACCGGGCGCACCCGGATTGGATTCTCAAAATTGGTGACCGAGTGCCGCCTCTGGGTAGGTTGCAACACGTTTTGGATATCACAAACCCCGATGCCTATCAGCACGTTCTAAACCAGACCGATGCGGTTTTGAAGCAATACGAAATTTCTTATATCAAATGGGATCACAATAAATTTCTCATCGAACCTGGCCACCAGGGCAAAGCCGCGGTTCGAAACCAGACATTGGCTATCTACCGACTCTTCGATGAGCTCAAAGCAAGGCACCCCGGCTTGGAAATTGAAAGCTGCTCTTCTGGAGGCGGCAGGGTCGATCTTGGGATGGTGGGCCACGCCGACAGGTTCTGGACTTCGGATTGCAATGACGCCTTGGAGCGGCAGTACATTCAGCGCTACACCCAGTTCGCAATACCGCCGGAACTACTTGGAAGCCATATTGGCCCAACCCACTCCCACACCACCGGTAGGATCCACGACTTATCTTTCAGGGCAATTACCGCGCTGTTTGGTCACGCGGGACTCGAGTGGGATTTGACCGAGACCACCGCCGAGGAACTTAAAGTTCTAAAGACTTGGGCTAGCTACTACAAAGCCAATCGCGAACTATTGCACACCGGCAAAATGGTCCGGGTCGACCAGCAAGACGATGCGGTGTTTGTGCATGGAGTCGTTTCTAAAGACAAGACAAGGGCCATCTTTGCCTGGGTAACCCTGTCGGGTCAGGCTGGATCGCGTCCCAACGCAATTCGGTTCGAGGGCCTGGAGAACGACAAGAATTATCGGCTAAAAGCCGTCTACCCAGCCGGGGAACCGCGCTGGCAGCAGCGGGCTGCGCCCAGCTGGCTTTTGGGCGTCACCCTCTCGGGCGCAGCCCTAAGCGGCACGGGTGTGAGAGCACCAATTGTTTACCCAGAACAGGCACTACTAATAGAAATAGAGGCAATCTAATGCTCGATCACTCCAAGCTATATTTTGGCGGCGACTACAACCCTGAGCAGTGGCCCAAAGAGGTGTGGGCAGAGGATATCGCGCTCATGCAAAAGGCCAATGTTAACTTGGTTTCGTTGGGGATTTTCTCCTGGGCAAAAATTGAGCAATCCGAAGGGGTCTATACCTTTGATTGGCTGGATGAAATTATGGACCTGCTAGATCAAGGCGGCATTGCGGTGGACATGGCCACAGCGACCGCCTCACCACCGGCCTGGCTCACTCTCAAGTACCCAAGCGTTTTGCCAATCAACTTTGATGGTGTGCAGCTTTCTCATGGAGGGCGGCAGCAATATTGCGCCGCATCATCGATCTATCGGGAAAAAGCGGCAGCTTTGGTTGAGCAAATCGCCAAGCGTTACGCCAAGCACCCTGCCATCAAGATGTGGCACGTGAACAACGAATATGGTTGCCATGCCCCTTATTGCTATTGCGATGAGTCCCGTAAATCATTTGTTAATTGGCTAAAGAATCATTACGCATCGATTGAAGAGCTGAACACCTCTTGGGGGACGGACTTTTGGTCGCAGCGCTATTACAGCTGGGAAGAGATTGTGGTTCCAAAGCGCACCCCGGATGGCACCCATCCAAACCCGGGTCAACAGATTGATTTTAAGCGCTTTAGTAATGATGTCACCCTGGAGCTTTTCAAAATGGAGCGCGACATTATCAAAAAATATGACCCAATCAAACCGGTCACCACCAACTTTATGTCCATGAAGTTCACCTATGCGATGGACTATTTTGCCTGGGCCAAAGAGGTGGATTTTGTCTCTACCGATCACTACTTGGCTCAGCACGATATCGAAAATCACATCGATTTGGCGCAAATGGCGGACCTTACCCGAGCCTTTGCAAAAGGTAAGCAGTGGCTTTTGATGGAACACAGCTCTTCGGCAGTGAACTGGCAGCCAAAAAACTACGCGAAGATTCCGGGCCAAGAAATTAGAAACTCCCTTAGCTTTGTCTCTCGAGGATCCCAGGGTTCAATGTATTTCCAGTGGCGTCAATCACAAGCCGGCTCCGAGCGCATGCACTCCTCAATGCTCCCGCACGCTGGTGAAGACACCCGCGTGTTCCGCGAGGTAGCAGAGCTTGGCGCAATCTTGGCCGCTCATCCTGAAATCAGTTCCTATGAAACCGATAAGGCAGCGGTCGCCATGGTGTTTGACTACGAGCAAATTTGGGCGATGATGCAGGCAAATATGCCAACCGATGACCTGAGCTACCCCGACACGGTAGCAAGCTGGTACCGAGCGCTATATAAGGAGGGCATCAAGGTTGACTTTGTGCCAGCCAATGCCGATTTAGAAACCCTCAAGGGCTACCAGCTAGTGCTTATGCCAATGGCCCACATGCTCACTGAATCAGAAGAAAAAACCTTCACCGATTACGCAACCGGCGGTGGCAACTTGGTGGTGGGTTACTTCTCGAACATTACCGATCGAACCCTCAGGGTGAAGCTCGGCGGTTATGGCGGCAACCTAGTGAAGGACGTCATCGGGGTCTATGTCGAGGAGTACTACCCGCTTCGCGAAGCAAGCATCAAACTCTCCAATGGCTTCACCGCGAAGCTTTGGAGCGAGCTCTCGAGGCTAAACGGCGCCGAAGCCATTGCCACCTTCGAAGGTGGCGATGCCAAGGGCTCAGTGGCTTTGGCCAAGCGAGACCTTGGATCTTCGACCGCCTGGTATCAAGGCACCGAGCTGGAAGATGATTCGCAGCGCAAGTTCTTTAGCGGAATCTGCAAGGAACTTGGCATTGAAAGTGTTGGTGGAGAGCACCTGGAGATCACTAAGCGTGGACCCTTTACCTTTGAGATTGATAACGCTAAGAACACCTTCAAGGTGACGAGGGACTAGCCGCTAGGAATCTTGCATCCGGGGCAGTTTTGGTTAAGTGGCCCTAACTTATTGCTCCCTAATCGGGTTTTTTATGATTTCTAATCGGGTTATTTATGAATTAGTAGATGGGGCTGGTTGCATGTACGGCCTTGAGCAAGGCCAGGATTCTGGGCTAACTAAAGAAACCCTAGATTCTAGAATCTAGGGTTTCAGTTTAGGTTTTTTACTGCTTATTATCTGTGCGGGTAGAGGGACTTGAACCCCCACGCCTCTCGGCGCCAGAACCTAAATCTGGTGCGTCTGCCAATTTCGCCATACCCGCATTGGAACTTTGATAGCTTAGCGGTTTTTGCCCTGTGGATAACTCAAAGCAGCAATTCTGAAGATTTGGCAGAGTTCCGCTATGCAGAACTTAGAAAACGTGCTTCAGCGCACCAGGGCGCTCATTAGAACCAGCGGCATGGCGCCGCAGGGCGCCACTGCCGTTGCTATCGATGAGCTCTCAGAGAGCTCAGTCTCGGCGCTGGATGAACTATTACTTCAGCAAGACGCGATGCGAGAACTCTCGGGACTTGGGGTATTGCAGCCTTATTTGGATAATCCCAAAATTGAGGAAATTTGGATCAATAGGCCAAACGAATTGCACTTTTACGATTTCTCCGGACACCAGGTTGTCAATCTAGAGCTCAGCGCCCAAACGGTCCGTAATCTGACCTATCGAATGCTCAAATCATCGGGCCGCCGAATTGATCGGCTCACCCCTTTTGTTGATGCCGCATTGGCCGATGGGTCACGCTTACACGTGGTGATACCCGAGGTCACCAAAGAGTTTTGGTCGATAAACATTAGGAAATTTCGCAAGAGCCATCGCACCCTCTCAGACTTAGTTGCCTCCGGCACCATCACCTTGGAGCAGCAAGAAGTTTTAGCCAATGCCATCAAGGATCAAAAGAGCCTGTTGATTGCCGGTGCCACCCAGGCCGGCAAGACCACCCTGATGACGGCATTGCTAAATGAAATGCCCGCTGATGAGCGACTAGTTTCTTGCGAGGACACCTTTGAGCTATCGGTTACTCATAACGACTGGGTGGCTATGCAAACTAGGCCCGCTTCCCCGGAGGGGGCTCCCGAGATCAGCCTTCGTGAATTAGTTCGTCAAGCACTTCGCATGCGCCCCTCACGTCTTGTGATCGGCGAGGTGCGAGGGCCGGAGGCGTTGGACATGTTGGTGGCGCTGAATTCGGGCATTCCGGGCCTGTGCACCATTCACGCCTCAAGCGCCAAGGCGGCAATTAGAAAGCTTTTGACCCTGCCGCTTTTAGCGGGAGACAACATCACCGATGCTTTTTTGCGCCCAACCATAACCTCGGCTTTTGATTTGGCCATTTTTTGCAAACGTGAAGCCGATGGCACAAGAAAAGTGACAGAGATTATTGAGGTGACAAGTGAAGTTCTGGACTGAGCTGGTTGAATCGGCAGGTCTTTTTCGGCAACGAAAAGAGCTAGCTCTTCTGGTTCTCGCGCTGCCATTGCTATTTGGATTAGTCCTGTTTTTGATAACCGGTGTCCCGGGGCTTGCGGTTTGCTTGGCGCTTTTAGCGCTGGGGGCGGAAGTGGAGATTTTGCGCCTCAGGGCCAATTCGCGAAGCGCCGCCTTGGATAAAGTTTGGCCGGCTGTTTTTGACTCTTTTCAAAATGCCGCTGCGGCCGGCATTGGTCTCGAGGAGCAGCTTGAGTATCTAGCTCAAAAAGGGCCATTAATCCTTAGGCAATATTTTCAAGAGTTCGCAGTGCTTTTAGATAAGGGGGTATCCCTAGATCTGGCTAGTAATCATTTTCGAGCTCGGACCGGGCATCGCCAGGCCGATTATTTGACTCTAATGCTCGAGCTATCAAGCGAACTGGGTGGTCGCTCGATGGCAAGTAACTGGGAAAGGGCTGCCAACGAAATTAGGTCTGAGCAAGCGGTTTTGGGTCAGGTGCTCGCCAAGCAGGGCTGGGTATCCGGTAGCGCCAAAGTAGCGCTTCTGGCACCCTGGTTGATTGCTTTGGTATTAATTCAAGTGCCACAAAATAAGGTCGCCTTTGCCTCGGAGCTGGGGGCCGTGATCCTTGTTCTGGGTCTCGGGCTGAGTCTGGTGGCGTATTCGCTTGTGAATCGAATGGGCAAGCTTCCGATGCCAGGGAGGCTCTTCTATGCCAATTAGCAATCGAATCATGGCTCAGCATCTTGCGCCTGAGATCAAGGGAAAATTTGACCCAGAGCTTATTCGAGCAAGGTTCAAATCCCTTTTCAATAAAAAACCCCTAGGACAACTGGCCTTGGAAATTCCGGATGTTTTGCAGGCACTCGGGTTGCTGCTGAAAAATGGTCTGCCGGTCGGGGTGGCTCTGAGCTGGTTGTCCCCGAGGCTCTCGGGGGTTTTGGGGCAAGAGCTAAAAGCACTTGTGGCAAATCTTGAGCTTGGTGCTGATTTAGCCCAGGAAATTAGAGATCTAGCGGATCGCTCGCCGGATCCCGGGGTGATTGAGTTGGCCGAAAAACTTGTCAGCGCGATTGAGCGCGGGGCGCCAATTTCAAACCAAGTCATGCAGTTGGCCGAGTCTCAGCGGCAGCTATTGGCCAGAAATCTTTTACGAAGGGCGGGATCAAACGAAACCAAGATGCTGATTCCAACAATCTTTTTAATCTTGCCGGTGACCGTTTTGTTCGCGGTGTTTCCATCGGTTTTAGTGCTCCAAACCCAAATCTAAGAAAGGAAGAACAAATGAATAAGCTCAAAGAAGATAACGGGGATGTTCCCGGCTGGGTACTAATCACATTAATGACTGCCGGTTTGGTTGTTCTGATCTGGGCCTTTGCTGGCCCTGCACTGCAGGGGGTATTTGATCAGGCACTCAGCCGAGTGGTTTCGTTTTGAAAGATCAAGGGAATGCGATTTTGGCCACCGTGATTAATTTGACCCTCACCACGATGATCTCACTCTCGGTGATAACGCTAAGTTTTTCGGCCTATCACACTCTCTTGATTCGGGATGCTGCGGTCAAGGCTGCGAGCAGTTCGGCACTAGCCGAAACTCCGGGACAGCAAAAATATTTACTGAAGCTCTTAAAGCAATCCTTACCAATGCTTTCCAACTACCAGGTGCAGGAATTTGGCGATGATCGGTTTATCGGTTATCGAGTCAGGGCATTAGTGCCCGGGCTCGGTTTCATTAGTGAGCTTTTGCCAATAGAGGTGCAGGCCGTTGCGGCCCGCGAGATCATCTAGCGATCGGGGCTCCACCCTCATCGAAACGTTGCTGTGGAGCGCGCTCTTGCTGGCTCCGATTGGCCCGTCCTTCTTTTTATACCAACAGGTTTCCGATCAATTGGCGGCCGAATCCATTGCCATGCAGGGTCTAAGGGCTGCCATGTTGCAGCCCGAAGCCGGTTGGCAAGAGGAACTGGGTAGGCACTTGCCATTGCTAGCGCAGAGTTGGGGCAAGAGTTTGGGGTTGGCTGATTTGAGCTGTGGTGAATGTGGCCCTGGAGATCTTGTCACCCTGGAAGTGCGGGTGGGTGACGCGGTGGCGATTCAAACCGCGGGGATTGAGCCGGAGTGAGATCCGATAAAGGAACCATAGCGCCTTATATTGCAGGGCTATTGGCTCTGATGTTATTTACGATTCTTGGGTCAGTAACCGTTGGCACCAGCTTGATCGCAGCTAATCGTATTCAGGCAGTTGCCGATGCTGCGATTGTCTATGGTCACGATAGGGCTCATAAAAAAGGCATTCCCAACGAGTCGAAGCTTCGCGTAGAGATTGCTATTTTCATGCAGGCTGCACCCAGCGCCAAGCGGCTAACTGCTCTGAGCTATCGGGCAGAGATTACTGGCGAGTATTCGAATTTGGAAGTGTGTGCGAGGTTTGTGAACCCAATCGGCATCGGGGTGAATTCGGGTTTGATCTGCAGAAGCTCAAAGGCCAAGAGCTTTTTAATTCCCTGAAGCCTTTTTATGCGGTGCGTACTTAGGTAGGTAGCGCCAAAAAAGATACGCTCCTAAAAAGTTCAACAGCCCAGCCGACGCCATCGCCCCTGAAAGCCCTATGAATGCGGTTAGTAACGAGATCAGCCCGGGGGAGACCACGACACCGCCGGAGACCATGAACCTAAACGCCGCTAAGAATTCACTCCGCGAACCAGTTGGTGCAAGATCCGCCCCCAGCACCATGTTGATTCCGGCCGATAGCGCATTGGCCAAGGCTGTGACCGAGGCCAGAACCCAAAAGCTAGCCAGGTCGGTGACCATGAAGGTGAATAGGTAAACGGTGCCCAAGGTTAGAAGTGTGGGGACCGAGGACCAAAACTTGCCGTATTTATCCATGATGATGCCCGATAGGTAAAAGAGCGTGAAGTCGATAAAGCCGGTTATGCCAAAAATAAAGGATGCCGTCGCAGGGTCGATCCCAAGCTGAATCGCCAGAAGCGGCAGGCCAATCAACCGGATGGTTCTTCCGGCAGACAAGATCGCCACTGCCACCCCCAGGGTGGCCAGTTTGGGCGACTCTCTTTTGGCAACGGCCCAGATATTGCCGTTTTGTCCGGATTGAGCGGGGGCTAGGGTTCGCTTCGGTGCGCCAAATACCGTTGCAGCGGTTGCTAAGCAAATCAACGAAGCGGCCAGATAGCCGCTTTGCAGGCCAAAAAGAGATATGAAAGCGGAGCCGATGACCGGCCCAATCGCAGCACCAGCTCGGAACATCCCACCAACCAGAGACATTGATTTGGGTCGGTGCCTAATCGGAACGAGTTCGGCCATCAGCGAATGCCTGGCAAGACCAAAAAGCGAGTGGGCCGCTCCAAATAGAATCGCGGCCATTAGCAGGGCAAAATAACCAAGTTCAAAAAAGGCACTCAAGGTAATGAGAGCTCCGGCAATCGATGCAAAAAGCATTGATCGGCGCTCGCCGATTCTTGAATTTACCCAGGAGGCGGGTAATTCAAATAACAGAGTTCCCAGCATTAGGGCAGTTGTGATGATTCCAGCCTGAGCCAAACTGAAACCATAAAGGGTTGCTGAGACTGGAAGAATCGGCAGCAGCGCGCCTTCGGCTGCTGTGAATAACAGCGATGGAAGGTATATCGAGGTGGCCAGATTACGTTTTCTGAATTCACCTGGAGACATGTGCCTAATTATCTACCCCTAGCTCCCACCAAAGCCGCCCCGAAGATTAATAGCGCGGCCATTAGGAGCGGCCAGGTTAAATCTTGACCCGTGACCAATAGTGCGAAGGTGGTTGAACATAGTGGTGTGAAAAATGCAATCAACCCAACCCGCTGGGGGTTACCGTGCTTTAGGGCGTAATCCCAAAGATAGAAAGAACCACCCAGTGGGCCAATCCCCATCAGAATCAACCAAAGCCACTGGGTCGAAGAAATCTCCACCGGAGCCTCCAGGAAAAAGTGCCCGAGAAGCGCCAGTAAACCCGCCACCAAGGCAAAACTTCCAACCTGAGCGGTTGGAAAGCTCCCAATCCTTTTAGACCCGAGCGAGTAGGTGGCCCAGATCACCGCTGCAATAAGCGCATAAACATAGCCAATTTCAAATGCCCTCGAGAAACCAGCTCCACTCAAAATGGCGATGGCGGCCCCTGAAAACCCAATGATTGCTGACAAAACATGCTTGAGACCCAGTCGAAGCTGGTGAAAAAATAGCGGTGCTAAGACCACAATCAAAAGTGGCCACAGGTAGTTCACTAAATTCGCCTGCACCGCGGGCGCATTTTGCAGACCGGCAAACAGCGCCACGTGGTAGCCAAAGAGGCCGTAGACCCCGAGCAAGAGGGTCTTTGCCTCTGGTACTAATTTTCGGAAATTTCCCCTGACTAGAAACACCGAGATCAAACTGCCGAATAAAAGTGCGATGCCGGTCATCAGTAATGGTGGTATCTCACCCAGGGCGATAGCCAGGCTTGCCAAAGAGGCCCAAAGTAGGACTGCACCAATTGCGGCTAGATCACTTCTCACAATCGAAATCTTATTCAGCTGCGGCTGCAAATGCGCGAGAGGCTTATGGGCTTTAGTGACAATTCTTTTGTTTACTGCTTTGTTACACAACTGCAATTCAGTGTTGCCCCAAACCTAAATCTCTGCTTTAGAGTTGAGTCGTCCAGTGTGGGGGCCTGCGTCCCCATGGCTGCGATCCAACTACAAGGAGAAATATGAAGAAATTCCGCGGAATTGGCCTGGTAGCTGGTTTTAGCGCTCTGGCACTAACCCTTTCGGGCTGTGCAGCAACAGAGGAGCTAACTCCAACCGCCAGTCCAACTGAGAGTGCAGCTGCGACTGCACCGCTAATCACTGTTGCATGGAACGACCTAATAGACGATTTCAACACCAACAGCGCTTCTGGTAACAACACAGCTAACGCAGTTGCCATGTACCTAATGTCTTCGGGCTTCAGCTACTACGACAATGGTCCAACCTTGGTGAAGAACACCGACTTTGGTTCCTACGAGGTAGTAACTCAGGACCCACTAACCGTCAAATACACCATTAACGACGACGTCGTTTGGTCAGACGGTGTTCCAGTTGATGGCGCCGACATGCTTTTGGCATGGGCCACCATTTTCGGTTACGGTCTAGACGCCAACGGTGAGTTCTTGTTCCAGCACGCTAACCCGCGCGAGGACCTGGCTTCCAAACTTCCAACTGTTGACGGCAAGTCGATTACCTTCGAGTACGACAAGCAGTACGTTGACTGGGAGCTTCAGTTCGGCGTTGGCGTATCGGCTCACGGTACCGTGCAGATGGCTTACCCAGAGGTAACCGATGCTGCTGCAGCTAAGACTGCACTAATCGATGCCATCATGAGCAACGACTTGGCTTACCTAGCGCCAGTTGCAGCTACTTGGAACTCTGCTTACCAGAGCCCAAACACTCCAGAGAACGCTCTAGTAGCGCTTTCAACCGGACCATACATGGTCGAAGAGCTAGTTGAGGAGCAGTACCTAACTGTTGTTCGCAACCCGCTATACACCTGGGGCCCAGCTCCAAAGTATGACCGCGTAACCATTCGTCAGATCGAAGATTCAACCGCAGCTGTTCAGGCAGTAGATAACGGTGAGATTCAGATCGCTTCGGGTCAGCCAACCGCTGACGTGCTAGCTCTAGTTCAGGCACTTACCAACGCCGACTATGCAGGTGGCGACGAGGGTACCTACGAGCACGTTGACCTAACCTTCAATAACGGTGGCCCGTTCGACCCAGCCAGCTACGGTGGCGACGCTACCAAGGCCCAGCTAGTTCGTCAGGCGTTCTTGCTTTCAGTACCACGTACCGAGATCCTAGACAAGATCATCAAGCCGCTAAATCCGAACGCTTCATTGCGTACCTCAGCCCTATTTATTCCAGGCGCTGATGGCTACGACCAGGCCGAGGCTGCTTACGCGCTTTACCTGGGTACCGATGACGAGAACCGCGCCAAGGCCAAGGATCTATTGGCTCAGGCTGGAGTAACCACTCCAATCGAAGTTGGCTTCTGGTACCCAGAGGGCAACGTTCGCCGAGGCCAGCAGTACGAGCTAATCAAGATCTCAGCTGACTCGGTTGGCTTTACCTTGGTTGACGAGTCCGAGCCAAACTGGGAGTTCACCGACACCGCGGCCATGCCAATCAACCCGCACGACGCAGTTATCTTCGGATGGCAGTCAACCTCCCTAGCAGTTACTGGCACCGACCAGTACCTAGGAACCAAAAAGCCTTCTAACTTCGGTGGATACTCTTCCACCGTGGTCGATGGTTTCTTGTCTGAGCTAGACACCGCGCTTGACCCAGCGCGCCAGATTGAGCTACGTGTGAACGTCGAAGCGGAATTGGCAAAGGATGGTTACAGCATCACCATCTTCCAGTTCCCAGGCCTAACCTGGTGGGACAAGAGTGTCACCAACGTCAAGACCAACGTTCTATCACCAAACTACTTCTGGAACTTCTGGGAGTGGACACCAAACGCTCAGTAACATAGCGACATAGCGTCATTAAGAATATGGGGGTCACTGCAAGCTTGCGGTGACCCCCATATCTATGGCTTAAAGGCAAAACATGCTCAGTTTCATCATTCGCAGACTCGCCTCCACTCTGGTGGTATTGCTGGTCGCATCTTTTATCGTTTATCAGCTCACTGCCATTTCTGGCGATCCACTCAGGGACCTCAGGGCTTCAATCGATCTTTCGGCACAAGCGAAAATCGCGTATCTAACCGATGCTCTGAATCTAGACGTCCCCCCAATTTTGCGTTATTTCCTCTGGCTCGCAGGGGCCGCGGGCTTTTTGATTGGCCGCGGCGACCTCGGGATCTCAATCGCCAAGGGCGAGGCCCCGGTAATTGACGCACTAGCAGGCGCCATGTTCTCAACACTGCAGTTGATCACCTTGGCCACCGTATTGTCGATCGTTGTTGGTGTTGCGGTTGGTATGACCACCGCGCTGCGTCAGTATTCCGGCTATGACTACAGCGTTACTTTTTTTGCTTTTGTTTTCTATTCTTTGCCAATCTTCTGGGTCGCAGTATTACTCAAGGAGTTCGGTGCAATTCGCTTCAACAGATTCTTAGAAGATCCGGTTTTCTCCACCACAGCAATTTCCACCATCGCGTTGATATTGGCGGTGGTCTCCACCGGGATAGCCGGTGGTGGCCTAAAGACCAGAATCCGAGTGTTCTTGGGCTCCCTAGTACTTTCTGCCGCACTTCTAATTGCCATGAACCTAAGCGGCTGGCTCAAGACCCCGTCAATCGGGCTGGTGGGTGTCGTGCTCACGACCGCGATGATTGCGGGGATTGCGCTATTGCTTTCCACCGGGTTTAGCCAAAAACGCGCGGTAATTATCGTGGGCGCAATGGCACTAATAGCAGGGGCACTTTGGCTACCTGGTCAATACCTGTTTTTCTACCTGGAGGGCCCAATGGGCATCCTTGCAGCGATTGCCGGCATGGCCGCAATCGGCGTTGGCCTCGGGTTCGCTTTTGGTGGAGACGGCAAGCGCGATATCGCAAGAACCGCCGGCATTGTCGGCGGTTTCGGTGGATTGATTTTGGTTATCGACGAGGCCATGCAGTACTGGAGTCGCTACCTAGAGCTCATTCCAATGCAGACCGGATTTGTGTCGACTATTGGTGCGGTGACTCCAACCATTGGCCGCGAGAACAACATGTGGCTGTCGATTCTTGACTCCTACGCCCACTTGATTTTGCCAACTGCGGCTCTCATGATCATCTCGGTAGCGGGTTATACCCGCTACGCAAGAGCGTCTTTATTAGAGGTCTTAAACCAGGACTACATTCGCACCGCGCGCGCCAAGGGTCTAAATGAGCGCACGGTGATCGTTAGGCACGCATTCAGAAACGCCATGATCCCAATTGCCACCATTATTGCTTTTGATATCTCAGGTTTGATTGGTGGCGCAATCATCACCGAGCGAGTCTTCGCCTGGCAGGGCATGGGTGCTCTGTTTAATGCGGGGCTAAATGCCGTTGATGTGAACCTGGTGATGGGCTTTTTCTTAGTGACTGGTTTGTTTGCGGTGGTGGGAAACCTGGTTGCCGACCTCTTATACACGGCGCTTGATCCAAGAATTCGGGTGAACTAATGGCTAAGAAGAAAAAGCTAACCAATGAGACTCAAGCCAACCTTGAGATGACAATCGAGCAGCGTGAGACTGAAGGTCTCTCTCTGGGAAAGATTGTTCAAAAGCGCTTCTTCGCTCATAAAGCGGCCATGATTTCGCTCTTCACTTTGTTGTTTATTACCCTTTTGGCGTTCACCTCGGTCGGGACCATCATTGGTGGTTCGGGTCAGTTGATAACTGACCCGAACACCGGAAGACTTGCGCTTGATGGGTTTAGGATTCCGGGCTGGTGGCAATACAACTGGTATGAGAACTACGACGTCCTGAACCCTGGCGGAACTCCAACGCTAACCCTTTGGCCACCAAACCCCGGAGACCACCCATTTGGGCAAGATACTCTGGGTAAAGACATATTTGCTCGGGTAATGCGCGGCATGCAGCAGTCTTTGACGGTTATCGCACTGGTTGGTTTCATCAGCACGACCTTGGGTGTTGTGATCGGTTCGGTAGCTGGCTTCTTTAGAGGTTGGCTCGATAGCATCTTGATGCGCTTCACCGATGTAATCATCATCATCCCTACCCTTGTTTTGGGAGCGGTTCTAGGGCGCACCTTTGGCGGAAGTGCTTGGTCACTGGGCATCCTGCTTGGGCTAATCGCCTGGACGGGGCTTGCAAGGCTCGTGCGGGCTGAGTTCTTGTCTTTGCGCGAACGAGAGTTTGTCGATGCGGCAAGAGTTGCCGGGGCATCGAGTTTCCGAATTATCTTCCGCCACATCTTGCCGAACTCAATCGGTGTGATCGTGGTGAACGCGACTCTTTTGATGTCGGCTGCGATTCTTATTGAAACTTCTTTGAGCTTTTTAGGATTTGGAATAACTGCACCGGATATTTCACTGGGCCAAATCATCTCGGAATATAACGAGGCCTTTAAAACCAGGCCCTGGCTGTTCTGGTACCCGGGTCTATTTATTGTTTTGATTGCCCTAGCAATTAACTTTGTGGGAGACGGGCTCAGGGACGCCTTTGACCCGAGGCAAAGAAGGTTGCCGCGCACCGATGGCGCCATTCAAGACCTAAAGAACCTAATTGCAAAGCGCAGGGCTAACTAATGCAGCTGGCAACTAACTTGCTAACCAATAAAAGAAGCGGTGAGCACCAGCACCAAAAGCAGCAAGATGGTTTTGAGGTGCCAGCTGGTTGCGACGCTAGCCCTAAGTTCTTGGCCCTGGAGCTTTTCCCAGCGCTGCCTAATAACTGCAGCTGCGGCGCCAGAGTCGCTGGTGTTGAGGTCTCCTGGCCGAACAGTGCCAGCAAGATAAGTGGATTCGGGCAAAAAGGTACCTTGGTCACGAGTGGCAAAAAAGGCCGCGTGGCGACCCGGGGCAGTAGCTCCCCAAGCAACGTACTTTTTGTCACCAACGAACAAAGTCAGGGCATAACGAGTGTCGATGCGGCTGATGGCTCCCCAAGAAACATAGTGAGTTCGAAGCACATTAATGATTCGAACTCCACCCTCATCGATTTCAACCCTTGGCAACCAGAACAAAATCACAATCACATAGATCAGCAGCAGGATCACTGGCAGGGAGCCAATCGCCGCAGCGATTCCCTGGTTGGCAATGCTGGTAATAAAAGCCAGTGCCATCACAAAGCTAATGATGATTGTGATTACCCTGCCAAAGCGAGACTTGAAAACTTGCATGAGATAAATCTAGCTCTAGGAGTAATTGCCTAATGCAACAAAAAAACGCAATCATAGAAACCTCTGAGCTCTCAGTTGACTTTTGGGTGGATGGCGAATGGGTAATGGCTGCCTCGGGCATCAACTTCTCTGTCAGCCCGGGTGAGGTGTTGGCAATTGTGGGTGAGTCGGGTTCTGGTAAATCAACCAGCGCAATGAGCCTTTTGGGCCTATTGCCAGTCAACGGCCGAGCATCCGGCTCCGTCAAGTTACTGGGCGAAGAGCTAATCGGAGCCGATAAGAAGCGACTGCGGCAAATTCGCGGTAAAGAAATTGCCTTTATCTTCCAAGAGCCCATGACCGCTCTAAACCCGGTCTACACGATCGGCTTTCAGATCGTCGAGGCCCTGCAGGTTCACAACCCGGTGATGACCAAGAATCAGGCCAAGAAGCGCTCTCTCGAGCTTTTGGCAATGGTTGAGCTACCAGACCCGGAAAAAGCCTTTAACTCCTACCCCCATCAGCTTTCTGGTGGTCAGCGTCAGCGAGCCATGATTGCTCAGTCAATCTCCTGCGATCCGCTTCTGCTAATCGCAGACGAGCCGACCACCGCCCTTGACGTGACCGTCCAAGCTGAGATTTTGGACCTACTCAGAAACCTAAATAAACGGCTTGATTCGGCAATCATTTTGATTACCCACGACATGGGTGTCGTGGCCGATCTTTCAGACAACATGATCGTCATGAAAGATGGTGTGGTGGTTGAAAAAGGCACCACCTTAGACATCTTTAAGAATCCGTCCCACCAATACACCAAGGACCTTTTGGCGGCTGTTCCTCACCTTGGCTCCATTGAGGTCACAGAACCCAAGCCAAGGGCTCAGGGGGTCATCCCCACGCTGAAGATGGAAAACCTAAACATCGAATACCCAAAGCGCGGCAAGGTGCCAGCATTTTTGGCAGTAAAAGAAGCCAGCCTAGAGATTTATCCTGGTGAAGTCCTGGGCCTAGTGGGGGAGTCAGGTTCCGGCAAGACCACCATCGGCCGAGCTGTGGTTGGGCTACTGCCCATTAAGTCTGGTCAGCTTGAGGTTGCTGGGCAGAAGATGGTTGGAGTTTCAAAGCAAGAGCTGCAGGCCGTGCGAAGAAATATCGGAATTGTCTTTCAGGATCCTGGTTCTTCGCTCAACCCACGCTGGCCCATTGGCCAGTCAATCGCTGAGCCCTTATTGCTCGCTGGCCAAAATGAAAAAGAGCGCACCAACCGCGTTAGCGAACTATTGGATATGGTTGAGCTGCCCAAGACTTACCGAAACCGATATCCGCACGAACTTTCCGGTGGCCAGCGTCAACGGGTTGGAATCGCCAGAGCGCTTGCACTAAACCCGAAGTTATTAGTTGCCGATGAGCCAACTAGCGCCCTTGACGTTTCAGTGCAGGCCAGGGTTCTTGAGCTGTTGCAGGAGATTCAAAAAGAGCAGCAATTCGCAACTCTGTTTGTTTCTCACGACCTAGCGGTGGTTGACCTGTTGAGCGACCGGATTGCCGTAATGCAACACGGTGCCATTGTCGAGCAGGGCACCAAGGACCAGATTCTCAGAAACCCTCAGGTCGATTACACCAAGAAGCTGATTGCAGCTGTGCCGGTTCCGGATCCTGAGGAGCAAGAAAAACGCAGATCCGCCAGACGTAATTAATTCAGCCTATAACTTCCAGGTTGACCACTTTTACCTAAGCCAGATTTGTAAGAAAAAGAGCGAACTAGGCCTTGCTGGCGTTTTTGCGAGCAGAAGCCGCTCTTGCTCTAAGGTTGGCATCCAACTCAAGCTTTCGAATTCTGGTGCCCTCGGGGGTTACCTCAACACACTCATCCTCCCGGGCAAACTCTAGGCACTCTTCGAGCGAGAGCTTCCTTGGAGGCGTAAGCCCAACGAAGTTGTCAGCAGAAGCAGCCCGCATGTTTGTGAGCTGCTTTTCCTTAGTGATATTTACTTCCATGTCCTCAGATCTGGAGTTTTCACCAACAACCATTCCGGCATAAACCTCGCTGGTTGGCTCCACAAAGAACGCGCCGCGCTCTTGAAGGGCAATCATTGCGAAGGGAGTTGCAACACCAGCGCGGTCGGCGATTAGCGAACCGTTGAGTCGAGTTACGATCTCGCCAGCCCATGGCTCGTAGCCAGCCGCCAAAGCATTAGCAATTCCGGCACCCTTGGTGTTAGTTAGGAACTCTGTTCTAAAACCAATTAGACCCCTGGAAGGAATTTTGAATTCCATGCGAACCCAGCCGGTGCCGTTGTTTACCATGTTGAACATGCGGCCTTTACGAGAAGCTAGGAGCTGCGTTACAGCTCCCAGGAACTCTTCTGGGACATCGATAGTGAGTTCTTCAATCGGCTCGTGGAGTTTGCCGTCAACCCGCTTGGTTACCACTTGGGGTTTACCAACGGTTAGCTCGTAACCTTCGCGACGCATCTGTTCAACCAAAATTGCAAGAGCAAGCTCGCCTCTGCCCTGAACCTCCCAAGCGTCCGGGCGCTCAGTTGGCAAAACACGAATTGAAACGTTACCGATTAGCTCGCGGTCTAGGCGGTCCTTCACGAGTCTCGCTGTGACCTTCGCGCCCTTTACTCGCCCAGCCATTGGAGAGGTGTTGATTCCAATTGTCATCGAGATTGCTGGGTCATCAACCTTGATTTGGGGCAAGGGTCTGATGTCGTTTGGATCACACAGCGATTCGCCAATGGTGATGCCCTCAATGCCTGCAACGGCAACGATGTCTCCTGGTCCAGCGCTTTCGATTGGTAAACGCTCAAGCGCTTTGGTTCCTAGAAGTTCGGTGATCTTGACGGTCTGAGTGGTTCCGTCCTGGCGAACCCAAGCAACCTGTTGCCCTTTTCTGATCTCACCGTTGTAGATGCGAAGAAGTGCCAGTCGTCCCAGGAACAAAGAAGCATCCAAGTTGGTGACGTGGGCCTGCAGTGGTGCACCCTCTTCAAAACTTGGAGCGGGGATATACCTGAGAATAGCTTCAAACAGCGGCTCTAGATCTGCAGTGTCAGGCAAAGTTCCATCGGCCGGCTTGTTGAGAGAGGCCATTCCGTTTCTGCCCGATGCGAAGACAACTGGAAGATCCAGGATCGAATCAATGTCTAGGTCCGGGACGGAGTCGTGCAGGTCGGAGGCTAGTCCTAAAAGGAGGTCGTGGCTTTCCTCGACAACCTCGTCGATGCGAGCATCTGGTCGGTCCGTTTTATTAACTAAAAGAATTACCGGGAGTCTGGCCTCGAGTGCCTTTCTTAGCACGAAGCGGGTCTGGGGTAGTGGGCCTTCTGAGGCATCCACCAAAAGCACGACACCATCAACCATCGAGAGTCCACGCTCAACCTCGCCGCCGAAGTCGGCGTGGCCGGGGGTGTCAATAACGTTGATTGTGATGGTCTCGCCCTTGGCTGCAGGCCCCGAGTAGGCAACTGCGGTGTTTTTGGCGAGGATCGTAATGCCCTTTTCGCGCTCTAGGTCTCCGGAGTCCATAACGCGTTCGTCAACTGAGCCGTGAGAGGCGAAGGAGTTGGTCTGCTTGAGCATGGCGTCAACCAAGGTGGTCTTACCGTGGTCTACGTGAGCGACGATGGCAACGTTACGAATGTGCTGGTTTTGTTTTTTCATTAAAAAGATATCTCTTTAGATTTGGCCGAAAAGGCATGGGCAACCTTGTAATTCTAGTTGCCAATGGCGTTTTTCTCCTAGAAATCCTAATAAGCGCTCTCTTATCGGGACGTAGTGTGACGCCACTAACAGTGGTGTTTTGAGCAAAATTGTAAATTTCAAAACAATAGTAAAATGTTTTGTTATGTACCGCTGTTGCTGAGCTGTAGCTACATGTAATGCATTTCAATTTGATAGAGAATTGGGTTTATGGATTCGATTGTTCAAAAGATTAGGCGCTCTGTGGCGAGGCAATCCTCTGATGTTGTGTTGCGCAAAGATATGTTGCGGTTTGGTTCTAGCGCACGTGTTGATGTGGCTTTGGCTCAACTCGTTGATATCGGTTCTTTGATTCGAATCGGTCGGGGTGTCTATGCCAAAACTCGAAAAACTGCTTCCGGCGATGTTGTTCTAGAAGGGAGCTTTTGGGCGCTATCTCGAGAAGCACTTTCCAAGCTTGGAGTTGAGTACGAGGTGCACCCTTTGATTAGAGCATGGGAGGCTGGCGAAACAGACCAAATACCCATGAGGCTAATAGTCAAGACTGCCACTCGAGTGTCTCGCAAAATGTCAGTGGGTCAGATCGGAATTGAGTATGTTTCAAAATTTTGATGCGTGTGTCCACAGAGACATTCTTGGCTCAAACATCAATCAATTTTGGCTAGGCTTTCAAGGTATTCGAAAGGGGTGACCACGCTTTGCATCTAAAGAGCATCACCCTAAAAGGCTTTAAGTCATTCGCCCAACCCACCACAATCCAATTGGAACCGGGCATAACTTGCGTTGTAGGCCCCAACGGCTCCGGTAAATCCAATGTGGTTGACGCTCTCGCCTGGGTAATGGGAGAGCAGGGAGCCAAGACACTTCGTGGCGGCAAAATGGAAGACGTCATTTTTGCTGGAACTGCGACCAAGGGTCCACTTGGTCGAGCTGAAGTTCAGCTCACAATCGACAACGCCGATGGGGCGTTGCCGATCGAATATGCCGAAGTCACAATCTCCAGGGTGCTATTTCGCAACGGAGCAAGCGAATACGCCATAAATGGCGAGTCCTGCCGCTTGCTTGATCTGCAAGAACTTTTGAGTGACACCGGCCTTGGTCGTGAGATGCACGTGATTGTTGGTCAAGGCCAGCTCGACACCGTGTTGAAGGCATCCCCACTTGAGCGTCGAGCCTTCATTGAAGAAGCGGCTGGAATTCTCAAATACCGCAGGCGCAAGGAAAAAACTGAGCGAAAGCTCGATGCCATGCAGCTGAACCTCACCAGACTGCAAGACCTAACTGCTGAACTCCGAAGAAATCTTAAGCCGCTTGGTCGCCAGGCTGACACCGCAAGACAAGCGCAGCAAATTGGTGCAATTGCCAGAGAGGCAAAGTCAAAGCTTTTGGCTCACCAAATTAGATATCTGAGCCAGCAGTTGGAGCTGGCATCTAAGAGTGAGATCGAACGCCGCGCTGAGTCTTCCTATGCTCAATCGCAACTCTTGGCTACAAGAACTGGAATCCAAGAAATTGAGACCCAGTTAGTTTCCAGCGAGCTTGATGAGCTTCGCCAAAGACTCTTTGGTTTCGAGGCAGCCGAGTCAAAGCTGAGGTCCCTACAAAACCTTGCCCAGCAAAGAATTTCTCTCCTTGGTCAACAGCAGCTTTCCATCAAAGATGGCGAGGTTGAAGAACTCAAAAGACAGCTTGCCAGCTCAGAATCAGAGTTAGCGGCTCTAGAATCAAGCGTTGACTCAACTGCTGCAGCGCTTAGAGAGCTGGAGCAACACCGCTTGCTAGCCAGTGAGAAACTGAGCCAATTTGAAGCAAATCTTCTGCGCGAGCGCTCCGAGATAGAGCGCTCAGAAGCTGAGCGATCGAAGTTACTGAATTCGCTCTCGGTTCTAGAAAGCAGAATTCAGAGTTTTGACACTCGGGTTGTGTCCCTCAACGATTCTCTGGCTAGCTCACAGCAGGGCGTTGTAGCCCTTCAGGCGGAGCAGCAAGTACTAGCTCCGGATGCAGGTTCGGTTTCGGATTCTGAGCTGAGAGTTGAATACGAAAACAGCCAAGTTTCTGAGCAGGCGGCAAGAGCGGCGGTTGATCAAGCTCGAGATACCCTGCACATTGTTGAGCGCGAGCGCGATGCAATCGCGGCTAAGCACTCCGCTTTAGGAATGACACTTGAGCAAGCTGATGGTTCGGTTGAGGTTCGTAATGCGAACCTCTCGGGGATCAAGGGCTTGCTTGCAGAGTCGGTGGTCATTGAACCCGGCTATGAGGTTGCAATTGCTGCAGCTCTTGGGTCACTGGCTGACGCGGTAGTTGTTGAATCCAAGGAGCAGGCAGTAGCTGCTCTTCGTTACCTCAAAGCCGAAGGTCTCGGCAGGGCAGAGTTCCTGATTGCCTCGGGCAATCAGGAAGCCAAGAAGAGCGATTTGAAGTACGGCCTTATTTCTGCACAGAGCGTTGTGAGTGCCCCGAGGGCAATCTTCCAGATCCTTGAAGCCATCTACCTAGCTGAGGATCTCGAACAGGCTCTTGCGGCGCTGGAAAAAGATTCGAGCCTAAGTGTCATCACCAAAGCCGGAGACTTTGTCTCCGAGGCACTGGTTCGTGGCGGCGGGACCAAGCAGCCCTCAAAGCTTGAGCTGATTGCCGAGCAAGAATCTGCCGCCAAAAGGCTCAAGGCTCTGGCCGCTCAAATTGAGCTCAAGACCTCTAATCTAGAGAAGGCAAAGAGCGCAGCAGTCTTGGCCCAAGAAGGAGTTAGGTCGGCTCTTGCGAAGCTTCAAGAGCATGATGCTGAACTGGCTGCCAGAGCTCAGCGGGTTGGCAGAATTATTGCTCAGGTTGACGCTGCTCAAAACGATGTCAAGCGATTAGAAAAAGATATCGCTGGAATTTTGGAATCAAAGGCTGCTGGCGAGACTGAGCTAGCTCAGCTCGCACTCAAAATTGAGGTTTTACCAAAGATTCAAACTGTTTTGGCTAACGAGGATGAGCGAGCGGGTTTAATTTCAACTTTGGAAACCGTGCGCCAGGCAGAGCTTGAGGTGAGAATTTCGATTGGAACCTTTGCAGAGCGAGGCACCAATGCCTCTAAAGCGGTCGCTGTTTTGCGAGGCCGGGTCAATGAGGCAATCGCTGCATCGGAACAAGATCGCCTTGCGAATCAAGAAAAAGAGCAGCAGCTGTCAAAAGCGCAAGCTGCGCTTTTGGTTTTGCCAAATGCTATTTCACTCACCGAACGCTTGACCAGTGGGGTTCGGTTAGAGGTTCGAGAAAAAGAGTCAAAGCGAACTCAGCAGAGCGAACGCTTGGCCATTTTGCGATCTCAAGCAACCGGTCTGGAGGCTCGCTACAGCGAACTAAACCAGGGTGTTCATGAAGTTGAGATGCGCAATCACGAGCTGAAGCTGAAGCTAGCGAACCTCACCGAAAGAACAGACACAGAATTAGCCGTTTCTGTCGAGGTGCTGTTGAGTGAATATCAAGCAGACGAATCAACTCGGGAAGAGCTTGAAAAGGGTTTGCGCCAAGCCGAATCGAGGCTGTCTCAGCTTGGTGCCTTTAATCCACTTGCCCTAGAAGAATTTGCAGCTTTAGAGCAGCGCCACCAATACCTTGCCGAACAGCTTGAGGATCTTGCCAAGGCCAGGGCGGATCTAATGGGCATCATCAAAGACCTAGACGGCAAGATGCAAAGCATCTTTGCCGCAGCCTTTGAGGACACCAAGGTGGAGTTTGAGAAGATCTTCCCAATTCTTTTCCCAGGCGGCACCGGATCTATTTCCCTTACCGAACCCGATGACTTATCTCAAAGCGGTATTGAGGTGTCGGTTCGGCCGGCTGGTAAGAGAATTGAGCGCATGTCTTTGCTCTCTGGCGGTGAAAGGTCTTTGGCTGCCGTGGCGTTATTAATTGCAATCTTCAAAGCAAGACCAAGTCCGTTTTATGTCTTGGATGAGGTTGAGGCGGCCCTTGATGATTCTAACCTTGGTCGATTACTAGAGGTTATTGAATCCTTGAGAAAATCCAGCCAGCTAATTATTGTCACCCACCAAAAGCGCACCATGGAGATCGCTGATGCCCTTTATGGGGTTTCTATGAGGCAGGACGGCATGAGTGCAGTTGTCGGCCAAAAGCTAGAGAAGCGGGCCTAATGTTCAACTTTCTAAAGCGTTTGCGCACCGATAAGAACGAATCGGTTGAGCTCGAGCCAGCTGTAGTTCAAGATCCCGTTGTCGAACCTGAAGTTGAGGCCGTTGCCCCTGAGAATTTGGCTGCCGAAGCCATCGCCAAGCAACCGCAGCATTTGGCTGCGGTCATCGAGGTTCAGTTGCCGGAGCGTTCGATTGGCAAAGGCGTTCGATCGCTGTTCGGGTCTGATCTTTTGTTGGATGATCTTGAAGACATCCTGCTGTTGGCTGATTTTGGGGTGGAGATCTCTCTTGAAATTACCGAGGAGCTAAAAAAAGAGGCCAACCGGGTTGGGGCATCCACCGATGCTGAGCTCAGGTTGCTCTTGATGGAACTCTTGACCAATCGGCTCACAAGAGCCGATTCGGCTCTGAATCTTTCTGACGGGGCCCTGCCCTATGTGTTTTTAGTGGTTGGCGTTAATGGCGCAGGCAAGACGACCACAATTGGGAAGCTTTCGCGCTGGTTAGCTGACGGCGATTGGAAGGTTGTATTGGGAGCCGCTGACACCTTTAGAGCGGCGGCTGTTGAGCAGCTTGCAACCTGGGCTGAGCGGGCTGCTTGCAAGATTGTGAGGCCTTTGAATCAGGGTCAAGACCCGGCTTCGGTCGCCTACCAAACTGTTGAGCTTGCCATCAGAGAAGATGCTGATATCGCGATCATTGACACAGCGGGACGCCTGCAGAATAAAAAAGACCTGATGGATGAACTGGGCAAAATTCGCAAGGCCGTTGAGAAGCAGGCAAAAATCTCGGAAGTTTTATTGGTAATTGACGCGACCATGGGGCAAAACGCCATGGCTCAGGCCAAGGCGTTTGCCGAGGTGGCGAATGTCACCGGCATTGTGATGACCAAACTCGATGGAACCGCTAAGGGCGGAATTCTTTACGCTTTGCAAAAAGAGCTCGATTTGCCAATCAAATTGGTAGGGGTCGGTGAGGGAATCAACGATTTTGCCTTCTTTTCACCCTCGGAATTTGCTAAGGGCTTAGTCGCTTATAAATAATGTTGTCTTTTGTGTTTTAGACTTCGGGTGTTAGAAAGGTTTATCAGTGACTTACGTAATTGCCCTTCCCTGTGTTGACGTCAAAGACAAGGCCTGTATTGATGAATGCCCGGTTGACTGCATCTACGAGGGTGACCGCATGCTTTACATCCACCCCGATGAGTGCGTGGATTGCGGAGCTTGTGAGCCAGTTTGCCCAGTTGAGGCCATCTACTACGAAGATGATGTTCCTGGCGAGTGGAGCGAGTACTACCGAGCTAATGTCGACTTCTTCTTAGGGGTTGGTTCTCCAGGTGGCGCAGCCAAGGTGGGGCCAATCCCCGGTGACCACGAGATAATTCTGGCACTGCCACTGCAGGTCTAAGTTTGTTTGATCGACTGCCAGAATACCCGTGGCAAAAACTAAAACCCTATAGAGAAATAGCGGCCAAGCATCCGCTTGGCGCCATTGATCTATCGGTTGGTAATCCAATCGATCCCACTCCAAGGGTTGTGCAAGCTGCTCTTGATGCCGCTAGCGACTCCCACTCTTACCCCACCACATGGGGGGAATTAGAAACCAGAGCCGCGATAGCTAATTGGTACTCGGTTCGCCGAAGAGTGCCAGGCCTTAGCGCCGAAGATGTTCTGCCAACTATTGGCTCTAAAGAATTCATATCTTGGTTGCCACTAATGCTGGGCTTAGGTGCTGGGGACGTGATGGTCCAGCCGCGGATCGCTTACACCGCGTATGAGGTTGGTGCGGCTTTTGCTGGTTGTGAACTTGTGTCTAGTGATGAGCCTGCAGACTGGCCAGAAAATACCAAGCTAATTTGGCTTAATAGCCCGGGTAATCCATCCGGGGAAGTGCTTGGGGTTAAAAGGCTAAAGGCCGCTGTCAGTCGAGCCCGAGAGCTCGGGGCAGTGATCGTCAACGATGAGTGTTATGCCGAGCTTGGCTGGGAGGGTGAGTGGGATGATTTCATCCCCTGCATTTTGGACCCTGCGGTGACTGACGGTGACAAGACAAATATTTTGTCTATTTATTCTTTATCCAAGCAATCAAACCTTGCCGGCTACCGGGCTGCATTCGCGGCCGGGGACGGAGCCTTGATTGCGGGGATTGTGAATCTTCGAATGCACTCGGGGATGATGGTGCCGACTCCGGTTCAGCGAGCAATGGTCGCAGCCCTTGGCGATTACTCTCATGTCGCATTGCAGAAGGAGATTTATCGCAAGCGCAGAGAAACACTCTTGCCAGCTCTGATTGCCGCTGGGTTCTCGATAACCTCTTCGGAGGCCGGGCTTTATCTTTGGGTGACTAAGGGCGAGAGCTGCTGGAAAACCATCGCCGATTTGGCTGAGCTAGGAATTGTTGCCGTGCCCGGAGATTTCTACGGAGTTGCCGGCAACGACTATGTCCGGTTCTCGATTACGGCCACTGACGATGAGATTCTAAGGGCCGTTAGCCGCCTCGAAATGCTTTAGGCTGTAGCCGAACCCCAACCAAGGAGAACTATTGCCAGATTTTGACAAGGTCACTTTATTAGTTGGGGATTCCGCAACTGAGCTTGAGATTGTTGCTTCCACCCAGGGGCACTCTGGACTAGACATCTCAAAGCTGATGGCGGCCACCGGCCTGAGTTCATTTGACCCGGCTTTTGTGAACACGGCATCTACTAAAAGTGCCATCACCTACATCGATGGGGACCAGGGGATTCTTCGCTATCGCGGCTATCCAATCGAGCAGGTGGCAGAGCTCAAGAGCTTCACCGAGACTTCTTATCTTTTGATCTACGGGGCATTCCCCACCGCAACCGAACTGACCGATTTTGAGAAAAAGATTTCAGTTCGCACCGAGCACATCCAGCAACTCGATGGCTTCTTTCGGTCCTTTCCAAAAGATGCCCACCCGATGGCGGTGCTTTCAGCTGCAGTCTCGGCACTCTCGACCTTTTACCCAGAAACATTGGACCCCGGTAGCGAAGCGGCTATCGAAGAGTCCACCCTCAGGCTTTTGGCAATGGTGCCGGTTGTTACCGCCTATGCCCATAAGGCTTCCATTGGCGAAGATTTTGTAGCTCCAAGACCAGAGCTTTCTATGGTGGACAACTTTTTGAATATGACCTTCGGGTCGAATGAAATTCCATTTGAGCAGAACCTCATTGTTTCAAAGGCTTTAGACACCCTTTTGCTCTTGCATGCTGATCACGAGCAGAACTGCAGCACCTCGACCGTGCGCTTGGTTGGCTCGTCTCAGGCAAACCTCTACGCTTCAGTCTCCGCTGGTGTGAACGCCCTTTCAGGGCCGCTTCACGGCGGGGCTAACGAGGCGGTTATTGAAATGCTCGAGCTAATCAACAAAACCAGTGAAACGGTTGAAACATATGTTGAGCGAGTAAAGAACAAAGAAGACAACGTTCGCCTAATGGGCTTTGGTCACCGGGTTTATAAGTCTTTTGATCCAAGAGCAAAAATCGTAAAGGCAACTGCCGACCAAGTTCTTTCAGAACTTGGCGTCACAGACCCGCTTTTGGCGGTTGCAAAGCAGCTGGAGGCAATTGCCCTAGCGGATGATTATTTTGTGAGCCGCAAGCTTTACCCAAATGTTGATTTTTACACCGGGGTTATCTACAAAGCTCTAGGTTTCCCACCCAAGATGTTCACGCCGTTATTTGCAATCGGCAGAATGCCGGGCTGGATCGCTCACTGGCGCGAGATGAACAGCGAAGCCAACACTCGCATCAGTCGTCCGCAGCAGGTCTACATCGGCGAGGCTGAGCGTTCGATCTAATTTTTGCCGTCAGTGGTAGCACACTTGTCTTAGTTTTGAAGCTAGAAGGTCTAATTGCTTAGCAAAATTGGCAACATCGGAATCTAAAGATGCCGGGCAAAGGTTTGTCTGTGGATAACCTTTTTCGAAATAATCGACACTCAGCCATAATCGGGTTGTGATTTTGTCGGAAACTAGTTCCAAATTGCTGTACGGCGAAGGCTGACGGCGACCCCTGCGCAAGCAGCCAGACAGCCGCCTCGAGCGGCTGTCTTAATTTAAGCGCGAGTTTTGTATCTGTTTTACCTTGACGAATCCGGCTGCACCGGCACTTGGTCGGGCGACGATACCGCGGCTCAGCCTGCCATTGTGGTTATGGGCCTGCTAATTCACCAGAAGCACATAACGGCAATCTCGCAGTCGTTCCTGAGATTAAAGCGCAGGAATTTCCCGTAACTTCTGGCCGGGTTATCTTTGCGAAACTCGATGGAGCTAGAAATCAAAGGCTCAAGCATCAGGTCAAAAATTCGCAAGAAAAAAGAAAGAGCGAAAGCAGAGCTTAAGTTCCTCGACCAGGTTCTTCAGTTATTGAGTGAACATGAAGTTTGCATCCTTGGAAGCTTTTGGCCGAAGACGTTTGGCAAGCAGGTCTTCGGAGCCGCTTTGCATAGTTCTGCCGCCCAGGGAATCCACTCAGTTCTTCAGTCTCACCTTGCTCAAATCAATCAATTCGGGCTAGTCCTAGCCGATTCCAGAAATGATCTATTGAATTCTGTGGTCTCTGGTTCGATTCTCAGTCAGAAGCTTCGGGCTTCTGGGGATAGATTCCCCAATATTGTGGAAGCGCCAGGCTTCGTCAATTCGAGTCATCATGCAATGATCCAAATGGCAGACATTACCGCCAGTTCAATTTTTGGCCGATGTGCACTCAGTCATTCATGCAAAAAGAACCGAGTCGACTCATTCGAGGACAGGACATGTTCATTTGGTCGCGATATGTGAGCAGGGTAAGAAAGCTGGCCGGAATAACCCCCGGTAATTTCGACGGTTTTCATGTTAACGGCCAGGGACGAAAAATCGAGACACTGCTCTGGCCTAAGCCACATGCTCCAAAAAAGTAACCGATGTGTCGCCGTAGTGTTTTATTTCCATCAGCTCATAACCAGGCTGAATGGCAAACTGCTCCGACTTGCTAGAGCGCTCAATCAAAAGCGTTGCTCCGTCATTTAAGGCAAGTGAGAGGTTATTTAGAATTTCTTCAAGCTTCTGGTTGCTGAAATCATACGGGGGGTCAATAAAGACCAAGTCAAAAAAGGTTTTCGGCAGGTTTTTCAGTGCCTGGCTGGCTTCAATATTTCGCGCTTGAAGGATCCCGCTGAGTCCTTGGTTGTCAAGGGCCTTGGCGGCATGACCGATATTTGCCTTCAGAAGCTCAAAGGCAGGTTTGTCTTTTTCGATGAATAAAACCTCCCCTGCTCCGCGAGAGGCGGCTTCTAAGCCAAGTGACCCGGTGCCGGCAAAAAGGTCCAGCACGTTGGCATTCTCAAGCACGCCGCGTGACTCAAGCTTTGAAAAGATGCTCTCTTTGACACGGTCGCTGGTGGGGCGGGTGGCATTGGCTGCGCCCTTTAGGCGCAAAGATCCAATTGATCCGGCAATGATTCTGGTCACCCGTGTGAGCCTAGTAAATCTTGAGGGTTTCCTAGGGGATGATTACTGGATGGATTTAGCTCAGACAAAGCTTGCGAACCTCTTGGGTGATCGCACGGCTAAAGCGTTTGAGAAACACCTCGGTCTAAAAACCGCAAAAGAACTCCTGGAGCATTACCCGAGGCGCTACCTCAGGCGCGGTGAGCTAACGGCTATTGCCGAAATCCCCATCGGGGATTCGGCAACCATCGTTGGCGAGGTGGTCTCGGCAAGTATTAGGCAGCTCAAGGGTCGCTCGGGAAGCATCCTTGAGGTTTTGGTATCGGATGGTAAAAGCCAGATTTCACTTGCCTTTTTTAATCAGGCTTGGCGCCAAAAGGATCTTCATGCTGGAGTCAGGGGAATGTTCTCTGGCAAGATCGGAATCTTTTCTGGCAAGCTCCAGCTTGCCCACCCGGACTATGAGTTATTCGAAGAGGAGATTGATCCTGGGCTAGCCCTTGCCTGGGCGGAACTCCCCATCCCGATCTACCCAGCTTCGGGATCACTGAGCACCTGGAAGATCCAAAAATCAATCGCCATCATTTTGGAGCAATTGCCAAAGATTAGTGACCCGCTAGATGCCGGGTTAATCAAGGCCAATAAGCTCATGGCCTTAGATGAGGCGCTAAGGCTCGTGCATGAGCCCAAGAGGGAAGTCGATTGGGTTAGGGCTAGGGCATCGCTTCGGTACCGAGAAGCCCTGCAATTGCAATTGCAGCTTGTGCAAAAAAAGCAGGAAGCTCTCAAGGTCAAAGCGGACATCAGGCTCCCGGGTGAGCTCTTAGGTCTATTCGACAAGCTGCTGCCGTTCGAGCTCACTCAAGGTCAACAGCAGGTTTCTCAAGAGATTGAGACTGACCTAGCCTCTGGTTCTCCAATGCATCGGCTCTTGCAGGGTGAGGTTGGTTCGGGTAAGACGCTGGTTGCCCTTCGGGCGGTTCTTGCAGTTGCGGAATCGCTAGGGCAATCTGCAATCCTTGCCCCCACGGAGGTGCTTGCCTCTCAGCACTACCAGAGCGTTTTAGAGACGCTGGGGCCAGATCTGGCAGCCAAGCTAGGGGTTAGGTTACTAACCGGTCAGCTGGGCACTCAGGAGCGCAAGAGAGCTTATTTAGACATAGCCAGTGGCAAATGCCTATTAGCCATTGGAACCCACGCCCTGTTTACCGAAAAGCTCAGCTTTTTTGATTTGGCCTTTGTGGTGATTGACGAACAGCACCGGTTCGGTGTTGGTCAAAGAGAGGCCATTAGAGCCAAGGGTAAAACCGCACCGCATGTTTTGACTATGACAGCAACCCCAATACCCCGCACCATGGCAATCACCGTGTTCGGTGATTTGGAGATATCCACTTTGACCGAACTTCCCAAGGGCCGTCAGGCCATCACAACCCACGTCGTCACCCTGGCGCAGCCAGCTTTAGTGTCAAGGGTTTGGCAAAGGGTTGCCGAGGAGGTCGCGCTGGGGCGCCAAGCGTTTGTGGTCTGCCCAAGAATTGAAGGCAAAGTCGCTGAGGAAACTGAAATCGATCCAGAAGAATCTTTAGACCTTGAAGACTCTCTAGAACTTGAAGACTCAGTAGCTCCAGCAGCTGCTGCCGAAGTGTTCGAGGCGCTCAAGGTGAATCCGGCGCTCGCAGGCTTAGCGCTTGGCTTATTGCACGGCAGGCTCGACTCGGATCAAAAGTCGGCTGTGATGCAGGCATTTTTGGCCAATGAGACAAACGTGTTGGTTGCCACCACCATCATCGAGGTCGGTGTGAACGTGCCAAATGCCACCGCAATGGTGATCTTGGATGCCGATCGCTTTGGCATTTCTCAGCTGCATCAGCTTCGCGGCCGGATTGGCCGCGGTGCTGATGCGAGCATTTGCTTTTTGGTTACCAATGCCGAAGCGGGCTCCTTGGCAATGGAAAGACTCGACGCTGTCGCCGCCACAACCGACGGCTTTAAGTTATCCGAGGTCGACTTGGAACTGCGGGGTGAGGGCGATGTCCTAGGAGATATTCAATCAGGTGGCCGTTCACAGCTCAAGTTATTAAGGGTAATCAAGGATGCCGACCTGATCTCGGAGGCGAGAAAATTGGCTGTCGAACTGTTGGAACGGGGCTTGAGCCCTGAAATGAATGCCTGGGTTGAAGAATCTCGGGCCGAGGCACTGGCTCGGAGCTAGTTATTGGGGCTAACCTTTACTCTGTGAAAACCATAGCCATCTACCCGGGATCCTTTGACCCGATTACCTTGGGGCACCTTTCAATCTTGAATCGAGCGGCAGCGCTGTTTGACGAAGTTCATTTGATGGTTGTGCATAACCCAAATAAAAAAGTCCTTTTCTCCATTGCAGAGCGAGTATCGCTCTGTAATAAGGCGCTATTAGAGGTTCAGGCTGCGAGCAACATTATTGTCGACGAACTCTCGAGTGGTTTATTGGTAGATAAGGCTCAAGAACTTGGCGCTCAGGCTTTTATCAAAGGTTTTCGAACCAGTGCGGATATCGAGTACGAATTGCCGATGGCTCAGGTGAATAGGGATTTATCCTGCGTAGAAACAATCTTTTTGCCTGCGGAACCGGGTTATGGCTATGTGTCTTCTTCTTTGGTCAAAGAGGTTTTGGCCCTCAACGGTGATGTTTCGGGTTATGTCACACCTAATGTGGCGAGCGCTTTGAAGGAGAAACTCAAATGAGTTATCTGGTCCCAGTCAATGAGCTAATGCGACGCCCAGGCACCATGAGGGAGTTGGAGCTTGAGATTGAGGCACTGGAGGCCATTGGCACGGAGATTGTGAGCGTCCCAAAGGGCGCCAGCTTGCGCATTCCGCTTCGGTTGGAGGCGGTGTATGAGGGGGTCTTGGCTTCTGGTGAAGTGTTCGCTGAAGCCAATGCCCAATGCTCTCGGTGTCTCAAAGACCTAAAGATTCCGGTTGAGGTGGATTTTCAGGAGCTTTTCGCCTATTCTTTCTCTTCGGATGACGAGCTGCTTGTGGTGAACGAGCAAATTGATCTAGAACAGCTAGTCATTGATTCTGTGGTTTTGAATCTTCCCTTCCAACCCGTGTGTAGCCCAGATTGTCTTGGACTGTGTGCGGAATGTGGAATTGGGTTGAATGAAAACCCTGAACACAAGCACCGAGCCCCGATTGATTCGAGGTTTGGGGCTCTCAAAGATTTTGCAATCGAGGAAGAGTAATCATGCCAGTACCAAAACGCAGACAATCCCGTTCAAACACTCGCTCACGTCGTTCGATGTGGAAGGCCGCGCCAATCACCTTGGTGAAGACCATCGAGAACGGTAAGACCGTCTACTCACTTCCTCACCGCGCAAAGATGGTTACCGACTCCGTCGGTACCGAGCTTTACATGGAGTACAAGGGCCGCAAGGTCGCTGACGCCTAGATAAATGCATCTTGACGAGCTAAACCAAAAGCTCGGAGTCGAGATCGATGCCGAGCTACTAACGCTCGCATTGACCCACAGCTCTTTCGCCTATGAAAAAGGCGGGCAAGACAACGAACGGCTCGAGTTTCTTGGGGATTCTATCCTCGGATACCTGGTAGCCGTTTCTGTCTTTCATGACCATGTTGAACTAGCTGAAGGCGAACTAACAAAACTTAAGAACGCCGTTGTATCAGCCCAAGCCCTCGCAACCGCCGCCCAAAGACTAGATCTTGGCAAGCACCTAAGGCTCGGCAAAGGTGAAGAACAAACAGAGGGCCGCAAAAAGATAAACGTGTTGGCCGATGCATTTGAGGCTGTTCTTGGTTCGGCATATCTTTCGGGTGGCATTGAGGCGGCCTCGATCATTGTTTCAAAGCATGTCTTGCCTCTCTTGGCGAATCCAGATGCTATCCGGGAGGCCTCCGACCCCAAGACCACCCTTGGCGAGAGACTCGCCAAGCTGAAGCTGGAACCCGTTCGCTACGAGGTTGAAGGATTCGGCCCAGAGCACGAGCGCATCTACACGGCAACCTGTTTTAGCGGTTCCAAGCGCCTGTCTGATGGCACCGGAACGACAATTCGAAGGGCAGAGACTCAGGCGGCTATTGAAGCTCTCAGGAAGCTCAATGCCTGAGTTACCCGAGGTTGAAACGGTTCGTGCTGGCCTAGCTCAACATTTGGTTGGTGCGGAAGTGACTTCGATTTTCATTTCCGATGCTAGAAGTCTCAAGCGCAATTTCTCTGGGGTCTCGGGGTTTGTTGATGAGCTAATTGGCAGCAGCATCCAGGCCGTGGTTCGCAGGGGAAAGTTTTTGTGGTTACCACTTAGTGAAACTAGAGCGATGGTTGGACACCTGGGCATGAGCGGTCAGATACTGGTTAGGAGCCCTGGATTTGAGACCGATCCGCAGACTCGGATTACCATCGATGTCAAGGATTCGACTGGAAATCCTCTCGAGATTCGTTTTGTGGATCAGAGGCTTTTTGGTGGTCTGGCAATTGAGGATTTAGTAACCACCAGTGATGGACTTAGGGCTGGCTATTCGCCAGAGGCCGACCAGGGGGCTTTAATTCCTTCTGTTGTGGCTCATATTGCTCGAGACTTATTGGACCCATACTTTGATGCCAAGGCGGTGGCGGTTCGAATGTCCAAGAAGAATTCGGGCATCAAGAGGGTGCTTTTGGACCAGGGGGTTCTGAGTGGAATCGGAAACATATACGCCGATGAGTCTTTATGGCTAGCCAGATTGCACTACGACCAAATGGCTTCGAGTATTTCAGTAAGAAAACACATGGAGCTAATTCAGATTGCCAAGGAAGTTTTGATTCGAGCGGTTGCGCAGGGCGGAACTTCTTTCGATGCGCAGTACAAAAACGTCAATGGGGAATCAGGTTTTTTCTCGCAGTCGCTAAATGCTTATGGCCAGGCGGGTCAGGCATGTCCACGTTGTGGTGGTGAAATCAAGCGTGAGGCTTGGGCGAATCGAGGTTCGCACTTTTGTCCTAGGTGTCAAAAGCTAAAATCAACTAGCTCTTAGTCTTTGGCCAAAGGGCAACAATGATAGTGATTGCCACTAACCCAAATGCCCATAGGTTCCCGGCCAGGTTCGCTGGCACTAGCACGTCGTCCGTGAGGCTCAGGCCAGCGCCGAAGACGATTGCTGATGCGCTGATCCCATAAATAAAAGCTGGGGTTTTAGAGGTGTTCTGGTTTCGCAAGCTTGCGGCGATGATTATCGCCACAAGTAGCGCCATTGTGGCTCCTAGGGGAAACCCGTCGGTGGTGACCTGATGAAAGGTAGTCCCAACTAAACCAACGCCAATTCCCAGCACAAGTGCAACAAGATTTGTTAGTAGCAAAGATCAACCCTTTCTTCTGACTCCAACTCTATTTAGCTAATTGCACTTGCGCCTAGAATTCAGTGGCGGTGTTAGCCCAAAAAGGAGTCAGCAATGTTCGGAAACCTCTCAGAGAGACTCTCGGATACCTTCAAGAACCTTAGAGGCAAGGGCAGGCTCTCGGCCGCAGACATTGACGGGACTCTAAGAGATATCCGTAGGGCACTTCTAGAAGCCGATGTTGCCCTCGAGGTGGTGAAGAACTTCACCGCCAAGGTTCGCGAGCGAGCCTTGGGCGATGAGGTCTCCAAGGCATTAAATCCTGCGCAGCAGGTGGTGCAGATCGTCAACGAAGAGTTGACCGCGATTCTGGGCGGCGAAGCCCGCAAGCTTTCTTTTGCTAAAAACCCACCAACAGTGATCATGCTTGCAGGTCTTCAGGGCTCTGGTAAGACGACTTTGGCTGGAAAGCTAGCCAAGTGGCTCAAGGAGCAAAACCAAACTCCTCTGTTGGTCGCCGCAGATCTGCAGCGACCAAACGCTGTGACACAGTTGCAGGTGTTGGGGGAACAGGTTGGGGTTCCAGTATTTGCCCCCGAAGTGGGTAATGGTGTCGGTAATCCAGTGAAGGTTGCCAAAGAGGCGATTGCCTTTGCCAAAAAGTCACAGTATTCGGTGGTGATAGTTGACACCGCAGGGCGTTTGGGTGTCGATGAAGAAATGATGCAGCAGGCCCGAGATATTCGAGACGAGGTGTCTCCCGATGAGATTCTTTTTGTGGTGGACTCGATGCTGGGCCAAGACGCTGTGAACGTGGCAAAGGCATTCAACGATGGCGTTGGAGTCTCCGGAATTGTTTTGACCAAGTTGGACGGTGATGCTCGCGGTGGTGCTGCATTGTCAGTTGCTTCGATAACCGGAGCTCCAATTTTGTTTAGCTCCACGGGTGAATCCCTCGATGCCTTCGAGCCCTTCTACCCGGATCGCATGGCATCAAGAATCCTGGACATGGGTGATGTTATTAGCCTCATCGAGCGGGCTCAGGCCACCTTCGACGAAGAGGAGTCCAAAAAGCTTGCCGAGAAGATTTCGAGTGAGACCTTCACGCTGCAGGATTTTTTGGAGCAGATGCAACAGCTTCGCAAGATGGGCTCAATGAAGAGCATCATGGGCATGCTTCCGGGCATGGGCAAGATGAAGCAGAACCTCGAAGACTTTGATGAAAAAGAGATTGATCGCACAGAGGCAATTATTCGATCGATGACCCCGATCGAGAGAAACCAACCCAAGGTGCTAAACGGGTCCCGCAGAATGCGAATCGCCAAAGGCTCCGGCACCTCGGTCACCGAGGTGAATCAGTTGGTGAATCGGTTCGAGCAGGCCGCGAAGATGATGAAGACCATGTCCAAGGGCGCAATGCCAAATATCCCAGGGACCAACCCGGCCATGATGGCCGGGGCCATGGGGGGCGGTTCTAGCGCCAAGAAAAAAGACAATAAGAAAAAGGGCTCGAAGAGCGGGAACCCGGCAAAAAGAGCGGCTGAGAACTCAGGTTTGAGCTATGGATCCGAAACTACTTCGGGTTCTGGTTCATCATTTGGGCTCGGCAGGTAGCGCAAAGCCAAGTTTTCTGGCAGAATCTAACGAGTTCGAACGTCTTGACCCTCTGATCTGGACGATCTCGAAACCCCTTGAGACCTCAAGAGTGTGACCCCACCCTCGTAAAGATTCTCGCCCCAATACATACATTCAGGAGAATTGTGGCTGTAAAGATCCGCCTAAAGCGCATTGGTAAGAAAAAAGACCCGCACTACCGCATCGTGGTAGCAGATTCCCGCACACACCGTGACGGCAAGGTAATCGAAGAGATTGGTCGCTATGTTCCGACTACTCACCCTTCAGTAATTGAAATTAATTCAGAGCGAGCACGCTACTGGCTATCCGTTGGCGCACAGCCAACCGAGCAGGCAGAAGTTCTTCTCAAGCTAACCGGTGACATTGCTAACGCCAAGGGCGAGCACATCAACACCGTTAAGCCTCAGATCGCAAAGCCTGTCTTTGTGAACGACATGGCAAAGAAGTCAGTACTTCTGCCTAAGGCCGAGAAGAAGGTTGAAGTCGTTGCTGAAGCAAAAGTAGAGGCTCCTGTAGAGGCTCCAGCTGAGACTGAAGTAGTTTCCGAAGTTGTTGCAGAAGAAGTGGTTGCGGAAGCGCCAGCTGTCGAAGCCGAGGCACCTGCAGCTGAGGCACCAGCAGCAGAGGTACCAGCAGAAGTTGTAGTTGAAGAGGCTCCTGTTGCGGAAGCAACCGAAGAGGCTCCTGCAGAAGAAGCTAAGGCCTAAAGAACATGTTGCAAGCGTCCCTCCAGCATTTAGTCCGTGCCATCGTGGATAACCCCGATGACGCAACTGTTGCCGCCCGTGGCGGCGCCAAGGGCGATTTGTTGGAGGTGCGCGTGCACCCAGACGACCTAGGTCGTGTAATCGGCAAGGGCGGCCGCACCGCAACAGCCCTTAGAACGGTCATCAATGCGCTAGCGGATGGCAAGCGCGTCCGAGTTGACGTGGTGGATACCGATTTCTAGCACCACCAAGCTCCGAGTTGGCCGACTCCTAAAAGCTCACGGTCTAAAAGGTGCAATCAAGCTCGAGCTTTATACCGACTCCCCAAAAGAGCGTTTTGCCGTTGGCGCAGTCTTGGAACTTCAAGTTCCTGAAGAATCCCCGTGGTTTGGTAAGCACGTTACCGTGGCAGATCTCAAGTGGTACAACACCCACCCCGTAATCTTTTTAGAAGGCATCGCGGATCGCGATGCAGCCGAAGGCCTCACCAAGGCAATCCTTTTGGTTGATCACCCGCTAGATGCTTCCCCTTCCGAGCCAGATGCTTGGTATGACCACCAGCTTGCCGGGCTCAAAGTAATGCGTGAAGGTATTGAAATTGGCGAACTAATCCGGGTTGACCACATGCCGGCTCAGGATTTGTTGATTATCAAGACGGCCGGCGGTGAAGTTCTATTGCCTTTTGTGAAGGCCTTTGTTCCAAAGGTTGATGTTGCAGCAGGCTTGATTGAGATCACCCCACCGGGAGGCTTATTCGAGGAAATAGAGACGGCCGATGAAAATTGATGCGGTTTCTATATTTCCCGATTACTTCAAAGTCCTAGAGCTTTCCCTATTAGGGAAAGCTCAGGAGTCTGGGTTAATTACTTTCACGGCTCATGATTTGCGAAACTGGACCCATGATCGGCATAAGACGGTTGACGACTCTCCCTATGGTGGGGGAGCCGGCATGGTTATGAAGCCAGAGCCCTGGGGTGAAGCATTTGATGATCTCTTAGAAATCGAAACTTCTCCCGTGGTTATCTTCACAACTCCGGCCGGGATTCCTTTTACTCAAGCGCTAGCCCAGGAGCTTTCCGAGTCCGAACACATCGTGTTTGCCTGCGGTAGGTATGAGGGAATTGACCAAAGGGTGGTTGACCACGTCGGCACCATGGCCAGAGTGCTTGAGGTGTCAATCGGTGATTATGTCCTCAATGGCGGTGAGGTGGCAGCTCTTGCCATGATCGAGGCTATCGCCAGGTTGATTCCCGGTGTGATTGGCAATAAAGAGTCTTTGGCTGAGGAATCCCATAACGATGGGTTGCTGGAATACCCGAGCTTCACCAAACCAAAGGTTTGGCGAGAGCTGGAGGTCCCAGAGGTTTTACTTTCTGGCCACCATGCCGAGATCGAAAAGTGGCGCAAACAGCAGCAACTGGATCGCACCAAAACCAATCGCCCCGACTTATTAGAGCTATAGATTTTCGTAAATGTCGAGGTTGCGGGCGTCTCTGGCGCCCGTCTTGTTGACTTCATTGTCGATTAGCCGGGTTTCGGATTCAGTTATCAGTCCCAGAGCCGTGGCTTTGGTTTTAGCTTTTTGATAAGCGCGCGCATTCAGAGTGCTCCGTTTCGCAAGGTGCAATAAGGCATCAAAAACGCTTTGATGCCTTATCAGGTTGGTTTGGATAAAGCTGTCCTTGCGCCATTTTGAGATGGACTGCACGTTGATGTCACTCGGGTAACCCTTTCGAACTCTGGTTCTAGTGCCGAGGGTTATTTCATTAGGCTCCGGCTCAGTAAGGCCAAAGTGCCACAGCACACTTTCTCCAATGAGAAAAGCATCCGCCGCAATTAGCTGGATTGCCGCGTAGTGGCGAGTCTCAATTGACTCAGGGTGGAATGGAGATTTATAAACATTTGTTCCGATCCTCAGAATCGCGTTTCTAGCGACCAGTTTCCGCAATTCAACCGCTGGGATTCCAATAGCCACAGCTTCCGTAGTGGTCACAACACCGTGAGTGTTGACTGCAAGGGCGAGAAACTTTTGCCGATTGGATGGCGAATTCATGCCTAAAACCTACTTTTTATAGTACGAAATTGTCAATACTTTTATTGTGACTTTGACGTTATAAGAAAAACATAAAAACCTTATAGAGTATCTGCATGAAGCAACCAGTATTTTTTGGGTCAATTTTTGAAAGCGACCAGGACGATTTCCCGTACCCCTATTTCATGCCCAATTTGATTCCCGTTTCGATCGAGATTGGCCAAGAGGCGTGGTCTCTAATTGCCAAGGCGGATGCAGCCGTGGGTGAGCTCAGGGGGATTACTCGACTTATTTCACCGTCCAATATCTCAAACCGTGCCGCACTACTGAAGGACTCGCTTGCATCGTCAAGAATTGAAGGCACGCAGGCTACCCTTGCCGAAGTTTTAGAGGCTGATCTTCGTGGTGAGCTGGTCCATAACGCAGATGTCGAACAGGTGCTGAATTACCTAAAGGCCCTAGAATTTGCCACCAAATTCATGGAGCGTGGAACCATCTCAACTCAGCTGATTCTAGAGACCCATTCAATCCTGATGAATGGCCGATTGGGTGCCGATAAGACGCCAGGAGTTTTTAGAAAAACTCCGGTTTGGATCGGTTCCAGAAGCCTAGGTGTCGCCAACGCTAGATTTATCCCGCCGCTGGCTAAACACATACCCGAGCTGATAACAGACTTGGTCGAATTTATCAGTTCCCCCTCACCTTGGCCGCTAGCCGCAAAAATAGCCTGGGCCCATTATCAGTTCGAAACAATCCATCCATTTTTGGATGGCAACGGCAGGATCGGGAGAATTCTAATTGAGCTGATGTTTATTTCTGAGAACGCCCTTGCCGGGCCATATCTCGGAATTTCGCAATACATTGAGCAGAATCGGGATGAATACTATTTCGCCCTGCAAGAAGTCAGATTCTCTGGTGAGACAGACCAGCTTTACAGTTATTTCGCGATTGCTATTGAGCGGCAAGCCTTGCAGACCTCGCTTCGCATGGAGGCACTGTTGGCGCTGAGCAATACGTGGCTAGACCTTTATTCCTCAGCAGCGCTGAGAATGTCTCAGCTAGTTCGTCACCTGATTTCAAATCCAATAGTCGATGTTTCTAGCGTCCAGAGTTCTCTGGGAGTGACTCAGCCCACAGCCAGCAAGCTCTTGCGCCGGGCACAGGGGCTGGGTTTGATTCAATCTAAAGGAACTGTGGGGCGCTCAAAAAGAGAGCGCTGGCTCGCACAGGAAGTTTGGGACATTCTTTCCCCTGGCGAGTCTCACGATTAGTGTTGCAAACCCTCTTGGGGTGTGGAATACTTTGGCAGTGCCCAATCGTCTCTGCCGCAGGGGAGCAAGTGCACAGACTCTAATCACTACTAACCGTTTTGACCTGCGCGCAAATGGAAAGAGATAAAAAATGCACATTTTAGATGCAGTAGATGCCCCAAACCTAAAGACCAACATCCCAGCCTTTCGCGCTGGAGACAACGTGAAGGTTCACGTAAACATTATTGAGGGTGCCAGAAGCCGTATTCAGGTTTTCCAGGGCGTTGTTATTTCCAAGTCCGGTGAGGGCATCCGAGAGAGCTTTACCGTTCGCAAAGTTTCCTTCCAGGTTGGCGTGGAGCGTACCTTCCCACTGCACTCCCCGGTTATTGACCACATCGAGCTAGTCTCCCGTGGCGCAGTCCGCCGCGCGAAACTTTACTACCTGCGCGATCTTCGCGGCAAGGCAGCAAAGATTCGCGAAAAGCGCGACAACGTCAAGTAAGCCAAGCTAGATAAACTAGCTGGCATGACAGAGACCGGGGATATAAGGCCCCGTAAGAACACGGTATTGCTAAACATTCGCAGGTTTATTACTCGTTCCCGTAAGAATTGGTTCACAGCTTTTGTGATCGACTTTGTTGTAATTGTCGGCACGGCACTAATTCTCTCCGTTCTGATAAAAGCTTTTTTGATTCGTTCTTTTTATATTCCCTCCGGCTCCATGCTCGAAACTCTGCAGATTAATGACCGCATCATCGTGAACGTCTTGGTGCCCGAAGTCATTTCGCTGCAGCGCGGTGACGTAGCCGTTTTCAGAGATCCAGGGGGATGGCTTGGTGCGATTCCGACTGTGCAAAAAGAACCAATTCAAGAGGCCTTTGATTTTGTCCTTGGAACCTTTGGCATCACAGCCCCCGACTCTGCTGAACATCTAGTCAAGCGTGTGATTGGCTTGCCCGGTGATGTGATTTCTTGCTGTGATCCTGAGGGCAGGCTGATCATCAATGGCGTGGCCATTGATGAGGCCTATCTTCGTCCAGGGTCCATTCCTTCCGAGCTCGAGTTCGATGTGACAGTGCCGGAAGGCAGTTATTGGGTAATGGGGGATAACCGCCAAAACTCAACTGATTCTCGTTACCACCAAGATTTGCCTTCGGGGGGTTTTGTGAAGCAAGAGTATGTGGTTGGCAGAGCTGTAGTTGTGAGCTGGCCTTTTGAGAACTGGAACTGGTTAGACAATTTTCCGGACACCTTTAGTGGTGTGCCCAGTAGCAGCGTCACAAAATAGTGACCTCACCCAGCCTTGAACTCGAGCGAAAGCTCCTGGAGCGTTACGACCGGGTGATTTGCCTGGACGAGGTTGGTAGGGGCTCTCTAGCTGGCCCGGTTGCCGTTGGAGCAGCGGTTATCTCGGCAGCGACTGCAAGCGCAATCCCCAAGGGGCTCAGGGACAGCAAGCAAATTATCGAATCAAAAAGAGATGATATTGCCGAGCTCTCAAAGGCTTGGGTTCAAAATAATGTCGGCTTTGCCTCGAGTGACTTCATCGAATCTGATGGCATCTCAAGGGCATTGGCAAAGGCCGCCGTGGCGGCCTTTGAGCCTCTACTGAGTGGGAAAACGATTATTTTGCTGGATGGTTCGCAGAACTGGCTCAAGGGAATCGACATCGAAGTCGTGATGCAAGTTAAGGCGGACCGAGATTGTGCTGGAGTCTCCGCAGCGGCTCTAATTGCCAAAGTGTCCAGGGATCAATTAATGCGGGAGTATCACATGGAGTATCCGCTTTATGGCTGGGCTTCGAATAAGGGATACGCCTCGGAGTCTCACATCCAAGCGATCCAATCGCTTGGAGCGACCAGGCACCACCGACACAGTTGGCTGACAAAGATACTCGCTGAGGGCCAAGCGCTTTTTTAGAGGCTTAGACTTAGGGGCATTATGGATGAGAACGAGTTTGAAGATTACGATCGGGAAGCCGAGTTAGCACTTTATCGCGAGTATCGCGACGTCGTAAAGATGTTTCGCTACGTGGTAGAAACCGAGCGACGCTTCTATCTGGCAAACGATGTCGAGCTCAAAAGAATCGACACTCCAACCGATTTCTACTTTGATCTAAACATGCAAGATGTTTGGGTTTGGGATATTTACCGCACTGATCGCTTCGTGAAACAGGTCAAAGTGATGACCTTTAAGGACGTCAATGTTGAAGAGATTGGCAATAAAGATATCGAGATTCCCAAGGAACTAGCAGTGGGCGAATAGCACTGGTTATCAACAGATTTCCAAACTAAAAGCATCCAAGCTGAAATATCTTGGATGCTTTTGGCATGTATCTAGATTCCGAGAAAGAAGCCACTATTTTGTGGTCGCTACTATCTGAGCCGGGGGACCAGCTGGCCCACTTGATTTTCGCCAATCGTGGCCCAGCCGCAATATCGGATTTCAGGTCCGGTAGAGCTAAAAAGCTCTGGCCTGAAATCATTGAATCAGAGGCTTCCGAATTCGGCCACGAGCTGCCGGCACTTTTTGAACGGTTCGCAATGAGAGTTGAGACCCTAAGCGTTTCTCAACGCTTGGAGCGTGCAATTCGCTGGTCGGCCAAGCCGATGTTCCCGGATGATGCACCGGTTTTGTGGAGTAAGTTTCACGATCTTGGCCACAGCGCCCCATATTTGTTGTGGGTGGCGGGCGATATCTCTGCGCTCGAGCAAGAGAGCGTGGCAATAGTCGGAACGAGGCGTCCAAGTTCTTTTGGAATTAAAAACAGCGGACTTCTGGTTTCACAGCTAAGACTTCCGGTTGTCTCGGGAGGAGCCTCAGGGATTGATGCTGCCGCCCACAGGGCGGCAATAGATCTGAAGATTCCAACCTTTGCATTTATGGCCGGTGGCATAGATCGTGCCTATCCGCTAGAGAACTGGCCACTGTTTCATGAAATGGTTCGATCAGGCGGTGCGCTAATTTCCGAAACCTCCCCAGGAACGGCTCCGAGTCGCTTTCGCTTTTTGCTTCGCAACAGGCTGATTGCAGCATCCGGAGATTCTCTTTTCGTAGTTGAAGCCGGCTATCGTTCAGGATCCAGAAATAGCGCCAATCATGCTAGAAACCTTGGCCGGGACGTCTACGCAGTGCCCGCAAGATTTGGCAAGACAATCCCGCAGGGCACTAACTCCATGATCAAGGAGGGCCTAGCCCAAGTTTGGCAGATGCAAGATGGACTCACAATCGAGCCGGATTGGATTCAGAAACGCATTCAAGATGCGATTCGGGACGGCGCCGTTGGTGATCAACAAATAGCTATGGAGTCCGGAATTTCACTACAGCTGGTGGCAAAGAATCTCTCCTTGCTTCGCCTGAGCTAGAGCCACACCACGTCCCAAGTCTTTGAATCAACCGAAATTCATAGAAAACAATCTATGCATTTGGGAATCGAGCCATAAGAGCATCCGAAGACCTGTTCTTCGAGCTAGCGGTTAAGTTTTTGCTTGAGTAGCCAGGCGGAATTTAGGCCGCATTGTTCCAATGGATTTCACTCCTGAGATTTTGGTCATAGGAGCATTATCTTTTGGAAGCCAAGTGGCTCAGTAATAAACCACGCCACGCATCTAGCCAAGGAGCCCGATTTTGACTCTAATCTTGACTCATGGAGAAACTTATTGCGGAGTGCGAGGGCTTTATTAAGAGCCTGCAAGCTCGAGGATCTTCGGTAAACACCCTCAAGGCCTATCAATCAGATATAAAGGATTTGCTTGAGTTTTTAGTCGCGAGCAAGGCGGAGTTCGAATTGGACTCAATCAGAAATTGGCTGTTTGTAATCTCAGAAGCCGGCGCGACCAAGAGCACCTTGGCTAGAAAAACATCTTCGGTTCGAGCTTTTAGTTCCTGGTTAGTCGAGCGCGGTGTGTTGGACTCAGATCCGGGATTGAGGCTCCGATCACCAAAGCTCGAGAGAAGCTTGCCCAAAATTGCGAGTGAAAATTCACTGGGTGAGGTTTTTGACTCCCTCAAAGCCAGGGCAAGTAGGGACGATCCCACTTCGCTCATGCAGCTTTGCACGATGGAGCTTTTATATGCCACCGGTATGCGGGTGAGTGAGTTGGCTGGGCTAAACATCTCAGATGTTGATTTTTCTAGAAACCTCTTGATTGTTACTGGCAAAGGCAATAAGCAAAGAATGTTGCCCTATGGATATCCGGCAGCAGCTGCGATGGAGGAATGGATTCGGTTCGGTAGGGTTCGGTTTTACTCGGAGTCAACCGACGATGCCCTCTTGATTTCCTCGAGAGGCAAAAGGGTTGGGGTCAGGCAGCTTTATTCTCTTGTTGCAGAGCAGCTAGCCAAGACCACTTCGGGTAAAGCTGGGCCGCACACACTTCGACATTCGGCCGCCACCCACCTGTTGGATCACGGTGCTGACTTGCGCGCAGTTCAGGAAATTCTCGGGCATGCGTCGTTAGTCACCACCCAGATTTACACCCACGTTTCCGTGGAGAGGCTGCGCGCCTCCTTCGAACAGGCCCATCCCAGGGCCTAAGCGGTGAGAATCGCGGCATTTGTTTTTCCCATTAGATAAAGCGGAGATATGTATCCAAAGGGTGACCTAGCGGAAAAGTGAACGCAGCTTTCGCAGTGGTTTTTATAGTCCGAATCCGCTTGGCAATGAGAGCCAATCACCTCGCCAACTTGGACGGCTGACCCCTTGGTCAGCTCGGAACAGACCGGCTCGAAGGTCGCCAAATAGCCTTCATCAGTTTTAATCGTGATGATGTCACGGTCTACCACTTTGCCGACAAAGTGAACCTCACCGGCTTGGGGCGAGCTCACCTGATCGCCCAAAAGGATCAAAAAATCCACTCCTCTATGACCTGCTCCGTATTTTGTCACAGGGGCCAGATACGGGTTGAGTTGCTCGGTTTGAAAATAGGGAATCGGCTCCGCCCAAACTTCAATCGGTTTTGGGCTCAGGGCTGAGATGAAGATTCCCAGGATGGCGAGTAATTTATTCATACCCGAAGCATGGAATATATCGGTCGGAGCTTTTCGCAGTAAACCCAAAAGAGTGGAAAACACCGGGTTTGCTTGGTATGGTTACAGAACGTTCTTACCTTCAGGTAAAGCGAATTCGCGCATTCCAATCAAGCTTGATAGCTCAGTCCCTTTTAGGGTGCTGCCGGGCTGGAATGCCAGGGTTTTGGTCATCCGGCCGAAGCACAAAACTGAGTGGGCGTGTTTTCACGCCTAAAGGAGGGCCTAATGGCCACAGTAACAGTCCGCCAGCTTCTAGATTCTGGTGTTCACTTCGGGCATCAAACCAAGCGCTGGAACCCCAAGATGAAGCCTTTCATTCTTACTGACCGTTCCGGCATCTATATCATTGACCTGCAGCAGTCCATCGGCTTCATTGACGAGGCTTATAACTACGTTCGCGACCTAGTCGCAAATGGCGGATCAATCATGTTTGTCGGCACCAAGAAGCAGGCCCAGGGAGTTATCTCCGATGAGGCCCAACGTGTTGGCCAGCCGTTCATCAACGAGCGTTGGCTGGGTGGTCTGTTGACCAACTTCAACACCGTTAACAAAAGAATTCAGCGCCTCAAGGAGCTAGAAGTCATGGACTTCACCGATGCTCCAAAGGCCGGCCTCACCAAGAAGGAGCTTTTGATTCTTCGCCGTGAGAAGGACAAGCTAGTCAAAGTTTTGGGTGGAATTCGCAATATGGCAAAGGTCCCTTCGGCCCTTTGGGTTGTTGACACCAACAAGGAGCACCTTGCAATTACTGAAGCTCGCAAGCTAGGCATTCCAGTCATCGCAATCCTTGACACAAACTGTGATCCAGATGATGTCACCATCGGTATTCCTGGTAACGATGACGCAATTCGAGCAATAGAGATCTTGACCAAGGTAATTGCTGACGCAGCTGCAGACGGCATGATCGCTCGTCACTCTAAGGAAGACCAGACCGCAGAGCCACTAGCTGATTGGGAGCGCGAGCTTTTGGAGTCAACCCCGGTAGTGGCCGAGACTGTAGCCACCGAGGCAGCCCCGGTTTCCGCTACTCCGGCTGTAGCGGAAGTCGCTACTGAGGTTGTTGTTGAGACTGAAGTTGCAGAAACCCCAGCAGTTGTAGAGGCTCCAGTAGTTGCAGAAACCCCAGCCGAAGAGGCCAAGACTGAGAAGGATGCATAAGCATGGCTAACTACACCGCTCAAGATGTAAAGGCGCTGCGCGAGAAGTCGGGCGCCGGCATGATGGACTGCAAGGGCGCTTTGGATGAGGCCGACGGCAATATTGAAAAGGCATTTGAGGTTTTGCGCCTCAAGGGACTCAAGGGCGTTTCCAAGCGCGAAGGCCGGACAACTTCCAATGGTCTAGTGGTGGCTCGTGTCTCTGATGGCGTGGGCTACATGATCGAACTAGCCTGTGAAACCGACTTTGTCGCAAAGTCCGAGAACTTCATAGCACTAGCTGACGCTGTGGCTGACGCCATAGCTGCGGCTGGGGCAATAGATGTTGCAGCTGCTTTGAACGCACCACACGGCGCACACACCGTTGGGGATGCAATCATAGACAAGGCCGCAATCATGGGCGAGAAGGTGGAGCTTCGTAAGGTTGAGGTTGTGAAGGCCTCGGGTATTGATTCCTACTTGCACCGCACCTCAAAAGATCTTCCACCTCAGGTGGGCGTTCTTTTGGGCTACGAGGGAACCGATTCGGAGACCGCGCACGATGTCGCAGTCCACATCGCAGCCTTTAGCCCGACCTACCTATCGCGCGAGGATGTTCCAGTCGAAATCGTTGCCAAAGAGCGCGAGATCGCCGAGGAGACTGCTCGCAACGAGGGTAAGCCCGAGGTAGCAATGCCAAAAATTATTGAGGGTCGGGTTACCGGCTTCTTCAAGGAGAACTGCCTTTTGGACCAGGACTTCGCAAAGGACAATAAGCAGTCCGTTGCAAAGGTTTTGGAAACTGCAGGCCTCAAGGTAACAGGCTTTATTCGCATGCGAGTCGGCGTCTAAATCTCCTAATAACTTATAAGCGGGCTCGGTCATTTGACCGGGCCCGTTTCTATTTGCGCCCTAGGATTGGTCGAAGAGTCTGTGAAGTGTAAATCTGGAGGTAATTATGGTGAATCGCAAGCGCCGAGTATTACTAAAGCTCTCCGGTGAAGCCTTCGGTGGCGGCTCCCTAGGCGTTAATCCGGACATAGTCTCTGAGATTGCCAAGGATATCGCGGCGGCAAGTCAGAAGGTTGAAATCGCAATCGTGGTTGGCGGTGGCAACTTTTTCCGAGGCGCTGAACTATCAGGGCGAGGAATGGACCGGGGCCGCGCCGATTACATGGGCATGCTCGGCACCGTGATGAATGCCTTGGCCCTACAGGACTTTATTGAACAAGCCGGTGCTCAGGTTCGGGTGCAATCAGCCATCACCATGGCTCAGGTAGCCGAGCCCTACCTTCCGCTTCGCGCCATTCGGCACATGGAGAAGGGTCGCATCGTGGTGTTTGGCGCTGGGGCTGGGTTGCCGTATTTTTCTACCGATACGGTAGCAGCGCAAAGAGCACTAGAGATTCACGCCGATGAGGTCTTGGTAGCTAAAAATGGGGTAGACGGGGTTTATTCGGCCGACCCTAAAAAGGATCCGAAGGCTAAAAAACTCACCCAGGTGAGCTACCAAGAAGCCCTTGTTCGAGGGCTCAAGGTTGTGGACTCAACGGCATTCTCGCTCTGTATGGACAATCAGATGCCGATGCGCGTCTTTGGCATGGATGAGATTTCGGATGCCCTCTTGGGCAAGCCGGTTGGCACAAGAGTTACACCTTAGTTTCGAAGAAAGAGGAAGAAATGATCACCAACATTTTGGCAGAAGCCAAGGACAAGATGGAAAAGTCGCTGGAAGCTACAAAAGACGATTTTGCATCGGTTCGGACTGGAAGAGCGAACCCGGGGCTTTTTCAGAAGATCATGGTGGACTACTACGGCACGATGACCCCGCTCGGCCAACTCGGTGCAATCTCGACACCCGAGGCCCGGACCATCCTGATCAACCCCTATGACAAAAGCGCCCTCGGCGCAATTGAGAAGGCGCTTATGGCGATGCCCAATCTTGGTGCTCAGCCCAACTCCGATGGCAATGTCATTAGGGTAAACCTGCCCGAGCTGACCGAGGAGCGTCGCAAGGAATATGTCAAGCTAACTCGCGATAAGGCCGAGCACGGCCGAGTGTCAATTCGCAACATTCGCCGCAAGGGAATGGAAGACCTAGCTTCGGTCAAAAAAGACGGTGGCGCTGGCGAGGATGAAGTGGAACGCGGCGAAAAGGAGCTTGAGGCAACAACCAAGACACACATCGAACGCATCGATGAGGCACTAAAGAATAAAGAATCCGAACTTCTCGAGGTTTAGTTGGAAGAATCTAAAACCGCGAAACTCGGAACCCGACTTGCTGTCGGATCTTCACTAGGTGCCGTATTCCTAATGACACTGACTTGGTCACCATTGGTAATTTTGATGGTCTCGATTGCCTCTGCCATAGCGGTGTTTGAACTCGCGTCGGCCATGCGGACTGCGGGGTGGTTCGTTCCAAGAATCCCGGCCACTATTGCGGCTTTTGGGATTCCATGGGCAGCCTTTTATTTCTCAACCCAGGGTCAATGGCTCTCGGTATCGGTTTCAGTGGTTTTCATGGTCAGCTGGCGGCTGTTGTTTTTGCTTGTCACAAAAACCGATCAGAGCGTGAAGCAAACTTTGCGGGATTTTGGGGCAAGCGCATTTGTAGTGATTTATGTGCCACTGCTTTTGAGCTTTGCGGCCTTGATCGTTAATAAACCGATGGGTGTGGTTTGGATCTTTGGCACGGTTTTCACCGTGGCTCTCATCGATACCTTTGGCTACCTTTTCGGGCGTTTCTTTGGAAAAACTAAATTATCGCCGGTGATCAGCCCGAAAAAAACCTGGGAGGGTCTCGGAGCCTCAATTCTCGGAGCAGTTGTCGGAGGGGTCACGACCGCTTTGCTGCTCGGGGCCTCGGTGTGGTTCGGGTTGATATTTGGAGTCGCGCTCTTAGTTAGCTCGGTAACTGGAGACCTATCTGAGTCCTTGATCAAAAGAGACTTAAATGTGAAGGATATGGGTAATGTCCTTCCCGGTCATGGTGGCATGATGGACCGAATAGATTCTTTACTACCTTCTGTTTTTGTGGCTTACCTACTAACGCACATCGTTTTCTAATAAGGGGTTGATTATGGATTTTCCCAACACTCTAACCGGGGTTCAGGGTTACGACCCGCAGGCTGTTGACGCTCTGATGGCTAGAGTGAAAAGACAATACGAGGGTCAGGGGCTCGGCCCGATTTCCGCTGGAATGCTGGTTGAAACAAGGTTTGATTTAGTTGCTGGAGGTTACCAAGTTCAGGCCGTAGATGCGGCCTTGGCAAGGCTTGCAGACACCTTCGAGCTCAGAGAACAATCCGAGCGATTGGCCCGGTTGGGTAAGGGCGTGATTTTAGGTGAACTCGAAATTATGGATACTGAGCTGCAGAGAGTTCTAGGTCTCGGGGCAGTCGGAGCGTTTGATTACGCAAAACGCGGCTACAAAAAGCGCGATGTGAAAAAGGTGCTCCAAATTATTTCGGAATTTGGTGGCTTGGATCGGGTTGATGCTTTCGTGGTGCGCAGTCAGGCGCTCAGGAGGTCTCGTTCCGGTCTTGATAGGGATCAGGTTGATGAGTTTTTGGCTCTTGTAACTGCGGCTTCGACCAGGGCTCGAATCACAGCGTAATTGCCCAAATAGCTATCAACGCATAGGCTTATGGCCGAATAACAAGGAGCTTCATGGGAAGACACTCGGCTAAGCGTGCGAATCGCCGCTCAGCTATCCCTACTTTGGGCTTCTTTTTTGTTGCCGGGTTAGTCATGGTTTCCGCTGTCGATCCTTACTCCGGAAACCTTGCCTCGGCCAGCACAATGCAGGCCTTCGAGCAGGATGACCGCGATAATCAGCAATTAAAAATTGTGCAAGTCGCGGGGGATGGGTTTGACCGTGGCGGATTCGAATTGGTCTCCGGAGCGAAGGCCAGCAAGCTCTTTGTGAATTCTGCCCCTTACCCTTCGCCCGATACCGCCAAGGGCGTAGCTCTCAAGCTGGTAACTGCCAAGGGCTGGGAATACGACCAGTTTTCCTGCTTGGTAAAGCTCTGGGAGCGAGAGAGTAACTGGAGAGTCAATGCGACAAACAGCTCCTCCGGTGCATATGGGATTCCGCAGTCCCTGCCAGCCTCAAAACTCGCCAGCGCCGGAGCCGATTGGCGCACCAACCCGGAGACTCAAATTAAGTGGGGATTGGGTTATATATCGAGTCGCTATAGTTCTCCTTGCGGAGCGTTAGCCCACTCCGATGAGAACAACTGGTACTAAATGAACCCCAATCGCTCTCGAAAGCGCTCAAGGCGGCCCGAGGCGCTAGATCTAGATTTAAATCGGGTTCGCACTTCCATCCCAAAGACCGAGCTAAAGCGCGGTATTGAATTTTCGGTGCAGCAGTCCTCTGGAGGCAATGCTGAAGCCGGCAAGACCTGGATGTGTCCGGTTTGCTCAATTTCCATTGAGCAGGGCCTCACGCACACGGTCGCCTGGGATCTACATCGTGGTGTTGAGACTAGAAGACATTTTCACAACCACTGCTGGAAACTCTTCGATGGGCAGCTACTTTGAGCCAGGAAATCAGGGCAGCCACCGAGCTCCCGGCTATCCGAGAAAATATCGAGCTCCATACGCAAGATGGTGAAGTGTTGGTTGGGGAGCTGGCGATGCCGCTAACGGGGAAACCGGTGGCAACTCTGGTGACTCTTCATCCACTTCCAACCCACGGTGGGTTTATGGATTCGCACATTCTTCGCAAGGCAGCCAATCGTCTTCCCGCGCTAATCAATGTCGCGGTGCTGCGCTTTAACACCAGGGGAACCGAGTCACCCAGGGGTAAATCAACAGGTTCATTTGACTCGGGTAATTCTGAAAAGTTCGATGTTGCGGCTGCGATTCAATTTTGTGAGGATCGTGGTCTTCCAACCCCCTGGCTGATCGGTTGGTCCTTTGGGACCGAACTAGCCATTAGGTATGGACCCGAAAACCATATAATTGGGGCAATTCTTTTATCGCCACCACTTCATCGAGCCACCGAGCAAGACCTAATGGCATGGAATCAGACTCAAAAGCCCCTGATTGCCTTTGTTCCGGAACTCGATGATTACCTCAGACCCCAGGAGGCAGCAATCCGCTTTGGGGTGGTGGATTCGGCCAAGGTGATTGCATTCGATGGTGAAAAGCATCTTTGGGTAGGGGAGTCTGCCACCAAAAGGGTGCTCAACGGTATTGCAGAAATTGTGGCACCGGGCTCGGGGCCATTGCCGACTACTTTTTAGCGCAACTGCTGCTTAGGTATCCAGACTTCACGAACAATTAATAAAACCGAGGCGGCCACCGGAATCGCGATTAGCGCTCCCAGCACTCCAACCAAAGTTCCGCCAATCAGGGCCGCAATAACCACTAGAGCTCCGGGAACAGAAACGGCCCTGCGCATCACTCTTGGGCTCACTAGGTAGGCCTCAAGCTGAAGGTAAATAAGGTAATAAATTCCAACCACGATCGCGGTCTGGGTCCCAGAGACAAAAGAAACGCTGGTCACCAGGATTGCCGATGCGGTGGCACCAACCAGCGGAATCAAGGCCAATAAGAAAGCCACCAGCGATAACAGGAGCGCAAATGGCACTTGCATGATGGTGAGGAATATGAAGAGTGCGATGGCGTGTATCAGCGCGATGGAGGTCTGCCCCATCAGCCAGCGACCCACCGAGAGAGCCACCTGATCGGTTATTTTCCTAAACCGCTCTCGCTTTGATGCTGAAACCAAATTCGCTAGGTAGTCCTTCATTGGTTCAAGTGAAGCCATGAAGTAAAGAGTCAAGATAACGACAATGACAAAGCCAACTAAGCCCGAGATGATTCCAATGCCGACCTGCAAAAGCCCGCCCGCTAATGCCGGCCAGTTATCGCTATTTGTAATAAAGGTGATTGCGGAGTCCGTAGCCTGAGTGATTCCACCACCGAGTTGGTCATCGAGGCGTGAAACCAAATTCGTAGACACTAGGGTCTCTGCAATGGCGGGAATGCGTTCAACTAGTTTCCCAGCCTCGGTTACAGCGGTTGGCAAAATAGCCCAAACCAAAAGTGCTACCGTGCCCAAGAATCCGGTCACAACAATGGCCACCGCCAGCGGCCTAGGCAAACTTGCTTTCCTAAGCGCCCTGATCAAGGGGTCCAGTCCCAGAGCCAGAAACAGTGAGATGCCCACGTAGGTCAAGATTGTCGCGATCTGCTGGAACGCGCCACCCAATACAATCGCGACCAATACACCCAAGCCACCGAGGAGCCCGATCTGAAATGGGTTAGATAATCTAGTGCGCTGTTCCATGATCTCTCCCTTGATTCAATTGCTCAGTTACCAAGTTACGCAGGTTTTCAAGATATGTCTCGATAGCCGCCGTTTGATTTTGCAAGAGGGTGATATTTTGCTCGGCCTTGCGCTCGATGTCCTTAGCGTTGAGATTCGCTAGTTGAGTCAAGTTTCGGCTCTCGATCTGGGCTGCGTGCAGCAGGGCCTCCGCCTGATCTCTGGCCTCTTGCAAAATTGTGCGCTGCGAGCTCGCGGCCTGCAACTCAAGGGTCTCGATCTCAAGGCGCAGTCCTGCAATGCTCTGGTTGAGACCGGATAGGTCGGCGATTGCGCTTTCTAGGTAGCCTTGGGTGGTGGCTACGGCCTCCTGGTGTTTGGTTTGATACTCCTGCTCGGCGTCTAGTCGACGAGCCGCCAGGGCGGCCTCGAGCTTAGCCTGCTGTTTTTCTTTTAGTTTCCCCTGAAGGTCCAAATCGTTGGTTATGAGGTTCACTTTTGCAGCATAGTCGGCTTCGAGTTTTGCGCTCAGCAAGTCTATTTCGCGCTTGGTGGTTGCCCGCAGGGCCGCTACTTCAGTAGCGGCAAGTCCTCTGGCTTGGGCATTCTGAATTTCATTGGCGCGGGTGAGGCTTTGCGAATCTTTGGTTGCTTGCTCAAGAATCTGCTTTGCCTCTGATTCGGCAATATTCAGGATTCTTGAGGCTCTCCGATTTGCCTCAATGATTGTCGCCTCGTAGTTCGACTCGGCCTGATCTCCCAGTTCAACGGCGGCCAGTTCTGCCCTCGCAGTTATTTGCTGAGCGACTATTTGGGAATTTTGTTCTAACTCGGTTGCGATCAGCTGGGCATTTGAGAGAATCATGGCGGCTTTGGACCCCAGGGCAGCGAAGTTTGGTTTCTCGGTTTGACTAACGGTTAGCTGGGCTTCTTCCAGGCTGGCCAGGGCGTTTTTGAGTGCGGTTTGAGATTCCACGGTTAGCTCATTGAGACGAACCAGTTCGGAATTTATTTCGTTTATTTCACGCTCAACCATCGCAGGGTCGTAACCTTTGCGAACTATTTCAAAGCGATTGAATTCTTGCGGCAAGGCGGGTCCTTTGTAGCCTGTGGGTAAACTTGTGAAGGCTAACAAAGTCTACCTATGAGGAACCCCTATGCGTTTATGGCTAGCAATCACCACCTTCTGCTTGGGCCTGGTGCTCACCGCAGTGGGATTGGTCAGTCAGCTAGACAACCGACCCTTGGATATGATCATTGCCAATCAGAGCATTGAGCAGCAAACCAACTTTGTGATGATTCCCAACAACGTGCTCACTTCATATGCCGGGGAGGTCCGCGTGAGAGCCGAGCAAAGCGGACAGGTCTTTTTAGGGGCCGCTCGTCAATCGGATATCGAGGCTTGGCTTGGAAACACTCAGTTCACCAGGCTCGCTCTAAGAGTTAACCCACAAACCGAGACTGTGCAGCTCGCCGAGCTCGAAATCCCAGGTGATGGCGAATTGGCAGATCCGGTCGGCTCGGATATTTGGCGGGATTTTTCTCTTGAGCAAGATGTGGCAAGCCTAATAATCCCGGAGGGGAATGAAACAGCTTTGCTAATCGCAACAACCGGTTTTGAGTTGGCCCCGCGTGAGGTTCGCGTGATTTGGGACTTGCCGAACGAGCCAAATCCAGTGGCTCCGATCGTGCTGATTGGTCTGATTTTGATGCTCATTGGAGCGGGATTGGCGGTTTGGGCCTTTTGGTATTACAACAAGCATTCCCGCCCAACCAGGCGCAAGGGCCCCAAGCCACCAAGACGCGGTGGCAGAATTAAGGTTCTCTCTCAGGCTGGCCCCGGTCCAGTGAGTGAGAGAAGGGCAGCCCGTGGAGCTGGATTTATAGCCCTTTTGTTGACCCCGGTGCTTCTGGCGGGCTGCGCCCCGGAATACATTTCTCCAGTTTTGAACCCGAGTCCATCTGCCGCCTCTGACATTCTCACCCCGGTGATGACTAAATCTCAACTGGAGAGAATTCTTAACGAAATTGTCTTAGCGGTAGCGGCTTCGGATCAGAATCTGGATCGAGAGAGTCTTGAGGCGAGAGTGGATGGCCCAGCTCTGATTGTTAGGCGATCTGCTTACAACCTGGCTCGCAAAAAAGACGATGGCTCTGGTCCTGAGCCGATTCTTGCTTCCCCCATTCAGCTTTTTTTACCCTCCGCAACTGATACCTGGCCGCGCTCGGTAATGGTGGTGACTGGTGCTGATGATCGATTGCAGCTATTGGTGCTTAGGCAAGACAGCGTCAGAGATAGTTTTAGGCTTTACCAATACATGGACCTATTGCCCGACACCGTATTTCCCGAGGTAGCGGCTGAAACCGTGGGGGCTAATGCCGTGAAGCCGGACAGCCGATTCTTGCAAGTTGCCCCGGAGGTTTTGCCGGAGGCCGTTGGAGGGCTGCTGAATGAAGGGCTTGACTCACCTTGGGCAAGTGTGCTGGATGGCGAGAATCAATACATAGTTGATGTGTCTGCCGTGCAACGCGGCCTAGCCGAAACTCTAAGCAATGCGAACGTTGATTTTGCTCACGCTCTCTCTAATGATGCGCCGGTGCTTTTGGCCACTGTGGATGGAGGTGCGCTGGTTGGTCTTTATATGACCGATACCTACACGATAATTCCAAAGCTGCCCGGGGATGCGGTGGCCATTTCGGGGGATGAAGCCATCATGCTCGGCACTGGTGGCTCTGCCACTGGGATTGAAACCCGCTACGGCGCAATGCTCCTGTTTCATGTTCCGATTGCCGGTTCCGATGCCAGAGTTACGCTTTTGGGTGCGACCCAACAACTTCTAACCGCTATAACCCTTGGAGTCCGATGACGAATTTTGGCGCAGCATTTGATCTTTCAGCCCTTTCCGCAAAACCAGTGGGTGGATTAACGGTAGCCGGCTGGCTGGTGCGGGCCGACGAGGCCACTCTGCGTTCCTACCTCAAGCTATCCGAGAGCGCCCCGGTGCTAATGCTGATTTCCGATGCCAGCGAGGAATCCCTCAGGGTAAGAACCCTCTTGGCGGAGATTCTTTCTAAATCCGAGGGCCGTTTCGCGGGATTGGAAGTTGACCTAGTGGCGAACCCTGAACTAGCGCAGGCGGTGGGGATCAACCAGGCCCCCGCGATGTTGGCAATTTTAGCCGGCCAGCCCGCACCCTTATTCAAGGGCGAAGCTACTCAGGAGCAAATCCTAAAAGTTTTGCAGCAGGTTTTAGAGCTTGCGAAGCAGAACAGCCTGACGGCGAGGTTCTCGATAGGAGCTCCGCCCAAGGCCGAACCAGAACTTTCTCCTGAGCACCAAAGTGCCTATGAGGCGATTGAGCGTGGTGACCTTGAAGGTGCCAAGCTCATCTATGAAAAGCTCACTGTGGAATATCCCAAGGACAACGACGCCATCGCTGGGCTTGCCCAGGTTGAACTAATGATCAGGATGCAACTCGAACCTGGGCTGGATCCTTTGAACCAGGTCTTATTTGCGGCTGACCAGGCTTTTCTCGCCGGAGATTCGGCTGGGTCCTTTGGACTATTGCTGGATAGGTTCGCCGAAGACTTCGAGAATCGCGAAGCCATTAGAGATCGACTGATATCGCTTTTTGTGGTGGTTGGGGATGTTCATCCTGAGGTGCTGGCGGCCCGAAAGCGGCTGAGCATGCTGATGTTTTAGGTCAGCACGAACCAAATTGCCCCCAGCGGTGGGACGCTAATCCGGGCCGACTGGCCATGACCATTATGCGAAATTGGTTCTGTAATAACTGCCCCAAAATTCCCGACCCCGCTGCCCCCATAGGCTTCTGAATCGGTATTAATCAGTTCTTGCCAAGTACCCGGGCTGGGGAGGCCGATTCGAAAATCATGCTGCGGATTGGGGGAGAAGTTCACCACGACCGCCATTGGGTTTCCTGCCTTATCGAATCGAAGAAAACTCAGAATGTTTTGATCAGCATTGCCGCCGTCAATCCACTGGAAGCCCTCGGGCTGATGGTCCAGCTCCCATAGGGCTGGGTTTTTTAGGTACTGCCGATTTAGGTCGGAAACCAATTTTTGCATCCCCTGATGGGGGGCATGCTCCAATAACCACCAATCTAGCTCCCTCGACTCCGACCACTCTGAAGGTTGCGCAAATTCCTGACCCATAAACAAGAGTTTTTTGCCCGGGTGTGACCACATAAAAGCTAAATAGCTGCGCATATTTGCCAGTTTTTGCCAGTGATCGCCGGGCATCTTGCTTAGTAGTGAGCCTTTGCCATGAACTACTTCATCGTGGCTGATTGGCAATACAAATTTCTCGTCGTAGGCGTAGAGCATCGAGAAGGTGATCTCTCCATGGTGATATTTTCGATACATCGGGTCACGCTGGATGTATTCCAAAGAATCATGCATCCAGCCCATATTCCACTTAAACCCAAACCCTAGCCCACCTCGATCGGTGGGTTCCGATACTCCCGGGAAGGCGGTCGATTCTTCCGCAATCATCATGATTCCGGGGTTTCTTTTATAAGCGGTGGCATTGGTTTCTTGCAAGAACCTAATGGCATCCAGATTCTCCCGACCACCGAATTCATTCGGGAGCCAGTCTCCGTCCTTGCGGCTGTAATCCAGATAGAGCATGGAGGCTACGGCGTCGACTCTCAGGCCGTCGACATGAAACTCTTCGAGCCAGTAGTTCGCATTGGCAACTAAAAAGTTGCGAACCTCGGTGCGGCCGAAGTTGAAAACGTGGGTTCCCCAGTCTGGTTGGTCTCCCCGTCTTGGGTCGGCATCTTCATAAAGCGCCTCACCATCAAAACGAGCAAGAGCCCAGTCGTCTTTTGGAAAGTGGCCGGGAACCCAATCCAGAATCACACCGATATTGGCGTTATGTAGCTCGTCTATCAAAAACCGCAGGTCGTCAGGCGTTCCAAAACGCGCGGTCGGTGCGTAATACCCGGTTACTTGGTAACCCCAACTTCCCCCGAACGGATGCTCCGCTAGCGGCATGAATTCCACGTGTGTAAATCCAAGCTCGCGAACATAGGCGATGAGTTTTGGTGCGACCTCTTTGTAGTTCTTTATCGCACTCCAAGACCCTAGGTGGAGCTCGTAGGTGCTCATGGGAGCCTTGAGGGCGTCGGTATTGGCACGCTTGGCCAACCAGGCTTGATCTCGCCATTGATATTTGGATTGAGTAACTACTGAGCTAGTGGCCGGGGGAGTTTCGGTCCGCTGTGCCATTGGGTCAATCTTGGTTAGCCAGTTGCCATTTTTAGTCTTAATCTGGAATTTATAAAGCGCCCCCGAGCCAACTCCTGGAATAAAGAGCTCCCATACTCCCGAGCTACCCATCGAGCGCATGGGGTAACAAGTGCCATCCCAAGAATTGAAATCCCCCACCACTTTTACGGCGACCGCATTCGGGGCCCATAAAGTGAAAGCCACCCCACTGGTGTCTCCGAGTGAGTCCTTGGAGCTAATCAATCGAGCACCGAGAGCTTTCCAGAGCTCCTCGTGCCGGCCCTCAGTAATCAGATGAAGATCTAGCTCTCCAATTGTCGGGTCCTTGCTGTAAGAATCGCTAGTGAGCCAATCGGGCGCATTTTCATAAACGGCCCTAATTCTAAAATCACTCGGAGCGCTGCCTTTTTGGCTGAGCTCCCAAACTCCGGCTTCTTGGTGAGTGAGCTCGAACCTTTCGGTAGCAGTTTCGAGCCAGACACTTTTTGCAAAGGGCCTGAGGGCTCGATGTCGCCAAGTTCCTTGCAGGACCTGAATCCCAAGGATTTCATGAGGATTGTGATGAGAACCCTCGGCGAGTTCTTGAAATTCGCGCTTCATCGCAAAACTTTAAGAATATGGGCAGGTTCGGTAAATGAATCTAGCTTCACGTAGTTGTGTTCACCGAAATTGAATTCGGCTCCGGTAATTAGGTCCACCACCAAGAATTCACCAGAAACCCCAAGTTCGCTGAGGTCCAGGTGAATTCTGGTCTCTCTTATCGAATGCGGGTCCGTATTGCAGATAACCAAAATGGTGTTTGCCTCACCACCATTATGTTCGGCAGCTAGGTGCTTGGAGTAGACCAGGATTTCCGAATCATCAGATTGATGAATCCTGAGATTGCGCAGCTGACCTAGGGCAGGGTTGGCTTTCCGAATTTGATTTAGTAGCTTCACCCTTGGCATTAGCGAGGCCGGGTCTTCGGTCGCAGGCCAGCTTCGCAGCTTGATCTCAAATTTTTCGCTGTCAATGTTCTCTTCGGCCCCGGGCCTGGCTACCGACTCGTAAAGTTCAAACCCGGCATACATTCCCCAGCTAGCGCCTGAAGTGGCGGCGATGGTGGCACGAATCTTGAACGCGGGCTTGCCCCCAAATTGCAGATACTGAGTCAGAATGTCAGGGGTATTGACCCATAGGTTTGGCCTCAGAAAGTCAGCCGAATCGCTTGCCAATTCTGTTAGGTATTCAGCTAGCTCGGTTTTTGAATTCCGCCAGGAGAAATAGTTATAACTCTGCTGGAAGCCGATTTTCCCAAGGGCGTGCACCATGGCGGGCCTTGTGAAGGCTTCGGCTAAAAATATGACTTCGGGGTTTTTTTGATTAACCTCTTTGATTAGTCGTTCCCAGAAGCTAACGGGCTTGGTGTGTGGGTTGTCCACTCGAAAAATATAAACTCCCAAACCAATCCACTTGGTCATAATCCTTAGAACCTCTTGGTAAATACCCTCCGGATCGTTATCAAAATTAATCGGGTAAATGTCTTGATATTTCTTCGGCGGGTTTTCGGCATAAGCGATTGTTCCATCGGCCAATCTCGTAAACCACTCCGGGTTCGATTTCACCCACGGATGATCGGGGGAGGCCTGCAGGGCTAGGTCGAGAGCGATTTCGATATTGAGTTTTTTTGCGGCCTGCAAGAAGGCTTTAAAATCTTTTTCGGTTCCAAGTTCTGGATGAATCGAGTCGTGACCACCGGATTCGTTCCCGATAGCCCAGGGTGAGCCAGGGTCTTTGGTTGATGCGTTCAAAGTGTTGTTCGGCCCCTTGCGATGGGCGCTACCAATTGGGTGAATTGGTGGTAGATATAAGACCTCGAAGCCCATCTCGTGCACTCGCTGCAGAGACTTTATGGCGGTTTTGAAGTTGCCCGAGGTTATTGAGCCATCTTTATTTTTGATAGCTCCTTCGGATCTTGGAAAAAATTCGTACCAGCTTCCAGCTCCAGCGAGTTTTCGCTCGCACAAAACCTCAACTGGATCACTCAGAGTCTCAAGGCTCCTTAGCGGATGGGAATTCGCCAGTTCGCGCAGGCCTTGCTGCAGAGTCTTCTCTAGCCGCTGAGCCGGGGTCAGCGCTTGGTCCTGCAGGGTTTTTTTGTGCTCTTGAAGGCTTTTTTTGGCCTTGCTGTCATCGGCGCCGAGTCGCTCCATAAGAACTAAACCCTCAAGCATCATGAGTTCTTGATCTACCCCGGCCGCAAGTTTCAGTTGAGTGTTATGCAACCAGGTTTCAAATTCGTCCGCACTAGCCGCAACCCGGTAGCTATAACTGCCAAGTTCCTCTAGTGCTAGCTTTATTTGCCACTGATCTTTACCGGGAGAACCCTCGCTCATCGAAATGCGGCGAGTTTTGCCGCTGGGGGAGGTCAGTAGGAGTTCGACAGATATTAGATCGTGACCCTCGCGAAACGCCACTGCGCCAAACTCAATAACTTCGCCCAAAAAAGCCTTTACAGGGTATTTCCCCGCATCCACCACCGGCCAGGTCTTAGTTACTGGGATGCGTCCGATTTTTGATTGGTAATTGCCCACAATCACAATTTAGTGAAAGTTTTTGACTAATGACCTGAATAACCCCAAAAGGTTATTGATTCTAAAGAACTTGGCACATTTAGTGAATTAAAAAAAGCTGCATGCTTGTTGCGCTCATGTTGATATTCGACCCGGCGCCAAAGTGGGCTTCTTCTAGTGGCGGCGTCTCCAGCGAGCTGTCCCAGAGCAATTCAAAGCTAGTGACATCTTCTGGTGAGGGGAGAATTATGCTTTTTGTTTTTTCGGACCCACTGATTACTAAGAGCAAACCCTCCTTGGAGCCATCCTGGTTTTGGTTGTAGCTCAGGCGTTGCAGGGTGCGGCGCTCTTGGTTGTGCCAGTCATCGACGCTCATCAGATCTCCCAAAGCACTAAACCAGAGCATTTGATCGAGCTCAGAGGTGGGTGGGGAGAGCGTGGTGAACTGCCGAGGCCTGAGGGCGGGGTATTTTTTTCTCAGAGCAATCAGGTGAACCACTGTTTTTTCAAAATCAAGTTGTTCCCCGCTTGGAGAAAAGTCGAGCCAGCTGATGGCATTGTCTTGGCAGTAGGCATTGTTGTTGCCATTTTGAGTCTTTAGCCGCTCGTCTCCGGCTGCAATCATCGGCACACCCGCGGATAGCAGCAGTGTTCCCATCAGGTTTCTAGCGGCTTTACGTCTTTGGGCATTTACTGATTCATCGTTGGTAACACCCTCGGGGCCGTGATTAAAGCTCGAATTATTATTTGCACCATCACGGTTGTGCTCGCCATTATCCGCATTTTGTTTAGCGTCATAACTCACAAGATCATTGAGGGTAAAGCCGTCGTGGGCGGTTATAAAGTTCACGCTTTTTAGCGGCGAACCTTGCTTCATGATCTCCTGAGAGCCCGATATCATCCCGGCAAGTTCCTGCACCCCGTTATTGTGCTGGCCTTGTTGCCTGGCCCTAGAGACGTCGCTAAGCCAAAACTTTCTTACCGAATCTCGGTACTTATCGTTCCACTCTGAAAACCCAGGGGCAAAGTTTCCGGTTTGCCAGCCGCCAAGACCGACATCCCAGGGCTCCACTATTAGCTTCGTGTTTCTAATAACCGGATCTATTTGCATTCGATCTAATAACGGATGCGTTTTATCGAAGTTGTTGTGCTCGTCGCGAGCGAGTGTTGTGGCCAGGTCGAACCTGAAGCCATCGATCTGGTATTCGCTGGCCCAGTATCTAAGCGAATCAAGGGTCAACCGCTGAACCATCGGGTTTGAAAAATCAAAGCTATTGCCACAACCGGTTGTGTCGTGGTAATTGCCCTCATCGTCCTGGCGGTAATAACTGGAGTTATCTAAGCCTCGATAGGAGTAGGTCAAACCCTTGTGACCCCCTTCGGCGCTGTGGTTATAAACCACATCCATCAACACTTCTATGCCCGCGCGGTGTAACTCTCTTATTGCCGTCTTGAGCTCGAGCGCAATCGCCTCCGGACCCGCATCTCGATTGGCCCGAGAGGCGTAACGCATGTGAGGGGTGAAAAAGTTGATGGTGTTGTAGCCCCAGTAATTCAGTAATCCCAGATTCACTAGTCGCGGCTCCGAGATATAAGCCTGAATTGGTAAAAGCTCTATCGCAGTGATGCCTAAGTTCAAAAGGTAATTTATGGTTGCCGGGTGACCAAGAGCCGCATAGGAACCTCTTATCTCGGGATCAATATTCGGGTTGATTCGAGTGAGACCCCTGAGGTGGGCTTCATAGATGATTGTTTCACTGAGCGCGGTTCCTGGTTTTTTAACCCCTTGCCAATCGAAGTCTTGGGAAACCGCAACGCAGTGGTAATCCTTGGGGTTCTCCCTAATCAGCCCCTTGGCGTAGGGATCCAACAAATTTCTGTCTTTATCAAAAGCGTGCCTCGGACCTTCTGGTCCGGCTGCGCGAAGAACGTACTTAATACCAGGCAAAAAACGTTCGTCGGATAACGAAAAAATCCCGGCATCCGCTTTTGCCAAAGGAATTTTGTGAATCACCCTGCTGGAATCCTCGGGATCCAAGATGTTGACAGAGATTTCGGTAGCCGAATCTGACCAGACGCCGAAAGTGCCGACGCCCTCCATCAGGGACATGCCCAATTGGGCAGTGTCGCTTTTGAGTTCGGGGTTTAACATTTCCATGGCCGAGATAAGAATACTTGGGGATCTTTAGCCCCTCCTGCAATTAAGCTTTATTCCATGTCCATATTTTTGGACCATGCCGCCACTTCGCCGCTTCGGCCAGAGGCCATGGTCGCTCTTGAAAAAGCCCTTGGGGTCTTGGGAAACCCCTCCAGCGTGCACTCTGACGGTCAACGCACTCGGGCCATTTTAGAAGATGCCAGGGATCAAATATCTAAAGCCGCCGATTGCAATCGCAGCGAAGTCATTTTCACCTCTGGAGGCACCGAGAGCAATAACGAGGCAATCAAGGGCCTCTACTGGGAAGCTCATAATAAGGACCCACAAAAAAATCTAATCGTCACTTCCGCTGCAGAGCACCATGCTGCGTTAGACCCCGCACTTTGGTTGGCAGCCGAACAAGGAGCCGAGATTCACTTCGTGGAGTTGGCGGCAAACGGGATGCTAGCCATCGACTCACTTGAAGAATTTATTAGATCCAATAGCCCAAGAATCGCTCTGATCAGCTTGATCTGGGTTAATAATGAAACCGGTGTGATCACCGATGTGCCAAGGATTGCCAAATTAGCAAAAGAGCTTGGTATCGCGATGCATAGCGACGCGGTAGCGGCTTTTGGCAACATTCCGCTGTCTTTTAAGGATTCGAACCTTACCTCGATGGCCATTTCCGGCCATAAGGTCGGTGCCCCGATTGGGGTTGGGGCCTTGATAGTTGCCAGAAGCGCAAAGCCAGCATCTTTATTGCATGGTGGTGGCCAAGAGCGCGGACTGCGCTCTGGAACTATGAACTACCCGCTTGCGGCAGCTTTCGCGGCTGCTGCAAGCGCAGCTCAATTAGACCTGGCGCCCAGAGAGCAGAGGCTGGTGGGATTGCGAGATCACTTGGAGCGCGAGGTCTTAGGGGCCATCCCAAGTGCCCTGAGAACAGCTCCGGGCGCGAATCGGGTGCCACATAATGCTCACTTAATTTTTGATGGCGTGCAAAGCGATTCACTTTTGTTTTTGCTTGATCAGCGCGGCATAAGCGTTTCGGCGGGAAGCGCCTGCCAAGCCGGGGTTCTAGCGCCTTCGCACGTGCTCTTGGCTATGGGTTATTCAGAGGCTCAGGCCGCGGCTTGCCTGCGCATCACGCTTGGCCGAACCACTACTCAAAGCGATGTGGATGCTTTTATTGAGGCCATTGTTCCGTGTTTTGAGCAATCACTTCTTGCTGGGCTTTCCTCCAGGGCTATTTAGAAATTAGACTTTGAACATGCGTATCTTGGCGGCAATGAGTGGTGGAGTCGATTCGGCGGTTGCTGCCGCGCGAGCTGTGGAAGCTGGTCATGAAGTTGTGGGGGTGCATCTTGCGCTTTCAAGGATGCCCGGAACCCTAAGAACTGGCTCCCGCGGCTGTTGCACGATTGAAGATTCGATGGACGCTCAAAGAGCGGCTAACACACTGGGTATCCCGTATTACGTTTGGGATTTCTCCGAAAGATTCAAGCTTGATGTGGTGGATAATTTTGTCGCCGAGTATCAGGCGGGCAGAACACCGAATCCCTGCATGCGCTGTAACGAGAGAATTAAATTCGCTGCCCTTTTAGAAAAAGGTTTGGCCTTGGGTTTTGACGCGGTTGCAACCGGCCACTACGCCAGCATCAAAGAGGATGAAGAAGGCAACTTGGAGCTTCACCGGTCTTTAGCCATGGCCAAAGACCAAAGCTATGTGCTCGGAGTTCTAAATAAAGATCAGCTCCGACACTCCTATTTCCCACTTGGGGCGACCGCGTCTAAGGATTTGATTCGCCAAGAGGCCGCGGATCGAGGTCTTTCGGTCGCTCAAAAACCGGATAGCTATGATATCTGTTTCATACCCGAAGGCGACACCAGGGATTGGCTCAAAGAATTCGTTCCATCCGAACCCGGCACCATCTTGGATCAAGACGGGAATCAAATCGGTGAGCATGATTCTCACGTTGGATTCACCATTGGTCAGCGCAAGGGTCTGAACCTTGGCAGACCAGCCAAAGATGGCAAACCGCGTTACGTGTTAGAGATCAGACCGATTACCAAAGAAATCATCGTTGGCCCGGAAGAGGCGTTGCAGATTTCAGAACTTTCTGGCACAAGGCTTTCTTGGTGCGGTAAGCCGCCACTGGATCCGAGTATCTTCTTTGACTGCGAGGTGCAGGTGCGGGCCCACGGCGATACTGTTCCAGCCCAGGCTGCCATCATCAACGGCGAGATGATTATTCATCTAAGGGAACCCTTTTACGGTGTAGCACCGGGTCAAACTGCAGTGCTTTACGTTGGTACAAGGGTTCTAGGCCAGGTAACAATTGACAGGACCAAGAGCAAAGCCTCGGTAAGTGTCTAAAGTTTCAGAGCGCGCTGAAGAGCTTCGCAGTCAAATCCAGCGTTATCGCATGGCCTACTACCAAAATAATGAATCCTTGATTCCGGATCACGAATACGACGCCTTGGAAAAAGAACTCAAGGCTCTCGAGCAGAATCACCCTGAACTTATCGACAGTCAAAGCCCCAGCCAAATCGTCGGCGGCAAGGCTGCTGAAGTATTTTCTCCCGTTGAACACCTAGAGCCGATGCTCAGCCTCGATAATGCCTTTTCGAAAGAGGATTTTCTGGCATGGGCTAAGAGAGTTGGGGAAGGCCCGTTTCTTTGTGAGCCCAAGATTGACGGGCTTGCTCTTTGCCTAACCTACGAGCAAGGAGTCCTTACCAGGGCGGCCACCAGGGGAGATGGAGCCGTGGGGGAGGACGTCACCCAGAATGCTCTCACGATCAAAGGAATTCCCCATCGACTGACTGGAACTCATCACCCGGAAGTCATCGAAATTCGCGGGGAGGTCTTTTTTGGTCTGAAGGATTTTGCAAGACTGAACGCCTCTCTTGTACAAGCCGGCAAGCCCGTTTTTGCGAATCCGAGAAACAGCGCTTCGGGCTCACTCAGGCAAAAGGATCCGAGTGTTTCGGCAGCTAGGCCTCTGAGAATGCTGGTGCACGGCTTTGGGGCCTGGCAGGGTAATCTCAAAAGCCAATCCGAGGTCTATGAACTTTTAGCGAGCTGGGGATTGCCCACCACAAAGCGTTATGAGGTCGTGAAAGACGCCGAAGCGGCTTTTGAGTTCATAACGAATTTGGAATCTAGTCGGCATGACGTAGAGCACGAGATAGACGGTGCGGTAATCAAGATTGACTCATTGCAAAATCAGTCGGAGCTTGGCAAGACCTCGAGGGCTCCCAGGTGGGCAATCGCGTATAAATATCCACCCGAGCAGGTGAACACAAAATTGCTGGATATCAGGGTTTCGATTGGCCGAACCGGCAGAGCTACTCCGTTTGCAGTTTTGGCTCCGGTTCTTGTTGCCGGCAGCGAAGTGGAGTTTGCAACCCTTCACAATCAAGACCAGGTCAAGGCCAAGGGCATTCTGATTGGGGATACGGTTTCGATTCGCAAGGCGGGGGATGTCATCCCAGAGATCCTGGGCCCAGTATTGGCACTTCGAGATGGAAGCGAAACGGCGTTTGAAATGCCATTGAATTGCCCAGAATGCGGCCAAAAACTTGCTCGCGCCAGCTCGGCCGATGTTGATCTGCGCTGCCCAAACTCCAAAAGTTGCCCGGCGCAGCTTAGGGAGCGAATCGCTTACATCGGATCCCGAGCGGCTTTAGACATCGAAGCCCTGGGTTACGTATCGGCCGCGGCCCTGACCCAACCCCTTGAACCAAAGATCCCCCCAGTTATTTCAGAGGCAGACCTTTTCGATCTAAAGCTGGAAGACCTTCTACCAATAAGGTCGATGGTGCTAGATCCAGATACCGGTCTTGCTAAACATGATGCGTTGGGAAATCCGAAGATTGTTGATTTTTTTGCACGCAAAGACGGCTCAGCGGGTGAGGTGGCAATCAAACTTCTGGCAAACCTTGAGGAGGCTAAGACCAGAGCGCTTTGGCGCATATTGGTTTCGCTTTCGATTCGCCATGTCGGCCCCGTGGCCGCCAGGGCGCTAACGGAGCACTTCGGGTCTTTGAGCGCAATCTTTGCGGCCAGCGAGTTCGAACTCTCCGAAGTCGCAGGCGTTGGCCCGACTCTTGCCCAGTCGATTAGCGAGTGGTTTTTGATTGATTGGCATAAAGAAATCCTGGAGCGCTGGGAGAAAGCGGGTGTGCAGCTAGCCATTCCCGGACACTTAGGCCCAGGGTCCGCCTCAAAGAATGGAATATTTGCCGGGCTTTCTATTGTGGTCACCGGGAGTCTTGAAACCATGACCCGCGAAGAGGCGGAAGCAGTGATTATCGAGCTTGGAGGTAAGGCCGCCTCTTCGGTATCCAAAAAGACTGCGTTTTTAGTTGCCGGCCCCGGTGCTGGCTCGAAACTTATTAAGGCTCAGGAGCTGGGTGTTGCGGTTATCTCCGAACAGGAATTCCTCCAGCGCACCGCAGGCAATTCAAACTAAACTTGAGAAAACACGATCTTCTTGAATTGAGCTGATGCATGTCTGAAATTACTCCCGATCTAGTGAGGCACCTAGCCGAACTGTCTCGAATCCTGGTGACCGATGAGGAAGTCGAACAGCTGGCTATTGAGCTGAATGTGATTGTCGACTCAGTTGCAATCGTCACCAAGGCGGTATCGGGCGAAATAGCGGCAACTAGCCACCCAATCCCGATGGTGAACGTGTTCCGCGAGGATGCCATAGAGCCATCCCTCACTCAGATTCAGGCTCTCTCGGCCGCTCCGGACAGTGCCGAGGGCAAGTTCCGCGTGGCAGCGATTTTGGATGAGGATTAATAAATGTCAGAACTAACGAGAAAATCGGCAAGTGAGCTGGCCTCGCTCATCGCTTCCAAAGAGGTCTCCTCGGTTGAGGTAACGACCGCATTTTTTGATAGGGCTGAAAGGCTCAACCCTAAGACCAATAGTTTTTTATACCTGAATCGTGCGAACGCCATTAGGGCTGCTGAGCTTGCGGACAGAGAGCAGGCTCAAGGCAAAACTCTCTCCGCGCTGCACGGGGTACCAATCGCCGTGAAGGACAACCTAACCACCATGGATGCCCCAACCACCTCGGGCTCAAAGATGCTCGAGGGTTGGATGCCGGAGTATGACGCGACTGTCGTAAAGAAGCTTCGCGCTGCTCGGCTGCCAATTTTGGGTAAGACGAACCTGGATGAATTTGCTATGGGTTCCTCTACCGAGTTTTCGGCCTACGGACCATCTAGAAATCCTTGGGACCTACTGAGGATTCCAGGCGGATCGGGCGGAGGTTCCTCATCGGCTGTAGCTGGGATGCTGGCGCCAATCGCGCTTGGTTCCGATACTGGCGGCTCGATTCGCTTCCCCGCGGCCGTGACGGGTTCCGTAGGGGCCAAGCCAACCTATGGCGCTGTGTCAAGGTATGGCCTAATCGCACTGGCTTCTTCTTTGGATCAGGTCGGCCCAGTATCGAACACGGTCCTTGACTCAGCGTTGCTGCAAGATGTCATTGCCGGGCACGACCCGCACGACTCAACCTCAATTAGAGAATCTTTGGGGTCGATGGCCGAGGCTGTGCGCAATGCGGATGTCAAGGGGCTAAGGGTTGGAATTGTAAAACAGCTCTCCTCCGATGCTTTTCAGCCTGGCATTAAGGCGCTCTTTGAGGACACCGTCCAAAAGTTGCTAGATCAGGGTGTCGAGATTGTCGAAGTGGATTGCCCCAGCTTCGAATACGCAATTGCCGCTTACTATCTCATTCTTCCCGCAGAAGCTTCATCGAATTTGGCAAGATTCGACTCCGTTCGTTTTGGGCTAAGGGTTGCCCCGGAGGGAAACCCGACTATCGAGCGCGTAATGGCGCAAACCCGAGAGGCGGGCTTTGGCCCCGAGGTGAAAAGAAGAATCATTCTGGGAACCTATGCTCTTTCCTCTGGTTACTATGACGCCTATTACGGTTCGGCCCAAAAGGTTCGAACTCTTATTCAGCAAGACCTAGATAGAGCCTTCAGTCAAGTAGATGTTTTGATTACCCCAACTGCACCAACAACCGCCTTCAAGATCGGTGAAAAGATCAACGACCCGATTGCGATGTATCTAAACGACATTGCCACCATCCCCGCAAACATGGCCGGCATTCCTGGAATGTCGGTCCCAAATGGTCTGGCCAAAGAGGACGGCTTGCCATCTGGAGTCCAGATTCTTGCCCCTGCCAAAAAGGATGCGCTGATGTATCGAGCGGGCGCAATTATTGAAAAGCTTTATGTTGATCAGTGGGGAGCCCCGCTGATCGCTCAGGCTCCGAACCTAGAGGTGCTCTAATGGCTAAAGAACAACTAATGGAATACGAAAAGGCTCTCGAGTTATTCGAGGTAGTGATTGGCCTTGAGGTTCATATCGAGCTAAACACCAAATCGAAGATGTTTTGCGGGTGTGCGAATGCCTTTGGTGATGCACCAAACACCAATGTTTGCCCAATCTGCTTGGCCCTACCCGGCGCACTGCCAGCGGTCAATAAAAAAGCGATTGAGTCCTCAATTGCGATTGGCTTGGCCTTGGATTGTCAGATCGCACCAACCGGCAGATTCTCTAGAAAAAACTACTTCTACCCGGATTTAGCCAAGAATTTTCAGACCTCGCAGTACGACGAACCGATTGCTTTTGAGGGCAAGGTTTCGATTGAACTCGAAGACGGTGAAGTTTTCGAAATTGATATTGAGCGTGCCCACATGGAAGAGGATGCTGGAAAGCTAACCCACGTCGGCGGAGCGACCGGGCGCATCCAGGGTGCGGAATACTCCCTGGTCGATTACAACAGAGCCGGGGTTCCACTAGTTGAAATTGTCACCAAGCCGGTCTATGGAACCGGAGCCAGGGCTCCCGAGGTTGCTTCCACTTATGTTCGTTACATTCGAGACATGGTCAAGGCTATGAACGTCTCTGATGCCCGAATGGAGCGCGGCAATGTTCGCTGCGATGCGAACGTGTCGATTCGCCCAAAGGGTCAACAGAAGTTGGGCACCAGAACTGAGACAAAAAACGTCAACAGTTTGCGCTCCATAGAGAATGCTGTGAAGTACGAGATTCAGCGCCAAGCATTCATTTTGTCAAACGGCGGCAGCATCATTCAGGAGACCAGGCACTGGCACGAAGACAGGGGCCACACCTCCTCCGGAAGACCCAAATCTGATGCTGATGACTACCGATATTTCCCAGAACCCGATCTTGTTCCAGTTCAGCCGAGCCTTGAATGGATCGAGGAGATTCGTAAAACTCTTCCAGAGAACCCAGCGCTTCGACGCAAGCGGCTTCAACAGGATTGGGGTTTTGCTGACTTGGAGTTCCGCGATGTTCTAAATTCGGATCTACTCGATCAAATCGAGGCCACGGTCGCAGCTGGCGCTTCGGCTCAATCGGCAAGAAAGTGGTGGACCGGTGAGCTTGCGAGACTAGCCAATGCAAACAATTCGGCAGTTCAGGACCTGGCAATTACCCCCGAACAGGTCGCCAAGATTCAGGCTTTGATTGACTCGGGCAAACTTACCGATCGCATGGCCAGGGATGTTGTGGCAGGGGTTTTGGCCGGCGAGGGTGAGCCAGAGGCTGTTGTTGAAAAGCGTGGTCTCAAGGTCGTCTCAGATGAGGGCGCTTTGATAGCAGCAATCGATGAGGCTTTGGCCAAACAGCCCGAAGTTCTCGAGAAGATTCGCGAGGGCAAGGTTCAGGCCGCAGGGGCTGTTATCGGAGCCGTGATGCAGACCATGCGCGGCCAGGTCGATGCTGCCAGAGTGCGTGAGCTGATCTTGGAGAGAGCCAAGTAGTAACTTAAAATAAAAAAGCCGAGGGGTTATCCTCGGCTTTTTTACTTGGGGTGAGTAACGGGACTTGAACCCGCGGCCCCCTGGACCACAACCAGGTGCTCTACCGGCTGAGCTATACCCACCATGTCTTTATGGAAACAGAACTCCTAAATTGTATCAGCGCTGAGCGATTCCGCTACCTGCTTCGCGGATTGGGAATCAATGCCCGGGGCTTTTACCAAAATGGTTTCGCGGTAGTAGCGCAACTCCTTGATGGATTCCAGGATGTCGGCCAGTGCGCGGTGGTTGCCGGTCTTTTTAGGGAGCTGAAAATAGGTTTTCGGAAACCATCTTCTGGAAAGCTCCTTTAGGCTGCTGACGTCAATATTGCGATAGTGCAGGTATTGGTCAAGGTTTGGCATTTGCCGATTGATGAACATTCGGTCTGTCCCGATGGAGTTTCCGGCCAGGGGAGCGGAGCGCTCAGTCACCCACTGCTTGATGTAATCGAGCACTAGTGCTTCCGCTTTTGCTACAGATATTCCTGTTGGAATTTCGGTTATCAGACCGGAATCTGTATGCATTTTTGTGACAAACTCGCCCATGTTTCTCAGGGCCTTTTTGCCCGGTTTTATCACCAGCTGGAGTCCAGGGTGCATTGCAATAAGGTCGTCGTTTGTTACCACAACCGCAATCTCACAGATCTCATCAACCGAAGTGTTTAGCCCCGTCATTTCGCAATCGACCCAGACTATGTAGTCAGCCACTTATTCCTTCCCAATTCCTAAAGACTTAGTCTTCGGAATGCCTTGACTCTTTGGCGGACTTTTTTTGAGCCTTGATGTTGGCTTTTTCTTGTTTTTGAGCTGCCCTGAGTTCCTTTTTCGAGAGCGGCTTGGGTGGCCCTGTTGGATCTTGCGCCTCCTGCAAGAATTCAGGCATCGCCTCTGAGGTAGCCGGGATGGGGGGTTGCGAGCTGGAGGGCTCACTCCAGGCCATCTGGCTTTCGCCATCCAGCACTACTTCGTCATTTTGCTCTGACCAAGGCAGGCTCGCGTCTTCAATTATTTTTGGGGTCGGTATGGTGTCGGCATCCTGACTCACAGTCTGAGGCTGGGTAGCCGACTGTTTCTGTTGCGCTTCATACTCTGCCAATGTGGTTGTTACCACCTTTGAAGACGGGTTCGGGGCATTCGGAGCGCTCGGGATTGAGTTTTCTGAAAGAGAATCCACGGATTTGGGTGCCGAGTTTGAGCCCGGCACTACTGCGGATGATTCAGACTTAGCTATGGCTTTGATTTCTTTGCGCTCCACGCGGATGACCTTGCGTTCCTTGCGACCTTCAACCAGCCAGTAGAGGGTTGGAACCAGAACCAAAGTGAGCAATGTGGATGAGAACAAGCCTCCAATAACCACTATGGCAAGCGGCTGAGAAATAAAGCCACTTCCTCCGGTTAGGCCAAATGCCATCGGGGTCAAGGCAAAGATGGTGGCTAACGCGGTCATCAGGATTGGGCGTAGTCTCTGCCTTGAGCCATTGAATAGCGAATCTTGGACGCTAAATCCGCGCTTGCGATATTGATTCACAAGGTCTATGAGCACAATCGCGTTTGTGACCACGATTCCAATCAGCATAAGCATTCCGATCAGCGCCGGCACCCCAAGCGGGGTGTCAGTGATCAGCAAAAGCCCCAGGGCGCCGGTGGCGGCAAAGGGGATTGAGATCAAAAGCAGTAGCGGCTGGATTAGGGAGCCGAAAGTCGCGACCATGACGATATAAACAATCGCGATTGCGGCTAACAGCGCCAAGCCCAGTTGCGCGAAAGATTCGGCCTGATCTGCTGCTGCGCCACCAATACTCGCCTCGATGCCTACTGGCAACTCAATGCTTAGGAGCTGCTCGGTAACAGCCGCGCTGATGGCTCCTAGGTCATTTCCCTCTGGAGCCAGCGAAACGGTAGCGGTGCGGTCGCCACGCTCCGAAGTGATTGATGTCGGTTTCAGTACCTCTTGAACGCTAGCGATGCTGCTAAGTGCAACAAAACCTTGCTGGCTGGGTAGCAAAAGCGCCCTGATGTCTGCAATTGTTTCTGGGGTAGTTTGCCCAGTGACATAAACCTGAGCATCTTTGCCTTCAATATTTAGCTGGCCCAGCGAGCTAGGCCTTAGCGATGAGGCGACGATTCCAGTCACCTGAGTCTCCGTGAGCCCGACCTCCGCCGCTTTCACGCGGTCCACTATTATTTCTAGGACCCGCTCATCTGCCTCCAACGTGGTTGTCACGGATGTGATATTTGGAATAGTGCGCATCTGAGTGGCGATTAGATCAACTGCCTCTTGCAGTTTGGATTCATCGCTAGCAAGGATTCGGATGTCCACTGTCTCCGAGGAGCCAAAACCACCGCCCGAAGAGACCGTGATCTCGGAGTCTTGCGGAGCTTCGATCTTGAGAACTTCGGTCTTTATCAGCTCGACATCGAAGTCCGCATTGGCAATCACGTTCATTGCAACACCGCTTGGTGATGCGCCGAAGGCGACTCGGCCATCGGCGGCGGAACCGATTGTGGTCTGAACCACCTCGACGCCCTCAATGGCCAGAATCTGAGACTCGAGGATCTTTGCCGCCTCATCTTCGTCTTGAAGGGTTGCAGAGGCAGGCATCTCAAGGCGAGCGTTGAACTGGTTGGAGCCGCCACCGTCAATAAAGTTAGTTTTAAGTTGCGGCACGAGTGCGACCGTAAAGCCCAGTAGCAGAACTGATGCTGTGATTGTGAGCCAAGGGTGCCTGCGAGTGCCATTTAGAATCGGAATGTAGCCGCGTTGCAAAAAGCTCTTCTTCTCGCGCTCCTCTTCTATGACTCGCTGCTTTTCACCGAAGTTCTTTGGGTCTTCGGCCTTGGCCAAAACTAGACGCTTAGGAGTCCTCAGGAACCAATATGCCAAGACTGGCACGATGGTAAGTGATACCAGTAGCGAAGCCAAAAGTGCGATTGCAACGGTGAAAGCGAATGGCCTGAAAAGCTCACCAATCAGACCTGAAACCAGGGCGATCGGCAAAAAGACTGCGACTGAGGTGATTGTGGAAGCTGTAATTGCCCCAGCAACCTCTTTGACGGCGGTAATGACCGCTTTTTTACGTTTTTCACCATAGGAAAGGTGTCGATTAATGTTTTCAATTACCACAATCGAGTCGTCTACCACGCGACCGATGGCGATTGTCAGAGCACCCAGGGTCAGGATGTTGAGCGAATAATCTGCTACCGAAAGACCGATGAAGGCGATCAACAAAGAGGTTGGAATCGAAATTGCGGTGATCAGGGTCGACTTTACGGAGAACAGGAACACCAGGATAACCAAAATGGCCATCGTGAGTCCCAACAGGCCCTCAATTGTCAAATCTTCGATGGATTTTTCAATGAACGGGGCTTGGTCAAAAACGGTGTTGACCTCAACTTCGCCACCGAGCTGAGCGATTAGATCTGGAATCAGAGCCTGCACCTCGTTGGAGACCGCTACAGAGTTCCCATCGGGTGTTTTGGTGATCGAGACCGCGAGTGATTCAAGGCCGTTGGTTCTTGCAATCGAGGTGACTGGGGAGTCTTCGTATCTCACAGTGGCTACATCGCCAATACTAAGAACCCCGGAACCTGCTATTGGAGAAATCAGGGGCAAGGCCTCAAATTTGGCAACGGTGTCAACTGCTGATCCGATTTGGATAGCGATTGATCCGTCTTGGTCATTTAGTGAACCAACGGGAAGCACCAAACCGCTCGATTGAAGAGCGGTGGAAATGTCTCTAGCGCTGAGGCCGTTTCTAGCCAGAGCTGCTTGGTCCAGATCAAGACTTACCTGCTTGGTTTTGCCACCGGATACCGCTATGTCGCGAATCCCATCTACTTGGCGAAATAGTGCGGGTGCAACATCGGCTAAAAGTTCGCTAATTGCCTCGTTGTCGCCGTTATTAGAGGAAATTGCTAAAGCAATAATGGGAATGGAATCGAAGCTTCCTGAGATGACCCGAGGACTCACGTCCAGGGGCAATCGCTGCTCAACCGATCGAAGCGCGGTGTTGATGCGCTCATTGGCATCGGCAGTCGAGGTGCCGAAAGCGAAAGAAATTCTGATCACCGAGAGCCCGGTAGTTGAGGTGACAGTTGTTGACTCCAGATCCTGAAGTCCAATCACTGCATTTTCTATAAGTCTAGAAACTTGCGCATCCACAACCTCTGGAGCTGCTCCAGGGTAGCTGGTGACAATCGCAGCCGATGGAATTTCTATTGAGGGGATGAGCTCTTGCTTTAGGGAACCAACCGACAAAAAGCCAAAGACTCCGACAATCAGGGTGATGAGTGCTACTACGGCACGATTTGCAAGAGAAAGTTTCGCGAGGATGAACAAGTGATTCCTTATGTTTTGTTTTTGGCATTTTTAAACATGCAGTCTTTAATAATCCCATAGATTAACTGGCAGTTTCCTGAATTAACTTTATCTAGCTATATGGTGAGCTGAGTTGCGAGTTTCGTAGGGCTTCCAAAACGATGCGCAGTGACGCTAACCGCTTGTTCTTTGAAGTATGGCAATAGCTCAATCCGCCCCGATTCGGTTTGTGGGCCATCGTAAATGGCTATGTCACAGCTCGATCTAAGGTCTAAAAGTTCCTTGTTGGTTTGATCTCCAATGAAACGAATCCGAGCGGTTTTTCCACTAAGTTTCGCGGCCCACCGAGCGCTTGATTCAATTGAAACCCTCGCCCCCAATTTGCCGAGCGTCTTCACGAGCTTTGTTGGGAGTGCTGATGCGCTCACACTCACATTGCCTAGGACCGCAGCGCTCATCAGAGCTCTCCAGGTTTCGAGCTCACTCGCTGTTTCATCGATGCGTAAGCTGCAATCAGACCTAAAGTAGCGAAAGACATTTCGCTCGGCCTTTAGGGCCGAAGGGTCGGTGGATTTGCCAAAGACCTCGCTCAGGGCCTGAAGACCACTTTTGGCGCCCCTAATCACGACTCCGAGATCATCGTCGCTAAGCCCGCTCAAGCTCGCCTGGGCCAGCAGGTGATTAATGTGGCCATTGGTTATTTGCCCAACAGTGCTATTTGGTTTGGAGGCGAAGTTGGTGAGCCCCATCAGGTAGTTGGGGCCACCGGCTTTTGATCCCGGGCCAATCGCAGATTTTTTCCAGCCACCAAAAGGCTGTCGTCTGACAATCGCTCCGGTGATTCCGCGATTCACATAAAGATTGCCGGCTTGCACTGAATTGAGCCAACGGTTTATTTCCGATTCATCTAGCGAATGAATACCTGCAGTGAGACCGTAATCAACAGCATTTTGAATCTCCAGAGCCTCTTGCAAGTTGCGGGCGGTCATGACTGCGAGGACGGGTCCGAAATACTCCACCAGGTGGCTAGTGCTTTGTGGCCTTACCCCTTGGACTATGCCGGGAGACCAGAGCTTTCCTGTTTCATCCAATTGCTTGGGTTCCAGAAGCCAGTTTTCTTTGGGCCCCAATGTTGTTAGTGCCTTGAGGAGCTTGGCCTCTGGAGGCGCAATCAGCGGTCCCATCTGTGCCCTTGGGTCACTCGGGTGCGAGACATAAACCGAAGTCACTGCATCCAGCAGCTGCCGAGTAAAGCGCTTGGAGGTGGCAACCGAACCAACCAGGATCACGATCGATGCGGCGGAGCACTTCTGGCCAGCGTGACCAAAGGCCGAATAGGCAACATCCTTGGCGGCCAGATCTAAATCAGCGCTGGGGGTGATGATGAGCGAGTTTTTACCGCTGGTCTCGGCAAGTAGCTTGAGACCGGGATTAAAGGATTTGAATAATTGGGCAGTCTCGTAGCCTCCGGTGAGAATAACTTGACCTACCTTTTGATGGCTCAAAAGCTTTTGCCCAAGCCCTGATTCCGAGATTTGAATTGGAACAAAGACGTTTTTATCCAACACCTCGAGCATGAGCTCTGCCAGCACCGCTCCGCAACGAGCTGCAAGACCAGCGGGTTTGAAAATGACTGCCGAACCCGCAGCCAGTGCGGCCAATGCCGAACCCGCTGGGATTGCAATCGGGAAGTTCCAAGGCGGCGTGACTACCGTTAGTGGAATTGGGTCAGGGTCGGCACCGTCAATCTCGGCAAGATCTTTGGCACGCTCCGCGTAGTAATGGGCAAAGTCGATGGCCTCAGAGACCTCAACATCCGCCTGGTCAAGTGTCTTCCCAGCCTCGGCCATCGAGACTTCGATTAATTTATCCCGATTGCGCTCGAGTGTTACCCCGATTTCATGCAGCAGTTGGCCACGTTGATACGGGTCTTTTTTACCCCATTCAATGCCGGCTGCATGTGTTTTATTGATGAGAATTTCAAGTTCGGATTCCGATTTAAGCGTGTGGTCCTCGACCAGCTGTTGGCCAATTGTGCTGGTCTCTAATCGATTGATAATTCGATAACCCCAGGCCCGGTTTTGAGATATTGCGGAGTCGGTGTCGGGAGTATTTTCGAAGCCAGTAGCCGGGGTCACTGCAAGGTCTAGATTTCGATCTTGGAGTCGGTTAGGGATGGGGATCTCATAACCAAGAATTTCGAGTGAAGTCAAAAAGCGGGTTTTCTCTCTGTCAAAAACGACTGGGTTTATCAGCTCGAAGACGCCGGACAAAAAGTTATCGCTACTGGCACCTTCTTCTAGCCTGCGAATTAGGTAGGCAATCGCAACATCGAATTCTTGAGGGTGAACCACGGGGGTATAAAGAACGAGCGCACCCACGGTTTCCTGCACCGCTTTGGATTGGGTTTCAGCCATACCCAACAGCATTTCAATGTCCATGCCTTCTTGGGCACCGCGCTCCCCGGCCAAAAGCCAAGCGAAGGCAATGTCAAAAAGGTTGTGCCCGGCCACACCGATTTTCACGTTTTGCACGCGTTCTTTGGTTAGCGCATAGTTCAAGACTCGCTTGTAGTTCGAATCCGCTTCCGCCTTTGATCGCACGGTGGCAAGTGGCCAGCCATGAATCTCGGCATCCACCTTCTCCATGGGCAGATTGGCCCCCTTGACTACACGCACCTTTATCGGTGCTCCGCCGTCATGCTTGCGAAGCATCGCCCATTGTTGAAGGTCGATCATTGCCCGGAGGGCGTCCGGCAAATAGGCCTGAAGCACAATCCCAGCCTCGAGAGTTTTGAACTGCGGTTGAGAAAGAAGTTTTTTGAATACTGCGACCGTTACATCTAGATCGTGGTATTCCTCCATGTCGAGATTTATGAACTTGTGGGTGGCCGAAGTGGCCGCAATCTTATAAAGCGGGGTGAGTCTTTGAACCACGTCAGTGACAGTCTCATCGAAGGCCCATTTTGAATGTGGCGACACCGTGGCTGAGACCTTTATCGAAACGTAGTCCACATCCCTCCGCGCCAGGATTTCAGATATTTTCTGTATTCTGCGCTTGGCTTCTTTTTCTCCCAAAACCGCTTCACCCAGCAAATTGATATTGAGCTTGGCGCCGTTTTTGCGAAGCCTGCGAAGGCCCTTGCCCAGCTTGCCCAGGCTGGCGTCAATCACCAAGTGAGCCACAAACTTTTTTAGCACCACACGAGCGATTGGTATAACTATCCAGGGAAAAATTGGGGCTAAAAGCGCTCCTAGAAAAATGAGGGCTCGTAAAATCCAGGGCAAGAATTTCGGTGTGAGTTTGCGAAGGCCATGAAGGTTTCTGGCTGCAACCCTTAGATCCTCTGGCCTGATAACCCCGTCAACAAAGCCGACCGCAAAATCTAAACCATTGGGGTCCTGCAATAATCCCGCGAGCCTTTGAGAAGAGGAAGAGGTTTTGAGTTGCGATGATCGCAATACCCATTGCTGGACAAGTTTTAAAGTCGCGTCAGTGAGTTCCGCGCGTCCATCGATGGATGGAATTTGCGTGGTGTTTAGTGACATTCATACCTCGATACGCATCATTGCAGACAGGTCCAACTCTAGGACAAGTGTGAATCACCGAGGAGCATATTCTCTCCAGTGTCTTGCATGGTTCACAGCTCTTTAAGGCTTTGGAAAAACCCCGGTGGTTCTGAACTGAACCCAAAAAGTTGGACACCAAAAAAGGAGTCCAAACAGAAAGGGTTCAGTTCATTGCCCACCGGGGTTTAGGTTTACTAATTAGTTCAACAGGCCCTTGGAAACCAGCCAGTCTCTCGCGATAACGGCGGCGGAAAGCTGCTCTTCAACGCTTCTAACATTCATCGCAACTAGATCTTCGGCACTCATCGCTAGCGAGATTGCGTTGATTAGCGCTCTGGCATCAGCGTTGACCGCCTCGGAGGCAATCGGCACCAGGTTCGAGGCTAGAAAAAGACCCTGCGGGTCCTTGAGGGTAACCAGGCCGAGTTGCTGAATTCTTGGGTCAGCGCTGTACACGTTGGCCATGTCTATCAAGCCAGCAACCAAAGATTCCACAGTGGTCTCACCGGTAGCTTCAAAGGCGACATTAACACCATAGGTAGTCAGTAGTCCCTGTGGCCCATATGGCCTCCCGGTGAGCTCTGGTGGGCCACCGAGGGTTACCTTTGCCAAGCCGGCAAGGTCTCCAATTGACACAAGATTGTTGGCAGCTGCGAACTCTTTGGTGACGTTATAGGAGTCTTGGTCCGAGGCTCCCGAAAGAGTGAGCGCGGTTAGGCCCTCGGGTAGCGCAGCTACCAGAGCGTTATAAACATCCTCTTGGGAGGTTTCTGATGCTTCCGGGTTGAAATACTGCAAAAGGTTTCCGGAATACTCAGGAAAAAGGTCAACCTCGCCAGCCACTATCGCCGGAACGTAAACATCGCGTTGGCCTAGTGAGAATTGTCGTTCTACCAAGAAGCCCGCATCCTCTAGCACCAGGGCGTATGCCTCGGCTACGATCTCGTTGGAGTAGTAGGCCTGTGAGCCAATAACTATGGTTTCGCTTCCGGCATCGGCACAGCCAGCCAGACCCAAAATCGCCACCGCGCTTAGCGCTATCGAACTCTTTGTCATTTTTTTCATTAGTTTTACCTATCTATTTCTACTGCGGCCAGTTTAACCGCGGTAAGTTTTTGAGCCAATCCGATGAGTCGATCGCCCAAAATTGTTATAAAGACGATGATTATGGCGCTGGCTGTGACCTGAGCAAAATCCCGCAGCGCCAAGCCCTGAATGATTCCAAACCCAAGACCTCCGAGTCCAATAAGTGGCGCCAAAACTACGGTGGATACGACTTGGATATAAGCAATCCTTGCACCACCAATAATCGATGTTGCTGATAGCGGCAGCTCAACATGCCAAATTAGCTGTTTAGCTGTCATTCCTTGAGCCTTAGCCGCCTGACTAATTGTCTGCGGGATCGCCTTGATGCCGGCATAGGAGCCCGCGAGAATCGGAGGTATAGCAATTATTGCCAAAGCCAGCGTTACGGCAAAGTCCCTAAACTCAATTCCCATCAACATCACCAGGGCAAAAAGCAATCCCATGGTTGGAATCGCTCTGGAGATTGAGGATATGGCCACCACAACTGCTTCGCCCTTACCCAGGTGCCCGATGGCCACTCCAATAGGCACCGCGATCAAAGCCGCAATCAGGATTGCTGTAAAGCTCAGTGCCATGTGCTCAAAGAACAGGTTCACTAGGCCATAGCGACCCTCCCAGTTGGTCGGGTCTAGCAACCACCGCCAGACTTCGGAGACGCTAAGCATGCTTCACCGACTTCTTGCTCCAAGGGGTTAGCACCCTACTCAGGAGCCAGAGGCCCGCATCCAGCAAAATCGCGATCACAAAAATTGCAAATAACCCAGTGATGATTTCCTCAGGTATTTTGCGCTGAAACCCATCTAAAAATAGGTAGCCAAGGTTACGTACTCCAACAACAGCGCCAATTGAAGCCATTGACACAGTGCTCGCAGCAGCAACCCTGAGGCCAGCTATCAAGCCCGGAACCGCTAGCGGAAGCTCCACGTGGATGATTCTTTGCCAGGGGCTCATGCCTTGAGCTCTGGCGATAAAGATGGCGGGGGAGGGAACTTGATTGAAAGCATCTCGGGCCGAGAAGAACATTGAGGCCACAACATAAAGACTTAGAGCAATCACAACGTTTATTGGACCAACATAATTCGTGCCAATCAATGCCGGTAGGGCAACAAATAAAGCCAGTGACGGAATCGCGTATAGCGCGCCGAGGGTTCCATTTACTGAACCTGCAAAACGCTTCGGAACAATCCTCGCCAGGAAAATCGCTACAACCGAACCAATAATCAGTGGGACCAGAGAAACCCACAAATGAGTGATTGTGAGATCGTAGATTAGTTCTAGGTTCTTTAGTGCCCATTCCATTTAGACACCGAGCAGCTTTTTGACAAAGTCGTTTTTGGGGGAGGATTTTATCTCTAAAGGAGTGCCGGCTTGCTCAATTTTGCCGTTATCTGATAGCACTACTAGCTGGTCGGCAAGTTTGAGAGCTTCGTGGCGATCGTGAGTAATAAACATGATTGTGAGCCCAAGGCTCAGTTGGATTCGGATTAGCTCGTCTTGCAATTCTTCACGAACAATCGGATCAACCGCTCCAAAGGGCTCATCCATCAAAAGGATATTGGGCTTTATGGCAAGCGCCCTTGCTACTCCAACTCTTTGCTGCTGGCCGCCAGATAATTGCGCTGGGAAGCGCTCGTGAAACTCTTCATCAATCCCAACCAAATTCAGCATATCTTTCGAGTTTTTGAGTGCTTCGGGTTTGGTTTGTCCGGAGATTTCTGCAATGAGTCTGATGTTCTCTAGGACGCTCTTATGGGGCAACAGCCCAACCTCTTGCATTACGTAACCAATTGATCGGCGAAGTTTCACTGGCTCTAGCGCAGCGATATCATTCGAATCAATAAACACCGCGCCCTCAGAAGGCTCCACCATCTTGTTTACCATGCGTATCAAGGTGGTCTTGCCTGATCCCGACAGGCCCATCAGGACGGTAATTTTGTGAGTTGGGAGAGTCAATGAGAAGTCTATGACGGCCTCGGCATCACCATAACTCTTAGAGACGTGTTTAAATTCAATCAAAGCTTGATCCCTAGCTAAGACTTAACTTTTGGTTACCTCTACGCCACGCCAAAACGCGACGTGGCCGGCGATGTTTAGGGCTCGCTCTTTTGGCTCCCGGTAGATCCAAGCAGCATCGTTATTTACTTCACCGTCAACGCTCAGGTTAAAGTAATTAGCCTCGCCCTTCCATGGGCAGCTTGACTTCATGTCTGATTCCGCGAGGTACTCCTCATGCACTGAGTCCATAGGAAAGTACTGGTTTCCCTCAACTTCAACAGTGCTGTCCGACTGGGCAACTACTTTGCCGTTCCATCTAGCTACATACATTGTTTTCTCCTTAGGTGTAAATCTCTAGAGTCTCTAACCGAAGCGATGAGTTATTAGTTCCCCTAGGTTCCGATACTTCTAAACCTAGCCGCAGCTCTAGTTGGGGCGCCAATTAACCCTTAGCGGCTGAGCGAGCTATTCGATCCCGCAATGCGATTGCTAAACCGTCACCTAAGGGCTGCACAATTCGCACCACCTTTAATTCCAGTTCGTCCGCTTTTCTGAGAGAGACGTAAAGCTCACGCGCGTAATCTTCGATGGTCTTTGGCTCGCAAAGTCTTATTGCGCCAAAGGGTGTTGGAACATCACTCAGAGCGATAAAACCTTCACCAAAAAGCGCGTCTTTGTCTATTAGTACTCGTGCTTTTGGGGAGTAGTGCCTTTTATGGGATCCCGAAACTCGCAATCTTTGCTCTGGGGGTTCAGTGACAACAATCCCGGTCGAGATCTCAATCATTTCGGCACTAATGGCTCCTGGCCTGAGGATTATCGGGCTGGATCCCGTGCAGTCAATGATGGTGGATTCGATTCCGACTTGAGATAAACCTCCTTCCAAGATCAAATCGGTCGGGGCAAGATATTCCCTAAGTTCCAGCTCAACCGCCGCTTTGGTGGTTGGCGAAACGGCACCATAGCGGTTGGCACTTGGAGCCGCAAGTCCGTGGCCGCCTTGTTTCTGAAATTCCAAAATCAATCCCAACGCTATCGGGTGATTTGGGACCCGCAAGCCGACACTGTCTTGCCCTCCGGTTATAAAACTCTTCGCATTTGGACTTCTGGAGAGTATTAAAGTCATTGGCCCAGGCCAATAATCCCTCATCAGAGCGTGGGCATATTCTGGAGTCGATCTGGCCCAAAATAAAACATCTTTCGAATCGGCAATGTGGATTATCACGGGGTGGTCAGCTGGCCGATTCTTGACATTGTAGATCGTGCTGACTGCGAAGGGGTTTTCGGCATCGGCCCCTAGGCCATACACGGTTTCGGTCGGAAAGGCTACCAGGCCACCTTTCAGAAGGAGCCGAGCGGCCTCTTGCATCAGCAAGTTACTCGTGCCTAATCCTTTGAGATTCACGTCTCATATCGTATGCGCTTGTTCCCTAAGTTCAGGACTTCGCCATCATGCGTAATCCCGCACGCGACTCAGCTCAGAGGGGCAGGTTTCAAAGTTCGCGCCCCTAGAAGCGAAGCCCTGCAGCCACTGGGGAAAAACTCAATAGCTGCTCGGCTGGAACAAAACTAACTAGACCGCCGTTGGTCAAGGTTGCCCTGACCGCAAGCTCAAGTCTTGGCTCATCGGTAAGTTCCTCCGAGACCACTAGCTGCGCGACTCTTCCGGCCTCAGCCAGCTCTAGGACCTCTTGGATACCGCCAGCGTAGGTGCCTTTACTTTTTGCCAGATCTAAGTTTTTCACGACCAGCTCATTTTTGTTTCTGAAGTGCTCCTGTATTCTTGGCCACACTGTTTGAGATAGTTGACCCTCTGACATAAAGTCGTAACTGCCTTCAATTGCAAGCACCGGTTTTTGATCTGGAGCCACGTCTTTCCAGAAGGCCAAAAAGCGCTCGACCCCGGTTGTCACTAGCGGCAAGGTCTCCTTGGTTTGGGTCTTCGAAAGAGCTTCTGCAACTCTTCGAAAGAACTTGCGGTGCTCTTCATCTTCAACCACCGAGGTGCGCTGGCCAAAATCAGTTGGTGAGCCCTGCTCTCCGCCGCGGCCCAAGTGTTCGATGGGAAAATCTCCATTAATCTCTGTCAGTGTTTCTCTATCCCCGCGGAACAGCCTGGTGGGAGACTCGGATAGAACCAGAAGGTGGTAAGCAAAGGACATATTTGCTGTTCTGGCTAGCTCTGAGATGGCAAAATTGTTGGAAACGCTCGCTTGCAATAACGGCTGGTGGTTGAGGTCGTATTTCCAATAACCCTCGGCAGACACAAGAAGTGCAACCCCATCTAAAGTGTTGTTCCAGTCGATTGATTCGATGCTGGCGTGAAGGTTGGCGATGAGATTCTCATAATCGCGCTTTGGTCCAAGGACTTCGATTTTCTCAAGTGCCTGGGTTATCAAATTCTTGACTACTATTTTGTCACCCTGATTTTCGGGAGACCTGCGGTGAGTCGGCGCATAGATTGAAACCGCGACATCGGCTTTTAGATTCATTGCTTCTAGTAGGTCTGATTTATTCATATTGTCTACTCCTTTTTGAAAGCGCCGCAGCTTTCCAATTCGAATCAGCAAAGACCTTGCCAGTTCTCAGGGTAGGTAATGTTCAGGCTTTTAGCTAATCCCTGAATGTCACAGAGTTAGGGCAACAGCCTGAATGACTCTCCAGCGTCTTGTGAAATGTGGACACCATCTTCATCCAGAACAATCACATTTTTTCCTTGAGCTGAGGCGGCCTGTATCTTATTGAAAATTTCAGGGTTGGAGCTGAAGCCTTTAGTGAGGTCGCTGCTAAAAAACAATCCACGATCGGTACTAACGTAAATGCCTGACTCAAACCAGTCCACCAGCAAAAGGTTATCGGGAGCCTCGATTGAATCGAAGCTCAACCCAGCATCGCTTGATAAAAGAAGCTTTCCTTCTGAAATTATTAGAATCTCGCTTCCGTTTTTCGGATTGACGCTGAGGCTATCTAGGCTCGGAGTTTCCAAAGTCAACCAAGATTTAGCGCCGTCCGAGGAACCAACCACAACCCCGTAGTTAGCCGCTACTCCAACAAAATAATCGCCCGACACCTCTAGGAGGTGAAAATCAACCTCACCCATAAGTGTCCTAGGCGTCCAAGTCTCACCTTTGTCTTCTGAGGCAATTATCCCAACTGGGTCTGGCCAGTCTTGAGTCGGACCAGGATGACCACTGGCGTAAAAGACGCCATCGCTAATGTCTAGCCCCATGATGTCAAATTCCTCGCCAACTTGGCTCCACGAGTCGCCCTTCATTTTATAAAGGCCATGGTGGCTCGCCAAGTAAAAAAATTCACCGTCTGTTGCAACACTGTGAACATGTTCCATTTGATCCACAGACATCTGGTCATTCGAGCTAGCGCAGCCGGCGAGCAGCAAGAGCACGGCTCCCGATGCGACCAGGGGCCTAAGCATTGGTTTGTCCCTGAAGAAGGTCTTCCATCTGCCGCACCTTAGCTTGTTGCGCAGCGATTACTCCTTGAGCCAAAGAGCTTTCATCTTCGTTTTGAGAATTCTCAATCTCCTGAACCATTTCCAGCTCTCCTTTGGGACGGTAAGTCATTATGGATAAAAATATTCTGTCAAACTTTGGAGAGAGTTCAGATAAAAGTTTGTCGAGATCTTCATCCGAGGCCATTCCAACCACGTATTTTGCTGGGTGGATTATGGCCTGATGATCCAACATTGCAGCTGATTCTCCTAGGTTATTTCTCTGGCCCGATAGCCATTCTTGCGTTTATATCAGTTTGCTACTTCGTTCTGAATGAATTCTGTCAACTCCAGTAATTTTGTATTCGCAACATCCCTTCAGAGTCCAAGTGTGCGATTAAGCCCTGTTGTAGACTTATGGACGCCTTGACTTCTAGGCAACTGCCCTCGTAGCTCAGTGGATAGAGCAAGAGCCTTCTAATCTCTTGGTCGTAGGTTCGATTCCTACCGAGGGCGCAAAATTCGTACCGCTGCTAAATAATTCAACTCTTCTCGGAAAGCGCTGACCTTGAGCGGTTTAGGGGCCTTTGATAAGATAACCGGAGTGCCGGGGATCCTGGTCGGCGTAGCGGCTTCAAGAAAGTCGTGCATTAGCGGGTTCACCTACTGGTGTAATCGGCTACCAACCGACTATGAGGAGAAAATGGCGCGCCATAGCTTTTCTCTGAAGCTCTCTTGTATGCGGGTGCGCTTGTGACCCTTACAGCGATTCTCTTCTCAACGCTGCTTCTTGTCGCAATAACTATGGTGGCAACTCGGTTTCTGGGTCGCAACGCAGGGTGGATAGCAGCCACCGGCTTGGGCGTCATTGCATTAGCTGTTGGTTTGCGAATACCCGAGATTCTTGAAAGCGCAAACTCTCCCTCCGGCTTGGCGGCCGTGCGCGAGGTGACCCCTTGGATCCCGAGCCTTGGAATCTCTTTGGGTTTGCGCCTGGACGGCTTGTCTGCCCTGTTTCTGATAATTGTGTTAGGCATTGGGGCGCTTGTAATGGCCTATTCGGCTCGCTACATGTCTGAGCGCGTCGTGCACCCGCACACCGGCTATTTTGCATGGATGTTGCTGTTTGCTTTCGCCATGACGGGGCTAGTCCTAGCAGATGACCTAGTTCTACTTTTTGTTTTTTGGGAGCTCACAACCCTGTGTTCGTTCTTCTTGATCAATCGTTCAGGAGAAAAGGCAAGCGCTCCTGCGGTTCGCACACTTTTGGTTACCGCGATGGGCGGCCTAGCACTGTTATTTGCAGTGGTTTTGATTGTGGTTCGAACTGGTACAACCGTTCTTAGCGAAGCCCTAACCGACGAGGTGTGGGCACAGGATCAAGGGTTCACTGCTGGAATTGCGGTTTTGGTTGCCCTGGCTGCCATGACAAAGTCTGCACAGTTCCCGTTTCACATGTGGTTGCCAGATGCGATGGTTGCCCCCACACCTGTGAGTGCCTATCTTCATGCCGCGGCCATGGTGAAAGCGGGGATTTACTTGCTAATGCTGTTCTCTCCAGCTCTTGGGGGGTCGATTGTGTGGCAGGTGATTCTTTTATCAACCGGTCTCATAACAGCGTTGCTGGGGGCCTTTTTTGCCATGCGACGTTTTGATCTCAAAGAGATCATGGCGTATTCGACCGTGAGCCAGCTGGGTCTGATTGTTGCTTTGATCGGCCTTGGAACGACAGCGGCGCTGGCTACGGCTGCGCTTTACACCCTTGCTCACGCTCTGTTTAAGGCTTCACTGTTTATGGTGGTGGGAATTATTGACCACCAGGCGGGCACCAGAGACATACGGCTTTTGCACGGGTTGTGGCGAATCATGCCTGTCACGTTCATCACAACGTTATTGGCCGGGCTCTCTATGGCGGGGGTTTTCCCACTGCTTGGTTTTATCTCGAAAGAGTACCTACTGGGTCAAATGCTGGATGCCGGCACTCAGATATGGGTGGGGATTGCCCTTACCGCTATCGCCGTGCTCGCGTCTGCCACCACCTTTGCCTATACCGGCCGCATTCTTCTCGGGGCCTTTTTTAGTTACCGGGGAACTAATCACGCAGACGAGCCGGAGGGCACTCACGGACAGAAAAAGGAAATTCGCGAGGCAAAGCCTTTATTTGTAGGGGCGGCACTAACTCCGGCGCTCATCGGTTTGTTTCTGGGTCCCTCAATCGCCGCGCTGTACCCGCTTTTGGGAGCCGCTGGAAGTGCGGCTTCGGGTGAGGCTTATGCTGCAAGCTTCAAATTCTTTGGCGGGTTCACCACCGAATTCGCTCTCTCACTTTCGATTTATAGCTTGGGGCTTTTTGCAATAACTCAACGTCGCCGCTTGGATACATTCTTGGAGCGCCGCTACTTGAAGTTCACTGCGATCGATGTGGTGGAGGGTATTAGGACCGGCTCTCTGGCTCTGGGTAAAAGGGTGGGAAACACCACCAGAACTGACTCGCCTGCAAAGCACTTGGCAGCGCCCTGGGTGATAGTTGGATTTATTGCCGTTGCTGCCCTGTTCATAGTTCCCGCCCCAGCTGCATTCGTTGCGGGAGATTCTTGGACCGATGTGCTCTGGCTCGTGCTTTTGGTTGTCACTGTTGTGCCGGCGCTAATAACCAAATCGCGCCTAGTCGCTTTGATTTTGGTGGGTGGAGCTGGGTTTGTAGTAGCTCTCTGGTTCTTTGCGCTTGGCGCAATTGATGTCGGATTAACACAGCTACTAGTAGAGCTACTTACGGTTGTGGCACTGGTGTTGATTTTGCGTCGCCTGCCAGGGACTTTCCATCCTGTGGCACGCTCCAGGCAGTTTGTCACCGCCATGGTTGCCATCGGAGTTGGTGTGGTGGCAACATTAGCGACACTGGCCTTCACTGGGCAGCGTGACATGTCTGCAGTTGGACAGTACTTTTTGGATGAGGCCCCTAAGGACACCGGCGGCACCAACGTAGTGAACACTATTTTGGTTGACTACCGCGCACTAGACACCTTCGGTGAGCTCACTGTTATTGCAGTTGCCGGCATTGTGCTAATCGGTATTCTTCGCTCGCGCGCAATGCTCAGCCAGCGAACTCCAGATTTGGCTAGCTGGGAGAATACTGCTCTTGCTCGCACGGAAGACAACACTCTTCCGATCCGAGTTGTCGCCAGGTGGGCAGCGCCAGTGATTATTCTTTTGTCTTTCCACCTATTCTGGCGCGGCCACTACGAGCCCGGCGGAGGCTTTATCGCTGGACTGGTGGGGGCCACCGGATTCGGCCTTGCCTACCTTGGTGCGCGAGCGGATCGTTCAGCACCGGTGAAGTGGCCGTATCAAGGTCTTTTGGCTTCGGGGGTGATTGTGGCTGTCCTGAGCGGTATCTGGGGTTACGCTGCCGGTTCATTCTTGAAACCGGTGCGATTTGACATTCCTTTGCCATGGGGTGGTGAGTATGGCTTTACTAGCGCGATGGTCTTTGATCTCGGGGTTTATATTGCCGTTTTGGCAATAATCATTGCCGTGATTAATGAACTGGGAGGTGTGCGTCCAAGCAATATCGAGCCAAGGAGTTACGCCGGGGCAGTTCTGGTTGCGAGCCGTTTTGAAAGGTTCGAACCAAATTCTCCGCGCCCAGAGCGGCTAGGTGAAGCCGGCAGTTCTGGTGGTCAAGCAACCCCAAAAACCGGTAGCTCAGCGGTTTCGGATTCGCTAGAGACGGGAGCGTCATCATGAGTTTGGCTCTTAGCATTGGATTTTTGGCAGCAGCCGGCGTTTTTTTGGTGCTGCAGCGCGGGATGATTCGAATCATCCTCGGCTTTGTCCTTTTAACCCACGCGGTAAACCTGTTGATTATTGCAGCCGGCGGAGTCGCTCGTCGAGACGCCCCATTTGCTGATGGAGACACATCGATGGCAGCGGACCCACTCCCGCAGGCCTTTGTTCTTACTGCGATTGTGATTGCGTTCGCAATCACCGTTGTTTTGGCGACCCTAGCGGTTGTCAGTAAGGGCGATGACGATACTGAGGGTGAGCCACAAATTAGGGCTTTGGACAGTGATGCTAACAATAGTGAAGCTAACAACAGTCAAGCTAACAACAGTGAAGCTAAAAAAGGTGGTGATTTGAAGTGATGAACCTCATGGAAGCACTTTTGCCGCTATTTGTTGGCGCGCCCCTTTTATTAGGCGCTGTGCTATTTATCGTGCCTCGCACTCACCCGCTTCAATACATAGTGGCTACTGGCTCACTCTTAGCTGTTTTGGCCGGTTCCATCACTTTGTTGGTAACGGTGTCCGATGGCACCGTGCTCGCTCACCAAATCTCGCTCTGGCCCGAGGGCATTGCGATTGCATTTGTGGCAGATGCCTTTTCTGCGTTGATTTTGACTGCCGCTGCACTGGTGGCCCTACTTAGCTTCCAGTACATGCTCGTAAGCGGAGAAAGCCGAAGCCCGTCGATTCCCGCGTTGGTTTTGATTTTGGTTGGTGGCGTTTCCGGAGCGTTATTGACTGCAGATCTATTCAATCTCTTTGTTTTTATTGAAGTGATGCTCCTGCCCTCCTACGGGTTGTTGATCTTCCTTAGCCGCCGGGAGGATATGGCCGGCTCGAGGCTTTATGTGGTTGTGAATTTGCTTGCCTCGACACTTTTTCTGGCCGGGATTGGTTTGATTTACGCAGTCCAAGGAACCGTCAACCTGGCAGCGCTGGCAGGCACAGGTTCTGATCCGGCTACCGCAATAGCCACTGCTATGTGTTTGTCAGCACTTGCTGTCAAGGCTGCTGTTTTCCCGGTGCACGGTTGGTTGAGCAGGGCCTACGCATCAGCATCTCCAGCGGTTGCAGCTTTGTTTTCCGGACTCCATACCAAAGTCGCGGTATATGTGATCTACCGAATCAGTGCGGTGATTTTTGAGGGTGATAGCTCCTGGATGAACGCGATCTTGGTTGTTGCCTGCCTAACTCTGGTGGTTGGTGCTCTTGCAGCCCTTGGGGAATCAAGCATTCGCTCCCTCTTGCTGTTTCAAATGGTCAGCGGTATTGGGTTTATCCTTGTTGGCGTCGGCCTGTTTACACCTCAGGGGTTGAGTGCAGGCATCGTTTACATGGTTCACCACATGATTGTCATGGGTTCATTGCTATTGGTATCAAGTGCTATTGAGCACACCTATGGCTCGGGACAACTCGAGAGAATTGCCGGGCTGCGAACTCGAGAGCACCTTCTGACAGGGGTATTCGTGATTGGATCGCTTTCACTAGTTGGCTTGCCACCCTTCTCGGGGTTCGTTGCCAAGTACGCGCTGGTTTTGGCAAGTGCTGACGCTGGCCTCGCCATTGTGGCTGGTTTGCTTTTGGTTGTCAGCCTTTTTGTCCTAATGGCGATGATGAAGATTTGGGCGAATATGTTCAATGGTAAGCGCCACTCCGATGTCGAGATTCTGGCTGCCGAGGAGCGCATCCGAACTCGAAACGGACTCTATGATCTAGCCCTTCTCGATCCGGATGAGGTTGCCCAGGAGGCCGCTCTTGCAGTCGAGTATCTGAAACCCCCACGAGGCTCGCAAAGAAACGAGGGCGACCCGCACGAAAACAGAGGAACCCGTGTTCCAGTAGCGCTGATTTTGCCCGCCTTGATCCTCGGGGGATTGTCTGTGGCGCTCGGTTTTGGAGGAGAATTCCTAGTTTCTCTGGCCGAGCATGCCAGCGCTGGTCTGATCGACACCAGTGACTACATAAAGGCGGTGATTGGAAGATGACCGACTCTCTGAGTGCTTCAGCATGGAGCTTGCCATGGAGGATGACGTATTTCACTGCTTGGTTTATCGGCCAGTTCATAATTACCAGCCTCCAGGTTGTCGGGCTAATTCTTTCACCGGGCAGAGAGCCCTCACCGGGGATTGTGCGGATGCGCATAGCTGACCTGACTGAGTCCGAAGTCACAATTTTGGTGACATTGATTACCATCACACCAGACACTTTGGTCATCGCAGTGGACCGAGAAAACGGCAGCATGTTTGTTCATGGAATGTTTGTTGCTCAAGACCCAGAGAGTTTCCGCGAGTCCTTGCGAGAAACGCACGATCGATTGCTTTTTGGCACGAGGTTGAGGCCAAGCTTGAATTTGAGAAATGGGGTTGTCAAATGATTCCTGATGCTGTCGCTTTTGTGGTTCTAGGGCTCTTAGCTTTCTCGGTCGTGTTCTCTGTGATTAGGGCGTGGAGGGGTCCTACCGCAGCTAATTCGGCGGTTGCCGGCGATTTAATCTTCTTTGTTTTCATTGGGGCTGTTGCAGTTTTGGGTCTGATGCTTCCAATCGAGGCGGTTATGGACATCATCTTGATCTCAGCACTACTGGGCTTCCTCTCAGTCCTGTCGCTGGCCCGACTGATTCAGGGAGAAAAAAGGTGAGTGCCGAAATGGTCATCACGGTGCTTGGCAGTTCCTTGTTGATTCTGGGTGCCGCAATCATGGCTATCGCGGCGTACGGTCTGATAAAGCTTCCCGATGTTTACACCCGCACCAGTGCGGTTGGAACGGCGGCGGGTCTAGGTGTTGCATTAATGATTCTTGGGGTTGTGGTGATCGACTTCTCAGTCTTAAACCTCATTAAAGGCATCATCGCTATCGTTGCGCAACTAGTTACTAGTGCTATTGGAAGTTTCGTTCTCGCTCGAGCAAGCTATATGACCGGCGGCAAGCCTGTGGATACGACAATTCCAGACGAATTAGCCGACCAGGCAGACAAGTCCAGCACTTAGGGTCTGGCCTTTGAAATGCTGGGGATCTTCGGTGCGTCGAGTGTTTCCGCGGAGTTACGCCTCTGAAGCGGTTAGTTTGTCGGAACGATGAAGCTTCTGGCCCTTCCGAGGGCGCAAGCCATTTCAGTTTTCCCACTGAATGTATTTAGCTACCAAATCTCGAGTTTAGAAGTTACCCAACTAGCATTTAGCCATGCGAAAAATACTTGGACTCACAAGATATGCGGTTGTCGTACCAGCGGTGGCTTCGATGATTGGGGCGTTGCTCTTGATGGCTCAAGGCTCAATCGAGATGATCGTGGTGGTTTTTGAAACCATCGTGAATCAGTCTTCTTTGAAAGAGACCATTGTTGAGGTTTTGACCGCGGTGGACGCGATTCTTCTGGGAACTGTTTTATTGGTTATCGGGTACGGTCTTTATGAGCTATTCATAGACACCGACATAGATGTTCCGGCCTGGCTGCAAGTGAACGATTTGGATGACCTTAAGTCGAAACTTATCGGTGTGGTGGTGGCCATCATCGCGGTTGTTTTCGTCGGTGTTTTTGTGGATGCAAATCGTGCTTCCGATGTGCTTTCTTATGGTCTTGGTGCCGGGGCTCTGGTTACTGGACTCGCCATATTTACCTACGCAACCAAAAAGGGGCCTGGGAAACAAAAAACCCAGATCGAAAAGTAACCCATATTTACTTAGTGGCTGGATATCATCCGACCTTTTATTGGGTGCGGGCTGCCAACGGGTTCCATCAGGGTTTCGCCGCGTTAGTTGACTTCTCGCTAGATCTGGCAGATAGCTCTTGAATTCGGTCGCGAATCTGCTTTATTTCTGAGGCAATAACCTCATCGCTACCCTCTAGGGCTGCGGCAGCGTTAGAGAGCGAGTTCAACTCGGAGACTTGAGCTCTTTGGATTTTATCCTCAGAGCGAGCCTCGTCCATCGCGTTTAGAACGATGCCAATGAGCACATTCAGCACGGTGAAGACAATTAGAAATACATAAGACAGGAAGAAAGGCAGTGCAAGGGGGTTGATCAGCATTGCCTCTTCGAGATAAACCGGAAAGTTCTCGAGGGTAAGCAATATAAACAGGCTCTTCATGCTCAGTCCGATGTCACCCCAACTGGACGCGGCCTGCTCGCCGAAAAGGTAAAAGCCGGCCATGCCATAAAGAAAAAGCAACAGCGTTATTAGCACGCTCATGCTTAGAAGCGGCGGAACGCTCTTCATGATCGATGCGGAGAGAATTCTCACCTCAGGTAAAAACCGGAATATTCGGACCAGTCGCAAGAGTCTGAGAAGCCTCATGACCGCTGTCTGACCTTGGAACACTGGCGTCAGGCCAATAACCACAAAGTCGAAGACATTCCAGCCCTCGCGGAAAAACATCCACGGTTTTTTGCCGTAGGAGACGAGGCGCAAGATTAGCTCTGCTACGTAAATGAAAAATGCCACTGAGTCGACCTGGTTTGCAATCGCAATCGTCTCGGGGTCAAGATTCGGCATTGTTAGAACGGCTAATGAAATTGCGTTCACGATTATGACCGCACTGATAGCTAGCTCGAACTTTGTGTTGTAAACCAGGCGCGCCAGCCACTTGATTCGAAAAGGCTCTATTTCCTTAACTTTGCCATAGGCGCGCACATAGGAGGGGCTCGTGTCTCGTGTTGGCATTTTCCCCCGCTTTGATGAAACCAATATTTCATTTAGATTAGGGCCTGCCGCAGCCTTCAAAGGCTGAATGTGCTGTGAGTTTTTTGGAACTCCAGGTCGATCAAAACCGGACTCGGCATTCGAGCGACTCTTTGCGAACTACGGCGCAATATTCTGGAACACGCCCAACCTGCTAATTATTTAGCTAACAACTGTTGGGTCCACGGTCAGTTGATTTGGAACAATCTTCCCCGTGGAGAATGTGCCTCTAACCCAGAACCCGGCTTAAGAATGGAAAACTATTAGGGAGCCATTTGAACCGGAAAGCCTCTTCGTTGAATTGTTGATGGTCAAGAGTTCCGGGAGATTGTTAGCGCAAAGCCTATAAATGATCTATAGAAAGGCTTAGCCCGGTTGGGGTTACAAGTCTAAAACCCACCTCGCAGAAAACCGAGCGTGCAAGTATCGGTTGACGCTAGGGGTGGTCCGGAAGGCCTGCGATTTATTAGGCGGGGGCTTTAGTCACTAACTCGAAAAGTGACTTGATAAACTGAGCGCTAATCGAATAAATATCTTCTGAATTGGAGAGTTGGATGAATCATCTTCCACAAATTACCTCCTGGCCGGGTTGTCTAAGCCTCTCGTTTAGTCTCCAAGCTTGAATTGACAAGTTCGGCTCAAGCTTTTGATTGTCGGTACTCTCAATCCTTGAAACGCCGCCTGGAAAAAATCGCCACATTTCTTTGCATGTCTTAAATTTCATCGTCTCCAAGGATGTTGTACCTGATTCGTATTTGAGTCGAACTGAGTTTTTCGAAACCCCCGCTCTCAGGACAGAGGACTTGTCGGTTATGACATCTCCATTTTTCAGAACTACCGTGAGATTTCGATTCATGAAACCACCTGGGGAAATTGGAGAGCGGTTCGGCCTCAGCATTTGAATCGCGCTAAACCCCGAACCCTTAGGTCCTCCGGAATGCCAGACATAGTCCTTGGTGTCCACAGAGTATGAAATAACGCTGAATTTGCTTCCTGTCATCCAAGGTTGGAATACTTTGACTGTGGTGTCACTCATAGGCATGACCCATAGTTTCTTTTGGGCGTCAGATTTTTTTATGACAAGCTCGTGCTTCACTAACGGGTTCAGGCACTCAATCTGGTCATCATCCAGCCAGCCAAGCTTCCAGCGATGCCAATCGAATAGACGCGGCCCCACGTCTTCAAGATATTCAGACATTAGATCAAATACTCCAACGTTTTTCGAGCCATCCTTATTCGCCATGTACAAATCTGGCAGGCCGTAGACGTGCATCAGTTCGTGGATAGTGACGGTGGCGTCCTGGCCCAGTTGTCTCCAGCCGTCATTTCCCAAAAAAGCACCTCGAACAGTTTGCCCATCAGGGTACCGAAGATCCCATCCCGGCAAGGCGCCCGTTGCAACGGTAATCATGTTGGTTTTGGAAATGTAAAAAAGAGTTAGTTCGTAATCTGAAAAATCAATGTAAGGGTCTACCTCATCGATTGCATCATTAATCTTTTCCGTCCAAATAGCGTCTGCGTAATAACGGGCAGTTTTGGGGAGACGAACCCAGTTGTCCAGGACTTCAATTTCCAGCCCTAGCTTTCCCTGCGAATTCCTTTCCATAAATTCACTCACTTCATCTAAAAAAGTGAGCTGGGCCAGACTCTTTTTTTGCTCGGGTGCATCCGAGAAGTCCAACGGGATGACTACCATTTTTTGGTTGCCGATCGGGCGAAGAATCCGACTCCAATCGGTGATGTGGCCCGCGTCTTCGTAGCGGAACTGCGCAGAAGGAGTGTTATTTCCAACCTGTTTACAGATTGCGACTGGCAGAGTTTTCTCCGCTGCCGCGGCTGTTGATTGGGCCATAGAGCTTGAGGGGATAATCGGGAATAGGACCAGAGAGATTGCCAGTAGAGGCGTAAGTTTGGATGCTAACGATTTCATATCTCCCCCAAGATTCAGTCCCACAGGTAGGTGCCCGAGATCTCAAACTAGTCATGGTCTACTTATACTTCACGACTTTGTTCAACTAGATTTCTTCACCTTTTGGAAAATTTTACAGGGTTTCCAGGAGGTGAAACAAGTTGACCATCGAAATTTTGGCGTGAATCATTTATTGCTGAAAGGCAGCTCTACAGCAAGCCCGGCCAATTGTCACGGGTCATCGGCTATTTTTTTTCCAGCATGCTGATGTGATGGATTCTCATCCAGCCAGTCTTGATTGCCAGACTGCTGGACGCAAGTGGAGCGAATGTCGCTCAGGATGGTCAACGAGTCGAATTGACGTGAGGCAATGTTAATCTTGCCCAAGAGATCAACCAACTCAAGCTCGTTGCTGGTCAGTAGAAGGTTTTTGTCTGGGGCAAATCATCAGCCCCACCAAGCAACTGGATCCAGCAATTGCCTGAATGATTGGTGGCATTTTGCGGGACCCGCATGAAGATCCCCGGCCGGCTGCCCGTCAGTGACCTAGGTAATTAAAAAAACAAGCGAATCGGCGTCGGCGCCATTAGCTAAGTGGTCTTTATCGATGTGTTTCTGGATTTCGAACGAGCCAATAAAATTCTGGCTTGCGGTCTGGCGGCTAGCGCCTTAGCGTCAAGGCTTTGTGTATTTGCTTTTCACTCGAAAAAAAGAGGCCACCCAAAACCTACCGATTCCCAAACTCAGAAACAAAAAATACCATTCCTGAACCTAGGGGATCAACTCCTCGTGCATTAGGTGCTTAGCAAGCTGGCGAAGAGTCGATCACCTCAAAGTTCGCTAGCGGGATCGTTGCCTCGAGCGTTGACCGGAGGCTGCTGGTCGTTGCCCATTGATGGCGGGTCTTGCCGGGCGACCGGCATTTGATGCTGGCCTTGCGGGCCGCTCGCCAGCGGGCTTAGCGGTACCAGTTGACTGTCTTGAGCTGGCATTCCTTGAGCTCGGTTGAGGGGTGCCTTGCTCGCGCTGGTTGCGTTTGCGCTGGGCATTTTGACCGTTTGACTTGCCGCCACCTTGAGCCGGTTTGGCAACGGGCTCTGGTTTCACATAGGCGGCAACTTCACCAATCAGCGCCACAACCAATGGGGAGCTTGCTGTGACCTTGGTGGGCACAACCGAGATCTTGGCCTTGCGAAGCAATTCCGCTAGGTCTTGACGCTGGGTAGGTAGGCAAAGGGTCACCACGTCTCCGGCAGCACCAGCTCTAGCGGTTCGGCCCGAGCGGTGCAGGTAGGCCTTGTGTTCTGCTGGTGGATCAACGTGGATGACCAAGTTGACATCATCGACGTGAACACCTCGGGCCGCAACATCTGTTGCAACTAGTACTTTTACGGTTCCCGCTGCAAAGGCCGCCAGGTTGCGGTCACGTGCATTTTGAGAAAGCGCGCCATGCAGGTCAACCGCTGGGATTCCGGCCTTGGTCAGGTTCTTAGCTAGTTTTTTCGCATGGTGCTTGGTCCGCATGAACAGAATCCGACGGCCAGTTCCCGAGGCCAAAGCCTCAATGAGGGCGTTTTTGGCTTCGGGGTTGCTGGCTTCAAAAACATGGTGAGTCATCTGAGCTACCGGGGAGCTTTCCTCGTCCACAGCATGCATAACCTGATTATTCAAGAAGCGATCCACGAGCTTATTGACCCCGTTATCCAAAGTCGCTGAGAACATGAGGCGCTGACCACCTTTGGGGGTGGCATTCAGAATTCTGGTGACCGAAGGCAAGAAACCTAGATCAGCCATGTGGTCTGCTTCATCAAGCACGGTTATTTGAATGGAGTCAAGTTTCAGAAGGCCCTGCTGCATTAGGTCTTCGAGACGTCCCGGGGTGGCGACAATGATTTCGACACCGTCACGGATTGCTCTTACCTGGCGGGTTTGAGAAACACCACCGAAGATGGTGGTCACTCGAAGGCCCATTACTTCGGCCAGGGGCTGCATGGTGCCTGCAATTTGAGTTGCAAGCTCTCGAGTTGGTGCCAGCACAAGACCTACTGGCATTGCGCCACGGATGCTACCCCTTTGGTTTTTCGCCAATCGAACGACCATTGGGATGCTAAAGGCAAGAGTCTTTCCAGATCCGGTTTTACCGCGACCAAGGACATCCTTGCCGGCCAGGGTGTCGGGAAGGGTGTCAATCTGAATTGGGAAGGGGGAGTCGATTCCTTGTTTGGTGAGTTCTAGGCAGATGCTTTGTGGCACGCCAAGATCGGAAAATGTGTTTTGAGACATGTTTATGTCACTTTCTGGTGATGAGAGCATCACGATGAAACCAGACAATTTGTTTGGCTTTGGGCAAACGCGTCTTTTGACGCATTCGTTCGCCGCAAGAAAAAATCAACCACAGGGTAGTGGGGAGCGTTCTACGACGCAGGAAACAAATTAATGTTTCAAGTAGTACAAGTGTACTGCCGAGAGTTGCTTTGCTGCTGTTTTTTTGTCGGCCTGCGGGTTTGTTGGGAATACCAACTCGGGGCCTGCCGGCCTCATGGTGATTTAACGGTGTCACAGTCCAAAGCCCTGTGATGCCCCAAATCAAGACTGCGACGAGAAATATAAGCGCTCCGCCCTCGGTGACAAAGTCAATTGGGACAAAGAGGACCATAAATAAGCCAAACTACGGGTAGGCGAACAAATGTAATAGTGTTAGCGAATAATTGATTATTAGGGCGGCGGTGAATGGTGATTAGGTTCAAAAAACCGAGCCGCGCAGGTGCGCTTTTTGTAGCGATTTCAATACTTCTAGCGGGATGCTCCCTTTCGAATGTCGAGCAAGACTTGGGTGCAGATCTCCCGGTTGTCCTCACGACCTTTACAGTGCTGGCAGATATCGCCCAAAATGTCGCTGGGGATAAATTAAGAATCGAGTCCATCACCAAGGTGGGGAGCGAAATCCACGGGTATCAACCAACCCCGGGGGATTTGATTCGAGCACAGGATGCTGATTTGATTTTGGATAACGGGTTAAATCTTGAGATTTGGTTCGAAAAGTTCGTTGTTGATTTAGATGTCCCTCACGTTGTAGTCAGTGATGGTGTGGAGCTGATGGAAATTTCAGAGGACTCCTATCGGGGTCTTGCGAACCCCCATGCCTGGATGAGCCCATTGAATGTGATGATCTACGTCGACAATATGCTCAAGGCATTTAGTGCGCTCTCGCCGCAGGACGCTGATTATTTTCAGGCTAATGCAATTAGCTATAAGGAGCAGCTTCAGAAGGTTCAGGATGACCTAATAGCCAAATTGGCAAATCTCAAAGACTCCCAGCGGGCACTGGTTACCTGCGAGGGGGCGTTTTCCTATTTGGCGCGCGATGCTGGGCTGCAGGAGGTCTACATCTGGGCTGTGAATGCTGAGAGTCAAGCAACCCCGAGACAGATTGCCGGGGTTATTGAGTTTGTTACCGCAAATCAAGTTCCCGCCGTATTTTGCGAATCAACGGTGTCGGATGACGCTATGCAGCAGGTGGTGAGTGCGACTGCGGCAAAATTCGGAGGGGTGCTCTTTGTGGATTCGCTTTCTGAGCAAGATGGCCCAGTGCCAACATATCTAGATCTGATCAGATACAACGCCATCAAAATAGCAGCGGGACTTACTGGAGAAGTAAATGACTAACCCCGCGGTTTCAATAAAAGATTTGCACGTGTCCTATGGCGAACTCAAAGCACTGACTGGCGCCACTTTTGAGCTTCCAAAAGCAAGGGTTGTGGGCTTGGTGGGGATGAATGGCTCTGGAAAATCCACACTATTCAAGGCCATTATGGGCATGGTCAAAATTCAAGCTGGCAACATTGTGGTCTTTGGTGAGGACTCGGCAGCTGCTCGCCGCAAAGGCAGCATTGCCTATGTTCCGCAAAGCGAAGAGATCGACTGGAGCTTTCCAGTCTCGGTGCGTGATGTTGTCCTGATGGGCCGTTACGGCAAGATGGGGCCCTCAAGACGGGCTAATGCCGAAGACCACTTGGCCGTAAAGAATGCCTTGGCAAAGGTCGAGCTTGGTGAATACGCAGATCGGCAGATCGGCCAGCTCTCTGGCGGTCAGCGCAAGCGAGCTTTTTTGGCCCGGGCAATTGCTCAAGAAGCCAGAATTTTGTTGTTAGATGAGCCTTTTGCCGGGGTGGATAAAAAATCTGAGGCCACAATCATCAAGCTAATTAAGGGCTTGGCCAGTGAGGGGGCGACCATCTTGGTGTCCACTCATGACCTTCTCGCATTGCCACAGCTAGCCGAGGAATCAATTCTTTTAATGCGTAGGGTTTTGATGCACGACACCACTAAAAATATCCTGCAGCCAAATAATCTGGCTTTGGCCTTTGGGATTGATGTTTTAGCTAGCGGGGATGCCTCATGAACCTAATCGATTTGATTCTCGAGCCTTTGAGTTACGACTTTATGATCAGGGCCTTGATAACCACCTTGGTGGCTGCAATCGTTGGCGCAGTGCTGTCGACCTGGCTGGTGTTGATCGGTTGGTCTTTGATGGGTGATGCTGTTTCACATGCGGTGTTGCCGGGGGTTGTAATCGCCTACGTGTTGGATTTCCCCTTTGCTATCGGCGCCGCCTTCTTCGGCTTTTTGGCGGTTATTTTAATTGGGGTGGTGCGGGACACCAGTCGCGTAAAGGAAGATGCCGCGATTGGGATTGTGTTTACTACCCTCTTTGCACTGGGCTTAGTTTTGATTTCAGTCACCCCATCCCAGACCAATCTCACCCATATTGTTTTCGGGAACTTGTTGGGGGTGTCTTGGGCCGATGTCACCCAGGTAGTTGTGTTGGGTGCCATTACTCTCGGAGTGCTGATTTATAAGCGACGAGACTTTACGTTATTTGCATTTGACCCGAGTCACGCTCGCGCTATCGGTCTGAATCCCAAGCTCATTGGCGCCCTGCTGCTCGCGCTATTGGCACTCACCTCGGTCGTAGCGCTGCAGGCCGTGGGGGTTATTTTGGTTGTTGCCATGCTGATTATTCCAGGAGCAACCGCGTATCTTTTGACTGATCAGTTTTCTAAGATGCTTATTATTGCGCCAGTGATGGCCTCAATTGCCGCAGTCGGTGGGGTCTATTTGAGCTATTACCTAGATACGGCATCGGGTGGCATGGTGGTCCTATCTCAAGGAGCCATGTTCGCATTCGTATACCTATTTAGCCCGCGCCAAGGAATCATCGGCAAAAGAATCAGGGCGGCCAGCCTTGCAAAAACGGCAGGGAAGCTCGAGGCTAAAGCGATTTAATTAGTTGGTGTCTCGGGCTCAATGATTTCCACATAAAGCGCCTGAGCTGCCGCTATGCCGAGGCCAAGCGGCTTACTTGATTCTCTGATCCGGATACTGAAATCATGGGAATACACCTGCGGCTCTAGAACTTCAAGTGGAGTGTCTAGGCCAATTTTATGCTCATCGAAGAACTTTAGGAGTTCGGGATCGGCATCCGAAATACGCCTGACTTGAGCCTTAGAACCGATGGGAACCATGTGCAGTCGAATCGCGTTGGGCACCTCGATGGCGCCACTGGCTGAGGGTATTGGGTCACCGTGGGGATCTCTTTTGGGAAAGCCGAGTTTCTTGTCGAGCTGGTCAATCATGAAATCCGAAACGGCGTGTTCAAGGTTCTCCGCTTCATCATGGACCTGATCCCAGCGATACCCCAAGACCTCAACTAAAAACGTTTCGATCATTCGGTGCCTTCGGACCATAGCCAGAGCGTGAGTTCGGCCGAGATCAGTTAGCTCGATGGCGGCGTAGGGAGAGTAGTTCACGAGCCCCAGCTGTCCGAGTCTTCTCATGCCATCCGATACCGAAGACAACTTGAGCCCGGTTTTTTGAGAGACTTCGGTCGCAGTGACTGAGTTCGACGACCACTCGGTGAGACCCCATATTGCCTTGAGGTAGTTCTGAGTGCTGGTGGTGAGCTCTGATACTGACATGATTCAAGGATAGTTCTTCATTGTCCCAGTCCGCTGAATGCAATTAGTGGATCAGCGCCTCGTAGAGCATATAAAAACCGAGGAGGGTCAGTGCCAACCCGCCAATTCCCCTGAAATTAGCTAACCGTTTTTCGGAGTGGGCCAGCCAGGCCCTGGCTTGACCTGCAGCAATCGCATAGCCACTATCCGACACAATTCCGATGCTAGAAAAGATCACCCCCATCAGCAGCATTTGGGTGATGGGGTTGCCAAGCTCTGGAGAGGTAAATGATGGAAGTGCTGCGATAAAGAACACGAAGGTTTTGGCGTTTGTCAGACCCACGATTACCGAGTCTCTCAAGAGGGTCTTTTTTGATTGGGCAGCCAAATTGGCGGTTAGCGAAAAGTCAGCTCGCTGCCAGATTGCCTTAATTCCCAAGTAAATAATCATTCCGGCTCCGAGCAGCCGAATCATAAAAAACAACACTTCGGATTGCTGGATGATTGCCCCAAGTCCCAAAGCCACCAGCAGTATCTGCACCCCAACCCCCAGGGCGTTCCCCAGAACGCTCAACAAGGCTGGCTTAGTGCCCAAAATTAAAGCGCGGCCCACTGCAAAAAGCACTCCGGGTCCAGGCACCAGAATGATGACCAACGCTAGAAGCGTGAAGGTGATTAGGTTTGAAGTTGATGGCACGACAAGACTTTACTGCAGTTACCAATCTGCCAATAAGGAAACTGAGGTACTAGCCTCGCTATTCTTTTAGGGTGGCTATTGAAGACAGGCTTCGACCAAGAGGCCGATAAAAAAGATCCCAAGGGGTGCCTAATTTACGAGACACATAAAAACCTAAAGGTCATCGCAATCGATGTTGGCGGCACTGAGATCAAAGCGGCAGTTTTTACTGGTCCTAAGCAAGGTGAGGTATTCAGGGTCAAGACGCTTCGCGCGGAGGGCTCTAAAGGAATCACAGCACGAGTTATGAAACTTGTGGCTGATTTGGTAGCACTGGAACCAGAGGCAAAGGCAATTGGTATCGCCTTGGCTGGGCAGATCAACGAGGAGACCGGGGTCGCGGAGGCCTCAGAGAATCTTTACTGGGACAACGTTCCGTTTCGCGACATGATCAAAGCGGCGACTGGCCTTCCGGTTGGCCTGGGTCACGACGTTCGAGCCGGAGGCCTGGCGGAGCAAACTCTTGGGGGCCTAAAAGGCGTTGAGAATGGGTTATTTTTGGCCATCGGTACTGGGATTGCTGGCGCGATGCTGATACAGGGCAAGCTCAACAGCCATAAATTCGGGGGTGAGATTGGCCATCTGAATGTCGGCTCGGATCGATCCTGCGCTTGCGGTTCTTCTGGATGCCTTGAGACAGTGGCCACTGGCCCTTCAATCGCCCAAAGATATTTTGAGAAATCTGGAATTCAGGTTGCCGGTGCGGCGGAAGTATTTGAGTTCTCTAAATCTGGGGACGCATTGGCTGGCCAAGTTTGGGGAGACGCGGTTAGGTCTTTGAGTCTCGCGCTTACTTCATATATTTCAGTCTTAGCACCAGAAGTAATAGTTATCGGCGGGGGAGTATCGAAGGCGGGTGAGGGCTTAATGGGGCCGCTCAGAGCAAATTTAGAGAGTCAGCTGGTCTGGCAGAAGATGCCTTTGATAAAAGCCTCATCATTGGGGGACCTTGCTACCTGCATCGGAGCCTCAATTCTGGCTCAGAATGCCTACGCTGCTGCTAAGGGTTAGTTTTCTTTGATCGTCTTAGGAGCTGGTAAGCATTAGTGGCAAATAGCGCCCAGAGAATCAAAACTGGCTGGAAGAACAGTCGCATGAATCTAGCCTGATCGGTGTCTAAGCCGAAGGCGCTCACCCCGTTTAGCCACTGCGAGATGTTTCCCGGGAAAATCGCTATAAAGAAAAGCGCAGCGGCTAGACCAACCCACTTGCGAAAGGGCCACAAAACCAAAAGGCCCAAGCCCAGTGAAATTTCAACGATTCCAGATGCAACGACCACAAAGTCGGGACTCAGCGGCAACCAGGTTGGCACTTGGGCTTGAAACTCCGCCCTGGCGGTCGTGAGGTGAGAAATGCCGGCTGAGGTGAGTACGAAACCTAGAAGAAGCTGCAGCGCAACCTTTATAATTCTCATTCGGCAGCGGCCAGCGCAATTTCAACCATTGCCCTAAAACCGCTCTCACGCTCTTCTGGGGAGGTGTGGCCAGAGCCATCCATCATGTCTGAAACAGTTACGATTCCAAGCGCCTTGCGCTTGAATCTTGCGGCCAGGGTGTAGAGCATGCTGGTCTCCATTTCCAGGGCCAGGATGCCGTATTCGGTCCACTTATCAAGTGAATTGGTGGTGTCATAGAAAAGATCGCCAGAGGCAACCCCTCCAACATGGAAACTCGAGCCGAGCTCTCGAGCCTTATTCACTGCTTTTTCTAGCAGCTCATAGCTGGCATGCGGGGCAAAGTCCAGGCCATTTGTGGCACGGTGATTAATCTGAGAGTCCGTTGAGGCGGTCATCGCAATCACGACATCGCGTAGCTTTGTGGGTGCAATCCCGCCTGCGGTGCCAACCCGAATCGCGCTCTGGACACCGAACTCCTCAAAGAGCTCCTGTGCGTAAATGCCCATCGAGGGAGCCCCCATGCCGGTGCCCTGAACCGATACTCGCTTGCCGTGATAGCTGCCGGTGTAGCCGAACATGTTGCGGACCGAGTTGTACTGAACGGCGTCCTCTAGAAAGGTTTCTGAAATCCACTTGGCACGTAAGGGGTCACCTGGCAGCAGGATGACTTCGGCAATATCACCGGGTTTTGCATTGATGTGAACGCTCATTAGGTTAACTCCAGTCTGGTTGGGTCGATTTGGCCCTGTTTGCGATAAAGATCGAGCTTTGCTCTGGTGTCTTGAATGTCAAGATTTCGCATTGTCAGCTGACCAATGCGGTCGCTCGGGCCGAAGGCCTCGTCTTGGTTGCGCTCCATTGAAAGCTTCTCTGGGTGATAGCTAAAACCTTCACCCTGAGTGTCGATGATTGTGTAGTCGTCGCCTCGGCGAAGGCGTATTGTGACGCTGCCGTTGATGGCACTGGCCACCCACTTCATAAGCGACTCTCTTAGCATCAGAGTCTGAGGGTCTAGCCAGCGACCCTCGTAGAGAAGTCTTCCCATGCGGCGACCCTCTTGATGGTAGTTCGCAATGGTGTCTTCGTTGTGGATGGCGCTCATCAGCCTCTCGTAAGCAATATGCAAAAGCGCCATGCCTGGGGCTTCGTAGATGCCGCGACTCTTGGCTTCAATGATTCGGTTTTCAATCTGATCGCTCATCCCCAAGCCGTGACGACCGCCAATCTCGTTGGCCTTGAATATCACGTCTACAGCGGAGTCGATTCGCTCGTCGTTAATAGCCACTGGGCGACCCTGAACAAAGGCTATTTTTACGTCTTCGGTTTCAATCTTGACACTCTCGTCCCAAAACTTGACTCCCATGATTGGTTCGACTATTTCATAGGAGGTATTCAAAAATTCCAAAGACTTGGCCTCGTGGGTCGCTCCAAGCATGTTGGCATCGGTTGAATAGGCCTTCTCTTTTGAAGAGCGGTAGGGAAGCTTTCTGGCCTGAAGCCACTCGCTCATCTCGTGCCGGCCACCGAGTTCGGCAACAAAATCCTCATCTAGCCATGGCTTATAAATTTTTAGGTTTGGGTTTGCCAATAATCCGTAGCGGTAAAAGCGCTCAATGTCATTGCCCTTATAGGTGCTGCCATCGCCCCAAATCTCAACGCCATCTTCTTGCATGGCTCGAACCAATAGGGTTCCTGTGACTACCCGGCCAAGGGGAGTGGTGTTGAAATAGACCTTGCCGCCGGTGCGAATGTGAAACGCGCCACAAGCGATTGCTACTAGACCTTCTTCGGCTAATGAATCTCGGCAATCAACCAATCTCCCAGCGGCAGCACCGTATTCGGTGGCGCGCTGAGGGATTGACTCGATGTCGTCCTCGTCGTATTGGCCCAGGTGTGCGGTGTAGGCATAGGGGATGGCACCCTTCTCCTGCATCCAGGCAACCGCCACCGAGGTGTCAAGACCCCCTGAAAATGCGATGCCGACTTTTTGACCAATGGGTAATGAGGCTAAGACTTTAGACATGATTCAAAGCCTAACGAATCGCTAAGCCCGAGCCATCGCCTTTTCGAGGGTATCGAGACCCAATCCGCCAAGATTCAGAGCAGTTTTGTGGAATTCCTTGATATCAAAAGACTCGCCCTTGCGAGCCTTATAGTCATCGCGGATCTGCTCCCAAATTCGCTGGCCGACCTTATAGCTCGGTGCCTGGCCAGGCCAACCAAAGTACCTGGTGACCTCGAAACGAACGAACTCTTTGGACATGTTCACGTTTTTGCCCATGAAATCAAGGGCGTAGTCAAAGTCCCAAACACCCTTGCCGTCGAGGCGCTCTTTGCCAAGGTGCACTCCGATATCCAACACCACTCGAGCGGCACGCATTCTTTGACCATCGAGCATTCCCAAGCGATCCGCCGGGTTATCCAAAAAGCCCAACTCCTCCATCAGTCGCTCAGCATAAAGCGCCCAGCCTTCGCCGTGACCTGAAGTCCAGGAGGCAAGTCTGCGCCAAGCATTTAGAGTGTCTCGCACGTAGGTGGCTTGCGCTACCTGCAGGTGGTGGCCAGGGACTCCCTCGTGATACACGGTGGTTGTTTCACGCCAGGTGTCAAACTCTGTGACACCAACTGGAACCGACCACCACATTCTGCCGGGCCTAGAAAAGTCATCCGATGGGCCGGTGTAGTAAATGCCGCCGTGCTGGGTTGGTGCAATCATGCACTCGAGTTTTTTGAGCGGCTCCGCGATTTCAAAGTGGGTGCCACTTAGAGCCTCGATTGCGTTATCGCTGAGTTTCTGCATCCACTTTTGCAATTCTTCGGTGCCGTGCAGTTTTGTGCTCGGGTCATTCTCGAGGTGCTTAATGGCCTCTTCGACACTTGCTCCTGGCAAAATCTGGTTGGCCACTTCATTTTGCTCAGCAACAATTCGCGCCAGCTCTTCGATGCCCCACTTATAGGTCTCGTCAAGATCCACGGTTGCGCCTAAGAAGCTGCTGGAGAGCATTTGGTAGCGCTCTCTACCAATAGCATCCGGGGTATTGGAAATCGCGTGAATCGCCTTTAGGGTCTCCCTAAAATCCGCGTAGCCCTTGGTTGCTTCCTCGGCCGCTTCGATTAGTTCTTTTTTCAAAGACTCCGGCAACTCTTGGCCATCGGCTTTAGCCGAAGCCGCAAAGCTGCGGAAGAAGCCTTTTTCGGAGGCGATTTGGTCGGCCTGGGCAATAACTTCTTCGAGCTGCCTTTTTGCTGGCGCGTCATTATTCGCGGCAGAAATCTTCAGGCTGCGTCCGTAGCCCTCAAGACTCTGAGGAACTTTGCGCATCCTAGATGCGATGTTCTCCCAGTCTTTGATTGTGGCAGTTGGGGAAATATCAAAGATGTCCCTGATGCCCTGGGCTGGGGATGCGATGTTGTTGAGGTTTCTGAAGCTTAGGCCGGACTCGTAGGACTCAATTTCACCCTCGAGGCTAAACAGCATCGCCTCTTTGGTGACAATGTCAACATCGTCGGTCGGTGCCAGTTTGGTTAGTTCGGCGATAACGTTCTTAATGTCGGCCTGGCCTTGAGCTAGAGCCTCGGGAGAGTGGTCGTCCATATCTGCCTCGCCACCGGGATAACCGATTGAGGTAGCGTAAGAGGGATAGAAATCCGCCATTTTTCTAACCCAGCTATTTGCAAGATTGTCGATTTCTGTTTCGATGCGCTTCATTGCCAGCTCCTAATAAAAGAATTATTAGAACTAAATCTATTCGCTTAAAACTCGAAAGGTTTCCAGAGTAGGGTCCTGCACAAAAGCGATTCTAATTCCAGAGTCCCTGGCCTCCAAGAGAGCATTCATGGCGGCTTGGGTAATTCGCTCCCCAGGGCTCAGAACCGGGACACCCGGAGGGTATGGGCAGATTAGTTCGGCCGACACTCGGCCGACAGCATTTGCAGCACTCACCGATTCCGAAGGTGCAAAAAAGGCCTCGCGAGGAGTTGTGACCACCTCGGGTTCAATGCTAAAAGCCGCCGCCACTTTGATTGGCCTTGGAACACCTCGGTACTTATCAACTAACTCGATGATGCGAGCCACAAGGTTGTGGATTCTTTCCGGAGTGTCAGCGAGCGTGATCATCGGGATGATCACATCCCGGTTTGCCATTTCTAGATCTATATAGCTAGCTAATAACTCGGCTTCCACCAGATTTCCGTCGGCCCCGGTTTCAGAGAGCAGAATAACCAGCTTGAGAGGGTCGATGTATTCGCCGTCAATTACCCCTATGCCGGCTGCCCTGAGGGCATTTCGACCCTGCTGGGTGGCCTCGATAACCGGCCCAATGAGTTCTGCACCATGACGCTGCATCAAAGCCCGAGCCGCATCAATCGACGCCAGAATGCGTCCAGACATTGAGGTTGTTTGGGTCGAATCAAAAGTTTTATTCAGTCTTGCCAAATCGACATAGTCTCCCTTTGCCAAAACAAAAGAAGCCTGCGAGTAGCTCGGCAGGGCCTTATGAGCGGAGGTGATCACAATATCGGCGCCTTCGGAAAGTGGGTTCTTTGGAAGTGCCGGGTGAAAACCGAAGTGAGCTGCCCAAGCCGCATCCACCACAAGCGGTATGCCTTTGGCGTGACAGACATCTGCGAGTCTGGGAATATTCGACATTGTGCCGACATAGGAAGGCTCGCCAATCAGCACGGCCTTGGCGTCTGGATGCTCTTCCAGAGCGGCTTGTAAGCGGTGAGAAGGTAAGTATTCCGGCAAGCCAGTTCTTGGATTAATCTCTGGTCTGACCCAAATCGGAACCACTCCCGCATAAACCATCCCCACCAAAACTGACTTATGCAGAGTTCTAGAGACTATGACCTTGTCGCCGTCTCCGGCTACCGCCATGACGCTTGCGTGATTGGTCCCGGTCGAGCCGTTTACTCCAAAACGGCAAAGGTCGGCACCCCAAAGCTTGGCCGCCAATGCCTCGGCTTCCAAGATTAGAGATGGTGAGATGCGGTTCGGGTGATTTCCCGGCAGGACTGGGATATCACCATCGACCACGGGTCCGGTGAGGTCGATTCTGCCCTTGTGTCCGGGGATTTGAAAAGGGTATCTTTCCGAGGTTATGTCTCGGATCCAAGCATCTAATAAGGGTGCGTCTAAGCGCAAGCCCATTGGGTCGTTCGGGTCTAGCAGAGTGGCTGCACCAAAAGCGTGCTCGGACATCATCTCATTTCATATTTGGACCTGACAAAGCCATAACTTTAGCCCCATTTTTGCTGTGGATGTGAAAAACAGAAGGATCGACTTAACGAGCTTTCCAAACTTGGGGTGCGAAGCGTTTTAGTACGAAGTTCTCCAGCAATCCCACGAGGTTATATAACAGAATCGAGACCAGGGTGATAACAACCACATAGGCCCACACCTCGTCGGTTTTTGCTCGACCAATCGCAGAAATAATGCCGTAGCCAATGCCTTGACCGGTGGCAAGCCATTCCACTAAAAGTGCTCCCGTGATTGCTCCTGGTACTGAAATTTTTACCGCAGCAAAAAAAGAGGGAAGCGAAGACGGGTATGCCACAAACCTCAACACAGCAAACTTATTGGCCCCGTAAACGGTCGCGACATCGAGCATTGCGCTCGAGGCACTTCTAAGCCCAAAAACTATATTTACTAGGGCCGGAAAGAGCACCACGATAGCACCCATAACGGCCACGGTGGCCTGGCCTCTTCCAAAAATTAGTATCAGGATCGGCGCCATCGCAATCAGCGGAACGCTTCGCAGCAGCATGGCAATCGGCATCAACGCCTGCTCTAAAGACCTAAATAGCGTAAACAGTGCTGCTATCAGCGTCGCAAAGAACAATCCAAAGCTAAAACCAATCGACGCATCCAGCATTGTTTGACTTAGCGCACCAAGCACCAGCTGCCGGTTTTCGGACGAATCGGCTTCCAAATAGAGGTAACCGAATACGTCGAGCGGCCCCTTGCCAATATATGGCGTGACATTGAGCGCCCAAAGCGCAAAGACCCAGAGCGCTAGCACAACTATCAGGGACAACAAGGTGTTTACCAGTGCCCTGCTGGCAAGCTTGGCTGATTCTTTCGCGCCATCGCGCTTGACTTTAGAGCGAACCGCAATGAGCGATTTATCGGCGCTATCTTCGAGTTTGAAATTCATCGAAGACTCACCATCGCCCAGGGTGTGAAAGTCTTGCCCAATAATCCGAATAACGCGTAGCCTGCTCCAGCCAGCAGCCCCGAGACCAGGGCGACTCCCCAAACTCTTGCAATCTCTAAAGATTGCTGGGCGTTTACCATGGCTGGGCCGAAACCGACATCTGGGCCCCCGACATATTCCCCGAGAATCGCTCCCAAAAAGGCGGCCGGTGCTGCAATTTTCAGGGACGCAAATATCGATGGCAACGCGCTAATGAGTTGAATTTTTATAAGACGCTGCCAAGAGCCTCCTCCATATGCGCTCACCACGTCAAGCATCTTCTTATCGGTGGCCTTGACTCCGGTTAGGGTCCCAACCATCGTCGTGAAAAACACGCTGAGGGCAGCCAGGACTATTGCGGCCCCGGCCGGTTCACCAGGTCCAGGGGCTCCAACCACGAGTCTGACGATTGGCCCTATCGCCACGATTGGAATGCAGTATGTGATAACTGCGATCTGGGTGCTGAGGTTTTCCAGCCTAGGAACCAACAGAGCAACTGCGGCAAACCCGAGTGCTAAAACGTTTCCCCATAGAAAACCAATCGAGGCTTCGATGATGGTCATTGAGCCGTTTCTAAAGTAAAACTCGAAGCCATCCTCGGCCATCTGTGTCACTACCTGAAGAGGGTTTGGAATTGCTCCACCAGAACCATCTGGCCGAACCCCCACCCCGGCGAATACCGTTTCAGCGGCTAGCCACCAAATGGCAATCGTGAGAGAAATGCCAATCAAACTTGACCTGACGCCGTTTCTATTCATCTTGGGTGGCGAGTCCTTGCGAGCCAAATAATATATCAGAAGCCTGATCGTGCAGCGCGTGGAATTCGGGGGTCCGCATCATCTCGCGAGTTCTTGGCCTGGGTAAATTCACGTCGATGATTTCGGCAATTCTGCCTGGCCTCGGGCTCATGACTGCCACTTGATCACTCAGGAATATTGCCTCGGATATGCCGTGAGTTACCATCAAGGTCGTGGCCGGCTTTTCGGTCCAGATCCTCAAAAGCTCAAGGTTAAGTCGCTGCCTTGTCATGTCATCGAGCGCGCCGAATGGTTCGTCCAACAACAGAACTGAGGGTTGCACCACAAGGGCCCTAGCGATAGACACCCGCTGCTTCATGCCTCCCGACAGCTGGGCTGGCTTGGCGTTTTCAAACCCTTGCAAGCCCACCAGCTTTATCAAATCTTGAATCATCTGGTCATCGGCCTTTACTCGGGCCAGCTCGAACGGCAGTTTGATGTTGGCATATACGCTTCGCCAGGGAAGCAGTGCGGAATCTTGAAACGCGATGCCCAAACGATGGTCGCGTCTGAGTTCGGCAGGGTCCATTCCATCTACGGTTACAGTCCCAGAGGTCGGGGTTTCGAGCCCGGCAAGAATTCTCAAGATGGTGGATTTCCCGCAACCCGATGGTCCCAAAAGGGATAGGAAGCTTCCCTTATCCGAATGCAGGGTTGCGTTATCCAGTGCGGTTATCGACTCATTCCCAAGCTTGAATACCTTGGTCAAACCGGAAATGGTAATGCCGCTACCGAAAAGGGTCTGCTTTTCGGTAGCGGCATCGTTAGTATCCATCGGCTTAGTTAGTTCAACAGCTCTGGGTGCTCTGCGTAGACCTCAGCCAAAAGGCTCATGTCAAATAGCTGAGCTGCCGTGATTGAGTAACCGGCTGATAAAAGAGTAGCTATGTTGCTGGCCTGGAGTTCTTGCGAGATTGTCAGAAGGCCATTCACCTTTGTCTCAGCGGTGACAACCAGTAGCTCGTTCTGGGCCTTGGATTGCTGGGTTTCCTTTGCAATGTCTAGCCCTAAATCTTTCCCATAGATCTCCACGGCCAACCTGGCACCTTCTGCTGGGTCGGCAACCGCTTGTTTCCAACCGCGGACAGTAGCGTATAAAAATGCCTTGAGAGCTTCACGGCGGTTGTCAATTGAGTCTTGAGTAACGACAAAGGCCTCTGCAACAAATGGCAACCCATTATCAGCAAACAGAAGGTTTGTGACTTCGAAGCCTAGGTTCGAAACGGTGATTGACTCGTTTGTCACATAGGCCAAAAAGCCATCTACCTCACCGTTTACCAATGGGGCTGGGTCATACTCAACCGGAACCTTGGTCACCTGGTCTGCGCTGATCCCGTTGGCAGCCAACAGTGCGTCAAACAGGGTTTCATTGCCGCCAGCCTGCACGCCAATGCGCTTGCCAATCAGATCCTGCGGTGTGGCAATGTTGCCGCCTGATTTCAAGGACAAAATGGTGAATGGGTTCTTCTGGTAAGTAGCGCCGATTATTTTCAACGGCGCTCCTTCTTCAAGAATCACCGGGGTCACCGCCACGGCGTCCGAAATGCCGACTAGTGCGTCACCCGAGAGCACAACCGCAGCAGTTGCGGTTGGTCCTGCCACAAAGCTGACCGAGTCAAAACCGGCTTCCGAGTAGTAGCCGAGGCTGTCTGCGAAATACTCGCCAGTGAATTCGGCATTCTTGATCCAGCTGAACTGCACTGAGAGCTCACCGAACCCCTCGGCCTCTGGGGCGGCAGGGGAGCAGCCGGAAAGAGCAAGGGCGACTACTGCAGCGGAGGCGGCGAGAGCCGCTAAGCGCTTTGGTTTGGGAATGGGAAATGACATCTTGAGTAACCTTTCAAGGAAAGAGAAGTAGTTGGAAGAAACCTTCAAAAAACTTATTGCGACCTAAAGTAAACCAGAAAAAACTCAGGCAATCGGCTGTTGTTGAGTAATGCAGTGAATTCCGCCACCCCTGGCGAATAATTCCCTTGAATCAATCAAGATAATTTCTCTGCCTGGATAGGCTTCCCGCAAAAGCGCCTTGGCCTCTTTGTCTCGGGAGTCGTCGAATGAACATAAGAGCACCCCGTGGTTTAGCACGTAGTGGTTGATGTAGCTGTAATCGACATAACCCACATCGTCCTTCAGGGTCTCCGGCGCGGGGATAGCCAGGGTTTCGATACCGGCGCGAATAAACACCTCGCGTACCTCTGCGGAAACTAAGTAATCTGGGTGGTTAGGGTTTTTTTGATCGTGATACATCACTCGACCATCGGGTAAGAAACAAGCCACTATGTCAACATGGCCCCTGGTGCCAAACTCTTCGTAATCACGAGTAAGTCCGCGCTTTAACCAAATCGCCTCGGTGGTGCCTAGCTGAGCGTGAAGCTCCTTTTCGACCTCAGCTTTGGTCAGCAAGGCATTTCGACCAACCCCTAGCTGGACTGTTTCGGTGAGAAGAACCTGGCCCTGATCATTTAGGTGAAAACCACCACCCTCATTAATTAGGGAAGAACTACTGGTTTTAGCACCAGCCAGTTCGGCAACTTGAACTGCTAGCTGAGCATCCAGATCGTAGTTAGCCCAAGGCTGGTCACCCCAACCATTAAATACCCAGTCGATTGCGCCAAGCTCACCCTTTTCATTCAGAGTGAAACTAGGCCCTGAGTCTCTGATCCAGGCGTCATTGATTGGTATGTCAATGACTTCAATTGCAGCCGACAGGTAGCGCTTTGCAATGTTTTGATCTCCCGGATTCACCACCATTTTCACTGGCTCAAATTCACTGGCCGCGTTTGCAACAGCGGCCCAGGTCCTTCTGGCGTTATCGTGCTGTGCTTCAGTTTCTCCAAGGGTGTAATCGGAGCTGGGAAAGGCGATCCAGGTTTGCTTATGTTTTTGCCACTCCGGCGGCATTGAGAAACTCATTTTGATAAACCTGCGATGCCGCCGTTGACTCCACTGCCACCATCGGCCCTTGGGTTTTGAATCTCACTGGTCAGTGAAGAATAAGTCTCCGGCCTTCTGGTTCCGAAAAACGGAAATAGTTCCAGCCAATCTCTTCTTAGATCAAGGTCTAGATTGGCGACCAAAAGCTCATCGCCCTCGCGGCCAGCCTGGGCCAAAATTCTGCCGTAGGGGTCGCAAATGAACGAGCTACCGTAAAAGTTGATTAGACCCTCGTTACCCCAACGATTTGGCACAACCATGAACAGCCCGTTGGCTACGGCGTGACCAACGATGGTCGCCCTCCAAAGCGGTTCGGTATCAAATTCTGGGTGATTGGGTTCGGAGCCAATGGCGGTTGGGTAGCAGAGGACGTCGGCTCCGGCGAGTCCGTAAGCCCTCGCCACTTCGGGAAACCACTCATCCCAACAAGTTGGCAGACCCAGGCGCGGGTTTCCTTCAAGCCCAAGCTGGTAAACCGGGTAAGGATTAAGATTCGGACCTTCTTGAAAATACTTATTTTCAAAATATCCCGCTGTGACAGGGATGTGCAGCTTGGGAGTCTTCCCCGCAAGGTGCCCTCCGGGTCCAACCACGATTGCAATATTGAGCCCGCGACCGTCTTCAAACCCGGTGTCTTCAAATAACGAGGCGTGAATAAAAATACTTAGCTCAGCAGCGAGCTTGGATATAAATTGGTAGGTTTCGCCACCAAGAAGCGGTTCGGCGGTTTCGCTTGGGTTACCGGCCGGCTTCATATCGGCTGGATATCTGCTCAGGGTTAGTTCTGGCAGGAAGACAACTTGAGCCCCAGCCTCTTTAGCTCTTCTGATCCCGAGCTCCAAGTTTGCTCGATGCTCTTGCGGATCTGGGCGCCAGGAGACTTGAAGCGCTGCAACCCTAAGTTCTGCGCGTTCGGGTTCTTTGGTTCTGGATAGCAGTGGCTGAGGTTTGGCGATCGTAACTTTCATCTATACCTCATCGTTTCTAGAATCTGCACCAGGTCTTCGTGTTTGGTGCTGGGGTTAACTATTGCAAAGCGGGTATTGACCTTCCCCTGGTGGCTTGAGGGAACCACGAAAGCGAACTGGCTTTCGAGCAACTCTTGTGACCAGTGGTCATAATCCTTTTGAACCCAGCCAAGTCTTTCAAACACCACTACCGATAATTGCGGCTCACGAACTAATTTGAGATAGTCACGGGACTTGATTTCATCAGCAATTTTTCTTGTCAACAACACATTTTCGCTAATTGCTTCGCGATAGGCGGCGATGCCGTGGGTGGCAAGTGAGAACCAAAGCGGCAGCCCGCGCACTCTCCTGGTGAGATTAAAGGCGTGATCGGAGGGGTTGAAATCTCCCGAATGATTCAGAGTCTCCAAATACTCCCCGTGTTGGGTGTGGGTCGCCCTTGCTAGTTCTGGTTTGGCGTAGACCAAAGCGCAGGCGTCAAAAGGAGCGTAGAGCCACTTATGAGGATCCACAATAAAAGAATCAGCCTTCTCGATTCCGGCGTAAAGGTCCTTGAGCTCCGGAGCCAAGATTCCGGCAAGTCCGTAGGCCCCATCAACGTGGTACCAAAGCTCATGCTCCTGGGCCACTTGGGCTATCCCGGCTAGGTCATCCAGGATTCCGAAATTGGTTGTGCCGGCGGTTCCAATGATTGCAAACGGGGTAAGTCCTTGCGCCTCAGCGCTCGCAAGTGCGGCCAGTGCCGCCGCCTTGCCCATTGAGCCCGTGGCTGATGCATCGCCTTGAACAACTGCGACATCCATAACCTTGGCTACTGCCTTGACTGAAGAGTGAGCTTCTGATGAGCAGATAATTGCCCAGTTTTTTCTACCGTGTTTTTCTATTGCCTGGTCTCTAGCAACTACCAAAGCCGAAAGGTTACCCAGGGTTCCACCCTGCACAAAAACACCGCCCGCTGTCGCGGGCAAACCGCACTCCTTTGCCAAAAATGCCAAGACCTGGTTTTCGGCATAGACCGCGCCGGCACCCTCTTTCCAGCTACCGCCATAAATTGAACTTGCAGAAACCACCAGGTCAAAGAGCGTGGCCGCCTTGGTGGGGGCGGCTGGGATAAAAGAAAGGTAGTTGGGATGATCAGTTGAGATAGTTGCCGGGGCCAGTACTTCCGCAAATACCCCCAGCGCTTTTTCGCCGCCAAGCCCCTCTTCGGTGATTGTTTGACCGGCCAGCGCTAGTAACTCGGCGTTAGTTCTAGGACCATCCAGCGGGGTTGGGTCATAGTCCAGCCGGGTCGACGCGTAATCAAAAATTGCCTGCCGAATGCCACTTGTGGCATTCGGTCGGTGCATTGCATCACTCACTAGAGTCTCCTTCGACCAAGTGAATTCTAGCCAAGCGGTCCCTTGTGATAGTGATCAAAGATGATGTTGGTTCGAGTGTTTGCCACGGATTGATTACTGCTTAGTTGCTCTAAAACAAATTCGCGAACCTCATCCGAATCCCTCACGGCAACATGGACTATAAAATCTTCGGTGCCGCCAAGAAAGAAAACTTGGGTCACCTGAGGATGATCGCGCATCTGATTCATGAATGAGCTCAGATTCGCTCTTGCTCCGGCGCGCAGTGTGACCGATATTAATGCTTCAAGCTCAAGACCCAAGGCCGCGGGTGAGATCTCAGCCTGAAATCCCAGAATCACACCAGACTGCACCAGGGCTCGAACACGACCGAGACAAGTCGAGGCGGCAATGCCTACGGCCTGGGCTAGATCGGCATTGCTGAGCCGGCCATTGCCACTTAGCTGAGCCAATATGGCCAGGTCAATTTCGTCGAGCTCCGGGTAGTTCTGAATTTTCTTCGATTCCATGGCTCTTATTCTGTCAATTTAGAAATAATACAATAAAAAAACACAGTTCAGACAAATATTATGCAGGTTATGTGTCTATTGTCGAAGATTACGACAAAATACTGGGAGGTTATCAAGGGAGATATCAATGATTGTTGGCGTGCCAAAAGAAATTAAAAATAACGAGAACCGAGTGGCAATGACGCCGGCCGGGGTTCACGAACTTGTGGTGCGCGGCCACAGGGTTCTGGTCGAGGAATTCGCAGGTGAGAACTCTGGCTTCTCTGACGCAAGTTATCTTTTGGCAGGGGCCGAGATTGCGCCTGATGCCAATTCGGTTTGGGCCGATTCCGACATGATCGTAAAGGTCAAAGAACCGATTGCCAAAGAATACCCACTCATGCGTGAGGGACAGATTCTTTTTACTTACCTTCACCTCGCGGCATCTAGGGAATGCACCGAGGCTATTCTTCGATCAAGAACTACCGCCATCGCTTACGAGACCGTGCAATTACCGAATAATTCACTGCCACTTCTGCAGCCCATGAGCGAGGTGGCTGGAAGGTTATCTGCTCAAATTGGTGCCTACCATCTGATGAAAACTAACGGCGGCGCAGGGGTACTAATGGGGGGAGTAGCCGGAACCCCAAGGGCAAAGGTCGTTGTCATCGGTGGAGGCGTTGCCGGAACCGAGGCGGCACTGGTTGCCAACGGCATGGGCGCCGATGTGACGGTAATTGATTTATCGCTGCCGAGGCTAAGGGAGATTGACGCTCGATTTAACTCCGAGATTCAAACCCGCGTTTCCACCAAATACGAGATAGCCGAGCAGCTAAGGGATGCCGACTTGGTTATCGGATCAGTTTTGATTCCCGGAGAACGCGCCCCAAAGCTGGTTACCGATGAGATGGTCAAGACCATGAAAAAGGGTGCGGTTTTAGTCGATATCGCAATTGATCAGGGTGGCTGTTTTGAAAACTCCCGCCCAACAACTCACGATGACCCAACTTTTGCGGTTCACGATGCCATTTACTACTGCGTAGCGAACATGCCGGGAGCTGTGCCTGCCACTGCCACCAGGGCTCTTACCAATGCGACCCTGCCCTATGTGATTGCTCTTGCTCAAAAAGGTTGGGTCAGGGCTATGGAGGATGATAAAGCTCTTGCTCTGGGTCTAAATGCTCATGAGGGCAAGATTACCTACCAGGCGGTAGCCGATGTGTTTACAGATTTAGCTAAGGAGATTTAGCGTTTCTTGCGCCTAATCAGGGTGATGATTATTGCCATTAGCGTCACTCCGAGAAGTACCCACAGGGCAACCGCGCGGTCTTGAGCGATGGATTCGCAAGAAGTCCAGCCTGGCTGCTGCGCGGCTGGACTGCAGGTTTCGGGGTCGAAAAAACCAATCCACCACGCCAAAATGCCAATGCCGGCGATAGTTGCCAGCATGGCAAGTGAGTTGTTGCGCAATTAGCCCTCTTGACCGGTTTCTTGACCCTTTTCGAGCTCCGCGCGGACATCGTCCATGTTTAGCGCCTGGACTTTACCGATTATTTCGGTTAGCGCTGGTTCTGGAAGAGCACCGGCTTGATTGAATAACAAAATGCCATCTCTGAATATCATCAGGGTTGGTATCGAAGAGATTCCGGCCATGCCACTGAGTTCTTGGTTTGCCTCGGTGTCAACCTTGGTGAAGCGAATCTCAGGGTGATTGTCAGAAACCTTTTCAAAGATTGGACCGAACATTTTGCAGGGCCCACACCACTCAGCCCAGAAATCAACCAGCGTTATGCCGGGCTCTTTGATGGTGGTTTCGAATGTCTCTAAGGTTAGGTCTACTGTTGCCATGAAGCTAATCAACTACTTTCGCGTAAGTTTGCTTCCTCGCGGTTTGGGCGAGGAGGATTCCTGCAACTACCACCATACCCCCGAGGGCCTGAGTCAGACTGATCACCTCGTTTAGCCACAAAAGTGCAAATAAGAATGCGAGCACCGTCTCGCTCGTCGCGATAACTCCAACGATGGTGGCACTCAGATGCCGAAGCGCTAAGAAGCTAAACATCATCGGCATAAATCCGCCCATAATACCGAGCCACAAGAGTGCAAGCCACAATGGCCAATCAAAGCCTGAAAGATTTCCCATCAGGTTTTGTGGCTCTTGGAGTCTTGCGAAATCAAAATCGCCGAGCCCGGCAAATGGCAGAAATAGCATTGTGGAAATCCCCATTGCATAAACCATGGTGACATTTGTTGGCAGAGTGCGCTGCACCCTTTCGCCGGTTATGAAGTAGGTGGTCAGAGAAATGGCTGCGCCGAATGCGAATAGCACGCCAATTGGATCGAGCGTGGACGCCCAGACTTCGCCAACCACCGCTAGGCCACCGAGCACTAAAACGGCACCAAACCAGATTTGCCGCTTCACTTTTTCCTTGAAAAACACCAGAGCTATCAGGGGTACCCAGAGCACCGCGGTGTACTCGATCAGCAACGCAATGCCAATTGGCAACCTCACGACTGCAATTGAGTAAGTCCATTGCAGCATTCCGGAGCCCACGACACCCATCAAAATTATTACTGGCAATAGCTTTAGCGGAAAACGGAAGTTGTTCCGATTAGCGGTTATGGCCCAAATTAGAGCAATCAAGAATGCGCAGAATGATCGCACTATGACAACCTGTTCGGTGCTGAGCCCGGATTGAATAATCACTTTGGTAGCTGATGCATTCATGCCGAACAGGATCGCGGCGATTAGAGCAAAGGCCACACCTAGCGTGGGGTGTTTTTGAGTCAATTAGGCTTAACCTGTAACTTTCTGGATTTGGTGTGGATCCCGAAGGGTCAGGAAGAAATCACGCCAAGAAGGAGTTTAGATTCGATATGGAAAAATTTGTACTGGGTGGCGGTTGTTTTTGGTGTTTAGATTCCGCGTTTGTGGAATTCAAGGGGGTTACTGATGTGACCTGCGCCTATACCGGCGGTGAGCTAGTGAACCCGAGTTACGAGCGAGTTTGTGATGGTAACACTGGTCACGCTGAAGTGGTGTCCATCGAATTTGATGAGAACATCATCACCGCCGAGCAAATCCTGGAGATCTTTTTTACACTTCACGACCCAACCCAGCTAAATCGCCAGGGCGCAGACGTGGGAACTCAATACCGCTCCAGCATGTTTTATACCTCCGATGCCCAGCGTGAGGTCTTTGAACAAGCCCTAGAAAAAACTAAGGAAATTTGGGGCGAGGATGTCGTCACTGAAATCTCTGCGCTTCCCGAGTTCTATCGGGCCGAGGAATACCACCAAGATTATTTTGCCAAGAATCCGAATCAGGGTTATTGCGTTGCCGTGGTAGCTCCAAAAGTAGCCAAAGTTCGCGCTAAGTTCGCGCACCTAATTTCCTAATCGGATTTGTTCACATCAGGCTGCTTTTAGAAGTTATCCACAGATTGCACTAACCCCCTTTCGCGAGCCCCGAGAAACCTGCAAACTTGCCCCACTTCACAAATGAAAGGGGCTCAAATGACAGAGCAAATAGCAGTTTCAGGATTAGTTGCAACCACACCGAGGGAAGTCGTCACCTCAGACGGCTTGGCCATAACCTCCTTCCGCCTGGCATCATCCAAGCGGCGTTTTGACCGATCAACCGGTAACTGGATCGATGCTGAGACCAACTGGTTTTCGGTAGTCGCGTTCCGTCAACTCGCTAAAAACATGGCCAGTTCAATATCCAAGGGTGATCGAGTTGTTCTTTTTGGAAAGCTAAAAGTCCGGGATTGGGATAACGGAGAGCGCTCCGGGACGGCCGTGGAGATCGAGGCGAGCTCCATCGGCCATGATTTGATGTTTGGCGTGAGTTCATTTGTTCGAGTAAAGCCGAACTCTGAAGACGCGGCAGAGGTCGAAGAGGCACAAGAAGATTCGGATACTGAGCTGCAGCCAGCTTAGTTTTTCGATGCGGCCGGGCCAAGTCCCCCAACTGCCCACCCGGCCCCAGAAAAATCCCTCTTCGCCATTTATAAGTGTTGCCCCAATCCCGGTGCAATGCGATGTGGATAAACTATCCAAAAAGGCGAAGAGGGATTTTTCGCGTCTATTTCAGGAATCGGGAAAAATTGGCTGAGTTTATTTACCAAATGATTAAGGCGCGCAAAGCGCACGGAGACAAGGTCATCCTTGACGATGTGACTTTGGCGTTTTATCCGGGGGCCAAAATTGGGGTTGTGGGGCCAAACGGTTCCGGTAAGTCCACCGTTCTAAAAATTATGGCCGGTATGGACATTCCCTCCAACGGGGAGGCTCGACTAGGCGCAGAGTTCTCGGTCGGCATTTTGCTCCAAGAACCGCCTCTAAACGAGGAAAAGACCGTTTTAGGGAACGTGCAAGAGGCCGTTACTGAAATTATGGGTCAGCTCGAAAGATTCAATGAAATTTCCGCAGAGCTCGCTAATCCTGATGCCGATTATGACAAGCTGCTTGGCGAAATGGGCACCTTGCAAGAGCAAATCGATGCAGCCGATGGTTGGGATCTCGAAAATCAGCTCGAGCAGGCGATGGATGCACTTCGTTGTCCCCCCAGTGACACACCTGTAACAAACCTCTCTGGTGGCGAGCGCAGAAGGGTTGCTTTGTGCAAGCTGTTACTTCAAAAGCCCGATCTTTTGCTGCTGGATGAGCCAACCAACCACTTAGACGCCGAGAGTGTGTTGTGGTTAGAGCAGCACCTGGCCAAGTACACCGGTGCGGTGCTTGCGGTCACTCACGACCGTTATTTTTTGGATAACGTTGCCGAGTGGATTCTGGAGTTGGACCGAGGTCGCGCCTACCCTTACGAGGGAAACTACTCAACTTACCTAGAGAAAAAAGCGGAACGGCTAAACGTCTCGGGTAAAAAAGACGCGAAGCTCTCTAAGCGCCTGCAGGATGAACTCGAGTGGGTCCGCTCGACCCCAAAGGCCAAGCAGACCAAGTCAAAGGCTCGGCTGGCTCGCTATGAGGAGATGGCAGCCGAGGCTGATAAGACTAGAAAGCTAGATTTTGAAGAAATTCAGATTCCGCCCGGCCCGAGACTGGGAAGCATCGTTCTAGAGGCAAATAAGCTGGCGAAGGGTTACGAGGGCCGAATGCTCTTCAGCGACTTGAGTTTTAGCCTCCCGAGAAATGGAATTGTGGGAATCATCGGCCCGAACGGTGTTGGTAAGTCGACGCTATTTAAGTGCATCACCGGTCAAGAAGACCTTGACTCCGGGGTGCTCAAAATCGGCGAAACCGTTTCGATTTCCTATGTTGATCAGTCCCGCGCCGGCATTGATCCGAATAAATCTTTATGGGAGGTCGTCTCTGACGGTCTTGACTACATGCAGGTGGGTCAGGTTGAGATGCCCTCGCGTGCCTATGTTGCGGCATTTGGTTTCAAGGGCGCTGACCAGCAGAAAAAGGCCGGCGTGCTATCCGGTGGTGAGCGAAATCGCCTGAACCTGGCTTTGACGCTCAAGCAAGGTGGAAACCTTTTGCTTTTGGACGAGCCAACAAACGACCTCGACGTAGAGACTTTGGCATCGCTCGAGAACGCCTTGATGGAATTCCCCGGCTGCGCTGTTGTGATCACACACGATCGTTGGTTTTTGGACAGGGTGGCGACACACATATTGGCCTACGAGGGCACGAATGAAAAGCCCGATCAGTGGCACTGGTTCGAAGGAAACTTTGACGCTTACGAAGAGAACAAGATCGCTCGCTTGGGCGCAGAGGCTGCGAAGCCGCATCGCTCCACGTATCGCAGGTTGACTAGGGGTTAAGTGCTGCTAGTTGGGACGCGAAGCATTCCTTCTTGAGCAACACTTGCCACAAGTTCTCCCGATTGGCTAAAGATCTTGCCAAATGAGAGCCCCCTACCGCCTTGGGCCGAGGGGGAGTCTTGAACATACAAAAGCCATTGGTCAACCTTTGCTGGTCTATGGAACCACATTGCATGATCAAGGCTGGCCGAGCTGAGTCCGGGTACCGCCCAGCTGAGCTGGTGCTTTCGTAATATTGGCTCAAGAATTGAGTAGTCGCTGGCATAGGCAAGAGCTGCGCTTTGCACCAGAGTGCTATCGGGAAGCGCGGAAAAGGCCTTGAACCAGAGCATTTGCTTGGCCACCTGCACCTTGGCAGGCCTCAGGTAAATGGCGGGTTCGATGTGGCGAACATCGAAAGGCCTAGCGGTCGACCAGTACTTTGCTGCAGGATGCTCGATAGAGCCCAGAAGATCCTGGGCCGAGGGCAGTGATTCTGGCTCTGGGAGCCCCTCGGGCATCTGGTCTTGGTGCTCGAGACCAGAATCTAGGTCTTGGAAGCTTGCAATCATGGAGAAAATCGGCTTGTCATCCTGAATCGCATGGACTCGTCTAGCGCTAAAACTTCGGCCATCGCGCAGGATTTCCACAGAGAAATTTATCTTTTTTGAGACATCTCCCGGTCTGAGAAAATAGGAGTGCAGGCTGTGAACAAGGCGGTGCTCTGGAACCGTTAGTGTTGCCGCCGTGAGGGATTGTGCTAAAACTTGGCCGCCAAAGACTCGGCCGTGAGGCATCCACTGAGTTCGGCCCACAAACTCGGTTTCGGACACCCTTTCTAGGTTCAGAACATCCACTAAATCAGCAACTGGATCGGATGGGATTTCAGGATTCTGCATTTGGCCTCGATTCGTTAGCTAGTTTAGAGAGCGAAATGAAAAATTCACTTTTTTTCCAGGATGAGAAAGACTTGGCCGACCTCGAGTCTTACCTAGTCAAGGCCAAAAGACTAGACCAAGAGGGCTTGGTCAAATTGCGCTGTTTCGGAGACGTCTTGGCCGTTTATGTGTCGCCAATCTTTTCAGGCAACTTACTGGGTGATGGCCCAACGGTAATCGGGCTCAGAACCCTAAAATTAGCCAAACCTGTTGAGCTGGATGCCGCCTTTGCAATTTCTGCAATCTTGGATCGACTGGCGGTGGATTCTTTGAAAATGACTCTAGAGCTAGCGCTTCCGCCAAATGCCCAACGCGCTGCTTGGACTGGCATCACCCCGCCTCGAGAGGGTTGGGAGCTGACCGGCGAGATTCCGCAGTCGCAAATAACCCAGTGGGCTAAAGACGGTATTGCAGAGGTTGCTGCGACACTTCCGGAGAGTATTGGAAGCGCGATAGCCGGCAAAGTTAGACTGCAAATTTGGGGAAAATCGGTGGGCATTGCATTCGACTTCCCCTCCGCTAGTGCCTTTGCTCTAGCAGGACTTGGGTTTATGAAAAAAGGTGAACAGATTTTCGTTTATCGAACCAGAGGCTGGGTGCGATTATCCACTCAGCATGGTCACGTGCTCTCGAAGGAGAGCTTCAGGATTACTTAGTCCTCGAAGGTATTCAGGAGCGAGTGGGCTGCGCGTTCGAGATACTCCCAAAGCTCAGCTTCATCCAGTTGCGAGAGACCCAGGGTCCCAACCGCGTGTTTCATGTGGTGTAGCCAGGCGTCTCTTGCCTTGGGGCTCACCTTGAAGGCGTTATGCCTCATGCGCAGTCGGGGATGCCCGCGTTCTTGTTGATAAGTATCAGGCCCACCCCAATACTGCTCGAGAAACATCTTGAGCCTGCGCTCGGCGGGACCCAAATAATCTTCTGGGTACATTGGTTTTAAAAGTGGGTCGCTGGCAACACCTACATAAAATTCTTTAGTTAATTTCTCAAAGACTTCGGCCCCGCCGACTCTTTCAAAAAACGTGCTCACTATTTGGCTAGGTTGATTTTTGAGGCTTGCAAGAGCGTGATGCCATTCGCATCGAATGCATTCTTGAGCCTAAGTCTCAGCTCACGACTAACGGCCCACTGCCGATTTGGCAGGGTCTTTAAGGCCACTCGAATTACAAATTGCTCTCCCGAGAAATGCATCATGCCTTGAATCTCAACTTCTTCAGTGATGTCCTTGCCGAACTTGTCGGAGGCCTCGAGCTCTTTGGCAACTTGAATGATGATGCTCTGCACTTGGTCTACATCGTTGTCGTAGGCAAAGGGCAAATCCAGTAGTGCCTTGGCCCATTCCTGCGAGGAGTTACCTACCCTGAGTATCTCGCCATTTCTTAGAAACCAGAGGGCCCCATGAATGTCTCGGAGCTCAGTTATGCGCAACCCAACTCGTTCCACCTCGCCCGAAGTGCCATCTAGATCAACCCAGTCACCGACTCCGTATTGGTCCTCAAAGACTATGAAGATCCCCGCGAGAATATCTTTAACAAGCGATTGAGATCCAAAACCAATAGCGGCACCCAGGATGGTCGAAACCGCAATCAGTGCCCCAACGTTCACGCCAAATTCAGAAAGAATCATCACAATTGCAGTGATCGCAATCACCCAGGTCGCAACATTATCCAGAACCGATGCAATTGTTTTGGTTCTTTGGGTAAGTCTCTGGTCACTAACTATTTTTTCAATTCTTTGACTCCGGCGCGGAATCTTGACCCCAGAAACAATGCTTTTCACGATTCTTTTGGCGGCCAGCTTTAGGGCCAGCCGCACGGCAATAGCCACCAAAAGGATGATTCCAATGTGGATCAGAAGTGACCATTGATCCATGATTGCCTGCCAGTCCATAATTTCCTAACTATCTACTTTTTGAGCATTTAGGCCTCGCTCGAGCCCCGCTAGGTTTTCTACCAAGATTCTTCTAAATGCAGGCTTGGCTTTTACCTCGGGTTTTTCGATGAAAGCCCGGGTGGCATCCGCCAGGGCCTGATTCGCCAACCCAATTGGGTAGAGGTTGTTGAGAAGGTACGCGGCTATCTGGTAACTGCGGGAGTCCCATATTTCTTGGGCGGCATCCAGGTATTTTTGGATGTACGGTTCCAATAACTTTGGATCGTTCACCCTTCCGAATGCCATCGAAGCCGAGTTGATCAAGGTGTTTGAGTAATCCTCAGTGTCAACCAGAGTGGTCCAAGCGGCAGCCTTGGCTTCGGCACTTGGAATGCCAGCCTTTGCCGCAGCGGCGAATTTTTGGCCATTGGCGGTGTTGTCGCGCTCTAGCTCCGCATCAATTTGAGGCTGACCAAAACGACCCCCCACTACCAATCCGCTCAACAACTCCCAGCGAACATCTTGATCAATGGCGAGCCCAGCTAGGGACCTTTCCCCATTCAGAAGAGACTCAACCCAGTCCAGTTGTGCATCGGTTCTTGCGAATTGAGGCACATACTTAGTGAACTGCAACTGGGCATCCGAACCGGCTTTTGCTACGTCCGCAAGCTTTATGAGCCCGCCTGCAATCAGTTCCAGGGTGGTATTTCTGCCATCTTGCGAGACATACAGATTGCCGGTAGTCACAAGCTGGCGGAGCAGGGTGAGCATTGTGGTTGATTCGGTCTCCGAACCAATGTGATTTAGCACCAATTCGATGAAATCCCGCGCTGGCGCTTCACCGTCTCGGGTGGCATCCCATGCCGCGGTCCAAACCAGAGTTCTGGCCAGTGAATCTTTGATGCCAGACAGATTTGCCATTGCGACTTGCCTGGATTCCTCGTCCAGGCGAATCTTGGCGTAGGCGAGATCTAAGTCGTTGAGCAGAGCAAGGTCCGGTTTTCTGACACCAACCAGCTCCTTGATATCAGTTACTGGGCCATCAATGTCCACCTCCACCTGGTGGAAGCGATCCAGGGTCCCGTCTTTTAGCTCAAAGAACCCTATTGCCATGCGATGCGGCCTAATGGTCGGGTGCTCTTCGATAGCCGTCTGAGTGACCCTAAACGAGCTAACTAGGTTCTGAGAGTCGTATTCAATCTCCGGTTTCAGGGTGTTTACCCCCGCTGTTTCCAGCCAGAGTTTGGACCAAACTTTGAGGTCGCGACCGCTCTCTTTTTCAAGCTCTACTAATAGATCTGGTAGTTCGGTATTAGACCACTGGTGTTTTTTGAAATAGTTGGAAACGCCTTTCATGAATGGCTCTTGGCCGACCCAGGCGACCATTTGTTTCAGAACTGAAGCGCCTTTGGCGTAAGTTATGCCGTCGAAGTTCACCTGCACATCTTCTAAGTCGTTTATCTCCGCAACAATCGGGTGAGTGGAGGGGAGTTGATCTTGTCGATAAGCCCAGTTTTTCTCAAGGGACGCGAAGGTTGTCCAAGCCTCGGTCCACTCGGTCGCCTCGGCAGTGGCCAAGGTTGAGGCATACTCCGCAAAGGACTCGTTTAGCCAAAGATCGTTCCACCAGCGCATCGTTACTAGATCTCCAAACCACATGTGGGCTAGCTCGTGCAATATGGTGACAACCCGGCGCTCTTTGGTTGCATCGGTCACTGCCGAGCGAAATACGTAAGATTCGGTGAAGGTTACTGCCCCGGCATTTTCCATTGCCCCAGCATTGAAGTCTGGAACCCAAAGCTGGTCGTATTTCTCAAATGGATACGGAACATCGAACAGCTCTTCGTAAAACTTGAAGCCCTGTTTGGTTTTTTCAAATATATATTCGGCATCCATGTGCTCAGCGAGACTCGAGCGACAAAAGACTCCCAGCGGAACCTGTAGCCCGCTGAGGGAGGTCAGCTCGTCCCGCCAGATTGAATATGGACCCGCGATAAGTGCAGTGATGTAGCTTGAAATTCTCGGAGTTGGTGCGAATTCCCAGAGGGCCTTTTCTTCACCAAGCAAAATGGGCTGCGGGGTGGGGGAGTTGGAAATCACTTGCCAGTTGGAGCTCGCTGTGATTTTGAATTCGAAGTTGGCTTTGAGGTCGGGCTGTTCAAAAACAACAAACATTCTTCGCGAGTCGGGAACCTCAAACTGGGTGTAGAGATAAACCTCTTGGTCTACTGGGTCAACAAAGCGGTGCAGCCCTTCGCCAGTGTTCGAGTACTTACCCAAGGCGGTTACAACCAAGGTGTTTTTGGATTGCAAGTTGGGTAGTTGAATTCGGTCTTTATCTGAATGGGTCTTTGGATCTAAAACTTTCCCATTGAGCTCGATTGATTGAATCGAGGCCATTTGGGCATCAATAAAGCTCTCGTATCCGATGGTCTTGCTATCGAAGTGCACCGTGGTCTTGCTCTGAAAAGTCTTTTCATCAATCGTGACATCTAATTCAACTAGGTATTTATGGACGTGGATCTTGCTCGCACGTTCGGACGCTTCTTGACGGGTTAAATTTTCACCAGGCATTTTCACTCCATTAAGTGTTTGTGACAACCAGCCTAGAGGCAAATAACCAAGAGAAAGTTCCGAGATAATTGACCATGCCACATCACTTCCTAGTCGCCAGCACCGACCTGCAAACTTCTGCGTTATTGGCGGAAATTGGTGCGGCTCTTTTGGCACTGGGGGTGATCGCATTTATTGCTAGCCGATTGAAGTTTTCGGTGGTTCCACTTTATTTACTGATGGGTCTGGCACTGGGCGAAGGGGGGCTACTTCCACTTTCTCTAAGTGAAGAGTTCATGACCACGGGAGCCCAAATCGGTGCAATCATGTTGCTTTTACTTTTAGGACTCGAATACAGCTCCTACGACCTCTCCAAGGCCTTTAAGGAACGCAAGTCTGCAGGTCTTGTAGATTTTCTGGCCAATGCGATCCCGGGTTTTGTCGTTGCGATACTTTTGGGCTGGGGCGTTGGGGCGGCAATGGCACTTGCAGGGATTACCTATGTATCTTCCTCGGGAATCGGCGCGCAGCTTATTAAAGAAATGGGCTTTCGGAGATCAGAGGTATCAAAGCGAGCTGTTGGCATACTGGTTTTTGAAGATCTCGCTCTGGCCCCTTACCTGCCGCTTCTAACCTCCGTGGTGCTAGGGGTCTCGGCAGTTAGTGGGCTAATTTCGGTTTCAATTGCTTTGGTTATTACCGGGTTGGTCATTTTGCTCAGTTTCAGGGGATCTTCAAAGCTAGTCAAGATCCTCGACCCGAATGTGCCGGGCGGGCTACTTCTAACGGTTTTTGGTGCAGCACTTTTGGCCGCGGGTTTAGCCGATCTGATTGGCTTTTCGGGCGTGGTGGCAGCCTTTTTGTTGGGGCTTTTACTCACCGGGGAGATAGCCGAAACTGCCCGCGCGAAATTGGGTCCAATAAGAGACATCTTCGCGGCAATCTTCTTCTTGTTTTTTGGTATCTCAACCGACCCGGCCGATATTCCTGCGGTTCTGCCACTGGCCCTCTTGCTGTCAATTCTGGGGATTGCTGGAAAATACGTTGTGGGCTGGTGGGTCACTAGGGATATGAGCGATAAGTCGAGCGCGCTGAGAGTTACTGGGTTTTTGATTCCAAGGGGCGAGTTCTCAATGGTTATTGCAGCCCTTGCGGCCCCGATCGTGATCGGCTTTGAGCTTCAGGCTTTGACGCTGACTTATGTTCTGATTACCGCTTTCTGCGCGTCTTTGTTATTGCGATTTACACGTAGCAGCTTGGAACGAAAATAGTTCACAAACTAGTTCTAGGCTTTAGGAAAGTGCACCTTAAAAAAAGTAATCAGTTAGTTTTTTTCAAAGTTAGGAACACATGCGAATCCACATTGCAACTGACCATGCCGGCATGGAGCTCAGCGCCTTTTTGGTGAAGGAGCTCTCATTATTGGGGCATGAAATGGTCGATCATGGCCCTACGGTTTATGACGCCCTCGATGATTACCCAGGTTTTTGCATAGCCTGCGCTCAAGGGGTGGTTGGTGATCAACTCAAGGGTATTGAGGCCCTAGGTATTGTGCTTGGTGGTAGCGGAAACGGCGAGCAGATTGCTGCAAATAAAGTCGCCGGGGTTCGGGCGGCTCTAATTTGGAATCCGGAGACCGCGGCTTTGGCTAGGGATCATAACGATGCCAATGTCTGCGCCTTGGGGGCAAGGCAACACTCTCAGGCCGAGGTGCTTGAGTTGGTGAAGATTTTTATCGCGGCGGGTTTTTCTGATGAAGAGCGTCACGTGCGCCGAATCGATAAAATCTCGCTGTTTGAACAAACCGGTTTGGTTAGTTACTAATAAATGCCCGAGGGTCACAGTGTTCGGCGGATAGCAAATCGATTTAATAAAGACTTCAAGAATTCGCCAATAAAAATCACAAGCCCGCAGGGCAGATTCGTTGATTCAACTCTTATTTCGGGTCAAGAGCTGATTGAGGCTAACGCGCTTGGTAAGCAAATGTTTCTGCATTTTGAATCGGGAACAATCCGAATACACCTCGGGATATTTGGCAAGTGGAGTTTTTCCAAACTTGAAAAAGAGCCGGTAGGCCAAGTAAGAGCCCGTTTCCAGACTGAGGGCTTGATCGCTGACTTGCGTGGCCCAACCATTTGCGAGTTGATTGATCAGGCGGGTGTGCAAGCGGTGTACGACCGATTGGGCCCGGATCCACTTTGGCCCGATGGAGATTTGAAGCAGCTAGCTCGATTTTTAGAGCGAGTCTCCAGGAGCAATTCAGCCATCGGGCAATTGCTGATGGATCAGAGCGTAATTGCTGGCATCGGCAATGTTTATCGGGCGGAGCTTTTGTTCCGAGCTGGACTAAGCCCCTTCACCAAGGGCAAGTCGGTTCCACAAGAGGTTTTGGTTGGCATCTGGAATGACGCAGTGGTTTTGATGGCGCTCGGCGTAAAAACAGGGTTGATGCTCACTCGTGACGGTTACCTCAGTGCGAAGGTACCTAGGTTCGAGCGTTACCAGGTTTATAAGCGTGAGGGGCTTGAATGTCGGCTGTGTTTCGGACCCGTAAGTATTGGGCTAATGCAGGCTAGAAAGCTTTACTGGTGCGCAAGATGCCAAAAATAATTGGAGCGAGTGACGGGAATCGAACCCGCACCATCAGTTTGGAAAACTGAGGCTCTACCATTGAGCTACACTCGCGAATCACCGTTAGGTGTAACACCATTGTATGGGGTAGAGTTTCAGAGTTCTGCTCGGAAGTGCAGATCGGATCCGGGATGTAGCGCAGCTTGGTAGCGCATCTGTTTTGGGAACAGAGGGTCGCAGGTTCAAATCCTGTCATCCCGACCATTTGGTCGATCGAGTCCGTCAATCTCTTGGAGAAGTAGTTGAAAACCACTGTAGAAAAGCTAAACCCAACACGCGTCAAGCTCACCATTGAGGTGGATCAGGCAACCTTCAAGCCCGCCTTGGACGCCGCTTATAAAACGATCTCCTCGCAGGTGAACATTCCTGGATTTCGTAAGGGAAATGTTCCGGCCAAGATCCTGGATCAGCGGGTTGGCAAGGACTCCATATTGGCTCAGGCGATCAACGATGGGATGGACAGCTTCTACCGCGAAGCAATCCAATCTGAGAAGCTTCGCCCGCTGAGCACACCGCAGGCAGAGGTAAAAAGTGCACCGAGTGCCAGCGAACCAGACAAGGTTTTGATCATCGAGCTAGAGGTTGAGGTGCGCCCCGAGTTCAAGCTGCCAGAATATAAAGGGATGAAAATCAAGGTCGACACCGTAAAGGTGGCCAAGATGGACATCGAGACCGAGCTGGATGCGCTGCGCGCTCGCTTTGGCACTCTGGTAGATGTTGACCGCCCAGCAAAAATGGGCGATTTCACCACAATCGATCTAGCAGCCCAAATCGAGGGCAAGCAGATCGATAACGTGAAGGACATCTCTTACGAAATTGGTTCCGGTCAGCTTTTGGATGGTATCGATGAGGCATTAGACACACTTACCGCCGGCGAGACCACGACCTTCCGCTCCAAGCTGGTTGGCGGTGACGAGGCCGGTAAAGAAGCCGAGGTCACACTGACTCTGACAGCTGTTCAGGAGCGCGAGCTGCCAAAGGCTGATGACGATTTTGCGCAGTTGGCCAGTGAGTTTGACACACTGGCAGAGCTAAAAGCCGACATCGAGGCCGGCATCGAAAAGAGCATGGTGCAGAAGCAAATCCTGCAGGCTCGCGATCTAATCGTTGACGAACTTTTGCTCAAAGCGAAGATTCCACTATCCCAGGAGACAATTAGTCGCGAGGTTGAGAATCACTTAGCTGGGGAGGGTCGTGAAAAAGACGATGTCCACCGCAAAGAGGTGACCGAGGAGACTGAGAAGAACTACCAGGTTCAGATTCTTTTGGATGCAGTTGCCGAGGCTGAAGAAGTCAAGGTAGAGGACCAAGAGCTAATCGAGTACCTAGCTTTCGCTTCTCGAAACTACAACATGGAGCCAAACGATTTCATCAAGCAGGTTGCAAACGCCGGGCAAGTTCCGTCCTTTGTGGAAGAGCTATCGCGCCGCAAGGCAGTGGATGTACTGGTGGGTCTTGCTGAAATTTCAGACTCCAAGGGCGCCAAGGTTTCAGTAACCGTCTAACGCCTTAGGCGAACAAGCGGGTCCAACTGGCCAATCGGTAGCTATCGTTTATCTTTAGATAGCTAAGGAGTAGCTCTAAATGGCAAACACACCCATGGAATTAAATGGCGTATTCGATCGCCTTTTGAAAGATCGCATTGTCTGGCTGGGCAGCGAAGTAAGAGATACCAACGCGAATGAAATTTGCGCAAAGATTCTTTTACTTGCCGCCGAGGATGCCGAAAAGGACATCTTTTTATACATCAACTCCCCAGGCGGTTCGATTACTGCCGGTATGGCGATCTACGACACCATGCAGTACGTCCCCAATGACATAGTCACGGTAGGTATCGGGATGTGTGCATCGATGGGGCAGTTCTTGTTGTCATCAGGTGCCAAGGGCAAGCGCTACGCAACCCCAAACACTCGCGTGTTGCTTCACCAGCCCTCAGGTGGCTTCGGTGGAACCGCTGCCGACATTCAAACTCAAGCCGAACTAATTATGTCCATGAAGCGCCAGCTGGCAGCGATTACCGCTGACCAGACCGGCAAAACTGTGGAGGAGGTCATGCTCGATGGTGACCGCGACCGCTGGTTCACCGCTCAGGAAGCGTTGGAGTATGGCTTTATCGATCAGATTCAAGAGTATGCAAGCCGTTCAACCGGTGTAGGAAAGGCCTAATCATGACAAGCTTTAATCCAGAATCAATGCCCCAAGCCCGCTATATTCTCCCTGAGTTTGAAGAGCGCACCTCCTACGGCATCAAGCGCCACAACCCTTACACCAAATTATTTGAAGATCGCATCGTGTTTTTGGGTGTTCAGGTAGATGACGCTTCGGCCGATGACATTATGGCGCAGCTATTGGTGCTTGAGTCTCAGGACCCGGACCGCGACATCACTTTGTACATCAACTCTCCAGGTGGTTCGTTTACGGCCTTGACTGCTATTTATGACACCATGGAGTACATAAAGCCTCAGATTCAGACCGTCTGCTTGGGTCAAGCAGCTTCTGCAGCCGCTGTTTTGCTAGCTGCCGGTGCTCCCGGTAAGCGCTTAGCGCTTCCAAACGCAAGGTTGCTGATTCATCAGCCATCTTCCGGTGGAGGGGGCCAGGGGCAAGCTTCGGACATCGAGATTCAGGCTCGAGAAATTATGCGGATGCGCGAATGGCTGGAGTTCACACTGGCCAAACACACTGGTCGCGATGAAGCCCAGGTTTCGAAGGACATCGATAGAGATAAAATCCTGACTTCGCAAGAGGCTCTGGAGTACGGCCTTATCGATCAAGTCTTGGCTTCACGCAAAAGCCACTAAAGCGGCAGGGAACATCTAATTTCCCTACTTTGGACTATAGGCTTTGAAGATGACTTTGAGCGAAACCAGCGACCTTCTCAAGTGCAACTTCTGTGGCAAAAGTCAAAAGCAGGTGCGCAAGCTAATCGCCGGACCGACGGTCTATATTTGTGATGAGTGCATCGAGTTATGCAACGAGATTATCGAAGAAGAGCTTGGCTCCAGTGCGGCCGAACCGATCGAATCAATCGAGCTGCCCAACCCCAAGGAGATAAAAGCATTCTTGGACGAATACGTGATAGGCCAAGATTCTGCGAAAAAGCAGCTGGCGGTTGCGGTCTATAACCATTACAAGCGAACCAGGGCGGCGGGAACTCTCACAAAAAAGGGTAAGAGTCACGACGATATTGAAATCGCAAAGTCGAATATCCTGATGATCGGGCCAACCGGCTGCGGCAAGACCTACTTGGCCCAGACCCTGGCTAAACGATTGAATGTGCCATTCGCCGTTGCCGACGCCACGGCACTCACCGAGGCTGGATACGTAGGCGAAGATGTTGAGAACATCTTGTTGAAGCTTTTGCAGGCTGCCGATTATGACCCCAAACGAGCCGAGAGTGGAATCATATACATAGACGAGATCGACAAGATTTCACGCAAGTCCGAGAACCCTTCGATTACAAGGGATGTCTCTGGAGAAGGTGTCCAACAAGCCCTTTTGAAGATTCTCGAGGGCACCATCGCTTCGGTGCCTCCCCAGGGTGGACGCAAGCACCCTCAGCAAGATTTCATTCAGATCGATACGACCAATGTTCTATTCATTGTGGCCGGTGCTTTCGCGGGCCTCGAGTCCATCGTGGGAGAGCGAACCGGCAAAAAAGGGATTGGCTTCGGGTCACCGCTGAAGGAAAAAACTGATTCGAACGATATTTTCAGGCAGGTATTGCCAGAGGATTTGCGGAAATTCGGCCTAATTCCAGAGTTCATCGGTCGACTTCCAGTTGTAGCCACAGTGGAGCAACTCGATAAGCCCTCCCTGATAGCGATTTTGACCGAGCCCAAGAACGCTCTAATCAAGCAGTATCAAAGAATGTTTGAGATTGATGGCTTTGAGTTGGAGTTCACACCTGAGGCAATTGCCCTCATTGCCGATCAAGCACTCGAGCGTGAAACCGGTGCCAGGGGCTTGAGGGCCATCCTTGAGGAAATTCTCGGTCCAGTAATGTTTGAGCTTCCCGGATCCGAAGAGCAGGGGCGGGTTGTGATCACCGCCGACATCGTGATCAATAAAGTGCTGCCTGAGGTATTGCCTCTAGTAGAGCAGCTCAAAGACAAGACTGCCTAGGCAAGAAAATCAAACCTTCCTCCCAAAAACTTGCCCCCTATTTAGCAGGCACCGTTGCTTCCACCACCGGCTCAATCGCCACCTTTGGTATTGCAATTGCCGGACTGACGGCAATGGGTGCGAGCTCATCCCAAACCGCGACCGCGTTGGCGGTGATGCTTTTTGGATACGGGGTCTTGTCGATCGGGCTGAGTGTTTGGCTCAAAATGCCAATCAGTGTGGTTTGGTCAACACCCGGAGCGGCCTTTTTAGCGAGCTCTCAGATTCTTGGGCTAACTTTCGATAAAGCAGTTGGCGCCTTCCTGGTGTCCAGTCTTCTTATTTTGCTAACTGGCTTGTGGCCGGCGCTGGGGAAGCTGGTGGCTAAAATTCCGCCACAAATATCCGCGGCGATGCTGGCCGGTGTGATCTTCCCCTTTGTGGTTGCGACAGTTCATGCCGGAGTTGACTACCCGCTTTTGATTCTGCCACCGGTAATTCTTTGGCTGCTACTCAATAGATTCATACCAATCTGGGCATCACCAGTTTCAATAGCACTGGGCTTTGTGCTGATTGCATTGAGTCCTGAGGTGAACGACATCTCTCAGGGCAGTTTTCTGCCTGAGTTTTCATTCGTAGGTCCGGTTTTTGATGTGGCAATTATTTTGGCCATTGGTGTGCCGCTTTACCTCATAACAATGGCTTCTCAGAACCTGCCGGGGTTGGCCATTATGAGCGGTTTGGGTTACCAAATTCCGTCTGGAAAAGTTTTTAGAGCAACCGGTTTAGGCTCCGCGCTCACTAGTTTCTTCGGGGGCTTTGGCTTGAACCTAGCGGCAATTACTGCGGCTCTCAACGCCGATGAACACGCCGCCAAGGACCCGAGCCGGCGCTGGATAGCCGCGAGTTTCGGCGGTGTGGTCTACATTCTGTTTGGAGTATTCGCGGCGCCCTTCGCGGCATTCGTGCTTGCGGTTCCAAGAGAGCTTTTACTCTCTCTAGCCGGCTTGGCTTTATTGAACACCTTTGCCGGATCGCTCAGAACGGCGGTAAGCGAAGACGGCTTGCGCTTGGCGGGAGTTGCAACCTTCATCATTGGGGCAGCTGGGATTACCGTGCTGGGCATCGGGGGAGCCTTTTGGGCCCTTGTTGTCGGTGTCCTGATTTGGCTGTTCACAAAAAAGCGTTAGTTCAAACCTCTTCGGCTTAGCAGCGGACCAATCTTCGGGGATCTTCCTAGAAATTCGGCCACCAACTCCATGGAGTCCTTTGAGCCACCCCTTGATAGCAAGTACTCCGAGAAGCGCTTGCCATTTTCTCGAGTTAGGCCACCGTGTTCTTTGAACCACTCCACAGTGTCGGCATCCAGAATTTCACTCCAGATATACCCGTAATAGCCGGCGGCATAGCCGCCCGCAAAGATGTGGGCAAAGTAATTTGGTCGATACCTAGTGGGGACGGCTTTGAAATCTAGTCCGTATTCCTTGATCGCCTTTGCCTCAAAGGCCTCGATATCTTCTGGCGTCTCTTGGGCTTGGTGAAGAGCTAAATCAAGGATCGCGGCCTGAAGGTAGTGAGTAGTCTCGAAACCCTGATTGAACCCTTCGGCCGCGCTTAGTTTGTCAACCCATTCAAGCGATAACTTCTCGCCAGTTTCAAAGTGCACGGCATAGTTTTCCAAGACCTCCGGCCATAGCATCCACATCTCATTAACTTGGGATGGAAATTCTACGAAGTCCCGCTCGACATTGGTGCCGGAGAATCTCGGGTACCTAACTTTTGACAAGAGCCCATGCAAAGCATGGCCGAACTCGTGAAACAGAGTTGAAACCTCATCGAAGGTCATAAGAGCTGCGTCACCTGCGGCGGGCTTTGGAATATTCATGTTATTCACAACCACGGGCATTTTTTCAAGCAAGGTCGACTGGTCAACCAGGTTATTCATCCATGCCCCACCGCGCTTTGAAGTTCTGGCATAAGGGTCAAAGATATAGAGTCCGCAAGCCGAACCGTCCTCATTATTTACCTGGTAAATCCGAGCTTCGGCGTGGTAAGCGTGGAGATCCTCGCGCCTTTGAAACTCGAGGCCGTAAAGTTTTCCGGCCGCGAAGAAGACCCCATCTTCCAGGACACGCCAGAGTTCAAAATAAGGCTTCAGCACAGAAGTATCGATTGAGAAGCGATTCTCTCGCACTTGTTCGGTGAATCGATCCCAGTCCCAGGGTTCAAGGTGGGCGTTCGGAATTTCATCTTGCAAGAGCATCTGAAGCGTCGCGGCTTCTGTCTCAGCGTTTCTTCGGGCGGCAGGTGCGATTCCGCGAAGGACCTCGTGGATTCGCTTCGGAGTTTGTGCGGTCTGCTGAGAGGTGACGTACTGCGCGAAGTCTTCGTAGCCGAATAATGCGGCTTTTTCGCGCCGCAGGTCTAGAAGCTCCCTTACTAGCCCTGAGGTGTCGTTGGCATTGCCCCTCGAGCCACGTGAAAGCGCTCGTTGCATTAGCTCCTGGCGCAGTGGGCGATCTTCTAAGTTCGCAAGTAGTGGGTGGCCTGAATAGTTCAACAGTGGAATGGTGTACCCAGTTTGATTTCGGTCTGAAGCTGCTTGTTTCAAGGACGCCAATTCAGCTTTGGATAGGCCTCCAAGTTGCTCCTCCGATTCCAGATTAACTGCAAGATCGTTCGTGTCTGCGAGGAGGCGCTTGTCGAATTCGGCCTCGAGCGAGCTAAGTCGCTCGTTGATTTGACTGACTCGGGTCCTTTCTTCTTCCTCTAAATCTGCTCCTGCGAATCGGAAATCCTTGAGGTACTTTGTTAGCAGCCAGTCGCTTTGCTGATCCAGTTCGAGGTGACCCTTATCTCTCATTCCTTCAAGAATTTGTAGCCGCGCGAATAGGTCGGGGTTCAGCGTGATTGAGTCTGTGTGAGCGGCGAGTCTTGGTCCGATTTCTGCTTCTAGGTTTTGAATTTGGTCGTTAGTGTCAGAAGCGCTTCGATTATAAAAAACCATTAGCATGCTATTGAGTAAGTCTCCCGCTTTTTCCAGCGCAACGATCGTGTTGTCAAAGCTGACGTCGAGCGTGTTTAGGATGCTTGAAATCTCTCGGTTGTGCTCAGTAACCGCATGTTCGAAAGCTGGCATGTAGTGCTCGTCTTTGAGGCTCTGAAAATCTGGAAGTTCGAATTCGAGGGTGCTTTTTGATAGCAGCGGATTAGTCATACCAACAGACTATCCCTCGAGCACAAACTCCAAATCACTAAGTGAGATTTCAGGTGCTTCTATCAGTATGAGCTCATGTATTTTGCCGGCAGCCCTGAGGTCCTTAGCCAACTTGTCTATTTCTACTCTTGGACCAGAAAGCTTGACGGTTCTGATTTCGGCCTTCATCGACAACTTGGCATCGGATTTGGCCTTTCGAATCAAAATAAGTGCAGCTGCCGCGGGCTTTAGCAAAGAGTCGTCGCTGTAGCCGATGAGTTCATTCGAAGGCCAGGGGGACAGGTGGACAGACCCCTCTTGCCACCAGCTCCAGACTTCCTCTGCCGCAAAAGGAATGACTGGGGAAAATAGCCGAACTAAAACGCTCAGCGCTTCGCGAAGAGCAATCACTCCGGAGCCAGTCTCTTGAGCTGAGAATTCGCCATTGGCCCAGACTCGCTCTTTGACTAACTCCATATAGTCGTCGGTGAAGGACCAGAAAAAGGATTCGGTCAATTCGAGCGCTTTGGTGTGGTCGAAGTTTTCCAATGCCTTAGTGGCCCCCACAACGACTTCTTGAAGCCCTGCGAGCATTGCTTGGTCGATTGGCTCGGTGATTTCAGAAACCCCACTGGGTAGTTCGAAGCTCAGCGCGAAGCGGGCGGCGTTGAGCAACTTGGTCGCTAGTCTGCGACCGATTTTCATCTGGCCCTCATCAAAGGCGGCATCCGTACCGAGCCGAGCCGAAGTGGCCCAGTAGCGCACGGCGTCGGAACCGTGGGTTTCTAAGATTTCATTCGGAACCACAACGTTGCCTTTGGACTTTGACATCTTCTTCCGGTCTGGATCTAGTATCCAGCCCGAAATGGCAGCGTTTTTCCAGGGCAATTCGCCATGCTCCAACTCGCTTCTCAAAAGTGTTGAGAAGAGCCAAGTTCGAATAATGTCTTGTCCTTGCGGACGAACATCAAACGGGAAGACTTTTTCAAAAAGCTCTGGTTTTGTTAGCCAGCCGCCAGCAAGTTGGGGGGTGAGCGATGAGGTTGCCCAGGTGTCGAGAATATCCAATTCGCCAATGAAACCCATGGCCTGACCGCGCTGCGACTCCTGATAGCCCACCGGGGTTTCAGATGAAGGGTCGACAGGGAGTGACTCAGAATTTGGAGCGATGGGGTTCTGATAATCAGGGTTGCCATCTTGATCTAATGGGTACCAGATTGGAATTGGGACACCGAAAAACCTCTGGCGTGATACCAGCCAGTCTCCGTTTAGACCATTAATCCAGTCTTCTAGCCGCACCCGCATAAATTTCGGGTGAAAGTTAAGTTCTTTTCCGTGATCTAAGAGCTTTTGAGAAAGGCCTTGATCCTTACCGCCGTTTTTTAAGTACCACTGCCTGGTGGAAACAATTTCGAGCGGCTTATCGCCTTTTTCAAAGAATTTCACCGGATGGGTTATTGGCTTCGGTTCGCCGATCATCTCGCCTGATTCAATCAGCGCTTTGACGATGATGTCCTTGGCGCTGAATACGGTTTTCCCCGCGATCTCTTGAAATAGCTCTGGGTTTTTCGAGTTTGAAATTTCCTCGGGTGCTTCGCTGAGGATTCTGCCATCCCAGCCAAGGATTGCGCGGGTTGGAAGGTTCAGCTCGCGCCACCAGATGACATCGGTCACGTCTCCAAAGGTGCAAATCATTGCAATTCCTGAACCCTTGTCCTTTTGGGCGAGGCGATGGGCAAGGATCGGAACCTCTACCCCGAACAGTGGGGTTTTCGCTGTTTTGCCAAATAGGTGGGCGTATCGTTCATCATCCGGGTTGGCAACTAGCGCGACGCAGGCTGGGATTAGCTCGGGCCTGGTGGTCTCGATGTAGATAGTGCCCTCGGGACCCTCGAAGCCCACTCGGTGATAAGCCCCCGGCATCTCTCTGTCCTCAAGTTCCGCTTGAGCGACTGCGGTCCGGAAAGTGACATCCCACAGCGTTGGAGCCATGGCCATGTAAGCTTCGCCCCTTGAAAGGTTATTTAGAAAGGCCTGCTGAGAGATCCTTTGGGACTCTTTAGATATGGTTCGGTAGCTCTGTGCCCAGTCAACTGATAGCCCCAGGTCGCGCCAGAGATTTTCAAAGGTTTTCTCATCTTCTTCGGTGAGAGCTTCGCAGAGCTCGATAAAGTTGCGCCTCGAAATTGGTAGTTGGTCGGCAGCTTTTGAAGATTTATTGTCGCCACCAACTTGCGGTGGGGAAAAATCAAACTGATATGGCAATGTGGGGTCGCAGCGCACTCCGTAATAATTCTGCACTCGGCGTTCGGTAGGCAGTCCATTGTCATCCCAGCCCATCGGATAAAAGACATCCTTGCCGCACATTCTTTGGTAGCGAGCGATCACATCGGTGTGGGTATAAGAAAAAACGTGACCAACGTGAAGTGATCCAGACGCCGTCGGAGGAGGAGTGTCGATAGAAAAGACGTTTGACTTTGCTGCCGATTCGTCAAATGAGTGAACCTTATTTTGCTCCCAAACCGGTGCCCACTTGGCCTCGAGGCCGTCTACCGTGGCTTTTTCGGGGATAACGGCGGGCCTTAGCGGCGCAGGATTAGATTCATTCACTTTGGCGAACTTTCCGGTAGACAACCGAACTAGATTAACATTGTTCTTACCTCAACATTTCCGAAAGTCGTGATGTATCCAAAGCACAAGCCCCTCAGCGACAATCCAGTCGCCTCTCCTTCGTTTCCCAACCTCGAAATAGAGGTCCTGGATTATTGGGATAAAGACGGCACCTTCCAGGCCTCGATTGATCAGAGGCTAGCCGAGGAGGCTCCAGAGTTCGTCTTTTATGATGGTCCGCCCTTTGCGAATGGACTGCCGCACTACGGTCATCTACTCACTGGTTACGCAAAAGACTTAGTTCCTCGCTACCAAACAATGCGAGGGCTTCGCGTGGAGCGCAGATTCGGTTGGGATACTCATGGTTTGCCAGCCGAGGTTGAGGCCGAGCGCTTACTGGGCATTTCCGGCAGGCCCGAGATTGAGAAATTTGGGGTCGGCAAATTCAATGAGTTTTGTAAAACCTCGGTCCTGAAGTACACCGAGGACTGGCGTTCCTACGTCACGCGCCAGGCTCGCTGGGTTGATTTTGACAACGATTACAAGACTCTTGACCAGGATTACACTGAAAGTGTGCTCTGGGCCTTCAAGGAGCTTCACAAAAAAGGTCTGATTTACGAGGGCTTCAAAGTTTTGGCTTACTGCTGGCGTTGCGAAACACCGCTGTCAAATCACGAATTGCGCATGGATGAAGACGTCTACAAACCTCGGCAAGACCAGTCGGTAACGGTCTCGTTCCCCATAATTGCACCTGGTAATCCGCTTGATGGCGTCGAGCTTTTGGCCTGGACCACAACTCCTTGGACCCTGCCGACTAACTTCGCCCTGGCGGTTGGGCCCAAGATCGAATACGCAGTGGTTCAAGATCGCGGCCAGAATCTTTCAGGTGGAAAGATAATGATCGCCAGCAAGCTACTGGGTAATTACGCGAAAGATTTAGGTTATGACTCGCCGGAAGATGCAATTGCTGCGATCGAAGCGCGCTACCTTGGAGCGGATCTTTTGGGCTTAAAATACAAGCGGATCTTTGATTTTTACGCTGATACCGAGGTATTTGACGTCCAAAATGCTTGGCAGGTGCTAGTTGGAGATTACGTTGCCGATACCGATGGAACCGGCATCGTGCATCAGGCCCCGGCCTATGGTGAAGATGATCAAAACCTTTGCCAATTGGCCGGTATCCCAACTTATGTTTCAATCAATGAGCGCGGTGAATTTCTCAGCGTTGTCGGCCCCTACCAAGGCCAACACGTGTTTGACGCAAATAAAGAAATTACCAAGGACCTGAAGGTTTTTGGGCGTCTTCTGCGGCAGGCTTCTTATGAACACAGCTACCCCCACTGCTATCGCTGCAAGAGCCCGCTAATTTATAAGGCGGTCTCTTCTTGGTTTGTCGAGACGACAAAGTTGCGCGATCGAATGTTAGAACTGAATGAGGACATCAACTGGGTTCCCGAGCACACTAAACACGGCAGCTTTGGCAAGTGGTTGGAAAATGTCCGCGATTGGGCAATTTCGAGAAACAGGTTCTGGGGCGCCCCAATCCCGGTCTGGAAATCCGATGACCCAAATTACCCCAGGCTGGATGTCTACGGTTCGCTCGATGAACTAGAGGCAGATTTTGGGGTCCGTCCGAGCGACTTCCATCGCCCGGTAATTGATGATTTGGTAAGGCCCAACCCGGATGACCCGACGGGCAAATCTATGATGCGTAGGGTTCCCGAGGTTTTGGATTGTTGGTTTGAATCCGGCTCGATGCCATTCGCCCAGGTTCACTATCCATTTGAAAATCAGGATTGGTTTGAGTCTCATAATCCGGGAGATTTCATCGTGGAGTACAGCGGCCAAACCCGAGGTTGGTTTTACACCCTTCACGTTTTGTCAACCGCCTTATTCGACAGACCCGCTTTCAAAAACGCGATTAGTCACGGCATTGTGTTGGGTAATGACGGGCAGAAAATGTCGAAATCATTACGCAATTACCCCGATGTGAATGAGGTGTTTGACCGAGATGGTTCAGACGCTATGCGTTGGTTTTTGATGTCTTCACCAATTTTGCGCGGCGGAAACCTGACGGTGACCGAGCAGGGGATTCGCGAGGGCGTCCGTCAGGCACTTCTTCCCATCTGGAATAGCTATTACTTTTTCGCGCTTTACGCCAATGCGGCAAACTACGAGGCGAGTCCCTCTCAAAGTTCCCCACAGCTATTGGATCGCTATATCTTAGCCAAGACCAATCAGCTGATTTTGCAGGTCACAAATGACCTTGATCAGTTTGATAGCTATTCGGCCAGTGCCCGGGTCAGAGAGTTCGCTGAGGTGCTAACCAATTGGTACATTCGAAGATCTAGAGACCGATTTTGGGCGGGAGATAAAGATGCTTTTGACACTCTTTACACCGTCTTGGAGGCAACTCTTCGAGTCACGGCTCCTTTACTGCCGCTGGCTAGCGAGGAGATGTGGCGCGGGATTACCGGAGGCCGCAGCGTGCACCTTGAGATGTGGCCAGAAGCTGCGGAATTCAAGGCAGACGATCAATTAGTCGAAGACATGGACACGATTCGTGAGGCGGCCTCGGTTGCACTCTCGCTTCGAAAAGCTGCTGGACTCAGGGTTCGGTTGCCGCTTCAGGAACTGGTTATTGCAGCTGAAAACTCAAAGACACTCGGTGCTTATGCCGATTTGATTGCCGATGAGCTCAATGTGAAGAACATCCGAGTTGTGGAAGCTACTGAGCAAGTGGCCAGTGAGTTTGGATTGACTAAGTCCCTTAGCGTCAACGCAAGAACCCTTGGACCAAGAGTTGGAGGCGATGTCCAGCGCATTATCAAAGCGTCCAAGGCCGGTAACTGGAAGTTGATTGCCGGGGAGGTTGAGGTCGATGGAACGGTGTTGCTGGAGGGAGAGTATGAGATCACTATGGTTGCCGCCGGTGATTCCGAGCTGCAGCGAGTTGGGGTCACCGACTCGGGCTTCGTTTTGTTGAACACGGTGATTACCCCCGAGCTCGAAAAAGAGGGAATCGCGCGTGATGCGGTTCGCTTGATTCAGCAGGCGAGAAAAGATGCCGGTCTAGAGGTTTCGGACCGCATTTTCTTGACACTGACTTCGGATCAGGAGACCATCGCAGCTTTCACCGAGCACAGAGAGTTCATCGCCACCGAGACGCTCGCTACCAAGTTTGAGCTAAGAGTGGGAAGCGTGAGTGCCCACTTGACCGTGGGCGAGGGCTTTGGAATTGCTATTGAACTGGAAAAAAATTGAACGCTCAGGATTCTTCGGCACGGATGGCCGAGGTGCTGCAGGAGCTCTACGCTAGGCAACCCGAGCACCAGGTAAGGCCAAGGCTGGAGCCAACTAAGCGAGCGGTCGAGCTGATGGGGGATCCGCAGCGCAACTACGGGATTATTCACGTCACCGGCACAAACGGAAAAACCTCAACTGCAAGACTGATTGAGCGCATCTTGTTGGAGCACGGCTTGCGCACCGGCAGGCTTACCAGCCCGCACCTGATGAGTTTCAGTGAGCGAATCGTGCTCAGTGGTGAGCCGGTGACTGATGAAGAGTTCATAGCTTGCTACGAGGAAAACATTGATCTAATTGAGTTAGTAGACGCGCAGTTGGTTGCCGAGGGAGAGCCTAGGCTCACCTTTTTTGAGGCGCTATCGGCGCTGGCTTTCCAGCTGTTTTCGGATGCCCCGATAGATGTTCTGGTCTTAGAGGTTGGCATGGGTGGCGAGTGGGATTCGACGAATGTGGCGGACGCAGATGTTGCTGTGTTTACCGATATCGACTTAGACCACACCAAGAGCCTCGGTGACACAGTAGAAGAAATAGCTCAAACCAAGGCGGGCATTATCAAGCCTAAATCACTTGTGGTTTCATCCATCCAGCAGGAGAGCGTCGCTCAAATAATCGATAGCCAGGCCGAGCACGGTGTCAAATTTGCCGGAAGAGACTTCTTTATCAGCGACATAACGCCCGATGGTTATGGGGTCAGATTTTCGGTTGAGGGAATTGCTGGAAACTACCCATTGGTGTGGATGCCAATCATGGGGGAGCACCAGGCCCATAACGCGGCAACCGCGATCATTGCGGTGGAGCTTTTTCTGGGCGAGGGCACCAGGGCGATTGCCGATGAGGTGTTGCGGGCGGCGCTTGCCGACACGGTTAGCCCCGGGAGGCTTCACGTAGTCTCCAAAGAGCCGCTTGTGATTCTGGATGGCGCTCATAACCCGGCCGGCGCTAGGTCGCTCGCAAGGGCTATCCAGTGGCAGTTTGCGGCCCCTAAAACTGTCGGTTTGATTGGAATCCTGGCGGATAAGGACATCCCTGCCACCGCTTATGAATTTGCTGGAATGTTCGATGAAATTGTGGTCACTACAGCCCCGGGAGTAAGGGGCCTAAAGGCTAAAGAGTTTGCTCAGGAGTTGACCGAGCAAGGCGGTAATGTAGTGCTAATAATTGATGACCCCAAAGCTGCCTACTTAAAGGCTCTTGCCCTTGCCGGCCAAAACGAAGCGGCATTATTTGTGACGGGGTCGCTTTACCTCATTGGAGAAATTCTCGGTGAATTGAGAGAGGATGTTGAAGATGAAGAAAGCTAGATCTTCCAAGCGGACCCTAGCCTCGATAGTGCTGGGTTTTGAATCTTTTGTGGTTTTCTTTGCAACTTTGGCCGCTTTTGGTCTGAAAAGTGCCGACGCATCAGACTCGCTTCCAGCTGTTGAGTGGATATGGGCGATTGGTCTCAGCTGGGCAATCTTGTGCATTCTGACCCCGGGGATTTTGTCTAAGCCTTTTGGTTACTGGGTAGGTTCGGTGCTTCAGGCCGGAATCCTGTTCAGCGGGTTTTACCTTTGGGGAATGTTCATTATCGGAGCGGCGCTGGTGGGCTTATGGATTTGGGCCTTGGTTGCTGGATCAACCATTGATCGCGGACGCGAGGCCTATTTGAAGAAAAAAGAAGAGGAAAATAATGACTGAGAAAACTCTAGTTCTATTGAAGCCCGATGCCGTGCGCAGAAACCTCATTGGTCAGATCATCCTGCGCTGTGAGTCAAAAGGCTATTCGGTTTCCAGGCTAAAAAAAGTTACTCCGACCCGGGAGCTCCTGGGCGAGCACTATGCCGAGCATGACGGTAAGTCATTCTACGAACCACTTCTGGAGTTCATGCTTTCCGGGGAGATTGTTGCGATCGAGCTTGAGGGACACCGAGTGATTGAGGGCTTTAGGTCGCTCGCAGGAAGCACCGAGCCAACTATGGCGGCCCCAGGGACTATCCGCGGCGACCTTGGTCGAGACTGGGGAACCAAAGTGGTTCAAAACCTGGTGCACGGGTCTGATTCAATTGAGTCTGCTCAGCGTGAGCTTGAATTGTGGTTCTAGGGTCTTTTTAGAAAAGCGTCGGCCAGAATTCCCAGAACTGGATTACTGCCAAGGTGGCTATCACTAGATAGCTCAGGATTGTTATTACCCAGGCCCACTCGAAGATGACCTTTCCAAGCCGCATAAATTTCTGGCCCAAAAAACCTTGACTGAGGTTAAAGCCGAGGATCGACCAAAATAATGGGATGGTCGCAGTCCAAGCAACCATGCAGTAGATGCAAAGTGCGCCGATTACATAAGCGCTTTGGGTGAATAGCCAAATCACAAAGCCAAGGGCTAATAGGTGGCCCAATAGCAAGCCGTTCCAGAACCACCCCTTGTATTTTGCGCCAGCAAGAATCCCAAAACCAACAACAACTGGAACCGCAAATGCAGCAATGCCAATCAGGGGGTTTGGAAAGCCCAGGAGTGCCGCTTGTTCGCTGAGCATGACTGATTTACAGCTTATAAATGGCGAGATGTCGCACGAGGTCGAAGCACTCGGGTCAGCGGCCACTTTTAGTCGTTCTAGAGTCAGCCCGAAGCTAGCAATCCAGCCAAGAATGCCAAAGCCGATTAGGGCAAAAGGAAACACCATCTGAGAATTATCGCATTTTGGTAACGACCGTGGCATACTTTAGGAAGATGCGACCACATTCGCGTCAAAAGATTTTTCGGGCATAGATGCCGTCAAGTAAAGAATTCGATTCAGGTTGCGGCTTGAATCACGACAATAGGCCCCCGGGTTGTGGACCGAGGAGCCGTGAAGGCACAAGTGGCTAAGAAAACACCAGAGCCAGTAAAACCGCTGGCAATGCAACTTTTATTTCAGGCACCAGATCTCCCAACTCCGAAGGTCAACCCTAGAAGCGGGCTGCTGGAAGTCGATGAGGTATCTAGGGCACCCCAACAGTCAACTCGTGAGCGGCCTGAGCGTGAGCGGCCTGAGCGTGAGCGGCCTGAGCGTGAGCGGCCTGAGCGAGAGCGGCCCGTGCGAGAGAAGCCGGTCCGTGAGAAAGCCAAGCCGGAGAGTGAGTCTGAAAAAGACAAAGAGTCCGGGTCTACCAGACTGGATGCTAAGCGCTCAAGAAGACGAGACTCCAGGGACTCTGGTCGTCGCAGGTCATCTGTCACTGAATCCGAGTTTCTGGCGCGTCGCGAATCTGTGGATCGCCAAATGGTGGTCCGTGAAAAAGACGACCGCGTTCAAATTGGAGTTCTAGAAGACGGCATGATGGTCGAGCATTACATCGCCGAGAGCCAGGGCGGTTCGCTAATTGGAAACGTCTATTTGGGCAAGGTCCAGAATGTTTTGCCCTCGATGGAAGCTGCTTTTGTGGACATCGGTCGTGGTAGAAATGCCGTTTTGTATTCCGGCGAGGTGGACTGGGAGGCGGCTGAGACTGGAAACCAACCAAGAAGAATCGAGTTGGCCCTCAAGTCTGGCGATCAGGTTTTGGTCCAGGTAACAAAAGACCCCATTGGCCAAAAAGGAGCCAGGCTCACATCTCAAGTTTCACTTCCCGGTCGCTTCTTGGTTTATGTTCCAGGCGGCAACATGTCTGGAATTTCCCGCAAGCTTCCCGAGGGGGAGCGCCAAAGACTCAAGCAGATTTTGAAGAACACTCTTGAAGAGGACGCGGGAGTAATTGTCCGAACCGCTGCCGAAGGTGCCTCCGAAGAGCAGTTGATTCACGATGTTGAGCGCCTGAAGGCGCAGTGGGAGAGCATTAACCAAAAGGTGCAAAAAGGCAAAGCACCTCTGGCTCTTCACAGCGAGCCAGACCTCTTGGTAAAGATCATCAGAGATGTCTTCAACGAAGATTTCCAAAAGCTCGTGGTTTCCGGCGAGTCTTCGATGGAAACCATCAAGGACTACCTCGAATCGGTGGCCCCAGAATTGGTGGAGCGATTAGAAAGCTATTCCAATGAGGAAGATATCTTCGATAACTACCGAATCGGTGATCAAATTGTCAAGGCCCTAGATCGCAAGGTCTACCTGCCATCGGGAGGCTCTTTGGTAATTGATCGCACCGAGGCAATGACCGTGGTGGATGTGAATACCGGAAAATTTATTGGTTCCGGCGGAAATCTTGAGGAGACAGTCACTAAAAATAACCTGGAGGCTGCCGAAGAACTAGTGCGACAGCTGAGATTGCGAGATGTCGGCGGGATAATCGTGGTCGATTTCATCGACATGATTCAAGAATCGAATCAGGAGATGGTTCGTCGCAGGTTGCTGGAGTGCTTGAGTCGCGATCGAACCAAGAATCAAGTTGGTGAGGTCACGTCCTTAGGACTTATTCAGATCACCCGCAAGAAGATCGGTGTCGGTCTGCTAGAGAGCTTCAGCGAATCTTGTGAGTGCTGTGCGGGTCGAGGAGTCGTGGTTCACGATGAGCCGCGATTCAAAATGCCCGAGAATACCAGTCGCCAGAAGACCCAAAAGAAAAGGGATAAGCCGGAGGTAGTCAAAAAGGTTGTCACCCAGGAACAAGCTGATGCCTTCAAGTTCGTGGCTAGCCAAATCGCGTCTGCCTCCAAGCATGAGGAAGCTCCTGCAGTGGAGGCCGAGAAGGCCCCCGAGGGTAAAACCGAGATTCTAAATTTGGTGCTGGATTCACTTCCAGAGCCGGTTGAAAAACCAAAGCCAAAAAGGCGCAGGGCAACCTCGCAGGTTCAGTCCACCGCATCCCAAGATCCAGTGGAAAAATAGCGCGTTTTGTGGTTGACCGCGGCCTAGTTAGTTACTAGACTTTGACGCTGTTGCCCATGGCTTAGTGCTTAGGTAAAAACACTTCCAAGAAGATAGGTTTACACGTGGTTTACGCAGTTGTTCGTGCTGGCGGTCGCCAGGAAAAGGTTGAGGTTGGCACTATTGTCACCATGAACCGCATTGCCCAATCAACCGGCACCATCGAGCTTCCAGCCGTGTTGCTGGTCGACGGTGCAAAGATCACCACCGACGCTAGCGCGCTGGCTAAGGTGAAGGTTGTCGCCGAGGTGCTTGAGCAGCTTCGCGGTCCAAAAATTATTATTCAGAAGTACAAGAACAAGACCGGGTACAAGAAAAAGCAGGGCCACCGCCAGGACTTGACCCGTGTCCAGGTCACCGAGATCAAGTAGGTAGGTAGAAATGGCATCCAAAAAGGGAGTTAGCTCCACTCGCAACGGCCGCGATTCAAACGCGCAGCGTCTTGGTGTAAAGCGCCACGATGGTCAGGTTGTGAGCGCCGGTGAGATTATTGTTCGTCAGCGCGGTACCCACTTTCACCCGGGTGTAAATGTTGGCCGAGGCAAGGACGACACACTATTCGCCCTAGCTGCAGGCGCAGTTGCCTTCGGAGCCAAGGCTGGCCGCCGAGTTGTAAATATCGTTACCCAGTAACAGTTTTTACTGATCAAGGCGGGCCATTGGGTCCGCCTTTTTCTTTATAAGGAGTAAAAATGGTCACTTTCGTAGATCAAGTGACGCTGCACCTAACCGCAGGTAATGGCGGAGACGGCTGCACATCGATAAAGCGGGAGAAGTTTAAGCCACTGGCAGGTCCGGACGGGGCAAATGGCGGCGATGGCGGCTCAATTACGTTAGTGACAGATCCGAACACCACAACATTGCTTGACTTCCACCACCGCCCCCACAGGAGTGCTCCTTCTGGCGGTTCGGGCGCGGGGGACTTCCGCAACGGAGCTCGTGGTGGCGATTTAGTTCTAGAGGTGCCCATCGGTACTGTGGTAAAGACTCCTCAGGGCAAGGTGATTGCCGATCTCAAAGAAGCGGGCATGGAGCTTCTGGTCGCTGAGGGCGGTCAGGGTGGGTTGGGAAATGCGGCCCTAGCGAATCAAAAACGTATCGCGCCAGCTTTTCACTTGCTGGGGGTCCCGGGCTGGGGCGGCGACATTGTCCTTGAGCTCAAGACGGTCGCGGATGTCGCCCTGGTCGGCTTTCCATCAGCTGGTAAGTCCTCTCTAGTTGCCGCAATGAGCGCTGCGAAGCCCAAGATTGCCGATTACCCTTTCACAACTTTGCACCCCAACCTCGGTGTGGTTCAGGCTGCTCAAATGCGCTACACCATTGCCGATGTCCCGGGCTTGATCGAGGGCGCGAGTCAGGGCAAGGGCCTCGGTCTCGAGTTTTTGAGGCATGTCGAGCGCTGCAGTGCTTTGTTGCACGTTATTGATTGCGCCACCATGGATCCGGGCCGAGACCCAATCAGTGACCTTGATGTTATTTTGGCTGAGCTTGATGCCTACCAGGTTCCAGAGGGCCAGACCCCTTTGACAAAGCGGCCACAAATGATTGCTCTAAATAAGGCAGATGTCCCAGACGCTTTGGAGTTGGCGGAGTTTGTAAAAGAATCATTTGAGGCTCGCGGTTATCGTGTGTTCATAATTTCCGCGGCAAGCCACAAGGGTTTGAAGGAGTTGAATTTCGCGTTAGCAGAAATTGTGACCAAGGAGCGCAAGGCCAATCTTCCTGAAAGCCAAAAACGCATCTCGCTCCTGCCGCAAAAAAAGGAAGAGTCGAGCTTCGTCATACGCAACGAACAAATTGGCGGCGAAGATGTTTTCCGCATTATTGGATCAAAGCCGGAGCGCTGGGTTGCCCAGACCGCTTTTAATAATCAGGATGCGATCGGATATCTGGCGGAGCGCCTGCAAAAACTTGGCGTTGAGGACCAGCTATATAAGCAAGGCGCCAAGCGCGGTTCGACGGTAATTATCGGTGAGGCTAACGGTGTTGTGTTCGACTGGGATCCATTGGTGGCCTCTGTAGCCGAGCTGGTAGATGGCTCCACCACCATCGATGATTCTCGCAGAACCAACGAGCAGCGCAGAATGAAGTACCACGAGATGATGGATGAGCGCGCGCGTGGTCGAGCCGAGCGAGAAGCGGTCCGCGAGGCTAGCGTCTTCAACGAAGATTCAGTGTGATGCTGGCAAATCGGCGTGTTTTGAGCGCAAAAAGAATTGTGATAAAGGTGGGCTCAAGTTCTATCACCGGTGGCAATGAACATAATTTAGACAAGATTGTGGATTTTGCCGTTGAGCTTTTGGGGTTGGATCGGGAAGTGATTTTAGTTTCATCGGGAGCCATCGCTACCGCCGCACCTCTAATTGGCCTGACAGCTAAAGCCGAAGACCTGCCGACGTCACAGGCTCTAGCCAGTATCGGTCAGGCCAGACTTATGGGTCGCTATGAGAGAAGTCTTTCGAGGCATGACAAGATTCCGGGTCAACTACTTTTGACAGTGGATAACCTGACCGAAGAGGTCACAAGCTCAAATGCCCTAAGGGCTCTTGAGCGATTAATTGAAATTGGCGTTTTACCGATTATTAACGAAAACGACAGTGTTGCTACTCAAGAGATTCGATTTGGTGACAACGATCAATTAGCGGCAAGGGTTTCGATTCTGGCTAAAGCCGACCTTTTGATTTTGTTGAGTGATGTGGATTCGCTCTACACCAAGCCCCCAACAGAACCCGGCGCCGAGCGCATCGCTTTGGTTAAATTTGGAGAAGACCTTAGCGGCATTGAGGTTTCGGGAACTTCCACGGGTTATGGAACCGGCGGGGCTCTGACAAAGCTAGCCGCAGCGAAAACTGCAACAGCCGCGGGAATCTCGGTGTTATTAACCGAAACCGATAATGTAACCAAGCTTTCGAATAGTGACTGCAACCATACATATTTCGAACCAGCTAGCTAGGATTTTTTTTATGACCGTTTCCGAGATTTTGCAAAACGCAAAGCTTGCAACAAAGAGCTTGGCCGGAGCCAGCACTGATCAGAAAAATCTTGCCCTAGAAAATATCGCCAAACTGCTTGAACGCAATGCGCCAAAAATCATGAGCGCCAACCTTTTAGATTTGGAGAGGGCTAAGGCGGATGGAACCGCCGAGGGGCTTATCGATCGCTTGAGGCTCGATGAATCGAGAATTTTCGGTTTGGCAGCTGCGATTCGCGAGATTATCGGACTGCCAGATCCAATCGGCGAAAATGTCTCAGGTAAGACCTTGCCTAATGGCCTAAAACTTCAGCAGATTCGCGTTCCATTTGGCGTGATTGGTGTCATATACGAAGCGCGGCCGAATGTGACGATTGACATCTCGGCACTGGCCATTAAAAGCGGGAACTGCGTTGTATTAAGGGGCGGATCCGCAGCCAGTAACAGTAATGCCGTGCTGGTTGAACTACTGCAAGAGGGCCTAGTGGAAGCCGGCTTGAATCCATCAGCCGCTCAGACCGTTGATCCTTTTGGTCGCGATGGCGCCCTGCAGATGATGCAGGCGCGGGGGCTTATTGATGTATTGATTCCAAGGGGGAGTGCCGGCCTGATCAAAACCGTGGTCGAGGAGTCAAAGGTGCCAGTGATTGAGACTGGCGACGGCGTAGTCCACATGTTTCTCGATGATTCGGCAAACCTCGAGATGAGCCTCGCTCTAGCGTTGAACTCAAAAACCCAGCGACCTTCGGTTTGTAATGCTCTGGAGACTCTTTTGATTCATGAAGCAGCTGCCCCCAGGCTGCTTCCTAAAATCGGCCAGGAGCTAATGGCCGTGGGGGTAAAGATTCACGGTTGCGAAAAGACGGTGTCGTTAGTGCCCGGAGCACTGCCGGCAACCGAGGAATCCTGGGGGACCGAGTACTTGTCTCTGGAGATCTCGGTTCGGGTAGTCAAGGATTTGAATCAGGCACTAGAGCACATTGCAAAGTATTCGACCAAGCACACCGAATCCATCGTTACCGAATCCCTTTTAAACGCTCAGCGTTTTTTGGATGAGGTGGATTCCGCAGTCGTGATGGTGAATGCGGCAACCCGCTTCACCGATGGTGGCGAGTTCGGCTTCGGCGCCGAGGTCGGCATCTCCACTCAAAAATTGCACGCTCGGGGACCAATGGGCCTTCGCGAACTGACCAGCACCAAATGGCTGATTCGTGGTTCTGGTCAGGCGCGCAAGTAGACTAACCAAAGATAAATCTAAGGAGCAAGATTGATATCACTTTTAGCGGCCGAAGTAGTGAACCCACTTCCAGTCCCTGGAATCATGTTCGGCGTGCTCGCCTTTGGAATTTTTGCCCTAATGGGTGCCATTACCTGGTCATATCGTGATTTAGCAAATCGTAATTCACACAAGAGCAGCGGCACCGGGGCTCAGCACTAAGTCCCTATGGCAACCATAAGACCGCGCATTGGCGTGATGGGTGGAACATTCGACCCCATCCACAACGGTCACTTGGTCGCAGCCAGCGAAGTAGCAAACGCTTTTCAGTTGGACGAAGTTATCTTTGTGCCAACCGGTCTTCCCTGGCACAAAAAAACCGTCAGCAGTGCGGAACATCGCTATCTAATGACGGTTATCGCGACCGCGGCAAACCCAAACTTCACCGTGAGTCGAGTTGATTTAGACAGACCCGGTATTACATATACCGTGGATACTTTGATAGATATTTCGGCTGCACATCCGGATGCAGACCTGTTCTTCATCTCCGGATCTGACGCTATTGCTCAGATTTTGGCTTGGAAGCAAATAGATAAAGTTTGGTCTTTAGCTCACTTTGTCGCGGTTACCAGGCCGGGCCACACCCTCGAATTGCCAGATGCCCCGGGTGCGCAGATGTCAGTTTTAGAAGTGCCCGCAATGGCAATATCTTCCACAGCTGTCCGAGAGCGATCAAATACCGGTAAGCCAATTTGGTATCTCGTCCCGGACGGAGTCGTGCAATACATCGGCAAGCACGGCCTCTATGGCGGTGCAAAGTGACAGAGCTACCCACCAGAAGGCAGTTGCGTGAAGCCGAAAAAAATGGCCACGCTGTCACTCGGATGGCTCCGAATAGCACTGGGGTCGAGCCCGAGTCGATAAGTCTCTATGATCATGATGACCCGAACGAGTCTTCTAATTCGGCTGAGGTTGAACCTGAAATCTTCGTCTCTCGAAAAGAACGGCGTGAGGCTGAAGCTCGGGGAGAGGTAATCGCCGATGCCACGGCCAATTCTATCCCCGGCCTAAAGCCGGTTGAGGTTAACCAGGATGCGTTGTCCGATGAGCTTTCAGATGTTCAGATTCCCGAAGTCGAAATCCCCAGCATTGATTTCAAGGGCACCAACTTATTTTCCGAGCCGAGCACTCAGTCAATTGTCTTAGATGTAGCCCCCGAAGCGATATCGCTTCCAATTGAGACCGGCGAGATCACAATCACAGGCTCCATCTTGGTGTTAACTGACACGGCATCCAACACAATCACTGACTCGCTGGATGGAATGGCTCTGGATAACGCTGATCGCCAGGATGCGGTGACTGGAATAATTTCAATTGTGGAGCCAATCAGTGCTCTTGAATTGATTAGTGTTCGGCTAGATGTTGGAGTCGTTCCGCAGGCAGTATTGCGCAAGGGGTGGTGGCGCAAATGGGCGTTAGCGTTCCTGGCGCTCGGTATGGTAATTGCCGCATTAATTGCCACCATCACAATCATGAACATCGTATAAAGGACACTTTTTGCCAACCAGTAAAGAAACCATTGAACTTGCCAAGGCGGCAGCCGTTGCAGCTAGAGACAAGTTGGGTGAGAACCTAGTCGCGCTAGATGTCTCTGAGCCTTTCGTTTTGGCCGAAATATTCCTAATGGTCTCGGCGGATAATGAGACTCAGGTGCAGGCGATTGCCTCGAATGTCGAGGACGAGCTTTTCAAGCTCGGTGTCAAAACAAAGGCTCGTGAGGGCAGGGCAGCGGGTCGTTGGATACTGATTGATTTTGGGGATCTTATTGTGCACGTCATGCATCAAGAAGAGCGTGAGTTCTATGGTCTTGAAAGACTCTGGTTGGATTGCCCGGTTGTGCCATTGGGCAATTAAATGTGTAGACTGCTCTAGTTCAAGGGCCTGTGGCGCAGCTGGTAGCGCACCTGCATGGCATGCAGGGGGTCAGGGGTTCAAATCCCCTCAGGTCCACAAAAAAATCTCCGATTATTCGGGGATTTTCTTGTTTAAGTCTGTCTTTGGGGCAGATAAATAGCTGACTCAAAGGCGATTGGGATAGCTGTAAATGTTCTTATCTTCTTGATATCATGATTTGTTTTTTTTATCTAATGTCTCGGTATTGTCAGCGATTTTTCAGTGATTTCGCTTAGGATTTGGGAAGTTTATCAAACATCTCGAAAGGGTTCCCCTTGGCTATTTCGCACAACCCGGTATTCAACCGAAGTCTTCAGACCGGCCTGGTAGCTGCTAATAACAGCCAGCTCAAGGTTGATCAAGAGTTCGATGCAATGACCCAGCGCCCAATGACCATGGAGGGCACCGCGTCCAAGGTATTTATCTTGTTCGCAGCCTTACTTGCGGGTGCTGGCACGACCTGGTTCTTTGAGCTTTACAGCCTGGCATTTCCTGCAATGTTTGTTGGTCTGGGCCTGGGGCTATGGGCGACATTTTCTCGTAAGGTCCGACCCGGAGTAATGGGTGCATACGCACTGGCTCAAGGTGTCTTTATCGGTGGCTTTAGCGGGATGCTAGAGAGTCTTTATCCAGGCATCGTTCAAACTGCAGTGATTGGAACTTTGGCAACTGCGGGAGCAATGTTTGCCGCCTACCGTTTTGGTTGGGTGAAGGTAGACGCCAAGTTCACTCGTTTTATGATGTTCGCGCTAATTGGATACATGACATTTGCAGTTGTGAACCTGGGATTCTCTCTGATTGCCGGTGTTAGCGTCTACTCCTCACCATTTGGTTGGGTAATTGCCCTTTTGGGTGTTGGGCTGGCGGCTTTCACTCTAAACCTCGACTTTGAGCAGATCACCCAGGGTGTTGCTCAGAAATGGCCAGAGCAGATGGAATGGCGTGCCGCTTTCGGGCTCACCGTGACCCTAATCTGGCTCTACGTTGAGATTCTTCGCCTGCTGTCAATTTTCAACCAGAATTAGCTTGCTTTACGCTGCCACTCAATCCACAACTGCCTGAGATCGAACGCGTTTTCAGCCAGGACAGAGACCCCTCGCACTCCGGTGCGGCGGGTCTTTCCTGATATTAGAAGTAATCGATTATTGAATAAGAGCGGGCTGCAGTGTTTTTGAGCTTCATCAAAAAAGGTGGCATCAGCGCAGCCCGTGCCATCGTCGAGACTAATGAAGACCACTCGCTTGCCACTTCGCATCGGGGGAGACTGGGTCGCTATTCTCACGCCAGCTATCAAGACTTCGGTGTTACCCCTTAGCAAGGCCAGTTCCGATGCCTTAGTAACCCCCATTTCATCAAGCATCTGTGTGAATTGACTCAGCTCGTGATCAGAGATGTCCATCCCGGTTATCTTGATCTCTTGTTCGAGCTGCTGAGCTTTGCTGGTTTGACTGAACCCGGTTGGCAACTGATCAATCGCCTTGAGGTCAAATTCGAGTTGAGCTAAATCTCTTTTGGGAGCGGGCTTTGCGCTGAGCTGCCTGATGCGAACCATTAGATCGCCCCTTGTGTGTTCGGCATCTTCGGATAGCGATACTCCAGCCAGAGTGTCCAGGGCTCCAATTAGGCCAAGGCGCTGCAGGGTTCTTCTTGAAGGTCTTGCTCTGATGTAAAAATCGGGTAGATCCTCAAAGGGTTGGTGGGCTTGAATTCGTTGAACTTCGGGTGCGGAAATGCCGGATATCTCGGTAATCGCCATTCTGATTCCAATACCTTTGTCGTCTAATTCACAGCGGTACTCGTTGGTCGATTTATTGACATCGATCGGAAGAATCCTAACCCCGAGTCTTCTGGCCTCGGCCAGCAATAAGCGCTTGGGGTACATCCCCGGATCATGAGTGAGTAATCCCGATATGAACTCGGTTGGGAAATGAGTCTTTAGCCAGGCCGATTGGTAGGTAGGAACAGCAAATGCCGCACCGTGAGCCTTGCAGAACCCAAAGGAACCAAAACCTTCAAGAATGCTCCATATGCGTTCAATTACTTTGGGTTGGTAACCCCTGGCGGAAGCCGACTTTTTGAAGTAATTTGCGATTGTTTTAGCCTTTTGCTCCTTGCCCAGCATTCGACGCATCTCATCGGCTCGGGCAAGGGTGCAGCCGGTCATAACCTGCATGATGCGCATTAGCTGTTCGTGAAAGATCACTACCCCGTAGCTTTCTTCAAGGATTGGCCGAAGGTCCTTATGAATGTAGTCGGGCTGAATAAAACCGTGTCTGCCATCTAGGTAGGGGGCAATCATATTGCCCTTCATTGGCCCCGGTCGAAACAGCGAAATTTGCATAGTCAGATCGTTGAACTTGGTCGGTTGATGCTTCCCGGTGAGCTCTCGCTGACCGGGACTCTCAATCTGAAAAATACCCAGGGTGTTTGTAGTGCGAATTAGCTTGAAGGTTTCCGGGTCCGCCTTATCTACTAAATCTAGGTCGAGAGTTTGGTTTTTTACTCGAGCTATCTCAGAAATCGTGTAGGCCATCGCGGATTGCATTCGGACCCCCAAAACGTCTAGTTTCAAAAAGCCCATCGGGTCCATATCGTCTTTATCAAACTGGCTCATTGGAAGACCCATACCGCTTGGCTCGGTTGGGGTCAAAGAGAGGAGCTGGTTGTTTCCGAGTATCACTCCGCAGGGGTGCATAGAAATGTGTCTCGGTAGTCGATCCAAGCGTTGAGTGATATCCACCAAAAGGTTTAGTTTGCGATCCTCTTCGGCGAGTCTTGCAAACTCGGCTAGTTCGGGCTTATTTTGCATTTCTTTCCGAAAATTTCTTGCTGAAAAACGCCAGATATTTTTCGCTATATCATCTATTTGATCTTCCTCTAAACCAAGCGCTAGGCCGGAATCTCTGACTGCCCCTCTGCCTCGATAGGTGGACTGCATAGATAAAAGCGTTACTCGCTCACCGCCATAACGACGAAAGATATTCCGGTAGATATCGTGCCTTCTGGCTGATTCAACATCGATATCAATATCCGGCAGTGTGCTTCTTTCGGTTGATAAGAATCGCTCAAACAGCAACCCCTCACTAATCGGATCAACCCCGCTGATTCCCAAAAGGTAGTTCACCAAGGATCCTGCCCCAGAACCCCGGGCGGCTATGCGGATATTCATATCCCGAATCATCTGAGCCACATCACTCACGGTCAAAAAATAGGTTGCAAAGCCAAGCTGATTTATGGCAATCAACTCTTTTGATAAACGGTGTTGAATTTGAGCCAGTTCAGCCGCCTTGGCTCCCGAGTAGCGCCAATTTATGGCGGCATGAGATTTTTGCCAAAGCACTTCAAAGGGATTATCGGTTATCCCAAGAGCTGATTGTTCGGGAGTCTTGGGTTTACCCCAACCGCAATCGGAGGCGGGGTCCAATCGAGCGCGGTCGGCTAGTTTTTCTGTTTCCGCCAGTAGGAGCATGGATCTTTTTGGATCTTCGGTTATCTCCAAAGCAAGCTGAGCCATCATGGCTGCGGGCTTGAGCCAGGCCTGAGCATTTGGCTGCGGAGTAAATATGCCTAATGGCTCTAAAAGCCTTGCAGAATCTAATACATCGGCGGTGAGGGCATCATCTGGTTCCAAATAGCGCACCGCGTTTGTTAGAACCGCGGGGATTGCGAATGCTTGAGCCAAACTCAGCGCCTTGCGGGCGTGCTGAGTGGAATTTTTTGTACCGGGCTCAGTCAAGTGGTTGGTTATTTCTATCGCAAACCCACCGCGCGGTAGCGCACTTTGCCATTGAGCTAAAAGCTCCTTGGCGGTTTTAGGGCTTGTTATTAAGGCTTTTAATAATGCCGACTCGCTGCCAAGCAAAACGGTGCAGTTCGGATTATCCGGATTTATCAGCTCGGCTAGTTCAGCAAGCTCAATGGAAATTTCTTTACTTTTTTTGTTTCGGTGGTGAGCCTTTGAGACGATTCGGCAAAGCGCACCCCAGCCCTTCCCGGCATTTTTACCATGGGCAAGGATTACCACCCTGCCGTGGCCCAGGACTTGTAGGCTCACCCCAATAATTGGCGTGATACCGGAGCTCAGGCAGGCTCCAATGTGCTTGATTGCCCCGTAGAGGCCGTTTCTGTCCGTTATTGCAAGAGAGTCAAAACCCATTGCCTTGGCTGCCACAACCATTACCTCAGGTCTTGTGACCCCGTAGTGGTTGGAGAATGCTGAGCTGACATTTAGGTGGGTAAAGCTCATCTATGACCCAAGCCGGCTGATTTCCCAGCTGTTATTTATTCGATCGTGTTTTAGTTCAAAAAAGATACTGCCTTCTGCGCTGGCGGCCCAGAGTCGCCACATCTCGATTTCTAACACCGCAACCCCGGCACCCTTGGGTACGCCCTTAGCCTGATCCCACCAAAGAGTTCTTGAATACCAGCGCACCGGTCTTGAATTCACGAGGTACTGATTTGAGCGCCAATCAAAAGATACGGGTGCGCCATCAAAATCAACCAGCACCGCACCGAGTCGCTCGCCAAGCATTTCCCCAACCATCTTTCGCTATTCGAACATTTGTTCGATTTAGGAAAGTGTATGCCTAGAGTCTCACATTTTCAAAGTGAGTTTTTAGATCGCCTCGATATTCCTTGCGGTGTTTTCGGAGACACTGCCGAGCGCCCTATTTACCTTGTGGTAACTAAGATTTTGAGCGACCAAATCAGACTCTTCGCTAAGGGCATCAAGCAATTCCTGAGAGGTTTCATAATCTGGGGCTAGCCAGGCGGAGATGTTCTCGGGGGAGAGCATGACTGGACTGCGATCATGGATGAAGCTCAGGTTCGGAGCGGAATCTTTGCTGAAAATAGCTGTGGTCAATTGCCAGCGCGTAGGGTCTGTTGCAAGCTTGGAGGGGTCTCTCCACCACCAATAAATGCCAGCAAAAGCCAACATTGACTCTTCGGGGTATATGTAGAAAGGCTCTTTAGTGTCGCCCACGCTTTGCCATTCGAAATAACCGCTTGCTGGCACAGCACAGCGCTTAATCAAAGCCGCCTCTTTGAAGCTTGGTTTTTCTAACACCGTTTCAATGCGCGCGTTAAATAAGGGTGCTCCGGAGATTTCCTTGGCCCAAGACGGGACTAGGCCCCAGCGTGCCGAGTGTATTTCCCTGGATGGCAAGCCATCAATTTCCCGCTCAATAATGATCGGCACCTGCGTGCTCGGAGCTATGTTGTAGCTTCTAAAATCCTGGGACTGGTTAAACTCATCTACCTCAAAGGCCTCTGCGATAAACCCAAGGTCTTTAGCAATTACGAATCTTCCACACATCTCTAAACCTCTTTATGGGCGTAGTTATTGAGTAATTTCTTTCCGATAAAAACCAAAAGCATAAACAGCAAAATAATGCCGATTCCAACAAAAGACGCAACCCTGAGATTACCTGAAAGTTGATCAAAGCTCGCTCTGGCCAAATAGCCCACACCGACATACATCGCGGCCCAAATCGTGCAAGCCGCAAAGGTCCAGCTAATAAAGGTTTTATAAGGCATTTTGGTCATGCCGGCCACCGCTGGGACTACGGAGTGTAAAACCGGCAGAAACCTAGAAATAAAGACTGCAACCCCACCGCGCTTGGCCACCAACTTATCGGCCATAACCCAGTTTTTCTCGCCTATTTTTCGGCCCAGCTTGCTGTGGCGAAGCTTTGGACCAAAAAATCTTCCAATGAAAAATCCTATGGTTTCACCAATCAAGGATCCGATTAAGACGGCCATCAAAAGGAATGCGAAATCCCCCCAATCAAGCACCATCGTGGAGGCGAGGATAACCACGGTGTCTCCGGGCATGACTAAACCAAGAAAAATTGATGTCTCCAGCATGATGGCAAAACCAGCAATCAAGTTGCGCCAAATCGGTGGTGCCTGGGTGACGGCATCAATAAGAGAACTAAAAAACTCAATCACCCCGAAATACTCTCACGAGTAACTGGGAATGATTGATGAAAGCGAAAAGCAAAACTACTCAAAAATCTGCCTGGAGAACAATGGCAGAAGCAGGGCCCAATAAGAAATTGCCTGCAGGTCGGGAAAAAACGACTTGATTCGGAAAGTTGAATCCTGCGGCTTTAAAAGCAAAACAGTTTTCAGAAATTCTCCAAATAAGTGGAGCGCCTATTTGGCTGAGCTGAAAAATCAGTTTTTTATCGAACCCGAAAGTAATTCGAGCCGTTTTCTAAAAGGAGCCAAAAACCGATGCTGGCCAAGATTAATATCGCCCCAGTTTGTCACCCCTCGAATTCCCTGCAGGGCGCTAAGGCTCCAAACTTCCAAATCTTCAAGTTCATTTGGCTTCGCGGCACGAGTGGCGGTCTGATAACCGCCCTGGCGAGCGAGTTCGAAGACCAGCTCTCTTGTGATTGATGGAAGCCAATTCGTCGAATCATCAGGACCAACCAGAACATCACCCTCCCACCACAGAATCGCGCTGAGGGCACCGTCAGCTATGTAACCCTCCTCACTTAAAAGCACCGCCTCATCCGCGCCTCGAAGATTGGCTAGCCTGCGAAACTTTTGACAAAGAGACAGATCGGGCCCTTTTACAAAGGGTTGCTCTCGAGTGTCTTGGGCTTGGTGGGTATAAAGCGAACAGGTCTTTGTTCGAATAGGCGCCTCTCTCATTCTGAGAAATAACCTTTGGCCAGGTAGCTGAGCCTCGCGATATTCGATTCTTGGAAACCAGTCCCCACCTAGCGGAGTTAACTCTTTTACTTGGCTAAGGAATTCTGGCATTTGCTGTTGGCTGATTGGGTCAGAAATTGAGCCACTGAAGCGTTTTGCGTGTCTATCGAAGGCTCGCACCATCCCGTTACTTACCAACCAGCTGTCCGCCACCGATAATGGGTCACTGAGGGCGTGATTGAACTTCACCAATTCACCATTTAGGTATTGGTAGAACTCACCCGATACGCTCATCATCTCAAGGATACGAGGCTAGAAAGGAGTCAAATGCCATTGCACTATCAAAAGCTCAATGGGTTTAGCTCAATTACAGATACCTTTACCTCCTTATTTGGCAACCTGACTAACTGTTTTTGGTTGGACCGGGAGACTCATTTGACCAGTCGCTTCAGCGTTATCGGGTCGGGCGTGCCGACGGATTCGGCAAACACGACAGCAATTATTGAAATCGAACAGGACTTGCCATTCGATTTTCGACCTCACCTATTGGGAGTTCTGCATTATGCCGAGGAGCTAGCTGGCGAACTCAAGGGGGATTTTCTTCAGGTGGACCGAGCTGTGGTTTTTGATCACGACAACCGGGTGATGTTTTTTCTCGGACGCTTTGATTCCCGAGAGGATTTTGATAATTGGTATCACGCAGCTTTGTTGCGCATGGCAATCATTGGCGGTGAGGGGCTCAATTATCAATTAGCAAATGACCCAGCAAGCTGTTTTGAGCTCACCGCCAAGACTTCAAAAGACTCTTATCTTGAAAAAATATCTACAGCTCAGGGTCATATTGCTAGCGGTGAGGTCTATCAGCTTTGCCTCACCACAAGACTCGAGGGAGACTATTCGGGTGACCCGCTCTCTTATTTTCTGAGGCTTAGAAAAACTAATCCAGCCCCCTACAGCAGCTTTTTAAGAATCGGCCAGCTCAGCTATGTGAGCATTTCTCCCGAACGGTTTTTAGAGGTCTCGGGAAATACCGCCCTCAGTTCGCCCATTAAAGGAACCCGGGCTCGCTCTCTGGATGAGGCCGAGGATGAAGCCCTGAAGCTTGAGCTTTCGACCAACCCAAAAGAGCGCGCTGAAAACTTGATGATTGTGGATTTGATTAGAAACGATCTTTCTGTCGCATGTGAGCCGGCAAGCATTTGCGTGAGCGGCCTATTCGAAGTTCAAAGCTATTCGACTGTCCACCAGCTGGTCTCCGATGTTTCTGGAGAGTTACTTTTGGGTTTGAGCGGGTTTGATGTTCTTCGAGCCCTGTTCCCAGGCGGCTCAATGACCGGCGCCCCAAAATTACGAGCAATTGACCTAATTGGTCAGCTGGAGGACTCGCCAAGGGCTGGATACTCGGGCGGGATTGGCTGGATTGGGCGGGATGGTGCAATGGACCTGGGCATGGTAATTAGGACGGCCATCTTTAGAGACGGTCGAGTGTCAATCGGGATTGGCGGAGGCATAACCTCAGATTCGATACCAGAATTGGAGCATCAAGAGATTCAATTGAAGGCCCAAGCGCTCTCAAGAGCGCTTGGAGCAAGATTGCATTGGTAATCTAGGGGCTTCAGGAACTAAAGGTATGACTTGCGCGCAGAATATAACTTTGAAGACATCCAGAATCAGTGGCTTCCCATTTGGGATGAGCAGAAGCCATTTGATTCATCAAAGCCCGGGGATCAAAGACCACGCAAGTATGTTTTGGACATGTTCCCATACCCCTCGGGCGACCTACACATGGGTCACGCTGAGGCTTACGCACTGGGAGATGTAATTTCGCGGTACTGGGTTCAGCGCGGCTATAACGTCATGCATCCGATTGGCTGGGACGCCTTTGGTTTGCCGGCCGAAAATGCCGCAATCAAACGCGGCTTGGATCCAAGGGATTGGACCTACGAGAACATCGCGCAGCAAAAAGCTTCAATGCGCCGTTACGCGTGCAGCTTCGATTGGGATCGAGTACTAGAGACCTGCGACCCGCTTTATTACCGTTGGAACCAGTGGTTGTTTTTGGAGTTTTATAAGCGCGGTCTTGCCTACCGCAAAAACTCAAACGTGAACTGGTGCCCGAGCTGTCAGACGGTTTTGGCAAACGAGCAGGTGGTGCAGGGGCTTTGCGAGCGTTGTGATTCGCAGGTCACCAAGAAGGCTTTGACCCAGTGGTACTTCAAAGTTACCGATTACGCCGACCGGCTATTGGATGATTTGGATGGCCTTGAGGGTAATTGGCCCTCCAAGGTTTTGAGCATGCAGCGAAATTGGATAGGCAGATCCCACGGAGCCAATGTTGATTTTGAGATAGAAGGTAGAGCCGAAAAGGTTAGCGTGTTCACCACTCGCCCGGACACTTTATATGGAGCAACCTTTATGGTTGCGGCGGTCGATAGCGCTCTGGCTCAAGAGCTGGTGTCTGAAACTTCCGAAGAAACCCAAGCACAATTCAATACCTACCTCGACTCAGTGAAAAAAGTGAATGACATAGACCGGTTAGCAACCGATCGACCCAAATCCGGCATGGATATCGGCCGGTTCGCCGTGAACCCACTCAATGGGGAAAGAATCCCGATTTGGGTTTCAGATTACGTGCTGGCCGACTATGGGACCGGATCGATAATGGCGGTTCCCGCTCACGATCAGCGTGACCTTGACTTTGCTAGAGCAATGAACCTGCCGGTTCGAACCGTCATCGCTACCGGTGAAGCTGATCCAGTGGACAGCGGCATAGCCACCACCGGTGATGGCACTCTAGTTAATTCTGGTGAGCTCAACGGGCTCGATAAAGCAGACGCAATCGCGCGGGCAATTGAAATTATCACCGAGAAGAACTTGGGCCAAAAGGCTAAGAATTTTAGACTTCGTGACTGGTTAATTTCCCGGCAGAGATACTGGGGAACTCCGATTCCGATTATCCACTGCGAAGCTTGCGGGGAAGTTCCGGTTCCTCAGGATCAATTACCGGTGGAATTGCCGTCAACCAAAGGTCTGGATTTGGCCCCGAAGGGCAGTTCCCCGCTCGGTGCGGCAAGCGATTGGGTTAATGTTCCTTGCCCAAAGTGTCAAGGTCCCGCCCGTCGTGACTCTGACACGATGGACACTTTTGTGGATAGCTCATGGTATTTTTTGAGGTTTTTAAATCCGAAGAGCACGACCGAAGCCTTCAGTTCTGAAGAGGCAAAAAAGTGGGCGCCAGTTGATCAATATGTCGGTGGTGTGACTCACGCCATCTTGCACCTGCTTTATTCAAGATTCTTCACAAAGGTTTTGAAGGACATGGGGCTAATTGAGTTTGACGAGCCATTTACCAAGCTTTTGAATCAGGGCATGGTCTTAATGAACGGTTCGGCAATGTCAAAAAGCCGCGGCAACATAGTTCGCTTGAGCGAGCAGTTGGACATTCACGGCGTGGACGCCGTTCGATTGACCATGGCCTTCGCGGGCCCGCCGGAAGATGATATCGACTGGGCAGATGTTTCCCCAGCGGCCTCCTCTAAGTTCCTGGCCAGGGCTTGGCGAATCGCCAAGGATGTTAGCTCTGAAGTGGGGGTCGAAGCATCCACTGGAGACGCGGAGTTGCGAAGGGTAACCCACAGCTTCCTGGTTGGTTTTGGCGAGGCCATTGAGGGCTTCAAGTTCAATGTAGGTGTCGCAAGAGCCATGGAATTGACCAATGCTCTTCGCAAGGCTATCGACTCGGGTGTTGGGCCTAGCGACCCTGCGGTTCGCGAAGGTGCCGAGGAGCTCGCTAAGGCATTGAGCCTTTTTGCTCCCTACGCGGCTGAGGATATGTGGGCGATTCTGGGTCACAGCCAAGTGGCCCTTGCCGAGTTCAAGACGGCAGATGAGTCTTTATTGGTGCAAGAAACCATCACGGCCATAGCCCAGGTAGATGGCAAGTTGCGAGATAAGTTCGAGGTCTCGGTAAACATCACCGAAACCGAGCTCAAGGATCTTGCAATGAGTTCTGAACTAGTGCGGCGAGCTATTGGGGATAGGGAGCTTGCGAATGTCATTATTCGAGCTCCGAAACTTGTCAACATCGCCACCAAATAGTTAGTTTTCAACCAATCCAGTTTTTGGGCATTTCCAAGACTTTGTATTTAGTCAACTTGTGCCATGGCTCAGATTATTCAGTGGTTTCAAGCTCTGTCGCAACTATCACGTAAAAAGTTCATCGCTGCCACCGTAGCAATCGGCTTAGTGGCCGGGTTCTTTTTTTCGCAAGGTCAAATGCAAGATTCTGCGAGCGTGTTGGCACCGGATGCCCTGGAGATTTCGAGCGGCTCGCTTTTTATTCACGTTGTTGGCGAGGTTGCCAAACCCGGGCTGTACGAACTTAAATTTGGTGCCAGAGTGGAAGAGGCGATTGAGCTTGCCGGTGGCTTTAGTGCAGACGCGGTCGCATCGAGTGTCAATCTGGCAAGAATGCTTTCGGATGGGGAGCAAGTTGTTGTGCTCTCCCAATCACAGTTGAGCGCTGCACCCGGAGAAGGTGGCTTTATTTCATTAAACACCGCGTCTCAGTTGCAGCTCGAGGAACTGCCGGGAGTCGGTCCCGCACTTGCTGGTCGAATCATTGCCTATCGAGATGAAATCGGGTCGTTCTCCGAAGTCTCACAACTGCGAGAGGTGAGTGGAATTGGTTCCAAGGTTTTTGCGGCAATAAGCGAGAAGCTCACGTTGTGATTATTGCTTTTGCTGCAGCTTTATGGCTTGGGTTGTGGGCCTTTGCACCACCCGGTGAGCGCTCAATGATCAAGGAAAGTTATCCCGATATTCAAATTGTTGAAAGCCTTCGAGCCGCGTTTTTGAATTTTTCCCAAGGGGTCACACCAGACTCCAAGGCCCTGGTTGCAGGATTAGCAATCGGCGAGCGTGACCTGCTTTCGGATGAAATGACTCAGCAAATGAAGACGCTTTCGCTGACTCACCTGGTTGCTGTTTCGGGGGCGAATTTAGCGATAGTTATGGGGGCAGTCTTTTTATTGGCTGGGCTTTTCGGGGTCAGGCGCAACCTGAGGTTTCTGATCGCTATTGCGGCCATGGTTGGCTATGTATTGATTGTGGGCCCAGAGTCCAGTGTGCTGCGGGCGGCGACGATGGCAATGTTTGTCATGACTGGAATTTGGATTGGGAGAGGCACGAACCCAATGGTTTCGCTCTCCTGGGCGATTATCTTTTTGTTGACCATAGATCCCGGCTTGGCGGTGGACTACGGGTTTGGTCTGTCTGCTTTAGCGACCGCGGGTCTGGTCTGGTTGGCGGTTCCCATCTATAAGTATCTTTCGAAACATGTTCCAAAGTGGCTCGCACTGGGCATCGCGGCCTCGTTTTCGGCACAGCTTTTCACGATGCCGATTCTGATCATGTTGCAGCCGTCCATTCCTATTTACTCGGTTTTGGCAAATCTTTTAGTCGAACCGGTAGTTGCGCCGGTCACTATTTTGGGCATCATTGCGGTGGTCTCTGCGATGTCATTCCCGCCTCTTACCTGGGGGCTTTCTCTTTTGGCGTCCATCGGCACCTGGTGGATTACTTTGGTGGCGGATACCGTTTCGGGTTTTCCTTTGGCGCGGATGCACTTTGTCTCTGGTCCCATTGCGGTCGTGCTATTGACTCTTATCGCTTTGCTCACCGGCCTTGTCATTACTCGGTCGGATTCTAGGAAGCTCTTCGGTTCGTTGCTGAGCGTAGTTTTGGCGGTTAGCGCCGGGTGGTCGCTAACCGATCTTGCCAGGGCCAATACCTTCGCTGGAAATTGGAGTGTTCTGCAGTGTGATGTGGGTCAGGGTGACGCGCTGCTAATTAAGTCAAAAGGCGCAGTTGCTCTAATTGACGTCGGAAAGGATCCGAGTTTGATTGCCAAATGTCTAAATACTCAGAGAGTCACTCGGATTGATTTGCTGGTGCTGACTCACTATGACGCGGACCACGTGGCCGGGATCACGGGACTCCGTGGAATTCAAATCGGTCAGGCGCTACTGTCTGGCTTTAGAGACGATAGACCCCTGGTGGCAACAGTGGCTAAGGTACTGGAATCGGCCGAAAATGTCTCGATTGGCCACCGTGGCCTTACGGGAGTGCTCGGTGATTTTAACTTCACTATTTTGGCCCCGTCTTTTGATGCATCAGAGGCCTCGGACAGCAATGATGCTTCCGTGGTGATCAGTTTTAGATCCGAGACTCTGGGTGTTTTAGCCCTGGGGGACTTGGGGGAGGCGGGTCAGTCAAGACTTATGAGGCAAATGGCTGGCGAGTTGGCGCTTCTTAGAGACCAGTCGCTTATCGTGAAGGTTGCTCACCACGGTTCCTCAGATCAGTCTCGTGAGCTCTATGAATTTTTAGAGCCCGAAGTCATGTTGTATTCGGTTGGTAAAAATGATTATGGCCATCCAACCGATCGCGCATTGCGAATAGCAAGCTCAATTGGGGCTCTGATACTCCGAACTGACAAGCAAGGTTCAATTGCACTTCGTAATCAAGACTCAGAACTCAGTTATCACCAAAGCGGTAAACTCACGACGTGATTGTTGCGAAAACCGTTTACTGGAATCAGGTGAAACCTGCACCACTTACTCTTATCACCGGCACTGAGTCATATTTAGCTTCGAGGGCGCAGCGCAGTATCAAGCAGCAACTCTTAGCTGAATACCCAAACCTCGAGGTTGCAGAAATACAGGAGGGTGAATATTCTCCCGGACTTCTTTTTACAATTGCAGCCCCTTCGCTATTTGCCGAGCCAAGACTTGTCCTGATTCACGGGGCAGCGGACGGGTTGCTTGCGGAACTTGAGGCCGTTGTGAAAGAGCCAATTCAGGATTGCTATGTTGTCGTTAGACTACCGAACGCAATCGGCCATAACGGGAAGATAAAAACCGCTTTAGCCAAAAGCTGCTTGGTTGTGGCCTGCGATGAAATCAAAAGGGATGCTGAGCGTCAAGAATTTGTGCTTGGAGAGTTTGCAGGCTCGGGGGTAAAAATCGAGCCCGCCGCAGTCAAGGCTTTGCTGGGGGCATTCGCATCAGATCTTGGCGAACTCGGTGCGGCTTGCAATCAGCTCGCCTTTATGGGTAAGCCAGTTATAACGGTATTAGATGTGGAAAACACTTTTGAGGGACGTCTAGAGACCAACGCGTTCAAGATCGCAGACGCGGCTCTTGCCGGAAACGCGGCGGAGGCAATTCGACTTTTTCGCCACGGCTCTGCCACTGGCATCGATTCTGTAGCCTTGACCGCCGCTCTTGCAATGCGCATAAGGCAGCTAGCGAGACTCTTCAATGATCGAAACGCGTCTCCAGCAGCTCTTGGCATGCAGCCATGGCAACTCGATAAGGCTCGTCGCGAGCTTTCAAGCTTCCGAGAGCCGGAACTTATTGATTTGGTTTTATTGGTTGCCCAGACTGATGCCGACGTCAAGGGCGCAGCCAGAGACCCCGAGTACTCGATAGAGAAGCTTTTATTGGCGATGGCAAGAAGAGTCTGAGTTTAGAGTCAAAGTTTTCGGCATAAAAAAACCGGGCCGAAGCCCGGATTTTTTTGAACTTTCTTAGAGAGCAGCTGCTTTTTTCGCGATAGCACTCTTACGGTTAGCAGCCTGGTTTTTGTGGATAATCCCCTTGGCAACTGCCTTGTCAATCTTCCGGCTTGCTAAAGCAAGCGCCGCCTTCGCTGCTACGGCGTCTCCAGAAGCGGTAGCTTCTTTGGTGGCGCGGATTGCAGTTTTCACTTCGGAACGAACTGCTTTGTTGCGCTCCTCGGCTTTTAGGTTAGTTCCGATGCGCTTGATGTTGGACTTGATGTTTGCCATGGTTCACTTTCTTTGGCGAAAAATTTTCAGGGCTAATTACCCCTATAACAAAGCCAAACTCTAGCAGTTTCGAGCGGGAGGAGCAAGCACCGTGAGAGAATAAAGAAGTCCAAATCAATTACAGAGGTCCTATTGTCTCCACGCGCGCTGAAAGCACTGGTCCCTTCGGAGACCAGCCCGGAGCTAATCAGAAATTTCTGCATTATTGCTCACATCGATCACGGCAAGTCAACCCTGGCAGATCGGATGCTGCAGCTCACCGGAATCGTCAATGATCGACAGATGCGAGCCCAGTACTTAGACCGCATGGACATCGAACGTGAACGCGGCATCACCATAAAGTCGCAGGCTGTCAGGCTGCCCTGGGAGTTTGAGACTGTTACATACGCCATGAACATGATTGACACCCCTGGACACGTCGACTTTACCTACGAGGTGTCTAGATCTTTAGCAGCCTGCGAGGGGGCCGTGCTTTTGGTAGATGCGGCTCAGGGCATTGAGGCTCAGACGCTCGCGAACCTTTATCTTGCTATGGAAAATGACATGGAGATCATTCCTGTTCTTAATAAAATTGATTTACCAGCAGCACAGCCCGAAAAATACGCCGAAGAGTTAGCAAATTTGATCGGAGGAGACCCGGCCGATTGCCTCAGGGTTTCTGGCAAAACTGGTGAGGGCGTAGCCGAGTTGCTGGATCGCATTATTCAAAAAGTTCCGGCCCCAGTGGGAGATCCCGATGCGCCGGCAAGGGCAATGATCTTTGACTCGGTTTATGACAGCTACCGTGGTGTGGTTACTTATATCCGGATGATTGATGGCCGACTCCACCCGCGGGAGCAGATTCAGATGATGTCCACAAAGGCCGTTCACGAACTCTTGGAGATTGGCGTCATTAGCCCCGAGCCGGTTATCTCAAAAGGTCTGTCGGTGGGTGAAGTTGGTTATCTCATCACCGGGGTGAAAGATGTTCGCCAATCCAAAGTCGGCGACACTGTTACAACGAAGCTGAAGCCCGCGGTAAACGCCCTAAAGGGTTACGCGGAGCCTAAACCAATGGTTTATTCGGGGCTTTACCCAATCGACGGCAGTGACTACCCGAACCTAAGAGATGCCCTAGATAAGCTGAGGCTTTCGGACGCTTCGTTGGTCTATGAGCCTGAGACTTCAGCCGCTCTCGGGTTTGGATTCCGTTGCGGATTCCTTGGCCTGTTGCATCTCGAAATCATTACCGAGCGCCTGGAGCGTGAATTCAATTTGTCACTGATAGCAACCGCACCCTCGGTGGTCTATCACGTGACTCGCGAGGATGGCAGCGCTTTTGTTGTGACAAATCCATCCGAATTCCCCGAGGGTAAAATTCGCGAGGTAAAAGAACCGATGGTCAAAGCAACGATTCTTAGCCCAAAGGACTATGTCGGAACAATCATGGAACTTTGCCAGCAAAAACGCGGTGTTATGGTCGACATGATATATCTAGGCGAAGATCGAGTTCAGCTTCGATACAACTTGCCGCTAGCGGAGATCGTTTTTGATTTCTTTGATCAACTCAAATCCAAAACTCAGGGTTATGGGTCGCTTGACTATGAGGATGATGGCTTCGCAGTTGGCGATTTGGTCAAAGTGGATCTTTTATTGCAGGGTGAAAAAGTCGATGCCTTTAGCTCGATTGTTCATAAGGATAAGGCTTATGCTCACGGCACCAAGATCGTCGGAAAACTCAGAGAGCTAATTCCAAGACAACAATTTGAGGTGCCAATTCAGGCGGCGGTGGGCTCGAGAATTATTGCCCGCGAATCGGTTAGGGCAATGCGAAAAGATGTGCTTGCCAAATGTTACGGTGGCGATGTTTCAAGAAAGCGCAAGCTTCTAGAAAAGCAAAAAGAGGGTAAGAAGCGCATGAAAATGGTTGGCCGAGTAGAGGTTCCACAAGATGCTTTTATTCAGGCGCTCTCCAGCGACGAAGGCCAAAAGGCCGAGAAGAAGAAATAGATGTCTGGGCCGTTGCCGCTCGGTATGCCCTGGCCTTCCGACTCAAAGCTAGTGCTCGGTGAGCCATCGGACAGCTTCCACGCATATGTTCACATTCCTTTTTGCAAAGCGCGTTGTGGTTACTGTGACTTTAATACCTACATTTCCACGGAGCTTGGTTCGACAAAGCGTGAAGAGTTTCACAAACCACTGATCCAAGAGATTCTGCTGAGCAAAAAGGTTCTTGCTGATTCGGGATTCGAGCCCAAGAAATTAACCACGGTTTTTTTTGGTGGGGGAACGCCTTCGCTTTTTTCAGCCGATCAGGTGTCCGAGATACTCTCGGTGCTGGAGAGCACCTTCGGCTTATTACCAAACTGTGAGGTGACTCTCGAGGCAAACCCGGAATCAGCATCGGAAGAGCTAATGGTTGGGTTAAAAAAAGCCGGAATCAACCGTTTGAGTTTTGGGGTCCAGAGCTTTGACCCAGAGGTGTTAAGGGTTTTGGATCGTGAACATGATCCGAGCACGGTGGCCGGGATTGTCTTTCTGGCAAAGCAGATGGGTTTTAAGGTCAGCGTAGATTTGATTTATGGGGCCCCCGGAGAATCACTTGAGAGCTTTAGGGCCACGCTAGAGGAAGCATTGGAGCTTGGCACACAGCATATTTCCGCCTATTCGCTGATTATTGAGCCCGGCACCAAGCTTGCCCGCCAAATCGCGAAGGGCATCCACCAAGAAGTTGATGAAGATTTGAATGCTCAAAAATTTGAGCTGGCTTCGGAACTCATCGGTCAAGCCGGACTTGAGTGGTATGAAGTAGCAAACTGGGGCGAGCCTTCACTGCATAATCTTGCCTATTGGCAATCTAAGGACTGGTGGGGGTATGGGCCCGGCGCTCATTCGCACATTGCCGGCAATCGGTTTTGGAACACAAAGCACCCGGATGCTTATGCCAAGGCGCTTTTGACTCATTCTCAGGTCGCCGGTATGGAGGTATTAACTCGCAGTCAGCAGCTTGAGGAATCTTTGATGCTGGAGCTGAGGACAATTTTTGGAGTCGAGACAAGAGTGCTCAAAGAGCTCGGGGTTTCGGCTCAGCTGGTTGCTGAGCAGCTGGCAGTTGGGGCCATCGAGTTGATTAGGGGAAACCGAATCCGCGCCACCGAATCCGGCAGGTTGTTTGTGGATCGAATCGTGCTTGATTTCCTCACAAAATAACTGTTCGGGCTAGAATTGGCACTCAAGTCAGGGGAGTGCCAATGATTCCGGATAGATCGCTCGAAGTTTTGCGGGCAATTGTTCAGGACTTTATAACCTCAAATCAGCCGGTTGGCTCTAGGGCGCTTTTGGATCGCCACCCCCTGGGAGTTTCGGCAGCAACGATTCGTAATGACATGGCTTTATTGGAAGACGAAGAACTCATCATTGCTCCGCACACCTCGGCGGGTCGGGTGCCAACCGAGAAGGGCTATCGCCTATTCGTAGACCAACTCGGTGAGGTGAAACCACTAACCAACCCTGAGCGAAGCGCTATTGAAGTCTTTATGGCGGCTGGGCTTGATTTGGACGACATAGTCCAAAGAACCGCGCGGACCCTGGCACAGCTAACCAACACGCTAGCCATGGTGCAATACCCGTCTTTAGGTCAGGCCTCGATTAGGCACATCGAACTTTTACCGCTTGGGAACTCCCGAGTTTTAATGATGCTGATTACGGATTCGGGGAGAATCCAACAACAACAGCTTGAAGTTGAAATAGACCCGGAAGATAGTCTGATTCAAGACCTTCGGGGTCGTCTAAACGGACTACTTTCCAACTCCCAACTCACCCAGGTGTCAGATGTCCTCAAGGATCTAGAATCTCAATTTTCTCCTGAGGATAGGAATTTTATTTTGCAGGTCACTAGTTCTCTTCAAGGATTAGTAGATGCTAATCGGCAGGAAAAAGTGGTGGTAGCGGGTGCGGCGAATCTGATTAAGCGCGATGCTGATTTCTCGGGCGAGCTCTCCACAGTGCTGGAGGCAATCGAGGAGCAGGTGGTGCTTCTTCGCTTGCTGGATGAACTTGAGGTTGACCAGCATGGCGTGGGCCTTAAGATTGGTTCTGAGATTGGGCTAGCTGGCATTAGTCACACGGCCATGATGGCTAGTGGTTACCAAAACCGAGGCACCGAGGTCGCCAAGCTTGGCATTTTGGGCCCAACCAGGATGGACTATTCATCAAATATCGCTTCGGTCAGGGCCGTGGCTCGGTATCTAACAAAGTTAACGGAAAGGTAATTCTTGAGCGATCACTACGAGGTTTTGGGCGTAACGCGTCAGGCAACTACCGATGAGATAAAAAAGGCTTATCGCAAACTTGCCCGAGAATTGCACCCAGATGTGAATCCGGAGCCGGCAGCTGCAGAAAAATTCAAATTAGTGACTTTCGCTTACGAGGTTTTGTCGGACGCGAAGCAGCGCGCGCAGTTTGATAATGGTGGTGCACAGGGTTTTGGGCTCGGGGATATTTTTGATAATTTCTTCGGTGGTGGTGGCACTCGTGGCCCGGTATCCAGGGCGCAGCGGGGACAAGATGCCTTACTCCGAGTGGGTTTGAATTTGGCGGAGGCGGTATTCGGGGTCGAAAAGACGCTAACCATTGATACAGCGGTGCTGTGTGCAACCTGCAAGGGGAGTTGCTGCAAACCGGGGACTAGCATCCAGACTTGCGATGTTTGCAGGGGTTCTGGCCAGATTCAGCGCCAGGTGCAGTCATTTATGGGCATGATGGTAACCACCGCACCTTGCGGTTCCTGCCGCGGAACCGGGCAGATAATTCCGAACCCTTGTGTCACTTGCCGCGGTCAAGGTCGGGTCCGGGCACAGCGAGATCTCGAATTGCAGATTCCTGCCGGAGTCGCTGACGGTATGCGGCTGCACCTACAAGGCCAAGGTGAAGTGGGCTTTGCAGGTGGTCCAGCTGGAGACATTTACCTTGAAGTTTCGGTTGCCCCGGATCCAATTTTCGGTCGAGATGGCGATGACCTCAGGGCAGTGCTCGAAGTTCCCGTAGCCGACGCGGCGCTGGGTTTTGAAACTGAGATTGAAACCCTCGATGGCCCAACCAAATTGGAGGTTAGGCAGGGGGCTCAAAATGGCGACATTATTACTTTGAAGCATCTTGGGGCCTCGAAGTTGCGCGGCCGTGGTCGTGGGGATTTACTGGTAGAAGTGAAGATACTGACTCCCACCAGACTTGATGGTAAACAACGAGACTTGTTCAAAAAACTACGAGAAATGCACTCTCAAGATGTTCCGCGGCTGGGTTCCAGAAGAACCAAAGGCCGCTTCTAGTGCATTGGTTTTATGACCCAGCTTTTAGCAACACTTCAACTTCCATAGGCGACTCCGAGCAAAAGCACTTTCGTGCGCTGCGGATTCAAAAGGGTGAGGGGATAGTTGTCACAAATGGTTTGGGAGAAAGCTTTGAGTGTGAGGTGCTGGAGCTCACCCCACCTTCCCTATTGGTTACTAAAGCCCGCGAGCACTCAAGGTCGCCGCTGAGTTTTCATTTGATTCAGGCTCTGGCGAAAAATGACCGCGATGAACTTGCCATGCAAACTGCGATCGAGCTGGGTGCTACCGAGATAACCCCCTGGTCGGCTAGTCGCTGCATTATTAGGTGGGACGGGAAATTAGAGCGAAACCAGCTGCGTTGGCAGCAAATATCAACCGAGGCTATGAAGCAATCTCAACAAGCATGGCTGCCAGTTATCAACCCGCTCTCCAGTACCAAGCAACTAATTTGTGGTCAGCTTGGAATTGTGCTTGATCCAAGAGCAGAGATCGGTCTTAAGGACCTCGATTTATCGATTGAGCATATTTCGATCGCGGTTGGGCCAGAAGGCGGAATCACCGACTCGGAAATGGCGGTTTTGGAATCTAAGGGTTTTATTAGAGTGAGGCTGGGGCAGTCAGTGCTCAGGAGCTCCAGTGCCGGACCTGCCGCAATTGCCGCAATCAGTGCCCTAGGTGCAAATTGGGATAAGGCCTAGAATTGAACATGGAGGAATCATTGGACTGTATTTTTTGTAAAATCGTGGCTTCTGAGCTGCCGACCGAGCTACTTGGCGAAAACGAATTCGCGATCGCTTTCAAAGACATCAATCCACTTGCGATGGTTCATATTCTCGTGGTGCCCCGGATTCACAGTTCTGATATTTCAAGACTCTCGGACCCCCAAACGCTTTTAGGGCTTCACGAATTGGTGCGCGAGATGGCAGCCAAGTTCACCGACGGTCAGTTTCGACTGCAGTTCAACACGGGAGAGCGCGAGGGGCAGTCTGTTTTTCACACTCACGCTCACATTTTGAGCCAGCAGGGAAGCTAGTGCCGAAGCTTAGTTTTGATGTTGCCGAAGTTGATTTAGTTCAATTGCTTGGCCCCGAAGATTCCCTAATTAGAAGTCTTGAGTCACAATTTCCGGGGATGCAAATTCAGAATCGCGGTTTTGGATTCCTGATTGACGCCGAAGAGTCGGATTCTGAGAAGGCCAAGGCGGCAATTTTGGCTCTTGCCGATTTGGTGAGGCAGGGAGTGACACCGGATTCACGCAGTGTGATTGAGGCAGTTGCTCTTCTAGAGCAAAAAGAATCTCCCGCCAAGATCTTAGGCCTGGGCGCAATCCACACCCCGGGCAAAACAATCAGGGCCAAAACCCTGGGCCAAAAACAATATCTTGAGGCGATTGATGATTACACAATTACTTTTGGTATCGGTCCGGCCGGCACGGGCAAGACTTATCTCGCAGTTGCTAAGGCCGTAGCGGCTCTTTACAGCAAGCAAGTATCAAGAATCATTCTCACCAGACCTGCCGTTGAGGCTGGGGAAAAGTTGGGTTTTTTGCCGGGAACTCTGAGCGAGAAGATTGACCCATACCTGCGGCCGTTATTCGATTCTTTGCAAGAGATGCTTGAGCCCGAGGTCACCGCCAAGCTCATGGAGTCTGGCGTCATCGAAGTTGCCCCACTTGCCTATATGAGGGGCAGGACCCTCAATGACGCATTTGTAATTTTGGATGAGGCGCAAAACACCACGGCCGAGCAGATGAAGATGTTTCTTACTCGGTTGGGGTTCAATTCAAAAATGGTAATAACCGGCGACGCCTCCCAAATAGATCTGCCGGGCGGGAAGTCCGGTCTGATAGCGGCTACTGGAATCTTGAGTGGAGTCGAGGGGCTGCACGTTTTTAGGTTGACCAGTCAAGACGTGGTGCGGCACGAGCTAGTTACTCGAATTGTTGAAGCATATGAGTTAGATGAGAGTAAATGAGCATCGAAATAACCAATGAATCAGATGTTGAAATCGATACTGATCGAGTTCTTTTAGTTGCCCAATTTGTTAGAGAGCAGCTGAAATTGCATCCGATGGTTGATGTTGGAATTATGTTCATCGATGAGGCTCCTATGACAGATTTGCATGTGAAGTGGATGGATGAGCCCGGCCCCACTGATGTGCTTAGCTTCCCGATGGACGAACTTCGCCCCGGTGATGAGGATTCGGTATCTAATTCGGGGATTTTGGGGGATATCGTGGTCTGCCCGCAGGTGGCGACTCTTCAGGCCAGTGCCGCGGGTCACCAAATGATTGATGAAATATTGCTTTTAATAACCCATGGCATGCTGCACCTTGTTGGCTACGACCACGCTGAGCCAAAAGAGGAAGAAGAAATGTTTGGCTTGCAGCGTGAAATCCTCGCGGCTTTTTATGAATCAGAGGCCAAATAATAGTGGAACTCATTATTGGGTTTGCAATGCTGGTCCTTTTGTCAACGGTGGCAATGGCCCAGGGTTATTTGGAACGCGAGGGCGACCCGCGCGCCGGGTCGCTATCCATTTTGCGAGCTGCATTATTGGTCTTGACTGCCGCGGTTTGGCTGGTTTTTATGGCCGCCACTCAGCCCGTGGCGGCACTTCTAGCCTTCGCGCTGCTTCTGATTTGGTTTCTACAGCAAATTATTGGCAGCACCCTTGGCAAAAGCGAGCTTGCCAAAAAATCGGCATTTCGGCTAGATAAGGCCATCACAGTCTGGGCGAGGCTTGTGTCGCCGATTCGGCTAAGCGCCCCCGAGGTAGTCGAGGACTACGAGCAGGATTTGCTTGAGTCCGTGGAAGATTTTTCCGAGACGATTGTTCGCGAGGTAATGGTTCCGAGGGTTGACCTAGAAGTTGTCTCTGCCGAGGACACTTTGGAGCATGCGCTAGCGGTTTTCATTGCAAGTGGTTACTCGCGTCTTCCCGTCATAGGGGAGAATGTTGATGATGTTGTAGGAGTTCTTTATCTGAAAGATGTGGCTCGTGTAACTCACCGAGATCCTTCACTGCTTTCGAGCGTTACCGCAAGACAAGCTTCACGAAAGCCATTATTCACACCAGAGAGCAAACCGGTTTCTGCTCTTTTGCAGCAAATGCAAGTCACCAGGGTGCAAATTGCTATCGTCACGGATGAGTACGGTGGCGTCGCCGGCATTGCGACCGTGGAGGATCTGATTGAAGAGCTGGTTGGGGAAATAACCGATGAGTACGACCGTGAGGGTGAAGACATTGAGCTTGTGGATGTCGATCTATTCAGGGTCAGCCCGAGGGTCACCCTGGACGAGCTCTCCGAGCACTGTGAGATTGAACTCGAGGACGAAGATGTTGACACAGTGGGCGGGCTATTGATAAAGGCAAATGGCGAATTGCCTAAAGGTGGTGAGGTGGTTACTGTTTTGGGTCTGGAGCTCACCGCTGAGCGGGTGGACGCTCGCAAGGGGAGGATACTAAGCATATTGGTGCGCAAGTTAGAAAGTGAAAATGACTGAATTTAGATCCGGATTTGTGAGCTTCGTTGGAAGGCCTAATGTTGGAAAATCAACCCTAACAAACGCTCTAGTTGGGCAAAAGGTGGCAATCACCAGCTCCAAACCACAAACCACTCGTAAGGCGATTAGGGCGATTATCACCAGGGATGATTACCAGCTAATAATCGTCGACACGCCTGGGATTCATCGGCCAAGGACACTTCTAGGCCAAAGGCTAAACGACTTGGTGACTTCAACACTCACCGAGGTGGATGTAATTGTATTTTGCTCTCCCGCAAACGAAAAGGTCGGGCCGGGGGATAAGCACATTGTTGCCGATCTCGCGAAATTCCCAAGGGCTAAGAAGCTGGCATTTGTGACCAAAACCGACACTGTTTCCAAGCAGCAACTCGCGCAGCATCTACTTGAGGTTAGCCAGCTTGCGGATTGGAAAGAAATTGTCCCAGTGTCCGCCGTATCCGGCGACCAGCTTGAGTTGGTTGAGAAGCTTCTGGTGGCTCAATTACCCCCGGGACCGGCCCTTTACTCGGCCGATGAAGATACCGCGGAGACTATGGAAGATCGAATCTGTGAGTTGGTGCGCGAATCGGCCCTTGAACTTGTGAACGATGAGCTTCCACACTCGCTAGCTGTCACAATGGATGAAATCACCGAGGGCGAGAATAAACCCACGATGCATGTTTCGCTTTGGGTGGAGCGAGATAGTCAAAAAGGAATTGTTATCGGCAAGAGTGGCTCAATGCTCAAGCGGATTGGTATCGAGGCGCGGGGCAAGATAGAAGCCCTTTACGGAGAGCCGATTCACCTAGCAATTCAGGTGAGAATCGCTAAGGATTGGCAACGTAACCCGAAAGAATTAGGGAAGCTGGGCTTTTAGCCAAAAACCATGGAGTGCTAGTGTTGTGCAATGCGCCTACCTCTTCTTCTTATTGGCCGCGACGAGGCCTGAATCGGTCCCTACTCGTCGCGGAGCCTTTGAGTGGCCACCCAATTTTTAGCGAGGAGATGAAATGAAAAATCAGCAACGGGCTTCAAAAATGCCTTTTAAGCGTTACGAACCTTTTCACGAGCAAATCAAGGTGGATTTGCCGGAACGGACCTGGCCCTCCAGGAGAATTAGCGAGGCACCGCATTGGTGCGCAGTGGACCTTCGGGATGGAAACCAGGCTCTGATTGACCCCATGAGCCCAGAGCGCAAGCTCGAGATGTTCAAGCTGTTGGTTCGAATGGGATATAAAGAAATTGAAATCGGCTTTCCTTCGGCTTCCCAGACCGATTTCGATTTCGTGCGAATTCTAATTGAGAACGACCACATTCCTGCCGACGTGACAATTCAGGTTTTAACTCAGGCCCGCGACCACCTGATTGAGCGCACCTATGAATCCCTCCGGGGAGCCCACAGTGCGATTGTGCATTTTTATAATTCAACCTCGGTTTTGCAACGCAGGGTGGTTTTTGGTCTAGATAAAGATGGCATCAAGGAAATCGCATTGTCCGCGGCGCGCAAGTGCTTAGAGCTCGAGGCAACCCTTCCCGGCACAAAAGTCTTCTACGAATATTCACCAGAGTCTTATACCGGCACCGAGTTGGAATATGCTCTGGAGGTGTGCAACGCGGTGGCGGCTGTTATCAAGCCAACCCCGGAGCGCAAGTTGATAATCAACCTGCCTGCAACGGTAGAGATGACAACCCCAAATGTTTATGCCGACTCAATCGAATGGATGAGCAATCATCTTGTGCCACGCGATTCCATTCTTTTATCGCTTCACCCGCATAATGATCGTGGCACAGCAGTTGCTGCCGCGGAACTGGGCTATCTTGCCGGGGCAGATCGTATTGAGGGCTGCCTATTTGGTAATGGCGAGCGCACTGGAAACGTTGATTTGGTGACGCTCGGCTTGAACCTTTTCAGTCAGGGGATTGATCCTCAAATCGATTTTTCTGACATCGACGGGATAAAGCGAACGGTCGAATATTGCAACCAGCTACCGGTCCCAGAGCGAAGTCCATACGGTGGTGACCTGGTTTACACCGCATTCTCCGGATCGCATCAAGATGCAATTAAAAAGGGTTTTGATCAGATGGCTCGAGATGCTGCGGCAGCCAACTCCTCGGTGGATCTATTCACCTGGGGTGTTCCGTATCTTCCGATTGACCCCAAGGATGTCGGCAGAAATTACGAAGCTGTTATTCGAGTAAATTCTCAATCGGGTAAGGGTGGGGTTGCCTATCTTCTCAAAACTGACCACAACTTAGACTTGCCCCGAAAGCTGCAGATTGAATTCTCCAAGGTAATCCAGGGCAAAGCGGATCAGCATGGCGGGGAAGTGACCTCAGAACAGATTTGGCATAGCTTCCAGGACGAGTACTTGCCTTCGGGCGTCGGCTCGCATAAGTGGGGTCGCTTCGAACTTCGAAAGATGCGTTCAGAGAGCGCCATGGATGGCATTGTGAAGCTTGATGTCACGCTCCGTGTCGCTGAGCAAGAAATCAGCTCTGAAGGCTCTGGAAACGGACCGATATCCGCTTTCCTTGATGTTCTAAACCAGCATGGTGTTGCGGCAAAACTTTTAGATTATGTTGAGCACACCCTGTCTGCCGGGGGGGATGCGCAAGCTGCTGCCTACATTGAACTCGAGGTTATGGGCCGAAATCTCTGGGGGGTTGGCATTGATGGCGACATCTCTACGGCTTCTCTAAAGGCACTGATTTCCGCCGTGAATCGAGCGATACGAGGTTAGCCTAAAGGGGTAATGGCTCTGAGTGATGGATACTAAGTAAATGCCCCACTACCGAGATGAAGCGATAATACTTCGCACTCATAAGCTTGGGGAGGTCGATAGAATCCTCACCGCTTTGTCAAAGAACCATGGCCAAATCAGGGCGGTGGCCAAGGGTGTGAGAAAGACAACCAGTCGGTTTGGGGCAAGACTTGAACCTTTTATGGTGGCTGATCTGCAGCTTTACGAGGGCAAGAATCTTGATACTGTTTCGCAAGTTGAGCAACTAGCCAACTACGGTGCCCAGATTGTTTCCGATTACGCAACTTACACGGCGGCCTCGGCAATTGTTGAGGCAGCGGAAAGATTGACTCGCGAAACTTCGACCTCGCAGCACTACATGCTTTTATTAGGGGCGCTTAGAACTCTCTCACAAAAAGTTCAGCCAGCGAGTCAGGTGCTAGATAGCTACCTGCTGCGGGCTTTAGCTCTCTCGGGATGGGTGCCCGACCTGGATTCATGCCAGGGTTGCGGGGATCCGAGCCCGATTGCATTTTCCGTACACACCGGTCACGTAAGTTGCAATGACTGCACGATGCCGGGTTCGGTCCGGCTCGGGGAAAAAGGTCTTAGATTGATGACACATCTGTTGCGCGGCGAATGGGAGCAGATCGAATTGGCTGATGCGAGCGTGAAAACAACGGTGAGTGGCGTTATTTCCGGATACTTGCAGTGGCAGTTGGAGCGTGGCTTAAAGGCCCTTAATCACGTGGAGCGCTAGTGACTGAATTATTTGATTCAGGACGCAAGCCCCCTGAATTTGGGGCAATTCCAAAGCACATCGCAATAGTTATGGACGGTAATGGTCGTTGGGCGAATCAACGCGGACTCACTAGAACCGAAGGCCATAAAGCGGGCGAGGCAGCTCTGTTGGAATTTGTGGCGGGGGCCATTGAAGCGGGCGTGAGCCACATAACTGCATACGCCTTTTCAACTGAAAACTGGAAGCGATCTCCCGAGGAAGTTCGTTTTTTGATGGGTTACAACAAGGAAGTCCTCAGAAGAAGAAGAGACTTGCTCGACAGTTGGCAGGTTCGAATTCGCTGGTCGGGAAGAACCCCAAAACTCTGGCCTTCGGTAATAACCGAACTGCTGGAGGCTCAGGAGCGCACTAAAAATAATAAGGGGCTGACCCTGACGATGGCGGTGAACTACGGGGGGCGTCAAGAGATTGTAGACGCGGTAAACCAAATTAACTCCAAGGTCGCATCGGGCCAGATTAAGCAAGGGTTAGTCACCGAAAAGAGCATCGCAAAACACTTATACGTCCCTGAATTGCCCGATGTGGATCTTTTCTTGCGCTCTTCAGGAGAGCAGCGAAGCTCGAACTTTTTGATATGGCAGTCCAGCTATGCGGAATATCTGTTTCTGCCAGACCTGTGGCCGGATTTCACTCGGGAGACCCTGTGGTCTGCGGTTTTGGAATACGGCAGAAGACAGCGCCGCTTTGGCCAAGCTTCAGATGCTCCGCTAAACTAGAAAAAGCCCGCACAGGCAGTAATTCACTGGAGATAAATGGCAGTCCAAAAATTAGATCAGGTTATTTCGCTAGCAAAGCGTCGCGGTTTTGTGTTTCAAGCCGGCGAGATTTACGGGGGGTCGCGCTCGGCTTGGGACTATGGCCCGCTGGGAGTCGAGCTCAAGGAGAATATCAAGCGCCAATGGTGGCGTTCGATGGTCTCTGGTCGCGAAGATGTAGTTGGGCTTGACTCATCAATTATTCTTCCGCGCAGAGTTTGGGAAGCCTCCGGTCACGTTGAGGCATTTGTGGACCCGCTTATTGAGTGCACAAGCTGTAACAAGAGATTTCGCGCCGATCATCTTGAAGAGGCCTTCGAAGAGAAAAAAGGCCGGCCTCCAACTTCGATGGCCGAGATTGCCTGCCCGAACTGCGGCAATAAGGATATTTGGACCGAACCCAAGAGCTTCAATGGGCTCCTAAAGACCTCACTTGGGCCGGTTGAGGATGAATCGGGAATGCACTACCTCAGACCGGAGACTGCCCAAGGTATTTTTGTAAATTTTAATAATGTCCTAAATGCCTCTCGCATGAAGCCCCCGTTTGGCATTGGTCAGATGGGTAAGAGTTTTAGAAATGAAATCACTCCGGGAAACTTTATTTTCCGGACTCGCGAATTTGAACAGATGGAGATGGAGTTTTTCGTAAAGCCCGGAGAAGACGAAACCTGGCACGATTATTGGATTAATGAGCGATTCAATTGGTACGTGAACCTGGGCATAAATCCGGAGAACCTGAGGCTCTTGGAGCACCCCAAGGACAAGCTTTCGCACTACTCGAAACGCACCGTTGACATTGAATATCGATTCGGTTTTCAGGGTGGGGCCTTCGGAGAGCTTGAGGGTGTGGCTAATCGAACCGATTACGACCTGAAAACCCACTCAGCGGCTTCGGGCGTCGACCTCAGCTACTTTGACCCCACTGAGGAGAAGCGTTGGACTCCTTTTGTGATTGAGCCGGCAGCAGGTCTCACCCGGTCGCTAATGGCATTCTTAGTCGACGCCTACCACGAGGATCAGGCACCGAACGCAAAAGGCGGAATGGACACTCGCACCGTTTTAAAGCTGGACTACCGGCTTTCTCCCGTCAAGGCCGCAGTTCTGCCGCTGAGTCGTAACGAGGAGCTAAACCCGATAGCAAAAGAGTTAGCTCAGGATCTGAGAAACCATTGGAACATTGAGTACGACGATGCAGGTGCTATCGGAAGGCGCTACCGACGCCAAGATGAAATTGGCACACCGTTTTGCATAACCGTTGACTTTGACACTCCAAATGATCTGGCCGTCACAATTCGAGAGCGTGACTCAATGGCTCAGGAGCGCGTAGCGCTTTCTCAAATTAAGAGCTATTTGGTCGAAAGGCTTGCCGGCTAACTTGGGCTTGAAATACGGCAAACATGAGATTGCGGTACCAGTTGTTCTGGCACCGATGGCCGGCATTACCAACACTGCATACCGGAGGCTTTGCCGCGAATATGGCGGCGGTCTTTTTGTCTCTGAGATGGTGACCTCCAGGGCTCTGGTTGAGCGCACCGAAGAGTCCATGCGCCTAATCGGACATCACGAGTCAGAGGAGATTCGATCGGTTCAGCTCTACGGGGTCGATCCAAAAATCATTGCCGAGGCCGTCACAATGCTCGTGGCTGAAAATAGGGCGGACCACATAGACCTGAATTTTGGTTGCCCAGTTCCAAAAGTCACCAAAAAAGGCGGCGGAGCGGCTCTTCCCTGGAAGCGTGATCTTTTCTCCGCAATCGTAAATGCTGCGGTTCAGGCAGCCGGCGACACCCCCGTAACGGTAAAAATGCGCAAGGGCATCGATAGCGAGCACCTAACCTACCTGGATGCTGGCAAAGCGGCGAGGGACGCCGGTGTTGCCGCGATTGCTCTTCACGGCAGAACTGCATCCGATTATTATTCTGGGACTGCTGACTGGCAGGCAATCGCCACTTTGCGAGAATCCCTTCCTGATGTTCAGGTTTTAGGCAACGGCGACATTTGGTCCGCTCAGGATGCTGTAAACATGATGGAGCAGACCGGAGTGGACGGAATTGTTGTCGGCAGAGGCTGCCTCGGCAGGCCTTGGCTTTTCGCCGATTTAGAACAGGCGATCCGCGCATATTTAGCTGGGGACAAGAACCCCGCAATTACCCAAGTGATGCCCTCACTAGGCGAAGTGGCCGATGGCTTTTATCGGCACGCTGAATTGTTGGTCGAATTTTTTGAAGAGGAGGGGCGGGCTTGTCGCGACATTCGCAAGCACGTCGCATGGTATTTCAAGGGCTATCCGGTGGGCGGCGAATTCAGGGCGAAGCTGGCTCAGGTTATGTCCTTGGACCACATGCGCGAAATCCTTTCGGAGCTAGATCGCTCTAGCCCGTATCCCGGCGATGAGGCAGAAGGTCCAAGAGGTCGGCTCGGGTCTGTGAAGGCCTGTTCGCTTCCCGAAAATTGGCTGGACTCCAGGGAGCTTTCTGGCAGTCACAAGTTGATTTTGCAACAGGCTGAGCTCTCGGTTTCGGGTGGGTAGATGAACAATTCCAATTTAGAAGAGCCTGGCTACAAGGACTTCGATCGGGAGAGATTTGTCAGTCAACCGCTTTCGAGCATGGTTAAACGCGGGGAATTTGCGCGGGATCGAGCCAGGGTGTTGCACTCCGCCGCATTTAGAAGACTCTCCGCCAAGACCCAGGTATTGTCCCCGGCATCGGGTGATTTTGCAAGAACTAGACTCACTCACTCACTAGAGGTGGCCCAGGTTGGTCGGGAACTTGCAACGGTGTTGGGTGTGAATCCAGACTTGGTCGACATGGCTTGCCTAGCGCACGATTTAGGGCACCCCCCATTTGGTCATAATGGCGAGTCGGCATTGAACTTCTGGGCTGCAGAGATTGGTGGCTTCGAGGGGAACGCGCAAACCTTCAGGATTCTTACAAAGCTTGAGCCCAAAATCTACGATGAATCCGGCAATTCTCGGGGCCTGAATCTAACCAGAGCCTCGCTTGACGCCGCGACAAAATACCCGTGGCTACTTACCAAGGCCGCTGAACATGGCAATAGTTTTAAGTTTGGGGTTTATCCAGACGACCTGGATGTGTTTTCCTGGATGCGCCAGGGGGCCCCCGATGGAGCAAAATGCGTTGAAGCGCAGATTATGGATTTTGCAGATGATGTTGCTTACAGCGTGCACGATTTCGAAGATGCCATAGTTGAGGGTTTTTTAGATCCGGCTTTGATTTCTGATCCGCTAGCAACTGATGAATTAATCGAGGAGGTCGCCAGGTGGTCCGGGGGCTTGCTTGCCAAGGTGCAACTGGAAGAGGCGCTTGACACGCTCAGGAATTCCAAATATTGGCTGTTTGAGTTTGATGGTTCTCCAAGACACTTGGCGAAGCTTAAGAATCTTGCGAGCGAAATGATTGGTTCTTTTGTGGCTCGAACCACCGAGACGATTTTGGAAAATGCATCCAAATCTTCGCTTACCCGCTACCGGGCCGGCGTCATTATTCCCTCCAAGGTAAGAAGCGAAATTGCGGTACTCAAGGGTTTGGTGGCTTCGCAAGTAATGACCCACAACTCTAGGCAACCTTTTTATGAGAAGCAGCGGGAGCAACTGATATCACTGTCTGATGCTCTGCTGGCTGGCCATGGCGACCATTTGGATGCAACATCCTTGGAGGCGTTCTTAAAGGCTGAGACTCCCGAAGAGAGAAAGCGCGCAATCGTTGATCAAGTAGCTTCCCTTACCGACCCCGCTGCAATCGCCCTGCACGCAGTTTTAACCACTTAGGATTCTGGGTATGCCCCCTCGAGTGCGCCAGAGTGATATTGAAGAGCTAAAGGCTAAGGCCGATATTATTGAAGTCGTCTCCGGGTACGTATCGCTGAGGCCAGCTAGTTCCGGGAGCTTTAAGGGTCTCTGCCCCTTTCATTCAGAAAAATCTCCCAGTTTCAATGTTCGCTCGTCACCAGCTTTTTACCATTGCTTTGGCTGCGGAGCTGGCGGTGATGTCTATAAGTTTTTGCAGGAGATCGAATCAATTTCATTTGCCGATGCGGTTGAACGACTGGCGGATAAGACCGGATTTACTCTGACCTACGACGAGAGTGGCTCCCAAGAAGTCTCGAATCGCTCTCGACTCTTGGCAGCCAACAGCGAAGCGGCCAGCTTCTATCAAAGTCAGCTCGCATCCGATGAAGCCAAAGCGGCGAGGGATTTTTTATTGGGCCGAGGGTTTGATGCGGCTGCTTGTAGTCAGTTTGGTGTGGGCTACGCTCCAAAGGGTTGGCAGAATCTAATTGATCACCTCACAAAGCTTGGTTACACGCTTGAGGAGCTCATACTCGCTGGATTGGTTATGGCAAGCGATAAGGGTGGGTATGACCGCTTTCGGGGCAGAGTGCTGTGGCCGATTAGGGATGCCAACTCTCAAGTGCTCGGCTTTGGTGCAAGAAAGCTCTACGAGGAAGACCAGGGGCCTAAGTATCTCAATACTCCAGAGACCCCCGTTTATCACAAGGGGAGCGTTCTTTACGGGTTAGATCTTGCGCGCAAGGAGATCGTGAAGCGCAAAGAGATCGTGGTTGTTGAAGGGTATACCGACGTAATGGCATGCCATCTAGCTGGGCATCAGGTCGCAGTGGCCACCTGTGGCACCGCTTTTGGTGAGGAGCACATAAAGCTGATCAATCGACTTTTTGGGCAAACTCAAGTACCAGCCAGTGTGATATTCACCTTTGATCCAGATGCGGCCGGCCAGAAAGCAGCTCTTCGGGTTTATGGAGACACGGCAAAGTTCAACGCTCTGACTTTTGTTGCTACCGGCCCCTCGGGGCTTGACCCGAGCGATCTTCGTCAGCAACGCGGCGACGCGGGCATCACTCAGATGCTGGAGGCTAAGAAACCGCTTTTCGAGTTTGTGATTAGGCATCGGATTTCTAAATTCTCGCTTACCGACTTGGACTCCAGAGTGGCTGCGGCCAGGTCGGCCGCTTTTGTTGTGGCTGAGATTTCGGACCCGGCACTGAGAACTGGCTACACCAGAGCGCTGGCCGACTGGGTTTCGCTCGACGTGAACGAGGTCGCCGCTTTAGTTTCGCAAAATGGTAAGGCGTCCAATCTGGAGCAAGTTGCATCAATGCGAACATCGCCCGCGCCCCAGCCGGTAGTTAGCAATCCGCAAGTGCGCCTGGAACGTCAAATCCTTGAGATCCTCATTCAGCACCCGAGTGCTTTTAATCAAGATCAGCTTCTGCGCATATATGCCGCTGGTTTGCAGGATGCGCTTCATCAAAGCTTGATGCAATTGGCGCTTGCTCACAAAGAGTCTTTGGCTCAACCCGACTGGGTAAACATTCTGGCGAGTGAGTCCAGTGACGACTTGCTTTCTTTGATTCGCGAACTGGCTTTGGTTGAGTTGCCTGTTAAAAACGAAGTAGAGCTACTTAGGTATGCAAAAGGGGTCGTGAATGGTGCTCTGATGCAGGCATTGGCTAGGGAGAAGATTGATCTAATGGCGGCCCTGCGCAGGATGGACCCGGATACGATGGCGGATGCCGTTAATCAGATTCAACGACAACTTATGAATCTGGAATCTGAGCGCCGAAAACTGATGTAACTGCAAGTAAATCTCTGCTAATGTTGTCTCGCGCTCAGGCGCTTTTCCTCGGTAGCTCAATTGGCAGAGCAATCGGCTGTTAACCGATAGGTTCCTGGTTCGAGTCCAGGCCGGGGAGCCAATTAACAAGGATTCTTGTGAGCAAACAGGTAATCAGCACATCGGTATCGGTAGGTTTAGCTACTGGACTCTACGGAATTTCCTTTGGAGCTCTTGCCTCTGTTGCTGGCTTAGATCTTCTTTCGATAATGCTCTTGAGCATCCTGATGTTTTCCGGGGCTTCTCAATTTGCCTTCATTGGAGTCATTGCTGCCGGGGGAGCGCCAATAACTGCAGTTACCTCCGCATGGCTTTTAGGAGTAAGGAACAGTTTTTACGCTCTGAGACTCTCGAGCATCATCCAACCCAAAGGTCTCTGGCGACTGCTTGCCGCGCAGCTGAGTATCGACGAATCCAATGCAGTTTCCAGTGCACAGCTCGAGTTGAGAGACCAAAAACTTGGTTTTTGGCTTACCGGTGCCTCTGTATTCGTATTTTGGAACACGGCAACTTATTTTGGTGCTGTGTTGGGTGAACTCTTCGGGTCGGTTGAGACTTGGGGCCTTGATGCCGCGGCGGCGGCGGCGTTTTTAGGGCTTTTGTGGCCGCGTCTGAAAAAGCAGTGGTTACCCGCTCTAATTGCCGCGACTGCAGCTACTTTATTGACGCCATGGTTGCCGGCCGGTTCAGCGATTCTGGCTGCGGTGCTGGTCGCCTTTTTGCCCACTAGGAAAAAGAAGTGATTCTCATCGTTCTGGCTGCCTCCGCGGCGGTTTACAGCTGGAAATTATTTGGTTATTTGATTCCCCAAACTTGGATTTCTGCCGGTTTTCGACTCTTTGCGGATCGGGTAACAACCGTGTTGTTGGCCGCCTTGGTTGGAGTGCAGGGCTTCACCGCTGCGGGGGAGTACTCACTGGATGCCAAAGCGGTCGGGCTTGGAGTCGCAGCCCTGTTATTGGCCCTGAGAGTTCCATATATTTTGGTAATTATTGCAGCGGCACTAACGGCTGCTGCAATTAGGGCCGCACTAGGCTTCTAAATCATCCTCGCCCGGCATCCAGGATTGCCCGGGGACACCCCAGCCTTCGTATTTATAGACCTTTTTGAGTTCTCTTTGGTAGGGCTTGATTAGCCGGTCGGCGTAAAGGACGCCATCTAAATGATCGTATTCGTGCTGAAAGATTCTTGCCAACCAGCCAGTGGCGGCAATTGTATAAGGGCTGCCAGCTAGGTCGGTAGCGTGAAGTGTCGCCGTGTCAGAACGCTTCAGCGGGTATCTTTCGCCAGGAATCGAGAGGCAACCTTCCGAGTCGGTGTCTTCATCGGCCTGCAGATCTAGTATTTCTCCAACCTCTAGTGTCGGATTTATAGCCACCCCTCGATAGTGAATTTCGTCTTGCTCGTAGTCGTAGACAAATATCCTGAGACCGACCCCAACTTGGGTTGCTGCAAGGCCAACACCGGGTGCGGCCGTCATGGTGTCGAACATGTCCGACACCAGTTCTTTTATTTCGAGGGTTATTTCTGCAACGGTTAATGCCGGCTGGTGGAGCACGGTTTCTCCAGTAATTGCGATTCTTCTAATTGGCACAACGACAATCTACCGAAAGAATTTCTCTGGTTGAACCTTTAGAATAAGCGCGTCGCATCGCAAGACAGGAGAGTGGATTGTTTCCACCTGAAATTCTTCGAGCCGTCGCCATTTTGCTGGCGGTCATCGGGGCTATATTTCTCTCCTTGGGGGCGCAATTCCAGAACGACGCTGTCGGCAAGAATCAAGTTTCAAAGCAAGTCTCGATAGGGTCTTTATCCTTCAAGCAGGTGCTGAGTCTCCTCAAGCGCCCTAGATGGCTAACTGGAACTTCATTTTTAGTATTGGCAGTTGTTTTCCAGTTGGGAGCACTTGCACTTGCTCCGCTGATTGTGGTTCAGCCAATAGGCGCAATTGCTTTGATCATCACCTCAATTCTGAACGCGCGAATTCATAAAGTTAGATTGGACTTGAGGACCTTTCTGGCAATCGGCCTGACTATGTTTGGGGTTGGAACCTTCGTATTCTTTGCCGCATTTAGTGCCACTCAGGTCAAGATGAGCGACGGAAAACTATTGGTCATAGTCGGCATCTTATTTGGCTTATTGGCCATATTTGGGGCTTTGTTCTACTTCAGCAATGGCAAGGTTGGGCCGCTCAACTACATTTTTGGCGCCGGTGTGCTCTACGGATTCGTGGCTTCGCTGGCCAAGGTCGTGCTCACACGAGTGTCTCAGGGTGATTTTGATTGGCTCACTTTACTAGCGGCCGTTGCTTTGATTTCGGCGGCCATTCTTGGGGGCTGGTTTGTGCAAAACGCCTACGCATCGGGTCCTCCGGATCTGGTTATTGCGGGCCTGACCGTCATCGACCCGGCTGTCGCCGTTGGCATAGGCATTGTTATCCTTGGGGAAGCTTCGGAAGCGGGGTTGTTGCAAATTTTAGGTTTCGGGGTAGCCGGTGCGATCGCGGCGGCCGGTGTAATTATGCTCAGCAAGGTTCATCCTGAACTTTCCAAGCAAATAGAGAGTTATGACTAAAAACATAAAGGTCGTCATGGCCTGCGACACCTTCGCCCCCGACATTAATGGGGCGGCGAGATTTGCAGAGCGCCTAGCAGGCGGCTTGGTTCGCAATGGTCACGAAGTTCACATCATCGCGGCGAGTCAGGACTCATTCAGTGGGATGCGGATTGAGCAGCATGATGGGGTGGATTTATTTGTGCATCGCATGCGTAGCCATCGGGTGCCCCAGCACGCCAGTGCTAGGTTTACCGCCTTTTGGGGGCTGAAGAGAAATATTAGAAGGATTTTGAATGAGGTTCAGCCGACGGCGGTTCATATTCAGTCTCATTTACTGATGGGCCGCTTCACGCTCTGGGCGCTTGCTGGCAGCGGAACTCGAGTTATTGCTACGAACCACGTGATGCCTGAAAATCTAATCAAATACTCTTTTCTCCCTAAGTTTCTGCACAATTGGGCTCGGCGAGTTGTTTGGAAGGATGCCGGGAAAATTCTTCGGAAGGTTGATGTCGTAACCACTCCGACAAGACGAGCAGCCGAATTATTAGAAAACTCTTCCGGCCTTAGCGGAGTTTTGGCTATTAGTTGCGGAATAAATGCCGCCAGATTTGCCAACAGCACTCCGACCAGCAATAAGAATCCAATGTTCTTGTTTCTGGGTCGCCTGGATGACGAAAAACGAATTCCAACAATGCTTCGCGCTGTCGCATCTCTAACTGAATATCCCAACATCAAAGTTGAGCTAGTTGGAGATGGCTCCGAGCGCGGTCGCTTGCAGGTCCTAGCAAGAGAACTAGGAATCGAAGGCCGGGTTAAGTTCTTAGGACACATTTCAGATGATGACCTACCTTCAACCTATGAGCGCTGCACGGCTTTTGTCATGCCATCCATCGCCGAACTCCAATCAATCGCGACTATGGAGGCTATGGCCTCGGGCAGGCCAGTCATCGGTGCGGACGCCATGGCCCTGCCCCACCTGGTTCACGACGGCGATAACGGTTATCTTTTTCCTCCCGATGACGTGCCCGCCCTTGCGGAGCGAATGAAGCGTATTTTGCAGGCCGATGATCAGGAGTTATTGAGGCTCAGCGAAAACTCACTGCACTTGATTCGGGCCCACGACATTGTGCGAACGGTCAGCATTTTCGAAGACCTGTATCGCGGGATTGGTGAGGATGCCCCAACCACTGCGGACAACGAGGGCTCTTACTCCGAACCGATTGGGCGCTTGAGTGAATCAATCAGAGAGCGACTTCACGAGTTCCGCTCCGATGCCGAAAGGTTGCGCAAGAGGGCTGGTGACTTGAGTCATGATGCTAAAGAGCGTTTCGGGGAGGTGCGCGAAGAGGTTCGTGAGCAGCTCAGTGAAATTAGAACTGAAGTGGAAAGAGCTGCGAAGAAGCTCAGGCGCAAAAAAGACGACTAGCGGGGATTCTGGTCCCTTAGAACCCAGAGGTAATCAGACCGCCTTTTGGGATTAAGTTCAAAAATCCGGTTACCGAATTCAACACCGAAACCTTATTAGTATGAGGGGAACAACTCCAGAGTCGGGGCTTTTCTCGATACCTGGTATTCGAGGCGAAGGAATTTAGATGACTCAGCACCCATGGCTTAATCATTACCCGAGTGATGTTCCTCACCAGCTGGCCGAGGTCCCCTTTGCGCATCTTCCAGCGATGATTAAATCGGCTACCGATAGGTACTCAAAGACGACCGCTTTTACTCAAGTCATGCCCAATGGTATGAACGGCTCGTTATCCTTCGAGCAAGTGGACAAGCTAAGCGATGATTTTGCTGCCTATTTACGAGATGTGGCGGGACTATCTCAGGGTGATCGAGTCGCGGTTCAGATGCCAAACTGCCTCAGCTACCCGATTGTCGCCTTTGGTGTCATGAAAGCCGGGTTGGTTTTGGTGAACACCAATCCTCTTTACACGGCCACCGAGATGGCGTATCAATTTTCTGATTCCGGTGCAACGGCTCTTGTGGTCATAGATATGTTTGCCGATCGACTGCCCGAGGTGTTGCCAAAGACCAAGATAAAGACCGTAGTTACTCTGGGGATTTCGGAGTTTTTTCCTGGTCCAGTTTCTGGAATTATTAGGGCAACCCAGAAGTATTGGAGCCGTACGTTACCTAAGATCACCATCGAACACACCAAATTTAAGGACGCTCTCGCCCTCGGTAGAAAGTCTGGATCTGCTGAAAAGGCCGTCGGATATCTCACCGGAATAGGCAGTGACTCGATAGCTGCGCTTCAGTACACTGGCGGCACAACCGGTGTCTCCAAGGGCGCCATGCTCACCCATGGAAACCTGGTGACTAACACTTTGCAAATGATTTCGATGTGCGGTTCTTATATGCGCCCAGGCGTTGAGATCGTGCTCACCGCGTTACCGCTGTATCACATCTTTGCTTTTACTGTGAATTTGCTTGGCTTTTTCCACATCGGAGCTCGCAATATCTTGGTGCCATCGCCGAGACCACCAAGCAACCTCAAGCGAGCGTTTGAAAACTATAAGATCACTTGGCTCAGTGGAGTAAATACTTTGTTTAACGCTTTACTGAATGAGCGCTGGTTTGCGGATAGCCCGCCGAAGCATCTGAGGGCCTCTGCTGCAGGAGGCATGGCGCTGTTCGAGTCGGTAGCCACGCGTTGGCGCGATGTAACCGGCACTCCAATTGTGGAGGGCTACGGTCTCACCGAGTCCTCACCAGTTCTCACGTTCAACCCTCTCGGTGGACTTCAGAAGGATGGCACTATCGGCATCCCAGTTCCCTCAACTCAGATACGTTGCGTTGATGAGGACGGTAATGACGCCCCGGTAGGTGTCCCTGGAGAGCTCATCGCCCGCGGGCCGCAGATTATGAAGGGCTACTGGCAGCGTGATGAGGACACTGCTATGAGCCTCGAGGGCGGCTGGTTAAGAACCGGGGACATCGCACAGATGGACGCGGATGGCTACTTCACGATTGTTGATCGCAAGAAGGACATGATTCTAGTGTCTGGCTTCAACGTTTATCCGAACGAAGTTGAAGAGCAGATTGGCGCCATCGAAGGCGTTCTTGAGGTTGGCGTGATCGGGGTTCCTGATGAAAATAGCGGCGAAAAAGTCAGGGCTTTTGTTGTGACAACTCAGCCTGCACCAAGTGCCGAGTCAATAATTGCCTATTGCCGTGAGCACCTCTCAGCTTATAAAGTGCCGCAAAAAGTGATCTTTGTGGATGAGCTTCCAAAGAGTCCGATTGGCAAGATTCTTAGACGCGAGCTCAGGACCTCAGTTCTGGCTGGCGGGATTACAGAGACCAAGCCAATCAACACGAGTGCAGAGGATGCCAACTGATGATAAATACGATAACTTTTTTGACCCAGGTAACAGTTTCCGAGCAAGATGTGGTGACTCCCTTCGAGCAAAACCTCATGGTTGCAATGGTCTTTGCCATCATGTTCGGCCTCGGGGCAGGTTTGACACCAAGAGATTTTAAGCTTGCGATCAAGCGCCCCTGGGGGCTTGTTATCGGTTGGTTAACTCAATTCGGAATCATGCCACTTTTGGCCTTCACGCTTATCATCATATTTTTGTGGCAGCTCCCCATGGAGTATGCCGCGCCGGTGGCTCTGGGTGCCTTATTGATGGGTTCTGTTCCGGCAGGAACCACCTCAAACATTTTTACCTATTTCTCAAAGGGTAACTTGGCCTTGAGCGTAATCATGACCACGAACTCGACCCTCTGGGCAATCCTGATGACGCCGCTTGTGTTAGCTCTCTACGGACGCGTTCTTTTCGCGGATAACGAAGAGTTTCAAATTCCGATCACCAATATCGTGATTACGCTATTCCTCTTGCTTATTCCGGTGGTCGGTGGGATGCTCATCCGCCGCTACAGCGCAAACATAGGGGCATTCTTAGAATTGATGGGGGGCTTTTTTGGCTTGTTCTTTATCGTGTTCCTACTGGTTACTTGGGTGCCAAGAAACTGGGAGCTGTTGGCAGCCACGCCGTGGCAAACCTATACGGTGGCGATCGGCTTGGGTCTTTTTGGTATTGCGATTGCCTTCACAATTGCAAAGCTCCTAAAGCTCCACCCGATGAACGTTCGAACAATCGCTCTAGAGACCGGTATTCAGAACGGACCACTGGCACTTGCAATCGTGCTTTTGACTTTCGGTGGAACTCCAAACGTTGGGCTGATTCTTATCGTCCCAGCCCTCTACTCACTGTTCATCGTGCTGGTTTCGACTGCTGTCACCTTCTGGTTCCGCCGCGCAAATGTGGCCGAAGAGCAGAAAATTCCAAACCTTCTCTAGGCCGGAAGGATCTATCAAGGTCGGTTTGTCGCAAGGCGGTCGAGTTTTAGAGTAAGGGGGGCGCCAAAAACTTTGTTGCTTGGCTTCGTTTTAGATCAGCAACCACTCCGGATCGACGGCTAATCCCTTTGTGCGGCTGTCATAATGGAGGCAAATTTGCTATTCTCCGAAAAGGGAGAATGGTTTTACGTAAGGACGTGACGAACTTGTGGAAACATCCAGCTCCCGAAGTGTGGGAAAACATGGTTCGTCATAGGCGTCATCTGCACAAGCACCCTGAAGTTGGAATTGACCTTCCTGATACTCATCTATACGTATTACAAGAGCTTGAGGGCATGGGATTTTTGCCAGAGTTTCATCTTGGTGCAGGCATCTCAGTCGTAATCCCTGGAACGGCCCGGGAAGCATTGCCAATTATCTTTCGCGCAGACATGGATGCGCTGCCTATAGAGGAGGCTTCAGGATCGAATTTTCGATCTGTTCGGCAGGGGGCAATGCATGCATGCGGTCACGATCTCCATACTGCGGTGTTGTTGGGTGTCGCCCAGGATCTAATTGCAAGGCCAAGTGCAAGAGATGTAATCCTGGTTTTCCAGCCGGGCGAGGAGTCAGATCGTGGTGCAGTGAAAACTTTATTGCATGAGAATTTGCAAATTGACGATGCGGAAGTTTTCGCTATTCACGTTAACGCAGTGCTGCCATCGGGAACAATTGCTCTTAGATACGGAACATTTATGGCGGCGGGGGACTGGTTTCGACTTGAGATTATTGGCAAAGGGGGTCACGCAAGTGCCCCGGAACTTGTCGGGAATCCGATAAGGCTAGGTTCTTTGTTCGTCGAAGGGCTGCACGCTCTCGCGCATGAATTGAGCACCGTCAATCTCAGGGTTGTGGCAACTACAACTGAATTTCTTGCGGGAAATGCCGTTAATGTGATTCCGACCCACGGCTCATTACGGGGCACTTTGAGAACGGTCAGCCAGAGCCAGCAGGAGGAGCTTCACTCTCGCATGCGAGAGCTCGCAAACAAGCTCGGGCGCGACTACGAGCTCTCTGCTTCGCTCAGTATCACTAAGGGATACCCGCCGGTGGTCTCAGATGATGCATTCATGGAGCAACTTATCAGAATCATAATCGAGCAAGAATTTCCAAGTGTGCAGAGGCTTCTAGCACCCTCGATGGTCATCGAGGATTTTTCTTATTTTTTGAAACGCTGGCCAGGTGCAATGGTTTACATCGGGGCAGCCGTTGGTGACGACCCCTCATTCAACCATTCTGCTCAAGCCGAATTCGACGAGGAGGCGATGAAAACTGGATTTGCACTGTTCAGAGCCCTTGCCCCGGGTCCTAACTGAAATAAAGCTCAGGTTTAATGTGCATTCCAGCTGAAACTTGTGCTCCATGTTGAGTAGTAGTCCAGGCTGCAAACTCGCACGCTCGGGCGGTTGCTTGGATGATGTCCAGGCCCTGAGCTAAGCCAGCAGCCAGTGCCGCACAGAACGCATCTCCAGCGCCACTAGTGTCAACTGCATTGACCTTAGGGGCACTCACGACTCGATGTGTTCCGCGCACTCCTTCTGCGAATACAAGGGCACCTTCTGCGCCAAGGGTCACAATCAACTGGCCGCCAAAATCTAGAGATTGCGCGCATGCGACCACTTCTTTAATGCTTTTGGGGAGAGGTTTACCCGCGAGGCTTGCCAACTCTGTTCGGTTCGGAACCAGTATGTCTACCGACTTGAGTATCAGCTCTAGTTCAGTGCTTGATTTTGGCATCGGTGCTGGGTTGAGAATAAATGTGGAACCCTCAACCTTGCTGGCCTCTAGGACCGCTCGCAATGGTATCTCTAATTGACTGATCACTATGCGGGGATTCATGCCACTGACTGCAATCCGCACGTGCTCCGATGTGAGGGCGCTGTTGGCTCCGGCGTGCACGACTATGGAGTTTTCGCCGGAGTCGCTGACCAGGATCACAGCGGATCCGGTGGTTTCGTTCCCAATCTTGGCCACGCCGCTAACGCCTACCCCTGCAATTTTCAGACCGTCTAAGAGCGTGCGTCCGGATTCGTCATCACCCACTGCCGAGATGAACTCGACATCAATTCCAAGAATTGCGAGTGCCGCAGCCTGGTTAGCGCCCTTCCCGCCAGGCGCATCCAGTCGGAGAGTACTGAGCACTGTTTCACCAGGCCCTGGCAGATCTGGCATCATGTAAGAGACGTCGGCATTCACCGAACCCACAACAAGAACTTCCGGCTTTGGGTTACTTATCAAGATTGAGACCTGCCCAAGCGTTCGATAGATTCGAGGACTAAATCCCAGTACCTTTTGGAGTCAAGTTTAATTGCGACACTCGCGTTGGCTTGGAGCTCATAGCGATTGTGTAAATCAACGATGGTTTCTCCTCTACTCCACTTTCCATCCAGTTCCACAGCCAAAAACGTGCTCTGCCACTGAATTAATGTTGGGTCAATAAGGGCGGCAATAGTACAAGGGTCGTGCACAGGCGGAGCCTCGAAACTCCAGACTGAACGGTAAGAGCTTCCAAAAAATCCCATCCATTCCGCGCAAGTTTTACCAATTACGTGATTCATGGCCTGCATGCGCTCAACGACTGATGGCACGGCCAGCGCCTGGTGGGTGAGGTTAAGGCCTACCATCCTTAGGGGGACTCCGGATTTGATAACCTCGTCTAGCGCTTCTGGGTCCGCAAAGGTGTTGAACTCGGCCGAAGGGGTATGGTTACCACGCTCGGTTGATCCTCCCATAAAGATAACTTCGGTGATTTTCTCCAAGCTGTTTGGATAATCCCGCAGCAACTGGGCCATATTTGTCATTGGACCGGTAACAACTACGGTTATAGCTGTGTCGCTTTCTTCGAGAATACGATGCATAAGTTCCACCGCACTGAGCTCGCTAAGCTTCATACCGGGCTCTGGCATCTCTGGTCCATCTAGCCCACTTGCTCCGTGAACGTAATTGCCAAGCTCAAGTGACTGCTTTAGCGGCACCCCGGCCCCTTGCGCCACTGGAACACTAGTGGCACCGGCCAAAGTCAAAATGCGTAGCGCATTTCTAGTTGCGTCTTCAATCGAACAGTTTCCAAAACAGGTTGTTACGGCTTTCAGGTCTATCTCAGGGGAGGAGACCGCTAGAAGAATCGCAACGGCGTCATCGTGCCCGGGGTCGCAGTCAAGAATAATTGATGTGGGCATCAGTTGGCCGCCTCTGTGCCTGCAAGCCACTGAATCATTCCCGCCATCAACGGCCCATAGCCGGGCCAATCGACAAATTCATTCGGACACCAGTGAGGACCGATATCGCTAGTCCAGACCAACGTTCTACCCTTGCCATATTCGGATGTGGCGATTAGCACATCTTCACCCACTGTGGCATGAACTGTGGATCCTATTCGAGCAGTAACTCTGTTGTAACCAAGCAAAACTGGTGCATCAGAAGTTAGAAAAGCCGCTAACATGCCTTCTCCGACCGGGTGAACGAACGCCCCAGACGATGCCTCCACTCTGTCATCGTAGTCAACCATGTCCACTGGAAGCGCCGGTGCTATTGCTGAGCGTGCGAAGTTTGCTCTTGCCTGGAAGCCTTGAAAGCTCAGGTACCCCCCGGCCATCATTAGTGCTCCTCCGTCATGAACCCATTGAGCCAACACAGCTAGGCGATCGGGACTCGATTTCCCTTCAAGCCATGTTTCTGGCGGAAGCTGAAATGAGTTAGCCCCAATATCAGAAAGTACTATTACGTCGAACTCGGAGAGTTCCATAGCCGTCTTGGGAAACTGTTGGGGGATGTCATGGGCTGCCATGTGATGAACAGAAATGCCCTTGGAAGTAAGGGCTTTGATGTATGCATCCGCGCCAGAGTGGAAAGTCACGCTGGTAAAGCTATCAAAGCCCTTGTGATGAGTGGACTCAGAAATCCAGGTTTCACCTGCCAGTAGTACTTTAATCATTTCATTCTCCTTTTGCTTTCTCGAACATTGTTCGTGGATTGGTCACTAGAAATTGTTGAATTAGGTCATTTGACGCGCCATGTCGGATTAGTCGTGGCACGAAGTACTGCAATATGTGAGAAAAACCCGGCCCACCGTTTGAGCGCAAAAGTGACTTAAGAAAGATATCTTGCGATATCAGAATCTGGTTTGCGTGTCCAGCGTCGCTAAGGCCCAATATGTTGAGTGCATTTTCTTCGTCGGAAGGGCACTGCACCGATTGATCGGCATAGTAAAGTTCCATTCCCACCATGTCGTACTGAATCCATGCGCCTCGTCGGGCTAGAGAGAGCTGGTATTTAGCATCAGAGCCGGAGGGCCCCATGTGACAAAGCACAACTGACTCAGGATTAACGCCCATGCCCTCGCAGACGTCAAGCACTTGATGCCCCAATCTAAACCAACCCGGTAGGTGAACTTGCATGGGAAGCTTCGCCTCCAATTGCACCATGCAGGCAGCTTCAAGGCTGCGGCGTTCAGCATCCGTGAAATCAGCGCTTACGCCGATTTCTCCGATGAATCCTGGACGAACCCCGTCAACGCCGATCTCGAGATCCAGCCGCATGATGTCAGCTATTTCTTCGCGGGACATGCGTTTAATCTTCTCGGGCTGAGAGCTGTCTAGATAAAAACCCGTACCCGCTATTATCGTCAGACCAGTGGCGACGCTTATGTCCCGAAGTCTCGGCAAATCCCTACCGATGCTAACCGAGGTTGCCTCAAGGACGCTCACCCCCCCAAGGCTTTCGAACATCTTTAGTTCTCTGATTGCAAGCTCGGAATCATCCATCACGCAATTAGATAAATTCCCGAAAGGGTCCTGCTTCAGTTCCCATGAAATCTCGTGGGAAACTGCCGCGTTTTTGAACCACTCGCTATCCACACCAATCTGGCTGGTTGGAGACCACCAGGACCTGACGTCATTGAGAATGTGCTCGTGTGGGAGGCAAATCCCAAGATCAGCAGAATCTACGTCTCCAGTGACCGACCTTACGATTGTCACGCTTTCCTCTTGCTAAATCTGTCGACTGCACTTTGATTCAACAACATTGCGACAATCAAAATAACACCCTGTGTTATAGGCACCCAGAACACATCAACTCTGAGCAAAACCAGTCCGTTTGCAATGATGCCCAAAGTTAGAGCCCCAATCAGTGTTCCGACAACAGAACCTTTTCCTCCCAAGAGGCTGGTGCCTCCCAGAACCACTGCGGTAATAACTTCAAGCTCGAAGAGTGTGCCTGAGTTAGAGGAGCCAGTAGCCAGGCGAGCTGCGATTAGAACCCCGGCAATACCGGCGAATAACCCAGTGAGAACGAGTGTGGTTGCGAGTATTCGTTTAACATTCACTCCCGAGCGCCGAAGAGCTTCGGCATTAGACCCGGACGCGACTACGTAGCGACCAAACCTAGTCTGCGTAAACAAATACCAGCCAAAAATTACTGTTGCCAGAGCAATCCACGTAGGCATGTAAATTCCGAGGAACTCACCCTGACCAAGCCATAAGATCCAGTCAACCGTTATTGGCGTGCTGTAGCCCTGAGTTATTAATAGGGCGACACCCCTCAGCGCGATAAGCCCCGCAAGGGTAACTATAAAAGCGGGAAGTTTTCCGTAAGAAGCCAGAAGTCCTTGGATTGCCCCTGCTGCTACTGCAATTATCAGGGCTGCAACTACACCGAATATTGGGCTACCAGTTTGTATCAGTATGGCGAGCGCCGAAGCTGTCAATCCAATAATCGACCCCACAGATAGGTCGATCTGTCCAGTAGTGATAACTAGGGTCATCATGGTCGCCACGATGATTGTCGGTGCTATCTGGCGGCCCACGTTTACTAAATTTTCTGCTGTCAAAAAGGAGTCGGCTTGAATGCTGAAAAAAGCAAAAAGGAGAACAAAGACTCCCATAATGGAAATTATATTGAAGTACTTGGTGAAAAATTCGAATGCTGGAGATCCGTGCGTTTTGCGGCCATCGGTCCTCGAAGGATCTTTATCTGCCATTTTTAGTTTCCCATCATTGCGTTTACAAGACCAGTGAGATTGGTTTCCTTAGGAATCAATTCTTTCCAAACTTGGCCCTCATAAAGAACGACTAGGCGGTCCGCAACCTCGAAAAGGTCTTGAAGTCTATGGGTGATCAAAATCACTCCGACTCCACGAGCTGAAATGTCACGAACTAGCTGCAGAACAGTCTCTACCTCCTTAGCTGCCAGTGCGGCCGTTGGTTCATCAAGAACCAGAACTTTGGGATCAAATGTAACGGCACGGGCTATCGCTATCGCTTGCCTCTGCCCGCCGGACAAAGTGCCCACTAGCTGGTTTGTTCTTTTGACTCTAATGTGCAGGCGTTCCAAGTGCTCTAGGGCCTCAGCGTGCATGCGCTTGTGATCCATTCTTCTTGTGACTGGGTGGTAAATTTCTCTTCCAAGAAACAGATTCCCGGCAACGTCAATGTCGTTGCAAAGGGCGAGATCCTGGTACACCATTTCAATGCCAAGATTTCTAGCCTCTTTGGGCCCCACTTTGTCGAAGCGGACCCCGTCAACCAGCATTTGTCCGGAGTCGGGGACTTCTGCCCCGGCCAGCATCTTCATCAGGGTTGATTTTCCTGCCCCGTTGTCTCCGACCAGTCCTACCACCTCACCGGGTTGAACCGAGAACGTGACCCCACGCAAAGCCTCAATAGCGCCGAAGCTTTTTCTAATATCTGTCATTTCTACTCGTGGAGTAGTTGAAGTTTTTATCACGGAGTCACGTTCTCTTTTCTGCTATCTAACTGTCAGATTGGTTGTAATTATCCAGCTGGGAAAATCGCGCGGTAAGGCTCGACATTCTCGGTTGTGACAACGGCAATTGGGACGTCAATGAAACCCTTCGCAATTGCCCCATTGAGCAGTGCGAAAATTTCATTCACTCCTTCAATGCCTTCTTGATATGGATCTTGTTGAACTACGCCAACAACCGTCCCGGAATCAAGCCCGGCTATTACCTCTGCGGTTAGGTCCCAGCCAATCACCTTGGTATTGGAGTTGGCACCCAGTGCGGCTACTACGCCCACGGTAGCGGGCTCACCAGTGGTGTAAATGAAGTTCAAGCCAGGCTGTGCAGTTACCAAGTTTGTGGCTGCATCAGCTGCTTGTTCTTGCACATTGTCGCCAGAAACGCTCTGTGTGAATACTGCACCTGCCGCATCAATCGATGCTCGGAATGAGTCTTCTCGTTGGTTTTGAATGAACGAGTTCTTCGCCCCAACTACACCGTAGCTCCCATCTGCGTAACCATTGTCAATTGCCCACTGGCCAATAACCGCTCCAGCGACTGCATTGTCCACACCAACAAAAGTGTCAAAGTATCCATCTTCTAGAGAGGAGTCGATTGCGACCACCTTGATGCCGGCGTCTATTGCGGACCTAATTGCCGGTAGGACCGCGTTCACGTCAATTGCTACCACGATAAGCCCAGTAACTCCTTGAGTGACGAAGTTTTCAATGTCGCTGGCCTGTTTAGCTGAGTCGTTGTTTGCGTTTGAGATGGTGAGCTCGCAGCCCGCGGCGGCGGCTGCCTCCTCGGCACCCTTATTCATTTCCGTGAAGAATGCGGCAGCTTGATTGATCTGCACCATTCCAATCGAGCATTCGATGGCTGATTCCGCTGGTGTAGCGCCCTCGTCCGCAGTTGGTGTTTCGCTAGTGCCTGCAGCGCATCCTGCGAGTCCCAGTGTAAGAGCTGCAGCGGCGACGATGCCACCCAGCGCTTTTCCTGTGCGTGTCATTTTTCCTCCTGATTGATTGAGTAGATATTGGTAATCGTTTACCTGAACTTGGTAATCTAAGCATTAATGAGGTGTTGTGGGAGGTTAAAAATGACATCCCGAGATAACATTTTGGAAACAAGGAGAAGTTGTGGTGAGTGAAAATGAAGGTTCGCCTGGCGTGACGGGGCATGATGTCGCCAGGCACGCAGGTGTCTCTATTGCAAGCGTATCCAGAGCCCTCAGTGGAAATCGGCAGATGTCTGATGAGCTAAAGGCTCGGGTTCTTGATTCTGCTGAAACTCTCGGATATCAGGTGAATCTCGTTGGCAGAGCTCTTAGGAAAAAGCGGACTTCAACATTCGGATTGGTCATACCCGATCTGGAAAACCCTTTCTTTTCATCCCTGGCGCAAAACATTAGCCGAAGCTTCGCTCAATCTGAAGTAGACGTGCTCATTGCCAGTGCCGATAATGACGTTGGGCAAGAGTTGCGCGCAGTGCAGTCTTTTCTTGGGCGTCAAGTCGATGGAATTGTTTTGATTCCACACGACGAAAAGGAAAGTCGTGCCGCCTTAGAAAAGGCAAGTCGCTTGGTGCCCACGATTCAATTTGACAGATTTGTTCCCGGGTCCAACGTCCCCTTCGTCGGATGTGATAACCGCTTTGGCATGAAACTAGTTGCCGAACACATCGCTGAGCATGAACAAGCATTTCCGGAAAAGGTGTTCTTCGTGGGTGGAGGACAATCTTCCTCCTCAGGTCGTGAACGAAGTTCGGCCTTCATGGATTTCATGCCCGACTCCGATTTTCGGGATGGAAATTTTGGATTTTCCTGGGGCCAGGAAGCTGCAAGGCAGATACTGTCCGAAGGTCATAGTCGAGGCTTTATCGCCTGCGCTGCGGACGTTATCGCCCTTGGGGTAAGCTCCATGCTGATTTCTATGGGTCGTTCTGTCCCGGAGGATTTCAGAGTCGTCGGATTCGATGATGTTGGAGTCTCATTCCTAGCCCACCCAACACTCACGACTGTGAGACAACCAATTGCAGAAATGACCTCGGCGATTGGTGAGATTATTCTCGCATCTCAATCCTCAAAAGAAATTGGCGCCCTCGGGTTGTTCAAGCCCGCGCTGGTGGTTCGTGAGTCAAGTCCAATAATCTGATTCGAGATTGGAAATTTTTTTGACTCTAAATGTTTTGTAACTAATGGCTAGCCAAAAGTATCCAAGGCTGCGTATTTTTATCCAATGGAACAGGTGACTTTGTTTTTTCATCGTCCCGTGACGAAGTTTAGGGTTGATTGACGTTACTATTTTGAGTGAGCAGTAACTCATGTGTTTTTTTGAGAGTAAGTCGTATGTCGGGGCGTTAGCTCAGCTGGTTAGAGCAGCGGACTCATAATCCGTCGGTCGCGGGTTCAAGTCCCGCACGCCCCACTCAAGTAATGTCTCTAGTCGCTGAGGACTAACTAGCTGTTGACTAGACCTAAAGAGCCAAAGTCTTGGTCATTTATTCGGGCGGTGGTGGACTAATTATTAGTTTCAATTTGTGGTTATTAATCCCCCTGGCACCTAGGGTTCGGATGGACCGCGGATAGGAGAGGCTGCCCATTGCAATTGGGTAAGACCCGGATTAGCGATTGCCGGAATTTCTAATCGCCTCAGAAATGGATCTTCAGAGCTTGAAGCTCTTTCATGCCCAAAGGTCCCAATGAAGCTGGCTACTTAAAGAAGTAGAAGCCTGTTGCTGGATAAATTTGAAGGACGGCAATTGCAAGACATTTCGGATGTGTATTGACAAACACGAACTAAATTACATGTATTATACTTCCCAAGATAGATCACTAGGGAGTAACGACATGGACAGCGACATACTGCAGAATCTGACTGACCCGGCGATCCTCTTTTTCGCAGTTGGGGTGCTAATCGGAACGATTCGATCGAACCTGGAGATTCCAGCACCTGTGACAAAGTTCCTATCCCTTTACCTCCTAATGGCAATTGGCTTCAAGGGCGGCCAGGCCTTGAATCAAGCGGGTCTGGGTGGTGATGGCCTGAAGGTTGTAGGCGTGTCACTAGTGCTCGCAATCGCCATGCCAGCCATTTTGTTTCCAATTCTAAGACGCAAAGTTAACCACTTTGATGCCGCAGCGATCGCGGCAACCTATGGATCTGTGAGCGCAGTGACTTTTGTTACAGCCTCACAATTCTTGGTTAGCCAAGGCGATGCGGCAGGTGGGTATCTGACCATTGCATTGGTAGTGATGGAGTCTCCCGCCATAATCATGGCGGTACTACTTGCAACCTGGGTTCGCAACCGCGCTCCTGCCGAAACGGGCGCCCTTCGTGACGATCACTTCAATAAGACTCCGACCACGGATGGACAGCCAGGAAGCGGCAAGGCCCTGTCAATCAAATCTGTACTCCATGAAGCCTTCACTGACGGTGCTCACCTTCTACTGATAGGGAGCGTAGTGGTGGGAGCCCTGAGTGGTCCGGTAGGCGGGGAGACCATGGCGCCTTTTGTGGTGGACCTTTTTAAGGGTGTGCTGGCATTTTTTCTCTTAGACATGGGTCTACTGGTGGCTCGTCAATTGCGACAAGTAAGAGATGTGGGTCCGTTTTTGATTGGTTTTGGAATCGTGGCTCCGCTGGTTGGTGCGTCTTTGGCTTTGGGACTAAGTGCGCTATTAGGCTTTAGCGTCGGAGATGCCACGCTGCTAGCGGTGCTTGGCGCTAGTGGTAGTTATATCGTGGTTCCTGCGGTCTTGAGATACGCCATCCCCGAGGCGCGACCGAGTCGATATTTCACCATGTCGTTGGCCATAACTTTTCCTTTCAACATTATTTTCGGGATACCGCTCTACTACGCTGCCGCTCAACTGATTCTTGGATAGCTGGTTGAAAGTCCCGCAACTGCCTTCCTTCTAAATTATTCGTGCCCTTCGGTTAGAATTTAGGTTAATCGTTGGGAGATTGAATCAGTGGCAGTGATCATAGAAATCGGTACGGCGCTTCCTGCCTATGTTCATGATCAATCTGAAGTAACCGAGGTGCTGGCAAGTCAGCTAGCAAAATCGGATTCCGCCAGGGCAGTGCTCAGCCGGATTCACGAAGCCACGAAGATTGAGCAACGCCATTTTGTGATGCCAATTCAAGATTATGTGAGCGTTGATAGCTTCTCTAAAAGCAACGGGCTCTTTACTGAGCATGCACTTGCACTTGCCGCGCAAGCAACCCAAAGCGCCCTGAGCAAGGCGGGGCTAGAAGCCAAACAAGTCGATTACCTATTCTTTACGACGGTTACTGGCGTCGGCGCGCCGTCCTTAGATGTATTGCTTGCTTCTCAATTGGGCTTTAGATCCGACCTAAAGCGCATACCGAGTTTTGGTCTTGGGTGCGCTGGGGGAGCCGCGGGAATTGCGCGAGTTGCCGATTACCTTAGGGGGCACCCAACCGAGATTGCTTTAGTCGTCTCGGTCGAACTCTGCTCTTTAACGATTCAGTGGCAAGATCGCTCGATGGCCAATTTTGTCGGTACAGGAATCTTTGGGGACGGCGCGGCAACGGTTGTGATGGTGGGCGAAGATCACCCGCTGGCAAGTAACGGGATTGGCGTAAGTGCGTCTCGCAGTATCCTCTACCCCGACACCGAGCAGATGATTGGCTGGCAGATAGGAACCTCCGGGATGTCGCTAATGCTAGAAGCCGGGGTGCCTGAGATAATTGGGCAGAATTTTGCCCGGGACGTCGATGCTTTTTTAGCCGCAAGCGGATCTTCTAGGGCTGAGGTGGATGTTTGGGTGGCGCACCCGGGTGGTCCGAAGATCCTCGATGGTTTCACCAGCGCCCTTGGTCTTGAAAATGATGAGTTATCGGCCAGCTGGGGGGTCATGAAGCGGGCGGGTAATATGTCCTCTGCCGCGGTGTTACATGTGCTGTCGGAAATGTTCACTCAACCAAGCAAATCCAAGGGGCTGCTATTTGCCCTAGGTCCTGGCGTGACAGTCGAATTGGTTTTATTGGAGTGGTCATGATTCTCTCGATTAGCGTCTTACTTTTTGTTCTATTGATTCTGGCTACCGGTGGGGAGAGAATTTACGAGCTAGTGGTATCAAAGAGAAACGCGAAACTCGCATTTGCGTTGGGGGCCATTGAGTACGGTCGGGGTCACTTGCCCTTCATGATAATTCTTCACGTTGGAATGCTCCTAGGTGCCATTGTTGAGGTGCTGGTTTTGAACCGGCCATTTCTAGGAAGCGTTGGCTGGATAATCTTATGCTTGGCGCTTTTGTGTCAGGCCGCCCGTTATTGGGTCATTTGGGCCTTGGGCACTCAATGGAACACCAGAGTAATAGTCATCCCAGGTGCCAAGCGCGTTACGCGAGGCCCTTATGCCTTTTCCTGGTTGAAACATCCCAATTACTGGATAGTTGCGGTTGAGGGGATCGTTTTGCCGCTGGTTCACTCGGCTTGGATTACCGCCATTGTGTTCACCATTCTGAACGCAATTCTGCTTCTGGGTTTCCGAATTCCAACCGAAAATCGAGCTTTGAAGGCCCTGTTATGAGAACTTTTAATGTTCTAGTTATTGGCGGTGGGCCTGTAGGTATGGCGGCTGCGATAGAAGCTCGGCTCAGCGGGCTATCTGCCGGGATTATCGAACAAAGAGCGGGCACCGTAGACAAGGCTTGCGGTGAAGGGCTAATGCCTGGGGCGTTACCCCTACTGGAACGTCTGGGCGTGACCCCGGTGGGGCGCGACTTGGTTGGAGTCACCTATCGAAGCGGGGATCATTCGGTCACGCACCGTTTCTCCTCAGGATCTGGAATGGGCATGCGAAGAACGATTCTTCACGATGCGCTTCGATCACGTGCTAATGAACTAGGGGTGATTTTTGTCGAGGACTCACTTCAGACCCTTCGTTCCCATGAAAAGCACGTTGTCGTGGATTGTCAAGGTGGCGAGTCAATTCGAGGGGATTACCTGATTGGTGCTGATGGTCTTCATTCCACGGTTTCGCGGCAGGCTGGCTTATTTCGAGAAGTATCAGTCGGCAGGACAAAAAGATATGGCATTCGGCAACACTTTCAGATTGCGCCCTGGTCGGAATTCATTGAGGTTTATTACACAAAATACGCTGAGGTTTACATCACACCCGTGTCCAACGATCAGGTTGGAGTCGCAGTTCTGGGGCCAAGGGCCACGGACTTCGAGGCAACAATAGCGAGCCTTCCCGAATTGGCTGCGAGGTTAGAAGGGGCAGCCCCGAGCTCTCAGCGAAGTGGCGCAGGCTCCTTTCCACAACTCACGGCCGCTCGAACTAAGGGGAGAGTGCTTTTAGTCGGAGATGCCTCCGGGTATGTTGACGCGATAACGGGGGAGGGTCTTAGGCTTGGCTTTGCTCAGGCTAGGGCCGCGGTCGAATGCATTGTTTTGGGCCAACCACAAATGTATGAGCTTCGCTGGCGACAAGTTAGTCGAGACTTTAGGGTGTTGACTCGGGGCTTGATAACACTCGCAAATTCACCCCTTCGAATGGCCATAGTTCCATTGGCGAGTCGATTTCCGTCATTATTTGGCTTCATAGTCAATCGGTTGGCGCGCTAGTTCCTCATGCCTAGGTTGATTTCACTTTTTAGATCCAGCCATCCGATGCCTTCGCTATCAGTGGCAGGATTTGCCTTTTTGTTTGGCCTGGGTATCGGCCTACCGGTCGGTAAATCTGCGCTAGCGGGTCTTGCAGTTTTGCTTCAACAGCTCTCTGTGGGCCTATCTAACGACTGGCTTGATCTGAAGCGCGATAAAGCGGTCGGTCGCAAGGATAAGCCGGTTGCGAAGGGCGAAATCTCAAGCTCCTTAGTGCGAAACTCCTCATTTATTTCCGGATTAGCTGCTTTATTGATTGCTCTTTTGCTCGGCGCCCCGGAGGGGGCGTGGATGATATTTATGCTTGCCGTCGGGTGGTCATATAACCTCGGCTTGAAATCGAACTGGCTCTCGGTTGCGCCCTATGCTGTGGGATTTGGAATTCTGCCCGTCTTTGTGACTCTTGCTATGACCGAGCCGATTTTCCCACCAGCTTGGATAGTTCTGGTGGCTTCACTCCTTGGAGTGTCCGCTCACTTTGCGAACGCATTGCCGGATCTGCTCGATGATAAGGCGACGGGAGTGAGGGCCTTGCCGCATATTCTCGGACAGCGCCTCTCGGCGATAATTATCGCCGTCACGGCCTTAGCAGCGAGCCTAATCGTCGTGACTCAGGCAAGTAATTTAGAGTCGACAACTGGTTTAATCGGCTTGATTCTGACCGTTGCACTCGCGGGTACTGCGAGCATCTTATCTTTGAGGCCTGAGCCGCCCAGGATTGTTTTCCCGCTTCTCATCTTGGCATCCCTGGTAAACGTTATTCTTCTGATGTTGGGAACCGGGTCTCTCTAGTCCAGTAGTGTTTTTTTACCGTCCTGGCTCTTGGTCAAGGTTAAGAAGATTTCAATCAACTCCCCGACGCTGTGGTCTGACTCAGCTGGGTGGCGAAAGGGTAATTCGCGATGCACGGTATAACTATTTTGCCTGCCCATTTTCTGCTTAGAGACATAACCTGCTAGTTCCAAATCACTCACTATTGACTGGGCTGTGCGTTCGGTCACCGAGGCCGCAAGTGCCAAATCTTTGATCTTTGTGCCGGGCTCTCTAGCTATTAGAAGAAGTAGTCGCGCATGGTTGGTCAGTAAAGTCCATCTTCTTGCGGTTTGGCCGTCCTGAGGCGTCATGCATATCTCCTTACTTATCGATCCGGTGCGGATACAAGGGGCATCAATCTTCCCCTTGAGCCTTTGAATACTGCGGCTTGTCGTGATAAGACTCTAGTTTTTCAATGTGCATCCAGCGGTAGACCCCGCCGATTTGTGCAAGCAATCGCGATACCGTTTCATCGCTCCATCGGGATTTCTTAGTAGCTAGAAAGCGACAGCGATAGTGATCAACCTGCGTTGCATTGCTTGGAGCGCCGGGCCAAACCCTAGTTCCACGGTTCGAAATCATAGTTAGCCTGAAGTTATCGTCCCTCAGAGCAGCCTGGATTTTCTGCGCCACTACTTGGGCCTCCTCGTTTGTTTCAATCAAAACATCAAGGCCATCCTTGGACCGAGATGGGGGAGTGACATCCACATCCTCTGGCCAGAGCTTTTTCATCGCTAGCGGGCTGTGTGTCTTAGTTGGGTAGCTGGAGAGCGATCCGAGGCGCAGCTTTATTGCCTCCGAAAACTCTAGCGTTCCAACCGCACCAGTTCCGGGCACATCAAATGTGTGGATGCCATCCTCAAGAGTCAGGAGCAATGCTTGCTCCAGTTTGTCGGCGGCCGTAAATTCCTCAATGTGCCTCAGCAGCATCACGCCTGAAAGAATCATGGCGGTTGGATTAGCTTTGTTTTTACCGGCAATGTCTGGGGCCGTGCCGTGGACCGCCTCGAACATTGCTACCTCATAGCCCAGGTTAGCCGAAGGGGAAAATCCGAGTCCTCCCACCAAGCCGCTGGCTAAGTCGCTGAGAATATCACCGTTCATGTTGGTGGTTACAATCACGTCAAAATCTTCTGGTTTCATTACCAGTTGATGGGCGCAATTGTCTATGAGTATGTGGGAGGACTCGATGTTTGGATACCCCTTCGCGATTCTTTCAAACTCGGATTTAAAGAGCCCCTCGGTCAACTTCATAATGTTGGCCTTAGTAGCAACCACAACCGAACTTCTGCCCTGCGATAGGGCAAATGCAAACGCTGCCTCAGCTATTCTGGCGCTACCAACTCTTGAGATGAGCTTTAGGCATTGAGCGACGTTGGGTGTTTGCATATGCTCTATTCCGGCGTAGAGATCCTCCACGTTCTCTCGAATAATCACGAGGTCAATGCCTCTTCCCGAAAAGGGGCTAGGAATACCGGGTAGCTCGCGGGCTGGCCTGATGTTGGCAAACATTTCGAAAGTTTTCCGAAGCGTAACGTTGGCACTCTTGCCACCTTCTCCAATGGGCGTTGCCAATGGCCCCTTGAGGACTACCTTGTTTCTCGAAACTGAATCCAGAGTGTCTTGAGGAACGCCACCTGCTATGCCTTTGGTAAACGCCACTTCGCCCGCTTCAGCTAGTTCAACATCGAACATTGCGCCACTGGCGCGCATGAGGTCAATGGTGAGGGAGGTTATTTCAGGCCCAACGCCATCCCCTTCGATAACTGTGACTGTTCTTTTTGAATTCAGGTTATTTATCATAAGCAACACTTTACATGAATTATTTTACAGGTATCAGCAATTGAAGAAACTCTTGGCAATCGGTGGTTACCAGGTTCAAATGTCACCGTCACGTCCCTTGCTTGATGTTAAAAGATCTGCTTGGCATGGGAGCTACTCGCGCTACCGAATACATTTAGGCCGATTTAGGAAATTTTCCAGCTAGGGATTGCAGTTTGGGCACGTTGCTGGGTCTGCTTTTTTTCTAAGCTGCGGACCAAATTCAGTATGTTCGCACTTGACGCAGCCGAACACTTCGTACCTGGGGGTATTAGGGACAAACATTCCACACTGAGCGCAGTCCAATCCGTGCTCAGAGCTAACTTTCCCCCAGCCGGGTGTGTCACAAAGCGAGCACAGTCTCGCTATCCTTGCCGCTAGCAAGTTGGCTGCTGCTCTAATGTTCTGTGCCCGTGTGGGTGAGCAGTGCGCCCTCAGGTCGGATTGAATTAGAGCTAGGCCATCCTCTGAAAGATCAGCGTATTTTTGAATCGAATCTCGGAGTTCTAACAAACTGCCAATGCCCTTGGTGAAGCTAGGATTCTGGCTTTGGTTCGAAGAGGCGATGAGTTTGTGGTTGGGGAATCCGGCTCTAAGCAAAATCTCGTCGAGGTTTTGCTTAGGGTCGACACTTTCCTTGATGGCTGCGATGTCGAATGAGCGGTAACTCTCAAAGATTTCTATCTGTCTTTGGTCATCCACTAGAACAATGAGTTCGGTGTTGGAGTTAGCAAAGGGCATTGCAGGATCCATTCCAACAGATCCTTCAGAGGCAACTCCAAGGGGTATGCCAAGCTCCCTCATACCTATTTTTGCTTTTTGGATTGCGGTTTGTTTGGGGGGTAACTTTCTGTCCACCTCGCCGCTAAATGTTCCAAGCAGGTCAGTATCGGCTGGGAAATCGAATAATTCGATCCCCAATACCTCCGAGAAAGCTGGGGCAATCATCCCAAGCTTATGATGCTTGGTGGTCAGCACTGCGTTCCGATTAAAATAGGGATGACTTTGGTTTTTAGCTAGATTTCCTGACATTTACACCCCCCCTTTTTTTATCGGCTCAGCTCTGATCTTTCCGCCAATGTGTTCAACGATATGAGCCCTTGGTGAAACGCCCAAAGATTTAGAACCCTCGCGAAAATGGCAGAAACCAAGGTCCTGAATTGACTAAAGCAGGTTCGGCAATATCCTAATAGCTAACACTTTGTCGATTCTTCTGCCGTCCATGTCTACTACTTCGAGTCGCCAGGACTCCCAAACCACGTAGTCTCCCGGGGAGGGTAATCTTCCCAGCAAGAGCAGTATGAGGCCACTGAGAGTGTGGTACTTCCATTCCTCTTCTTGCGGAACGCTCATTAGCCCGAGTGAATCCTTGAACTCGGGAATTGCCAGTGAACCATCCAACAGCCAGGAACCATCGGTTCGCTGAACTGCCTCAAACTCTTCTCCGCCATCTTCGCCCATGTCTCCAACTAGAGAATCGAGGATGTCCTGGAGCGTGACTAAGCCCTCAAGTCCGCCGTACTCATTGACGACAAAGGCGATGTTTTTCCTGGAAAGCCTAAATTCGTCGAGTAGACCCATACCGGTGAGAGTCTCGGGCAAAAAGATCGCTGTTTCTAGGTTTTGTGTCAGGCTTAGCTGAGCCCCGCGAGCCACAGCTGCCAGGGCCGCCTTCGCGCTAAGCACTCCGACGATGTTTTCCAAGCCTCCATCGCAAACTGGAATTTTGGAGTGAGGGGATTCTGCAATGAGGTTGAGATTGTCTTTTTCTGGCGAAGCCAGATCGACAAACACGATTTCCGACCTTGGCACCATTAGTGAGCCCAGCCTTCGCTCATCGAGCCGGAAGACGTTTCTTACAATCGTTCTTTCCTGCGCTTCAATCAGGCCGGCCAGGGATCCTTCTTCGAGGATTGCTTCAATTTCCTCTTCGGTAACAGTGGCCGGCACGTGTTTATCGACGCCGAAAAGCTTCAGAATGGAATTTGTGGTGACACTCAAGGCAAATACAAACGGCTTTGCTATTTTGGAAATCAGAAGTAACGGTGGACTCATTAATGAGGCAATAGCCTCAGGCCGGGTTTGACCAATTCGTTTGGGAACCAGCTCTCCAATGGTTATCGAAACGTAGGTGACAATGAGAACCACTAAAACGGTGGAGGATATATCGGAAAATGCGACGCTTAGCCCCAGCTCTTGGAACCAGACAGATAGTGGCTGGGCGAATACTGATTCACCGACAATTCCGCTGAATAGGCCGATCGAAGTTATGCCTATTTGAATTGCCGATAAAAATTCGGTGGGCTTCTCGGTCATTCGAAGGGCTAGCGCGGCTGATTTCTTGCCCTGCGCGGCCATACTAGCTAGCTTGGATCTTTTGGAGGTCAGTAGGGCTACCTCTGACATCGCCAACATCGCGTTTGTGAGGATAAGGACAAGCAGAAGCGGGATTTCCACGAGCCACTTTCTCCACCATGCGGTGGGCTTCTTGAATTCAACAACCTAGTAATCAGTGCTGAGAGTTTCATGTTAAGAGCAAATTTAGACCATCGCTCAATGACCTCCGAAGTGGTAATCGTGGCTGCAAGCTACGCGCCTACGAAGGCGCGGCTCTTGCTCAGCATTGCGTTTTTACTCGCCGTGAAGTTTTTCCAAATAACAATTGGCGCAAAGAGATTCGTAGGTAACCTGATCGCCATCGATGGCTACCTGCTCTCCAGAGAATGTAAATTCGCCGTTTACCAATCGACCGTTAAACATGGCCTTGCGACCGCACCGACATATTGTCTTTAGCTCCTCGAGGCTATGCGCAATCTCCAAAAGACGTTTGCTTCCTGGAAAACTGATGGTCCTAAAGTCTGTTCTGATGCCATAGGCGAGGACTGGAACTCCGTCAAGTACTGCTATCTCAAGGGCCTGGTCCACCTGCTCGGCGGTTAGAAATTGTGCTTCGTCAAGCAACAGGCACGCCACCCGCTGGCCATTCTCTAGCTCAAACTCGGCTGACTCTTGCGCGAACACCGTTCGCAGGTTTTGCTTCGGCGAAATAAGAAAATCTACGTTCCTGGAAACCCCCAGTCGACTCACAATTGCCACATCACCCTTTGAGTCGACACTCGGCTTGGCTAATAAGACATGTTGTGAACGCTCTTCGTAATTGAACGCGGCCTGAAGTAAAGAGGTGGATTTACCGGAGTTCATTGCGCCGTAACGAAAATATAGTTTGCTCATATGACGCAAGATTACCGCCATTCTGCCACCAATTCTTTGACAACCAGGGTAGAAAAAGTTAGGTTTTAGATACCGATTCAGGACGTTGGGGAAGACGCAACTGAATCGGAGGCTCAGCGTTGAATGGCGAGTTGTGGGTGCTAAGTGCCCAAGAGGCAAGCTGCAAGAATGTTCAAGAACTTCTTGGAGCTGATTTTTCGCGCGTCAATTGGCGAGTGCAGCCACTGGATGTCTTTTGCTATCAATTTAAATTATCGCTAAAACTCTCCGAGCAGGGTTGGGCAGAGTTGGTGTCTGATTTAGCAAAAACTGGCGCAAACTTCGAGGTCGAAATTTTCTCTAGACCTGGCTCGATCCGCTACCTCCATCATCGAGCGCTCGGCATTATTCGACTAGAGCTTGACGAAGCGGGGGAAATACTTCTGCGTGGCGGGGCTATGGAGCATCTTATGATGCAGTGCCGCGGCAGCGTAGTGGACTTCAATAGGGGTCTGAGAAGACTCCTGGGCACTTCTTGGAACGATCTTCTTGAGCCCTATCGCAGGGTTTCCGAGGAGCTAATTAATCTAACTAAGGCCGTCTAGATATTCCTGAATGCCAGCACGGCATTATGGCCGCCGAATCCAAAGCTGTTTGAGATCGCGAGAGCATCTGGTCTTGATAGGTTTGTGATCTGAGTGGGCACGTTCAATGGGATGGCTGGGTCCTGAGAATCCAAGTTTATTGTTGGTGTGACCCGTTGTTGAGTGAGCGCCAAGATTGTGAAAATCGCCTCAATTGCGCCAGCACCTCCAAGCAGATGCCCGGTGGCGGACTTAGTCGCGGAAACCACCAGATTGTCAGTGTGGTCTTGGAAAGCGCGTTTTATTGCCGTGTATTCAGCGATGTCCCCGACTGGGGTGGAGGTTGCGTGGGCGTTTACGTGCTCAACATCGCTGGGTTTAGAATCTGCCTGCTCTAAGGCCATCAATATTGCGCGGGCTGCTCCCGAACCCTCCGGGTCTGGCGCCGTTATGTGGAAGGCGTCGCTTGTGACGGAGCCCCCTACAATCTCACAGTAAATCTTTGCGCCACGCGCCTGGGCGCTCTCGAGAGTCTCTAAAACTAGCGCTCCCGCACCCTCTCCCATCACAAAGCCATCGCGATTTAGGTCGTAGGGGCGAGATGCTGATTGCGGGTCATCATTTCTTCGGCTCAAAGCGTGCATCGCGGCAAATGAGGCAATTGGCAAGGGGTGAATGGCGGCCTCTGCCCCTCCGGCGACCACAACATCGGCCTCGCCGCGAGCAATCCTGTGAAAGGCGTTAGCAATTGCTTCATTACCTGATGCGCAGGCACTTACTGCCGTGTGTACTCCGGCCCGGGCATGAAGATCCATGCCAATCGCCGCCGCCGGCCCATTGGGCATCAGCATCGGCACCGTCATTGGCAGCACACGACGGGGGCCTCTTTCTTTTAGCGTGTCGAAGGCGTCCAGTAGTGTCCAGACTCCACCAATTCCAGTGGCGAAATCAACCGCTAATCTTTCGGGTTCGACTTTTGGGCTGCCAGCATCTGCCCATGCCTCCCGAGCTGCAACCAAAGCAAATTGGCTGGAGGGGTCGAGTCTCTTGGCTTCTTGAGGGGTTAGTAACTCGGTTGCCTTTATTTTGGCTTGACCTGCGAACGTGACTGGAAGTTCGTATCTAGCCACCCAGTCTTGCTCCAGGGTGCTGACTCCGCTTTCGCCCGCCAATAGGGCAGCCCAGCTTGTCGCGACATCGCCTCCCAGGGGAGTTGATGCCCCTAAGCCTGTGACAACGACGCGACGCATTTTATTAGTCCTGCGCTGAGGTGATGAAGTTAACTGCGTCGGCCACTGTTATTAGATCTTTGACGTTCTCGTCTGGAATCTTGACTCCGAATTTATCCTCGGCGTTAACAACGATGGTCATCATCGAGATCGAGTCGATGTCTAGGTCATCCGTGAAGGATTTTTCCATCTGGACGGCGTCGGCGGCAATCCCAGTCTCGTCGTTTACTAGTTCTGCTAGTCCAGCTAATACTTCCTGCTGTGATAATGCCATGGTGTCTCCTATTTGGGGTTTTGAATGCTCGCTTATTTTAGGGTAGTTCTATGACTTGGGCGGCGAAGGCGAGCCCTGCGCCGAAACCAATTTGTAGTGCGTATCCGCCTTTGGCAACCAAGCCTTCGCTCAAAAGCCTGTGCATTGCCAAGGGGATACTCGCTGCAGAGGTGTTTCCAGTATCAATTATGTCCCTTGCGATTACCACAGAGTCGGGCAGTTCCAGCTGTTTCGCCAGCTCGTCGATGATTCTAATGTTCGCTTGATGAGTGACTAGTGCAGCCAGGTCTTTCGGTTCTAGTCCGGCCTCTAAAAGTGCTTGCTTGGCGACTTTTGCCATTTCCCAGACTGCCCATCGAAATACCGATTGGCCCTCCTGAACAAGAGTCGGCCATGCTATTTTTCCGTCCCTATAATCAATCAACGATCCGGTCATGCCGACCTTATCCCAATTGCTACCATCGGCTCCCCAGACGCTCTTCGATATTCCCGGGTGGTCCGAGGGGCCAACAATCGCGGCTCCAGCACCATCTCCTAGTAAAAAGCTGATTGATCGATCGGTTGGTTCTATAAAGTCCGAGAGCTTTTCGCCTCCGACTACCAAAACATACTTTGCCACTCCGGATCGAATGAGGGCATCTGCTTGAGCTATGCCGTAGCAGTACCCCGCGCAAGCGGCAGAGATGTCGTAAGCGGCGGCATTGACGGCGCCGACTTTGGCAGATAGCAGCGACGCCCCGGATGGTGTCTGGAAGGGGAAAGTTATGGTCGCAAGAATGACCGCCCCGATTTCAGCTGGGTCAATACCCGCCTTGGCGATGGCCTCCTCACTCGCCTCGGTAGCCATGTCCATGAGCGACTGCCCTGCACCGGCTCTTTTGCGTGTGACTATTCCAGTGCGCTGCCTAATCCACTCATCAGATGAATCTATCGGTCCAGCAATGTCTTGGTTTGTCACAGTGAGTGACCCTCTAGACGCCCCAAGAGAAAAGATTCTTGTGAATTCGCGCTGCTGAGTTTGGTTTAGCGTTTTCATCTGTTTCCAATCTTTAGAACATCGCTTGGGAGCTTGAGCGCCAATGTGCCCACGTTATCCGCCCCACGTTTTACCAATCCTGATAGCGCTCCGGCTGGGGGCAGTTCTAGAGTCTCGGCCCCCGAAAAGTTTTGCATGCAAAGGTCCCAACGCACAGGCCTCGCAACTTGCTCAATGAGCGAATCTAAAAAAGCAATTCCCGAATCCAGCGCACGACCATCGAAGTTCGACCACAAGATCTTGGTCGGATCCTTGGGAAGTATCTGCTGGCTCGCCACTTTGAGTTTCTCTATCGCCGGCTGCATGAAGCTTGTGTGAAATGCTCCGGCCACCTTAAGTTCAATGACCCGGGCTTTGGGGATGTCTGTCCCAACTAGATTCGATATTCGCTCTTTTGTGCCGGCAGCCACAACTTGGCCGGCACCGTTGTAGTTCGCGATACTCAGCCCAGCTCGAAGAATGACCCTTTCAACCTCTTCTGGGTCGCCACCAATCACCGCCGCCATCGAGGTTTCAATCTGGCGCGATTCATTAGCCATCGCCTCGGCCCTTACTGCTACAAGTCGCATTGCTTCGGTATCAGACAGGACACCGGCAATCGCGGCAGCTGCAAATTCCCCGACTGAGTGCCCAGCAACCGCGTCAAAATTGTCGGTGACGGCCGTTCGAAAAGCTGCGATTGAGAACGCCACAATTAGAGGCTGGGCATTGGCGGTATCGCGAATGGTCTCCTCATCGGCGAGGGTTCCCAAGTGGATGAGGTCTTTGCCGCTTGCGGCAGCCAGTTCCTTGATTTTTGCTTCGAAGCCAGGCACCTGTTCGATCCATGGCACAAACATCCCGACGGTTTGCGAACCCTGACCTGGACAAAGCACAATCTTCATTCTTTATAAACTACCGTCTCGTGCCAGATTCTTGATCACTTATGGCCCCCAGTGTGATGGCTACTTGAAGGACAAAAGCAGTTCTAGCATCTGTCGGGTCAGCGTTTACCTCTTCAAAAACGCGTTTGAGACGGTATCTGACGGTGTTGGCGTGGACAAAAAGTACTTTGGAGGTGGCCTCTAGGGACCTGCCACATTCTAAGTATTTGCGAAGTGTCTGCAACAGTTCCTGGGAGGAGTTTGCAAGGGGGGAGTAATAAGCCTGAATCAGGGTTGTCTTTGCCAGTGAGTCACCTGCCAATGCCCGTTCCGGCAGCAATTCATCCGCCAATATTGGTCTGGAATTGGAACTACTTGCTTGCGCTACAGCGTTAGCCGACAGGGCCGCTTTGGCGCTTCGCTGTGCGTCTGCGACTGCCTGCACCGTTGGGCCCAATATCAGCGCTCCCGGCCCAAAATAGGGCTCTAGCGCCATGGCGGTTGCCAGTATCGCTGGATTCGGGTCGCTGGTTGGCTTGGCAAGCCCAATCACTGCCACCTGCCTGCGGCCCTGAATTCCGATCATCAGATCTGAGTTGGACTTTCTTGCCGCTTTTCTCATTGCATCGGGGTCGTTGTCGCTCAGGGCCACACCGAGCATCACAGCGACTTGGCCATCGGCCCGCCAGCCTAGAGCGGCCACCCGCGAGCTAATCTCCTGTGAAGTCTCGCCGCTGATTATCGAATCCACGACTAGCGCCTCCAACCTCGCGTCCCACAGACCCCTGGCTTCGGCCGCCTTGGCATAGATGTCGGCAGCACCAAAAGCCAAGTCCCTGGAATAACGAAGCACCGCGTCGGTTAGGTCGGGGTGTTCCTTTACAACAAGCTCCTCCACCATTTCGACTGCAACCCTAATCACTTGCAAAGTCTCTTGAAGCGAAATTGAGCGCAGTAATTCACTTGGAGCACTGCCAAAGACATCGGCTGCTGCCCAGGGTTGAGAATTCGGGTCTTGATACCAATCGATGAAGCTTGTGATGCCATTCTGCGCAACCGTGCCAACGGCTGCTCTTCGGGCCGGAGGCATCTTGGAATACCAATCCAGGGTGTGCTCGAGCTTGCTGACCGTCGCGGTCGCCAACTCGCCGGCTATGGATTGCAGCCAGGCAAGGTGCTTAGGAGTCGCCACCGGCCGTTCCAGATGTTCCAGCGTTCACGTCGTGCAAACGATACTTATCAATTGCCTGTTGGGGAATGCTCTGGTCAATTTTCCCCTGAGCCACTAACTGCTCGAGCACTCGAACCGCGATCGATGGCCCGTCAATCTTGAAGAACCTACGAGCCGCCGCCCTAGTGTCGGAGAATCCGAAGCCATCGGCTCCAAGTGTTGCGTAGTCTCCCGAAATAAAGGGGCGAATCATGTCGGGAACTGAGTGCATGAAGTCGCTGACCCCAATCACCGGACCCGAGGCGTCTGCGAGCTTCTGGGTAACATACGGCATCGCAGGGTCCTGATCTGGGTATAGGAATTTAGCTTCCTGAACCTTTAGGCCATCGCGACGCAGTTCCGTCCAGCTGGTGACTGACCAAACATCAGCCGAGACTCCCCATTCCATCAGGAGGTGCTGGGCTTCAAAAGCCCAAGGCACCGCCACTCCAGATGCGAGGATCTGGGCCTTGTGACCCTGAGTGCTGTTTTTACTCAGCTGGTGTATCCCTCGCACGATGCCATCCACATCAACATTCTCAGGCTCAGCGGGTTGCAGCATCGGCTCGTTGTAGACGGTGAGGTAATACATCACGTTAGGTTCCAGATGCTGACCGCCGTACATCCTTTCGATACCGGAGCGCACGATGTGAGCTATTTCATAACCATATGCCGGGTCATAGGAGAGCACGGCGGGGTTGGTGCTGGCAATGACGTGCGAGTGACCGTCGGCGTGTTGCAGACCCTCGCCGGTTAGTGTCGTCCTACCTGCCGTGGCTCCAATCATGAAGCCTCGAACCATCTGATCGCCCGCCAGCCAAATCGCATCTGCGGTTCGCTGGAAGCCAAACATTGAGTAAAAAACGTAGAACGGGATTATTGGCTGGCCATGGGTGGCATAGCTAGATCCCGAGGCAGTGAAGGCGGCTACGGAGCCAGCCTCGTTGATTCCGGTGTGAAGAATCTGACCGTTGGTAGCTTCCTTATAGCTCAACAAAAGCTCACGGTCTACCGACATGTAGTTTTGACCGCTTGGGTTGTAGATTTTGGCCGTCGGGAAAAAGGCGTCCATACCAAAGGTGCGCGCCTCATCTGGAATGATCATCTGGATGCGTGGCCCAGTTCCTTCAGAGCGCAGCAGGTCCTTCAGCATTCTTACAAAAGCCATCGTTGTCGCTATTTGCTGGTTACCAGAACCCGCCTTCGGCGCCGCATAGGCCTTTTCTTCCGGTAGTGCGAACGATACGAAGTCGGTTCTCCGTTCTGGGAGGTAGCCTCCAAGTTCTCGTCTTTTTTCGTGCATGTATTGAATCTCTGGGGCGTCGGAGCCCGGGTTGTAATAGGGAGGCTGGTACGGGTCGGCCTCAAGCTGCGAGTCGGAAATGGGGATTCTCAGCTCATCCCTAAACATCTTTAGGTTATCCAGCGTCATCTTTTTCATCTGATGCGTCGCATTGCGCGCTTCAAAGCTTTTCCCGAGACCGTAACCTTTCACGGTTTTTGCGATGATCACGGTCGGTTGACCCTTGTGGTTCATTGCGGCCTTATAGGCCGCGTAGATCTTTCGATAGTCGTGCCCACCGCGCTTCAGGCCCCAAATTTGTTCATCTGACAGGTCCTTTACGAGCTTCGCAGTGCGCTCATCGCGACCAAAGAAGTTCTCCCTGATGAACCCGCCCGATTCTGCCTTATAGGTCTGGTAATCGCCATCCGGTGTGTGGTTCATCAGATCCACAAGTGCACCATCGTGGTCACTGCCTAGAAGGGCATCCCACTCGCGACCCCAAACCACCTTGATAACATTCCAGCCAGCGCCTCGGAAGAAAGATTCGAGCTCCTGAATGATCTTTCCGTTTCCGCGAACTGGACCGTCCAAACGCTGAAGGTTGGCATTCACAACAAACGTCAAGTTGTCAAGATTGTCATTGGCAGCTAACTGCAATGCCCCGCGAGACTCGACCTCATCCATTTCACCATCACCCAAAAAGGCCCAAACATGCTGTTCGCTGGTGTCCTTGAAGCCGCGGCCCGATAGGTAGCGGTTAAATTGAGCTTGATAGATGGCGTTGATTGGCCCCAGTCCCATTGAGACCGTGGGGAACTGCCAAAACTCTGGCAGCAACCTCGGGTGCGGGTAACTGGGCAAAGCGTGCCCGGCGTGTGACTTTTCCTGTCGGAACCCATCGAGGTCCTCGGCCGAAAGTCGTCCCTCTAAGAACGCTCGGGCGTATGGCCCAGGGGAGGCGTGCCCTTGAATAAAGATTTGATCCGCTCCACCAGGGTGATCGTGGCCCTTGAAAAAGTGGTTGAAGCCGACTTCGTAAAGGGAGGCAGAAGAAGCGTATGAGGAAATGTGTCCACCAACCGATACCCCTGGGCGTTGCGCTCGGTGAACCATAATTGCTGCGTTCCAACGCATCCAGGCACGATAAGTCCGCTCAGTGGCCTCATCTCCGGGAAACTCCGGCTCATCCTCGGGAGAAATGGTATTGATGTAATCGGTGGTCGGAACTAGGGGAACGTTTAGCTGCAGGTCATGAGATCTACGAAGAAGAGAAAGCATAATTTCCCGAGCCCGACCGCGGCCATGCACTTTGGCTAGTGCATCTAGCGATTCAAGCCATTCTGCGGTTTCTTGTGGATCGCTGTCTTGGCGAGCGGGTGCAAATGCTTCTTGGTCGTTGAAGGACACTGAAAGCCTCTTTTCGTGGCTGCAAATAAAATTGCCCTGTTGGGGCTACTCAAGTCTATTGACATTGCCCAAAGAGTTTGTCACTTAGGCTCTAAACACTCTTGAAGGGAACAATATGAGCGCTTTTGTTGGGGACCAAGCTCCTGATTTCGGTCTCATTAATCAGCACGGTGAAGAAGTGGTTCTATCGAGCTTCAGGGGTCACAAGCCCGTGGTTCTAGTGTTTTTCCCCTTCGCATTTAGTGGCACCTGTAGCGGTGAGCTATGCGAGCTGCGCGACAACATCTCATTGTTCGAGCGCCCCAATGTCGAGTTGTTGGCGATTTCGATTGATTCGAAATTTGTCCAATCGAAGTTTGCAAAACAAGAGGGCTATCAATTCAGTGTTTTGGCCGATTTTTGGCCGCACGGTCAGGTGGCTCGTGAGTACGAAGTGTTTCTTGATAAATCTGGGCATGCGTCCCGCGCCACGTTTGTGATCGATATCAACGGGGCTGTCTTGGCCAAATTCGCTGTCCCCGTGGGTGAGGCGAGGAAACTTTCCGACTATGAAAAAGCACTCGAGCTGATTTAGCTAGTTTTTAACTGTATGATTTGAGCACCTCCCTAAGTAAAACTAGGGGCCTTTAGCTCAGTTGGTAGAGCGCCACGTTTACACCGTGGATGTCATCGGTTCGAGCCCGGTAGGGCCCACTCCAACACCTTGTGAGGAGACGTTGAAATTTCAGCCGCCTCAGCGCAAAGCGCTCAGTGAATCCGAACTAGATAAGGCCATCAAGGCACTCAGTTCTCGGATTGCAGCTTCCTCAGCTCTATTACTCGAACAACAAAAACTTCGATTGGAAGATGCAGATGCTCTAGAGGGCTGGATAGCAGACCTCAAGGCTGATGGGTCAGCTGAAGCAATTCGAGCAATCAGTATTTTCGTTGTTGATCTATTCCCAGCCGCTCCAAGTGATTCAAAGGGCGAACCAGAAGCGTCGCTCGCCCCGGAGTTCAAGACCGTTGTAACCAAGCGCCAGAGGAAAAGGGGTCGTGGTTCGGTATTTTTCTATATCAGGACACTGATCACAAGTCTTACCCTCGCTCTGATTAACCTCTCGATACTAAGTTGGCTAGAGCTCAGCGCCATCGACTCGATAATCGCAATTGCAGTTGGGGTAATCGCGGCACACCTAATAGCCCTCATTACCAAAACCCATAAGTTGCATCCACTATTACGCTCAGCCTCTGTATTCGGGGGGCTTGGTGTCTATTGGTCCTCGGGGCTTATTATTGGAATGATCTCTGTTCTTTACAGCACCGGGTACGTGTTCCAGTCAGACGCTCTGGATAGCCGTTTTCAGCTTCCCGAGTTCCGAGCCGACCTATTGATTCTTGGCTTAGCAATTTTCATCCTCACGCAATTCAGCTCCGCCGGTTTCAAAAAGGTCCTCCCCGGAATCGTGCTGTTTATCGGCATCGGCTGGGCTGCAACCAATGTGAGTTACCAGCTTCCCGCTTTGGATTCGGGATTGACGCCAAATTCTATTTGGGCTGCTGTCGCAATCGGGGTTACCAGTTCCTTAGTTATCGTGTTCGGCGAACCTCATGAACAAGAAACCGCCTCAACCCTAAGCTTTTCAGCCCTGAGTTCAATCGTCTTTTCGGTTCTCGCACTCGGGTTTTTAGCGGGTGTCACACAACCTGCTTGGCAATTCCTCGAGTTGACCGCAATTTTGTCCTTGCTCTTGCTTTTAGCACTGAGTGGTTTCGATTTGGCAGGAAAGGGGCTCGGTCGCTGCGTGGGAGCAGCCTTTTTGCTAGGGCCGCTCCTTGCAAATCTCGGAGACTATTTATTAGCTCCGATAGTCGCCATGCTGAGTTGCGCTGCGGTGCTCATCATTTTTGACCAATTCTCTAGAAGGTCCTCGCTTCACGTGGATTCGCTAAATAATGGTCATGGCTTTTACTCGGGGTTCCAGGTTTGGTCTTGGTTAGCGCTGGCCGTTGCGGCCCTAGCCGGTGTTCCTGGACTCCAGCAGCTTTGGTCCTCGGGTCTAAGGTTTTCGCCCTTGGAGCTCGCATTTTTCTCAGGTTTGCTCTTCGGGATCGTGTTCGGGCTAATTCGAATACCAGTTGTCATTGGCCAAGATCGCGATATCAAAAACCTAGAATCACGCAACGGATAGCCAGATTATCTGCTTGGCTTATAGCCATGACGATTCTTAAAGATTTAATCCTCCATTTTGATCAAATCTGGCCCCCAGCGCAGGCCGAAGATTGGGATCGTCCGGGACTGATGCTTGGTGATGTGCAGAGTGACGTTCTAAAAGTTCTAGTCAGTGTCGATTGCACCGAAAAGGTGATTTCAGAGGCAATAGAAATCGGTGCCGATTTACTTGTTAGCCATCACCCTCTTTATTTGCGAGGCTTCACCTCACTTACGGAGCAGAGCTTCAAGGGTCGCCTCAGCGCCAAGGCGATAAGAGCAAATCTAGCGATTTTTGCGGCGCACACAAACGCCGATTTTCAAACTGATGGGGTTGGGGAATCACTCGCTAAGGCAATCGGGCTAGAAAAACTAGAGCCATTAGATCCACTCACCAAGCACGGCACAATCGGCACATTGCCTGAGCCATTGAGCTTGCTGCAGCTCTCTCGGTTATTAGCCAAACGCTTACCGGCGGTGGCCGCTGGAATTAAGGTATCTGGCGACCCGAATCGAGTCATCGGCAGAGTTGGACTCCTGGCCGGAGCCGGTGACTCTTACCTAAATACGGCACTAGAGGCAGGGATAGATGTCTTTATCACCAGCGATCTCAGGCATCACCCGGCTCAGGACTTTATTTCGCAATCGAATGTATCAAACGGCCCAGCACTAATAGACATTGCGCACTTCAGCGCCGAGTGGCTCTGGGTCGATGTTGCCGCAGCTAGTCTTCGGGCAAAGTTCCCGGCTGTAGAGTTCGTTGGTAGTGAACTAAATACTGACCCTTGGGATTTCGCGGTGATGCAATGAAAATGACTTCCGATCAAGCCGGCGAGCTGATTGAGCTCCAAAGACTAAAAGTAGAGAATCGAAATCTCGAGAGTAAGGCCAAGCAATTGTCTTCGGGGATTGAGATTGACTCGCGCCGAGAGGCCCTGCTAGCAAAAAGCGGTGAATTGAATCTCTTTCGCAGCGCCCATGAGGAGCTCCTGCGGGGTCGTGATCGGTTTGAGGTTGATCGGGATTTGGTCGATAAGCGAATCGCGAAGGATAAGCAGCTACTTACTCAGGCATTCACCCAAAAAGAGATTTCTGGGTTAACCCATGAGCTTGAGACTCTGGCTTCGAGACAATCAGCTCTGGAGGATTCCGAGTTGGAACTTCTCGAAAAAATAGAATCTTCCACTACCGAGCAGCAGCTGATCGAGGCGGATCGAGACCGTCTTGATCTGGAGCTTGAGGCACATAAGGTTCAGGCCCGTGAGGAATTAGGTGCGCTTAAAGCGATTCACACCCAGAACTTGAGCCAAATAAAAGATCTTGAGACCAACCTCCCCGAAGAGCTCTTGGGTCTTTTTAATCTTAGATTTGCTCGTGGGATAGCCGTTGGCAAGCTCTTGAGAAATACTTGCGGGGCCTGCAACATGACAATCACTTCTACTGCTCTGAGCGCCCTTCATCTGGTGCCGGATGACGAGGTGGCAAGCTGCCCGGTCTGCGCGGCAATTTTGGTTCGCGCGTGATTTTTGCCTACGCCGATGGAGCGTCAAGGGGCAACCCGGGACCTGCATCCTATGGAGTAGCAATTGTTGATGAATCAGGCTCCTTGCTGGCTAGTTTTGGAGAGTCCCTGGGGGAGCAGACCAATAACTACGCGGAGTACCAAGGTGTTATTGCAGCCTTGAGATACCTGATACAAAACCACCAGGGTGCCAATGTCACGATTCGGCTTGATTCCAAGCTAGTAATAGAGCAACTTTCGGGTCGTTGGAAAATCAAGCATCCTCAGATGCGAGAGCTGGCAGCCGAGGCTGCAAAGCTATTGCGAAACTTCAAAGTTGCCCTGGAGTGGGTACCAAGAGAACAAAACACCCTTGCAGACGCCGCCGCCAACCGGGCCTTGGATCTCGGGGATTTTAGTTCTGAACCGGCCGTCAAACTCAACCTTTCGGCAGTTCAACCAAAGAGCGTGAGGGCCCCAAGGCAAGTCACCGAACCGACCACAATTGTGGTTGTTCGTCATGGCCACACCCAGCACACCGAGTTGGGTCTGATTTCAGGATCAAACGGCGAAGACCCAACCCTCAGCGAGCTTGGGTTTTCAGAGGCGAAGCTGACTGCTATTGCGATACAAAGGCTGCTAGCCAGCTTTGAGCTCCCCGAGCTTGCCAGCGTCCACCACTCCACTCAGCTCAGAACCACCCAGACGGCAAACGCTATTGCCGAGGCTCTCAAGCTCCCAATTGCAGCGGATACTCGCCTGCGTGAGATCGGTTTTGGTAACTGGGAGGGGATTTCTATGGAAGAAGTTGATTCTAAGTATCCCGCCGAGGTTGCTAGCTGGAGGGGCTCCACCAGCTTGGCGCCTAGCGAAGGGGAGGCTGTTGTGGATCTTGAGGTAAGGGTTTTGAGCGCGCTGGATGAGTTAATAGAAAAGAACCGGGGGAGTTCTGTTGCCATTGTGAGCCACATGATGCCGGCTCGAGCGATAGCAAAAAGGGCACTGGGTGCCGCCACCAGTGTTCATTGGAGCCTTCAGTTCAATCCTGGTTCGGTGAGTATTTATAGATTCTTTGGGCAAGATTTAGCAGAAGTGTTTTGCCTAAACGCTTGTGAGCACCTGCTTGTTGGTTAGGCTCTACGGGAGATGGGTCAACTAGACGGTCGCGGCATTGCCGAGGAACGTCCGGGCTCCAAAGGGCACGGAGGTGGGTAACGCCCACCCGGGGTAACTCGAGAGAAAAGTGCAACAGAAAGTAAACCGCCCGCAAGGGTAAGGGTGAAACGGTGGTGTAAGAGACCACCAGCAGTCTGGGTGACCAGATTGGCTATGTAAACCTCTCCGGGAGCAAGACCAAGCAGAAGGCGTTTGAGAACTGCCCGTTCGAGTCTTTGGGTAGGTTGCTAGAGCCTGTGAGCAATTGCAGGCCGAGATAGATGGCCGTCAGTGCTTAGGCGCTACAGAACCCGGCGTATCGGTTGACCCATCTCGTCATCCTCTAAATATTTCAGCGGCGAGGGAAGCGGCTCCAATGATCCCCGCGGAGTTCCTGGTTTCGGCTGGAATTATCTTGGTCTTCAGATCCAACAGCGGTAGAAATAATTCGTGCTTTTTCGAAATGCCCCCACCAACTATAAAAAGGTCGGGGCTCAATAGCTTCTCGAGCTCTTGGTAGTACCGATTGAGCCTTGTAGCCCATTCCTGAAAGCTCAAACCATCTTTCTCCATTGCGGCGAAGGATGCCATGGTTTCGTAGTCGACCCCATCAATCTCAATGTGCCCGAGCTCGGAGTTGGGAATCAATCTGGAATCATAAAAAAGAGCTGTTCCGATACCAGTACCTAGAGTCGTCATTATGGTCAGACCCTTGGAGCCTCTTCCGGCTCCAAATTTAATCTCTGCAAATCCGGCGGCATCCGCGTCGTTCAAAATGTGCACTCTTCGCTTTAGGGCATCCGCGAAGAGGCCCTCTGCATCCAACCCAATCCAATCAGCAGAGACATTTGCAGCCGAACGCGTAAAGCCGTGCTGCACCACTGCCGGAAAACAGATTCCAACAGCCGATTGGTCTTTCAGGTCTTTGAAATTATCAATTAGCTCGGCAACAGCGAGAGATATGTCACCAGGCTCTGCACCCTCGGGCGTCTCAACTCGAATTCGTTCACTCAGTAGAACGCCGCTTCGAGTGTCCACCAGTGCGGCTTTTATTCCAGTGCCGCCAATGTCAATTCCAATCGAATGGTTTCTCATCTAGGGAACCGTAAGAATTTCGGGGCCATCCTGAGTAATCAATATGGTGTGTTCGAATTGGGCGGTGTATTTTTTATCCTTAGTCGTCACTGTCCAATCGTCTTCCCACATGTCCCACTCTCTGGTGCCGAGAGTGAGCATTGGCTCAACAGTGAATACCATTCCCAGCTCAATTTTCGTCGAGAATTCAGGGGCATCGTAATGCGGAATTATTAGTCCGGTGTGGAAGCTAGAGCCGACGCCGTGACCGGTGAACTCCTGAACCACCCCGTATCCAAATCTCTTCGCGTAGGACTCAATTGCTCGACCAATAATGTTCACCTCGCGACCCGGAAGCGCCGCTTTTATGCCACGCATTGTGGCTTCCTCGGTCCGCTTAACAAGGTCAATCACTTCTTGGGAGCCGCTCCCAACTACAACTGTGCCGTTAGTGTCGCCATGCATTCCGTCAAAATAAGCAGAGATATCTATGTTCACTAAATCGCCGTCCTCTAAAACGGTGTCATCGGGGATTCCGTGGCAAATAACCTCATTCACGGAGGAGCAAAGAGATTTGGGGAAGCCACGATAGCCAAGGGTTGAAGGGTAGCCGCCCTGGCCCACTATAAAATCGTGCCCAATTCGATCGAGTTCATCGGTTGAAACCCCCGGCTTCACAAAGCCCAAAACCATCTCTAGAGCTTGCGCCGCGATCTTTGAAGATTTTCGAATTCGCAAAATCTCAGAATCTGAGTATCTATCTCCTCCGACGTGTGGGCTAGGCGCTAGATTCCCAACATACTCGGGCCTGGTGATACTCTTGGGAACGGCCCTTAATGGGGACAATTTGCCGGGGATTAGTACCCCGCTGGCTGTCTTTGGCATCTAATAAGTCTACGTATTCATCCGCTGGGGAAGGTTAGGCATGAGCGATAAGCCCGAATTTTGGTTCAACACAAAGACTCAGACCGTGGAGTCAGGTCCGCAATCTCTTAGCCTCTACCGCGTTGGTCCCTTTGAGACATATGAATCCGCACTTTCAGCCCCCGCAATAATTGAATCTCGGGCCAGGGCCATCCGGGATGAGGATGAAGAAAAAGATTTAGATTGGAAAAGCTAGCTGAAGCTCTGTTCTTGGCTAGGAAAACTGCCGTCTCTAACATCTTGCCGATAATCCTGAGCCGCCTTTTGAAGCATTCCCTGCAGGTCCAAATACGGCTTGGCAAATGAGGGGATCTTTTCGCTCAGTCCGGCAAAATCAGTCCAAACTAGTATTTGGCCATCAGTCCCGCCCCCTGCCCCGATTCCTATAGTTGGAACCTTCAATAGCTTTGATATTCTTGTTGCCAACTCGGCCGGCACCATCTCTAGAACTATTGCAAATGCCCCCGCGGCTTCTATTTCGAGACACTGCTTAAGCAATTCATCGGCCCTCTCACCTCTGCCTTGAACCTTGAAACCACTGAGTGCGTGGACCGATTGCGGAGTGAATCCGACATGCCCCATCACGGGTATTCCCGCATTGACTAGGACTCCGATTTGCTCAATCTTGTCTCCTTCTAGCTTTACTGCAGCGGCTCCGGTTTGCTTCATGGCCGCGGTGGCCGTCTTGAAAGCTTGTTCCGCGCTGAATTCATAGCTTCCAAAGGGCAGATCAAAGACCACCAGTGCGCTTTTTGAGGCGCTGGCTACAGCTCTGCCGAATGGGATCATCTCTTCGAGTGTGATTGGAACTGTGCCCTGGTAGCCCAGAATGGTATTACTCGCCGAGTCACCGACAAGAAGCACTTCAATACCCGCCGAGTCGAAGATTTTGGCCGTCAGCGCGTCGTAGCTAGTAAGACAAGAAAAGCGCTGGCCTTTTTCTTTTAGTCCACGAAGCGTTCCGGTTCTAATCTTCATAGATCCTCAAATCTAGTTGTAATTGGCACTTTGCGACCAAGACCAAACGCAACCTTCGTGGTCTTTGTCCCGATGGCCCCTTGGGAGCGTTTCCATTCGGCACTCCTGACCATCGCATCGATTTTATGCACGGTTTCCGATTTGAAACCCTGGGCGATTACTGCACCTGCACTATTTGCCTGCTCAATCAGCAGCTCGAGTATTTGGTCGAGTTCCTTGTAATCGGGAAGGGAGTCTGAATCAAATTGATCGGGCTTGAGTTCAGCTGAAGGCGGCTTAGTGATGGAGTTTTGAGGAATCACTTCGTGATCTCTAGTCGAATTCAAATACTCTGCTAGCTGCCACACGTCAGTCTTATAAACATCCTTGATGGGCGCAAAGCCGCCGGCTGCATCTCCATACATGGTGGAATATCCAACGGCTATTTCTGACTTATTTCCCGTTGATAAAAGCAGCTGCCCTTGAGTGTTTGAGATTCCCATCAACAGGACCGCCCTGATTCTGGCCTGAATGTTTTCTGCGGCTAGATCGCTCAGCTCCAGCATGGCTTCAAATGCCGCATGGGCCGGTTCGATCGGTATTTCGCGATACTCAATTCCGAGATTTTGGCAGAGTTTTTTGGCATCAGCTATCGAGTGCTCCGAGCTGTAACGAGAGGGAAGGGCTACACCCACGACGTTTTCGCTTCCCACTGCGTCAACGGCTATCGCAGCGCATAGTGCGGAGTCGATGCCTCCGGAAACCCCGAGTACGCAGCTGACCTGGTTGGTTTTGGAGAGATAGTCTCTAAGTCCGGTAACGAGAATCTCGTAGAGTTTTGGCAAATCCTTGGGCTCTAGCGGGGCAGGCCGACTCTCAGAAACCAGATACAACCCGGGGCTACTATCTGCTCGGAAGATCTCACTGGAGTCTGAGATATAAAAGCTGTCGCCATCGAAAACCAGCTCATCTTGCCCCCCGGCCAGGTTTGCATACGCGAGATCCATTCCCGAGGCGAATCGAATTGCGGCGTCTCGACGCTCGATCCTTTTGGTTCTCGAGTATGGAGATCCGTTGGGCACCACCACTAGTTCAACTCCACTGGCTTTGAGCCCTTCGCTCCTATCGCTATCGCCCCAAATATCCTCGCAGATCATCACTGCCACTTTGTGACCCTTAAGGGTGAAGACCAGCTCCTGCTGCCCCGGAACAAAATTCCGCCAATCATCAAACACGTCATAGTTTGGTAGTAAGTGCTTATGGTAGGTGCCGATTAGTTTCCCTTGGCCAAATACGCTCGCTGTATTGTGAGCGGTGGCTAAGCTCCTCTGGATTTTTGGAGCCAAAATCGTGGCACGAGATACGTGACCAAGAACAACTACCGGGCCCATATATTCATCACCAGCAGTTATTGCGATTAGAGCCTGCAGAGCTAGTTCGGTTCGCGCTATCACGTCACGACGGTAGCTAAGGTCGCCAAGTGGGTAACCGCAAAGGGCTAACTCTCCAAAGATTAGTAAATCGACCTTGGCAAGATGGGCTTCAGCGATCATTTTTTTAATATGATCGAGGTTATGATTCAGGGCGCCAACCACAGGGTTGGTCTGCCCAAAAGCTACTTTTAAATTCAACACAAGCACTAGCCTATTCTTAGTGTCAGGAGGGCTTGATGGACAAGCAACAAGAGTTTGTACTTCGCACCATCGAAGAGCGTGGAGTGAAGTTTATTCGGCTTTGGTTCACCGATGTTGCTGGAACTCTAAAATCTGTCGCCGTCGCCCCTGCGGAAATAGAAGGGGCCTTCAACGAGGGCATCGGTTTTGATGGAAGTGCTATTGAAGGCCTAGCTAGAACATCAGAAGCAGACATGTTGCTGATTCCGGATCCTGCAACCTTTCAGATATTGCCCTGGCGAGGGACAGTGGACCCTGCGGCCCGAATGTTTTGTGACATCGCTACGCCTGACTATAAGCCTGCTCTCGCGGACCCTAGAAATGTTCTGCGCCGCTCTTTGGACAAAGCCGCAAAGATGGGCTTCAGCTTTTATGTTCACCCCGAAATTGAGTTTTACCTGCTGAGATCCTCAGAAGTGGGACAAGACGGACTGCCCGTTCCAGTTGATAATGCTGGCTATTTTGACAACGTCCCAGGAGGCACAGCCCACGACTTTAGGCGTCGAGCAGTCACTATGCTGGAGCAGCTTGGGATATCCGTGGAGTTTTCCCATCATGAGGGCGGTCCCGGTCAGAATGAAATTGATTTGCGCTACGCCGACGCATTATCGATGGCGGACAACATCATGACCTTCCGAACGGTAATCAAGGAGGTTGCTATCGAGCAGGGGGTTTACGCAACGTTTATGCCAAAACCCTTCACCGATCAACCAGGTAGTGGCATGCACACACACTTCTCGCTTTTTGAGGGTGATAAAAATGCTTTTTTTGACCCGAGTGCGAGCTACCATCTTTCAAATACCGCAAGACAATTTATGGCCGGCGTCCTCAGGCACGCACCCGAAATTACCCTCGTTACCAATCAGTTCGTAAATTCCTATAAACGTCTCTGGGGTGGAGGCGAGGCTCCGAGTTATGTGAGCTGGGGCCACAACAATCGAAGCGCCCTAGTTAGAGTTCCCCTTCACAAACCTGGGAAACCCCAAAGCACTCGAATTGAGTATCGAGCAATGGACGCGGCAGCGAACCCCTATCTTGCATATGCACTGCTTCTAGGAGCCGGGCTGAAGGGGATAGAAGAGGGGTATGAACTTCCCTTGGAGAGCGAAGATGATGTCTGGCTACTAAGCGATATGGAACGCCGCGCGATGGGAATTGTCTCACTTCCCCAATCGCTGGCTCACGCAATTAGAAAGCTAGAGGAGTCCGAACTGGCCGCCGAGATCTTGGGGGAGTCGGTGTTTAATTACGTATTGGCAAATAAGCGCCAGGAGTGGGCCGCCTATGGCGCCCAAGTTACTCCCTTTGAAATAGCGCAAAACCTCCGCACTCTATAGATGGTCTCCGAGCGTAAATCCGGGCTTAGTGAGCTGGCTCGCTTGGGTTTTGTCTCGCTTTCTGAAAGTGCTGAAAAGCTACAAGAATTAAGTTTGTTGACTGGGCCAATAGCCGAGCAGACTCTTATCGCACTCTCCAAGTCCGCCTCACCCGATCAGGCATTGGACACTCTTATTCGAATAGCCAATCGTGATGCGGCTAGTTTGAAAAAGGTTTTGAACCAACCGGCTGCGGCCGAGCGATTGTGCAGGGTCGTGGGTCTTTCCATGGGGCTTGCTGATTACATCGAGAGGCATTCTGACTCTCTCGACATATTCCTTGAACCCTCAGCGCTTCCGCACTCTTTAGAGTCAATATGTCAATCTCTGAATCGCGTTGCACTAAGAGTTGAATACCGACGGGCAGTTCTTAGGGTGGTCGACTGGGACCTGTCTCAAACTGATTTTCGGCTCGCAATTGGTCCGGTGACTGCGAAGCTTTCTGACCTAGCTGGGGCGGCGCTCGAAGGAGCAATCCGGCTTGCCAAGCAGGAATTGGTTTCGGAATCTAAGCTCACCAACATAGAAGCTAGTGATATTCGGTTCGCGGTTATTGGCATGGGTAAAAGTGGAGCGAGAGAGCTGAATTATGTGAGCGACGTGGATGTCGTCTACGTGGCGGAATCATCAGCCGGGGATCCGGTATTTATCGGGAGCAAGATTGCCGCAAGATTGGCACAAGTCATCAACGAACCCGGAATTGAGCCGGGGCTCTGGGAGGTGGACCCCAATCTAAGGCCCGAGGGCAAGTCCGGAGCTTTAGTCAGGACCCTACAATCTCACATCGCTTATTTTGAGAAATGGGCTGAGTCCTGGGAGTTTCAGGCCCTTCTCAAGGCTCGTTTTTTGGCGGGGGACAAGGAGTTAGGGCTGGCTTACGAGCAAGCCTTGAAGCCGTTGATTTGGTCAAAGGCAGACCGCGCATCGATAGTTGAAAACGCGCGTCATTTGCGCAAGCGGGTTTTAGATCTAATCCCCAGCTCTGAAAGGGATTCGCAAATAAAGCTCGGCCGTGGTGGCCTGCGCGATGTCGAATTTACGGCGCAGCTAATGCAGTTGGTTCACGGGGTTGCTGATGAGTCGCTCAGGGTGATGGATACTCTCAGCTCCTTGGACGCTTTAGCCAAAGCGGGCTTGCTGTCTCGTGAAGATCGCGATAACTTCTCGCTGCACTATAAAACCCTCAGAGCCATCGAGCATCGTGTGCAACTCGTAAAGCTCAGGCGGACACACCTAATGCCAACCGATGAAGTAGCGCTTTTGATCATCGCTCGTTCCTTGGGAGAGGGCATAAAAACCGAGGCACTAAAACTGCTTTGGCAACAGACCAAGTCCGAAGTCGCGACGCTTCATGAATCGGTGTTTTATCGACCGCTTCTTGGCGCGACCGCGGCGCTAAGCGCCGGAGAGGTTCGACTGACCGATGACGAAGTCCTCCAGCGCCTAGTTGCACTGGGGTTCATGGATCCTGCTGGGGCCAAGCGGCACATAAACTCACTAATCTCTGGGGTGAGTAGAAGAGCCACTATTCAGCGCACGCTATTACCAGTTTTGTTGCGCTGGATGGCGGAGGGAATAGATCCGGATCGGGCTCTGATCAGCTTCAGAAGACTCAGTGAGGCGTTGGGGGAGACTCATTGGTTTCTCAGGATGCTGCGCGATTCCTCGGGGGCCGCTGAGCGCCTCATGACCGTTTTGTCATCATCGGCTTTTGTGGCAAGGATGCTTGAGCGAATTCCAGACACCTCCGCTTGGTTCGATGATGAGGCCTTGCTGTTCCCTCGCCCGCAATCGGATTATGAGAATGAAATGCTCGCAGTTCTCGGGCGATATGACGATAAAAAGCAGGCCTCCGAGGCTATTCGACAGGTTCGAAGACGCGAAACTCTCAGGCTTGCGATTGGAGCCGTGCTTGCCACTTTGAATTTAGAGCAAATTTCACTCGGGCTCTCGGAGATCAATGATGCCTATCTGCGCAGCATGCTTGCCGTGGCAAAAAGGTCCCAAAAAAGCGACCTTGACATTTGTATCATTGCTATGGGTCGACTAGGGGCATCCGAAATAGGTTTTGGCTCAGACGCGGATGCCATGTTGGTCTATCAAGATCACGATCAATCTGCCCAGCAAATCGCTGAGAAAATCACCTCAGATTTGCTGGAATTGGTCCGGGATCCCCTGCTTCCATTCGAGCTCGATCTGGCCCTTAGGCCGGAAGGGAAAAATGGCCCCCGAGTGAAATCCCTCAATGCATATACTGCTTATTACGAAAAATGGGCCGAGGTCTGGGAGCATCAGGCGCTTTTGAAGGCCCGCCCGATTAGCGGTTCAAATCAGCTCCAATCCGCCTTCATTGAGCTCATTTCAAAGTATCGATATCCAAGAGAGCTCAGCGCGAAGGCCGTAGTCGAAATTAGAAGGATTAAGGCGCGGATTGAGGCGGAGCGCCTGCCGCAAGGAGCGGATCCACTAAGGCACCTAAAGCTCGGCAAAGGCTCCTTGAGTGATGTTGAATGGTTTGCGCAGCTTTCTCAGCTGAAATTCGCCCATCAACACCCCGCACTTCAAACCACCTCTACAATCAGGGCGCTCGAGGAAATCGTGAGCCTCAAGCTGGCTGGCAGTGAAGAAGTCAGTTTGCTCAGAGAAGCCTGGGTTTTTGCGTCGCGCTGCAGAAATGCACTGGTGCTGGCGGTAGATAAGTCAGCCGACTTGCTTCCCCTAGACCTAAGGCAATTGGAGGCAATGGCTCGGATTTTGGAGTACACGCCGGGCAGCGCAGGAGAGCTTGAGCAGGACTACCTTGGCATTACTCGCAGGGCCAGGGGTAGTTACGAAGATTTGTTTTATAAATAAAAAAGGGCCGAGAAAGACTCGGCCCTTTTTTGAATTTCTTTTTTAGACCCCGTAGTAAAGCTCGAACTCATACGGGTGTGGGCGCTGTGCTAGCGGTTTGATTTCCTTCTCACGCTTATAGTCAATCCAAGTCTCGATTAGATCCTTGGTGAAAACGTTGCCCTCCATCAAGTACTCGTGATCATTTTCCAGTGCGACCAATACTGCTTCCAGAGTGCCTGGTAGCTGAGGGATGTTTTTAGCCTCCTCCGGTGGAAGCTCATAGAGATCCTTATCAACTGGCGCGTGAGGCTCTATGCGGTTCTTGATTCCATCGATACCCGCCATTAGCATTGCTGCAAAACCGAGGTACGGGTTACCCGATGCATCCGGGGCACGGAATTCGATTCGCTTTGCCTTGGGGTTTGAACCGGTTAGCGGGATTCTAATGGCTGCGGACCTGTTTCCGGCCGAGTAAACCAGGTTAACAGGAGCCTCGAAGCCCGGGACTAGTCGGCGGTAGGAATTGACCGTTGGATTTGTGAAGGCCAGCACGCTGGGGGCGTGCTTGAGAAGACCTCCGATGTACCAGCGAGCCAGATCGCTAAGACCCGCGTAACCAGACTCATCGTAGAATAAAGGCTTTCCGTCCTTCCAGAGTGACTGGTGAACGTGCATCCCGGAACCGTTATCACCAAATAGCGGCTTTGGCATAAAGGTCGCGGTCTTGCCGTATTGGTGCGCAACGTTCTTGACAATATATTTAAATTTCAAGACATCATCGGCGGACTTTACCAAGCTGTCAAAGCGGTAGTTGATCTCACATTGACCCGCGGTTCCTACTTCGTGGTGGCTGCGCTCAACATCTAGACCGGCGTCCTCGAGCTCCAAAACGATTGCATCACGAATATCGGCCAGGTGATCAACAGGCGAAACTGGGAAATATCCGCCCTTGAAGGCGGTTTTGTTGCCCAAGTTGCCACCTTCTTCTTGGCGGGCGGTGTTCCAGGCACCCTCAACCGAATCAACTATGTGGAATGAGGTGTGCGATTTCGTCTCGTAACGAACCTCGTCAAAGATAAAGAACTCTGCCTCCGGCGCAAAAAACGCCGTATCCGCGATTCCGGTGGATTTTAGGTAAGCCTCGGCCTTGTGCGCCACTTGACGTGGGTCACGGTGGTAAAGCTCACCGTTGCGAGGGTTATAAATGTCAAAAGAAACAATCAGAGTCTTCTCTACTCTGAATGGGTCCATGTAGGCGGTTGTCACATCTGGAATCAGCTGCATGTCACTCTCGTGAATGGATGCAAAACCTCTTATTGACGACCCGTCAAAGAGCTGACCGTTCTCGAAAAACTCCTCGTTTATCTGAGAGACGGGAAGGTTGAAGTGCTGTTGAATTCCAGGTAGGTCTGTGAAACGTACGTCTAGAAATTTAACGTCATTGTCTTTTATGAAGGCCAGAACTTCGGCAACATTCTTAAACATGGTGATACCTCTCCTAGAGGGTAAGAGCTAGATTCCGGATGGAACCACTCAGAAACTACAGGTCAAATGTTTCGAAAATGTTAACCCTTGCGCTTGGGTGCGCGCACTCGCATCGGATCAATTCCTTTAGGAATTGGCAATCCGCCAGCTCCCGCGAGGGCATCCAGTCGGTTAACGACCATGGTTACCTCTCTGCGGTTCAAGGATTTAGGCAATTTATATACGGTCTTCAAAAGGGCATAGAGCCGAACGCCGTGGTCGATCGAGACATTCACCTTGTGAATCTTGACCCCCGGCACGGCGCGCTCCACCTTTCGACCTTCGTCGGTGAGCATTTGCTGAGTGCGAGAGCTCCCACCCTCTGCTATTAGGACAACTCCAGCCGGCCCAATCATCCGATAAATGGCCTCACGAGACTTTGCATTGACAGCAATCGGTGTGGACTTGGCTCGCCACTTGCGCTTGATTTGAGAATCAAGCACTGCCCCGACAGCTCCAGCCTGACCCTCGATAGAAATGTAAGCCGAACGCTCTGCGCGCTTTGAAAGAATCAGCATGGCTACCAAAACACCAGTTAGTGAACCGGAGATGATCCACATTGTAGCTATGAAGGCGCTTCCCCCAGAGGTTAGAAGGCCTAGGCCGATACCACCACCAACCGACAGAAGTAAACCCAATAAAGCGAACCACAGCGCGCTCGGGTCGCCTTTAATAGTTTGGCGGTAGACCCGCATCAACTGCTTGAAGCGCCCTTGTTTCTTATTCTTGTTTTTAGCCACGGTTGATAGTTTAGTTAGGCAATCGCCGATGCCTGCGAGAACTCGAGCTTATCCGCGAGATGTTGCAGGTGTTCAGGAATATCCCTGCCCTTGGAGAGCATGCTCTGGGCCCATAGTCGACCGGCTCGGTAGCTTGAGCGAACCAGTGGTCCAGAAAGGACACCCAGGAAACCAATCTGCTCAGCTTCTTGAGCAATCTCGATGAACTCCTCTGGCCTTACCCATCGCTCCACCGGGTGGTGTCGAGGTGAGGGCCTGAGGTATTGAGTGACGGTGATTATGTCGGTTCCGGCATCGTGAAGGTCTCTTAGCGCCTGGCTAATCTCGGAGCGCTCCTCGCCCATCCCCAATATCAAGTTCGATTTGGTAACCATGTTCGCAGCTCTACCCTGAGTTATGACATCTAAGGATCGATCGTAAGTAAAGGCCGGTCTGATTCTTTTGAAAATGCGTGGAACCGTCTCTACGTTGTGCGCATAGACCTGAGGCTTAGCTTCAAAGATTTTCTGAAGCAGCTCAGGTCGACCAGAGAAATCTGGAATGAGTATTTCCACACCCGTACCCGGGGATTGCTTTTTGATCTGCCTGATGGTCTCGGCATAGAGCCAAACTCCCTCGTCGGGTAAGTCATCTCTTGCTACTCCGGTCACGGTCGCGTAGCGAAGATCCATTGACTTCACAGACTCCCCAACTCTTCTTGGCTCATCGACATCAAGAGCGGCTGGCTTCCCAGTATCAATCTGGCAGAAGTCGCAGCGCCTGGTGCATTGTGAACCACCGATTAGAAATGTTGCCTCGCGGTCTTCCCAGCATTCGAATATGTTCGGGCAACCGGCCTCTTGGCAAACGGTATGAAGCCCCTGGTCTTTTACCAGCGAGTGAAGTTTTTGGTACTCCGGGCCCATTTTCGCTGTGGTTTTAATCCAAGCGGGTTTGCGTTCAATCGGGGTTTCACTATTGCGAACTTCGAGTCTAAGAAGCTTGCGTTCAGGCTTTGATTCTGGCATTTGGTATTTCTCCCATTCGCTGCTCTATAAGCCTAACTGCATCCATCACGCTTATTGTTCTGCCGCAGATTTGTGACAGTGTGGTCGTCTTGGCATCCTGGATTCCACAGGCAATTATGTGATCGTAAGGCTCAAGGCTGTTATCGCAGTTCAAGGCAAATCCGTGCATGGTGACTTTTTGCGCTACACGGATTCCAATCGCGGCAAGCTTCTGAACGCCATGTTGCGTATCAACCCAAACCCCACTGCGGCCTTCGACCCGAATTCCAGCCACGCCGAAACCGGAAATCGCATCGATTATGGTCTGCTCTAAAAATCTTACGTATCCAACTACGTCAATGGGTTGTGGCAGGTGCATTATTGGGTAGCCGATAAGTTGGCCTGGGCCGTGCCAAGTTATTTTTCCACCGCGGTCCGTTTCAAAAAAAGCCGATTCGTCATCCGGTAATTCGGATACATCTGTTCTTTTGCCTGCGGTGTAAACGGAGGAGTGTTCCAGAAGCAAAACAGTGTTGGGTCGCTGCCCCCCTGCTACTTCCGCGTGAATTTCGCGCTGCAGGTCCAAACCCGTTTGGTAGTCAACAAAATTGGGAGCAAACCCCACGCGGATAAATTCAGGCATTCACATGCCTCGACTTTGCCAAGTTCTTGACAGATAGCTTTTTTGTGCCTTATCGACCCTCGGATGCCGCGATAGTTTGACCATGAAAACTACCTCCATCAAGCTACCCAATCGAGTATTACTCCTCACAGGTTCTCCCAAGCAACTCAAGGGAGTAATGGCTCAAAAGACTCCAAATGGAAATCTTAAGCTGAAGCTAAATCCCTAGGTTGGCTTCGAAGTTAGCCTCTTCTAGCCTTGCCTTTAAGTCGGTTAGGAATCGGGAGGCGTCGGCGCCATCGATGATTCTGTGGTCGTAGCTCAAAGCTAAGTAGACCAAGGATCGAATCGCTATCGCCTCGTTCCCATGAGCGTCTGTCACGACCGCAGGACGCTTGGTAACGACTCCCGTCCCTAGAATCGCACTTTGCGGCAAAAACACAACTGGTGTGTCAAAAAGCGCGCCTCTAGAACCCGTGTTCGTCAGTGTAAATGTTCCACCTGAGAGCTCGTCTGGCTTGAGTTGGTTATTGCGGGTGCGTAAGGCCAGATCGGAAATCTGTTGAGCGATTTGAGCCAAGCTCAAACTCGCTGCGTCTCTTATAACCGGAGTCAATAGGCCACGCTCTGTGTCCACAGCGAAGGAGATATTCTCACTCGGGTGATAAACCATGGTCTCGCCATCAACAGAACTATTAATCTTTGGGTGAGACTGCAAGGCCTCTGCCGTTGCTAAGGTGAAAAACGGCATGAAGTTCAGCTTGACGCCAGCTTGCTTGGTGAATTCAGCCTGCACCTTCTTGCGGAGGTTGGCAATATTTGTCACATCAACTTCCACCACGGTGGTTAGCTGGGCGCTTTGTTGCATGGATGCAACCGCTCGTTCCGCAATAACTTTTCGCAACCTTGACATCGACTCCGAGGTTCCGCGCAGCGGAGAAATCTGGACAACATGCTGTGAGCCCGCAGTCGCAACTGGCGAGCTAGGGGCCGCCGTCACGTCTTCCTTGCGAATTCTTCCGCCCACGCCCGTACCTTTGATTCGACTTAGGTCAATGCCATTGTCGTTAGCGAGCTTTCTCACGATCGGAGTGATGTAGCCAGGGTCTGTTTCGAAAGTCGATTCTGTCGGAGCGGGACTCGATGGTGCGACTACTGGCACCGAGGCCGGGGGAGCAGGTGGTGGTGCAACTACTGGTGCTGCAACTACTGGTGCTGCAACTACTGGTGCTGCAACTACTGGTGCTGCAACTACTGGTGCTGCAACTACTGGTGCTGCAACTACTGGTGCTGCAACTACTGGTGCTGCAACTACTGGTGCTGCAACTACTGGTGCTGCAACTACTGGTGCTGGAGTTGGCGCAGCTACAGGCGCAGCTACAGGCGCAGCTACAGGCGCAGCTACAGGCGCAGCTACAGGCGCAGCTACAGGCGCAGCTACAGGCGCAGCTACAGGCGCAGCCTCTTGGGCAGGAGCCGCCACTGGCGCAGCCTCTTGTGCAGGAGGAGCCGCCTCCGGTTCTGGGGTGGCGGGAGTCGCCGCTGCCTCTTCGCCAATCACGGCGAGGATGGCTCCGACCTCGACCGTCTCATCCTCTTGAACCAATATCTTCTGAATCACTCCGGCCACAGGAGAAGGGATCTCAGTATCAACCTTGTCCGTGGAAACTTCTACCAAAGGTTCATCTACTGCGATCGTGTCGCCGACTTTTTTCAGCCAGCGGGTAATTGTTCCCTCGGTTACGGATTCCCCTAGTGCTGGAAGAACTACATCAGTCATTGTCTTACCTGTTTCTCTTCTTTTCGGGTTCTTAGGCGTGTGCGTGAAGTGGTTTGCCAGCAAGGGCCAGATGAGCCTCGCCAATCGCTTCGTTCATTGTCGGGTGAGCGTGAAGCAATGGTGCAACATCCTCTGGGTATGCCTCCCAGTTGACTATTAGCTGGGCTTCACCAATCTGCTCTCCAGCTCGAGAGCCGATCATGTGGAAACCGATAACTGGGCCATTAATCTGCCGAATCAACTTGATGACACCGGCAGTTCCAAGAATGTTGCTCTTACCGTTGCCGGCGAGGTTGTATTCATAGGTCGAGATGTTCTCTGCGCCATATTTCTCGGCGGCTTGGGCTTCGGTTATCCCAACCGATGCAATCTCAGGTTCGCAGTAAGTTACGCGCGGAATTCCATTTTCGTCCACCTTGATGGGCTTCAGGCCGGCGATTTCCTCGGCTACGAAGATTCCATGCATAAAGCCGCGATGGGCCAACTGATAACCCGGGACTATGTCGCCAACTGCAAAAACGCCATCCAAGTTGGTTTGCAGCCTCTCATTGGTCAGCACGAAGCCTCGATCCATTTTTACGCCCTGCTCTTCGAAACCAAATCCCGTGGCGTTTGCGCCTCGGCCCACAGCCACTAGAAGGAGATCCGCTGAGATTTGGTCTCCGTTCTCAAGCTCCACTAAAACGCCAGCATCCGATTGAGTAACGGTTTTAAACTTATTGCCGAGCTTTAACTCGATGCCGCGCTTTTTAAAAGCCCTCTCCAGTCCCTTGGAAATCACTGGCTCCTCATTTGGAACCAGTCGGTCAAAGCCCTCGATAATGACGACCTCTGCTCCGAATGACTTCCACACCGAAGCAAACTCGACTCCGATTACTCCGCCCCCAAGAACCGCAACTCTATTCGGGACATAATCCATTTGAAGGGCTTGGTCGCTGGTGATAACCCTGCCGGTGATCTCAATTCCCAAGGTCTTGCTATTCGAGCCCGTTGCCAATAGCAGGTTTTTGCCGGTATAAATCTCGCCGTTCACGGTGACCGATTTCGGTCCAGTCATTCGACCGTCGCCATGAACAAAAGTAATGTTCTTGGCGCTGACCAAGCCGGTCAAGCCTTTGTAAAGTTTTTCTACAACAGAATCTCGGTATTTATTCACTTGATTCATATCAATGTTCTGGAACGTTGCGTTCACGCCGTAGTGACTGGCTTCCCTGGTGGTGTCGGCAACTTCAGCGGAGTGCAATAGCGCCTTGGTTGGGATACAGCCTCGGTGCAAACAGGTTCCCCCAAGTTTATCTCTCTCGATGAGAGCGATGCTCAGACCCAATTGAGCCCCTCTGAGGGCTGCGGCGTAACCGCCTGAGCCAGCTCCAAGAATTACTAGGTCAAAGGTATTTTCTGCCATTTACGCTCCCAAATCTGCCAAACATTCAAAGTCTAACGCTTATCTGGCCACACCCAGTTGGCGGGCGAAATCAATCAGGGTGCGAATCATCACACCGGAAGCGCCATTGGGAATCACGGAGTAGGGTGCGCCGTCGTTATTGGCAGGACCCGCAATGTCCAAGTGGCCCCAGCTGGACTCGGGGGATACGAATTCGGATAGGAAGTGTCCGCCAATCAGCATTCCACCAGCCCTGCTGCCTATCTTCACGTTTGTGATATCTGCCAATTCGGAATCCAACAGAGCCCGAAGCTCTTCAGGCAGTGGCATTGCCCACAGCTTCTCATCCGCCCTGCTAGCCGATTCAACAAGTAATTCGATGGCGGCTCCATGTCCCATTAGGCCGGCATACCTATTACCCAGGGCAACCGTTGCTGCACCGGTAAGAGTCGCTACATCAATTATGTGGTCCGGGTTTTCCTCTTGCGCCAGGCAGAGGCCATCCGCGAGCACTAGCCTTCCCTCCGCGTCGGTGTTCAGCACCTCGACGGTTTTGCCATTTCGCATAACAAGGACATCGCCTGGCCTTGTGGCTTCTCCCGAGGGCATGTTTTCGGCAATACACATCCAGGCCGTTACGTTTACTTCAAGTTTTAGTATGGCGATGGCATTTATGGCACCAAGAATTGTTGCGGCACCAGCCATGTCGTACTTCATACCCACCATGGCATCAGCCGGCTTAATCGATAGCCCTCCGGTGTCAAAGGTTATGCCCTTACCCACCAAGGCCAGGTGCTTGCCACCACCCCGATACTGTAATTTGACTAGCCTGGGCCCTCTCGCGGAGCCTTTTCCAACACCTAGTATTCCGCCGCAGCGTTCCAGCTCGAGTCTCTTTTCATCCCAGATTTCCACTTCGATGGACTGGTTTTGAACGAGCTTTTTTGCCGCTTGGGCGAAAGACTCCGGGTATAGATCATTAGCTGGTTGGTTGACAATTTCACGAATGTCCAAAATAGTCTGAGCTACTTTTAGGGTTGCCGCAATGTCCAATTGGGACTGATTTTCTGCCACCAGAATTTGAAACTCTATTTCTGTTTTGGCCGAGTCATTGGTTTTTGATTTGTAGGCAGTGGGGGTTTTCTGCCCGAGAACCAGACCCTCAACGATTTCCAAAATCTCAGCGTCCGAGGGATCAACTGCAATAACAATGGGCACTCCAGCCTTCGCGGTCCTGGATACCGAGGCCGCGAAATCCCGACTCGACTGCTTCGATGGCGAGCCAATCAACAAGGCATATCCAAAGGCTTGCGGGACTCTAATGATGGCTCCGGATTTGGACTCGGCACCAAGTAACCCGAGCTGCTCACTTGAGATTTCCAGCTGGGAGTATCTTGCTAGCGACTCGTTATCGGAATAAGGGACGGCCAGTTGGTAGTTGCCATTAGGGATGATTGAGACCAATGAGATACGTTGCATATTCAATAAGTTTAGGTGGGTTAGTATCGCCTGATGAGCGAGTTATACCGTTTCTACAAACCGACCAACGAGTTACGTGGCTTGCCAATGATTGCGATGCTTTCCGGCTTTAGCGATGCTGGCAGCACGATCTCGCAGGTATCGGAACACCTGTTTGCCAATTTAGACAATGAATTGGTGGTTCGCTTTGATAATGACCAGCTGTTGGACTATCGCTCTAGAAGGCCCATCCTCTATTTTGAGAAGGACCACATTGAGTCCTACGAACCTGCAACTTTAGGAATTTTCCTAATGAAGGACGAGGCCGAACAGCCCTTTTTGTTCCTAGAGGGCTATGAGCCAGATTTTGCATGGGAGGCTTTCTCTCAGGCAATTACAGATATTGCGACAGACCTCGAAGTTTCGAGCTTCACCTGGGTTCACTCAATTCCCTTCCCAGTGCCACACACTCGCCCAACCGGAGTCACCGTCTCGGGCAACCGAAAAGATTTAATTGAGCGTTTTACAGAGTGGAAACCGCAAACCCAGGTCCCGGGTAACGTGATTCACCTGCTGGAGTACAGGCTTTCTAAACTCGAGTTCCCCAGCGCGGGATTTGTCATGCTGGTCCCTCATTACTTGGCAGACAATGAAGTACCACAATCCGCCATAACTGGAATCGAAATGATTGCGGCCGCAACCCAACTGGTCTTTCCCACCGATGACCTTAGAGAAAAAGCTCGCAAATTTCTTGAAAAAGTTGATCAGCAAGTGGCCGACAATCCAGATTTGGCGAAGCTGGTGTCGTCCCTGGAGCAAGGTTACGCATCGGGTGAAGCCGGTCCATCAAAGGCGCCAATTGGAAGACCGCACGCCCAGTCACCCAGTGCGGATCAGATTGCCGAAGAGCTCGAGTCATACCTAGCCACGGTTAGAAGAAATCAAGAGCCAGAGGAATAAATCCGCTCTTTATTTGGTTTTCTAACAACGAAAGAGAAGTATCTGTGGCACAATGAAGTACCTAACCCATGTTTTGTCGTTTTCGACTTGACAAGGGTTTAAGTTCTGCCCTGAAGAAGAAGGTAATCATCGCAACTATTTCGAAAGCAAAAGCCAAGTCAACCAAGGCTGCTCCGAAGAAGAGAGCGACCTCAGCCGATAACGATGAGTCCATAGGCTCTGATGACGATCTCGACTCTGTGGAATCAATCGTTGCTGAAGCGGCGGATGCTGTGGACTTGAGCGAGTCTGGCAAGCTCCAAGACTCCTCAGACCCGGAAACTGAGAGCATTCAACTACCAAGCAATGTCCTGGTGCTAAGCGATGACGAAGACGACATCCCAGTTCAAAACCTGACAATCAGTGGGGCTACCGCGGATCCAGTTAAGGATTACCTAAAGCAAATCGGCAAGGTGGCGCTCCTAAATGCCGAGCTCGAGGTAGAGCTCGCGAAGCGCATTGAAGCTGGTCTCTTCGCGGAGGAGAAGCTAGCTATCTCCGAAAATCTTGCCCCGAGCGAGCGTCGCGATCTGAACTGGGTGGTGAAAGATGGACAGCGGGCAAAGAGTCACCTTTTAGAAGCGAACCTCAGGCTGGTAGTTTCATTGGCCAAGCGTTACACCGGGCGCGGCATGCAATTTTTAGATTTGATTCAAGAGGGAAACCTGGGCCTAATCCGTGCTGTTGAGAAATTTGATTACACCAAGGGTTATAAGTTTTCCACCTACGCCACCTGGTGGATCCGCCAGGCAATCACCAGGGCTATGGCCGACCAGGCCAGGACCATTCGTATTCCGGTTCACATGGTCGAGGTCATAAATAAACTCGCCCGGGTTCAGCGCCAGCTGTTGCAGGACCTTGGGCGCGAACCAACTCCCGAGGAGCTCGCTGCAGAGCTGGATATGACACCCGAAAAAGTCGTTGAGGTCCAAAAATACGGCAGGGAGCCAATTTCCTTATCAACACCTCTTGGCGAAGACGGTGACAGCGAATTCGGTGACCTAATTGAGGACACCGAGGCCGTGGTTCCGGCTGACGCTGTGGGATTCACGATGCTGCAACAAGAGCTTGACCGTGTCCTTGAAAGTCTCCACCCGCGAGAAGCAGGCGTAATACGCTCCAGATTCGGCCTCGGCGATGGGGTCCAAATGACCTTGGATCAAATCGGAGAAAAGTTTGGCGTTACTCGCGAACGAATTCGTCAGATTGAATCAAAAACCATGTCTAAGTTGCGCCACCCCTCGCGCTCTCAACTTCTGCGCGATTACCTAGACGGCTAAATGCGCACGATTCTGGCGATGGCAGTCGGAAAGCTGCTTCGCTTTCTAATTAGAATCGTCAGGCCCGGGGGAGGATCCGCTCTTCCCGGAACCGTAGCAAGACTGCTAGACCCCAAGCTCTTAGAGCGTGTCATCAAAACCGCTCCCATGGGTTTGGTAGTAGTTTCTGGATCTGCTGGAAAATCCACGACCACCAGCGCCTTGGTTCTTCTTTTAGAAGCTCATGGGCTGAGAGTGTTCACGAACCCTTCAACCGCTAACATTTTGCAGGGTTACTTTGCTGCGGTGCTGCAATTTGCAAACCTTCGCGGCCGCATTGCCGCCGATGTGGTCGTTCTGGAATGGGACGAGGGTCACGGAGCGGCTTTATCAAAGACCCTAAAACCTCGGCTCGCCGTGCTGACCAATCTACTCTCGGATCAATTGGATAGGTTTGTCGATCCGAGTCTTGTGCTGGATAAGTTGCGAACCATCGCCGAATCTTCTGAAGTTTTGGTAGCAAACTCAGATGACCCGAATCTGAGAGAGCTAATTAAAAACCATCGGGCGAGCTCAAGTTTTGGGTTGTCTAGCGAGCTTTCAATTCGTGCTGACCGGCCAATTTATGCAGTTAACTTCAATGAAGAAGCTGAAATCCCGGCTAGCGCGCTGGTTGTCGCATGCGATGCCAACATAAAGGTCAAAATGGTGAATGAGGTTTTCGAGTTCAAGGCCAAGACCTCGGGTCTGCATCAGGGGCTCAATCTGGCTGGAGCGCTCCTGGCCGCTTCCAAGTTGATTACTTTGGACCCAAGTCTTTGTGGCGAAGCCTTTAATCAAATGCCCGTGGTCTTTGCACGCGATGAATTGGCGATAATCAGAGGTCGTGAAGTCAGGCTGATGCTCGTGCAGAACTCCACAAGTTTTCAACTGAATGTAGATTCTCTTCCGCTAGACCCTAGGCCCCTGATGCTTATGGCTGGGAGCGACATACACGACCCGAGTTGGCTCTGGGCGGTTGATTTTTCGACCCTCAAATACGTCGATGTGGTTGGGGGTTTCAATGCCCACGAGCTAGCCCTAAGACTTAAATTTGCAGGAGTAAATTTCGGTGAAGTCGTTGTTGAAGCAGACAAAGCTGCCGAAAGCTTTTTGGCGCTTCCAGGGGAGTCCCCAGTAATCATGTTCTCCGCAGATGCTATGCGGCGCACTCGAAGACACCTCGGACTGGCAAAATGATTTCGCTAGCCACTTTTCACCCGGAGCACTTCAATAACAATGCGGATCAGGGAAACATCGAGGTGTTGGCTATGTTGATGGCCAAGGCTGGAGTGGGCTATGAAATTTCAACAAGCATTTCCCCCGATTCGGATTTCGTACTCATTGGCGACGCGTCATTTGCGGCAATCGCGCACTATCAAGCTGAACTTGAAAATCTTGTTCCGATTCTGACGGAGCGCTTAGAAAGTGGAAATCCGACCTTGATAGTTGGTTCGAGCTACGAGTTTTATCTAAAAAGAATTCCCGATTTTCCAAAGTATCGCATGGCCCAGCGAGTGTCTGGATTCGTCTCGGTGGTTACGAATTTGATGGAACCAGTTATCGGTTATCGAAACTCTGAATTATTCGACGCTGAAGTTTTTATTGCGGGAGCTTTTGTTGGGACTCAGCTATACGGTCCCGTTTTAGCCAAGAACCCAGAATTGCTGCAAATGATTTCGCTAAAAATGGGATTCCAGCCTGCGCTGGACAGGTCCGACAGTGACCTTATTGCCGAAATTAGAAGGCGAACTATCTTTTAGTTAGTTCTTCGGACTGGTCATACCAATTGATTACTAGGGGCTCGAGCTTCGATTTGTTTGCATTACCGTGGTGATTGCAGAACAGTAAATCTCCCCCTTCGAGTTCAACTCGAATATAGGCCTGAGCTCCGCAAACATCGCATCGATCATTTGCAACTAGCTTCTGTGTTTCCTTGATTTCTTCCATTGCTGATATCTAAGCAGTAACGTTGCGGTTTTAGTCCCAATTGACCCCCTATTTCGCTATCTGCGAAGTGGCAAACCCTCTCCGACTCTTCTTGGGGCTAACTTTGGCAAAGTGGAAACATACTCAGCAAGACACCTATCGGTACTCGAGGGCCTAGAAGCCGTTCGCAAACGCCCAGGCATGTATATTGGCTCAACCGATGGTCGGGGCCTAATGCATTGCCTTTGGGAAGTTATAGACAATTCAGTGGATGAAGCGCTTGCTGGATACGGTAACTCAATAGAGGTGGACATTCACGAGGATGGCTCGATCTCCGTTTCTGACAACGGTCGAGGAATTCCAGTTGACATCGAACCCCGCACCGGCTTGACCGGAGTCGAGGTTGTGTTCACTAAGCTCCACGCCGGAGGAAAGTTTGGTGGCGGCTCTTACGGAGCCTCTGGGGGACTGCACGGCGTCGGAGCTTCGGTCGTGAACGCCCTGAGTGAGCGCTTAGATGTTCAAGTCGATAGGGGTGGCACCACCTGGGGCATGTCCTTTCATAGAGGAGAACCCGGGGTCTTCAATGGACCTGGACCAAAAGCACCCTTTTTGGCGTTTGAAGAAAATAGCGAACTAAAGAAACTCGGGAAGGTCACCAAGGGCTTAACGGGGACCAGAGTGAGATATTGGCCGGATGGTCAGATTTTTGAGTCTGCAGCGGAGTTTTCAATTCAGGATCTCACCAACCGACTGAGGCAGACCGCATTTTTAGTCCCCGGGCTAAAGCTCAGCGCCATGGAGCGGGCAACAGGTCAAAGCCTCGAGTTTCAATACCAGGGCGGGATTGTTGAATACGTTGAGTACCTGAGCAAAGATGGCGCGGTTGTCCCCACCCGCAAAATCCAACACATCGGTAAATTCAATGAGACCATCCCGGTCTTGGACGAAAAATCCGGTTCGATGATTTCCCAAGAGGTGGCGCGCGAATGCAAAGTGGACATAGCAATCCGCTGGGGTGAGGGGTTCGAGACTGACATTAGAAGCTTTGTAAACATAATCTCAACGCCCAAAGGCGGATCGCACCTCAGCGGATTCGAGCAAGGGCTCCTGAAATCCGTCAGGGCCGCCATTGAAGCTAATGCTCGAAAGCTGAAAGCCACGGGTCTCAAAATAGAGCGGGACGATATTTTTGCAGGTCTCACCGCTGTGATTGCAGTGAGCTTTCCCGAGCCGCAGTTCGAAGGTCAAACCAAAGAGACCCTCGGCACTCCAGCAATCAGGCAGATAGTTGCAAACAGCGTCTCTTCTTACCTGGATGAATATCTTTCCGGGACATTGCGCGGCACAAAGCTCGAGGTTGAGAAGCTGCTCGACAAAATTGTAAGTGAGGCCAAAGCTCGCATCAGTGCTCGATCGCTGAAAGATACTCAAAGGCGGAAAAACGCCTTGGAGTCCTCTTCGCTTCCAACCAAACTCGTGGATTGCCGTGCGGACGCAACTTCGGGTTCCGAACTGTTTATCGTTGAGGGTGATTCGGCGCTCGGAACCGCAAAACTTGCAAGAGACAGCAAGTTTCAAGCACTTTTACCCATTCGGGGGAAGATCCTCAATGTTCAAAAGGCGTCTTTGTCGGACATGCTCTCAAACACGGAGTGTGCCTCTATCTTGCAGGTTATTGGCGCGGGTTCTGGCCGAAGTTTCGACCTAGATTCAGTGCGATATGAAAAAATAATTCTTATGAGCGATGCCGATGTAGACGGCGCCCACATTCGAACCTTACTGCTCACGCTTTTTTTCAGATACATGAGGCCACTGGTGGAGGCGGGGAGAGTATATGCAGCAGTTCCGCCCCTGCACAGAGTAATAATTCCGCAGGGCAAGACTAAGCAAACCATCTATACCTATAGCCAGCAGGAACTCAACGAGTTACTTGCGGGCTTAGAAAAAACCGGGAAAAGCTATCTTCAACCTATTCAGCGCTATAAGGGTCTGGGGGAGATGGATGCTGACCAGCTGGCCGACACCACAATGAACCCGAGTAATCGAATGCTGCGAAGAATAACCGCCAAAGATGCACAAGCTTCCGATGAAGTCTTCGAACTTTTGATGGGAAACGACGTATCCCCAAGAAGAGATTTCATCATCGAATCAGCGGACACCTTCGATAGAGAAAAAATCGATACCTAAATAGCTGAGCCCAAGTACTCTGCGATGGGAGCTCCGCTGCCATCCCGGCGCTCATCAACCGCTGGCAAATCGATGGTGTTATCGCCTAGGTCATAGGCCTGAAAGCTTGGTTCCACGACCGCAGCGAAATACAGCTGATCTTCGCCCTTGAGAAACTTTTGGCATCGAACGCCCATTGCACCTCGACCTTTTCGAGGATAGGCACTTAGCGCTGTGACCTTTGCTGAACCCGGATCAGTGTCACCCAACGCCTGGGAGCTATTGCTTGCGGTGATCAGAACGCTTTGCGAGGTAGCAGCACCAAAATAAATTGCCCTACCGCTCACAAGATTGATACCCGCCATCCCTGAAGCCGCCAGACCTTGCGGTCTAACGGTGTCAGCCGAAAAGATCAAAAGATTAGCTGTCGAACTAACAAATGCTAGCTCTGAGCCTTGATCGGATTTGACTGCACCGATCAGACGATCGCCATCTTTAAGGCCAATCAGGCTTATTTCAGGCCGTTCCGGAAGTGGCCCCTGAATCCGCTTTACAACGCCTTGGCTGGTCCCAATTGCATATGTCTGGTCGCCACGCCATGGCAAAATCGCAACTACCGCCTCTTTGTTTAGTCCTAAAAACTCTGTTGCGCTCGGGATGTTACCTGAAATACCGGGGGTAACGGTCGGCAGGTCCGACACGTGAACTGCGATCGCGCGACCAGTCTCGGTAACAAAAGCAATATCAGAACGCAAAGAGGTCTCGATGCCAACCAATCCGGGAGTGGTTGCTTCAGACCTGAAGACTCGGCCAGCTGCGTCCATAAACACCAAAATCGGACTATCAGCTATCTCGCTTACCACTATCGGCTTGCGACTTAGTGAAACTCCACTGGCATCAATTAGTGCGCTTCTGCGATTGTCTCCGTGGGTCAAAGCGACCTGATCAAGCTCTCTGGCCACGGTGTTTTTTAGTAGCTGTTCGGATTGGAGCAACTTTTGCAGCCCTTCAATTTCCTTACGAAGAAGATCGGCCTCTCCCTCGAGTTCCATCAAACTAAACCGAGTCAGCCTTCTAAGCCGAAGCTCCAAGATGAAGTCGGCTTGCAAATCGCTCAGATCAAAGATTTCTCTGAGCCGCTGTCTTGCAGCCTCCGCGGTATCGCTCGAGCGAATTACCTCAATGACTTCATCGATGTTTAGAACGGCTATTTGCAGGCCCTCGAGAAGGTGGACTCTTGCGAGCCTCTTGTCTAGACGGTTTTGGCTCCGTCGCTTAGTGACTTCGAATCGGTGAGCTAGGTAGACCTCGAGGAGCGCCTTGAGTGGAAGTTGCTGGGGCCTGCCTAAAACCAGGGCAACATTATTGATTCCAAAGCTGTCCTCAAGTGGGGTGAACCGATAAAGCGCCTCGATAACCGAGTTGGGATCAAATCCAGACTTAAGCTCGATAATCAGGCGCAGGCCATTTTCCCGATCGGTTAGATCCACTATGTTGTGGATTCCCTCAATCTTTTTCGCGTTTACCGCATCACGTATTTTGTCAGTGACTCTTTCGGGGCCCACTAGATATGGCAGCTCGGTAACCACCAGCCCGGTTCGCCTTGGACCCACCGACTCAACCGATATCTTGGCTCTTGTTCTAAAGGTGCCACGGCCAGTCTCGTAGGCCTCCCTGAGAGCCTCCGTGACCAAAATTACCCCACCGGTTGGCAAATCGGGTCCCGGTATGCATTCCATGATCTCGTCGAGGGTGGCCAGCGGGTTTTTTATCAGTAGCTGTAGGGCAGCCACAACCTCGCGCAGGTTGTGTGGTGGCATGTTGGTGGCCATCCCAACCGCGATGCCACTGGCTCCATTTACTAAAAGATTCGGGAAGGCGGCGGGCAGGACTTCCGGCTCAGTAAGTTGAGCATCGTAATTTTGCGCAAAATTAACCGTGTTTTCGTCTAACGACTCGTTCAGTAAAAGAGCCGCGGGAGCCAGCCGTGCCTCTGTGTAGCGAGCAGCAGCTGGGCCATCATCTAGGCTGCCAAAGTTGCCATGGCCGTCGATCAGGGGGAGTCGCAAAGAAAAAGACTGAGACATTCTCACCAGGGCGTCGTATATTGCTCCATCACCATGGGGGTGCAATTTGCCCATCACCTCACCGGTGACTCTCGCGCTTTTCACATGCCCCTTGTCGGGCCGAAGGCCCATCTGGCCCATCTGATAGACAATCCGCCGCTGCACTGGCTTTAGGCCGTCCCTGGCATCCGGCAGGGCTCGGGAATAGATCACCGAGTACGAGTACTCCAGGAAGGATTCGCGCATCTCTTTGGATACGTCTACATCTACGATTCGTTCTTGATTAGTTTGCATTTGTCCCGGTGTGTAAAACTTGGCCTTGTGAAAATGACTCTACCTTCAGTTCCTAAAGCTCTTGGGAGCTTGCGTTACGTGTTCGATTCGGCCTACCACCTTGCGCTGGGCGAGCCAAACAAGCTTGGGCTAAGGAACGCGAACAAAATAGTAGTCGTGTTAGTTGACGGTCTTGGGGCCGAACAGATTACTGCGCGCGCCGGCCACGCCCCTTGGCTGAGCAAGCACATCTCGGCCGGTCAGGTTTCGCATTGCGGCTTCCCATCCACCACCAGCGCAAACATTGGTTCATTCGCTACTGGAATGACCCCTGGTGAGCATGGCCTGATTGGTCACATGGTTCAGGATGCTAATTTCGGGCAACGCCTTAATCTTCTAACTGGCTGGCACGAAGGGACTGATCCGCATCTTTGGCAACCCCACCAGACCATCTCTGAAAAGGCTTTTACGCGAGGACTTAGCTGCAATGTGATCGCAGCCAAAGAGTATCAAGACACTGGATACACCCAGGCCACCATGCGTAAGGCGAATTTCATCGCAGCGGATTCACTGGCCGAGAAGTTCGAAAAGGCGAATTCGATTTTGAGGGACAGGCAAGATTCAATTACTTATCTATACATCCCGGAGCTCGATAAATACGCTCACAGGCACGGCTGGCAGTCGGTGGGTTGGGCATCTCTTTTAGAGGAACTCGATCGTCAACTCAGCTCCTTCACCGAAAAGCTTCCAAGGGATGCCGGGGTAATAGTCACGGCGGATCACGGAATGATTGATACGGCAGACGAGCTCAGATTTTACCTTGATGACTATTTAGACCTTGATCTAGTGGATTGGGTTGGGGGCGACACAAGATCGCGCTACATCTATCTCAAAAGTTCTCAGCACGAGAACCAAGTTCTCGAAGCACTCGGCCTGCTCCAAAACATAGCCACGCCGGTCAAAACTAGCCACGCAATCGACGCGGGTTGGTTTGGGGATGTTGGCGAATTGGCGAGGGGGAGACTCCCCGAGATCATGCTTCTGGCAAAGTCCTCATTCACGCTCTACCACTCTGAATTCTCTAAAAAGCGGAGCTTCGACATGATTGGGCACCACGGTGGCCTGAGTTCTGCAGAGCTAAGAATCCCGCTCATCAGGGTTGGGCTCTAGCATCCCAGTCCCGAGTACTATTTCGTCCCAGCTCGGAAGTGCCGCCCTGCCTTTTGCGCTAGCTGGTTTGGTTTGTTCGGGAGCTTTGCGCTCTCGAAGTTGCTGGACCAAGTCGTGAATTGAGGCTCCCGGGCCTTCTTCGGGCGCTGAAACGTCGACGGGCTTATGAACATTTTGCTCGCTGGAGACGGACCTCAGCGCCGAAGCCGGAATGTTGGTCTCCGGATTCCTGGAGGCCCTAAGTAGAGTCTTAGCGGCATCACCCAAAGGTTCAATATGGCGAGTTTTGGGGTCGAAGAACCAGCTCAAGCTTGGGTTTTCTAAGTCTTCGACAATCCAGCGATCCAAGTTTTTATAGACTTTCAGTTGGGCCGTTGGGAAGGATTGTGCAACTAGTTCTCCAAAGCTCACCATCTGATTTCCACTCGGGAGGGTAGTTTTGAGAGCCGCGTCCAGGATGTATCTAAGCTCGTCGAGAATAGGGGCCGCAAAGGGCTCGATTGCGCGCTCTGGAACACCAAGATCTGCCGCAATTTCTTCGAGGCTCTTGCCAGAACGCAATGCGCTTTGAACCTCCCTGGGGCTTACCCCCGAAGAGAAGTTGGCCTGCTCTTTTCTGATGGCCTCTCTGAGTCCATCGTCAATCAGCGCTCTTAGTCGATCCCCCTGTTGGGTTTCGAAAACTAGATAGTCACTCTCGCGTGTTACAAATTTAAGTTCCATGGCTTGGGCTCCTCATGGACAAAAGTGTGCCAGTTGAGCCGAGTTCGGCAATTATTTAGCTCGGTGGTTCTAGAAGTATTTTTCAACACGGGGTTCAGAACTTGCAAAATCTGCTCAGCTAAGGCATAGTTCACGCCGAGAACCAACCGAGAGGGGTTTGCCGTGGCAACTGACTACGATGCTCAGAGAAAGACGGATGACGACACCGAATCCATTGATGCAATCAAGGAACGGATCCCATCCAAACCCTCGCTAAATGACGACGATGTAGACAACGCGGACTCCTTCTCGATTCCCGATGTTGTGAACGAAGAGCTGGATGTGGTGATTTTGCCACTGCAGGAGAATGAGTTCACCTGCATGAGTTGCTTCTTGGTGAAACCACTCAGTCAGCTGGGTTCAAAATCAAGAGCTGGAAAGATTTGCACGGAGTGCGCTAGCTAACTGCTCCGGCTGACGAGTGCTTATTAGGACATATGGTGTGGGGTCCAATGGGTCGATAATTTCGATCTTTACCAATTTAGGGATGTCGCCCCTTATCGCAAGCTTGGCGTTTGCGTTGAGACTTGGGCCCAATTGCATGCGCACCTCATCGGCGTCCTCATACACGGTCACAGAACCCAGAATTTCAAGGGGCAACGATAATCGTCTTGCGGTTAGCCGCCGATCCAGTGTGACCACCGGGGAAAAATAAAAACTACCGTAAATGATGAGGCTGGTGACGCACAGCGCCAAGAAGATTGAGGGTCCTAATCCAAGGGGCAGTGCTGCTAAGAGCACCATCGGAGCAGATAATGACAATCCGAGAAGCATGGATATTGATGGGTAGAGTCTTTCCCGATACGCCTGAGTTTTCACCTCCATAGATTACGCTCAAGGAGTGAGTTTCGAAGTGCTAATAATTGCCGAGTCCGGTTTTGAGCCGACATACGCCAAGCCCGGAGACGCTGGGGCTGACTTGCGCTCCACCGAATCGCTAGTGCTTGGACCAAGTCAAAGAGCGTTGATTCCAACCGGAGTAAGAATTGCAATGCCCAACGGGTTAGTCGGGTTGGTCCACCCAAGATCCGGGCTAGCCGCTAAGCACGGCATCACTGTTCTGAACGCTCCTGGAACTGTGGATGCGGGGTACCGTGGCGAAATCATGGTTACCTTATTGAATACCTCAGATCAGGATTTTGAAATTCAAGCTGGAGACAGAATTGCCCAAATTATTTTTCAAGAGGTAATAACACCCAAATTTATTGCAGTATCCGAGCTTCCGGAATCCGCACGCGGTGCTGATGGCTTTGGCTCAACCGGGAGGAAATAAATGGAAAAGATCGCACCTGATAATCGAGCGGAGCTTGGTCCTTACGACATTTCTGAGGTTGGTGTCCTGGTTCCGTATCTTGATTTTGGTTCCATCAGAATTGCACCTAAGCAGGATTTGCAAATACGCGCAGATATTGAAGAGTCAACCAAACGCATGATCGCGCTAACCATTGAAAAGTCCGGCCATCGGATTCAACTCCAAGCGTTTGCTGCAAGCAAGGCCGCTGGCATTTGGGGGGACACGATGGCTGCCATCGAGTCGGGAATTTCGGCCCAGGGTGGCAGTTGCGAAAGACTCGAAGGCCTAATCGGCCCAGAGCTACTGGCTAGAGTCGCTGTTGAAGAGAACGGGAAAAAAATCTTGCGAGAGTCGCGGTTTATCGGGGTAGATGGACCCAGATGGTTTTTACGTGGAGTGCTCAGCGGCCCAGAGCTATACCTGCAGTCCAATTACGAGGCGTTGATTGAGATCTTTCGCGCTACAGCGGTGAACCGGGGCAATATTGCAATGCCGCCCGGGGAGCTACTGCCACTTACCCTGCCTTCGGTCGATGCCTAACCCCGAAAACATAGCCAAAAAACTCGGGATTGAGCAGTCCGAGCAGGGCTACAACTTGAGCAAACAATCCCTTTTGGCGGCCATTGGCGGCCCGCTGGGGGTGGCAGAGGCAGTGCTGCCCTCGATGCTTTTCTCCATCGTCTTTGCAATCACAAAGGACGCATTGCCATCAGTTTCAGGTGCCGCCGGGCTGGCGCTGATTTTTATCGTGATCAGGCTGTTTCAGCGCAAACCTCTTACCCAGGCACTGGTTGGAGCGCTCGCAATTGCTCTGGCGGCCTGGCTGGCCCTAAGAGATGGCGGTCAGGCAGCAGATTACTTTGTACCCGGCTTCATCACAAACGCAAGTTACGGTTTTGTTTTTCTTGTTTCGGTTTTAGTTCGCTACCCGATTATGGGATACGTAGGCCAGTTTCTTTTCGGTTTGGCTAATTGGCGAAAGACCGATCATTTGTATCGTCGGTTCCGTTTCGTAACGCTTGTCTGGGTATCTTTTTTCTCGCTTCGACTATTGATTCAACTTCCGCTTTATTTTTCAAACCAAGTAGAACTTTTAGCAACTAGCCGCATCATCATGGGCGCACCGGCCTACGCGGGCCTTTTGGCACTGACATGGGTGATGATTCGCAAGATTGCGCAGCCGGAGCGGTATATTAGGTAGGTAAGTCTTTGGAGGAAATGAATGATGGCATCGGATTCAGCAAACACAAAAGAACTCAAGGTCGGAGACAAGACCTACCAAATCTTCTCAATGTCAGAGTTGGGGGCGCAAAAGCTGCCATACAGCCTCAAGATTTTGCTCGAGAACATGCTGCGAACCCAGGATGGTGCCAACGTCACACAGTCGCACGTAGATGCACTTGTGAATTGGGATCCGCAATCCGAGCCTGACACCGAGATTCAGTTCTCGCCAGCCCGCGTGATTATGCAGGACTTCACAGGAGTACCCTGCATCGTGGATTTGGCTACTATGAGAGAGGCGGTAGTTGCCCTGGGTGGCGACCCACAAAGGATTAATCCACTAGCCCCTGCCGAAATGGTTATTGACCACTCGGTAGTAATCGATGTAGCTGGGACAGCGGATGCTGCCCAAAGAAACGTTGAATACGAGTACCTGAGAAATGCCGAGCGCTATCAATTCTTGCGCTGGGGCCAGACCGCTTTTGATAACTTCAAGGTTGTTCCACCTGGCACTGGAATCGTGCACCAGGTAAACATCGAGTACTTGGCCCGCACGGTTATGACCAAAGAGCAAGATGGGGTGACCATCGCCTACCCAGATAGCTGCGTTGGTACCGATAGCCACACCACCATGGTCAACGGTCTTGGCGTATTGGGTTGGGGAGTCGGTGGCATTGAAGCCGAAGCCGCAATGCTCGGTCAGCCAGTCTCGATGCTGATACCAAAGGTCGTCGGCTTTAAGCTCAAGGGGCAAATTCCGACCGGCGCAACTGCGACAGACGTGGTGCTAACCATCACCGAGATGCTTCGCAAACACGGCGTAGTTGGCAAGTTTGTTGAGTTCTATGGAAATTCTGTGGCCAATGTTCCGCTTGCCAACAGGGCCACTATCGGAAATATGTCCCCCGAGTTTGGTTCCACGGTGGCCATTTTTCCGATTGACGACGTGACTTTGGACTACCTCAGAATTACCGGTCGTGATGAAGATCAAATTGCCCTGGTGGAGGCATACGCAAAGGCTCAGGGCCTATGGCACGACCCCTCAAATGAGCCGATTTTTAGCGAATATTTGGAACTTGATTTGGCAACTGTCGTTCCCTCAATCGCTGGACCCAAAAGGCCGCAAGATCGAGTTTCTCTCACTGCGAGCAAGGCCACATTTGCAGATGACTTAGAAAACTACACCCAGACTTCCTCGCACCCAACAAAGGTGCACGGCAGTGATTTTTCGATAGATCACGGTGCAGTTACGATTGCGTCAATCACCTCTTGCACAAACACTTCAAACCCTTCCGTCATGTTGGCGGCTGGGCTCTTGGCCAAAAATGCGGTGGCAAAGGGTCTGCAATCCAAGCCCTGGGTTAAAACCTCGCTGGCCCCGGGATCTAAAGTGGTGACCGATTACTACGAGAAGTCGGGGTTAAACATTTCGCTGGATGCGCTTGGTTTTCAGACCGTGGGCTACGGCTGCACGACTTGCATCGGTAACTCCGGCCCATTGGACGAAAATATTTCGGCCGCAGTAAATGAAAATGATCTTGCGGTAACAGCGGTGCTCTCTGGAAACCGGAACTTTGAGGGTCGTATCAATCCAGACGTGAAGATGAATTACTTGGCATCGCCGCCCTTGGTTATTGCCTACGCTCTTGCAGGAACCATGGACTTCGATTTCGAATCCGATTCTTTGGGTCAGGACCAGTCCGGGGCGGATGTCTACTTGAAGGACATCTGGCCCACTCCGCAAGAAGTTCAGAGCACTATCGATTCTTCAATCAACTCTGAGATGTTCACTACTCAATACGCTTCAGTTTTTGATGGCGACGAGCGCTGGAAAGCCATCCCAACTCCTGAGGGCGCGATCTTCGATTGGGATCCAAATTCGACCTATGTGAAAAAGCCCCCGTACTTCGACAACATGTCGCTTCTTCCGGAACCGGTTCAAGAGGTCTCGGGCGCACGTGTGTTGGTTAAGCTCGGTGACAGTGTGACCACGGATCACATCTCACCAGCAGGTTCAATCAAAGCGGATTCGCCAGCCGGAAAGTACCTTTCCGACCGAGGAGTATCAAGGGTTGATTTCAACTCTTATGGCTCAAGGCGCGGCAACCACGAGGTTATGATTCGTGGCACCTTCGCGAACATCAGGCTTCGGAATCAGCTCCTAAATGAGGTTGAAGGTAGCTATACCCGAGACTTCACAACCACTGGTGGCGACCAAGCCTTTATCTACGATGCGAGTGAAAACTACCTGAGCCACGGCGTGCCCCTTGTTGCTTTGGCTGGCAAGGAATACGGATCCGGCTCCTCTCGCGACTGGGCAGCGAAGGGAACTTCGCTTCTTGGTATCAAGGTGGTAATTGCCGAAAGCTTCGAGAGAATTCACCGAAGCAATTTGATTGGTATGGGAGTGCTGCCGCTGCAGTACCCAAAGAGTGAAACAGCCGCCACTTTGGGATTGGATGGTACCGAGGAGTTTGACTTCACTGGAATTGCCGCACTCAATGATGGGTCAACGCCGAAAACGGTTCGTGTTGTCGCGAAGCCGACAGCACATTCTCCGGCAGGCAAATCGGTCATTGAGTTTGACGCTATCGTGCGGATTGATACCCCGGGCGAGGCCGATTATTTCCGAAACGGTGGGATACTCCAATATGTACTTAGAAGCATGGTCGCTTAGGAATCTCGGCTAGATGGGTTTGGTTGGCTAAATCATGAGCATCTTAGAACGCATTTTAGGCCCCAGAGACCTTGACTCACTGAGCGACTCTGAGCTTGCTATCTTGTGCAAAGAGTTGCGCGACTACCTGATCGAATCCGTGGCTAAGACCGGAGGGCATCTTGGCCCTAACCTTGGAGTCGTTGAGACAACAGTCGCAATCCATCGAGTTTTTAATTCACCAAAAGATGCCATCGTCTTCGATACTGGGCACCAGTCCTATGTCCATAAATTATTGACCGGTAGGCAGGATTTTTCAAGGCTAAGACAAAAGGGCGGTTTAGCCGGATACCCACAGCGTTCAGAGTCTGAGCACGACATCGTGGAATCTTCGCACGCTTCTTCATCATTGTCATGGGCAGACGGCATTTCTCGAGCTTTTACCGCAACTGGGCAGACTGACCGTCATGTTGTTGCGGTGATAGGCGACGGCGCTCTTACTGGTGGGATGGCCTGGGAAGCACTAAATAACATCACCGATGACAACGATCGCAATTTGGTGATCATCGTGAACGACAACGGGCGATCCTACGCCCCGACGATTGGTGGGCTTGCGAAGACCCTGAATGCCATTCGCATTGAGCCTTGGTACCGCAAGGGCTACCGAGTGTCCAAAAGATTCTTTGGGGCATTTGGACCACTGGGTAGATCTATTTTTACCGGGATTCACGCGGCCGGGCAGGCCGTAACACAAGACCTCAGCTCAAAGGGAATCTTCCCCAACCTCAACATTCAATACATTGGGCCAATTGACGGGCACAATCTAAAAGAGATGGAAGAAGCACTGTCTAAGGCTAAGAAATATGGTGCGCCCGTCATTGTGCACGCCATCACTCAAAAAGGTAAGGGTTACGACCCGGCACTTAGCGATGAGGCCGATCAGTTCCACGCTGTCGGGCAGATCGACATTATTAGTGGGCAACCGCTCAAGGCTTCGAACTCACTTTCTTGGACTAAGGTCTTCGCTCAGGAAATGGTTCGCTTAGCGGACCACAATGACAAGTTGGTAGCTATCACCGGTGCCATGCTGATACCGGTTGGTTTAAATGAGATGGCCAAAAAGTACCCGGCTAGGGTTTTCGATGTTGGTATAGCAGAGCAACATGCCGTTACCGCAGCAGCTGGCATGGCCTACGGTGGACTCCATCCAGTGGTGGCAATCTATTCAACTTTTCTAAACAGGGCCTTTGATCAACTCTTGATGGATGTTGCCCTTCACAAGGCCGGTGTGACTTTTGTATTGGATCGCGCTGGGATTACCGGGCCCGATGGCGCCTCACACCACGGAGTCTGGGACCTATCGATACTGCAAGTTGTGCCGGGCATAAGAATCTCGGCACCGCGAGACGAATCATCGCTGCGAGAACAGCTCGGTGAGGCGATTCAAATTAATGACGCACCAACTGTTGTGCGCTTTCCTAAGGGGTCAGTGACCAAAGACATAGCCGCTCTTAGACGCACCAGTGACGGTGTGGACGTTCTGCACGAGTCAGCAGCTAAAGATGTTTTGATTGTGGCGGTTGGTTCTTTTGTGCCGGCTGCTCTAAAAGTCGCTGAACTTTTGGCAAATCAGGGGATTGGCGCGAGCGTAGTGGATCCACGCTGGATTCTCCCGGTCTCCAAGGATTTGGTTGAGCTATCAAGAGACCACAGGCTCGTGGTGACCATGGAGGATGGCGTCAGGGTTGGCGGCTTTGGAACCAGATTGCGTCAGGAGCTTCGCGCTAATGAAGTGGACACCGGTTTGAATGAGGTCGGGGTTCCAGCTGAGTTTTTGGAACATGCCGAGCGAGAAGAAATCTTGGAGCGGCTTGGTCTTACACCACAAGCTATTGCGAGAGACATCGTGGCTCAGGTATTAGGCGCTAAAGTTCCACACGCTAAGCCGCTTCCGGATTCTCGGGCGTTTGATGAGCTTTCTCAAGACCTTCCGAAATAATCTTCGCAACGAGTTCAATTTGCCATTTCCTGGCGCCGAGATCTTTGAGCTGACTCTCGATGTTCTCTTGAGGTTCAAAGCACACTCTTCGCAAGTAGTCAGGGGTCAAAAGGTTTTCAATCGGAAGTTTCAGCTCGGTGGCCTGTTCCAACATCATTGGGCGGATGATTTCTAGCCGCGCATGAGCCTCTGGAAAGCGCTTCTCCCAGCTGCGGTGACTGGGAATACCATTCCCTTTTTCTCTGGCTAAAAGTTCAACTTCTAATTTTGGCGCCTTTTCAATTGCCTCCCACCAGGTGGCAAGAAGTGATCTGGAGGCGCGGCCCTGGAATTCCTTATTATTCGCCAGCTCGGATTTGCTTTTGGGAACGGCTGTCACCGCGGCCATCACTGAACGATCTGGAATCAGGCGACCGGGCGCAACGTCTCTTTCGATGGCAATAGCATTGCGAGCTTGCCAAATGCTCGCGGCCACCTTGAGCTTTGATAAGTCCTTGATCTTGGATAAACCAGGCAATCCACGCCAGGGCTCTTCTAGTGGGGCCTTTGGCTGGAAGCTCAGCAGGTTCTTAAAGTCTTGTATTGCCCATTCGAGTTTCCCCTGCTCGATGAGGCTGGCTTTGATTTTCTCCCAAAGCTCATGAAGCACGTCGACATCTAGGGCCGCGTAGTCCAACATCGCTGGGCTCAGGGGCCTCAGTGACCAATCGGAAGCACTGTGTTCCTTAGCAAGTTCAAGTTCTAATAGCTCTGCGCATAAGGAGCCGAGACCGACCTTTTCCATACCCGCGATGCGAGCCGCGAGCTCAGTATCAATCAAACTGCTCGGCCTAATCCCTAACTCCTGGAGACACGGCAAGTCTTGAGTGGCAGCGTGCAGCAACCAGGTCTTTTGCTGAATAGCCTTGGCAAGCAAAGTGTTCCAATCGGGCACGTGTTGATCTAGCTCGATTGGGTCAAGAAGATAAATGCTGCCTTGGTAGATTGAAATTTGAAGCAAATAAGCTCGATTGGAAAACTTGAACCCCGAAGCGCGTTCGGCGTCGAGTCCAATCGCATCATTGCTATTCTCCAGCTCGGCCAGAAATGCGTCGAAAATAATGTGGCTGTCAACTACAACAACGGGGGAGCGCGGTTTATCTAACTTCAACTAATTCTCGTTACTTTAGATTCGATCGGTGGCAAGCCCGAAATCAATGCCAATAGTTCTATCCAGCCCAGCAGGTGCGGTCGAAAATCAAGGTCACCAGGAGCCCAGGACGCACGAATTTCCAATTCGGCATGCTGCGGCTGGGAGATTAGGGTCCCATGGCCTGTTGAGAGGACCGTGGTGGTGGTGCCAGCTTCGTGGCTGAAACTGGCATTTTGCCCAGCTAGCGAATCCCTGAGCCACTCCCACGGCAGTTGTGAAAGATACTCGTCTCGAGCCATGTCAAGTTCTATCGGGCTCTTGGCATAGCCAATCATTCGAAAAGGCCCGTTCCAGCCCTCTGGCTCTGCAGGATCATGACAGAAAACCAATCTGGACACGCCATGATCGCTCGCAATTTGGTGGTCGATTTCGGCGGCAATCGCAAAGGCCTCCGGGGATATTCCCTGTGGTGAGGGGATTTGAGTCAGAGTTATTTCTGGTCTAGTCGTTACGGCTGCCAGCGGTGCGAGCACGCTTAAGAAACGTTCACTGAGATCGCTTAGGTCTAACTCCACTTTAGAAATTTACTCGCAGTCATCCTGATCAAGGCTTAGCCACGCCCAGTGCTCATTAGGATGGTCAGCTCAGCTACTCTTAGCTTCGCTGCAATTTCAAGGTTATTTTCTCTTGCGAATAAATTTGCGCCATCACCTTGCTCGCAACTAATGACTAGAACATCCAGGGCATTTGCTTCCAATAGTTCAAAAGTTCCTGCTGCTCCAAACTCGCATTGAATCCTTTGATACTCCATGCCCTTGAGAATCCTGAGACCTTGGTAGACCGAATTCGCTTCCAGGCCGGACCCCGAAAGCGGACTCAGGTTCAGAACTTTTCCGAGCCCAGCACCATAGGTCTCGGATGAAAGCTTGCGAGACAACACCGCAAGATCTTTTTTCTTTGGCCTAATGGTTCCCTCCGCGCGGGCGGTCTTGCCCGATGTGTAAATGATTTGTGATTGCCCGCGAAGGCACTTTAGAAGCTTGAGGTCAAGTTCCCCTCCGATACCGCGAGAATTCCCGAGAGCATTTACCGTGCTACCAAAGGAGTCGACAACCAAAGATCCCGTGATTTTGAAGCCTGAGATGAGAGCGGTCAAGTAGCTCAACTCGCTTTGCTCATAGGTCCCAAGCGAGTCAGTTATCAAGCTGAATTAACTCTCGCGTTTTTCGCTTGATTCGATAAAGCATCCCCCGCATACCCCTGACCCGAAGCGGTGAGATGAGTTTGTCTAGCCCCAGCTCTGATGGGAAATCATCGCTCAGGGCTAAAATATCGGCGGCGCTCTGCCCGTTAAGTGCAGAACTAAGAACTGATGCGAATCCCCTTGTGGTTGGTGATTCCCTAGGCGCCGAAAAGTGAAGGTTTACCTTGCTCGAGTCGCCATCCACGGCGATGAACACTGGTGACTGACACTCCTCAACTCTCTCCATGAGCTCCGGGTGTTGACCGAAACGATCGGCAAGCTCAGGAAGCGCCTCGCTAAATTCGAGCAGGAGCTGAAGTCGCTCTCGTTCTGGAGTTAGGTTGAAGTCTTCGGTGACTAGCCGAGCAGACTCAATCATCTAGCGACTCCTGGCTCCTCGCCCACAGCAATTGGGACACCGACAAGGTTTCCCCACTCGGTCCAGCTGCCATCGTAATTTTTTACATTTTTCACTCCCAGAAGGTACTTCAAAACGAACCAGGAGTGACTTGAGCGCTCACCAATTCTGCAGTAGGCGATGAAGTCTGAGTCTCGATCAAAGCCGGTGTTCTTGAAATAAATCTCTTCGAGCTCCGCTAGCGTCCTGAAAGTTTCATCCTCCTGGATAGCTTTTGACCAGGGAATGGATGCGGCTGTTGGGATGTGTCCGCCACGAGAAGCGCCCTCGTTGGGGTAATCCGGCATGTGCAGTCTTTCTCCGGTGTACTCCGGGAAGGAACGAACATCAATGAGCGGCGCACCGAGTTTCTCCAGTACTTCTTCCCTAAAAGCCCTGATAGTTGAATCATCACGCTCGACAATCGGGTATTGCCCGGATGAGGCAGCCGGAGCATCTTTGGTTAGCTCGCGTCCGGCCGAAATCCACTTTGCCCTGCCGCCATCGAGCATGCGAACGTCCTGGTGACCAAAGAGCTTGAAGACCCAAAAGGCATAGGTTGCCCACCAGTTGCTCTTGTCTCCGTAAAGCACGACAGTGTCGTCTCGGGAAATGCCTTTTTCGTTCATGAGCTTCGCAAAAGCTTCGCCATCTAGGTAGTCACGAGAAGCTGGGTGATTCAATTCGGTGTGCCAATCGAGCTTCACAGCGGTCGGGATGTGGCCAGTTTCATAGAGCAAAATGTCCTCATCACACTCCACAACCTTCACGCTGGCAAGGTTCTCAAATAGCCAGCTATCAGTGACAACAACCTCTGGGTGGGCGTACTGGGCGATTCGCTCGTTCTGGCTCATGGTGCTCCATTCGTTGAATTAGAATTGTCCGATTAGAAAAAGGGTGGCAAGTGTCTGAACCAAGTTCGCTTCGAGGCGATTCCCTCACCTCCATTCTCCCAGAAATTTCGACCATAGAGCTCATGCGCGGACTAATGCCTCCCAGAGAGTTTGAAACCTCAAGGTTTGATAACTACATTCCGGACCAAAATTTCCCGAGCCAGGCTACAGCCCTTGAACTCGCGATTCAGTTTGTGGCTCCTTCAAGACCTAAGCGCAAAGCACCAGAGACTAATCCGGGAATTTATCTAGACGGCGGCTTTGGAGTCGGCAAGACCCACCTCCTGGCTTCAATATGGCATGGCTTCAGCGGTAGGAGGGCCTTCGGTTCATTTTTGGATTACACCTCGCTGGTTGGGTATCTGGGGTTCCAGCAAGCACTAAGTCAACTGGGCGAGTACAAACTAATCTGCATCGACGAGTTCGAGCTAGATGATCCGGGCGACACGATGATCATGTCGCGATTGCTAAAAGAACTCAGTCAAAAAGGGGTTCGGTTTGCCGCAACCTCAAACACTCCGCCCAACGCCCTGGGCGAGGGGCGCTTTGCGGCTTCAGATTTCAAACGAGAGATTCAAGGCCTTGGGGAGCGCTTTCAAATGGTCTCAATTGATGGCGATGACTATCGCCATCGAGATTCGGATACTCATGTCGAATCAATGAGCGAAGCGGGCCTTCAGGGCTGGGTGTTGCAGCAAGATAATGGTTACTCAGACTCTTTTGAAGATTTGCTCAAGCATCTCGCGGCACTTCACCCGACAAAGTATCGGGCTTTGGTCTCTAGGGCCACCGGAGTAGGAATAACAGATTTTCATCAACTCGAGGACCAAGCTCAAGCACTGAGGTTTGTTGGCTTTATTGATCGACTTTACGAGGCAAAGGTGCCCTTGCGAACCTCGGGGAAGGTTCCGGTCACCATGGTCTTCTCGGAAACAATGAAGCTTGGTGGTTACCGGAAAAAATATCTAAGAGCAATTTCTCGAATTGGGGCGCTGAGCGAACTCTAAGACTTGTCTTGCTGAGCTTGTTTCTCAAGCCTGCGCTTGCGCATGTGATATCGGCCGCGGTATTGCGAAAGTGCCGCACCGAGAGTCATGGCAATTAAAGACCCAAGCACAACGCCCAGGGTGCCTTCCGAAATCAGCTCTTCGTTTCCCTTGAAAGCGAGTTTTGTCATCAAAAGCGAAACCGTGAAACCGACTCCAGCCAATAGGGAGATGGCCATGAAATCAAGAGGTTCCAAATCGAGCTTGGCTTCCTTTCTAGCTATCGCATTTCCCAGAACGCCAAAGGCCGTGATGCCCACCATCTTGCCAAGTGGCAAGGCAATCATTATGCCCAGGAATACCGAAGAGGTGTCGCCTTCGAATTTTGGAAGCAAGATGCCCACCGAGAAGAAGGCAAATAATGGAAGTACAACGGTGCTTGTCCACGGCTGAAGCTTCTTCGTCAGCGCATGGGTCTTCTTGCTCGGAATTATTAGACCAAGAATCACTCCGGCAACCGTGGCGTGAATACCGGATTGGAAAACCGTGTACCAGAGCAATATGAAGGTTACGGTTCTGAGCAGGTTAATAGGCAGTTTATTTTTGCGCTCTGCATAAATGTGCGCGGCTGCGATAGCCGCGGTGGCCAAGAGCCAAAACGGCTGAGCATCTTCAGTGAAAAATATTGCGATGATTGAGATCGCAACCAGGTCATCAAAGATTGCGAGAGCTAGCAGGAATATCCTTGCGGACCGTGGTAGCCCGCGACCAAATATGGCCAGGACCCCGAGTGCGAATGCGATGTCGGTCGCAGTGGGAATTGGCCAGCCATTTACGTAGTCCCCACTGGAATTAAAGACCAAGTAAACCGAGGCCGGCACAGCTATGCCGCCAATCCCAGCTAGAACTGGAACGAAAGCGGTGGATGCTTTGGAAAGCATGCCGGATGTGAGCTCGTATTTGAGTTCTAGACCTGCCACCAAAAAGAAAACGGCGAGAAATAAATCACTTACTAACATCTCCAGACTCAGGTTGAGGTTCAAAAAATCTATGCTCAAGTCAAAGTCTTTGGCAGCGAATAAGCCTGGCCCCAAGGGGCTGTTTGCAACTATTAAGCCAATTATGGCGGCCGCCATAAGGGCAATTGCGGCAGATCTTTCGCTTTTCATGGATTCTTATCTTTTTACATTCTGGAAACAAATCTAGGCAGTCAATCGAAACATCAATCAAGTTAACTGACGGCATCAACCCATCAAGGGTTGCTTCAACTCTATGAGAGGAATCCTCGATGGATCAAGGAAACACGGCATTCGTGCTCTTTTCAGCGGCATTTGTGCTGCTGATGACACCCGGACTCGCCTTTTTTTATGGCGGCCTGGTGAAGTCAAAAAGCGTTGTGAGCATGATGATGCTGAGTTTTGGCTCCCTGGCATTAGTGGCGGTGCTCTGGGTGCTTTACGGCTACGCAATTACCTTCGCAGACATCGACGATGCGGGCTGGATTGGCATTCCTCACCTCATCGGCATTGACACCAACGCGATTGGACTAGCGGCCCAAGTTGCTGACGCAGCAAATCCTTCTGGCGCTTTCCCAGAGATGGCCTTCGTGGCATTTCAAGCGACCTTCGCTATTTTGACTGTGGCTCTGATTTCCGGTGCGATCGCGGACAGGGCCAAGTTTGGCGCTTGGATGCTTTTCGCTGGTTTTTGGGCAACCCTGGTTTACTTTCCAGTTGCGGGCTGGGTTTTCAACTTCATTGACTCCGGCGAGGGAGGCTGGATAGTCGATAAGCTCGGCGCAATCGACTTTGCAGGTGGAACAGCCGTACACATTAATGCCGGGGCTGCAGGTCTTGCTCTGGCGATAGTCCTGGGCAAGCGTTTCGGGTTCTCAAAGGGAATCATGCAGCCCCACAACGTCCCACTGACCCTTATTGGTGCGTCGCTATTGTGGTTCGGCTGGTTCGGTTTCAACGCCGGGAGTCAGCTAGCAGCAGATGGGGTTGCTGCTCTTGCATTCATCAACACCATCGCAGCACCGGCAGCCGCGATGCTCGGTTGGATCGCAGTTGAGACAATGCGACACGGAAAAGGCACAAGCATTGGAGCCGCTTCGGGGGTGGTTGCGGGCTTAGTTGCCATCACACCTGCCTGCGCATCGATTGATCCAATCTGGGCAATTGTCCTAGGTCTAGTGACCGGCGCCGTGTGTGCCCTGGCAATCGATCTCAAATTTCGACTCGGTTTTGATGACTCGCTCGACGTAGTCGGCATACACCTGGTTGGAGGCATGATCGGAACCCTGTCAATTGGAGTCTTTGGAAATGGAGTCGGTTTCCTATTTGGATTCGGATTCGAACAGCTTTGGTTCCAGTTGGTTGGTTCGGTTGCCGTTCTGATTTACAGCTTCGTAATGGCTCTAGCGATTGGCTTTGCTATCGAAAAGACTATTGGCTTCAGAGTCAAGCACGAGGATGAGTTGGCGGGCATCGATACCGCGGTTCACGGCGAGCTGGCATACAGCTTTGGCAGCGATAAGGCCTAAATACCAAAAACAGACCACCCACTGGAAGAATCCTTCCGGAGGGTGGTCTTTTTTTGAACACCGGGTTGGAAATAAACGCTTTTCTCCAAGTGTTTCGCTCTTTGACACAATGTTTGTATTTGTATGCCATAATTCTCTAGTTCTCTTATAAAGAGCATGCGGATGTGGCGCAGTGGTAGCGCACAACCTTGCCAAGGTTGGGGTCGCGAGTTCGAATCTCGTCATCCGCTCTGAGGACAAAAAGTGGTGGAGTGGCCGAGAGGCGAGGCAGCGGCCTGCAAAGCCGCGTACACGGGTTCGAATCCCGTCTCTACCTCTAGTACCACAGATTGGGCGATTGGCGCAGTGGTAGCGCGCTTCCCTGACACGGAAGAGGTCGCTGGTTCGAACCCAGTATCGCCCACCGATTTATCCGCCCAAAGCGAGGCGTGATTCACCTGAGTCAGCTTTCGTACCTGGCCAACCCCAGTTAGTTCATCCGTGAGTTAGCTCAAACTGCCAGCAGGAAATGTCTGAGTAATTTAAGCTTTTCTAATTATTCATTCAGCCTGCAGCCCCAATTTCTCTTGAGCTTTCTGGGTTGCGAATACAACCCGGCTGCACGGGGAACGTTTTGTGAACCAGTGACCCCGTGGTTAGGATTCACACAATGACATCACCACAAGACCCTCTGGTTCACATCGATCATTTCAAGATGAGATTCTCAGGGGTGACCGTCATTGAAGACCTCTCCTTCGACGTGCAGCGGGGCGAGACCTTCGGGTTTCTTGGTTCAAACGGTTCGGGCAAAACGACAACTCTTCGGGCCCTTCTTGGAATATTAACAGCCGACAGCGGAACCCTGCACATTGATGGTCGGCCTTTCACTCCCAAGGACGGTAGTCGTTTGGGATACCTTCCTGAGGAGCGGGGCCTGTACAAAAAGGAATCGGTTTTGACTGTCATGACCTATTTTGGAGAATTGAAAGGTCTAAGCAGAAAAGCCGCCGCCAACTGGTCGATGAATTACCTAGAACGCGTGGGCCTAGCAGACAAGGGTAAAGCGCGAGTCGATAAGCTTTCCGGCGGCCAGCAGCAGAAGGTGCAGCTTGGGGTCACCATAATGAACGACCCAGAATTACTAATTTTGGACGAGCCAACCAAAGGATTTGACCCGGTGAATCGCCGTCTTTTAATGGACATCATTGACGAACGGAAACTGGCCGGTTCGACAGTTTTGATGGTTACCCACCAGATGGAAGAAGTCGAGCGCCTGTGCGACAGAATTATCCTTCTGAAAGATGGTCGGGCAAAAGCCTACGGAACCGTTCCCGAGGTTCAAAGCCAATATGGCGAGACAATGATCAGAATCCACTATTCGGGTGACATACCAACTTCGCCGCATTACAAAATTACGACCATGGACCGCAATTACGCAGAGCTCACCCTCACCGGTGCAACTGGCGAAGGAGAGATACTTCGAGAACTAGTGAACGCTGGGGTTCTTGTTCGCAGTTTTACCCCCAGCAAGCTTTCTCTGGATGAAATCTTCGTCAAAATCTACGGAGCTCAAAACGATTCGGAAGATGCCTGAGATGAGTCAGCACAACCTGCGCAAGGTCATTGGTTTTGAAGTTCGTCGAGCACTGAGTAAGAAACGCTTTTGGTTCATTACGCTTTTGCTGCCAATTGCCATCGGCATAGTTTTGGCATTGGTGATACTGGGCAATAGTGTGGCATCCAACAACTTCGGTAATCAATCCGACGCTGAGTTGCCCTATACCTATACCGACGCTTCTGGATTTATTGATCCTGCCATCGCAGCGGCATTTGACGGGGTAGTCACTCAGGACGATGCCAAAGCAATCGCAGCGGTGAGAGCAGGACAGCAAGCCGCTCATTTTATTTACCCGGCAGATCCGACAACAACACCCATTGAGGTGTATGGATTGGATAGGGGGCTCTTCGAGAACGCGCAATACGGTGAGATCGCTACCCAGGTTCTGATTCAGAGCGTTCGTAATCAGATTGGGAACCCGACGCTTACAAGTCTGGCGCAGGGAAACTTGCCCGTGTCATCGACCACTTATAGCGAAGGGGAAGAGACGACAGGTCTCTTTGGCGTCCTACCGCCGCTGATATTCTTGGTCATGTTCTTTTTGATCTTCACTTTGCTCGCAAATCAAATGCTCACTAGCACGCTAGAGGAGAAGGAAAACCGGGTCACTGAGATGATTCTCACGACACTGAATCCCAACGCGTTGATCAGCGGAAAAATAATTTCACTTTTCATTGTCGCTTTTGTTCAAGCGCTGGTCTTCCTGTTGCCCGTTTTGGTTGGATTCCTGCTCTTTGGGTCCGCAATCAATCTCCCAAACATCGACCTGTCAAATTTTGTCTTCGACCCTGCTCAGATGGTCGTGGGCGCGCTTTTGGCTATCGGTGGCTTCGCGTTATTTACCGGTACCACGGTGGCCATCGGAGCGGTGATGCCCACCGCCAAGGATGCTGGAAATATCTTTGGTGCTCTTATCGCGCTGATGGTAGTGCCGCTGTACACAGTCAATTTGGTTATTTCAGACCCACAAAACCCAGTCGTGCAAATCTTCACGTACTTTCCCTACTCCGCGCCAATCACCTCCATAATCCGCAATGCGTTTGGATCTCTGGCTGGCTGGCAGGCAGCCATCATTATCACCGGACTCTTCCTGCTGAGTGCAATCGTTTTACAGATAGCCGCACGCTTATTCAGGACCGGTTCCATCCAATACAACAGCAGGGTCTCCCTGAAGACCGTTTTCTCAAGTCCTAAGGTCATTAGGGCGGCTCGACGCTAGCTCGACGCTAGTGTGTATCTGGGCCCGGTCAGCACCTCAGGCCAGCAAGCTCGGCCGAATTAAGGTATACCCATTCCTATTTGTGCAAGAGCTTCTAGCGGAATTATTCAATACTTTGGGAAAAGCGGACACTTCCGTCAACTAAAGATTGAACCATGCAAATGCCGAAAGATTATTGCTGCCTTTTAACTAGGTAAAAATTCTTTGGGAGGCTGGGGATTCATTGCTGCGGGGCTATTGAGAATTCGTAGACTCAATTCCGAGGATTTCTTCTTGCGATTCTCTGAAGCAGGCCCTGTTTAGTCACAATCCTGATCTGACCCATAGGGAGTTGACGTCAGAAGCCACTGCCTAGATCGGTTTTTTATACGATGTAAAACATCTCTAAATGCCTGGGGGTCTGACAACGCACCGGACCGGAAATTCATAGTATTTGCTCTAAGCAACCAGCCCAAGGGTTTTAGCGCTTGCGGCAAGCGTCTTTTTGGCCAACGCGGCATCATCATTTAACTTCACACCGTAGCTCGGGATCATCTTTTTGATTTCCTGATTCCAGTCGTCAAATTCCGACGGGTAGAACTTTTCCAAAACCTCAAGCATTACGCTCACCGCGACTGACGCCCCAGGGGAAGCCCCCAGTAGCCCTGCAATAGTTCCATCCTCACTGGCTATCAGTTCCGTGCCAAACTGCAGCGAGCCGCCGCCCACTCCGGGCTTTATTACCTGAGCCCTTTGACCAGCTTCGTAGAGGAACCAATCTTGGTCCTTTGCCTCTGGAACAAATTCTCTGAGGCTCTCAAGTTTTTGCTTTCGAGACTTCAAGATTTCCTTCACGAGGTAGGTGACCAGTGGGAAATTCTTCAATGCAACGCTCAAATAGGGAACAATGTTGGCAATCCTGATCGATAGCGGCAAATCCAAAATAGAGCCCCGTTTGAGAAATTTGGGATTTATCCCTGCGAACGGGCCAAACAAAAGCGAAGCCTTACCATCCACTACTCGTGTGTCAAGGTGCGGAACCGACATTGGGGGAGCGCCAACTGCTGCCTGTGAATAGACCTTGGCCTGATGTTTTGCAACCAGTTCTGGATTATTTGTCCTGAGAAAGTGACCGGAAACCGGAAAGGTTCCATAACCCTTGATTTGCGGAATTTTAGAGGACTGCAACAGTTTGAGCGCGTAACCACCGGCCCCTACAAAAACTTTTTTAGCCCTCACCATCCGGGTCCAATCCGAACCCCCCAGGGTGAGCTGCCAGTCGCCATCGACGAACTGGTAGAGACCTTTTACTTCAGTCTTGACCTCAACACGCACCTCGTTTTTTTCCAACCACGAAATTAGTTGCTGCGTTATGGCTCCAAAGTCAACATCGGTACCCTGGTCAATCTTCGTAATAGCGAACACCTCGTTTGAACGGCCATCGGCCATCAAGGGAACCCATTTAGCCAAATCCTTGGCGCTCTGACTGAATTCCATGCCTTGAAACAGAGGCTGGTCCTTGAGGGCGAGGTGTCTGCGCCTGAGGTAATCGGCATCCTTTTCACCCTTTACAAAGGTCAGGTGTGGCACGGAGCGAATAAAAGTGTCCGGCTTGCCCAGAATTTTCTCTTGAACCAGGGAAGCCCAGAATTGTCTGGAGACCTGAAATTGTTCGTTAATTGCGATGGCTTTTGAAGGATCGGGCAGTGAGCCATCGGCGCTATCGGGCATGTAGTTCAGTTCGCACAGCGCCGCATGGCCGGTGCCCGCGTTGTTCCAAGGGTTAGAGCTTTCCAGAGCGACATCTTCGAGGCGTTCAAAAATAATCACTGAAGTTTTGGGGCTTAGTTTTCTAATCAAGGTAGCCAAAGTGGCGCTCATGATTCCGCCACCAATTAGCGCAACATCGTAGTTTTCTAGCTCAGACACTTGATAAGGGTAACAAGGTTTAGAGAACTGTCACTCCAAGAAGTGCACCGATTCCATAGGCGATGGACATCGTCAGAATGCTTACCGTAACGTTTCTCATCACAGATGCCCGTTTCGATGCCTGGCCAACCTTGGCAGCCCAAAAACCAGTTATTGCTAGGGCCACAAATACCGACAAAACCGTGGCGAGAATCCTGAATTCCCCCCACGGGCCGGTGATGGCAATCAGAGGGATAAGACCGCTCAGAAAAAAAGCAATCAGTGAGGCAATTGCGGCAGACCAGGGAGCGGCCGTTACTTCACTTCGAGGGCGACCATGACCAATTTCAGTGTCGCGCTGCGCGCTTACGGATACGTATTCGCCTCCACCCATGGAAATAGCACCCGCTACTAGAGCTGCGACTCCCGCTACCAAAATAGCCAGGTTGTCGGCTCCTGCGCCAGCGACTCCCATTACGACACCGGCCACCGAGACCACGCCGTCGTTAGCACCCAGCACTGCCGCTCTCAACCAGTTGAGCTTTAGCTCAAGGGTTTGTTCTGATGTTTTGGTCATAATTCAAGAAAATTAGAGCAGATACTTTGCTATTGCTAGCAAGGCATGCCTAACCGAATTACTAGACTTATGAGGGTTAGGAGCCCAATTGCAAATCTTTCTAGAAGGCCAGCTAATTATCGTGGCCGAAGCTGCAACCGGTTTTGATCTATTTGAAGATCGCCAAATTATTGCTATGCGAGTCAATGATGAACTCAGGGATTTGGCTCACGTACTGATTGAATCGGATTCGATTTCAGGGGTTCTCATCACTAGCCAGGATGGTCTGGCAATTCTTCGTCATTCAGCCGCCCACGTCATGGCCCAGGCTGTTCAAGAACTCTTTCCAGATTCCAAATTGGGAATCGGGCCGCCCATCAAAGATGGCTTCTACTTTGACTTCGATGTGGCCGAGTCATTCAAGCCTGAGGATCTAAAGAAGATTCAAAAGCGCATGAAGGAACTCGTAGGCAAGTCTCAGCGATTCGTGCGCCGAGAAGTCTCCGATCAAGAAGCTCGCGAGCTAATGAAGAGTGAGCCTTATAAACTCGAACTTATTGGCCTAAAGTCCACCGATGTTGGCGAGGCCGCGGCCGAGGTTGGGGCCGGAGGTCTTTCAGTTTACGAAAATCTCAACCCGGACGGCACTGTTGCGTGGCTGGACTTGTGTCGCGGGCCACATCTTTCAAACACCAGGCAAATTGGCAAAGGATTTTCCATATTGCGCTCGGCGGCAGCTTACTGGCGGGGAAATGAAAATAACAAGCAACTTCAGCGCATCTACGGCACAGCCTGGGCCACGCAGGAGGATCATGATGAATATCTTTCAAGGATCGAAGAGGCTCAAAAGCGCGACCATAGGAAGCTAGGCGTTGAACTAGACCTATTTTCTTTTCCCGAAGAGATTGGTTCGGGCCTTGCGGTGTTCCACCCCAAGGGTGGAGTCATTCGCAAGGTAATGGAGGATTACAGCCGGAAGCGCCACGAAGAGGCTGGCTACGAGTTTGTTTACACGCCACACATCACAAAGTCCAACCTGTTTGAAATATCAGGTCATCTGCAGTGGTATGCCGATGGCATGTTCCCACCAATGAAGCTTGACGCAGAATTCGACGAAGAGGGAAAGCTAAAAAAGCAGGGGCAGGACTACTACCTAAAGCCAATGAACTGCCCGTTCCACATTCTGATCTTTCGCTCACGGTCTCGGAGTTATCGCGAGCTTCCCCTGAGGATGTTTGAATTTGGGGCCGTTTATCGATACGAGAAATCAGGCGTGCTGCACGGCCTAACAAGGGTTCGAGGCATGTCTCAGGATGATGCTCACTTATTCGTCACCCCCGATCAATTAGAACAAGAACTCACCAGCGTTTTGAAGTTCGTGCTTGAGCTGCTTGGTGACTATGGGTTGAATGACTTTTACTTAGAGCTTTCGACCAGGGACCCTGAGAACCCAAAGTTTGTTGGTAGCGATGAGGTTTGGGATTCGGCCACGAACACCTTGGCAAAAGTTGCGAAAGATTCTGGACTCGAGTTGGTCTCCGACCCCGGAGGAGCTGCTTTCTATGGCCCTAAAATCTCAATCCAAGCCAAAGACGCCATTGGTCGAACTTGGCAAATGAGTACGATTCAACTGGACTTTAATCTTCCCGAGCGATTCGATCTTGATTACATCGGATCCGATGGCGAGAAGCATCGCCCGATCATGATTCATCGAGCATTGTTTGGCTCAATCGAAAGATTCTTTGGTGTGCTAACTGAGCACTACGCGGGGCACTTCCCACCATGGCTTGCGCCGGTTCAAGTGGTTGGTGTTCCGATTGCCGATGAATTCGGGGACTATCTTCAGGGCTTTGCCGATGAACTTAAGTCTTTAGGAGTTCGAGTTGAAGTTGATCACTCTGATAACCGGATGCAAAAAAAGATCCGAGACCACACCCTTTCAAGGGTTCCTTTTATCCTGATTGCCGGAGCAAGGGATGTTGAAGCCGGAACCGTCAGCTTCCGCTACCGCGATGGTCGACAGGAAAATGACATTTCAATTGAAGATGCTAAAACACTGATTCTTGAGGCCATTGAGCAAAAGACGCAGGTCTAGGTGAGCGAATTTCTAGAGTCCATGTCGGGCATGCAGGACAATTTTTCCAGACTTTGGACCCCGCATCGAATGGTGTATTTGCAAAACGGTCAGCAACCCAAAGATGAAGATTGTCCTTTTTGCTTGGCGCCTCAAAAAGCTCCTGAAGATGGCCTGGTGGTCCGCAAGGGGAAAACCAGCTACGTGCTTCTAAACATGTTTCCATACAATGCCGGCCACCTGCTGGTATGCCCTTATCGGCACGTTGACACTTTTGACAAGGCCACTCAGGAAGAAGTAGCTGAAATTGGGCTACTTACGCAGCAGGGGATGCGCACACTACAAGAAGTTTCAGGGGTTCACGGCTTCAACATAGGCATGAATCAAGGCGAGGTGGCGGGAGCTGGCATAGCGTCACACCTGCACCAACACATAGTGCCGCGCTGGCGAAACGATTCCAACTTTTTTCCAATCATTGCTCAGACCAAAGCGATGCCAAAATTACTTGGTGAAGTTAGGGAAACAATTGAGCAAAATTGGGTTACACACCTTTAGGCTATAAATCCAACATTTAGGACGATCAAGATGTCACAGCAAGAGAATGCAACTCCTTTAGTCAAGCGCGGTCTAGCAGAGATGCTAAAGGGCGGTGTAATTATGGACGTGGTGAACGCAGCACAGGCCAGAATTGCAGAGGATGCCGGCGCTGTAGCGGTAATGGCTCTCGAGAGAGTCCCCGCGGACATTCGATCCCAAGGCGGGGTAGCTCGCATGAGCGATCCGGACTTGATCGAGCAGATCATGGCAGAAGTCTCTATCCCAGTAATGGCTAAGACTCGAATCGGCCACTTTGTTGAAGCGCAGATACTGCAGTCCTTAGAGGTTGATTACATCGACGAATCCGAAGTGCTTTCTCCTGCCGACTATGTCAACCACATTGATAAGTGGGATTTCAACATTCCATTCGTTTGCGGCGCTAGCAACCTCGGGGAGGCCCTTCGCAGAATCACCGAAGGCGCAGCGATGATTCGCTCTAAGGGTGAGGCTGGCACGGGAGATGTTTCGGAAGCCACAAAGCACATCCGCACCATCTTCGGCGAGATCCGCTCTTTGGCGTCCAAGTCACCCGAGGAGCTTTACGTGGCTGCAAAGGAATTGCAGGCCCCGTATTCACTAGTCAAAGAAGTTGCTCAGACTGGAAAACTTCCGGTTGTGATGTTTGTGGCAGGAGGCATTGCAACTCCTGCGGATGCAGCGATGATGATGCAACTTGGTGCAGATGGCGTCTTTGTTGGCTCGGGTGTTTTTAAGTCGGGGGACCCGATTGCTCGCGCAATAGCTATCGTGAAGGCAACTACATTTTTTGATGACCCCAAAGTCGTAGCAGATGCTTCTCGCGGATTGGGAGAGGCGATGGTTGGAATCAACGTAAGCGATCTTCCGGCACCGCACCGTCTATCGGAGCGCGGCTGGTAATTGCTGATCGGAGTCCTGGGCCTTCAGGGAGATTATCGAGAGCATGAAGCGATGCTCGAATCTTTGAGTGTCAAGGCTAAAAAGGTAAGGACCGCAGCGGAGCTTCTAAATATCGATGGGCTGATAATCCCCGGTGGAGAGTCAACCGCGATGTCTAACTTGGCTAAGTCCTTCGGCTTGATTGAGCCGCTCAGGGATTTCGTGAAAGCCAAACCGACACTTGGCACTTGTGCTGGTCTCATAATGCTGTCAGAAGAAGTCGAGGGTGCGATACCGGGCCAAGAGTTTTTGGGTGGCCTGCCGATTAGGACAAGCAGAAATGCCTACGGCGGTCAGAGTTACTCATTCGAAGCGCAAATCGAAATAGCTGGTCAAAAAGCAGATGTCGCCTTTATTCGAGCTCCCAAAATTCTTGATACCAAAAAAACCGAGGTGATTGCGACACTAAATGGCGAGCCAGTGGCCGTAAAGTATCGCAATATATTTGGGGCGAGCTTTCACCCTGAGATTACAAAAAATCCAATACTCCACAGCTTGTTCATAGATGCTGTAAAAAAGCATAAAGAGCGGTAATTTAGTAAAACTATGTCAGGACACTCAAAGTGGGCAACCACCAAACACAAAAAAGCGGCGATTGATGCCAAGCGTGCCAAGCTATTTGCAAAGCTAATCAAGAATATTGAAGTGGCCGCACGCATGGGTGGTTCGGATCTGGAGGGGAATCCAACCCTCTACGACGCAGTTTATAAGGCCCGTAAAGCATCCCTGCCGCTTGATAACATCGAACGCGCGGTAAAGCGTGGATCCGGAGAACTCGGGGATGGCGTTCACTATCTGAACATTCTCTACGAAGGCTACGGCCCAAATGGAATCGCACTATTGATCGAGTGCCTGACCGACAATAAAAATCGCGCGGCCGCTGAGGTCAGGCTCGCCATGAATCGAAATCACGGTTCAATGGCAGACCCCGGTTCGGTGAGCTATCAATTCGCTCGCAAGGGCGTCATTCTGGTTGCCGGCACAAGCTCCGAGGACGCGATCTTGGAAGCAACCCTCGAGCACGAGCTTGAAGACATTGAATCAAATGGCGAATCTTTCATCTTGACTTGCGATCCAAGCTCGATGGTCCAAGCCCGAGAGTCACTTCAAAAAGCTGGTTTGGAATATGAATCAGCCGATGTTGAGTTCATTTCGGCAATAAGAATCCAATCAGATGCCGATACTGCCGAAAAAGTAATCAAACTCATAGAAGCCCTGGAAGAGCTCGATGATGTTCAGAATGTCTATTCCAACATGGATGTATCGCCAGCCGCCCTGGCTGAGCTGGAAGCCAGGGGATAGTGCCTCTGATTCTTGGAGTTGATCCGGGGCTGACGCGCTGTGGCTTCGGACTCCTAAGGACTGAGGATCAAACTGCGATTGGCTTTGGAATGTTTCAAACAAAGCCGGCCCAGGAGCCAAGAGATCGAGTCGGGCAAATTTCCCATGAACTTGAGCAATTAATAGACGAACACAAACCGAACCTCATTGCATTGGAAAGAGTTTTCGCTCAAGCGAACCTCAGAAGCGTTATGGGGGTGGCTCAAATCTCTGGCGCGCTGATGGCGATTGCTTACTCACGAGATATTCCACTTCAGTTCTTCACCCCGAGTGAAGTGAAAGCCGCTGTCACAGGAAACGGCAGGGCCACCAAAGAACAAGTCGGAATGATGGTTCAGCGAATACTCAAGCTCAAGGAGCTACCTCAACCGGCAGACGTTGCTGATGCCCTGGCGGTAGCCCTGACGGCATCCAAAAAGGGAATCGGCGTTGGAACTCCTGCACAAAGCGCCTGGGTCAAAGCCGCTAAAGCCGCAAACCGCAAGTTAGGGTAGCAACGTGATTTCATCTTTGAGCGGCAAGATCCTTGAATTAGGGACTGATAATGCCGTAATCAGCGTTGGAGGAATCGGGCTAAGAGTGGCACTTACCCCCCGCCACGCCCTTACCCTTCGGAACCAGCAAGAAGTTTTTCTGCACACGAAATTGATTGTTAGAGAAGATGACCTTTCACTTTTTGGCTTTGAATCTACAAATCAGCGCGAGCTGTTCGATCTACTTTGCTCGGTAAATGGAATAGGTCCGAAACTTGCGATGACCGTGCTGGCTGGCCTGTCTGAAAACAAGCTACGCAGTGCCGTTAATAATAATGACGAGGCAGTGTTTCGCTCTGTTAGTGGAATCGGGCCAAAGACTGCGAAGTTGATTCTTATTTCGCTTGCGGGCAAGGTTGGTCTCAGTTCTATTTCGCCAGTGAATGACAAGGTACTTCAGGCCTTGCTGCAGCTTGGAACAGATGATTCTAAGGCTCGCGCAGCCTTGGCACAGCTCCCCGAAGGTCTTGGCGAGTCCCAGCTTCTAAAACAAGCATTGGTCATTCTTGGGGCTGGAAAGCTGGTTGGCAGTGAGTGAACTATCCACCGAAGAGCGGGAGATTGAACAGGCCCTAAGGCCCGCTTCGCTAAGTGAATTTGTTGGTCAGCAGCGTGTGGTGGATCAGCTTTCTTTGATAATCACCGCCGCAAAAATGGGTAATAGAACCCCTGATCACGTGCTGCTTGCGGGTCCGCCCGGCCTGGGAAAAACAACTCTTGCGATGATCGTGGCTCACGAATCTGGCAGAGCACTAAAACTAACCAGTGGCCCCGCTATCCAGTCGAGTGGGGATTTAGCTTCAATTCTCTCCGCGCTGGAACCCGGCGATGTTTTATTCATAGACGAAATACACCGGATGTCGCGCAGCTCGGAGGAGATGCTTTATCTGGCGATGGAGGACTTCAGGGTCGATGTGATGGTTGGCAAAGGGCCCGGAGCTGCCTCTATCTCTTTGGAGATCGCGCCGTTCACTCTTGTCGGGGCCACAACCAGAAGCGGGATGTTACCAACACCACTTAGAGACCGCTTCGGATTTACCGCATTCTTGGAATATTACGAACCCAGTGACCTCGAAACTGTGGTTCTGAGAAGCGCAGCCCGGCTTGGAATCTCTATGCCAGAGGAGTCCGCAAGACTGATAGCGAGGCGCGCGCGAGGCACGCCCAGAATTGCCAACCGATTGCTTCGCAGAGTTAGGGACTATGTGGCCGTGCACTCCAAGGGACAGATTGATCAGAACTCTGTTTTCAAGGCGATGGAGCTGTTTGAGATTGATGATCAGGGCTTAGACCGAGTAGACAGGCAGATTCTCAGCTTATTAGCGACCAAGTTCGCTGCTAAGCCGGTTGGTCTTTCTACCCTTGCGGTTGCTATCGGCGAGGAGCCGGACACCATTGAGGCGGTAATCGAGCCCTATTTGATTAGGGTGGGGTATTTACAACGAACCCCAAGAGGTCGAGAGATAACAGCGCTCGGGATTTCCCATTTAGGGCTAGCCTGAAGCGAGAAATGCTAGAAACCCCTATAATTTCGGGGTACCAATTCGGTAAGGAATGCAAATGGATCTAATTTTAATTGGCGTGCTCGCGGTCATGGTTTTGTTATTGATTAATCAAAATCGCAAGCGCAAGAAAGATGCCAACGCCCTGGTGGAAGCCCTAGTAGTTGGCGCCAAGGTGATTCTGCATTCCGGCATTAAAGGTACCGTCACACTGATCGAAGACTCCGAGCTGGAAATTGAATCCACCCCCGGAGCAAAACTTAGAGTTGTTAAACAAGCAGTTCGCACAATCGAAAAAGAGATCGAACCAGAGATCGAAGAAGAAGAGACCGATCCAAAGGTTGAGGGGAACTAATTTTGGCCGAAAAAACAACCGTCGCGAGCGCCCGGAGAAAGCTTGGCTGGATCGGCGGCATTGCAGCATTTTTCATTGGCCTAATCATCTGGGGTGTCGTAAGCTTACAGCCGGGGGCTTCTTACGCTCCAGAGCTGGCCCTAGACCTGCAAGGTGGCACCTCGATCATCCTGACACCGACACTTGCGGATGGCGTAGCGGTCATTCCCGAGCAACTCGACCAGGCCGTGTCTATCATTCGAGCACGTATTGATGGGAGTGGTGTTGGCGAAGCCATAGTCAGCGTGCAGGGTGGACAGAATATCATTGTAGAAATCCCAGGAACCCCGGATGCTACAACCTTGCAGCTAATCAAGGCTTCCGCCCTCTTGGAATTCCGACCAGTCATTATCTTCGCACCGACCAGCACCCCGACTCCAGAAGCGTTGGCGGTTGATTTAGAAACCTTGAGTGACACCCCAACATCGGATCCAACTAACGCATCCGATGTTGCCTGGGTCACACCAAAACTAAGCGCTCAATACGACGTGCTTGACTGTTCGGTGCCATTTCGTTCACCAGGCCAGGTGGATGACCCAACCATTCCGCTAATTACTTGTGATGACCAATCGTTGTTTAAGTACATACTTGGGCCCGTGGAGGTAAAGGGATTAAATGTCAGTGGAGCCACTGCGGGAACGGTGGTTACTCAGACCGGAGCCCAGACCAGCGACTGGAAAGTTGATCTAGAGTTCGACTCTGTTGGCTCAGAGGCGTTCGGCCAAGTGACCTCCAGACTATTTACGCTTCCGAGCCCACAAAACCAGTTCGCAATCACGCTTGACGGCGTGGTAATCACCGCACCATCCACCAATGCAGTTATCACCAACGGCAAGGCTGAGATAACCGGAAACTTTACTCAAGATAGCGCCACAGTGCTCTCCGATCAGCTCAAGTACGGCGCTCTTCCGATTGGCTTTGAGGTGCAGTCCCAAGAAAACATCAGCGCCACTCTTGGAAAAGAGTCCCTCCAATCGGGTCTAATCGCCGGCTTGATAGGCCTGATTGTCGTGATTGTTTACATGGCTTTCCAGTATCGCGGCTTGGCCTCAGTGGTTGTGGGCTCGCTAATTATTGCTGCACTTCTGGTCTATCTTTTCATCGCCTTCTTATCCTGGCGTCAGGGTTACCGGCTTTCTTTGGCAGGTGTGGCAGGCCTAATTGTGGCAATCGGAATCACCGCCGACTCATTCATTGTGTATTTCGAAAGAATTAGAGATGAGCTGAGAGACGGACGTACCCTCGAAGCCGCCGTTGAAGCAGGCTGGAAGCGCGCCCTGAGAACGATTCTGGTAGCTGACGCCGTTAGCTTCACAGCAGCCGTGGTGCTCTTTCTTCTCACGAGTTCCTCTGTGCGTGGTTTCGCCTTCACTCTCGGACTCACCACGCTCATCGACCTTTTGGTTGTAGTTCTGTTTACCCACCCAATGGTTCAGCTACTGGCTCGCAGCAAGTTCTTTGCCTCCGGCCACAGGTTCTCCGGATTCGACCTATCTGCCCAAAGGGCCTCTTATAGGGGACGAGGAAAGTTCCAGCTATCCGAAAATCTCAGCGCCGGTAAAGCGGAGAAATCATCCAAGGAAGCACATACGCGTCAAACGATTGCCGAGCGCAAGGCTCTGGCGAATAGGGGAGCAGATGAGTAAATTTCGCACGCTAGGAAATCAGCTCTACACGGGTGAGCGATCCTTTGATTTTGTAGGTAAGCGTAAAATCTGGTACGCAATTGGAGCGGTGCTAGTTATCCTTGCCATTTTATTGCCGGTCGTCCGGGGCGGCTTCAACTTCGGAATTGAGTTCCGCGGCGGCAGCGAGTTCAGACTATCGAATTCCCAAGGCTTGCCTCAGTCTCTAGCAACCGACGCAATCCAAAGCGTTGTTCCTGGTGTGCAAGTGAGCACCACCGGAGTTGGAACCAACGATTTGAGAATCCAAACCGAACAGCTGGCGGACACCGAGTCGGAGGCCGCTCGGCTAGCACTTGCCGATGCTTACAGTGTCCCTGCAGCCGAAGTGGCGTCAAGCTTTATCGGGCCGAACTGGGGTGCCGATGTTACAAGACAGGCGCTCACCGGTTTGATCGTATTCTTGCTTTTGGTTTCGATATTGATGGCGCTGTATTTCCGATCCTGGAAAATGTCGGTGGCCGCACTGATCGCTTTGGCCCACGATCTAGTTCTCACCGCTGGCATCTACGCCGGTGTTGGCTTCGAAGTGACCCCAGCAGCCGTGATTGGGTTTCTAACTATCTTGAGCTACTCGCTCTATGACACCGTGGTTGTTTTCGATAAAGTGCGAGAAAACACGCTCGAGATTGAATTCTCCGAAACCAGAACTCTGAGTGAAATGGTAAATCTTGCAATCAACCAGACACTAGTGAGGTCAGTAAACACCTCCGTGGTTGCAGTGTTGCCGATTGCCTCGATTCTGTTCATCGGTTCGACTTTCCTTGGCGCGGGCACCCTCAGGGATATTGCTCTCGCACTATTCATCGGAACCATAGTTGGAACCTACTCTTCCGTGTTTTTAGCCGCTCCGATTTATGCGCACCTGCGCGAATCCGAGAGCAAAGTTAAGCTCGCCGCGATGAAAGTTGCAGCTAACCGCGAATAGACTTCTGCTTACCCAAAAACAGGAGCCAAAAATGACCGACAGCCGATCTAGCTCACTTAGAGCTAGGCTGCCGCGCATATTCACAAGATCTTCGACTGCTTACGGAGCCGACCTTCAAGAGCTGATTCGAATAGTCAAAATCAATCACCCAAAGGGCGATCTCGGTATTATCGAGCGCGCTTATGTGACAGCCTCTCACTACCACACTGGGCAGCTTAGAAAAAGTGGTGAAGAGTACATAAGCCACCCTTTGGCAGTCGCCAAAATCCTTGCCGACTTGGGCTCCGGCCCGGCCACAATAGCGGCAGCGCTATTGCACGACACAGTGGAGGACACCGGATACCCCCTGGAAGCCCTAAAAAAGGAATTTGGTGAGGAGGTTGCCCTCCTGGTAGACGGGGTTACAAAACTCGACAAGGTCAAGTTCGGTGACAGCGCTCAGGCCGAAACCATGCGCAAGATGGTGGTCGCCATGAGCAAGGATGTGCGAGTTCTTGTAATCAAACTTGCGGACCGATTACACAACGCCCGCACCTGGGGTTTTGTGGCTCAAGAGTCCGCAAAACGCAAGGCCCAGGAAACTTTAGAGATTTACGCACCGCTGGCCCATCGCTTGGGCATCAGCATGATGAAGGTTGAACTCGAGGACATTAGCTTTGCGGTTCTATATCCAAAGGTTTACGAGGAGATAGTTTCTCTTGTTGGACAACGAAACCCGACGCGGAGTGAATACACCGAGAACGTGATCGACGAGATCACCGCCGAGCTCAAGGAAGGCAAAGTCAAGGCCAAAATTGATGGCAGACCCAAGCAGTACTACTCGATCTACCAAAAGATGGTGCTTCGCGGTAGGGAGTTCGACGACATCTACGATCTTGTCGGAATTAGGGTCATAGTTGGCAGCGTAAAAGATTGCTATGGCGCTCTCGGAGCCATTCACGCCAAGTGGTCTCCGCTTCCCGGCCGCTTCAAGGACTACATTGCGATGCCCAAATTCAATTTATACCAGTCCTTGCACACCACAGTAGTTGGCCCGGAAGGTAGGGCCGTTGAGATCCAAATCAGGACCTCCGAGATGCATCAGCGAGCTGAGTATGGAGTGGCTGCGCACTGGAAATACAAGACCCAAAGCGGGAAAACCGGAGATAAGGAAGTTGACTTTGCCTGGCTCAAGCAGCTCAGCGATTGGCAAGAGGAAACGGCAGACTCGGGGGAGTTTCTTGACAACCTTAGATTTGAAATTGGAGCCAAGGAGCTCTACGTATTTACCCCAAAGGGCAAAGTTGTTGGCCTAGCCGCGGGTTCTACGCCGGTTGATTTTGCCTACACGGTGCACACCGAAGTTGGCCACAAAACCATTGGGGCAAAGGTTAATGGGCGACTCGTGCCGCTTGAGTCCAAACTGCAAGCCGGGGATGTAATTGAAATTCTGGCCTCCAAGTCTGAAAATGCTGGACCCAGCAAGGATTGGCTAAATTTCGTAGCCTCTCCAAGAGCCAAGGCCAAGATTAAGCACTATTTCACTCAAGAGCGCAGAGAGCTTGCTACCGAGGACGGCAAAGAGGCGCTCGTCAAAGCCCTGCGGAAGCAGGGCCTGCCGATTCAAGCCCTGATTGGCTCCCAGTCACTTCAAAAAGTGGCCCAGGAGAATAAGCATGCGGATATTCAGGCTCTTTATAACGCTATTGGTCAGGGCCAGCTCTCAACAATTTCGGTCATAGAGAGGCTCAAACAGCTCGAGGGTTACACCGAGGAACTTCAGACTGAAGAGATACCAATTCAGCTACCCAAGTCCCTGCGTGGCCCAAGAAGTGCCGACCAAGGAGTGATGGTAAAGGGCTCCGCGGGAGTGCTGACCAAGATGGCCCGCTGCTGCACCCCGGTGCCGGGAGATCCAATTATCGGCTTTGTTACAAGAGGCGAAGGTGTATCGGTGCACCGAGAAGACTGCAAGAACTGCAAGAGCTTAAACCCCGAACGGGTTGTCGAGGTGTCTTGGGCCGACCAGGCCCGCGGTGTATTCATGGTGCAGATCCAGGTTGAGGCACTGGATCGATCCGGCCTACTTTCGGATGTCACAAGAGTGCTAACAGAAAATCACGTCAACATTCTGAACGCGTCCGTATCAACAGGTAAAGATCGAGTTGCGCTGAGTAAATTCGTCTTTGAAATGGCGGACCCATCGCACCTTGACCACGTGCTCAATCAGGTCAAAAGAATCGAAGCTGTTTACGACGTTTATCGAGTGAAAAGCTCTTAGTCAACAGCCTTCTGGGCTGCTTCCAGCCAAGCCTGCCGAGCAGCAATTTGTTCCTTTAGCTCCTTTTGCTTGACCGCTGGAGCCGCGGCGAGTTCGGCTTCTAGGCCTAAAATAGCGGTTTCCAACTGGGATACCAAGGAGTTGCTCCGCGCCTTAGCCGCAGGGTCGGACCGACGCCAAGCTTCCGCTTGAGCATCTGCAATCTTCTTTTCTACCTTACGAAGCCGGTCCTCCACTTTGCGCACTTCTTCTTTGGCAACGTGCCCCACCTTGACCCACTTGGTTTGAATTTCACCAAGTTGCTTTTTTGCGGACTCAAGATCAGAGGTGTCAATTTTTTCCGCCTGATCAATCAAATCAAGTTTGGCTTTTAGGTTGCCCGTCTGCGAGGAGGCGAGCTCGGAATCCGTCGCCTTTTTGGCCGCGAAGATTGCGTCACCGGCGGCACGGAATTTGGTCCAGAGTGATTCTTCGGCCTTGCCGGCTTTGGGAGAAGCCTTCCACTGGTCCTGAAGCTTGCGATATTCAGCGGCGGCTTGGCCGCCCCTGGCAACCAGGGCCTCAGCTTGCTCGGTGAGATTCACCTTGATGCCCTTAGCCTCTTTGAATTTGCCATCTAGATTGGCAAAATAGCTTCTTCTGCCAGTTTCAAACTTTGCCCGCGACTGAGAGAAGCGCTTCCAAATTGGATCAGTCTTAGATTTGGGAATCTTTGGCCCATTTTTCTGAAGTGTCTGCCACTTATCAAAAAGCTCGGTCATCTCGGCGGCGGACTTTTTCCAGTTGATACTTTCCATCTTGTGGACCATTGCCTCCGCGCGAGCAGCAATTTCTTCTTTTTCTGCCAAGGCGATAGCAAATGCGGCGTCCCGCTGAGCCGAAATCATTTCAGCAGCAGCACCAATCGGCCCCTGGAGCTTGGCCAAACGATCACGAAGACTGGCAATGTTTCCCAAAACCTTGGGCTCTTTTAGCTCCAAAACTAGGGCGTCATGACCCATCTTCAGGCTTTTTGAGTCACTGATTCCAGCAGCGATTCGCTGTTCAAGAGTTCGAACTTGAGCCTCAAGGTCGGCGAACTTGCGGGTGTAATAGACAAGCGCTGCGTCGGCGCTGACGTTGGGGTATTGGCCGATTTGACGCTCAGCACCGTTGTCAATTACGAAAACGTTGTTGTCTTGGTCTACGCGGCCAAACTCATTGCTAGTCAATGGGAGCTCCTAAGGGTGGTTGTTCTTACTTTACCGAAATCTGAGACATAATTACCGGCTCTACCGGGCTTGCATCAGATGAACCATCCGAAGTGCCTAGGTCGGCAATTGCTTTTACCGCATCAAGACCACCGGTTATTTTTCCAAACACGGTGTAGCCGCCGGCCGAGTCACTCGGGATACTCGAGTCGCCGTAGACGATGAAGAACTGCGAACCCATTGAGTTGCCATCCTGACCCACCCGCGCCATCGCTAGGGTTCCTTCTAGGTACAGGTCGTCCGCGGGAGCGTTCTCGACTGGTCCGAAGTTATAGCCCGGACCGCCGCCGCCGGTTCCGTCTGGGTCGCCACACTGCAACACAAAGATTCCAGCTGTTGTAAGCCGGTGACAGGTCACGTTTTCGTAGTAACCAGATTGCGCAAGGGAAATAAAGTTAGCGACCGCTTGGGGAGCATTTACGCCATCCAGTTCAAGAGAGATCGCCTGGTCGTTTAGGTTCAATGCTCCTTCCCAAATACGAGCCTCTGCTAAGTCAGCGCTCGGGACTTCGCTGGAATTTTGCGGTGCCTCAGCGGCCGGCTCCTGGGTCACATCCAATGCCGGATCACTTGAGCCGGGACCAAAATTGAAATAAAGAAGCTGGCCGGCAAATGCAAGGACAAGTGCCGCGGCTCCGGCAACTAAGGCCACTCGGTTATCCGCCTTGCCCCTGATCAGGCGCTTCCCAACTAGTAGTTGCTTAGCTTGATATTTTTCTAACTTTTCGTTGTTATTCATTACTCCCCGGTTCTCATCCGACCAGTAATTCTAGGACTTGCCTAGAATCATCTGGTGGTACAAACCCCTTTAGCCGACAGAATGCGCCCAAGTTTTATCAATGAGGTGCTCGGGCAAGCACGTCTTTTAAAAAAAGGCTCGCCTCTCGAGCGATTAGTTGCTGCCGAAAAAGATGGCACTTGGTCATCAATATTGCTCTGGGGCCCGCCGGGGACCGGGAAGACAACCATTGCAAGACTGCTATCGCGTGTCAAAGATGCCAAGTTTGTGGAACTATCGGCTATCTCAAGCTCAGTGGGGCAGGTCCGGGAGGTTATTGAGGAAGCCAAAAAGCTTCGAGAAGTTTTTGATCGGTCCACAATTTTATTTTTAGACGAAATACACCGATTCTCCAAGAGCCAGCAGGATTCGCTTTTGGGAGCGGTTGAAAGTGGAGTTATAACCCTCATCGCCGCAACCACGGAAAATCCCGCCTTCAGTGTCATCAAGCCACTTATCTCTCGGTCACTAGTTTTTCACCTCGAACCACTTGCCAAAGATGACTTGATATCGCTTTTGGAAAGAGCGAGAAATAGTGCCGCGGGACTTCAGGGAAGAGCCTTTGAACCAAAGGCACTTGACTACATCGCTCACATCTGTCAAGGAGATGCCAGAAGGGCACTCACCCTGATGGAAGCGGCAGCACAGAGTTGCACCGGCGAAGTCAGTTATCAGGCAGCCGCAGATGCCAGCGAATCAACAATCGCCTATGACCCCAACGGGGATGAGCATTACGACACGATTAGCGCTTTCATCAAGTCGGTCCGAGGTTCCGATCCTGACGCTGCGATTCACTATCTGGCCCGCATGATTCTCGGGGGAGAAGACCCTAGGTTCATAGCGAGAAGGCTGATGATTCTGGCGGCAGAGGACATCGGCCTCGCGGATCCGCAAGCAATAGTGCTGGCAAGCGCGGTCGCGGATGTTGTGGAAAGAATAGGAATGCCCGAGGGCCGAATCCCACTAGCCGAAGCCACAATTTATTTGGCAACAGCTCCAAAATCGAACCGGGCTTATATTGCAATAAACCAAGCTATTGCAGACGCAGAATCAGGCGATGTTCCGGCGATTCCTGCGGCTCTCAGATCCACCGGCGCAGTCGGCTACAAATACCCTCATGATGACCCTCGAGGGGTCATAGCCCAGGAGCACTCACTTCAAAAAAAGAGCTATTACTTGCCAAGTGCCCACGGCTTTGAGTCCGTCATAGCCACTCGACTAAAAGCAATCGGAGAAATCCTCGGTAGATGAGTGACAGCCCTGGCTCCAACTGGTAAGCTTTCGGGGTTGCTCTGCTCCAGCGGCTGGGACGTAGTGCAAGATTCCCAAACATAGAAAATTTGAAAGGTACCTTTTTGTCAAAGACAACTAGATCCCGCAGCAAGACCCGTCTATCTCGTGCCCTTGGTATCGCGTTAACGCCAAAAGCTGCAAAGTACATGGAAAAAAGACCATATGGTCCCGGTCAGCACGGCCGCACCAAGCGCAAGTCAGACTCCGACTACTCGGTTCGGTTGCGCGAGAAGCAGCGCCTTCGCGCCCAGTACGGTATTCGCGAGGCCCAGCTTCGCAAGACCTTCCAAGAGGCAAAGCGAACCGAGGGGCTAACCGGTGAGAATTTGGTTGAGCTTTTGGAGATGCGTCTAGACGCACTTGTACTTCGTGCCGGTTTTGCTCGCACCATGGCGCAGGCTCGTCAAATGGTGGTGCACCGCCACATCCTTGTTAATGGTGAGCGCGTTGACCGCCCTTCATTCCGAGTAAAGCCCGGTCAGCTGATTCACGTTCACGACAAGAGTGAGAAGACAGAACCTTTCCAGGTCGCTGCTGCTGGAGGAAACTCTGATGTGCTAGCAAAGATCCCGGAATACATCAAGGTTGACATTGACAAGTTGCAGGCGACTCTCATTAGACGCCCAAAGCGTGTCGAGGTTCCAGTGACCTGTGAAGTCCAACTCGTAGTTGAGTACTACGCAGCGAGGTAATAACTTATGAGCGGTGGCGAGATCGCAGGCATTATTTTTGCCAGTGGTTTCGCCCTGCTTGTTTTATTCATCGGAATTCCTCTTACCAAGCTGGGTAAGTTGCTTGACGAGAGCTCAAACACCGTCAGATCGGTGAATAAAGAAATTGAACCCATGCTTGCTGAGGCCAGGGTTACTCTAACCGAGGCCAATAAGCAGCTCAAAAGAATTGATCAAATCACCAAGGATGTCGAACAGGTGAGCGTAAACATTAGCTCGCTGGTGGCCGTTTTCACCGCCGCGGTAGGCACCCCACTGACGAAAATCTTTGGCGTAACTCAAGGTATTTTCAAAGCATTCGGAAAGCGGAGGTAGTCATGTCTAAATTCAATTGGTTCGCAATCGGCATCGGTTTAGGTGCTTTCGCGGTAGTGCAGCTCAGGGATAACCCGAAGGCTCAGGACGCTCTGGATGGAGCAGTCGCTGCCGCCAAAGACTTCGGTAACTCGATTGCAGAGGGTTATGCAGAGCGAGAGGCTGAGCTGAATAAGCCGGCCCCAAAACGCCCAGCCAATAAGAAGAGCTAAATGAAGACTGCCGAGATAAAACGGCGTTGGCTCAACTTCTTTGAACAAAAGGGCCACACTGTTGTTCCAAGTGCCCCACTAATCTCCCAAGACCCTAACCTGATGTTTGTGGTAGCCGGAATGGTGCCATTCATCCCATACATGTCGGGAGTCATTCCCGCACCTTATTTGAGGGCAACCAGTGTCCAAAAGTGCGTCCGCACTTTGGACATCGATGAAGTCGGCAAGACCACCCGGCACGGAACTTTTTTCCAGATGAATGGCAATTTTTCCTTTGGCGACTACTTCAAAAAAGAAGCTATTGGCTATGCCTGGGAGCTACTGACCAAATCCGAAGCGGATGGTGGGCTTGGTTTTGATCCAGAGAAGCTGTGGGCAACCGTTTATGAGGACGACGAAGAATCTATCGATTACTGGCTAGAAGAAACAAGTATTCCGCTGGAGCGAATCCAAAAGCGTGGCATGGCAGATAACTACTGGTCAACCGGCCAGCGCGGTCCGGCCGGGCCTTGCTCGGAAATCTACTTTGACCGCGGTCCGGAATACGGTCTTGAGGGTGGCCCGATTGCCGATGAGGACCGCTACATAGAGATCTGGAATCTGGTCTTTATGCAATACGAGCGCGCGGATGGCGGCACCAAAGATCACTTTGAGATTCTTGGTGACCTGCCGAAAAAGAACATTGACACTGGCATGGGGCTTGAGCGAGTTGCTTTTTTGAAGCAAGGCGTCGAGAACATTTACGAGATAGACCAGATTCGTCCACTAATAGATGTCGCCGCGAGGCTCAGCGGTAGAAAATATAACGCTGACGAAACAGACGACATCAGGATGCGAGTCATAGCAGATCATATTCGCTCGGCTCTAATGCTGATGTCTGATGGAGTATCACCATCAAACGAGGGTCGTGGATATATTTTGCGCAGACTCTTGCGTAGAGCGATTCGATCGCTACGCCTTTTGGGTGTGACAGAAAAAGCCTTCCATGAATTATTCACGAGTAGCAAAAACGCGATGGTTGAGGCCTACCCCGAGCTGGAAGAAAGTTTCCCCAGGGTTCTGCGCCTAGCGCTCGCCGAGGAGACTGGGTTCCTAAGAACCTTGGAGTCTGGTAGTCAGGTGCTGGAGGAGTCCATGGCCCTAGCTAAAGGTTCACTGGCTCCTGAGGTCGCGTTCTTGTTACACGACACCTATGGCTTTCCGATCGATTTGACAATTGAAATAGCACAGGAAAACGATCTCACAATCGATCGAGGTGCGTTCGATAGCTTGATGCAAGATCAAAAAGAGCGCGCAAAAAAAGATGCTAAGGATAAAAAAGTTGGCTCTTCCGGACTTCAGGTTTACAGCGAATTTCGCTCATTGGGTGAGACGCAATTTTTAGGATACGAAGCTTTGAACACGAGCGGAACTATCTTGGGGCTGGTCCGCGACGGAATTAGCGTTCAGGATTTGTCCGAAGGTGAGGTTGGGGAGCTTTTTATTGATAAAACCTCTCTCTACGCAGAATCCGGTGGCCAGGCGGCGGATTCAGGTCTTATAAGAGGCGAAGGCTTTGAACTTGAGGTGCTAGACGTCCAAAAACCAGTAAAGGGCCTTTTTTCCCATAAGGTTCGAGTCCTAAGTGGCGAGGTAGGAATCGGGTCGAGTGCCGAAACCTTGGTCGATGCCGATTGGCGCCTCGGGGCCTGCCAGGCCCACTCGGCGACTCACGTAATCCATGCAGCACTGCGTCAGGTTCTTGGTAAAGAGGCTATGCAGTCGGGATCTTATAACCGCCCCGGATATCTTCGGCTTGACTTCTCCTGGACTCAGGCACTTTCGGAAGCCAGTAAGTCTGAAATCGAAGAAGTATCTAACCTGGCGATTAGAGCTGATTTAGCAGTCTCTGCACAGTTCATGAGCCTGCCTGATGCTCGCGAATGGGGAGCCATTGCGCTATTTGGCGAGACCTACGATGAGAAAGTCCGAGTGGTTCAGGTTGGCGGACCTTGGTCGCGCGAGCTTTGTGGCGGCACACACGTCTCAAGATCCTCGCAAATTGGCCTTGTTTCAGTGACAGCAGAGGCCTCGGTGGGTTCTGGTTCGAGAAGAATCGAGGCCGAGGTCGGCCTCGGGGCATTGACCTCTTTGCTTGCGGAGCGGGATTTGGTTCGCAGACTGGCGCTGAGCCTAAAAGCACCCGCTCAGGAATTAGAAGCGAGAATCGGGCAAGCATTAGAAGATCTCAAATCCGCGCAGCGTAAGGTATCCCTACTGGAGGGGCAACAAGCTCTCAAGTTAGTTCCCGAAATCCTGGCATCCAGCACAAAGATTGCAGGGCTCGATGTGGTGTCGACTCACCTAGAACAACCCCTAACCGCGGATCAGCTCAGAAGCCTCACTATTGCGGTACGTGATCAACTGGGCGAACAATCCGTTGTCATTCTCGCGAGCATCTTGGACCTTCGGGCCACGGTAATGGTCGCGGCGGGCCAAATCGCCCAATCTCAAGGGGTTCGAGCTGGAGATCTTGCGAAGATTGCATCGGCAGAGCTCGGCGGCGGCGGCGGCGGAAAAGCCGACATCGCCCAGGGTGGCGGTACAGAGGTACTGCAGCTTTCGGCGGCTCTTAGGGCTGCAGTCTCAGCCATCGCGTGAACAGAAGGTTAGCCTTGGATTCTGGCGATGCCAGAATTGGAATCGCAATTTCAGAGGGAACTCTCGTTCTGCCAATCGAGGCGATCCCGAACGATGCCCAAGCCGTATCCAAAATCCTAAGTGAAATACAAGCCCGCTCAATAGCCGCGGTCTATATCGGCTTACCGCTAAGCCTAGGAGGCGGGCTTAGTAACTCCGCCCACAAGGCCATCGCACTGGGCAAAGCCCTGGCGAGCCAAAGCCAAGTACCGGTGCGGTTTGTGGATGAGCGTCTGACCACAAAAACCGCGGCTTCAATGCTCAGAAGCGCGGGCAAAAACGCTAAGTCCTCAAAAAGCATCATCGATGCCCAGGCGGCAGCGATTATTCTTGAGTCAGCTCTTCAGCAAGAGGTGCAGGGCCAGCTTGCTGGTAAAACTCTGGAGGATTTGAATGACTGAGACTGCCAGGCCCCGCCGATCCAAGGGGTTTTACGCGGCCCTTATTTCTTTTGCCTTACTGGCGGGGGCCATCGGGGGCGGGTTATTTTTAGCTCAAGGCTCTCTAACCTCTTTGCTATCTCGTTTTCAGGTTGAGGATTATGAAGGTGAGGGCGGGCCAGCAACCCGGATAGAGATTGAGCCCGGGGATACGGGTGCCGATGTTGCCAGAAAAATGGTAAGTGCTGACATCGTAAAAAGCTTTGACGCGGTCTATCGCGACATGCTCAGAACGGATTTCACAATATTCCCGGGGGTGTATGAGTTCCCAACTCAAATCCCAGGTCAAGAAGCACTGCGTTTACTAATCGAAGGCAATGGCAAAATCACGCTCACAAGCACAATCCCTGAGGGATTCAGGATCTCACAAATTGTTCCCCAGCTAGCTAGTGACTTCGGCTTGAGCGAACAGGACTTTGTATCCGCTATCGCAACGATTATGGGGGAACTGCCCGACCAAGCCCTCAATGCTGAAGGCTATCTATTTCCCGCTACCTATACTTTTGACCCCGGGGTGAGCGCGCAAGAAATCATTAATGCGATGCTCAGGCGCACCGAAACCGAGCTTGCCAAGCACGATATCACCCTCAAGTCATCATTTGATGTAATTCGACTGGCTTCGGTTTTGCAGGCCGAAGCGAGAAACGTTGAGGATTTCTATAGGGCTTCGAGGGTTTTTTTGAATCGACTGGACATTGGGATGCTCTTACAGTCCGATGCGACGGTGAACTATGGTACTGACGGCAAAACAGTCACAACCACCGATGCTCAGCGAGCAGACCTAAATCTTTACAACACCTATGTTCACTTAGGCCTCCCAATCGGGCCAATCGCAAGCCCCGGAGGTATCGCGATAGATGCCGCACTTAGACCTGCCGACGGTTCCTGGCTGTATTTTGTAACGGTCAATCTTGAAACTGGGGAGACTGTTTTCACCGATACCTTTGCCGAGCACCTTGTTGCTGTGAAAGAGTTCCAGGCCTGGCTGAGGGCGAATCCGGGTTTTAATGACTAGTCACTACGCAGTCCTAGGTTCGCCCATCGCGCATTCAAAGTCCCCACTAATCCACAATGCTGCTTTCGGTTTTCTGGGGGCCGATTCTGATTATCAGGCTATCGAGCTAGAAGAGGGCGTAGCGGGCTTTATAGCTGGATTGAGCAGTGATTGGCTCGGGCTCTCTCTCACGATGCCACTAAAAAGAGAGGCCCTCGCCTTTGGTGACCGAGTGGATTATCTTGCTATCGAGGCTCAGGCGGCCAACACTTTGATTCGCACCAATACGGGCTGGGATGCCTATAACACCGATATCTTCGGCATAGGCCAAGCGCTAGAAGGCAGTGATTTCGATTCCGTATCGGTCCTGGGCACAGGAGCTACTGCTAGAAGCGCGATCATTGCGATGCAGCAACTTGAGAAAAAAGTCACAATCTGGGGGCGCAATGAGATTGCCGGCATTCGAATGGCTAAAGAGTTTGAGTGCGCATGGGTTTCTCTTGATAAGGCAGTGAGGGCGGACCTAACCATCTCAACACTTCCCGGAGGGGGATTAGACCAATACCTAGAGTCGCTATCGCCACAAGGGATGCTTTTGGATGTGGCTTATGATCCTTGGCCTTCAGGGGCAGCAAAATTGTGGTCCGTGAATCACGAAGTTATTTCCGGTATTGAGATGTTAATTTGGCAAGCCATCGGACAACAGCGGTTATTCGCCGGCAATCAATTAGAAGAGCCCTTAGAAAATGAGCATAAATTAGTGGAAGCCGTTCGCGAGGCTCTAAGCATGGCAAAATAGTAGTATGTTGCGCTTTATCACTGCCGGAGAATCTCACGGCCCCGAACTCATTGGTGTTTTAGAAGGCCTGCCGGCTGGAGTTGCCGTTTTGGCGGAGGATATTCAAGCGGCGCTTGCCAGAAGAAGATTGGGCTATGGCCGCGGCGCCCGCATGAAGTTTGAACTCGACGAAGTCACAATCTCAAGTGGCGTGCGCTTCGGGTTATCCCAGGGCGGGCCAATTGCGATACGCATTGCAAACACGGAGTGGCCAAAGTGGGAGAAAGTCATGAGCGCGGCACCGGTAGATCAGAGCGAACTCTCGGGAGCCAGGGGAGCACCCCTGACCAGGCCAAGGCCTGGGCATGCGGATTTCACCGGGATGCAAAAATACAACTTTGAAGAGGCAAGGCCAGTTTTAGAGCGCGCCAGCGCGCGCGAAACTGCCACAAGAGTAGCGTTAGGAGCGATTGCTCAGAGTTTTTTGAAGAGCCTCGGAATCGAATTAGTTACCCACACTGTGGCAATCGGGCCGGTCCAAAACCATGAACTTGCCCTTCCAAGGCCAAGCGATCGAGCGGTATTGGACGAGGATCCGATGCGCTGCTTTGATAAGCCCGCCTCCGAAAAGATGGTCGCCGAAATCGATGATTGTCATTCAAGTGGCGACACGGTGGGGGGAGTGGTTGAGACCCTGGTCTATGGTTGCCCCCCGGGACTCGGGAGTTACGTCCATCACGATCGAAAGCTAGACGGTCAGTTGGCGCAGGCGGTTATGGGAATTCAGGCTATTAAATCAGTGGAAATCGGGGATGGGCTGGAAACCACAAGAAGACGGGGTTCAGTGGCCCATGACGAGATTATTCGCGAGAACGATTTAGCCCAGCGAGTAACCGATCGCGCCGGCGGCATTGAAGGTGGCATGTCTAACGGAGAAATTATTCGAGTGCGCGCAGGAATGAAGCCCATCTCCACGGTTCCCAAGGCCCTTAGGACTCTCGACACCTCAACCGGTGAAGCGGCAACGGCTCATCATCAAAGAAGTGATGTCTGCGCGGTTCCTGCCGCTGGAATTGTCCTAGAGTCGATGGTTGCTCTGGTGATAGCTAACAGTGTGATGGAGAAGTTTGGGGGAGACTCAATTTCGGAAACCAAGCGAAACTTGGATTCGTATCTCGAGAACATTCCGGCCGTGTTGCGCTCCAGAATCGTCAAGCCGTAGTGCTAGACGTGGTCGTTCTGATTGGACCAATGGGTTCTGGAAAAACGACCTTTGGTAAAAAACTGGCCAAGGAACTTGGACTCTCATTCATCGACACCGATAAGCAGATATCCAAGCTTCACGGCCCTATCACCAGTTTGTTTCAAAAAATAGGAGAGCCTGCTTTTCGTCATTTGGAAACCTCGGCTCTAAGGGTTGCCCTGGGCGAAGGCGGCATTATCGCCACCGGCGGTGGAGTGATTCTCAGCGAGATAAACCAAGAAATGCTGAAAGGCTTTCACACTGTTTTTTTAGATACAAAGGCGGAACACGTAATTGGTAAAATTTCAGTGGCAAAGCGCCCGCTTCTAAAAGACAACCCTGAAAAATGGCAAGAGATTTACGATGATCGAATTGCCAAGTATCGAGCCGCAGCAGACAGCACCGTGTTCACCGGCGGCAGATCCGTCAAAGCGGTCATGAACGAACTTAGGAAGATTGTTGAAATAAATGAGTAATTCAATCATTGGCCGGGGCCTACTCGGTGAGGTCGCCAACTCCCTAGACGGAGTGAGAAAAGTGCTAATTATTTTCCCTCAAGCCCTAGCGGCGACGGCCGACCTAGTTCAGGAGGACCTCAAATCTAAGGGTTATGAGGCCCTATTGGCCGAAGTGCCCAATGCCGAGGATGCGAAACGTATCGAGGTAGCAGCTTTTTGCTGGGGAATCATGGGGCAGGCTGATTTTCATCGAAACGACGCGGTCATCGGAATTGGCGGAGGATCAACTACCGACCTTGCGGGCTTTGTGGCAGCGACTTGGTTGCGCGGGGTTCGCTCAATTTTGATTCCCACGACCCTTTTGGGAATGGTCGATGCTGCCATCGGTGGCAAGACGGGAGTCAACACCGCGGAGGGTAAAAATTTAGTTGGGGCTTTTCATCTTCCTCATAAGGTGATTATCGACCTCGACACGCTGGCCTCGTTGCCACGCAATGAGCTAGTCGCAGGAATGGCTGAGGTTGTGAAATACGGCTTCATTGCCGACCCCTTTATCCTTGAGGCGATCGAATCAGACCCGGCAGCCATCGATTCCAACTCCGATTTATTTGCAGAGCTAATATCTCGCTCAGTTGCAATCAAAGAGCGGATTACCACCGAGGACTTTCGCGAGTCTGGTGAGCGCGAGATTTTGAACTACGGGCACACGCTTGGCCACGCTATCGAGCTTGCAGAGCGCTATAAATGGCGTCACGGCGCAGCAATCTCGATAGGAATGGTTTTCGCGGCCGAGCTGGCACTGCTCTCTGGTCAGCTTTCCGAGAAAGTCGTGGAAAGGCACCGAAGCATCTTCACGCAGCTTGGCCTTCCAATCAGCTACCGAGCAGATCGTTGGGACCAGTTATTGGCAAACATGAGGCGAGATAAAAAATCGCGCGCCGGCTCATTGCGCTTTGTGATCCTCCAGGACATCGCAAAACCAACGATGCTCAATGCGCCAACTCCAGAGCTTCTTTTTACCGCATATCAAGCGATTGTGGAATAGCGTTTGAACATGAGAAAAGTCTTAGTGCTAAATGGGCCAAACCTAAATCTTTTAGGCAAGCGCGAACCCGAAATCTATGGGCGAATTGACCTGATTCAAATCAAGGCTGATCTTGAAGACATATCTTTGAATCAGGTCGAAATAGATCTGAGGCAGACTAACAGCGAGGCCGAACTAATCGAATGGATTCATGAAGCGTTTAGTCAAAAACTAGATGTAATACTGAATCCCGCTGCATTTACCCATTACTCCTATGCGCTAAGAGACGCTTGCTCGGCATTGAGTGCCAACGGTCAAAAACTAATCGAGGTACACATTTCGAATCCACACGCCAGGGAAGAGTTTCGGCATACGAGCGTTATTTCTGCAGTGGCATCCGGAGTGATTGCTGGCTTCGGAGCGCAAAGCTACGCCTTGGCTCTCAAAGCACTCATCGACAACTAGACTTCGCTAGGAGAATCAAGGAGACTCATGGCAACCTCAAATGATCTAAAAAACGGGATGGTGCTGAACCTAGAGGGACAACTCTGGGCCGTAATCGATTTTCAGCACGTGAAGCCGGGCAAGGGGCCCGCTTTTGTGCGAACCAAGCTACGCAACGTTTTGACCGGAAAAGTTAACGACAAGACTTTTAATGCCGGCATAAAGGTTGAAACTGCAAACGTTGACCGTCGTGACATGCAGTACCTATACAACGATGGTGGCTACGTCTTCATGGACAACACAAATTACGAACAAATCACTGTCTCCGCTGAGACATTGGGGGATGTCTCCAATTACCTACTTGAGAATCAGGTAGCAACAGTTGCATTGCACGAAGGCAACCCACTATATGTGGAGCTGCCACCTTCGGTAATTCTTGAAATCACTTATACCGAACCCGGATTGCAGGGTGACCGCTCAACCGGGGGCACCAAGCCCGCAACTTTAGAAACTGGGCACCAGATTCAAGTTCCTTTATTCATTGACAACAACACAAAGGTCAAAGTCGACACCCGCAACGGTGACTACCTTGGCAGAGTTAGCGAATAGTTGAGCACGAGAACCAAGTCCCGAAAGCGCGCACTGGACGCGCTTTACGCAGCTGGCGTGCGCGGAGAGTCGGCGCTATTACTGCTTTCTGAAACTGCTTCGGAGGTAACCGGTCATCAAAACCAAGAGCAGATTTTTGATTATGCGGAAACCCTCTTGAATGGCTACCAGCAAAATGCAGCACAAATAGACAACGAGCTCACCATGCTTGCGGATAATTGGAGCATCGAGAGAATGCCCAGTATCGATAGAGCGATCCTCAGGTTGGCAGCCTGGGAAATTCTGTATAACGATGAGGTGCCCGATGAGGTCGCAATCTCCGAGGCGGTCAACCTCGCAAGTGAGCTATCCACTGATGACTCACCAAAATTTGTGAACGGTGTCTTAGCAAGACTCGCCAGGGGTCGCCAGGCTCTCTAGCCAATGTTATAGTTTGCAAGTTGTCCTTTAAGTTCGTCCCGAGAGGCGGAGAAGGAGTTGTATGAACCATCGCGTAGTCCTTAGCTCACAGGATATTGAAAGAGCCCTCAAGCGCATCGCGCATGAAATCTTAGAAGCGAATGAAGGATCCGGTAATCTGGTCCTTCTAGGAATCCCGACGCGTGGCGTGCCGCTTGCCAATCGCCTGACAGCGATCCTAAGGGAAATTGAGCCCGGGTATCAGGGCGAACTTGGCACCCTGGACATTACGATGTATCGGGATGATCTATCCGATCAAGAGCGAGAGATCAAAGCGACCCTCTTGCCCGCCACCGGAATTACAGACAAGGTCGTAGTTCTAGTTGATGATGTTCTATTTAGCGGTCGCACAATCCGCGCGGCCCTTGATGCGCTCTCGGATTTCGGCAGGCCTCAGCAAGTTAAACTCGCAGCACTGATAGACCGCGGACACCGCGAACTGCCAATTCGGCCGGATTTTGTGGGCAAAAACATCCCCACCGCTAAATCCGAGCGAGTAACAGTGCAATTGGTCGAGCAGGACGACATAGATCAGGTCGTGATCGGCTAATGAAGCATTTGATATCAATCCGCGACCTGACTTCTAAAAGCGCCATTTCACTATTAGACAGCGCTCAGCAACTGTCCATAGTCAACGACCGCGAAGTTAAAAAGTTCCCCGCACTAAGAGGCAAAACCGTTGTGAACCTGTTTTTTGAAAATTCCACCAGGACAAGAATTAGCTTCGAGGTGGCCGCCAAGAGACTAAGTGCCGATGTGATTAATTTCGCGGCCGAAGCCTCGAGCGCTTCTAAGGGTGAGTCCCTAAAGGACACGGCGCAGACTTTGGAGGCACTTGGCGCCGACGCCATCATTCTGCGCCATCCGCTATCCGGATCAGCTCACGCACTTGCTAATCGCGGCTGGATTCGAGCGAGCATAATCAACGCTGGCGATGGTACGCATGAACATCCGACCCAAGCCCTGCTGGATGCCCTAACTCTGCGACAGTGCTTCGGATTGCAAAACGATCTTGCAGGCCTCAAGGTCCTGATTATCGGGGACATCGCACACTCTAGGGTGGCACGATCAAATATCCTGTTGCTGAATTTACTAGGTGCAAATGTCAGCGTCTCAGGGCCCAGTACCCTGATGCCCGAAGGCCTAGCCGAGCTCGGCGCCAATGTAATCCCAAGCTTTGATGAGGCGCTCTCGAAAAAACCAGATGCTCTGATGATGCTCAGGGTTCAAAAGGAGAGAATGAACGGCGACTACTTGCCATCGGTAAGAGAGTACGCCGCGAATTGGTCACTGAATCTAGAGCGCTTGCAAAGACTTGGCGAGAACGCGGTCATCCTGCACCCTGGCCCCATGAATCGCGGGCTTGAAATCTCAAGTGCCGCCGCAGACGACCCACGCTCCAAGGTGCTCCAACAAGTTAAAAATGGCTTGGCTGTTCGCATGGCAGTGCTGCACAGACTTCTTTCGGGTGAGGGTGAGAAATGAAAATTATTCTAAAAAATGTGACCCTGCAAAATGGAGAGAGGAGTGACATCGAGATTGAAAATGGCCTGGTCGCGGCAATGGGCTCAAGCTCTTCTCGGGGGATTGATTGTTCTGGTCTGATAGCGCTACCTGGTTTTGTAGACATGCACACCCATCTTCGGCAGCCCGGGTTTGAGGCAAGTGAGACTGTTCTATCAGGATCACGATCCGCAGCAGCCGGAGGTTACACGGCTATTTGCGCGATGGCCAACACCGAACCGGTGGCCGATAATGCGAACGTGGTGGAGCGAGTCAGAGAACTTGGATTACAGGCTGGTTACTGTGAGGTGCAGCCAATTGGAGCTGTCACAAAGGGGCTTTTGGGCCTAGAGCTAGCCGGTATCGGATCGATGGCCAATTCTTTAGCCAAGGTTAAAGTTTTTAGCGATGATGGGTACTGCGTTCACGACCCCCTATTGATGCAACGAGCCCTTGAGTACGTAAAACCTTTTGGTGGGCTAATTGCCCAGCACTCTCAGGATCCTCGGCTGACCCCGGGGTCCCAAATGAACGCTGGGGCGCTCGCCACCGAGCTGGGACTAAGCGGGTGGCCTAGCGTGGCGGAGGAGTCCATCATTGCGAGGGATGCTCTGCTGGCCGAGCAAACCGGCTCCAGGCTGCACGTTTGCCACCTCACTACCGCCGGAGCGGTCGATGTGGTTCGATGGGCAAAAAAGCGAGGCATTAACATAACTGCTGAGGTCACACCACACCATCTAATCCTCACCGAGGAGCTGGTTCGCGGTTACGACCCTATTTATAAGGTAAATCCGCCACTACGGCGAACCGAGGACACTCTCGCTCTAAAAAAAGCCCTGGTTGATGGCACGATCGATGTTCTTGGAACCGACCACGCTCCTCATTCGATAGAGAAGAAAGATTGCGAATGGGGTAATGCTGCTTTTGGGATGATTGGTCTTGAAACAGCCGCCAGCGTTTTGCAGCAGGTATTAATCGAAGAATCCGGTGAAAGTTGGGATCGCTTCGCAAACATTATTAGTTCCAAGCCAGCGGAGCTGGCGCAGCTTAAAAACCAAGGCAAAATAGGGGTTGGAAGACATGCCAATATTACTTTGATTGATCCAAGCCAAAAAAGACAAATTGGCTCGACCAGTCAATCAAAATCGGTAAACAACCCGTTTATCGGGTTGGAGCTGCCGGGTGAAATAGTTCACACAATATTTGCGGGTAAATTCACTGTTCGCGATAAACAAATACAGGAGATCAAATGATAAGAGAAGCTATTGGCGTAGCCATGATCTCGATGGTGGCGTTGATCGCGCTCGCAATCTTTCTATCTAACCGCAGGCTTCGAGCCAAGCAGGAGAAGGAGATTTCCGTGCCGACCGAGTTCGAATCTGGGGAACTGGTAGCGGCTTGTTTTTATGTTTCGACCTGCTTCGAATCGGACCCGTTGAAGCGAGTCTGGGCGCACGGATTCGGGCATCGTGGTCAAGTTGAGCTAAGTCTTAGCGCCAATCAACTTGGTTTTAGTCGCAAGGGCGAATCGAGTTTTGGAATACCCCTTGGGGACATAAGATTCATCGGCACCGCCACAGCAACAATCGACAAGGGGGTCGAAGCTAATGGACTGATCGCGATTCATTGGAATCTCGGGGCTACTCCAGTGATCACAAACTTACGGGTTGTCAACCCGAGTGTCAGAAGCGCAACTTTGAAAAAACTCGGCGGTTTGATTGGAGCACCGGATGCATGAGGCTTATCTAGTTATGGAAAATGGCCAGATATTTGTTGGTGAATCTCTTGGAGCTAAGGGTAAAACCCTTGGAGAGTTGGTTTTCTCTACCGGAATGACCGGCTACCAAGAAACCATTACCGACCCATCATATGCCGGGCAAATAGTTCTGCAGACCTCACCTCACATCGGAATTGTGGGGATGAATCAGCGCGATGCAGAGTCCGACAAAATCTGGGTTGCAGGATACATTGTGAAAGAACCCTCTCGCATTTCAAGCAACTTTCGAGCCGAAACCACTCTTGAGTTCGAACTCGAGAAATCCGGCGTGGTTGGGATCTCAAATATCGACACAAGGGCTGTAACGCTACTAATTAGAAATGCAGGAGCGATGCGGGCTGGGATATTTTCCGGTCCAGCCGTCTCATCGGAAACCCAAATGCTAGCTGAAGTTAGAGAAGCACTCGAGATGAAGGGGAGGCAGCTGAGCGATGTAGTCACCACGCCAAATAGGTATTCAATCCCTGCGGTCGGGACAAAGATTGGCGCAGTAGCGATTCTCGATCTCGGGATAAAGCGCTCCACCCTAGAGCACCTAAGCCAAAGGGGATTAGAAATCACCGTTCATCCGGCAAACGTTTCGGCCGAGGAGCTTTTGAGTGACTCGCCGGATGGGGTGTTTTTCTCAAACGGTCCGGGGGACCCTCAGGCGAGTGACCAGCAGGTCAAGCTTTTGCAAGAGGTGCTCAGAGCCGGTAAGCCATTTTTTGGGATTTGCTTTGGTAATCAACTTCTTGGACGCGCACTTGGGTTCGAGACTTATAAGTTGCCTTTCGGTCATCGAGGCATCAACCAGCCCGTTCTTAGAAGCATCAACCAGCGAGTTGAAGTCACCGCACACAACCACGGTTTTGCAGTTCGATTGGAGGGCGATGAAGCGTTGTCACCAACGGGTTTTGGTCGCGTAGCGGTTTCCCATCGCGCACTCAACGACCAGGTGGTTGAGGGCTTGCAGTGCCTAGACATACCAGCTTTTTCGGTTCAGTACCACCCGGAAGCTGCGGCCGGTCCCCACGACTCACACTACCTTTTTGACAAGTTCATAAATATGATTAAGGAACACAGTTAATGCCAAAACGCGAGGACATTAAATCAGTTTTAGTAATTGGCTCCGGACCAATTGTCATAGGACAAGCATGCGAGTTTGACTACTCGGGCACACAGGCTTGCCGCGTATTACGCGAAGAAGGGATCAGGGTCATACTGATTAACTCGAACCCGGCCACCATCATGACGGACCCCGATTTCGCCGATGCAACCTATATCGAACCAATCACCCCCGAGGTTATTGAGGCTATTTTAGAAAAAGAAAGGCCGGATGCGATTTTGCCAACCCTTGGTGGCCAGACCGCGCTCAACGCGGCAATGGCACTTCATGCTCGCGGATCACTCGAAAAATATAATGTTGAACTAATTGGTGCAAATGTCGCGGCCATAAATGCCGGTGAAGATCGCCAAGCTTTTAAACAGCTCGTGCTCGCCGCCGGAGCTGATGTGGCAAAAAGCGCTATTGCGCGCACCGTGGATGATTGCCTAGAGGCCGCCGCAATGCTCGGCTACCCGCTGGTAGTTCGGCCGTCATTCACCATGGGTGGGCTCGGGTCCGGAATCGCCTATGACGAAAAGGATCTTCGCAGGATCGCGGGAGCGGGGATTCAAGCGTCTCCGACCAGCGAGGTGCTCTTAGAAGAATCGATATTGGGATGGAAAGAGTTCGAGCTAGAAATGATGCGCGACACAAACGACAACACGGTTGTGGTTTGTTCCATCGAGAACTTTGACCCAGTAGGGGTGCACACCGGGGACTCAATCACCGTGGCCCCCGCTTTGACGCTGACCGACCGCGAGTATCAAAACATGCGTGATGTTGGCATCGAGATTATTCGAGCGGTTGGTGTAGACACCGGTGGTTGCAACATTCAGTTCGCGGTGGATCCGGCAGATGGGCGTCTTGTGGTTATCGAGATGAACCCAAGGGTATCGAGGTCCTCCGCACTAGCGTCCAAGGCCACCGGATTTCCAATTGCCAAAATTGCCGCCAAACTAGCAATTGGTTACACCCTCGACGAAATCCCAAATGACATTACCGGAGTAACTCCAGCTAGTTTCGAACCCAGCCTTGACTATGTCGTGGTCAAGGTTCCCCGTTTCGCATTTGAGAAGTTCCCCGCAGCCGACACAACCCTGACCACCACAATGAAAAGCGTCGGGGAGGCAATGGCCATTGGCCGCACTTTTACCCAGGCTCTACAAAAAGCACTTCGTTCTCTGGAAAAGCGCGGGAGCTCATTCCATTTTGGGAGTGAGACTCGTTCGGTCGAAGAGCTTCTGGCCCTAATGAGTAGGCCAACTGATGAGCGAGTGGTGCAGGTTCAGCAGGCCCTTTATAAGGGCGCGAGCGCTGAGCAGGTTTTCGAGGCGACAAAAATCGACCCGTGGTTCATCGATCAAATAGTCCTTATTAATGAGATTGCGACCTTTGTCAAAGCTGCCCCAGAACTTGATAGAAAAACACTCAAAAAGGCAAAAGAGCACGGTTTCTCTGATCTGCAAATAGCACAGCTCAGGGGGCTCAGCGAGATTCAGGTGCAAAAACTTAGACATGAGCTAAATCTCAGGCCGGTATATAAAACGGTAGATACCTGTGCCGGTGAGTTTCCAGCCTTGACTCCTTATCACTACAGCTCTTATGAACAGCAAAGTGAAGTGGTGCCTTCTAACCAAAAAAAGATTGTGATCTTGGGAAGTGGACCCAACCGGATTGGTCAGGGCATTGAGTTTGACTACTCTTGCGTGCACGCTGCATTTGCTCTTGGAGATGCCGGCTACGAAACAATCATGATTAACTGCAATCCTGAAACAGTGTCAACAGACTATGACACTTCGGACCGACTCTATTTTGAACCGCTCACCCTGGAGGATGTGCTCGAGGTGATTCACGCCGAATCCCAATCTGGAGAACTTCTAGGTGTAATTGTGCAACTAGGCGGACAGACGGCACTTGGTCTTGCCAAGGGCCTCGAAGCCGCAGGAGTGCCCATTTTAGGAACCACGCCTGAGAACATCGATCGAGCCGAGGAGCGCGGTCAATTTCAGAAGATTCTTGACGCGGCGGGGCTCCGCGCTCCAGCTAATGGCATGGCCACCAACCTCGATGAGGCAATCGCCGTAGCGAACCGAATCGGTTACCCGGTATTGGTCAGACCAAGCTTTGTACTTGGTGGTCGAGGCATGGAAATCGTTTATGACCAAAGCGGTCTCGATGGTTACTTCGAAAGAATTGCGAAGCACGCTCTAGTAGATATGGAGCATCCATTACTAGTAGACCGCTTCTTGGATGACGCGATTGAGATAGACATCGACGCCATCTACGATGGCCACCAGCTTTACGTCGGCGGCATCATGGAGCACATAGAAGAAGCCGGCATTCACTCCGGTGACTCGAGCTGCACCCTACCCCCAATAACCTTGAGCGACTCCCAGCTTCACAGAGTCGCTGACGCAACCGAACGGATTGCCAAAGGTCTAAACGTAAAAGGGCTGCTCAACGTTCAGTTCGCACTAGCGGCTGACGTTCTTTATGTGTTAGAAGCCAACCCCAGGGCCTCGCGAACCGTACCTTTTGTATCAAAAGCGCTTGGAATCACTCTTGCCAAAGCCGCAGCCCTGGTAATGGCTGGAACAACCATTGCGGAAATCGTAAAAGCTGGCGGATTACCCTTGGTGGATGGAAGAGACCTACCCGCCGGCACCCCAATCTCGGTAAAAGAGGCCGTTCTGCCTTTTAAGCGCTTTGCAACAAGTGATGGAAGATTTGTGGATTCGCTTTTGGGCCCCGAGATGCGTTCAACTGGAGAGGTCATGGGCATCGATTCCGACTTCCCAACTGCATTCGCCAAATCCCAAGCCGCCGCCGGCTCGGCACTTCCAATTAGCGGGACGGTATTTGTGTCCGTAGCCGATCGGGATAAGCCGCAAGCCCTGCTTCCCGTCAGAAGACTCGCTCAGCTTGGATATCGCATTCTTGCGACAAGCGGCACGGCCAAGCTTTTAGCCAGACATGGGATCAAGGCCGAAGCGGTGGTCAAGCACTCAGAAGCGACTACCGGAGTTCGTTCCATTGTGGACATGATCACCGCCGGTGAGGTTGATGTCGTGGTGAACACCCCCTCTGGTGCAAATGCCAGAGTTGACGGCTATGAAATCCGGGCTGCAACAACAGCCGCGGATCGGCCGATATTCACAACCGTGGCCCAACTAAGCGCGGCAATAGGTTCATTTGAAGTCGTTCGTGAAGGAAAATTTAGAGTGAAGTCGCTGCAGGAACACTCATTAGATCGCCAGGCTCTAACTAATGGTTAGCTTCATGGATCGGCTGATTGCGATTTTTACGAGCCACTCTCAACTCTGCGTAGGGATTGACCCAAGCGATTCTGAGCTTGAAAACTGGGATCTGCTGAACAGCGCCGTGGGGGCAAGAGAGTACGGCTTTCGCATTGTTGATGCCGCTAGCGGTCAGGTCGGCATGGTCAAGCCGCAAGTTAGTTTTTTTGAGCGCTTTGGTTCTGCCGGATATTTGGCCTTGGAAGAAGTTCTGATTCGCGCAAGGCAAGCGGACCTCTTAGTCATTGCCGATGCCAAGCGCGGAGACATCGGTTCAACAATGTTTGGTTACGCCCAGGCTTGGTTCGGCGATGATTCGCCACTTCGATCTGACGCTCTGACGGTCTCTGGTTATTTGGGGCCCAGCTCGCTTTTGGAGACATTGGATTATGCGCGGGACGTGAACGGGGGGTTATTCATGCTCGCAGCCACCAGCAATCCCGAGGCGAAGGAGGTCCAGAGTGCACAAATTAATGGCGAATCAGTGGCCTCCAGCGTGATTCGTGCCGCTCAGAGGCTGGGAAATGGTGATTTAGGAGTCGTGATTGGAGCCACGCAGAATTTTGCCGAGTTGGGAATCGAGTTTCTAAAAACTGAGGACATTCAAGTCCCCATCTTGGCCCCGGGATTCGGGACACAGGGTGGGAATTTGGAAAATCTAAAAAAGATTTTCGGTGCTAGTAGCCCAAGAGTCGTCGCCAATGTCTCCAGAGACATTACTCAACACGGCATCGCGGGCCTCTCAGATCAGATTAAACAGCATAGGGACAGGCTGTGAGTCTGGTTGTTCTGGCAGGACCGGCCGGGGTGGGTAAGGGCACGCTGGTGAACTACATTCTTGAACATGAGGCAGACTTCATGCTTTCCATTTCCGCTACTACTCGCGGACCAAGACCCGGTGAGACCGATGGGGTCCAGTATCAATTCATCGATAAGCCGGAATTTGAAAAGCTCATTAAAAACAATCAATTGCTTGAATACGCAACTGTTCATAACGATAACTACTATGGCACTCCGCTAGAAGAGCTAACTCGTGCCAAGGCTTTGGATAAGCACCTATTGCTCGAGATCGACCTGCAGGGCGCCAGGCAGATAAAAAATCGCATCCCAGAAGCGCTGACTATTTTTATCTCCCCTCCAAGCTGGGAGGAGCTCGAAACTAGATTACGCAACCGCGCTACCGAGACAGAAGCTCAGATTCAAACTAGACTGTTGACTGCTCGCACGGAATTATTGGCTGCGGGGGAATTTGATCACCAATTGACCAACTCAAATCTGGAGCAATGCGCCCTAGAGATTATTGAATTGGTCAGAGAATCTGAAAGAGGAAACTAATGCAAAAGCTTGAAGGAATTGTCTCACCACCAATCGACGAGCTGTTGGAGAAAGTTGGCTCCAACTACGAGCTGGTGATCTTCGCCTCAAAGCGGGCCAGACAGATCAACGAGTACTACAGCGCGTTGCATGAAGGAAGCCTGTTCAACTTCGTAGGACCCCTGGTGGATTCCAGCATTGACGATAAGCCGTTGAGCATTGCGCTTCACGAAATATTCGCCAATAAGTTAGTCCAGAACAAAAACGACTAGGTAATTTAATTGCGCATTCTGCTTGGCATCACCGGTGGAATAGCGGCCTATAAAGCTGCCAACTTAATTCGAGCTTTTGGAGAATTGGGCCATGAAGTTGAGGTTGTTCCAACCCAAAATGCATTGAGATTTGTAGGTTTACCGACTCTCGAATCGCTTTCCGGGAACAAAATCGACATTGACATGTATCACGATGTGTCCGAGGTGCGCCACGTTGAGCTTGGCACCCAAGCCGATTTGATCGTCATCGCCCCAGCCACAGCGTCTTTTATGGCGAGGTTAGCTGCTGGGATTGCCGATGACCTGCTACTGAATGCAATACTCGCCTCCAACGCCCCGATTGTAATTTGCCCGGCAATGCACACTGGAATGTGGCTCAACGCTGCGACTCAACAAAACGTAGAAACCCTCAGTTCCAGGGGCATCAGAGTCATGCCCCCTGCCGCTGGGCGATTAACTGGCAAAGACTCGGGAGCCGGCAGGCTACCTGAGACTCAAGACATCCTGGAATTCATATTTAAAGAACAACGACTCTCTGGTAAATCTGTGACCGTAACCGCAGGCGGGACCAGAGAACCAATTGATGCGGTGCGCTTTATAGGAAATGCATCATCGGGTCAAATGGGGGTTGCACTTGCCACAGCCGCCTTGGATCAAGGCGCTAGTGTCACGCTAATCGCTTGCAACCTAGAGATTCCAACCCCCAAAGGCGTCACTGTGGTTGAGGCTGGCACCGTTGTTGAACTTCAAGTGGCCATGGACAGAAAAACTGATGTCCTAATCATGGCCGCAGCGGTTAGTGACTTTCGAGTTGCTGAGCCCCACGCCGGGAAACTAAGTCGCTCGGCTGGGATGACACTCAAGTTGGTTCCAACCGAGGATCTGGTTGCGGGTTTTGCTAAAAAGTATCCAGAGACATTGACGATTGGGTTCGCTCTTTCGGAAAGCGCGGGCGAAGAGCTTATTGAGGTGGCGAGGGAGAAACTTAGACTCAAGGGGATCTGTGTTGTGATTGGTAATTCGCTGTCAGCTCTTAATTCATCGGAAACGCAAGTGCAATATGTCACTCAGAAAGAATCGACTTACTTTCACGGCCCAAAAAGGCTCGTAGCCCAATCGATAATAACTAAGATTTCAGAAGCACTTTAGGGTCATAAGGTAAAGTTTGGGACATGACGCTACGAACCTTTACCTCTGAATCAGTAACCGAAGGCCACCCCGACAAGATCTGTGATCAAATCAGTGACACTATCTTGGATGCCATGCTCGAGCAGGACCCAAACGCCAGAGTTGCGGTTGAGACCTTGGTCACGACAGGGCTAGTTCATATTGCTGGCGAAGTTACAACCTCTGGCTACGTCGAGATTCCCCAGCTGGTGCGTCAGAAGCTGCTGGAGATTGGCTACAACTCATCTGAGGTTGGCTTTGATGGAAACTCCTGTGGGGTCTCGGTGTCGATCGGAGCGCAATCTCCTGACATCGCGGGCGGTGTAGATCAGGCCTTGGAGTTTCGCTCGGGCAACATGGATTCCGATAACCTGCTCGGCGCAGGGGATCAGGGCATGATGTTTGGTTATGCAACCAACGAGAGCGCAACTCTCATGCCAATGCCAATTTTGCTCTCCCACAAAATAACTCAGGCGCTGGCAAATTTGCGAAAAGAGCTCAATAACGGAGTTCTCAGGCCCGATGGCAAGGCCCAAGTTTCGGTGAACTATGACGGAGCAGTTCCAGTTTCGATCGACACGGTAGTTTTATCAACCCAGCACCATCAGGATGCGACACAAGAAGATCTGGCAAACCTAGTATTAGACCGCGTTATTCGACCGGTACTCAAAGAATCCGGTTTAGATCACCAGGACACTAAGTTCATCATCAATCCTTCCGGTCGCTTTGTGTTGGGCGGACCCCAAGGGGATGCTGGCCTCACGGGAAGAAAAATAATCGTTGACACCTACGGGGGAATGTCTCGACATGGCGGTGGAGCGTTCAGTGGCAAGGACCCCTCGAAGGTGGATCGCTCTGCTGCCTACGCGATGCGCTGGGTGGCCAAAAACATAGTGGCCGCGGAATTGGCAGACCGAGTGGAAATTCAGGTCGCTTACGCAATCGGAGTTGCCAAGCCGGTCGCAGTCTTTGTGGAAACCTTTGGGACTGAGCACACCGAGCTTGAAAGTATCGAACGGGCTGTCTTGGAAGTGTTTGACCTAAGGCCAGCCGCAATAATCAGAGAGCTCGATCTTCGCCGTCCGATCTACGCAAAAACCGCAACTTACGGCCACTTCGGCAGAGAATTACCGGAATTCAGTTGGGAAAAAACTGATCGGGCTGCGGCACTGCGCGAGGCCGCGGGTCGATAGTTGACCCACTACGCCCGGGTCGTGGTCGAGTCGGATTTGCTGCAATTAGACAGAGAATTTGATTTCATAATTCCTGCACCACTAGAAAAAGAAGTTCGCTTTGGACAAAGGGTGAGCTTTTTATTAGGGCGGACAAAAAAGGAGCAAAGTGGATTTGTAATTGGCGTGCTTGATCAAAGCGATTATGCAACCACTGAGCTGATCGCAATCACATCGACCATTCCAGTTCTAACCGAGGATTTATTTCAATTTTGCAAGGCCGTTTCTCTTAGGCAGTGCGTTGCGCTAGGCGAGATTCTAAAAGCTGCAATCCCAGATCATATGCCACGCTCAGGAGCCAAGGAATCCTTAGCTCCCAAAAGAATAGAGCCCCTCGAGCCGTTGGTCACTTTAGACGCACCGCTTACTCTGCGCTCGGCAGTTTTGAGCTCGGCTCGGACCGTGCCCGCGTTCGGAACAAATTACCCCGACTGGGCACTGTTATTTTTATTTCAGGCCCACCAGGTCCTCAGTCAAAATAAATCGGTCATTCTTATTGTTCCTGAGACTTCAGAAATTCAGATTCTCATCGAGATTGCGAAAAACCTGGGGCTAGCGGACTACCTAGTCGAGATGGGGCCTGGAGCAAAAAAATCGCTCCGATTTCAGGCCTTTCATAAATCCCTTGCGAACCGTGCAAGCCTTGTAATCGGAACTCGCTCAGCAATTTACGCCCCGGTGAATACACTCGGCCTGATCGCGCTATTTGATGATTTGGATGAGAGTCTCAGGGAACAAGGATCGCCTTTTACTCACGCCCGCGAACTCGCCCTGATGCGCGCCGGCGATAATGTGCAGCTACTTTTTGCAGCAAACTATCGCTCGGTGGAGATTCAGCGACTTATAAGTATTGGATACCTCAGTGACCACTCGGTGACACTTCCACCCCCGCGTATCTCTTTCACTGAGCCAGGCCCCAGGGTCGACGAGGCTGCCTTTCGATTAATTCGTGAGCGACTTCAATTCGGCCCCGTTTTGATCCTTATGCCTCGAAAAGGCAGTTCTGCGGCCGTCTTCTGTTCGAGTTGTGATGAAAAAATAAAGTGCAGACGTTGCGGAGGATGGATCTGGGAACCTAGCGCGAACCGATTCGAATGTCGAATTTGCAAGGTTGCTACTCAAAGCTGTGGCGCCTGTGGTGGGGCAAATTTTCGCAAGGGGAGAACTGGCAGTAGCCGCACGGTCAGCGAGCTCGGGAAAAGTTTTCCCCAGGTTCTGATTTCTGAGGCCACGGCCGATAGGCAGCCCAGCAATTTAAAAGAGGTCAATCAAATTATTGTCGCGACTCCAGGTGCCGCCCCAAGAATGACCCGGGGATACTCAGGAGTGGTGGTCCTGGATTCGGACGTGTGGCTTTCAATGCAGTCGATGCGGGCCGAGCTCAATGCAATAAGAGATTGGCAAGAGGCAATTGAACTAATGGCTCCTGATGGCCGCGCTGTCATTGCAGGATTGGGAAGCTTACTCGGCAAACCGCTGTCTCTGCAGCAACACAGGGAGCTCGCCATTCAGGCTCTAAACGAGCTATCGATTCTCAAGCTTCCCCCAGTGGTCCGAGTCTGTTTGCTAACAGGTAGCCCGGCAATCATCGAGGAAGCTCTTGATGCTTGCACTCGATTAGGTGCGACAGTACTTAGAAGCGACATGGCCATTGCAGAAGCCCTAATTAGCTTTGGTTACAACCTAGGTCCCGGAATCTCAAAGGAACTTAGGACCCTGGCCCTGAAGACCAACGCGCGTCTGGTTGGGGCTAATAAAAGACGCGGACTGCGCATTGCCATGGATGATCAAGGCTCGCTGTAAATTGGGGTGGTTATGAGAATTATCTTTGCTGGAACCCCGGACAATGCGGCGCGGGCGCTGCGGTCAATCTCTCAGGAACACCAAGTGGTATTGGTGCTCACCCGCGAGGACGCACCAATTGGCAGAAAAAAGGTGATGACTCAATCGGCAGTTGCTCTGGCAGCTCAGGAACTGGGATTATTAGTTCATAAAGCGAACCGAATCACTACAACTGAATTGGCCGCACTTCAGGGCGCAGCGGCTGAACTGGGTGTGGTCGTGGCTTACGGTTGCATTTTGCCCCAAGCGGCTCTTGATGTATTGCCCTGGTGGAACATGCACTTTTCACTGCTGCCGAAATGGCGTGGTGCCGCGCCGCTGCAACGCTCGATCGCATCGGGCGGGGATGGGGCCGGGGTAACAATATTCGAGCTGGATAAAGGAATGGACACTGGGCCAATAATCTCTCAGCGAAGCATAGAGATAATGCCCGGTGAATCTACTTTGAATGCATTGCCACGCTTCACAAGCTTTGGAACAGAACTACTGCTGGCTGCGATGCACATTAGACCCGAACCCATTGAGCAGTCTGGAAATCCGACCTTCGCACCGAAAATCTCCCGTGCCGAAGGCAGGCTTGATTTCACTTTGCCCGCCCACCTAATCGCAAACCTGGTAGCTGCATTCAACCCCGAGCCGACCTGCTGGGCCGAGCTTGCAGGATCCCCGGTTCGCATTATTGAAGCCGTCGCACACCCCAGCGAGGAGGCCCTATCCCAAAATCTCTTGCCGGGACAGATTGCCGTTTTAGCGAAGAAGGTAATTGTTGGCTGCGGTCAAGGGATTCTCGAGCTGATCATTGTTCAACCAGCGGGTAAAAATCAAATGCCGGCAGCAGATTGGCAGCGAGGACTTAATGAGGGAGCAGCATTTGACTAATCCAAGGCAATTGGCACTTGATCTAATGAATCGAGTTGAGGAAACCGATAGTTATATAAATCTCCTACTTCCCAAGCTATTGGCCCGCGAGGACCATATCACCGATGCGGACCGGGGATTAGTGCAAGAGCTGAGCTATGGCACCCTCAGGTGGAAAGGGCAGTACGAGGCCTTTATTGACGTGTTGACCCCGGGCAAGACGCTTTCCAAGCCGCTGAGGCTATGCCTTGGCCTTGGGATGCATCAGCTATTTCGCATGCGCATACCTCCCCATGCAGCGATCCATGAAAGCGTGGAACTTGTAAAAAAGTTTGAACCCAAGGCAGCTGGGCTCGCGAACGCAGTTTTGCGAAACGCGGAGCGTGCCGGTTTTGATTCACTGCTAAAACAATCCTTGGCAACTAAGGCTGGTCTAGATGAACTTGCGATTCGATATTCTCACCCCAGCTGGGTGGTTGGAGCCCTAAAATCCGCTTTGGAACTAGACGGTAAGGGTGCCGAACTAGAGGGACTTCTTGAATCAAATAATGAAACTCCACTGGTTCACCTAGCTGCGCTTCCAGGGGTGATTGGGCCGAATGAAACCTCCGCAGCGGATTATCTAGAGAGCTTGAACCTGGAGAGAGGCTTGGCCTCTCCGATTGGATTCATCGCCAGGGGCAACCCAGAACCACTTTTGGAACATCCGGGCGTAAAGGTTCAAGACCAAGGTTCCCAGCTGGTCGCGCTGGCCTTATTAGCGGTTGGCAACAAAGACGGCCAGTGGCTTGACATGTGCTCTGGGCCCGGGGGTAAGGCAGCCTTAATCGATGCGGACATTTCCTATTTCGGCGGCAGCTTAGATTGCTTTGAGCCGATTCCAAGGCGTGCTGAAATGGTTCGCCAAGCCCTAGGGCCGAATTCCAAAGCAAAGGTTTTTGTTGAATATGGTCAAAATGCAAAGCTGAACCATTACGACGCGGTGCTTCTAGATGCACCGTGCTCGGGACTTGGATCGGTCAGGCGCAAGCCTGAATCGCGCTGGCGCAAGAAGCCCGAGCAACTGCCAGAGCTCATTAGATTGCAGCAAGAATTACTAGAGGCGGCTATCAATTCTCTAAAATCCGGAGGAGTGGTGCTTTATTCGACTTGCTCACCGCTTATTCCAGAGACCAATTCGCAAATTAAGAAGGCCTTGGAAAAGCATCCCCAGATGAGCTTGGAAAATTCAAACCAACTGTTGAATTCTCTAAATCCAAATTTACAACTCGGAGAAAAGCGAAAAACTACACAACTTTGGACACAGACTCACGGAACAGACGCGATGTTCATCGCAATTCTGAGAAAGGCCTAGAGTGCTTTTATGAAGTTACATCCCTCAATACTCAGCGCAGATTTTGCGAATTTGGAAGCAGAACTCCAAACCATATCTGCCGCCGATGCAATTCACGTAGACGTGATGGATAACCACTTTGTGCCAAACCTCACCTTTGGCCTCCAGATGGTGCAAAGACTTCAGGAGGTTTCAGCGCTCCCACTTGATGTCCACCTAATGATCGAGAACGTGGACCGACTGGCGATTGAATACGCTCAGCTGGGGGTGGCTTCGGTCACCTTCCACCTCGAAGCTTCTCAGAATCCCTTGGAGCTAGCCCGCCAAATTAGGGACACCGGATGCCAAGTCGGAGTGGCGCTAAAGCCGGGTACCGATCTGACTCAGCTTAAAAACTTATTGAGCGAGATCGATCTTTTATTGGTGATGACCGTTGAGCCAGGTTTCGGGGGTCAACCGCTGATACCCGAAATGATCGAAAAAATATCCGAGGCAAGAAAGCTGATAGCGGCTCGGAATTACCCTGTAAAACTGCAGGTCGATGGGGGAGTCACCGCTTCGAATATTTACCAGCTCGCCCTGGCGGGAGCGGAGATTTTTGTCGCCGGATCCTCGGTTTTCGGCAAAAAGAATCGCAACCTTGAGATCAATAACCTCAGGGCTTTAGCTCAAGAAGGCGGAATGGCTAGGTAACCTAGTCTCATGAAATCCTTTAATGACCTCTACGCCGAATTATTGGCTAAAGATATAGCGCGTCCCGAGGGCTCGGCCAGTGCGGAACTGCTAAATCAGGGTGTTCATGCGATAGGCAAAAAGCTCGTTGAGGAGGCAGCCGAAGTCTGGATCGCAAGCGAATACGAGTCAGATGAGGCCTTGGCTCTTGAAGCCTCGCAACTCATCTACCACCTGCAACTAATTTTGATAGCTAGAAAAATCCCCATGTCAATGGTCGAGGAGAGGCTCTAATGCTCAGAGTTGCAGTTCCGAATAAAGGAATTCTTTCCGAATCAGCAATTTCCATGCTCAGGGAAGCTGGCTACGCGGTCAGACGCGACACCCAGGAACTGCACCTGGTTGATGAAGATAATCAAATCGAGTTTTTCTACCTCAGACCCCGGGATATTGCGACTTATGTTGGCTCGGGTTCCTTGGATGCCGGTTTTACCGGCTTGGACCTCTTGCACGACTCCGAATCCGAGGCTCAAGAAATTGCCGATTTGGGTTTTGGGGCTTCCACCTTTAGGTTTGCAGCCCCCGAATCCGCCGGTTTTTCTAAAATCAGTGACCTAAGCGGGAAGCGACTAGCCACCGCTTACCCCACCCTGATAGCTAATTTTTTGAATCAACACGGGGTAAAAGCTGAGTTGATAAAGCTTGACGGAGCCGTTGAGTCCGCAGTAAAGCTCGGCGTGGCGGATGCTGTTGCCGATGTGGTCTCTACCGGGAACACTTTGCGTAAGGCGGGGCTCCAGATATTTGGACCGGTAATTTTGCGATCCACCGCAAGGCTTATTGCAGCTCCGGGTAAGTCAGCGGATGCCGCAAAGTTGCTAAGACGACTTCAGGGCGTGCTGGTAGCCAGGAAGTTTGTAATCTTTGACTTTGACTGCCCGATTGAGCTTTTGGATCTTGCCGTAGCCGTCACCCCCGGCATCGAATCTCCCACCATATCGCCGCTAGCCGATGCTAAATGGGTAGCGGTCAGGTCGTTGGTGCCGGCAGCAGAGACAAACCAAAAAATGGACGAACTCTACGAATTAGGGGCGCGCGCAATTTTGGTCAGTGCCATTCACGCAGCGAGAATCTAGTGCCGGCAATCCGAATCATTCCGTGTTTGGATGTCGCAGCTGGCCGCGTAGTCAAAGGGGTTAACTTCGAAAATCTTCGTGATAGTGGAGATCCGATAGAGCTCGCAGCCAGCTATTTCGAATCGGGTGCCGATGAGCTGACATTCTTGGATGTTGCGGCCACCAACGAAAATCGGGGCACCATGCTGCAATTGGTTCAAAGCTGTGCGGAGCAGGTTTTTATCCCGTTGACCGTGGGCGGGGGGATACGCCAACTCTCCGATGTTTCGAATTTATTGGCTCACGGTGCCGACAAGGTTTCAGTTGGTTCCGCTGGACTTTCAAGGCCCGCTCTACTTTCTGAAATCGCTCGCGAATACGGCTCCCAGGTGCTAGTTATTTCACTAGACATAAAGCGCTCCGACACCAAGAGTGGTTTTGGTGTCACCTCCAATGGCGGCCGAGAGCTAACCGATAAAGATGCATTTGAGTGGATCAAAGAGGTTCAAGATCTCGGAGCTGGCGAACTATTGGTGAACTCGATTGATGCCGATGGCACCAAAAATGGCTTCGATATTGAACTTATCGAAGGCGTGCGAAAAATCAGCGTGGTGCCCATCATCGCATCTGGTGGTGCTGGCAAAGTCTCTGATTTTGTTGCTGCCGCGCTAGCTGGGGCGGATGCACTTCTCGCTGCAAGCGTTTTTCACCAGGGCAGCTTCACTATTGCCGATGTAAAAAATGAACTCCGCGCGAAAGGGGTAGTGGTTCGATGAGGTCCCTAGTTTTAGATAAAGTCAATTTCGACAAAAATGGACTGGTCCCAGTTGTTGTTCAGGATGAGTTGACTAATCAGGTGTTGATGCTTGCATTTATGAATCGAGAGAGCGTTTTGGAAACGATGCAACTCGGGCAGATGGTTTACTATTCTCGGTCTCGTGGCGCCAGGTGGCACAAGGGTGAAACTAGTGGCAATTTCCAAAATGTAAAGTCACTCTGGCTTGATTGTGATCAGGACACCATTTTGGCTAGGGTCACCCCTATGGGCCCAGCTTGCCATAACGGCACCACAAGTTGCTTTGAGGAACCGAAGTGATCTCTTTAGATGAGGCCCGAGAGCTGGCTATCGAATACAACGTAATTCCACTTAGCAAGAGATTATTCTCGGGCACTGAAACTCCGGTTGGTATTTACCAGAAACTTGCAAAGACCAACCCCAACACCTTCTTACTTGAATCAGCAGAGCAGGGGGTCTGGGGTCGCTATTCCTTCATCGGGCTCAAATCGCGCGGCCAATTAATAGCCGACGATTCGGGCGTCAGATTCGAAGGGATAGATTCCGCACTTCCAGATTCAAGCGAACTAATCACAAACCCCCTTGAGGCGCTCGAGCAAATGCAATCCTCCTGGAGATCCTCACCAACAGACTTTCCACTAAATTCGGGCCTGGTCGGATTTCTAAGCTGGGGGGCGGTGAACTTTATCGAGAAGCTGCCAACATCCAAGCCGGCGGACTATCAAATACCGCTTTACGCATTTAATCAGTTTTCCGAATTGATTGTTATGGACCACAAAACTGCAGAACTGATTGTGGTTGCGGTGATGCACCTAGAATCCGGGGCTGACCTAGAGTCAAAATACGAATTGGCACAATCTCAAATCCACGAATTAGTGCTGCGGCTGAGTGAGCCCACTGAGTCTTTGATTAGCGAGCCAAATTGGCCCGAGCCCAGCTTTATAAAGCGCACTGCGAAGGCCGATTACCTGAGTCAAATAGCGCAAGCCAAAGAGCACGTGCGCGCCGGAGATGTATTTCAGGTTGTGATTTCTCAACGTTTTGATCATGAAATTACAGTAGATGCCCTGGAGGTCTATCGGGCGCTGCGCGCTGTGAATCCCAGCCCCTACATGTACCTACTCAGGTTCCAGGATGTTCTTGGGGATTTCTCAATCGTCGGATCCTCCCCAGAAGCACTTGTGAAGATTTCGGGAGCCAGCGCAATAATGCACCCAATTGCCGGCTCGCGCCCAAGAGGCAAGGACACCCAAAGCGATATCGCTCTGGCCGAGGAATTGCAAAAGGACGAGAAGGAGCGCAGCGAGCACTTGATGCTGGTGGATCTGGCGAGAAACGACCTTCTCAAAGTCTGCGACCCAGACTCAGTGCACGTCAGCGAGTACATGCAGGTCCACCGTTTTAGCCACATCATGCACCTGGTTTCAACCGTTGAGGGGAAACTCTCAAAGGGCATGGGGCCAGTTTCATGTCTTCGAGCGACCTTTCCGGCCGGAACGCTCTCAGGAGCCCCTAAGCCTAGAGCGCTGGAAATTATTCACGAGTTGGAACCCAGCTATCGAGGCCTTTTCGGAGGCGTAGTCGGATATTTTGACTTTCAAGGGAACTCAGATTTGGCAATTGCGATAAGAACTGCATTGATTCGTGATGGAATTGCACATGTACAAGCCGGTGCAGGAATCGTGTTGGATTCAAACCCAGAGAGTGAATATGCGGAAACTGAAGCGAAGGCAGCCGTCGTGCTGAGGGCGATAGCAGCAGCGAATGCGATGGGTCATGCGTAGGCCCTTAATTCTGGGTGCAATTTTCACCGCACTGTGGTGGATTATTGCGGTTATTCCTTGGTACGACTTTGGAGTAGAGACACTGGCTGGCACTCAGCTTTACCCACAACTTCAGATTCTTGCCAGCATCACATTGATAACTGTCTTTATTGCCGGGTATTACAAAAAAGCGCGCTGGATTCTCGGACTGGGTGTTCTAGCCTCGGGTTTTGTTAGCTACTTGCTTTTGACCACTAACCCCAAAATGCAAAATGCATTTGGGGATCTGATTGCAAAACTTACCGCGCAGGTGAGCATTGACCCCTCGGCAACAACTTACGATTATCAGAGCACAATTTGGCCCCAAGTGGCCTTGGTTTTAGTAATCATCTCCACCTCATTACTAACCATCGCTTTATTTGCAAAGTGGCAACCCCGAGCCAAGCGCAGCGAGGGTGCCGACGCTAACCCCGAGGACCCCAAGTCGCTTTGGGATGAGCAAGAAAACTAATTGCTAGAATCAGCAAGAGAAAAAGGAGAACTCAGATGACTTATAAGGGTGCAGATCCAGGCCACGGTAACTCAATTGCAGCTTGGGTAACGGTAACAATCATCTTGTTCGCATTTTGCGTTGGGACTCTTTTTTTCTACCTGGACATTCCCGAAGTAGTTTGGGCATCCGCGGCAGTTGCTGCCCTGGGTCCGGTTGTTGGAATAGTGCTTCGCACCAGAGGGTACGGCGTATCTGGTCAAAAAAATAAAAATCACTAGTGCTCGATAACCTATTTGCCCAGGCCCTGCTGGCTTCTGAACGACGCATGGATCGGGTTTCTCCGGCCCGGGTGGCGCTAGCTATCCAAGAGCTGCCGAGGCCCTTGGATACCCTCAAAATTCTTTCCCCCGGCCCAACAATCAAACTAATCGCAGAAATCAAACGGCGAAGCCCTTCGAAGGGTTTTCTTGCCGAAATCCCAGATGCTGGCGAATTGGCAAAGCGGTACCAGCTGGCTGGCGCTCACGCGATCTCGGTATTGACTGAGGAATCCGGTTTTGGTGGATCAATGAAAGATCTCGAAGAGGTCAAGCTCAGGGTGCAGATTCCGATTTTGCGCAAGGACTTTATTTCCTCGGAGTATCAAATTCTTGAAGCCAGAGCGGCGGGCGCCGATTTCGTGCTCTTGATTCTGGCCTGGCTAAGTCCGGAAAGGTACAAGATGTTGCACGCCTTCGCCGAATCTTTGGAGATGGCGGTGCTCGTGGAAACTCATAGTGAAAAAGAGATTGAGACTGCGCTGAGCGCGAACGCAAAACTCATCGGCATCAACACTCGAGACCTTGAGACTTTCGTGCAAGACCTCTCGCTTTATGAGCGAATGGCGCAGCTACTGCCTAAAACGGTGATTCGGGTGGCCGAGTCCTCGGTGAAAACGGTTTCCGATGTCGAACGTTACCGCAGTGCCGGAGCAGATGTCGTTTTGGTCGGCGAGGCACTAGTGACAGGCAATCCCGAGATTTTGATCCCCCAGTTCACTTCCGTTACGTAAGATTTAGCGCATGACAAATCTGCTAGGCGATCAAACGGGTCCATATTTTGGCGAGTACGGTGGCAGGTTTGTGCCGGAACCACTCATTGCCGCTCTAGATGAGCTAGAAGCCACCTACCTGGCAGCCAAAGCCGACCCAAGTTTTGCTCTGGAACTTGCGGATTTGCACAAGAACTACACCGGCCGCCCTTCAATAATTACCGAGGCGCCAAGATTTGCTAAAGAGTTTGGTGACCTAAGAGTTTTCCTAAAACGCGAAGACCTTAACCACACCGGCAGTCACAAAATTAACAACGTAATGGGTCAGGCGCTGTTGGCCAAGCGCATGGGCAAAAAGCGGATCATTGCCGAAACTGGTGCCGGTCAGCACGGGGTGGCTAGCGCCACTGCTGCCGCTTATTTCGATCTTGACTGCGTGGTTTACATGGGCGAGGTTGACACCCAACGTCAGGCCCTAAATGTCGCCCGCATGAAGCTCTTAGGAGCCGAAGTGATCCCAGTTACAACGGGCTCAAGGACTCTCAAGGATGCCATTAATGAGGCCCTCAGGGACTGGGTGGCAAATGTCGATACCACTCACTACCTTTTGGGAACCGTTGCCGGCCCCCATCCTTTTCCAACCATGGTGCGGGATTTCCACTCCGTAATAGGAAATGAGGCGCGGGCTCAGATGCTCGAGCTAACTGGCAAGCTGCCAGATGTTGTAGCGGCCTGCGTCGGCGGCGGGTCTAATGCAATTGGAATCTTCCACGCATTCTTAGATGATCCTGATGTTTCACTCTGGGGCTTTGAGGCGGCAGGGGATGGCATTGACACCCCGCAGCACTCAGCGACCCTGTCGATGGGCACCCCTGGCGTCTTACACGGTGCAAGAAGCTATCTCTTGCAAGATGAAGACGGTCAGACCATGGACTCGCATTCGATCTCCGCAGGTTTGGACTATCCGGGTGTAGGGCCGGAACACTCTTGGCTCAAAGATCTGGGAAGAGCTAATTACTTTGGAATTACGGATGCCCAGGCCATGAATGCGATGCGACTTTTGTCCCAAACCGAGGGAATCATCCCAGCGATTGAAACTGCCCACGCGCTAGCGGGGATTGCAAAACTCGCCGAAGTCTTGCCAAAGGGTTCAAGCATTTTGATAAATCTCTCGGGTCGCGGCGATAAGGACATGGAGACCGCGGGTCGTTATTTTGGCTTATTAGGAGATAAATGAGCAAGATTTCACAGCTTCTAGAAGCTAATACCGCATCAAGCAGGGGCTCCCTAATCGGATATTTTCCAGCCGGTTTTCCAACGGTGGATGAGTCGGTTGCCGCACTAATAGCGATGGCCAAAAATGGTTGCGACGTCCTGGAAATAGGGGTTCCGTACTCCGATCCCGTAATGGACGGAATTGTGATTCAGAAAGCTACCGAAAAGGCTCTTGAAAACGGTTTTAGGCTCAAGCAGCTCTTCGATGTGATTCGGCGAGTTCGCGAAGAGGTCGAGACCCCAATTTTGGTGATGAGTTACTGGAACCCAATTATGCGCTTTGGGGTCGAAGATTTCGCCGGTCAACTCAAGCAAGCTGGCGCTCAAGGGATTATCACTCCGGACCTAATCCCGGATGAGGCCAGCAGCTGGATTGAGGTTTCTGAGAAGCTGGAGTTGGACCGGGTGTTTCTTGTCGCCCCCTCCTCTTCCGATCTTAGAATCGAGTCCACCTCAGCCGCTTCGAGTGGCTTCGTCTACTCGGTCTCCACCATGGGCATAACCGGGGAGCGAGCGAACCTAGATGACATAGCCAAGTCCCTCACCTCCAGGGTTAAGCAACTCGGTTCAGTACCAACTTGTGTGGGTGTCGGCATCTCAACCGCGGCTCAGGTCAGGGAAGTGAATAGCTACGCCAATGGGGCGATTGTGGGAACCGCTTTTGTAAATGCATTTGCCACCGGTGGACTTCTGGCACTAGCCCAAAAAACAAAAGAACTTGCCAGCGGTCTAGGATAAACGAGTGCAAATTCTTCTGAGTATCCCGTCCCCAGATGTCAGCTACTTTGACCTAGGGCCCGTCCGTATTCACTTTTACGCTTTGTTTATCCTTGCCGGAATAGTCATCGGGAGCCTCTTGGCAGATGCTAAATTGCACTCTCGTGGCGCAGCCCGCGGAGCCTTTTTAGACATCGCGCTCTGGGCAGTGCCGCTTGGAATCCTGGGTGGGCGCTTTTTCCATGTCATCACGCACCCGAGAGACTATTTTTTCGAGGGGGCCGACTTACTAGCTGTCTTTCGAATCTGGGAGGGTGGTCTAGCCATCTACGGGGCCCTTATTTTTGGTGCCGTGGGTGCTTTCATAGGGACCAGACAGCTTGGGCTTCGCTTTTGGGCCGTGATGGATGCAGCGGCCCCCGGAATATTAATCGCCCAGGGCCTTGGAAGACTCGGTAATTACTTTAATAATGAGCTGTTCGGACTTCCCACCACACTTCCATGGGGCCTTGAAATATCGATAGACAACCGGGCTTATCCAAACGGCCTACCGGAAGGACTCACCTTTCACCCGACTTTCCTTTACGAAATGATTTGGAACTTTGCAGGTGCCGCACTGCTTTTGATTCTCGCAAGGAAACTTTCGCTGCAGTGGGGGAAGGTCTTCGCGCTTTACATTGTTATTTACTCGACTGGAAGAGTTTGGATAGAAAGTATCCGAATTGACCCGAGTGAGATTATTCTTGGTCTTCGAGTAAATGTCTGGTCGGCGCTGATCGGCATTGCGATAGGTATTATTATTTACCTGGTTCAGACTCGCCGTCACCCCGGCGCTGAGCCTTCAGTTTGGTCCAAAGGCAGAGAACCTGTTCAGGACCCAAACGAATCCAATCCACCCGAGCCTGAAGTTGAGTCAACAAAGGCCACCTAAAACATCACATTTCGGGCCAAAGAAGTCCTGATTGAAAATTCATTTTCGATTGGAGAACGCATGACCCGCTTGAGTCCTTTCCTAAGGTTCAACTCTGCTCCTGCCGCCCATGGCCTCTATGACCCAGCTGATTCGAAAGACGCCTGCGGTCTCGCCATGGTTGCCACCTTGCGCGGCACGCCCGGACACGACATCGTCCAGATGGCTTTATCTTCACTCCGAAACCTTGAGCATCGTGGCGCAGTGGGCTCCGATGAGGGCACCGGTGATGGGGCCGGAATCTTGACCCAGCTGCCGGATCGATTCTTTCGGGGAGTTGTGGATTTTGAGTTGCCAGAAAGCGGCTCTTACGGAGCTGGCATGGTCTTTTTTGAACAAGACTCGATGCCCGAGGATAAAAAGAGATTCGAGCAATTGGCCGAAACCGAGGGGCTAATCGTCCTCGGCTGGAGAACGCCTCCCACAAGGCCAGAAGTGCTAGGGGAACTCGCGAGAAATGCGATGCCCCTAATTGAACAGGTATTTCTGGCCGCTAAAGATCACTCTGCGGGCCTCGAGCTCGAGCGAATGTTATTTCGATTGCGCAAGCGCAGTGAGCGAGAAATCGGGATCTATCACCCATCGCTTTCGATGAGGACACTTATCTATAAGGGCATGGTGACAACCTTGCAATTGGAGCCGTTTTATGCTGACCTGTCGGATGAGAGATTTGAGTCTCAGTTAGCGCTAGTTCATTCGCGTTTTTCCACAAACACTTTCCCATCTTGGCCGCTCGCGCACCCGTTTAGATTCATCGCCCATAACGGCGAAATCAATACGGTCAAGGGCAACGCGAACTGGATGCGAGCCAGGGAGTCTCAGCTTCAGAGCGAACTGCTCGGTGACATTGAACAACTGAAGCCAATTGTTTCTGGTGGCGCATCCGATTCGGCGACCTTCGATGAGGTCTTGGAGCTTTTGGTGCTCTCTGGTAGATCCCTCCCGCACGCCATGATGATGATGATTCCCGGCGCTTGGGAAAACCAACTAGACATGGATCCAGGCCTTCGAGATTTCTTCGAGTATCACAGTCTGATAATGGAGCCCTGGGATGGTCCGGCGGCAGTTATCTTTACCGACGGAACTCTGGTGGGAGCAACCCTCGATAGAAATGGACTTCGGCCGGGTAGGTTCGTGGTCACTGACGATGGTTTTGTGATTTTGGCCAGCGAAATCGGAGTGGCGGACATAGCCCCGGAGCGGATTGTTCGAAAGGGCAGATTGCAGCCCGGGAAAATGTTCCTGATAGACACTGCAAGTGGCACAATCATCGAAGATGAGCAAATCAAGAGTGAGGTTGCAGCGATTGAGCCTTGGGGTAAGTGGCTGAAAGCCGAAATGATCAACCTCAGAGACCTTCCTGAGCGCGAACACATTAGATATTCTTCCGCATCGGTCAACCGTCGCCAACGCGCTTTTGGTTATACCGAAGAGGACCTTAAAGAGTTCATCGCGCCAATGGCGCGGGCCGGCCAGGAGCCTCTAGGAGCAATGGGTACCGACACCCCGATTGCCGCAATCTCAGACCGGCCGAGATTGCTCTTTGACTATTTCACCCAGCAATTCGCTCAGGTTACGAATCCTCCGCTAGACGCCATTCGCGAGGAGGTTGTCACCTCGATGTCTACGGCCATTGGTCCAGTTTTGAACTTATTGAGCGCGACTCCCCAGCATGCAAAGCAAATGGTGTTGGACTTCCCAATCCTCAACAATGATGAGCTGGCCAAAATCAAGCACATCGATCGTGCCAATAACATTGGCAAAGCCGTCACGATATCCTGCTTATACCGAGTGGATGATGGTGCTCAAGCCCTAAAAACGCGACTCGATGAAATGTTCCTTGAGGCCGATGAGGCACTCGCCGCCGGTGCCACCTTTATTGTGCTCTCGGATCGAAATTCAAACCGTGAGCTGGCGCCAATTCCCTCATTGCTATTTTGCTCAGCGATTCACCACCATCTAATTCGTAATGGCACAAGAACAAGAGCCGGGCTGGTTATTGAATCTGGTGACGCGCGAGACGTTCACCACGTTGCCTCACTGATTGGTTATGGCGCTTCAGCCGTGAATCCATATCTGGCCTTAGAAACCGCAGAAGACATGGTGGCGAAGGGTCTCATCGAAGGCATTACCCAGGAGCAAAGCAGCAAAAACATGGTCAAGGCCTTGGGTAAGGGTGTTCTAAAAGTCATGTCCAAGATGGGGATTTCAACCGTCTCTTCCTATTCGGGTGCGCAATGCTTCGAGGCCATTGGGCTTAGCCAAGAGCTGGTGGACACTTATTTCACCGGCACTATCACCAAGCTCGGGGGAGTGGGACTTGAGATACTTCACACCGAGATCGAGAAGAGGCACCTAGCCGCTTACCCGGTTGAGGGCGCAAGCCGAATCCACTTACCACTTGAGGTCGGCGGTGAGATGAAGTGGCGCAGAGATGGACCGCCACACTTATTTAACCCAGAGACAATTTTCAAATTGCAGCACTCTACCAAGGCCAAGAGATACGACATATTCAAGGAATATACGCGTGCAGTCGACGATCAGTCGGAGCGGCTAATGACCATCCGGGGACTGTTCAAATTTAACATTGGAATGAGGCCTGCGGTTTCAATTTCTGAAGTCGAGTCGGTATCGAGCATTGTGAAGCGCTTTTCCACTGGAGCCATGTCAATGGGTTCAATTTCACCGGAGGCTCACGAGGTGCTCGCTATTGCAATGAACAGCATTGGCGCCAGGAGTAACACCGGAGAAGGCGGTGAGTCGGTTGAGCGACTCCTGGACCCCCAGCGTCGCAGCAAGGTGAAACAGGTTGCTTCGGGCCGTTTTGGTGTGACATCGATGTACTTGACTCACGCGGATGACATTCAGATCAAAATGGCGCAGGGAGCCAAGCCGGGTGAAGGTGGCCAGTTGCCGCCAAATAAGGTGTACCCATGGATTGCGGATCTGAGACACTCCACCCCGGGGGTAGGTCTTATTTCACCTCCGCCGCACCACGACATTTATTCGATTGAAGACCTCAAGCAATTAATCTTTGACCTGAAGCGTGCAAACCGTGAAGCGCGAATCCACGTGAAACTGGTCAGCCAGTTCGGTGTTGGCACGGTTGCCGCGGGAGTGGCTAAGACCAAAGCCGATGTCGTTTTGATTTCTGGACACGATGGCGGAACAGGGGCGAGCCCACTCAACTCGCTCAAACATGCCGGCACACCCTGGGAGCTCGGCCTCGCAGAGGCTCAGCAAACCCTCTTGGTCAACGGCCTTCGAGACCGGATTGTCGTTCAGGTTGATGGCTCCATGAAGACTGGTCGCGATGTAGTCATCGCGGCACTTCTGGGCGCCGAAGAATATGGCTTTGCAACTGCCCCGCTCGTAGTTAGCGGCTGCATACTAATGCGGGTGTGTCATCTTGACACCTGTCCGGTGGGGGTTGCGACTCAAAACCCAGAACTTCGTGAACGCTTCACGGGCCAGGCCGAGCACATAGTTAATTTCTTCGAATTTCTAGCTCAGGAAGTAAGAGAACACCTCGCTGAACTCGGCTTTAGGACTCTTGAAGAAGCTATTGGCCACGTTGAGCTTCTTGATGCCAATCGGGCAATCAGTCACTGGAAAGGTGATGGGCTTGACCTTTCGCCGATTTTTGCCGGCAAGGAACTGGGCGTAAACCAAAACCTAAGCAGCAAGACCACCCAGGATCACCAGCTCGAAGAGCACTTTGACTTTCCATTAATAGAAGAAACTTCGGAAGCGCTGAAAAACGGCAAGCCGGTGGAAATCATTAGGAACATTAACAACACGAATCAAGCCATCGGGGCGATGCTGGGCAACGAACTCACCAAACGCTTTGGGGAAGAGGGTCTAGATCCTGGAACCTTGAAGCTCACGCTCACTGGCTCTGCAGGCCAATCACTCGGGGCGTTCATCCCAAGGGGCATTTCGATCTCAGTAGAAGGTGACTGCAACGATTATGTTGGCAAGGGTCTTTCTGGTGGTCGAATTAGCGCGCGACCATCTCGTAATGCTGGTTTCCAGGCCCAGGAGAACGTGATTGCTGGAAACGTTATTGGCTACGGCGCCACCTCGGGTGAGATATACCTAAACGGCATCGTGGGTGAGCGTTTTATGGTTCGAAACTCTGGTGCCACCGCTGTGGTAGAAGGGGTTGGAGACCACGCCCTGGAGTACATGACTGGCGGTAAAGTCTTGATCCTGGGCCGCACCGGGATAAACCTCGGGGCGGGAATGTCTGGTGGAGTGGCCTATGTCTACCGACTCTCAGAAACAAAAGTCAATCGAGAAGCCCTTCAGTCCGGGGAGCTGCAAATGTCAAAACTAGAAGGCGATGACGTAGCTGATCTTAGAGATCTTCTGGAGCAGCACATCGAAAATACTGAGTCTGTTTTGGCCCAAAAGATGCTGATCGACTTTGATGAGGAGATCAAGAATTTTGTTCGGGTCATGCCAAGGGATTATGCGGCAGTCAGGCAGATTCAAATAAATGCTTCGGTTGATGGCCTTGAGCTTGATGGCGAAGAAGTCTGGACCAAGATACTGGAGGTGACTCGTGGCTGACCCAAGAGGCTTTATGAAGATTACCGATCGCGAAACGGCCGTTCGGAGACCGGTTTCAGTGCGGATTAGGGATTGGAAAGAGGTTTACGAAGAGCGCTCCAGTGGGGTTATCAAGGAGCAAGCGAGCCGCTGTATGGATTGTGGAATTCCTTTTTGCCACGCCGGCTGCCCGCTGGGTAACCTGATTCCGGAGTGGAACGACCTGACTCACCGAGGGCGCAATAAGGAAGCGATCGATAGGTTGCATGCCACGAACAACTTCCCCGAGTTCACGGGTCGTCTTTGCCCTGCGCCTTGTGAAAGTGCCTGCGTTTTGAACATCAGTCAACCCGCGGTAACCATCAAAGAGATCGAAGTTTCCATCATTAACGATGCCTTTGATGCTGGATTCGTGCTCCCTTCGATCCCAGAGCGACTCACCGGAAAAACCGTCGCCGTGGTGGGTTCTGGACCTGCAGGGCTCGCGGCTGCGCAGCAGCTAACAAGAGCCGGACACACGGTTGCAGTATTTGAAAGAGATGACCGAATTGGTGGATTGCTTCGGTACGGGATTCCAGATTTCAAAATGGAGAAATCTCATATTGATAGACGAATTGCCCAGATGGAGGCGGAGGGCACCCGGTTTAGAACCGGAGTAGACATCGGAGTTGACATCAGCTGGAGTGACCTTCAAAGACGCTACGACTCGGTCCTGATTGCCACCGGGGCGATGGTTCCCAGAAATCTTATGGTTCCTGGTAGGGAGCTCATAGGTGTTCACTACGCAATGGATTACTTGGTTCAGTCCAATAAAACAGTTGCGGGGGACACCGTAACTGAGCAGCTAAGCGCCGATGGCAAGCATGTGGTCATTCTGGGAGCCGGCGACACCGGGGCTGACTGTCTTGGCACCGCCACTCGGCAGGGTGCCCTGAGCGTCAACACGCTTGCAATTGGAAACCAACCCGGTGATGAGCGAGGAGAGAATCAACCCTGGCCAATGGTCGCTAATCTCTTCGAAGTTACAAGTGCCCACGAGGAATTTGGCGAGCGGCTCTATAAGCAATCAACGGTCGAGTTCATCGGCGAAAATGGCCACGTTATTGGCATAAAGGTCGCCGAAACCGAATTTATCGACGGAAAAAGGCTTCCAAAACCCGGAACAGAGCATGTCATCCCGGCGGACTTGGTGTTTTTAGCCCTAGGCTTTGTGGGTCCCGAGACGGCAAGCATTTCCGAACAGTTACAAGCACCGCTTGACACTAAAGGTAATGTTGCCAGGGATAACCGATATAAGGTCGTAGATGGATTGTTTGTTGCTGGTGACGCAGGTCGTGGGCAATCACTAATCGTTTGGGCCATAGCAGAGGGTCGCGCCGCCGCCGCCGCGATTGATGAGTATCTCGAAGGTGAGACAGAGCTTCCGTTTCCGGTGAAGCCCACTGATAGGCCAATTTCGGTCTACAGCTAAATCTAAGAATAGGTAGTAATACGCAAGATGAGACGCGCGAAAATTGTGGCCACGTTTGGCCCGGCAGTTGCAGATTACGAAATGGCAAGGGCAATTATTGAGGCTGGGGTTGACATTGGCAGACTAAACCTTAGCCACGGCAGTCACGCGGTCCACGAGGCTGTCTATGCGACCATACGCGAAGCCGCAACCGATCTAAATAAGCCCGTGGGTATCTTGGTAGACCTTCAAGGTCCAAAGATTCGGCTTGGAAAATTTGCCGAAGATAAGGTGTTTTTGGCAAACGGTGCCACCTTCAAAATCACCATTGATGACATTTTGGGCGACGTGAACATTTGCTCCACCACCTATAAAGGCTTGGTCGGAGACGTGAAGCCCGGTGACGAGCTGTTGATAGACGATGGCAGAATCGGGCTTCGAGCCACAGCGGTAGATGCCACTACCGTCACCTGCATAGTTGAAGTTGGTGGACAGGTTTCGAATAACAAGGGAATCAACCTTCCAGGCGTTGCGGTAAACGTGCCGGCGCTAAGTGAAAAGGACGAGGACGACCTTCGCTGGGCCCTGAAGCTCGGCGCTGACATGATTGCCTTGAGTTTCGTAAGAAATGCAAAAGACATAGTTCGCGTTCACGAGATCATGGCCGAAGAGGGAACCTTCTTGCCGGTTATTGCAAAGATCGAAAAGCCTCAGGCGGTTGCAGCCCTAGAAGAAATTATCGATGCATTCGATGGCGTGATGGTAGCCCGAGGTGACCTGGGTGTTGAGCTTCCCTTGGAGCAGGTGCCGCTTGTGCAAAAGCGTGCCGTTGAGCTCGCAAGACGCTGGGCAAAGCCGGTCATAGTGGCAACCCAAATGCTAGAGAGCATGATTACTGCATCTCGACCGACGCGTGCCGAGACCTCGGATGTGGCAAACGCAGTGCTAGACGGTGCCGATGCCCTGATGCTTTCGGGTGAGACCTCGATTGGTGAATTCCCTCTAGAAACCGTCAAAGTAATGGCAAAAATTATTGAATCCACCGAGGAAAATGGCCTTGAGCGAATTCCTCAGTTGGGCACCAAGCCGCACACCCATTCGGGGGCCGTAGTTAGGGCTGCAATGGACATTGCAGAGCTTTTGGGATCCAAGTACGTGTGCGTTTTCACCGAGTCGGGAGATACGCTCAAGCGCGTCTCAAGGCTCCGTTCTCGAATTCCAATCCTCGCCTTCACACCAAACGAAGAGGTCCGCCGCCAGATGTCGCTAGTTTGGGGAGCAACCACCTTCAAGGCGGACCCTGTAAAGCACACCGACGACATGATCAAGCAGGTAGATGAGATTGTTCTGGCCTCGGGCAAGTGTCGGGTCGGCGACGAGGTTGTAATCGTTGCCGGTTCACCTCCTGGAATACCGGGTTCAACCAACAGTTTGCGCGTTCACCGAGTTGGGGACGCCGTTAATCAGGCAGCTCCGGGTTACGCGAGCTAAATAGGCTTAACCAATAAAAAGTGGCGGTGGAATCATCCATCGCCACTTTTTTTGTACCGGAGATGGGAGTCGAACCCACACGCCCTAAGACAACGCATTTTGAGTGCGTCGCGTCTACCATTCCGCCACTCCGGCTTGTTACCTTGGATACTCTACTGGATTCGCAGGTGCGGCAAGATAAAGTAGGCACATGCAAGAGCCACTGAGAGTAATAGTCATTGAAGACGAGAGTCTGATCCGCATGGATGTGGTGGCCACCTTGCAGGAGGCTGGTTACGAGGTGATTGGCGAAGGTGCCGATGGCGAGGAAGCCATTCGTTTGGCAACCGAGTTGGAGCCCGATTTAGTTGTAATGGACATCAAAATGCCAAAACTTGACGGGATTAGTGCAGCCGAAAAAATAGCCGAGCTAAAGATTCCCGTCGTTCTGCTGACCGCTTTTTCTCAATCGGATCTGGTCGCACGTGCCGCAACGGCCGGAGCGATGGCCTATGTCACCAAACCCTTTAAGCCGGCGGATTTGCTCCCGGCAATTCAAATGGCACTCTCCAGGCATGAAGAACTGCTGTCGTTGGAAGCTGAAGTTACTGATCTTAACGAGAGATTAGAAACTCGAAAGCTCATGGATAGAGCCAAGGGTCTCCTGCAGGGCAAGATGCAGCTCAGTGAGCCGGATGCTTTCCGCTGGATTCAAAAGGCGTCAATGGATCGCCGCCTGACTATGGCTCAGGTTGCTAAAACCGTTATTGAGCAGCTGGGCGAAAAGTAGTTTTTAGACTTTCGGTCTCAGGTAGTTTGTGATGCGCACGGTGGATAAGAGCTTCCCGGCCTCATCAGTCATTTTGATTTCGTGGGTGGTGAGGGTTTTCCCTAACTTCACGGCGGTGCAGGTGCCGGTGACCAGCCCCTCCGAGATGGCAGAGTGATGCGAAGCATTTAGCTCAATACCCACCGCAAATCCCCAGGGATGCGCGTGAACATTGGCTGCAAAGCTTCCGAGTGATTCAGCCAACACCACGTGAGCGCCGCCGTGCAATAAACCAATCGGCTGCGTATTACCCAAAACCGGCATGGTCGCGACGGCCTTTTCGGCGCTGAGTTCGATTAGCACAATTCCCATTTTTTCGGCCAGCGGGCCGAGGCCGCGCTGTTTCATGAGCTCGTAGGCGTTTGAGGAGGCTGGAACGTCTTTGTTAGTCACGATGATTGGCTCCTTGGCGAAGTAGGCTTGCGGGCATGAGTTCCCTACAAAAGCCTACTCTTTTGCTAATTGATGGTCATTCACTAGCGTTTCGGGCCTTTTACGCCCTTAGTCCAGATAACTTCAAGAATGCGCAAGGCCAGCACACCAACGCTGTGCACGGCTTTATCTCGATGATGCTAAACATCCTTGAGCTCGAAAAACCCACTCACCTTTGTGTGGCGTTCGACGTGTCTCGAGAGAGCTTCAGAACTATCGAGCTTCCTGAATATAAGGGCACTAGGGGTGAGACGCCAGAGGAATTTCTCGGTCAAACCGAGCTCTTGGTCGAGGCGCTAAACGCCATGAACATCAGTTCGGTCTCAAGGCAAAATTTTGAGGCTGATGATTTGCTGGCATCTCTGGCCTTTCAAGGCGAGCAAGCAGGCATGAATGTACTTGTAGTTTCTGGAGACCGAGACACCTTTCAGCTGATTCGCGAAACAGTCACCGTTCTATACCCCGTTAAGGGTGTGATGAACCTAGCGAGAATGAATGACACGGCCGTTTATGAGAAATACGGCGTCCACGCTATTCAGTACCCGGAATTAGCGGCATTGGTGGGGGAGACCAGTGACAACCTGAAAGGCATCCCAGGGGTCGGACCCAAAACCGCTGCCAAGTGGATTCAGCAATTCGGATCACTCACCGCGATCCTCGAGCACGCATCAGAGATCCCGGGCAAAGTCGGCGAGAGCCTCAGAGAACACCAAGAACTGGCGGTTAGAAACCGCAGGCTAAACCACCTATTGACTGACCTTGAATTTGATTTTTCAATCGAAGATCTCAAGCTCGGCCCAGTTAATGAGTCAGCGCTGCAAGAGGTCTTTGCTAAATTGTCGTTCCGCACCCTTTTGACTCGAGTTCTCAAACTACGCGGCTCAAACGGGTCTCAACACAACGCGATACGCGCTGAAATTGAACCTGATAGCAATCCGGCCATGGACTCAGCCCAATCAACTGCCGTCGCGGCCAAAAGGTCGGTAATTGATCTTCCCACCGAGCCGCCAAAAGCCCAAGTTGCAAATCTTGAGACACTGTTGAACCTTATTCAATCGGGTGGCGCGGCTATTTCGATAGAGATTGCCGAGTCCAAGATTGTTGGCTGCGGAGTTGCCACCAAAGATGCGCGGTTCACCTGGGACGGTCAGGATACGGCCGGACTTATCGTGCTCATCGAAAGTGGCGGCTTCAGCGCTTGGGACTCCAAGGGTCTTTCCAGAAGACTTAATGCCATCGGATTGAAACTGGGTCAAGTTTCAGACGATGCCCTACTGGCTTGCTATCTAAATGATCCGGTCGCAAAAGATGTAAACCCCGATGCGATGCTTCGAACCCATGCCGGCATCGACATTATTCGCGAGGATGCAAATCAACTTTTGGCCGAATCGGATCCATCCTTGGATGCTTGGATTTACGCGTGCCTGATGGCTGTCATGATTCCAGAGCTCGAAGGCCAAGATGCCCTGGGGGTCTACCGAGATATCGAGATTCCCGCTTCCAGAGTGCTAGCTGCAATGGAGCAGCGAGGTATTGCGATTGACAAAGGTATTTTGCAGGCTCAATTCGAGGATCTCACCGAGGAGGTCAATGCAATCGCCGCCCAGGCCTACTCAATCATCGGCCACGAAGTTAATCTCGCTTCTCCTAAGCAGCTCCAGGCAGTGCTGTTCGAAGAGCTCGGCATGCAGGGCACTCGGAGTGTGAAAACTGGCTTTTCGACCAACGCCGAGGCGCTGGCAACTTTATTCGAACAAACCGAGCATCCATTTTTGGAGCGCCTTCTTGCACACCGGGATGCCAGCAAGCTAAAGCAAATCGCTGAAACTCTAATGAAGGCAATCGAACCAGATGGCAGAATTCACACCAGTTATTCTCAGGTCGGAACTTCAACCGGCAGGCTTTCTTCAGAAAACCCAAACCTGCAAAACATTCCGATAAAGACGGTTCGAGGTCAAAAGCTGCGCAGTGCGTTTATTGCGGGTAAGGATTTTGAAACTCTCCTCACCGCCGACTACTCGCAGATTGAGATGCGGATTATGGCGCATCTTTCCGAAGATGAAGGATTAATCCAAGCCTTCAATGCCGGCGAGGACCTGCACAGTTTTGTCGGCTCAAGAATATACGGAGTTGAGCCAAGCGAAGTCGACGCTGGTATGCGATCTAAAGTCAAGGCGATGAGCTACGGACTGGTGTACGGGCTCAGCGAGTTTGGGCTCGGGAGACAGTTGCGGATTACCGGTGCCGAGGCTAAACAGCTAATGAGCGACTACTTCGCTAGATTCGGCGGGGTCAAGACATATCTCGACCAAGTCGTGCAGCGGGCTAAAGCACTCGGCTACACGGCAACAATTTACGGCAGAAGAAGGCCTTTCCCCGATCTTAACTCCAAGATCTTTCAGGTGCGCGAGAACGCCCGTAGGGCGGCGTTGAACGCACCGATTCAAGGAACTGCGGCGGATGTCATGAAGCTCGCCATGATCAAGGTCTTCGACGAAATGAACGCTCGCGGACTCAAGTCCGAGCTTTTATTGCAGGTTCACGATGAATTGGTGTTTGCAGTAGCCCCCGGCGAACTCGAAACCCTCACGAAACTGGCAACCGAAACCATGCGAGACATCGTGATACTAAGCGTTCCCCTAGAAGTCCATATCGGTGTCGGGGCGAACTGGGAACTGGCAGGGCACTAGTAAAACCAGTAAGCTTTGGGAAGTGCCTTCGGCATTGATTATGTCCATTTGTTGGGCCAAAACTAATAGGTGAAACTTTGGTTTGGCGCGACCCGAGTAAATAAAAGAAGAAGTAATCTAAATATGGCAACTACAGCAACTGCAAAACCCGTTCAGGTAGCAGTCAACGACATTGGCTCCAAAGAAGAATTTCTAGCCGCAGTCGAAGCAACTCTCAAGTTTTTCAACGATGGAGACCTAATCTCCGGCATCGTCGTGAAGATTGATCGCGATGAGGTCCTCCTAGACGTTGGTTATAAAACCGAAGGCGTGATCCCATCCCGCGAGCTCTCCATCCGCCAGGATGCGAACCCGAGTGACATCGTCAAGGTTGGCGATGCAATTGAGGCCCTTGTTCTTCAAAAAGAAGATAAAGAAGGCCGACTAATTTTGTCCAAGAAGCGCGCACAGTACGAGCGCGCTTGGGGTGATGTGGAGAAGATCAAGGAAGCCGATGGCGTAGTCACCGGTACCGTGATTGAAATCGTGAAGGGCGGTGTCATTGTTGACATCGGACTTCGCGGCTTCTTGCCAGCATCGCTGATTGAACTACGCCGTGTTCGCGACCTTGCTCCCTATTTGGGCACCGAGGTTGAGGCCAAGATACTAGAACTAGACAAGAACCGGAACAATGTTGTGCTTTCGCGTCGTGCCCTATTGGAGCAGAGTCAAAGTGCAAGCCGCACCACCTTCATGAATGACCTAGTAAAGGGTCAAGTTCGTACCGGTGTGGTTTCCTCAATCGTAAACTTCGGTGCGTTCATTGACCTAGGTGGAGTGGACGGTCTAGTTCACGTCTCCGAGTTGAGCTGGAAGCACATCGAGCACGCCAGCGAGGTAGTAGAAGTTGGTCAAGAGGTTACCGTTGAGGTTCTAGAGGTAGACCAGGAGCGCGAGCGCGTTTCGTTGTCACTCAAAGCAACCCAGGAAGACCCATGGCAGCTGTTTGCTCGCACCCACGCGATTGGGCAGTACATCCCAGGCAAGGTCACCAAAATTGTTCCGTTCGGAGCATTTGTTCGAGTGGCTGACGGCATCGAGGGACTTGTCCACATCTCCGAACTTTCGGCCAGACATGTTGAGCACGCCGACCAGGTTGTTTCCGTGAACCAGGAAGTCTTTGTGAAGCTAATCGACATCGACCTAGAGCGTCGTAGAATCTCCCTATCGCTAAAGCAGGCACTTGAAGAAGTGGATGCTCAGGGCACCGAGTTCAACCCGGTACTCTACGGAATGAGTGCGGACTATGACGAAAACGGTCAGTACCGCTACCCAGAGGGCTTTGACCCTGCAACCAGCGAATGGAAGGCAGGCTTCGAAGAAGCTCGCACCAAGTGGGAAGCAGAATACGCCGAAGCCCATGCTCGCTGGGAACTCCACAAGGTTCAGGCCAAGGAATCTGCAGCACACCTAGCTGCTTTGCCAGAAACCCCAGCCCCATCCATGGAAGCCTCAGCGTCCTCCGGAACAGCTTCAGACCAGGGAACTCTGGCTGACGACGAGTCGCTTGCCGCTTTGCGCGACAAGCTCTCCGGTGATAAGGCCTAAAGAAAAATTCAAATCGATGACCCGGGATGCGAAAGCATCCCGGGTTTCGTTTTATCCTTGAGGGTGCTTATCGGATTAACCGGCGGGATCGGTTCAGGTAAATCCACCGTCGCCAGGCGCTGGGTTGAATTGGGAGCGACTGAAATAGACGCGGACCTTTTAGCCAGGGAGGCAGTTGAGCCCGAAAGTGAAGGCCTCACTCTCCTAGTCGAAGAATTTGGTGCTGGAATTTTGCAGCCAACCGGAGAACTGGATCGCGGCCTTCTCGCTGCCCTGATTTTTGGGGATGAGGTGGCTCGCCTAAAGGTTGAAGCGATTCTTCATCCGCTGATCCAAGAGCTCGCAGCAAAAAGAGTTGCCGCGACTTCTGGGGTCATCATTTATTCAATTCCTCTGATGGTAGAGACTCAATCGAAACTGCGCTTTGACAAAATTGTCGCAATTAGTTGCAGCGAAAAGACCAGAATTACGAGACTTATCAAAACTCGCGCAATGACAGTAGAGCAAGCCCGTCTAAGAGTTGATGCTCAAGCCAGCGATGCTGAGCGCGAAGCAATTGCTGATTTTGTTATCAATTCGGATTGCTCCTTGCCGGAGTTGATTAGTCGGGCTGATGTGATTTACGCATCTTTGAGCGCATAGGGTTAACGGATGCTTGATGATGTCAGACCCTTTCGCGCGGTAACTCCATTTGAACCATCTGGGGACCAGCCACAAGCCATCAGGGAAATCACCGAGCGACTGACAAATGGCGAGCGGGACGTAGTTTTGCTCGGCGCTACCGGAACCGGAAAGTCTGCAACAACTGCCTGGGTGATAGAAAAACTGCAACGCCCGACCCTTGTTATTGCGCACAATAAAACCCTGGCTGCTCAATTAGCCTCAGAGCTCAGGGAAATGTTCCCAGAAAACGCCGTCGAGTATTTTGTGAGCTATTACGACTACTACCAGCCCGAGGCATACGTGCCACAAACTGACACTTTTATTGAGAAGGACTCCACTATTAACGAGGAGGTGGAGCGGCTGCGCTATTCGGCCACCATGTCGCTATTATCCCGCCGGGATGTAATTGTGGTCGCAACCGTTTCTTGTATATATGGCCTTGGTGCCCCGAAGGAATACCTCGCCCAATCTTTACCCTTGCAGGTTGGGCAGAAGATTGATAGAGACGAATTGATTCGAGCACTAGTTGCTATTCAGTATCAAAGAAATGATGTTGAGTTCACTCGAGGAAATTTCAGGGTCAAGGGGGACACTCTTGAGATCATTGCGGTTTACGACGAAGAGGCCACCAGGATTGAATTTTTTGGCGATGAAATAGAAAAGATTTACCGCATTCATTCTTTGACCGGCGAGATTCTGATGGAGCGCGACTCAGTGGCAATCTACCCGGCCAGCTACTACGTAGCACCGCCCGAAAAGATGGCCCTAGCAATAGAAGCCATCGAGGAAGAGCTAGAGACAACCTATAAGGATTTTGAGCGTCAAGGCAAGCTCTTAGAAGCTCAAAGAATCAAGATGCGCACCACCTTTGACATCGAGTCAATCAAGGAGCTTGGTTTCTGCTCCGGTATTGAGAACTACTCCAGACACATTGATGGCCGAGCTCAAGGTGAACCCTCCGCCTGCTTGCTCGATTATTTTCCAGATGACTTCCTAACCGTGATCGACGAATCGCACGTTACCGTGTCACAAATTGGTGCTATGTCGATGGGAGACGCATCGCGCAAGCGAACCCTGGTTGAGCATGGTTTTAGGCTGCCGTCGGCTATGGATAATAGACCGCTTCGATTTGAAGAATTCCTTCAACGAACTGGTCAAACCCTTTATCTTTCAGCAACCCCATCAAAATACGAGCTCGGTTTAGCAGATGGCGTAGTCGAGCAAATAATTCGCCCGACCGGCCTGGTTGACCCTCAGATTGTGGTGAAGCCATCCAAGGGTCAAATCGATGACTTGCTCGAGGAAATTAGGCTTCGTACCGAACGCAATGAGCGTGTTCTAGTTACAACACTGACCAAGCGCCTAGCCGAAGAAGTCACCGAGTACTTCACCGAGATGGGCGTGCGCGTTAGGTACTTGCACTCCGATGTTGACACCCTGCGAAGGGTGGAAATCCTGCGCGAATTGCGTCAGGGGCTTTTCGATGTGCTGGTAGGAATCAACCTTCTGAGAGAGGGTCTTGATTTACCTGAGGTTTCCTTAGTCTCGATTCTCGATGCGGATAAGGAGGGCTTTCTGCGCTCCACAACCTCGCTCATTCAGACCATTGGAAGGGCTGCGAGAAACATAAATGGCGAGGTCCACATGTATGCCGATCGAATTACCAACTCGATGGAGCGTGCGATCGATGAGACCAACCGCAGGCGCGAGAAGCAAGTTGCCTATAACCTTGAAAACGGCATTGACCCGCAGCCGCTTCGGAAAAAGATTGCCGACATTACTGATCAGTTGATGCGAGAAGAAATTGACACCCAGTCCCTGATTGACTCACTAAAAAAAGACAGCAAAGTCAAAGGTCAAGCGCCTAAAATGCGCGGCCGCAAAGACATCGGCGCCAAAGGCGCCGAACACCTTCTTGGCATAATTCTTGACCTTGACGCCCAGATGAAATTAGCGGCCAGCGAGCTCAAGTTCGAGCTGGCAGGAAGAATAAGAGACGAAATTGGGGAGCTTAAGAAAGAGCTTAGACAATTGGAAGCTGCCGGCCATGCGTAAACTTCTCAAGTGACCATTAAGACACCCAAAGGCTCAAAGCTCTCAATCAAGGGCGCGCGAGTCCACAACCTTAAAAACTTAGATTTAGAGATACCAAAAAACGCGATGGTGGTGTTCACAGGACTATCGGGATCCGGAAAATCCTCGCTTGCTTTTGACACAATCTTCGCTGAAGGTCAGCGTCGATACGTTGAATCACTTAGCGCCTACGCCAGGCAATTCCTGGGCCAAGTTGACCGACCGGATGTTGACTTTATTGAAGGACTTAGCCCCGCAGTTTCGATTGATCAAAAATCAACCAACCGAAACCCGCGCTCCACTGTGGGCACCATTACTGAGATTCATGATTATTTGCGGTTGCTCTGGGCCAGAATCGGAATCCCACACTGCCATGTCTGCGGGGAAGTTATTGCCAAGCAAACTCCCCAGGCGATAGTCGATCAACTCATGGAATTACCCGATGGCACGAAGTTTCAACTGCTGGCTCCAATTGTGCAGCAGAAAAAAGGCGAGTTCGTCGATCTTTTTGCGTCCCTTCAGGCCCAGGGCTATGCCAGGGCGGTGGTCGATGGTGAGACCATAGTTCTCAGCGAGGCAAAGCCACTAAAAAAGTCCTTTAAACACGATATCTCCGTGGTTGTTGATCGCCTAGCGATGAAGCCCGAGGTGATTTCTCGTCTTACCGATTCGATTGAGACCACGCTAAAACTGGCTGACGGCAGGGTGGTGGTTGACTTTGTTGATGAAAAGCGCACCCGTACTTTTTCCGAGCGCCTCAGTTGCCCAAACGAACACGATTTAGCGCTAACCGAGATAGAACCCAGGACCTTCAGTTTTAACGCGCCCTTTGGCGCCTGTCCGGTTTGCTCTGGTCTTGGCACCAAAATGGCGGTTGACGTTGACCTTGTAATTGGCGACCCTGGTAGCAGTATTCGCGAGGGCGTAATTCTTCCGTGGTCGACCCAGGGCAAGGGCCTTTACAGCTATTTTGTGAGACTGCTCGATGGTCTAGCAACAGATCTTGAATTCAGCCTCGACACCCCCTGGGAGAAACTTCCCGAAGAGACTCAGGCCGCAATTTTGCGTGGCAATGACTTTGAAGTGCAAGTTAAGTGGCGCTCACGCTTTGGCCGAGAGATGCGTTACACCTCGGGATTTGAAGGAGTGCTCCCCTATATCGAAAGACGCTATTTGGAGTCAGAAAATGACTGGTCAAGAGGCAAGTGGTCTGATTTTTTGCGGGAAATTCCTTGCCCGGCCTGCGATGGTGCAAGATTGCGACCGGAGGTTTTAGCGGTGACGGTGCACAGCAAGTCGATTCACGATGTTGCTGCCCTGAGCCTCGCAAGGGCTCACGAATTCTTTGATGGCTTAGAGCTGACCAAGCGCGAGTCCACAATTGCCGCCCAGGTGCTTCGTGAGATTAGGGCCAGGCTCGATTTCTTGCTGGCCGTGGGCCTGGATTACTTGTCTCTGGAACGAGCAGCCGGTTCCCTATCTGGAGGCGAAGCCCAGCGAATTCGCTTAGCAACTCAAATCGGTGCTGGTTTGACCGGTGTGCTCTATGTGCTAGATGAACCGAGCATCGGCTTGCATCAACGAGACAACCGCCGATTGATTGAGACCCTTTTAAAGCTGCGCGATTTGGGGAACACGCTGATTGTTGTTGAGCACGATGAGGATACGATTCGGGCGGCCGACTGGTTGGTTGACATCGGCCCGGGTGCCGGTCTGAATGGTGGTGAGGTTGTTCACTCGGGAAGCTACCTAGAAATTCTCAAGAACCCGAACTCAGCCACCGGCGCCTACCTATCGGGCCGAAGCAAGATTGAAACCCCCGCCAAGCGTCGAAAGGTAGATCCAAAGCGCAAGATCAGAGTCGTTGGAGCGCGCGAGAACAACTTGCAAAACGTAGACGTGGATTTCCCGCTCGGGGTAATGACTGCAGTTACTGGAGTTAGTGGCTCAGGTAAGTCCTCCCTGGTGAACGATGTTCTTTACGAGGTGCTTGCTAACAAGCTAAACCGTGCCAAGGGCGTTGCTGGAAAGCACACTCGAATCGAAGGCTTGGATCAACTTGACAAGGTCGTGCACGTAGATCAGGCTCCAATTGGCAGGACGCCAAGATCCAACCCGGCAACCTACACCGGAGTATTTGATAAAATTCGCGCTCTCTTCGCGGAGACCCCCGAGGCGAAGGTTCGAGGCTATCAGCAGGGGAGATTCTCCTTCAACGTCAAGGGTGGAAGGTGCGAGACCTGTTCCGGAGATGGCACCATTCGAATCGAAATGAACTTCTTACCCGATGTTTACGTGATGTGCGAAGACTGCAAGGGTGCCCGATATAACCGCGAGACCCTGCAGGTGAAATACAAGGGCGCATCGATTGGTGATGTTCTGAACATGCCAATCAACGATGCGGCTGAGTTCTTCGCACCGATTAATTCGATTGCAAGATTCTTGAACACCCTGGTTGATGTTGGCTTGGGCTATGTCACCCTTGGACAGAGCGCCACCACGCTTTCCGGTGGAGAGGCCCAGCGAGTGAAACTCGCCACCGAACTGCAGCGTCGATCAACGGGTAAGACGATTTACGTATTAGATGAGCCGACCACCGGGCTGCACTTCGAAGATGTTCGCAAGCTTCTATTAGTTCTAAACGGCCTGGTCGAAAAAGGCAACACCGTTATTGTGATAGAGCACAACCTTGATGTGATCAGATGCGCTGATTGGGTGATTGACCTTGGCCCAGAAGGTGGGTCCGGGGGAGGGCTCGTGGTTGCTCAGGGCACCCCGGAACAGATTGCTAAATCACCCGCTAGCCACACCGGCAAATTTCTTGGCGAGCTTCTTGGCTAACCATGGCTAAGGACCTGGCGTTCAGACCCGCAACCGGCGAAATCCCAACCAGGCCGGGGGTTTACCGTTTTTTGGATGCCACCGGCAGGGTGCTGTATGTCGGTAAAGCTAAGAACCTTCGTGCCAGGCTATCTAATTATTTTGGGCCACTAGAAAAACTTCATGAGCGCACTCAGCGCATGCTTTTAAAAGCTAGTGACGTTAAATGGACCATAGTCGATACCGAATACGATGCGCTGACCCTCGAATTTCAATGGATTAAGGAGTTCGACCCGCCCTACAACGTTCGTTTTCGAGATGATAAAACCTACCCATATCTAGCCATCTCGATGGCCGATGAGGTGCCCAGGGTATTTATTACCAGAAATCGCACTCTCAAGGGTGTTCGCTATTTTGGGCCTTACACCCACTCGTGGGCACTCAGAGAGACACTCGACACCTTATTGAAGGTATATCCGATGCGCTCCTGTTCGGCTGGCATTTACCAAAGAGCGAAGCGTCAAAATCGCCCCTGCCTATTGGCGGATATTGGAAAGTGTTCTGCGCCCTGTGTTGACTGGATTACAAAGCCAGAGCACAAGTCGCTGGCGAAGCGGTTCGGAGATTTTGTTGCTTCCGGCAATGATTCTCACGTGGCTGTGCTCAGAGACAAGATGCGAGATGCTTCTCTGATTGAGAACTACGAGTTGGCCGCTCACTATCGTGACGATGTTGCAGCCTTAGAGAAGGTCTTGGAGAAGAGCACAGTTGTTCTTTCGGAGGCGATAGATGCCGACCTAATAGGTCTCGAGCGGGATGAGCTCTCCGCAGCTGTCTCCTTATTTATTATTAGGGGCGGCAGGATTCGCGGTAACCGCTCGATGGTAGTCGATCTCGAGCTTGATCGAAGTAATGAAGAGTTGGTGGAATACGTTCTGCAAGAGATCTACACACCAAGCGAGAAGCTAGCGGCCACCGAGGTGCCGAAGAACATTTGGGTTCCCGAAATGCCAGCCGACGCAAAGCAGGTTGAAGCTTGGTTGAGCTCAATTAGGGGCTCCGCAGTAAGAATCCAAGTCCCGTTGCGTGGTGAAAAGGCAACGCTGGCCAAGACCGCGAGGGCGAACGCCGCCCACGCCCTAAAGACTTATAAGCTCAAGCGCACCAGTGACTTCACTGCCCGAGCAGATGCCCTCTCCGGGATTCAGCGGGCCCTCGAGATGGAAAATGCGCCACTAAGAATTGAATGCTTTGACATCTCGCATTTGGGTGGCACCGGAACCGTGGGTTCCATGGTCGTCTTCGAGGATGGCCTGCCTAAAAAAGATCATTATCGGAAGTTTAATCTTGAGACTGCGGATGACACCGAGTCGATTTATCAGGTTCTGATGAGGCGCCTGAAGTATCTCGCCGATGATCAGAGCTCAGAGAAATTTAGCTACCGCCCGGCACTAATGCTGATCGATGGTGGGATGCCTCAACGAAACGCCGCGCTCAGGGCTCTCAAGGATTCAGGGGTCCAGGGAGTCACCATTGCGACTCTGGCAAAAAGACTCGAAGAGATTTTTGTCGCTGGAACCGATTACCCGGTCATTTTGCCAAGAACATCGGAGGAGCTGTTCTTGTTGCAGCGAATTCGGGATGAGGCCCACCGGTTTGCTATTTCTGCCCAGCGAGCTTCGCGAAGCAAGTCCATCTCCAGCCAATTGCTAGAAATTCCAGGACTCGGCGAGGCCAAGGCGAGAGCACTCTTGCGAAAGTTCGGTTCACTCAAGCGAATCCGGGTTGCTTCCATAGCGGAAATTAGTGATTTGCCTGGGTTTAGTGCCAAATTGGCGCAACAGATAAAAGATTCGCTACCAAACTAAGTTTTTTCTAACCAGGCGACACGCCGAAAGGATAATCTAGGAGGCGACTCAGATTGGGGAGAGATGGAAGCGAACAAGAAACCTGAACTGCTTGTGGTTACAGGCATGTCGGGAGCTGGTCGCTCGACCGTAGGCAACGCCCTGGAAGACCAGGGTTGGTATGTCATAGACAATCTTCCGCCACAATTATTGGGTCCGATAAATGATTTGTTTTCTCTTAGCAAAGCCAATCTCCCGAAGATTGCGGTCATCATCGATGTTCGCGGCGGTGAGTTTTTCACCGAACTACAAACCTATATTCAGCAACTTCGAAAGCGCGAAATCAACGTTCGGCTTCTGTTTCTCGAGGCAAACGATTCGGCACTCGTAAAAAGATTTGAGTCGGTCAGACGTCCGCACCCGCTCCAAGAAGATGGGACAGTACTTGATGGCATCGGTAAAGAACGGGCGGAGCTGCTAAATCTTCGCGAGAGTGCTGATGTGGTGTTTGATACCTCGGATTCGAATGTGCACCAACTAACAAACAGAGTGAATGACGCTTTTTCAGCCTCTAACTCGGGGCTCAAAATAAACGTCATGAGTTTTGGTTTTAAATATGGCCTACCGGCCGATTCGGACCTCGTGGCAGACGCGCGGTTTATCTCAAACCCGCACTGGAAAGAAGAGTTGCGGGACAAGACTGGCAACGACCCAGAGGTTTTGGAATACGTGCTTGAGCAACCCGGGGTCAAAGAGTTCATCGAGAATTATGTGGCCACGCTTCGGATTGTCCTAACGGGTTACCGCAAGGAAAATAAGAGATTCGCAACTATTGCTATCGGTTGCACCGGTGGCAAGCACCGGTCAGTGGCATTGGCCAACACCATCGCAAAAATTCTTAGCGATGAAGACGATGTTAAGGTCTCTGTGCAGCACCGCGACCTAGGCAGAGAGTAGACATTTGGTAATAACGCAAGCAATCAAAGACGAATTGGCGCGCGTACCGGTCGGCAAGGGCGTAGAAAGAGCAGCTGAGCTGGCCACCATTCTGAGGTTTTGTGGCGGATTGCACCTGATTTCGGGAAGAATTGCCATCGAGGTAGAGCTGGACTCTTCGACCTTAGCTAGGCGACTCACGAGGGCAATCTCCGAGCTCTATGGGATCCAATCGGAACTTTCAGTTGTTGGGGCGAGTGGGGTGCGCAAACACAGCGGCTATCAGATTCGCGTTATGCGTGACGGCGAATTACTCGCTAGGCAAACTGGACTCATCGACAATAAAGGGCGTCCGGTCAGAGGGCTCCCGGCAACCATGATCTCATCTACCCTCGAGGAGGCCAAGGCGATCATGCGAGGTGCATTTTTAGCCAACGGGGTCCTTACCGACCCTGGTCGCACCACATCCTTGGAAATAACTGCGCCAAGCAACGAAGCCGCCATGGCATTGGTGGGTATTGCAAGGCGGCTGGGTGTCAGCGCCAAGGCCCGTGAGGTTAGAAATGTCTACCGCGTGGTGATTCGCGATGGCGAGGCAATTACGCACATTTTGAGCGAAATCGGCTGCACCGAGCAGGTCGAGAAGTGGGAAGCCCTCAGAACCAGAAGAGAGGTTCGCGGGGTAGCCAATCGACTAGCGAACTTCGATGATGCCAACCTTCGAAGAAGCGCCCAGGCAGCGGTTGCAGCCGGAGCCAGGGTTCAAAGAGCACTTGAGATACTCGGCGAAAGAGCCCCCAGACACTTAAAATACGCCGGCGAGCTTAGGCTTGAGCACAAAGAGGCTTCGCTCGATGAACTTGGCCGCTTGGCAGACCCTCCTATGACAAAGGATGCAATCGCTGGACGAATCAGAAGACTGCTGGCTACAGCGGACAAGCTTGCTTCGGATTTAGGTATTCCGGACACCGAATCGGCCATCGATTATTTGATAGAGGAATAAAACGCTCGACCCTGGACTTCGCCACTATAAGAAAGAGAGATTTAAATGACTTATTCACTACCGGAACTTTCCTACGATTATTCGAGCCTTGAGCCACACATCTCGGCGAAAATCATGGAGCTTCACCACTCCAAGCACCACCAGGCCTATGTCACTGGTGCTAACGCAGCGCTGGACGCGATGGCAAAAGCTCGCGAAGCGAATGACTTTGCCAATCTTCCGAAATTGCAAAAAGATCTTGCCTTCAACCTGGGTGGCCATATAAACCACAGTATTTTCTGGAAAAACTTATCTCCCGAGACTCAAGAGCCGACCGGTGACTTGAGCGCAGCAATTGCCGAGTACTTCGGATCATTTGAGGCTTTTAAGAACCACTTCACTGCAGCCGCAATGGGTATTCAGGGCTCCGGTTGGGCATACCTAGCATGGGATGCAATTGGCAACCAAATGGTGATTGGTCAACTTTATGACCAGCAAGGCAACTTACCCATCGCGACCCTGCCGCTTTTGATGCTGGACATGTGGGAGCACGCCTTCTATCTTGATTACCACAATGTCAAAGCCGATTACGTGAAAGCCTTCTGGAACATTATTGACTTCGAGGATGTTGCTACTAGGTTTGCCTCGGTCAAGCTGAATAGCAAGTCGCTGCTGCTAGGCTGAGCACTTCTGCCCAATGGAGCGTGGAACACATTTGTAAATCCATTTTAGAACTGGAGACTTCCCGTGACCCGTGTTGGCATTAATGGCTTTGGCCGAATTGGCCGCAATTACTTGCGTGCGGCCCTAGCCCAAAACTCAAACCTAGAAATAGTAGCTGTAAACGACCTATCAGACCCTAAGAGCCTGGCTCATCTTTTGAAGTACGACTCAATCGCAGGGCGTCTTGACGCAGCCGTATCGGTGGATGGCGACAGCATCATCGTTAATGGCCAAGCCATTAGAGTCCTGGCTGAGCGCGACCCAGCGAATTTGCCATGGGGAGAGCTCGGCGTAGACATCGTGATTGAGTCAACTGGGCGCTTCACTAATGCTGATGATGCCAAAAAACACATTGCGGCTGGGGCAAAAAAAGTCTTAATCTCGGCTCCTGCGACCAACGAAGATGCAACTTTTGTTATCGGAGTGAACGACCACCTTTACGATCCAGCCAAACACCACATCATTTCCAACGCCTCCTGCACCACCAACTGTTTGGCGCCATTGGCGAAGGTTTTCCACGATAAGTGGGGAATTAAAAATGGTCTTATGACCACCGTTCATGCTTATACGGCAGATCAGAACCTGCATGATGGACCACACGATGACTTGCGACGCGCACGCGCTGCAGCGATCAACATTGTGCCATCTTCTACCGGCGCCGCCAAGGCAATCGGGCTGGTAATGCCCGAGCTTAAAGGCAAGCTGGATGGCTTTGCGCTGAGAGTTCCAGTTCCAACGGGATCAATCACAGACCTAACCATCACAACCGACGCGACCGTCACAGTTGAAGAGATAAAAGCTGCTTATAAAGCGGCGGCAGAGGGACCCCTCAAAGGTATCCTGCTCTACACAGAGGAGCCAATCGTCTCCTCCGACATAGTTGGCGATCCTCACTCGTCAATTTTCGACGCGGGGCTGGTACGAGTCATTGATCAGACAGTGAAGCTTTCAAGTTGGTACGACAACGAGTGGGGCTATTCCAACCGTTTAGTTGAGCTAACCGAACTGGTTGCCTCGAAGCTCTAATGCTTAGAACTCTTCATGCTGCCGGTGACCTTGCTGGCAAGCGCGTTATTTTGCGCTGCGATTTAAATGTTCCAATCAAAAACGGTGTCATTACTGACGACGGAAGAATCAGAGCCTCGATTCCGACGATCAGAAAACTGGTTGATCTTGGAGCAAAAGTCATTCTTTGTTCTCACCTGGGTAGACCCGAGGGCGAGCCAATTCTGGAATTCTCACTTGCCCCAGTCGCCCTGAGGCTCGAGGAACTGCTCGGCCAACCAGTTGTTTTTGCAAACGACACTGTCGGCCCTCAGGCCAAGGCAGCAGCCAAGCTCCTCGAGGACGGCGGGGTCGCTTTACTCGAGAACTTAAGATTCAGCAAAGACGAAACCAGCAAGGACCCCAAAGAGCGTGAAAGGTTTGCCATGAAACTGGCCGACCTAGGCGAAATTCTCGTAAGCGATGGGTTTGGAGTAGTTCACCGCAAGCAGGCTAGCGTTTTTGAGCTGGCAAAAATTATCCCTAGCTACGCCGGGGGATTGATTGAGTCCGAATTAGAGGTATTGAATAAATTAACCCATGATCCAGTTCGGCCATACACAGTGGTCTTGGGTGGCTCAAAGGTTTCCGACAAGCTAGGGGTGCTTGGGCATCTGCTGCCCAAGGTTGACCGACTCGTAATCGGCGGTGGCATGGTCTTCACAGTCCTAGCGGCGTTGGGGCATAAGGTGGGGAAGAGCCTTCTGGAGTCGGACCAAATAGCAACGGTAAAAATCTTTTTGGAGCAAGCTGCAGCGCTCGGTGTGGAAGTAATTTTGCCTACTGATATTTTGGTGGCATCTTCATTTGCCCCGGATGCAGAGTTCGAAGTTGTCGCCTTCGACAAGATCGAGTCCACGAGTTTCGGGGAATCGGGCATCGGGTTAGACATTGGGCCTGAGTCTGCAAAATCCTTTGCGGCAGCCGTCTCATCATCAAAAACAGTCTTTTGGAATGGCCCAATGGGGGTCTTTGAATTTGCGAATTTTGCTGGCGGCACCAGGGCGGTCGCGCATGCACTCAGCAACCTCGATGGGCTCGGAGTGGTCGGCGGAGGGGACTCAGCTGCGGCAGTTCGACTTCTGGGCTTTGATGAAAGTAAATTTGGACACATTTCCACTGGCGGAGGCGCCAGCCTGGAATTTCTTGAAGGCAAGCACCTACCCGGGCTGGAGGTCCTAAATGACTAGTCGCGTACCCCTAATTGCAGGAAACTGGAAGATGAACCTCGACCATTTCCAAGCGATTGCTCTGATACAGAAACTGAGCTGGACACTCGATGATGCCAAACACGATTATGAAAAGGCCGAGGTTGCAGTGTTTCCTCCCTTTACCGACCTCAGGACCGCTCAGACACTGATTGAGAGCGAGAAATTTAAGATCGGGCTTGGAGCACAGGATGTCTCTCGTCATTCAAGCGGAGCTTTCACTGGAGAGGTTTCGGGGGCGTTTTTATCCAAACTAAACGTTAAATACGTGCTGATTGGTCATTCTGAACGTCGTCAGTATCATTCGGAAACCGACGAGATCTTGAATGCTAAGGTCTCCGCAGCTTGGCAGAACGGGCTTATTCCAATTATTTGCGTTGGAGAAACTCTGGAAGAACTTGAGCTTCAAGGACAAGCGGCGGTTCCCATTGCCCAGGCGCTCGCGGCTTTATCGGGGCACGAAACTCTAGGCGAGTTTGTAATCGCTTACGAACCGGTTTGGGCTATTGGCACCGGCAAAGTTGCGACCCCAGCCGAAGCAGAGGCTGTAGCCAAAGCCCTAAGGGCCGCAATCACGCAAGAGTTTGGTCAAGAATCCGGAAATAGCCGTATTCTTTACGGAGGTTCAGTCAAAGCAAACAACGTCGCAGGCTTTTTGGCTTCGGGAGAAGTAGACGGAGTTTTGGTTGGGGGAGCCTCACTGGATGCCGACGAGTTTGCCGGCATTGCCCGATTCCAAAAGCACATAGTCCTATAATTTCCACGAGCGCCCGCTAAACAAAGGATCCAAATGGCTGCCCTTCAAACCGCACTGCTGGTATTGCTTGCAATCACCAGCGTGCTCCTTATCATGCTGATTTTGCTACACAAGGGCCGCGGAGGTGGCGTCGCCGACATGTTTGGCGGTGGCGTAACATCTACGATGAGCTCCTCTGGAGTCGCTGAGCGAAACCTAAACCGCATCACAATCGTGCTGGCCTTGGTTTGGCTAATTGTTATCGTGACCCTGGGCCTCTTTACCCGATTCGGTTGGGCCGGATGAGTAACTCATCCTCTATAAGGGGAGCAAGAGTCGGAGCAGGCCCAATGGGCGAGCAGGATCGTGGCCATAAGGTTGAAAAGATCCGAATGAGTTTCTACTGCTCTAACGGGCACGAAACCCATCCTTCATACGCGGCCACGGTGGCAAGCGAAGATATTCCAAGCGAGATTGATTGCCCCAATTGTGGCTTGCCCGCAGGGGTAGACAAGGCTAATCCGCCCTTGGTGGCCAAGGTTGAGCCATATAAAACTCACTTGGCCTATGTCAAAGAGCGCCGCAGCGACGATGAAGCACAAGATATTCTTGAGGAGGCGTTGCAGTCGATTAAAGAGCGTCGCGAACGCGCCGCGGCCTCGGCTAAAGCGCGCGGCTAGCTTCCAGATCTAGAAACCAGTTCGTAGCCGACATACCCGAAATTCTTGCGGCCGGAAGTTCACAAGCCGGATCATTAAGAACAGCTCTTGTCGCGGCGGATTTGGTCTTTCCAGATACCAAAAACCAGACCTTTTCGCTGCGATTCAGAGCCTGATAGCTAAAGCTGAGCCGCTGCGCTGGGGGCTTTGGCGAATCAGATTCTGCGACAATCCAAGCATCCGGGTGCCGATGGTCTGGAAAGAGCGATGCGATGTGACCATCTGGCCCCATACCCAGAATCAGAATGTCGAACACGGCCGCGTCTTTATAAAGAGGCCCCAGCTCACTGGAAATGAGCGAATCGAATTCGACGCGGGCAAGCTCCAGTGTCCCGTTGGTGTCTGGGAAACGAAAGAGCCTGGCGGTTCGAAGTTCCGGCCAAGCCTCAAGCGCTTGATATTCGTTTCGATCCGAATCCGCAAGTGGTACAAATCGCTCATCGCCAAAAAAAACATCTAGTTTTGAGACGGGAATCTCCAGCGCCCTCAAGTCTTTCAGGATTTGAATGCCGAGGGTTCCACCAGTGAGAACGATCCTGACTCTTGGCTTATCTTCAAGGACTCGCCTAATTTCCCCGGCAATCTCAGAGGCGGCGGCCAATGATAAAAGCTCTGGGTTTTCTAAGACCCTAATTTCAGCGCTCACTGCCGAATCCCTTTGTCAGAACTTGGCCGTAGACGGCATCTTCACCCAGGAACCTCATGTCCTCAACAAGGCAATCTTGGTCGCTTCGTTGTGGAAGCAGGATCGAGCTATCGGGAGCGCCAATTTGCCGAATCTGAGCGACATCTTGACTTCTGATAACTTCCAGGGCTCCTTCATCAAAACCGATGCGAACTCCCGCGATTCCTGTGACCTGAGTCTCATTGAGAACATCGTTGATTTTGGCTTTGATGCCCAAGTGTTGTTCAAGCCAGCTGGCTAAAAGGTAGGCGCTGGGGGAATGCGCGGAGCCAAATACTTCAATTGAGGTTACATGGCGGTCAGAATGCTGTTCATAAAGAGCTGTTATTTGAGCTCTCCACAAAGTTATTCTCGTCCAGGCCATGTCGCCGTCCCCCGGCTGATAATTCTGTGCCAATCTTTTTAAAAATTCTACGGGCGAACTCTGGCAGGCAGAGTCAGTGATTCTACGACTCGCAATTTTGCCGATGGCCGTTTTCGCAGGGTTGTCCTCGCAATCCGATGGCCACCATGCAACAACTGGGGCGTCTGGAAGTAGCAATCCCATTACCAAGGATTCTTGGCTTGTCGCAGCTTGGCCATGAGCCTTCAAGATAATCACTTCAGAGGCTCCAGCATCTCCGCCAACCCTGATTTCAGCGTCTAGGCGACTCTGTGTCTGTTTGTCTAGATCTTCGGCTAAAACAATGATTCTTGAGGGGTGCAACCTCGAGGCGCCATTGGCCGCCTTGACCGCGGCTTCGATGTGCTCAAAATCAGTCTCTATCAAAAGGGTCAGAACCCTCCCGAGTGCTACCACACCTCCCGAGTCTCTGAGATCTTGAATCCGCTTTGCCACCTTCGAGGTGGTGGTGTTAGGTAGGTCAACTATCAAGGTCTTCTCCAAACTCTGCCGTCAACCTCGAGCATCTGCTCTGCTCCTAGCGGCCCCCAGCTCCCAGGGGAGTACTGCTGAGGCTTGGTGTGCTCCTCCCAGAACTTGACGATTGGATCGAGGATCTCCCAGGAGAGCTCAACTTCGCGCTGCCGAGGAAAAAGCGGGGGCTCTCCCAAGAGCACGTCCAGTATCAAACGCTCATAGGCCTCGGGGCTGTCCTCTGTGAAAGCATGACCGTAGCCAAAGTCCATGGTGACATCGCGCACCTGCATCGCGGGTCCCGGAACCTTTGAGCCAAACCTGGTTGTGACACCCTCGTTGGGTTGCACGCGAATCACCAGTGCATTTTCACCAAGTAGCGCCGTTTGAGATTCTGCAAAGAGCTTCTGCGGAGCGCGCTTAAAGACAATCGCAATCTCGGTGACTCTCCTGCCAAGCCGCTTGCCGGCTCGCAGATAAAAAGGAACTCCCTGCCAGCGCGGGTTATCCACATCCAAGCGCATCGCAGCATAGGTCTCCGACTTACTCGAGGGGTTGGCACCTTCTTCTGACAAAAAACCAAGCACCTCCTCGCCGCCCTGCCAGCCGCCGGAGTACTGACCGGTCGCGGTGTGTTTGGCTAAATCTTTCGGCAGTCTCACAGCTGCTAACACTTTTTCTTTTTCGTGCCTCAAATCGGCAGCGTCAAAGCTCTCAGGTTCCTCCATGGCAGTGAGCGCGAGAAGTTGCAGCAAGTGATTTTGAATCACGTCGCGCGCCGCGCCTATGCCGTCGTAATAACCAGCTCTAGACCCGATGCCGATATCCTCGGCCATAGTAATTTGCACGTGATCGACATATTTAGAGTTCCAAAGTGGCTCGAACATCTGATTGGCGAACCTAAGTGCAAGAATATTCTGCACGGTCTCTTTTCCTAAGTAGTGGTCGATTCTAAATACCGAATCAGCCGGAAAGACTCGCTCCACTACCTCGTTGAGCTCTTTCGCGGTTTTTAGGTCGGAGCCGAAGGGTTTTTCAATAACCACCCGGCGGAATTCTCCAGCTGCCGCCCTTGCCAGACCACTTCGCTCAAGCTGATTAATTACTAACGGAAAGTCGCGCGGTGGGATGGATAGGTAAAAAGTGTGGTTTCCGGCGGTGCCTCGCACTCGGTCTAGCTCTGCTACCGTCTCGCGTAATTGATCAAATGCCAATGGATCATAATGCTGGCCGGATACAAAGCGAATCCCTTTAGCAAGCTGTTGCCAGACCTCCTCGGACCAAGGAGTTCGAGAATGACTCTTCACTGCATCGTGAACTACCTTCTCAAAGTCTTCTCGACTCCAGTCACGCCGAGCAAAGCCGACAAGCGAGAAAGCCGGTGGCAGTAAACCTCGATTGGCCAGATCGTAAATTGCTGGCATTAGTTTTTTGCGAGATAAGTCTCCGGTCACCCCGAACAGAATCAGACCGGAAGGTCCAGCAATCTTTTGGATCCTGCGGTCGGAAAAATCGCTTAGCGGGTTAGTACTCACTTACCAATAACCTGCACAAGTCTTGCAAGATCGGACAGTGGTTCTTCAAAATCCAAAGTCAGAACCGGCAAGCCGTTTTCAGCCAAAACCCTGGCGTCTCCTTGAGCCTGCGAGGAGATCAGATTGCCGAATGTGAAGGGTCTGCCCTCGATTTCAAGATCCATGCCGTGGTTCCCGGTAATAATTAGAAAGACGCCCTGCCTTGGGCCACCCTTGTGATATTGGCCGGTGGAATGTAAAAAACGCGGGCCCCAACCGAAAGTTACGGGTACCAAGGTCCTTGCGGCCATCAAGTCTCTGAGATCAACAAATTGCGGATACTCCGGGCGATTCAGGTAAACCTGAATAGCAACGTAGCTACCTTCTTGGATTTTTTCGAGCAACTCGTCAACCGCGCTTTTAAGGGTGCTGCCGACTAATTCAAAACCGAAGGACTTGGCGGAAATGCCGCCATCAACAAAATCGGCCTCCACATTTATCGTGGGGGAGTCCAGAAGAGCTCGAGATGCAATTTTGGCCGATTCAACATTGGGTTGGTCGAAGGGGTTTATTTGCATCAGATAACCCGCGATTACGGTGGCATACTCCCACAGTAAAAACAGCTCGCCGAGATTTCCCGAGAACGTGATGTCCTCAATGCCAGGAGCTAAGGAAGAAAACTTTATCAACAACGTGTCGCTACCAAGATTTTTTATCTCCGGGGCGCTTGCTGTCAAAGCCACGGGTAAAATTCCCTTTTGTTCTTTGCCAGTTGATTCGGCTACTAACTGCTCAACCCAATCACCAAAACCAGCCAAGCCATCTGATTCAATCAAAAATTTATCTTTATTGCCATTCACTCCAGGGCTTCTAGCCAGCGCGGCCCCGAGCCAAAGACCAGGGTTGTCAAGCGAGTCCGAAACCAAAGTCGGATTCGATCTTGCCGCCGAAGCAATCAACCCGGCTATGTCAGCACCGGCCAAGCCTGAGGGCACCAGCCCAAAAGCGGTCAGCGCCGAATACCTGCCGCCAACATTTGGATCCGCATTAAAAACTCGGTAACCCGCCTCACGTGAATCGAGATCAAGCGGGGAGCCCGGGTCGGTCACAATCACAATTCTGGTCTTTGGATCAATACCTGCGCTCCGAAAAGCGGTTTCAAACGCACGCTTCTGACTGTCAGTCTCTAGAGTAGAGCCTGACTTTGAAGACACCACCACAACTGTCGTGGCAAGTTGATTCAGAGCGGCGGCCACCTGGTCTGGGGCGGTTGAATCAAGCACAGTGAGCGCCACATTAGAGGTCTTGGTTATTACCTCGGGCGCAAGAGACGAACCCCCCATCCCACAAAGCACGACCCTATTCAGGCCCAAAGCTCTGAATTCATCGCGCAAAATTAGAATTTCAGGAATCAGCTCGAGCGAGGTTTCGCTAGATTCGACCCAACCCAATCGATTACGAGCTTCCGATTCAGCGGCGCTTCCCCAAATGCTCGAGTCCTTTGCTCTGATTCGGGAGGCTATTGAATCTCCAATGAGGCCTTTGACTGTCTCTAAGAGTTGGTTTTCTAACTGCTTTGAGAGCTGTAACTTCAATTGGATTCCTTTAAAGCTTGCTCCACGGTTGCAACTAGCTCATCCCAAGAAACGATGAACTTTTCAACGCCTTCTTTTTCTAGCAACTCGGTAACATCGTCAAAATCGACTCCGGCATCGGAGAGTTTTTTCATGAATGCCACGGCTGACTCAACTTGGTTGCGGATTGAGTCATCCGGAATAATGCCGTGCTCAAAGGTCGCCATCATGGTCTTTTCTGGCATCGTGTTTACTAGGTCCGGAGACACCAGCTGGGTCACATACAGAGTGTCATCAAGAGTTGGGTCCTTGACTCCAGTTGAGGCCATCAGCGGTCGCTGCAGTCGAGCTCCGAGGTCACTGAGCTTCTGCCAGTCAGCGCTAGAGAATCGGTCTAGAAATAACTGGTAGGCGAGTCTGGCGTTAGCCAGGGCAGCCTGAGACTTTAGTTCTTCTCGACCAAGGGCCTCAAGTCTTTTATCAACCTCGGTGTCGACCCGAGAGACAAAGAAGGACGCCACCGAATGAATCTTGGCCAGATTCTTGCCTTCGGAATGGGCCTTTTTTAGGCCGGCAAAATAGGCATCTATGACTTGGTTATAGCGAAGCGTCGAAAAAATCAAAGTAACGTTCACGCTGATTCCGGCTGCGGTCACTGCTTCAATTGCCTCGAGTCCCGCCTTAGTCGCAGGGATCTTGATCATTACGTTCTCGCGCCCAACCAGCTCGTAGAGCTCTAGCGCCTGCTTGATAGTGCCCTTCGCATCATGGGCGAGCTTCGGTTCCACCTCAATTGAAACTCGACCATCAACCCCGTTTGATTGCTCATAAACCTCCAAAAAGATATCGCATGCTGCGGCGACATCGCTCGAGGTAATGTTTGCAATCGCCGTGCTTGCATCGTGGCCGGCCATAGCTTCTGAGGCAATGGCCTCGTGGTAGCTCGCACCCTTGAGTGCGGCCGCGAAAATGGTGGGGTTGGTGGTCACCCCGCGCACGCTGTATTCGCTGATCATCTTGGCAAGGTTCCCAGATTGAATTCGCTCACGAGATAGATCGTCTAGCCAGATGGAAACGCCGTTTTGAGTCAGGGTCTTTAGTGGATTAGTCATTTATTCTCTCCTTCAAAAAGCTTTGTGCCGGCCGCAACGACGGCTTCGGTGGTGATTCCAAACTCTTGATAAAGGGTTTGGTAGTCGGCAGATGCTCCGTAGTGATCAATCCCGATGCTGATACCGGCATCGCCGACAATTCCGCGCCAGCCAATAGTTAAGCCTGCTTCGATAGATACTCGAGCAGTGACCGACTTTGGTAGAACCTGATTTCTGTATTCAGTAGATTGCTCATCGAACCACTCAACACAAGGCATTGAAACCACCCGCGTAGATATCCCCTGGGCCTCGAGTGTTTCCCGAGCGGCCACAGCGAATTGAACCTCACTGCCGGAAGCAACCAAAATCAAATCGAGCTTCGGTTTTGACCCGTCGACTAGAACATAACCGCCCTTGGAAACCTCACTGGCTTGTGCATAGCCGTTTCCACGAGGAAGTACTGGAAGGTTCTGACGAGTCAAAATCATTCCCGCGGGTCCTGATTTGCGCCTGAGTACCTGCAACCAGGCGTGTGAGGTTTCATTGGCATCGGCCGGTCTGACTACCGCGAGATTTGGTATTGCTCGAAGGACAGTTAGGTGCTCAACGGGCTGATGGGTGGGGCCATCTTCGCCAAGAGCGACCGAGTCGTGAGTCCAGACGTAAATTGCCGGGACTCCCATAAGCGCTGCCAAACGAACTGCTGGCCGCATGTAGTCCGAGAACACTAGAAATGTGCCGCCAAAAACCCTGGTGTGACCAGACAGGGTGATACCCGAAAGGATCGCGCCCATGGCGTGCTCGCGCACCCCAAAGTGCAAGATGCGCCCAGCGGCTTTGGGGGTCCAAGCCGAAACCTGATACTTGGATGGCACAAAAGATCCGCCATCTTCGATGGAGGTATTATTTGACTCCGCTAGATCGGCAGACCCGCCCCATAATTCGGGCATAATTTTGGCTATTGCATTAATTACCTTGCCGGAAGCGGCTCGAGTGGCAATCTCAGTCCCAGGCTCAAACGCTGGCAAGACCGCTTCCAAGCCTTCCGGCAATTCATCCTTTAGGAGTCTTGCAAAGAGCTTGGCACCCTCGGGATTTGCCTCGCCCCAAGCGTCAAAGCTCTTCTGCCAATGAATTCTCTCCGCAGCGCCTTTTGCAACCAGCTTGCGGGTGTGTTCCAGCACTTGGGCAGAGACCTCGAAATTCTTTTCGGGGTCAAAGCCCAACGCAACCTTGAGTCCGGCGAGCTCTTCAGCCCCGAGCTTGGAACCGTGGATTTTTCCAGTGTTCTGTTTGGTAGGCGAAGGCCAGCCAATTATTGTGCGAAGTGTTATGAAGGTTGGCTGCTCAGTATTTGCCTTGGCTTTTTTTATTGCCTCAAAAAGGGCGTGAACGTCCTCTTGATAGGCTCCGTTGTTTCTCCAGTCAACCTCAATAGTTTCCCAACCGTAGGCGCGATAACGCATAGCCACATCCTCGGTGAAACTGATGTCCGTGTCGTCCTCAATGGAAATCTGATTTGCGTCATAAATAACCACTAGATTGCCCAGCCCCAAATGTCCGGCAATAGAGGCAGCCTCGGCACTCACGCCCTCTTGCACATCCCCGTCTCCGGCAATCACATACACAAAATGGTCAAAGGGAGATGAACCGGCTGGTGTGTCGTTGTCAAAAAGTTCGCGCTCGAAGCGTTGCGACATTGCAAAACCCGTTGCGGATGCAATGCCTTGACCTAGCGGCCCCGTGGTGATTTCCACCCCGTGAGTGTGGCCAAATTCGGGATGGCCTGGAGTCTTGGAACCCCAAGTGCGAAGAGCTTCGATGTCGGCTTTCTCCAACCCAAAACCGCCCATGAAGAGCTGATTGTAGATTGTTAGTGAAGAGTGTCCTACAGAGAGGATGAAACGATCACGACCGGCCCATTGGTCATCCTTGGGATCGTGACGCATGACCTTCTGAAAGAGCAAATAGGCAGCTGGTGCCAAGCTGATAGCAGTGCCGGGGTGTCCGTTACCCACTTTTTCTACGGCGTCTGCGGCTAGTACTTTTGCCGTTTTTACCGCCAGGTCATCGAGCTCATTCCATTCTAACAATTGAGAATTCCTTACTTTTTTTGGTTTTTCAAAAGGGGGATTTAAGAGGCCACAGTGCCCCAAGCTTTGAGGGAAGTCTATACCTTGGGAAATTCTCAGCATCTGGGAGTTAGACTTATTTCACAATGGCTCTAGACACTCAAACCCCGGCTCGCAGGAGCTTTCTAACCAAGCTGCGAGCTTATTTCGCGCTCACCAAGCCGAGGGTTATCGAGTTGCTGCTGATTGCGACCGTGCCAACCATGATTTTGGCAGCTCAAGGCATTCCATCTGT